>NZ_LR733204.1:0-12537 GCF_902506465.1 Pseudoclavibacter sp. 8L | reverse complement strand
CCCGTCGACAGCCCCAACCCCAGCGGCGAAGCTACCCCCAGTGGCGGGGTCGCGTGAGCGACTCGGGCAGCTGCGTGGCGTCATCACCGAAGGCGGCCGCGAGCTGTGGCTGCGTCAGGTGCAGCACGTGGCGCAGGTCGGCGCCGTGCAGCTCGGCGTCCCTCAGGTCGGCGCCGAGGAGGTCAGCCCAGCGGAGGTCGGCACCCCGGAGCTTCGCCGCGATGAGCAGCGCACCCCGCAGCTCGACCGCCCGCAGGTCGCTGCCCGAGAGGTCAGTGCCGAGGTACACGCCGCGGGGTTCGATCCGTGACCAGGCGCCGGATGCACGGCGCCGCGGGACGTGCATCCGGCGCACCTCGCGACTCACCGCCCCGAGCAGCTCGCCGGCGGCCGGCCGGCTCGTCTCGACGGCGGCGCGCAGCGAGGCCAGGTCGGGCGAGGCGGCCTGCACGTCGACCTGATCGAAGAGCGTGTCGATGCGTCGAAGCAGCGAGCGATCGGCGGTACGACGCCTCGCTTCGGCCAGCAGCCACAGCACTTCGTGCAGCTGGCGCACGAGGGGGAACACGGCGAACATGGCTTCCCGCAGGTCGTCGCCCTCCCGCCAGTCACCACCGCCGAAGGTCTCCTGCGTGACGCGCTGCCCGGCGCCGTGGCACTCGAAGACGGTGCAGCCGCGGTACCCGCGCTCGAGGAGAGCAGAGTGGATGCCGCAGCCGAGGTTCTCGTCGAGGTTCCGGCACGGCTTTCCGGCGGGCTTCTCGTGCGCGAAGTCGTCACCGCGCGAGAACGCGAGCGCCGAGCAGCAGAGGGCGACGCAGTTGGCGCAGTCGCTCCGGAATCGCGCGGTATCGGCGCTCGCGCCGCGCCCGCTGCGCGCGGTTCCGCCGGGCATCGGCACTGTGGGCCGGTGCCGCAGCGGTTCGCTGAGTTCGCCTGGAGACATCGTGCCGTCAGCCTACGTTTCCGCGCACGCGTGCCAGCTGTGCACGGCCGGGGCGTGATTCCCCGACCGTCGCTGGCCCGCGCAGCGCATCGCCCGCGCGCAGCTCCCAAATGTTCGGCGCACCGAACATTGATCTTCTGACCACCGTAGCGCTATGCTCTGGTCATGCTGACCCCCGCGCTGCGCGCAGCCCGAAGGAAGGCCAGCCGCATCGTCGCGGCGGGCCTCGCCCTCGTCACGCTCGCGTCCCTCACCGCCTGCGCCCCCTCCTCCGAGGGCGAGGACAACCGGCCCGTCGTCCTCACGACCTTCACGGTGCTCGCCGACATCGCGAGGCAGGTCGCCGGCGATGAGCTTCGCGTCGAGTCGATCACGAAGGTCGGCGCCGAGATCCACGGCTACGAGCCGACCCCGCTCGACATCGCGAAGGCGTCGGAAGCCGACCTGATCCTCGACAACGGCATGAACCTCGAGGCATGGTTCGAGCAGTTCGTCTCCGGCATGGATGTCCCCCACGCCGTGGTCAGCGACGGCGTCGAGGAAGTGCCCATCGCGGGCGACGCCTACGCGGGCCTCCCCAACCCGCACGCGTGGATGTCGCCCCTCAACGTGCAGCTGTACGTCGACAACATGGTCACCGCCTTCTCCGACCTCGCCCCCACGAGCGCGAGCGTCTTCGAGGAGAACGCCGCCGCCTACAAGGCGGAGCTGCAGGCCGTGCACGACGAGCTCGTCGCGGCCATCGAGCCTCTCCCCGCATCCCAGCGGGCACTCGTCACCTGCGAGGGGGCCTTCTCGTACCTGACGAGAGACGCCGGGCTCGACGAGGTCTACATCTGGCCCGTCAACGCCGAGCAGCAGGCCACCCCGCAGCAGATCGCCGGGGTCATCGATCATGTGCGCGACAACGATGTTCCGGCCGTGTTCTGCGAGTCGACTGTGTCGGATGCGCCGATGCGGCAGGTCGTCGACGCCACGGATGCGGAGTTCGGCGGCACTCTCTACGTCGACTCGCTGAGCGAGGAAGACGGCCCCGTGCCGAGCTATCTCGACCTCATCCGGCACGACGTCGACACCATCGTGGCCGGCCTGACCGGCAAGACGGGAAGCGAATCGTGAGCGCAGCCTCCACTCCTCGGGCCAGCACCGGGCCATCGGCGGGCGTGGCCGCGCCGGCCATCGAGGTCGAGAACCTCACCGTGCACTACGGGGAGGTGCTCGCCCTCGACCGGGCGAGCCTTGCCATCGCCCCCGGCCGGGTCTGCGGGCTCATCGGCATGAACGGCTCTGGCAAGTCCACGCTCTTCAAGTCGATCATGGGCGTCGTCCGCCCCGACGCGGGCACCGTCCGCATCCTCGGGGGCTCTTCGGCGGATGCGCGCAAGCGGGGCAGCGTCAGCTACGTTCCCCAGAGCGAACAGGTCGACTGGGATTTCCCCCTCTCGGTGCGCGATGTGGTGATGACCGGACGCTACGGACACCTCGGCATCACCCGGAGGCCCCGGGCGCGCGACCACGCGACTGTCGACGCCGCCCTCGAGCGCGTCGAGCTCTCCGAGCTGGCAGGTCGGCAGATCGGCCAGCTCTCGGGCGGTCAGCGCAAGCGCGCCTTCGTGGCCCGCGGCATCGCCCAGGAGGCCGAGGTGCTGCTCCTCGACGAGCCCTTCGCGGGCGTCGACGCCCGCTCTCAGGCCACCATGACGAGGCTCCTCCGGGAGCTGGCCGAGCAGGGGGTGTGCATCCTCATCGCCACCCACGACCTGGGCTCCCTCCCAGAGCTGGCCGACGAGGCCGTCCTCTTCAACCGGCGGGTGCTGCTGCACGCGAGCCCCGAGGAGATCATCCGGCCCGAGAACCTCGCACTCGCCTTCGGCATCGAGACCGGAACGGGGGCGGCAGCATGAACCTCGTCGATCTCCTCCTCGAACCCCTCGGCTACGAGTTCATGGTGCGGGCGCTCATCACGACCGTCATCACGGCCGTCGTCTGCGCCCTCCTCAGCTGCTGGCTCGTGCTCATCGGGTGGTCCCTCATGGGAGACGCCGTCTCGCACGCCGTTCTCCCCGGGGTGGTGCTCGCCTACATCGTCGGGGCTCCCTTCGCGCTCGGGGCGCTCGCCTTCGGGCTGCTCGCCGTCGGCCTCATCGGCGTGATCCGCGACACCAGCAGGGTGAAAGAGGACGCGGCGATCGGGATCGTCTTCACGACCCTCTTCGCGTTCGGCCTCGTGCTCATCTCAGTGACGCCGAGTCAGACCGACCTCAGCCACATCCTCTTCGGCAACCTCCTCGGCGTCAGCCCCACCGACCTCGTGCAGATCGGCATACTCGCGGCGATCGTCGCCGTCGTGCTCCTCGTGAAGCGGCGAGACTTCACCCTCGTCGCGTTTGACGCCACACACGCCCACGCGATCGGCCTCAACCCGCGCGTCCTCCGCGGTGCCCTCCTCGGGCTGCTCGCCCTCACCGCCGTCGTCGCCCTGCAGACAGTCGGCGTGATCCTCGTCGTGGCGATGCTCATCATCCCCGGAGCGACCGCGACGGTGCTCACGCGCAGCTTCGCGCGGATGCTCGTCATCGCCCCCGTCGTCTCCGTCGTCTGCTCGGCGGTAGGCCTCTACGCCAGCTACTACCTCGACGCCGCATCCGGTGGGATGATCGTGCTCGCGCAGGGCCTCGCCTTCCTGCTCGCCTACCTGCTCTCCCCAACACAGGGCCTCGTCACGTCGCGGATCCTCGCGAGGCGTCGCTCGAGGGGCAAGAGCGCTGAACGGCCCGGCGCCACAGGGACGGCTACCGAAGGGGCGGCTGCCGAGGCGAAGACGGCCTAGCTTCCCGACGCTCTCGATTCCCGAAGCTCTCGATTTCCGAAACTCTCGGCTTCCGTCACCCAGACGGCTCGAGCCGCGACGGGCCCGAGGGCGAACGGAGCCGCGACGGGCCCCGCCGAGCCTGCGGTGCCCGCAGTGGCGTCGGCTTGCCCGCGATCAGTGTTCGCGTCCGAGTCCACCACGGTGAGCAGCATCGACTCGGAGTACGGGTCGCTCTCGCCGATCTCGAGCCGCGCCCCAACCGTGAGGCCCTTCGCCGCGAAGTACTTGAGGAGCTCGGCGTCCGAGTCCGAGATGCGCTCGACGACAACGCGCTTCCCCGCTTCGAGGCTGCTGAGCAGAACAGCCTGCGGGATGCTCACCTCGCCAGCTGCAGAGGGGATCGGATCGCCGTGCGGGTCGCGTTCGGGGTGCCCGAGCATCGCGTCGATGCGCTCCACCATGAGGTCGGACACGGAGTGCTCGAGGTTCTCTGCCTCATCGTGCACCTCATCCCAGCCGTACTGGAGCACCTCCACGAGGAACGTCTCGAGGAGCCGGTGCCTGCGGATCATGGTCAGCGCGTGGGAGCGCCCCTCCGTGGTGAGGGAGATGCTGCCGTAGCGCGCGTGCTCGAGAAGCCCCTGGTCGGCGAGCTTGCGGATGCCCTCCGACACCGTCGAGAGCCGCAGCTGCAGGCGCTCGGCGACGATCGTCGCCGTGACGGGCGCATCCGACCACTCCTGGAGGCTCCAGACCACCTTGAGGTAGTTCTGCGCGCTCACCGAGAGTTCTGACACCGACATGCCCACAAGCCTACGGGCAGGGGATGCGACGGGGCCGCCGTCCACGCCTGCCATCGCCGGCGGAGCCTCGGGGCACGACGCCCGGGCTCAGGCACCTCAGGCGGTTCTGGCGTCCCAGCGGTCGCCGAATCGGCTCTTTCCGGCGAGCATGGTCCACACGGTGGGCCCGAGCGGCGGGTACTCGGTCGCGATGCGCCGCATGAGCTGCGCATCGTGTTCGCCACTGGAGGGGGCTTCGTCTCCGCCCCGTTCGAGAGCTTCGGCGCGCATGAGCAGCACCACGAGCTCGTCGACCGTCGGCAGCTCCTGCATGAAGCGCCACGGGTCTTCACCGCGGCGAGCCCGACCGTAGATCATGGTCTCTCGCTCGTCCTGCGCTTCGGCGCGCAGGACTTCGAGGCTTGCTCGCCTGGTCAGTTCGTAGCGCTCGGTTTCCACTCGACGAGCCTACGCGCCATGCCACCTTCCCGCTGGGGCTTGTGGAGCGGGACCGGGCGGACGCCTGGAGAGGTGCCGCCTGCAGCACGGCTGCGTGAGAGTCTTCTCACCTGCCAGGATCTGGACTCGTGCGCCCCAGATAATCAGTGGATGCAGGTGACCACGGTGGGGCAGGGGCGGCAGGAGGTGCGGCCCCGCGCTTCGGTGCGGGTGCGCATCCTCGCGTCGATCCTGCTCGTCACGATGCTCGGCATGATCGTCGCCGGCGCGACGAGCTACTTCGCGGCCCGCGAGCGCGACCTGAGCGGAGTGGATGAGCGCCTCGTCGCCCTCGCGGAGAACGTCAGCGGCCTCGTGAGCGGCACGGACGCCGCCGCGCCCACGATGTCGGACCCGGCAGCCCCTGCGGCCCCTGCCCCCGACCCGGCCCGCACCTTCGCGAGCAGCACCGAAGCCCTCGAGCTGGTCATGCAGCGCTTCGTCCCGGAACGCAACGAGGGAGCCCTCGGGCTGGTCGACGGCGTGCCGACGTTCATCCCGGCGACACCGACCCCGTTCTCCCTCGCCGAGGTGCCCGGCCTCGTCGAACGAGCCGTCGCGGAGACCGCCGACGGCTCGGTGCGCATGGGCACCTTCGTCGACGGCGCCCTCGCCCTCCGCTACATCGCCGTCCCCTTCACGGTGGGCGACGGCTCGAGCGACGCGCTGTACCTCGCGGCATACGATCTCCGGGCCGAGCTCGCCGACACCGACAGCACCTTCCAGACGTATGCGATGGTCGCCGTCGCTGCCCTCGCCGCCGTCGGCCTCGTGGGCTGGTTCGTCGCCGGCCGCCTCCTCAGGCCGCTCCGGGAGCTGCGGGAGACGGCGGCGTCGATCACTGGCAGCAACAGGTCTGCGCGCATCCCGGTCGTCGGCAACGACGACGTCTCCGCTCTGACCGCGACGATCAACGGCATGCTCGACCGCCTCGACGGCTCCCTCACCTCCCAGCGGCAGCTGCTCGACGACGTGCGTCACGAGCTGAAGACCCCCATCACGATCGTGCGTGGGCACTTCGAGCTGCTCGACCCGAACGACCCTGCCGACACCAGGGAGACGGTCGCCCTTGCCCTCGACGAGCTCGACCGCATGAGCGAGCTCATCGACGACATCGAAGCGCTTGCCGTCAGCGAGCAGCAGGGACTCCTGAGCATCGCGCCCTGCGACGTGCTCGAGCTGACGGAGCAGGTCCAGGCGAAGGCGAGCGCCCTCTCGAACCACGGCTGGGTGCTCGGTCAGACGGCGCCGGTGGTCGTCGATGTCGACGCGCGCCGCATCACGCAGGCCTGGCTGCAGCTCGCCGACAACGCCGCCAAGTACTCGCCGGCAGGCTCCCGGATCGAGCTCGGCAGCCTCGTGGATGCGCGCGGCGAGCTCCAGCTCTGGGTCCGGGACGAGGGGGTCGGCATCCCCGCCTCCGCGCAGGAGCGCATCTTCGATCGCTTCGGGCGTGCCGAGACGGGCCGCAGCCAGACCGGGTCAGGCCTCGGGCTCGCCATCGTGCAGTCGATCGCTCGCGGCCACGGTGGAAGAGTCGAGCTCTCGAGCCAGCCGGGGCTCGGGTCCACCTTCACGATCGTCGTGCCTGCGCACGGATCTCCCGGCTCCGACAGCTCCGACAGCTCCGGCAGCTCCGGCAGCTCCGGGGCCAGCGCCTCCGCCGCGTCAGGCGGCGACGCGCGGCCCCATCATCCCGAGGAAGAGGACACCGCATGAGCAGAATCCTGGTCGTCGAGGACGAGGCGCGCATTGCCTCGTTCGTCGAGAAGGGTCTGAAGTCGGCAGGGTACGCGGTCGCGGTGGCAGGCTCTGGCACCGATGGGTTCGAGCTTGCCCGCGGCGGCGACTTCGACCTCGTGCTCCTCGACGTCGGCCTCCCGGGAATGGACGGCTTCGAGGTGCTCGACCGGCTGCGAGCCGAGGGGCACACGATCCCGGTCATCATGCTCACGGCGCGCACCTCGGTCGAGGCCACCGTGCGGGGTCTCGACGGGGGCGCCAACGACTACCTCGCGAAGCCGTTCAAGTTCGACGAGCTCCTCGCACGCATCCGGCTTCGACTCCGGGATGCTGGGCAGGCCGCCACCACGGAGCTCACCCACGAAGACCTGCTGCTCGACCTCCGCACGCGCCGCGTGCGAGTCGCCGGCGCCGACATCGACCTGTCGGCACGCGAGTTCGGGCTCGCCGAGCAGTTCTTCGCCAACCCCGGGCAGGTCCTGAGCCGCGAGCAGCTGCTCAGCAGGGTCTGGGGGTTCGACTTCGACCCAGGCTCGAACGTCGTCGACGTATACGTCCGCTACCTGCGCGGCAAGATCGGCTCCGAGCGCATCGAGACGGTGCGGGGCATGGGATACCGCCTGCGCTGAAGCCGACCCCGGCGAGCGTCAGACCTCGCCGCCTTCAGCCTGCCCCACAGCAAGGCCCTGCCGCCGCCGGTCCTTGACGTCGCCGTCAGTCCTCACCGTCGTCATCATCATCATCGTCGTCGTCGTCGTCATCGTCGTCGTCGACTTGGGACGGGCCCACCGGTGCCACGGGCACGGGCGCCTGGATGCCACCCGTCGGGAGCGACGGCTGGACCGGGTCCGGCGGGAGGCTCGGTGACGGCGCCCCGGTCGAGACCGGGGCCGTGGAGGCGGTCGCTGATGGGGTCACGCTGATCGTCGTCGCCGGCGACTGCTCGCCGACGATCGGCCCGAGGTTGACGGCTTCCCCGGGCGAGGAGCGCAGCGACGTGGCCTGCGCGAACGTGACCCCGGCGAGCACGATGGCGAGCGCGCCGGCCCCGGCGAGGGCCACGACGAGCCAGCGAGGCCGGGGCTTCTCGGCGCTCATCGTCTCGGTTCCTTGGAGAGGGCGCTGGCGAAGTCGAGGATGCGATCGGGCAGCGCATCGAGCCCGACCCCTCCTCGCACGGCAGCCCCGAACGCGTGCGAGAGCAGATGTGTGAGGGCGACTGCGCTGGATCGAATACTCAGGTCGGGGTCGTCCGTGACGAGCCCGGATCCACCCGGCTCGGCCCAGGTACGCGCGAACTCGCCCCAGGCGAGCCTGACGAGTTCGGCGAGCTCGAACGTGGCCGTGCGCAGCTCCGCTCTCCCGCCCAGATCGTGGGTGAGGGCCGTCACGATGGCGTGCGCGTAGAGCCCACCGAGGTCGTCGGCGAGGTCGCCGACGCCAGCCGTGTCGATGTCGACGACCCCCGTGATCGAGGTGCCGCCCCCGGGCCGGGCGCTCGGCTCGACGAAGATCTGTCCAAGGTGCAGGTCGCCGTGCACCGTGCGCGCTGGCCCGGGCCGCGCTTCGGCGAGCGCTCGGCGGATGCTCACCGCGATCCCATCGATGTCGGCCCGTCGCGCAGGGAGCAGGTCGTGGAGCCGCAGCAGGTACCAGTCGAGCCCCGTCGTGAGGCTCGCGCGGGCTCCTCGAGAGACGGGTGCCGCCCCGATTGACGCGACGAGCGACTGCAGTTCGCCCAGGAACTCGAGCCGAGCCTCAGGAGTGTGGGGCACGTGTGCGTCGGCAGGCAGGCCAGGCATCCGCTCGAGGGCGACGAGGCCCGCCTCGCTCCACCCGCGACTGCGCGGAACGGCGACGCCGCCGCCGCCGAGCTCCTCGTGGATGCGGTGCAGCGGCTCGGCGTGCCCGGGCCGGACGACCTTGAAGAACAGCGTGCCGTCCGGGCCGGCAAGACGCAGGACTGCTCGGCGCCCGGGCCGGTAGGCGAGCATCTCGAGCTGGCCTTCTCCGACGGCTCCGAAGCGGGCCGCGGTCTCCCGCGCTGAGTCGGGGAACGCCGTCGCGGGAAGGGCAGGCAGAGCTGGGTCGTGCGGGTACCGCCACACCCTCACCTGCTCGCGGGTCACGGGGTTCTGCACCGTGGTCCAGTTCTGCGCCTCACCCACCTCAGATGCAGCGGCCGGGTTGGTGGCCGTGTCGATGAAGAGGCGGATGCGCTCGTCTGGCCCCTGCTGCGAGGCGAGTTCCACGTCGTAGCCGGCGAGGACGCCGTCGCCGCTCGGCTCAGCGCAGGCGAGCGTCACCGACGCCACCTCGCGGCCGGTGCCAGTGGCCACGGCCTCGATCACCTGCCTGGCTGCTGCGAACATGCGCTCCCCCTTGCGGGCTCTGTCGTCGGTCCTCCTGCTGAACTTACCGGGGCCAGTTCTCCGCAGCCCGGGAGCTCGCCAGACTGTGGACATCGTCGGGCGTCGGGTGTCAGGCGCTTGGCACCGACGGCGGCGTCTGCGCCGACACCGGGCTCTGCGCGCTCACGGGGCTCTGCACGGTCGGCGCGCTGAGCGGCGTCTGGGCCGAGACGGGGCTCGGGGAGCTGAAGACAGGTGTCGCGGTGGGTGACGCGCTGCTGTCCGTCGTGGGCGAGGCCGAAGCAGTCGGGGGTGCCGACGGCGTCGTGAGGGTGAGCTGCTCGCCCGGCACGTCGCGAACCTCGAGGGCGTTGGCGACACCGGCGCCGCCGACCGCGAGGATGCCGAGCCCGAGGGCGCTTGCCGATCCGACGATGATCCAGGTGTTCTTCTTCATAGTGCTGCCTCCTGCTGACTGCCGAGCCGCGAGTTCGCCTCGGTAGCCCCAAGCTTCGTGAGCATTCATGAGACGCACCGTGCCCAGTTGATGAGAGCACCCTCATGATCGGAGCCTCTGGCCCCGGAACCCGGCGCGCGCCCGCTGTCCAGCGGTGGGCCGCGCACGGGCGAGGGGTGGGCGGACGCGCCTGCATCCGCCCACCCCTCGCGACGGGCACCCTCAGTGGGTCATGCCGTCTGCCCGCGGTGCTTGCCCTCCGCGATCTCCTCGACGAGCTTCGCGTTGAACGCTGGCAGGTCGTCTGGAGTGCGGCTCGAGACGAGCCCCTGGTCGACGTGGACCTCCTCGTCGACCCAGGTCGCCCCGGCATTGACGAGGTCGGTCTTGAGGCTCGGGAAGCTCGTGAGCGTGCGCCCGTCGAGCACCTTCGCGTCGGTGAGGATCCACGCGCCGTGGCAGATCGCCGCAACTGGCTTGTGGGCCTCGAAGAAGTCGCGTGCGAACGAGACCGACGCCTCGTCGAGACGCAGGAGGTCGGCGTTGCCGACCCCTCCCGGGAGCACGAGCGCGTCGAAGTCCGCTGCCTTCGCGTCAGCCGAAGCGAGGTCGACGGCCTGTTCGTGCCCGTTCTTGCCCGTCACGGTGCCGGACTCGGGCGCGACGAGGGACGCGTCTGCGCCCGCCTCGGTCACGGCGCCCCATGGGCTGGTCAGCTCGCTGTCCTCGAAGTCGTTCGTGAGGAGGAAGGCCACGCGCTTGGTGTCGAGAGTCGTCATTGCTGAGTGTCCTTTCGTCGGGGGAAGTATGCAGCTCGGGCGGGACCGGGTTCCGACCCACAACCGAGCAGGCGTCAACGCTCTCGCACCGACCTCACCGAACCTTGGATGTCTCGTGTGCGCGCCCTGGCCGTCAGCTGGACGAGCCCAGCAGCAGCTCCCGCAGCGCCGCCTCGCCGGAGCCCCTGCCCGCAACGACGACCCGTCCCTCGTCGTAGGCCTCGATGACGCGCGGATCGATGTAGCTCGACCTCGCGACCGCTGGCGTGTTCCCGAGCAGCTCGGCGGTGTCCCGCACGGCCTGCGCCACCAGCGACTTCCGCTCCCGCACGGTGCCCCCGACCCCCAGTTCGGCGAGCCGACCAGCAGCGAAGACCGTGCCGTGGAGCGTGCGGAAGTCCTTTGCCGTGAATTCGCCCTTCGTGCGCATCCTGATGTCGTCGTTCACCTCTCTGGCCGCGAGTCGCCGCCAGGCTCGCCCGTCCTTCCACGCCAGGATGCGACGCCCAGGCGAGCCGGTGCCCTTGCGCTCCCCCAGGAACGACACGAGCTCGCCGTCCTCGATGAGGGCGCTCCACGGCACCCCGCTCTTGCCCTTGAACTCGAGCAGCACCTGCTCCTCCTGCAGCAGGATGTGCCGGTTCAGGAGCGTCGTGAGCCCCCGGTGCCCGAACTGCTTCGCCGACCTCTCGCTGCCCACCCGCAGGAATGCCGTGTCGAGGAGCTTGAAGCTCGCGGCGAGCGAAGCATCCCTGCCGGAGCTCGCTGTGCGGAGGGCACTCGTCGCCGAACGCCGCGCCGCGGGGAGCACCCGGGACAGCTCGAGGGCCCGGTCGAAGGTCACGATCTGCCGCTTCGCCGTCCAGTCGGGATGGTAGATGTACTGGGTTCGACCGAGCGCATCCACGCCGAGGGCGAGGACATGGGCGTTCTCGTGCGGCGCGATGCGCACGTCCTGCCAGGCCGGTGGGATGGCGAGCGACGCGAGGCGTTCGCGGAGTCGTGCGTCGACGATGCGCTCACCGCGCTCGTCGCGGTAGCTGAAGCCGCTCCCGGCAACGTGCCGCGTCCACGCGCCAGCCGCGGGAGTCCACCTTCGCAGTCGAACCATCCCTTCTGACTAGCACCCGCCACCCCGTTGTGGCAAGGCTTCAACGCTGAGGAACATATTGGCGTATTTCTAAGAGGTATCAGCTTCCCTGAGATGTCGTGAGAACTCTCCACATATCTCAGGGAATAGCCCTCCGCGCACATGTCAGTGCGCGAAGATGCGACTATCCGTCTGAGACGGTCGCCAACGACGGCAGGAGCCTCATGCCATTCCCCGTTCCACCTCTCACCGCGACGACGCCCGCCGAGGGCCGCGTCGACCGCCTCTCCGAGAACTCGTACCGGGTCGTCAAAGACGGACGTGTCCTCGGCTTCATCAACAAGATCGATGAACTCTGCGTCGTCTCGGCAGGGTCCGACCCGGGTGCGGCCTTCGAAGTGCTGCAGACCCGCGACTTCGCCCGTGCCGTCAAGGAGCTCCAAGACCGAGCCTGACTCGTGGATTCCCAGCAGCGCGGCTCAAGGTTCCGCTGGAAGGCAGCGGGCCTCGGGGCCGCGTGCGCCGTTGCCGTCGTGCTGAGCGGATGCTCGCCGACCGGCCAGGCGCCGAGCTCAGAATCCAGCACTGGCACGTTCTCGCCGGCCGCTGCACCCCAGGCCGCGGAAAGCTCAGACGCCTCGGAGTCCTCAGCGGCCCCGGACGGTGGGGAACTCGTGTTCGCCGCCACGGCGGACGACCGCCATTCGTGGATCACCGCGGAGGCCCGGGTGACCGGCGTGACCCGGACGGGCACGTGCGAGTACACCGCGAGCGCCGAGGGCGTTGACACGATCACTCGAACAGCCAAGGCGCTCAGCAGCAATTACGACACGGTGTGCGGTGATATCTCCTTCGAGCTCGGGACGCCCGGCACCTACACGGTGACCGTCACCATCACGGGAGTCACCGCGGAGCCGGTGACCGGCAGCACCGAGGTCGAGTTCCTGGGCTCCTCCGCCGACTGACGAGTCCGGACGGCCCCCGCCCGCACCGCCCGAGGCGGCGCGCCCTCGCCGCTGCCCAGCTCTCCTCCTCCGCGCTCCGCCCGCGCGACCACTCGCGCCCGCTATCCCCCGTCG
>NZ_LR733206.1:0-25917 GCF_902506465.1 Pseudoclavibacter sp. 8L | reverse complement strand
CCATCGGGGCGCATGACACGCGGCGAAAGTGACCTTTTCGAGTGCAGCTCCGCGCCTTGGGTGGGGCTGAGGCGCACCGGGATGGGGGCGCGAGGCTGGAGCATGGCGGATGAGCGCCGCCCGCCGTCGCCGTCAGATGGGGCAGTTTCACCCCGTGGGGGCGCGCAACACGCGGTGAAAGTGCCCTTTTTGCGGGCGGGTCCGCGCTGGAGGTGGGGCACGGAGGGCGCGAGGTGCACGGGGCGGATGCCCGCGGATGCGGGTCGGGCGCGCTCAGGGGACGTGTGCGCGGCGATGGGATGGAGGCCAGCGCTCGTCGCTCGTCGCCCGCCGTCCGCCCGTGCGCCCTCCGCTTGCCCTCCACCATCCGCCGCCAAATGGGGCAGTTTCACCCCGTGTGGGCGCGCAACACGCGGCGAAAGTGGCCTTTTTGCGGGCGGGTCCGCGCTGGGGTGGGACGCGGAGGGCGCGGGGCGGATGCGCGGATGCGGGGCGGATGGCCGCCCGTCGTCGCCCGCCGTCGCCGCCAGATGGGGCAGTTTCACCCCGTGTGGGCGCGCAACACGCGGTGAAAGTGGCCTTTTTGAGGGTGCGGAGGCGGGTCCGCGCCAGGCGGGTGGGTTCGCGGCGCGTCGTGCTGCGAACGGGCTCCGCGGGCGCGGGACGCGAGCCGGGTCCGCGCCGCGAGACGCGCCGTACTACACGATGACGGGAGGCCGGTCGGCGCGCTCCGGCGCATCCTGGAACGCGGCCTTCGGCACGAAGCAGAGGGCGATCGCGGCGGCGACGGCCGTGAGCCCGCACACCGT
Source organism: Pseudoclavibacter sp. 8L (assembly GCF_902506465.1). Lineage (NCBI taxonomy): Bacteria > Bacillati > Actinomycetota > Actinomycetes > Micrococcales > Microbacteriaceae > Pseudoclavibacter > Pseudoclavibacter sp. 8L. The sequence goes on along the minus strand of NZ_LR733206.1, from coordinate 25,108 downwards.
CCACACCGTGAAGTACCCGGCAAGCGACCCGGCTGTTCCCTCGGCGGAGGGCGCATCCGCCAGCGTGCCGAGCAGGGCGATGCCGAACACGCACGACGCCATCGCACCGCCCAGCGTCTTCACCGAGTTGGTGAGGCCCGTCGCAACTCCCGTCTGCGTCGCGGGTGCGGCAGCCGCGGCGGCCGAGGGCAGCGCGGCGACAAGCGCCCCCGAGCCGATGCCGGCGATGACCATGTTGGTGACCGCCTGCAGGAAGCCGTCGTGGAACGGCAGGAACAGGAGGTAGCCCGTCGCGACGAGCCCGCTCGCCCCGATGAGCGTGACGCGGGGTGCCAGCAGCTTCGTGACCTGCGAGTAGAGCAGCGCCCCTACGACCATGGACAGCACGTAGGAGCCGATGAGGATCGACGTCTGGCCGGCGGATGCGCCGAGCCCGTAGCCGTACACGCTCGGGTCGGTGCGCGCGAACGTCGACAGGGGTGCCTGCGCGCCGAGCACGCTCACGCCGAAGAGCCCCGCCGTGAGGAACACGGGCCAGAGGGTCGACGACTGGAATAGGCGCACGTCGATGAGGGGGTCGGGTCGTCCGAGTTCGACGCGCGCGAAGAGCGCGAGCCCGGCGAGGCCGAGCAGGACGACGAGCCACGAGGAGAGGTCGCCGGGGCCGGTGACGCGGAGCAGGCTGAGGCCGCCCGTGAACGAGATGAGGGCGAAGCTGAGGAGCAGCAGGCCCGGGTAGTCGAGCTTGCCGCCGACCGGGTTGGGCGATTCCTTGACGCCGAAGAGGATCACGAAGAAGCAGAGGGCGACGGCGATAGCCGGGATCAGCAGGAGCACCTGCACCGGCAGCGACTCGGCGAGCGCCCCTGCGCTGAGCGCGCCCGCGATGGCACCGAGCTGCAGGGCGGCGACGAGCACGCCGGCGGAGGTTCGGGTGAGTCTGGCGGAGTTGGCGCGCTCGCGAGTCCGAGACCAGATGAGCGCGATCTCGATGGGCAGCCAGATGACGTAGAAGCCCTGCAGCGCCCAGGCGACGAGGAACATCCAGAACTCCTGCGCGAAGACCAGGCCGAACGAGGCGAGTGCCGTCACCGCGGTCGAGACGAGCAGCACCTTGCGCTGGCCGATCATGTCGCCGAGCTTCGCGAGCACCGGCACGACGAGCGCCGACAGCATGAGCTGCGCGCCCTCGAGCCAGTTGACGTCAGCGTCGTGGATGCCGAGGTGGCGCGCGATGTCGGTGAGCAGCGGGGTGTAGTAGCCCTGCAGGATCCCGCTCGTGAACTCCACGAAGGCCAGGAACCCGACGATGCCGGCGATGGAGGCGAAGCCGGTGGAGCGGAGACGGTGCACGGTGGTGCCTTTCCTCGAGGGGCTCTCAGTGTCGGGATGTCAGAGGGAACGCAGCAGCGTCGTGTGGAACCTCACGCCGGCGTGGAGGCTCGCGATCGAGACGCGCTCGTCGACTCCGTGGATGGCGGCCCGCTGCGCCGCGTCCATGGCGAGCGGCGCGAAACGGTAGGTGGCGGGGGCGAAGCGCTGGAAGAGCTTCGCGTCGGTGGCGGCGAGCGTGATGTACGGGGCCGCGATGGCGTCCGGGTAGGCGGCTCGCGCGGCGCGCTGCAGGAGGCCGAACTGCGGGTTGTCCGTCGGTGCGATCGTGGTGGGCTCGTTCGGGTCGGTGATGCGGATGCGCACCTCCCGGTCTCGGATGGCGCGTCGCACGTGCCGCACGGTGCTGGCGACGCTCTCGCCTGGCGCGATGCGGCAGTTGAGGGTGGCGCTGGCGCTCGCGGGCAGGACGTTGTCGGCGGTTCCGCCGCTGAGGCGCGTCGTCGCGAGGGTCGTCCGGACGAGCGCGGCGGCGTCTCCGCCGAGGCGGGCGAGTGCGTGCGCTGCGAGCTGGGGTGCCCTGGTGAGCGTCTGGAGGATGACCCTGCCGGAGTCGTGCGCGTGTGGTGTGAACGTCGCGAACATCTCACGGGCCACCGGGTTCAGGCGGGCGGGGAACGAGCGTCGCTCGACGCGCGACACCGCCCTCGCGATGCGCGCCGTCGGCGTCAGCCCGGAGGGTGCTGAGGCGTGCCCCGCATCGCCGCTCGCCTCGAGGATGACATTGACCGAGCCCTTCTCGCCGACCCCGATCATGGCGGCGGGCACGTCGATGAATGGCAGGGGAGCATCCACCACGGCGCCGCCCTCGTCGAGCACGAGCCACGGTGTCAGGCGGCGCTCGCGGAAGAGTGCGGCGGCCGCGCTGGCGGCGCCGGAGTGCGTCTCCTCGTCGCCGCCGAACCACAGGTACACGTCGCGCGGCGGCGTGTGGCCTTCCGCGAGCAGTGCCTCGACGGCCTCCAGGATGACGCAGAGCGGTCCTTTGTCGTCGAGCGTGCCGCGGCCCCAGACGGAGCCGTCGGCGATTGCGCCGGCGAACGGCGGATGTGTCCATCCCTCGGCTTCGAAGGCGGGGACGACGTCGAAGTGGGCCATGAGGACAAGGGGGCCCGGTGCGGTCGCGTCGTCGCCGAAGTTGCTCTCGTCGTCGCCGTCCCTGCCGCCAGCCCTGCCGCCACCCCTCCCGCTTGGGCTCGGGCTGCCCGGCCAGCGGTAGAGCACGCCACGCTCCGTCACGAGCTCGCGCTCGAGGTGGGCGGTCACGAGCGGGTAGAGCTCCTGCAGGAGCGCGAGGAACTCCGCGAACGGGGCGAGGGGGGCGGCTGCGTCGGCGTCGGCGTCTTCGACGGTTCGCACGCGGATCATCCGGGAGAGGCGGGCGGCGATGCCGTCGACGCCCTCGTCGTCGAGGGGGTGGCGGCCCGGGCGGTGCGGATCGAGCATGTCGTCAGTGTAGGTCGCGCCCCGGCCGTCGCTGCGTGGCGGCGGCGAGGGGCGTCAGCCGACGGGGTGGCGCGCTCCCGCTGCGTCGCGGTTCTCGACCTCGGCGAGCCAGTTGCCGAGGATGCGGGCGAGGGCCGCCCGGTCGTCGGCGCTCACGTCGCCGAGGAGCCGCTCCTCGTTCTCGAGGTGTCGTGTGTAGGCCTCGTCGATGAGCTCGAGTCCGCGCTCGGTGAGCTGCACGACTCGGCCTCGGCCATCCGCATCGCTCACCCTTCTCGTGACGAGGCCCGCGCCTTCGAGCCGGTCGACACGCTTTGTCATGGCGCCCGTCGTGACCATGGTCGACGCGGCGAGCTCGCTCGGGGTGCGCTCGAAGGGGGTGCCGGCTCGTCGCAGGGTCGCGAGCACGTCGAAGTCGCCTTCGCCGAGTCCGTACTCGCGGTAGACGCGCGTGAGCTCTTCAGTCAGGTGGATGCCGATGCGGTGGATGCGGCCGATGACGCCCATGGGGGAGGCGTCGAGGTCGGGGCGCTCGCGTTCCCACTCGGCCAGGATCTGGGTGACGCGGTCGTCGGATGCTCGCATGTTGACAGCATACCTTCCGTGGAAGCTAGAGTGTCTTCCATGGAAGCTAAGTGGCGCTGGATGCTCATCACCGCGATCGCACCGATCGCCTGGGGGAGCAACTACGCCGTGATCGGAACGTTTCTGCCCGCCGACTCGCCGCTCTGGGGCGCCGTGCTCCGTGCGCTCCCAGCAGGGCTGGTGCTCCTGCTCATCGCCAGGAAGCTGCCGGAGGGGGCGTGGTGGTGGCGCGCGCTGGTGCTCGGCACCATCAATATGAGTGCGTTCTTCGCGCTCGTGTACGTGGCCTCCCAGCTGCTGCCGTCGAGCATCGCCTCGATGATCATGGCGGTCTCGCCCATCGTGATGATGCTGTTCGCCGCGTCCATGCTCGGTGAACGGCTGCGAGCGCTCCCCGTCGCCGGCGCTGCGGTCGGGCTCCTCGGGGTGGTGCTCATGCTGGCGGCCGGGTCGACCGCCATCGACTGGCGCGGGGTGCTCGCATCCGTCGCGGCCATGGTCCTCGCATCATTCGGCTTCGTTCTCGTCAAGCGGTGGGGGAGCGACGTCAGCCTCCTGCCCCTGACTGCCTGGCAGCTGGTGGGTGGCGGCCTCGTGCTGCTGCCTGTCGCGCTCCTTGTCGAAGGGCCCATGCCGAGCTATGACGGACCCGCGATCGCCGCGCTCGCATACGTCGGACTCTTCTCGACGGCACTCGCCTACCTCGCCTGGTTCGGCGGGCTCAAGAACCTGCCGGCGGGCACGACGGGGCTCATCGGCCTCCTCAACCCCGTGACGGGGGTCGTGCTCGGCGCGCTCCTGGCGGGCGAGGTGCTCGAGGGGCAGCAGGCCCTCGGGATGGGGCTCGTGCTCCTCGGGATCCTGCTCGGCCAGCCGATCATCCTGCCGCTGGTCCGGGGCGTCCGGCGCAGGTGGGGCCGCCGGAGCGCTCGCGCGAAGGGGCGCGAACGTCGACGAGCACCTTCATGGCGCGGCCGCTCTCGAGCGTCGCGAAGGCGTTCGCCGTCTCGCCCAGGGGCACCGTCTCGGTGATGAGCGCGTCGGCGGGCACGACGCCGCGCGCGAGCAGCGACGCGGCCCGCTCGAAGTCCTCGCGCTCGTAGACTCGCGCCCCGACGATGGTGAGCTCGCGCCAGAACACGCGGTGCAGGTCGATGGGGCGCGGCTGCGGGTGGATGGCGACGATCACGAGCGTGCCCCGCACCTTGACGAAGCTCGTCGCGGTCAGCACTGCCGCTGCGGATCCGGAGACCTCGAAGACCACATCGGCGCCCGCCCCACCGGTCCAGGTCTCGATGGCGTCGGCGGCGTCGGGGGAGGTTGGGTCCGCGACCTCGATGCCGAGCGCCTCGGCGGCGGCCCGACGTTGGGCGTCGAGTTCGAAGAGTCGGACCTCTGCTCCCGTCTCGCGCGCGACGGTGGCGATGAGCACCCCGATGGGGCCTCCGCCGATGATGAGGGCCTTGTCGCCCGCCGTGAGGCCAGAGCGGCGGACGTCGTGGGCGGCGACGGCGACGGGCTCGACAAGCGCAGCGTGCGCAAGTGGCATGCCGTCGGGGAGCCTGACGAGGGTGGATGCCGGCACGTTCCAGTACTCCTGCAGCGCGCCCGTCGAGTCGATGCCGATGAAGTCGAGGTTCTGGCAGATGTGGCGGTGGCCTGCGAGGCAGGCGGGGCACGTGCCGTCCCAGGCGAGCGGCATGACGGTCACGGCGTCCCCGTCGGCCCAGCTGTCGACGCCGGGGCCGACGGCGGCGATCGTGCCGCTCATCTCGTGGCCGATGATGCCGCTGTGGGTGATGCGCTGGTCCATCGCGCCGTGCAGAATGTGGAGGTCTGTACCGCAGATCCCGACGTAGGCCACGGCGATCTGCACTTCTCCTTCGCCGGGTGGAATGGGCGTGCTCGTGCGGATCTCGATGGTCTTCTGGCCGACGTAATGTGCTGACAGCATCGTTGCTCTCCCGGTCGAATCTTCAATAGGTGATACATAGTACCAATTGTTGGCAGCGCTACCAGGATCCCTTGCTCTAACGTCAGACGTATGATGTAATCGCATCAGCCCCGACCTGCGGGCAGCAGTCGTCAACGACGTCGACCAGAAAAGGACGCACAATGTTGCAAGATTCGTCCCAGAAGCGCCGCAGCAGGCGCATCGCCACCATCGCGGCAGCTGCTGCCTCAGCTCTCCTGCTCGCCGGATGCTCCGGAGGGGCCAGCGGCGAAGTCAACAGCGAGTACGGCTTCGCGACTGCAGAGCAGCTCGCCGACAGCCCCATCATGGTCTGGGTCGACGCAGCCCGCGAGCCAGCCATCGCCGCCTTCAAGGAAGCCAACCCCGACGTCCCGATCGAGTACGAGGTCTACGACGGCAACGCGGGCGGCAGCGGCACCTTCCAGACCCGCATCGCCCTCATGGACCAGGCCGGCGAGGGCTGGCCCGACGTGGTGTTCTCCACCCAGCAGAACGACGCCTCGTGGGCCTCGCAGCCCGCGCCTGGCGGCGGGCAGGGCTTCGCGGCTCCCCTCAACCAGGGCTTCTTCGACCAGGAGTTCCTCGACGGCTTCTCTGCAGGCGCCCTCGACCCCTCGACGATCGATGACACCGTCTACGGGCTCCGCAACGATCTCGCGCAGGTCGTCACCTACTACAACCAGCCGCTCCTCGACCAGTTCGGGTACGAGGTGCCCACCACGTGGGAGGAGTACGGGGAGCTCGGTGACAAGCTCGCGGCAGAGCACCCCGGCTACATCCTCGGCAGCGTCGGCGATGCCTTCATGCCCTACGTCTACTACCAGGGCACGCAGTCACCCGTCTTCCAGACCGAAGGCGACACCTTCGTCGCCGACATGGAGGCCTCGAACTCCGTCGAGATCACCAAGATCCTCGACAAGATGATCGCCAACGGCACGATCGTGCAGGACAGCGTCTTCAGCGCCGAGTTCACGTCCAAGTACGCCGACAAGGTCGTCGTCATGCCCGGGCCGGTCTGGTACACGGGCGCCGTCTTCCAGAGCACCCTCCAGGTCCCGGAAGGTCAGCTCGGCGTCGCCGCGCCCCTCGCCTGGGAGGGTGAGGAGATCGCCACCGGCAACGTCGGCGGCGGCATCTGGTATGCCTCGAGCCACACGCAGAACCTCGAATCGGTCAAGACGTTCCTCGAGTTCGCGGTGAGCGCCCCCGAGTTCCAGGTCGAGCTCTCGAGCGGCTACCCCGCCTACTCCTCCGCCGCCGAAGGATGGCTCGGCAAGCTCGCCGAGACCAACTACTTCATCGACGGCTTCGAGCAGCAGATGATCGACGCCGGCGGCAGCATCTGGAGCGGCTGGGCCTCCGCGCGCTTCAGTCCGGAGACCGCCTGGGCGACCACCGTCATGCCGGCGATCGCAGACGGCAAGACCATCGAGTCGGTCCTCCCGAACTGGCAGACCGAAGTGCTCAACGAAGCACAGGTGAACGGGTACACGGCCGCCGAATGACCTCCACCCAGGCTGCACCCGCGGTCGGCGCCGCTCTCCTGAGCGACGCCGACCCGGCGGGGCCGAAGAAACCACGCACGGCGAAGCGCAAGCGCGCCGCCAATCCGCTCGCGAATGAGACCCGCTTCGGGTACGTCTTCATCAGCGGCTACGTCCTGCTCCTGCTCGCCTTCGGGATCATCCCGACCCTCTACGCGGTCTTCCTGTCCATCACGAGGGACGGCGTCTTCGTCGGAATCGACAACTTCGTGCGGGTCTTCGGCGACTACCGATTCCTGCCAGCCGTCGGCCACGTCACGCTCTACATCGTGTTCTGGCTGATCAGCCTCATCGTCCTCGTGACGTTCCTGGCGATCATCGTGCACTCGATTCGCGCCAAGTGGCTGAGCGTGAGCATCCGCTTCCTCTACTACATCCCGGGAGCCATCGCAGGGGCGTCGAGCGTCATGCTCTGGCTGTTCCTGCTCGACCCGACCGTCAGCCCCGTCGCCGGACTGCTACGCGCGATGGGCTACGACTCGCTCATCCGCACCGTCTCCATCGACAACCTGCCCATCGTCTTCACGGTCATCGCGTTCTGGACCGGCGCGGGCAGCTGGATCGTCATCATGTACGGCGCCCTCAACAACATCAGCAACGAGGTCATCGAGGCCGCCAGGGTCGACGGAGCCAACCCGCTGCAGGTCGCCCTCTACATCCAGCTGCCCATGATGACCAAGTGGATCTCCTACATGGGCATCATGTCGCTCGCCGCGGGAACGCAGCTCTTCGTCGAGCCGCGAGTGCTCTCGCAAGCCAGCCGCGGCGTCGTGCCAGAGGACTACTCGCTCAACCAGCTCGCGTACCTCTACGCGTTCAAGCAGGGCGACTTCTCCGGCTCGGCCGCCATCTCCATCACGCTGCTCGTCGTCGCCCTCGCGCTCTCGACGGTCTTCATCCTCAAGGGAAAGCTGTTCGAACGTGACTGACACCGTGCACTCCAGGAACGTCGAGCACCAGGACACGGCGCATCCCGTCACCAAGGCGCTCGCCCGCAAGCTGACGCCGGGCGAGTGGATCATGCGCATCGTGCTCGGAGCCGTCATCGCCTCGTTCGTCGTGTTCTTCCTGCTGCCCATCGTGTGGCTGCTGCTCGCCGGCACCAAGGATGCGCGTTCGCTGCTACTCGAGAATCCCATGTCGTTCGGCTCGTTCGAGCAGCTTGCCGCGAACTGGGAGCAGCTGTTCAGCTTCCAGAACGGCATCTTCCTCACGTGGATCGGCAACTCGGCTCTGTACTCGTTCGGCGCGCTCGTGATCACGCTCATCGTGAGCGTGCCCGCCGGCTACGCGCTCGCGCTCGGCAACTTCCCTGGCCGCAAGGCGCTGCTGCTCGTGACGCTCATCGTCATGCTCATCCCCAACACGGCCCTGGTGCTGCCGATCTTCCTCGAGCTGAGCGCGGTGAAGCTCATCGGGTCGCCGCTCGCCGTGATCCTGCCCTTCTCGTTCTTCCCCTTCGGCGTGTACCTGACCTACATCTACTTCTCGACGGCCGTCTCGCGCGACCTTCTGGATGCGGCGCGCATCGACGGCGCGAGCGAGCTGCGGGTCTTCGCGCAGGTCGCGATGCCCCTCGCGGCGCCCGTCATCGCCCTGGTCGGGTTCTTCAGCTTCACGGGCAACTGGAACAATTACTTCCTGCCGTTCCTCATGGTCGGCGGCAAGAACGTGCCAGTGCAGGTCGGCCTCGCCAACCTGCTCTCGAACGTGCCCCAGTTCAACCCCACGACGGCCACGAGCATCGTCATCGAGCTGCCGACGCTGGCCCTTGCGACGCTGCTCTCGGTTGCGCCGATCGTCATCATCTTCCTGTTCTCGCAGCGCTTCCTCGTGTCCGGGATGACCGCGGGCGGCACGAAGGGATGAGCGGCGAGACGCTCTCCGCAGTGGATGCGGGTCCCAGCGGCACCATCGGCCGCGAGCTCGCGGCGCGCATCCCCGTCGACACGCACGTGCACCTCTGGGACCGCTCGCTCGTGCCGCAGACCTGGATCGACCCTCGCTCGATGTCGGCCATCGATCGGGACTTCTCGGGCGAGCATCTGTCTGAGCAGCTGCGCGAGGCGGGCATCTCGCGCGCCGTGGTCGTGCAGTCCGACCGAACCCTCATCGAGAACGACTACCTCTTCGACGAGGCTCAGCGCACCTCGGAGCTCGCCGGAGTCGTGGGCTGGGTCGATCTTCGGGGCGGAGCGGCGGGCGTGCGCACGCAACTGGATGCGCTCAGCTGGCACGCAGGCTCGTCGAAGCTGGTCGGCATCCGGCATCCGGTGCACATCGACGAGGATGAGCGCTGGCTGTCGCGCGACGACGTCGCCGACGGCCTCGCCGAGTTGGGTGCGCGGTCGCTCGCCTTCGACCTCGTGATCCGGCCATGGCAGCTCGAGCAGGCGGCGCAGCTGGCCGCCCGAGTGCCTGGCACGAGCTTCGTGCTCGACCACCTCGGCAAGCCGCCCCTGTCGACGGGGGAGCTCGACGCCTGGAACGCAGGCCTGCGGCAGCTCGCCGCGCTGCCGAACGTTGCCGCCAAGGTGTCCGGCCTCACGATCGAGGACGACTGGGGCGACTGGTCGCAGGAGGCGATCGAGCGCGCGATCGACCCCGCGCTCGAGCTGTTCGGCCCGTCCCGGCTCATGTTCGGCTCCGACTGGCCGCTCGTGCGGCTCACGCGTGGCGGCTACCGAGCCTGGATCGACGCGTATCGATCCGCCACGGCCGCCCTCAGCGCCGACGAGCAGCGGCAGATCGACGCCGGCACCGCCGAGCGTGTCTACGGGATGAGCGGGGTGGAGTCGTGAGCGCGGCCGACGGCCCTGCTGGGACCGGGGCCGGGCCTCTGGAATCAGCAACCGCCCCCACCGACGCGCGAGCACACAGCGGAGTCATCGAACGGCGACGCCTCGGCCAGACGGACGTGCGAGTGAGCCGCATCGGCTTCGGCGCCGCCTCCCTCGGCAACCTCTACCGCGAGACGGGAGACGAGGAAGCGGCAGGAGCAGTCGCCGCGGCATGGGAGGAGGGCATCCGCTTCTTCGACACGGCGCCGCACTACGGGCTCGGGCTCTCAGAGCGGCGGCTCGGCGCGGCCCTCGCGGCCTACCCGCGCGACGAGCTCGTCATCTCGACGAAGGTCGGCCGCCTGCTGGTGCCCAACCCGAACCCGACGGGCGTCGACGACGGATTCGTCGTGCCCGACGACCTCACACGGGCCTGGGACTTCAGCCGAGACGGCGTGCTCCAGAGCCTCGAGGGCAGCCTCGAACGGCTCGGCACCGACCGCGTCGACATCCTGTTCGTACACGATCCCGACGCGTTCAGCGAGGGCGCCGCCCGCGAAGCCCTCGTGACGCTCCGCGAGCTGCGCGACGAAGGTGTCGTCGGCGCCATCGGCGTCGGCACCAACGAGACCCACCAGCTCGGCGAGCTCTTCGACGAGCGCCTCATCGACGTCGCCATGCTCGCCGGTCGCTACACGCTCCTCGAGCAGCCGGGCCTCGACGCTGTCCTCGAACCCGCCAGGCGCTCCGGCGCCTCCGTCATCGCGGTCGGCGTCTACAACTCGGGACTCCTCTCGACCCCACGCCCGGGGACCGACGCGGTCTACAACTACCTGCCAGCCCCGCCGGAGGTGCTCGAGCGGGTGCACCGCATCGCCGAGCTCTGCGAGCGGCACGGCGTCACGCTCCCGGATGCGGCACTCGCGTTCCCCCTGCAGCACCCCGCCGTCGCCGGCATCGCCCTCGGCATGCGGAACGCGGCCCAGGTGCACGACAACCTCAGGCGCGCATCCGTCGCCGTGCCCGACGAACTCTGGCGAGACCTCGCCGAGCACAGACTCATCGACCCGAGAAGCTTCACCACCGACCACCAGGAGGACCCCAAGTGAGATTCGTTCAGCGCCGTGACGGCAACCGAGTCGTGCCAGGCATCGTCGACGGCGACCACGTCTACGACCTCGACGGCATCGACCGGGTCGACGGCGCGCTCCTCGCCCGCTCCGACGACGAGCTCGGCGAACTCGAAGCAGCCGCCCTCGGCACCGTCGGCCGCGAGCTCGAGGGCCTCGACCTCGCGGCCCCCATCGCGCGCCCCGGGAAGATCGTCTGCATCGGCCTCAACTACCGCGACCACGCGGCAGAGACCGGCGCCGCCATCCCAGAGGAACCCGTCATCTTCATGAAGGATCCTTCGACGATCGTCGGCCCCTTCGACATCGTGCGCATCCCCCGCACCTCCGTCAAGACCGACTGGGAAGTGGAGCTCGGCATCGTCATCGCCCGCGAGGCCCGCTATCTCGCCTCGCCGGAAGAGGCCGCCGCCGTCATCGGCGGCTACGTGCTCTCCCACGACGTCAGCGAGCGCGAATTCCAGCTCGAGCGCGGCGGCCAGTGGGACAAGGGCAAGAGCTGCGAGACCTTCAACCCCCTCGGCCCGTGGGTCGCGACGCCGGACGAGATCGCCGACGTGCAGGCCCTCGGCCTCCGCCTCAGCGTCAACGGCGTCCTGCGGCAGAACGGCACGACCGCCGACCAGGTCTTCGACGTCAACCACGTCGTCTGGTACCTCAGCCAGTTCATGGTGCTGCAGCCAGGCGACCTCATCAACACGGGCACGCCCGCCGGCGTCGCCCTCGGCATCGACGGCAACCCCTACCTGCGCGACGGCGACGTCGTCGAGCTGTCCATCGATGGCCTCGGCACCGCCCGCCAGCGCTTCGAGGACGCCTCGTGACCGGCCCTGTCGTCGCCGTCCCGACCCCCGCCTCCGCTGGTTTCGGGATGGCAAACTCACTTCGTTCGGGGAAGGTTCCCGCAACAGAGGGACTTTTCCAGCCCGAGTCTGGTGGGGTGGGCGCGATCGTCGGGGGTGAGTCGGTTACCGGGGGCGCTTTCGTGTCGGTCCCCGACTTGTCCTTCTCGGTCCCCGACTTGTCCTTCTCGGTCCCTGGCGCATCCGCTGCACCTTGCGCCTCCGCCCCGGCCTCCGTCCCGACCCCCGCCTCCGCTGGTTTCGGGATGGCGAACTCACTTCGTTCGGGGAAAGTTCCCGCAACAGAGGGACTTTTCCAGCCCGAGTCTCGGGACCGTCAGGGCACCTGGGCACCTCAGGGGGTGGCGGCGTGAGTGGTGGTGGCGGCAGCGGCTCGGGCTTGGGCTCGGGCTCCGGCTCGGGCAGCGGCGTGAGCAGCGGCGACGACAGTGCGGAACGGGCCGGGGAGTTCGGCGGGAGGGTCGCGATCGTCACGGGCGGCGCGTCCGGAATCGGTGCCGCCGTCGCGGAGGAGCTGCTGGCTCGCGGCGCGCAGCTCGCCGTGTTCGACCTCGACGGGGCCTCGGTCGCGGGGCCGGCACTCGGCGTGAGCGTCGACGTGTCCGACCGGGCCTCGGTGGATGCCGGGGTCGCGGCCGTGCTCGACCGCTTCGGGCGACTCGATGTCGTCGTGAACTGCGCGGGCATCGGCGCCTTCGGCACGGTGGAGGACTCGAGCGACGACGACTGGGCGCGGGTGCTCGACGTCAACGTTCGCGGCGTCGCCCGCGTGTGCGCGGCAGCGATGCCGGCGCTGCGCGAGTCGGACGCGGCAGCCGTCGTGAACCTCACCTCCATCGCCGCGACGACGGGAATCCAGCAGCGCGCGCTGTACTCGGCGACGAAGGGCGCCGTCCACGCGCTGACGCTCGCGATGGCAGCCGACCACGTGCACGACGGCATCCGCGTCAACGCCGTCTCCCCGGGCACGACCGACACGCCCTGGGTGCAGCGGATGGTTGCGAACGTCGCCGATCCGGAAGCGGAACGTGCCGCCATGAACGCCCGCCAGCCGACGGGCAGACTCGTCACGCCGGCCGAGGTGGCCGGAGCGGTCGCGTACCTCGCGTCTCCGCTCTCCGCGTCGACGACAGGCAGCGTCCTGTCGGTCGACGGGGGCTTCGGCGGGCTCCGAGTGAGGCCCGTGCAGGCGTAGCTGGGGCGGCGCATCCGGTGAGGCGCGTGCGGCGGACGCCGCTCACCTCACCGGATGCCCTTCATTGCACGCCGCTCGTGGTGACCGTGACGGTCCACGGCCCGTCCGGCACCTCTTCGGCGTCGACGAAAGCCCAGTCGACGCGGTCGTTCGTGCCGTTCAGAGAGTCGAATGCGAGGCACCCGTTGACGGCGGGGGAGACGTCGAGGCCCGCCCCGTTGAAGCGGGTGTTCGCGGGGCGCTCGTCGGCGTCGCCGAACACGTAGCCGGCGTCGTCGTAGAGGGCGGGGCCCGCGTCCTGGATCTGGGCGTAGCAGTACCTGCCGTCGCGGTGGAGCACCACCCAGCGGTTCTTCATGAGGCTCTCCGTGCGGTCGTCGACGATGCCCGCGTACTCGGGGTCGGACGCCCAGGGGACGACGTCGCCGCGCATCGCGAAGGCGGCGTCGTTGTGCACGTCGTCGAAGGGCAGGTCGAGGTAGAACGGATTCTGCAGGGGCGTGATTTGCGTTGGGAAGTAGTCGTCGTCGGCGCTGCGTCGCTCGGTCTGGCAGGTGCTCGTCTCGTTCGGCCCGTTGATGAGGAGGCCATCGCAGCCGCCATACGACTCGTACCACCGGGAGTCGTAGGTGGAGATCATCTGGCTCCCGTCGGACGCGTTCGGGTCGAAGAGCTCGCCAACCCAGAAGGTCGTCGCGATGATGTCCGTGTGCCACGGGTACTGGCCGCTCGGGAGCTCCCGCGAGGCGGGCACGGGGGCGGGGGCGGCCGCGCAGCCGACGAGCGAGAGCAGGAGCATGGTGGTCGTGATGGCGCTTCTGCGGGCGCGCTTCATACGGCGACCGCTGCGCCGGTCCGGATACCGCCAGGCGCGGCGCCCGGCGGCATCCGCTGCGACCCCGGGGTGCCTCCGGCGGCGTACATCCCCACGTCGTCGACGCGCAGCACGCCGTCTTCGAAGAGGCTCAGGCCGAAGCTCATGCCCGTGTAGCCGGGCGGGATGGGCGGCGTCATCCAGATGGCGCGCTCGAAACCGGATGCGGCGTGCAGGTAGGGGCTCGCGGTCCAGTACTCCCAGCTGCCCTCTGCAGTGCGCAGGTAGGTGACGAACTGGGTCTTGGCGGTCGAGGAGTACCAGGCGCGGAGCGAGTAGGAGGTGCCAGGCAGGACGGTGGGCGCACAGGTCCCGAGGTCGAGTTGGGGGAGCAGCTTCGCGTCGCCCGAGGCGTGTCTCACGGTGGCGACGATACCGGCGTACTCGCCGGAGTTGGCGGCGCGGCTGGTGCCGAAGTCGGTTGCGTTCTCTCCCCAGTTGCCCTCCATCCAACAGGCAGGCACCCCGTCGGCGTCGACGCCTTCGAAGCCCGCGTTCTTGATGGCGTTGACGCCGGGCGGTGCTGGGGCTGCTTTCGGGGCGTCGCCCCGTGGTCGGACGTCGCCGCCGATGGTGTCGCCGACGGTCTGCACGACCGTGCCGTTCGTCTCGGCGCGGGGCGTCAGCCATCTGAGGAAGTCGTCGAGGAGCTTCGGGGTGACGTTGAGCTCGCTGCAGCCGGTCTCGCAGAGATCGTGGAAGGTGAGCTGCACCCATCCGCCGCCGGATTCTGCACTCGTGACGCTGTCCTGCAGGTCTTCGAGGGTCCAGTTGCTGTCGACCTGCGCGGGCGCCTCGGTGTAGAAGGCGTTCTTGGGCGGAATGCTCTCGGCCTCGGCGCACTGCTCGCACCCGAATCTGGTGCGGAGCTCTCCGAGCGAACGGGCGCTGGAGTAGCCGCATTCCTCGGCGGCCGCTTCGACCTCTGGGGTGGTGGAGGCGAACGGATACGCGAGGCTGCGCACGTCATACCCCCAGGTGAGGAGTGTGTTCCTGTCCCAGCACAGCTGGCGTTTCGCCTCGTCGAGGGGGAGGGAGGCGAGGTTGGGATGGTTGACGGTGTGCCCGCCGATCTCGTGGCCGGCACGGGCCAGCTCGTCGAGCTCGGCGCGCGTGAAGTAGCCGGGCGCGTCGATGAGTCCGGATGAGACGAAGAACGTCGCGGGCACGCCGTTCGCGGCGAGCACGGGGGCGGCGTTCATCTGGTTGTCGCGACCGTCGTCGAAGGTGAGGCTGACGACGGTCCACGGAACGGGCGCGGCTGCGGCCGGCGGCGGTCCAGCCCAGCTCAGGAGGAGTGCTGCGCACATCGCCGCCGCGGCCGACATCGCAGCCCCGAGCTTGGCCCGTCTGCTGCCCGCCTCACGCGGCGGGAGTAGGGACGCGCGCACTGCTCCGGGATCCTCTCAGGGGCATCGGGGGAGACGGCATCTCCGAGATCCTGCTGTGCAGCTGGGGTGAGGAGAGCTCGCGGCCGCGGCGCCGCCACCGGTCCGCGAGATGTCGGGCCTCGATGCTGTAGCCGTCGCCGAGGATGCGGAACTCGTGGATGTGCGCGGGGAGCGCGTCAACGTCGCTCGCGATGAACGCCTCGTTGGCTGTCCTGGCGTGGACGAGCGGGGAGCCGTGGGCGGCAGCGGCAAGGTGCCCGCGGCCGGCTTCGAGGACGATGATGCCGCAGTTCCCGTCGAGGCGGGCCACGGCGAGGTCGAGTGCTGAGTGCGCGGAGAGCCGACGTCGAATGCCCTCCTCGACGAGATGCGCGATGATCTCGGCGCACGACCAGGAGTCGTGGCCCGAGCGTGGGTGGTGTCCGGCGGCGAGCAGCTCCTCGCTGAGGGCTTTCGCGTTGCGGATGCCGCCCGTGTGCACGACCGTGATGCCGCCCGTGCAGTCCGTGGCGGGCTGGCGGGAGTCGGTCGCGGCCTCTGACGCGTCGGTGACGATGACGCCGATGCCGGACCCGCACTCCTGGAGTGCGGGGGGCACGTCGATTCGCTCGAGCGGGCGGTTGGTGTGGGCGCCGATCGCCGTCCTGACGAGCGTCGTGCTCGCCCCGCGGTAGTCGCTGAGCGTCAACCCGGCGAGGGAGTGCCCTGGCCCCGACTGCCGGCGCAGGGCGCTGATGAGGCGCGATGCTGCCTGGCCCGCCCCGATGCGGGCGACGATGGCGCTCACGATCGACCGACGGGGGTCGCCGGTTCCCGGTTCGCGAGACGCATGACGTCGGCGGAGCGAGCTCCCTGGGAGCGGACGTAGCCGGCGACGCGGTCGACGATCTCGGCGAGCGTCGTGCTCGGCACGTAGCCGACCCGGTTCGTGGCCTTGGTGTTGTTCGGGACGCGCCTGCGCATGTCCTCGAAGCCGGTCGCGTATGCCAGGTCGTATGGCACGAACTCGATGGTGCTGTCGCTGCCGAGCTGCGTGATGATCTGCCGCGCGAGCCCGAGCACGGAAACCTCCTGCGCCCCGCCGAGGTTGTACGCCTCGCATCCGGGTTCCGCGAGTTCCGCGATCCGCACCATAGCTGGCACGATGTCCCCGACGTAGCTGAAGCAGCGGGTCTGCGCGCCGTCGCCGAAGACGGTGACGGGCTCTCCTCGAAGCGCCTGCGTGATGAGGTTGGGGACGACCATGCCGTATCTGCCGGTCTGCCGCTCGCCGACGGTGTTGAACAGGCGGACGATGGACACGTCGAGGTTGTACTCGTCGGAGTAGGCCTTCGCGAAGGACTCGTCGAGTCCCTTCGCGGCCGCGTAGTTCCAGCGGCTGGCGAGCGGGGAGCCGAGGATCCGGTCGCTGTTCTCGTCGAGGCTGTCTGCCGTGTTCTTGCCGTAGATCTCGCTCGTGGACACGAGGAGCACTGAGGCGCCGCTTCCCACGGCCGCGTTGAGCACGTTCTCGGTGCCGTGGAGGTTGACACGCAGCCCTCGAAGGGGGTTCTCGACGATGAGCTTCACCCCGACGAGGGCTGCGAGATGGAAGACCCGGTCGCAGCCGTCGATCGCCTCGCGCACGCTCCTCGAGTCGAGGATCGAGCCGTAGGTGATGGTGAGCCGCGGGTTGGAGCGCGCTTCGATGAGGTTGCCGACGGACCCCGTCGACATGTCGTCGAGGATGACGACGTCGTCGCCCTGCGCGAGCAGATGTTCCACGAGGTGGCTGCCGACGAAGCCGGCGCCTCCCGTCACGAGTGTTCTCATGGTCGTTGCCTTTCGCTGTTCTCGTCGCGGGTCAGAGGAGGTGGCGGCCGGGCAGGTCGGTGCCCCGGTAGGTGCTGTCGAGGATGACCTGGTCTGCGCGTATCCAGGACAGGTCCTCTCCCGTGTGCCTCGTGTGGATGAGGATGAGGTCGGCGTCGAACGAGCTGGGGTCGTCGATCGACTCGAGGAGCCTCCCCGAGTGGAGGAGGGCGCTCGGGATGTGCGAGTCGGTGTAGGCGAGGTCGACGCCGAGCGCGTCCAGGTGCGAGAGGATCTCGAGTGCCGGCGACTCGCGCAGGTCGGCGACGTCGGGCTTGTAGGCGATCCCGATGACGTGCACTCTGGTGCCCTCCAGGCCGAGGCCCAGCTGCAGGAGCAGGTCTCGGATGCGGTCGACGACCTGCCTCGGTCGTGCCGCGATCCGCGTCATCGCCTGGGCGATCATGGGTGCGTCGACGCGTTCCTCCTTGAGCTGCCAGAGCAGGTAGTGGGGGTCGCAGGGGATGCAGTGGCCGCCGACGCCGGGGCCCGGGTAGAAGGGCATGAAGCCGTACGGCTTCGTGGCAGCCGCGTCGATGACCTCGGTGACGGGCACTCCGAGGCTGGAGCAGATGTCGGCGAACTCGTTGGCGAGGGCGATGTTGACGGCCCTGAAGGTGTTCTCCAGGATCTTCGTCATCTCGGCGACCTCGAGGCTCGAGACGCGGTGCACGGCGTCGGCGTAGCGGCCCAGGAGGGTGGCGCCCGCTTCTTCGCAGGCGGGGGTGGCGCCGCCGACGACGCGGGGCACGACCTCCTGGGAGAACTGGTCGACGCCCGGGTTGATGCGCTCGGCGCTGAACACGACGTGGACGTCGCTGCCGACTGCCAGGCCGCGCTTGCGGAGCGGCGTGACGAGGAAGTCCTCGGTGCAGCCGATGTAGGTGGTCGAGGTGAGCATGAGCAGCTGCCCCACGACGGCTGCGGCAACGGCGGTCGCGGCTGCGGCGGCGAGGAGGCTCAGGTCGGGGACGAGGTGCACATCGACTGGGGTGGGCACGCACACCACGATGGCGGCGGCCCTGCTCAGCAGCTCCTGGTCGTCGGTGAGCGCGAAGCCCTCGTCCTGGAGTGCGGTGGCGAGTCGCCGGCGATCGCCGTCGAGGAGATCGGCGTCCTGCGCCCGGATCGTGGAGAGCCTGCGCTGCGAGAGGTCGAGCGCCAGCACTCGGCTGCCGGCTGCGTGGTAGGCGAGAGCGGTGGGGAGGCCGACGTAGCCGAGGCCAACGATGGCCACGTCGTAGTCGAAGCTCGTCTGCGTGGCCGGAGGCCGCACATCCTGAGTGAGGGGCACCGGGCTGAGTGAGATCGCGACCGCGGGGCCGCTCTCGAAGGTGGTCATGGGGAGTCTCCAGAATCGACAGAGCACCGCCCCCTGGGGAAAGGGCGCTGCAGATGGGTGCGGCGGTCGGCGTTGACTCGCTCCGCGTCAACAGCATGGCCCCGCCCGCACCGGCGATCAACAGCCGACCGAGAGGTTGGCGGCTTTCCGAGAGGGCCCTCGATTTCTTGCGGGAAGCCGAAGTGGCATTGCGGTCTCGCGAAGGCGATGAGCATCTACGGTCGGGAGGGCGACGAAGCGATTCGGACGCGGGGAGCAGCGGAACAGCCGCCTGCCCCGAGGCCGATCACAGCGAGGTGATGACGCGGATGCTCGACGAACTCCCGAAGCTGGTGGTGCTCGTGGCCCTGATCGCCGCCAGCTTCAGCCTCTCCACAGTGCTGTGGTCGGGCGCTGGGCTGCTGCGGATCGTCGCGGCTCGAGTGTGGCAGCGCGACGGTGCGCACCACTCGAGCGTGGGGGGAGGCGCGGACGGCGGTGAGCGCCGCGCTCCCCGGCGGCTCGAGCCGAGCGACGTGGCCGTGCTGATCGCCGCCCACAACGAGGAGCAGGTCATCGGCGACACCATCCGTTCGGCCGCAGCGCAGGTCCCGGCCGCGAACATCTTCGTCGCCTCGGACGGCTCGACGGACGGCACGGTCGCGCTCGCGGAAGCCGCGGGGGTGCAGGTGATCGACATCTCCCCGAACCGGGGAAAGGCCGGGGCGCTGGTCGAGGGCATCTCGAGGTTCTCCCTCCGGGACCGGTTCCAGGTGGTGCTGCTCCTCGACGCCGACAGCAGGCTCAGACCCGACTACCTGCTGACGGGGCTGCCGCTCTTCGACGACGCCGGCACGGTCGCGGTGGCGGGGAGAGCGACGAGTGCACTGCATCCGCGCCCGGAGACCTGGCTGGGGCGCCTGCTCACCGCCTACCGGGAACGCACCTACGTGTTCGTGCAGTGCATGCAGAAGTTCGGCCAGGCGTCGAGGCGAGCGAATGCGGTTGCCATCGTTCCCGGGTTCGCGAGCATGTACCGCACGAGCATCCTCGACTCCGTCGACATCGATGCGGCGGGGCTGGCGATCGAGGACTACAACATGACCTTCGAGGTGCACGCGAAGCGGCTCGGGCGCATCGCGTTCCATCCGAGCTGTGCGGTCGCGGAGACGCAGGATCCGGACACGCTGCGGGACTACGTGCTGCAGATGCGTCGCTGGAGTCTCGGCTTCTGGCAGACGGTCCGCCGGCACGGCGCGCACGTCGGGGTGTTCTGGTTCTCCGTCGGGGTGAGCATCGTGGAAGTGCTCGTGACGAGCATCATCCTGGTGCTCGCGCTGCCGATGCTGCTGCTGTCGACCCTCGCCTGGCTGCTCGCCGACGTCGCGCGCCTCGGCGGTGCAGGGTTCGAGTGGGCTGTCGCCATCGCGGGGGCGGTCCCGCCGGGGATCGTGCTGCTCGGCCTCCTCATCCCCGACCTGTGTGTGACCCTCATCGCCGCGGTGCTGTCGCGGCGGCTCCCGAACGCGGCGGCGCTCTGTTTCCCGCTCCTGCGCATCGTGGATGCGGCGGTCTGCATGCTCACCTTCGTTCGAGCGTTCGGGGCGGCCGGCGACGGCCGCTGGATCAGCCCGACCAGGCGGAGCAGCCCGGCGATCGAGGCTCGCAGCGTGGACCCGACCCCGACCCCGGACCGGGACCAGGCAGTGGGTGAGGTCGTCAGACGAGCAGCGACATGAGCGCCACGAGACGCGCCCTGGAGTCGACGCCGAGCTTGCGGTAGATGCGGGTGAGGCGGAGCTCGACGGTGCGCTGCGACACGAACAGGATGCCGGCGATCTCACGGTTGCGGTGGCCGCTCCAGACGAGCTGAGCGAGTTCGAGTTCGCGGGTGTCCAGCTGTGAGATGAGCGCCGAGGCCCCCTTGCGCTGTGGCGCGGGCTGGGCGGCCCGTGCTGCGCCCGGCGGAGCGGCCGGCGGCGGTTCCTCTAATCGTCGGCGGCGCGCCGCGAGGATTCGCGCGTGCTCGTGTGTGTGCGTGATTCCATCCGGGACCAGGGCCCTGGCGGCATCGAAGGCGAGCGCTGCGAGTGCATCCGTTGGGGCGCAGACCGCGGCGGAGCGAGCTGCGGCGGCGGTCGCCCACTTGGAGGGATGCTGTCTGGAGGCTGCCTCCAGCCGGCGCAGCTCCTCGCCTGCCTCGTCGTGCCGCCCCGCGAGCCACAGGGCCTCGATGAGTTCCGCATCCGCTCGGAGGATCGACGGGTTCCGCCGGAACGATGCCTGCGAGCGCTTCGCGAGCCGCAGCTCCCCGATGGCATCGTCGTACCTGCCCTCGATGAGGGCCCGGCTGCCGGCGAGCACGGCGACGTGCGGGCGCAGCGTGCTGTTGTCGTCCTGATCGCACTGCAGGCGTGCGCGTTCGATGAGCTCGTTCACCCGCTCTGACGGGTTCTGGTCGAGCATCGCGGTGGCCGCCGCGATCAGGTACCTGCGTGGTGCGTCCGGGACCGGCTCCGGCAGCTCGAGTGTCGCCCACAGGGTGAGGGCCTGTCGCAGTCTGTCGAGGGTGCCGAGCCGCAGCTCCAGCATCGTGAGCAGCGCGACCGCGGATTCGCGGAGCAGGAGCGCCAGCGGCCCAGCCGCGGTGAGATCGTCGAGGACGCCCCGGGCCTCCACGTACCGCTCGTCGAGGATCAGGATGCGACACAGCAGGAAGGCATCCTCTGCGGGGAGGGGCGAGCGGGCGTGGATTGCGCCGGACAGTTGCTGCTCGGACTCGCCATCGGCGAGCACCGGAGCTTCGCCGTCGCTGGCCGCTGCGATCGTGGCGAGGAGCCGGTAAGCCAGGGAATCGACGAGCTGCAGCTCGACCGCGCGTCGGAGGGTGAGTTCCAGCGGTTGGACGTCCCACCGCTCCAGGTTCAGTCGGGCGAGGGTGATGAGGAGGATGGAGCACGCCTCGGGTGCGTTCGCTCGGTGGGTCTGCACCAGAGCGGCGCCGGCCGAGTCGGCGACGATGTGCTCGATCGCGAACGTGCAGAGCATGCTGACCCTCGCCGCGCGGAGCTCTCCCGCAGGCGAGTGCTGCAGGGAGCGCCCGAACCCCAGGTAGCGGCGGGCCAGGCTGAACTCGCCCTGGAAGAAGAGTGCCTCAGCGAGGAGGGAGAGCAGGTCGCCGCGACCGGGCAGCATGCTGCGAAGCGAGAGCGCCCGCTCCGCGAACTCCACCGCAGTGGCGACCTCTCCGTCCCTGGCCGATGCCTCGGCGAAGCCGAGCAGATCCACCTCGAGGTTCTCGCCGCCGTCGAGGAAGCTCCCGTGCCAGAGGGCGATGCCGGGCGATCGCTCGTTGTGAAGCTCCCTGCCGAGCGCGTGGAGCTCTCGCCGCTGGCGGGCATCCATGGCGGCGTGCAGGGCGGCGCGCTCCACCGGGTCGGCGATGTGCACGCGGTCGTCCGAGACGTCGACGATGCCGTGCTCGATGAGGTCCTCGAGCGCGTCCTGCTGCGCCCAGGAAGAGCTGCTGAGGGCGGTTCGAGAAGAGAACGGGGCCAGGGCGATGAGCCCGAGGAGGTCGCCGCAATCGTGGGAGGCAAGCGACGCGGCTTCCGGGACGACGGCGTTGGGCACCCGGAGCGGGATGCGGATCGGGTCGACGCCGTCGCGCTCACGCTGGTTGAGTCTGGCCGAGACGATCAGCCCCGGGCGGCCGACGGCGGCCACGGCGAGGAGCATGAGCGCCTCCCGGGTCGTGCCGTCGGGGGATGCGGTCGCGGCGACGTCCACGGACTCCGCCCGGGAGAGGGGGCGCAGCGGATGCTGGCGGAACCCGGCGAAGACCGAGCTGCGAGCGATGTGCGTCGCCGACGCGGCGATGCGCAATCCGGTGCCGGGGAGGCGCGGCACGAGGTGCTCGAGCACTGCCGCGCTGTCGGAGTCGAGCAGGTCGATGTCGTCGACGAAGAGGGTGAGGGGAGCCGCGTTCGCGCGGAGCTGTCTCGCGAACTCGTCAGCGAGGTGGAGCGGGTGAAGCCGCGCGGCCCTGACCAGCGCGAGCTGCTCCTCGATGCTCTCCTGGGCCGGCCCGCCGAGGCTAAGCGCGATGAGCGAGAGCCCCGAGTACGGCCATTGGCTCTCGCTCCGTCTGAGCCGGATGAGCTTCCCGCCGAGCTCTGCCGCGCCTGCCTCGAGCAGGCTCGTCTTGCCGATCTGTCGTGGGCCGGTGAAGAGAAGGAAGTCCTCCGCGCCCTCCGAGCGCACCGCCGAGAGAAGCGCCAGTTCGCGGTTTCGTCCCAGCATCGCTGCGTCTGCTCTCCCACCGGTGGCGCATCGATCAGGAGGGGGAGTGGCGGGGATCGTCGCTTCCGGTGTGGGGCGAGTTTAGATGGCGATTCGTGAAGAGTCATGTAGTCACCCCGGGTTTCACCCCGGAACCGGAACGGTCCAGCAGGCCGGGCTCAGCGGGACAAGCTGAGGAACCGATACCGGATGCCGGTGCGGGAGGTGAGCCAGCCCTCCGACGGCTCGCGGGCATCCACCGACCACTCCTCGCCCGACCAGTCAGGAGCGTGCGCGTCGCCAGCGACGTCGAGGTCGATCTCGGTCACCTCGAGTCGGTCGGCGAGCGCGATGGCCTCGAGGTAGAGCTCACCGCCGCCCATGACCCACGCGGCGCCGGCTTGGGCGCCCGAATTGGGAGTGGCGTCGGCGCTCGTGCCTGTGCCCGCGAGGGTCAGCGCCTCCTCGAGCGACCCGGCGCGCGCAGCACCCTCGGCGGCCCAGTCGGCCTGCCGCGTCACGACGATGTTCCGACGCCCCGGCAGGGGACGGAAACGCTCCGGGAGCGAGTCCCAGGTCTTGCGGCCCATGATCACGGGGTGCTTGAGCGTGACGGCCTTGAAGTGCGCCAGGTCCTCCGGCACGTGCCAGGGGATACCGCCCTCGGCGCCGATCACGCCGCCGCGCGCCTGCGCCCAGACGAGCCCGACGCTCATACCGCGATCGCCGCGCGGATCGTGGGGTGGTGCTCGTAGTTCGCGACCTCGAAGTCCTCGAACTCGTAGTCGAAGATCGTGTCGGGGGTGCGGTGGATGCGCAGCTGCGGGTACGGGTACGGGTCGCGCGTCAGCTGCTCCCGCACCTGCTCCTCGTGGTTGTCGTAGATGTGCACGTCGCCGCCCGTCCACACGAACTCACCGGGCTCGAGCCCCGTCTGCTGCGCCACCATGAGCGTGAGCATGGCGTAGGAGGCGATGTTGAACGGCACGCCGAGGAACAGGTCGGCGCTGCGCTGGTACAGCTGGCAGGAGAGCTTGCCGTCGGCGACGTAGAACTGGAACAGGGCGTGGCACGGGGGCAGCGCCATGGTGGAGATCTCGGCCGGGTTCCAGGCCGTGACGATGTGGCGGCGGGAGTCGGGGTTGTCGCGGATCTGCGCGACGACCTGCTCGATCTGGTCGATGTGGCCGCCCTCGGGGGTCGGCCAGGAGCGCCACTGCACGCCATAGACGGGGCCCAGGTCGCCGTTCTCGTCGGCCCACTCGTCCCAGATCTTCACGCCGCGCTCCTGCAGCCAGCGCACGTTCGAGTCTCCGCGGAGGAACCACAGCAGCTCGTACGCGATGGACTTGAAGTGCACGCGCTTCGTCGTGATGAGCGGGAAGCTCTCCGACAGGTCGAACCGCAGCTGGCGGCCGAACACGCTGCGCGTCCCCGTGCCGGTGCGGTCGGACTTGCGAGCGCCGGTCTCGAGCACGTCGCGCAGCAGGTCTTCGTACGGGGTCTTGATCTCCGAAGTCACGTCCCGAGGATACGCCTCGGTGCCCTCTGGGGCATCTCGCGGGAGACGCGACCTACGCTCGGGGCATGAGCACCCCCGCAGTCCCTCCGTCCGCGCCCGCACGTCTGCTGATCGCCGGCTTCGGCAAGCTCGGCGCGCGGCTGGGGGAGCGGTACGCGGCCCGCGGCACCGAGGTGTTCGGCGTGCGGCGCGGCGAGCGCACGGCAGGCGCGGGCGTCGAGCTCATCCGCGCCGACCTTGCCGACTCGGCCGCCGCGCCCGTCGGCCTGCCCGGTGTCGACGCGCTGGTCATCACGCTCCCGCCGCCCTCCGTGGACGGCGTCGTCGCGCCGGACGGCTACCGTCGCTCCCTCGAGACGCTCGCGGCGAGCCTGCCGAGCATCCCGGAGCGGGTCGTGTTCGTGTCGTCGACGCGCGTGTTCGAGGGCAGGGGCGACGGTTCCTCGATCAGCGAAGCGGACGCGCCGGCACCGACCTCGGACCGGGGCCGCGCGCTCGTCGACGGCGAACGCCGCGCGGTCGAGCTGTTCGGCGCCACCGTCGTGCGGCCATCGGGGATCTACGGCCCGGGGCGGGACAGCCTCATCCGGCGTGTGCTCGCTGGCGACCCCATCCAGTACTCCCGTCGGACGAATCGGGTGCACGAGACCGACCTCGTGCGCGTCATCGAGGCGCTGCTCGAGCGGGCAGACGCACCCCAGCTGCTGCACGCGACCGATGCCAGCCCGGCTTCCCTCGGCGAGGTCGCGTCCTTCGTGGCAGGCGAGCTGGGCGTGGATGCGCCCCCGCGCATCCACCCGGAAGAAGCCGGCGGCACCCTGCTGAGCGGCGAGCGGATGCGCGCGTTCCTCGGCGCTCTCGACTACCCCGGCTACCGTGACGGCTACGCCGAGATGGTGCGCCTGCGCGCGGCCTGACCCCATCCGCCGCGCGCAGGCGCACCATCTCGGCGTAGCCG
>NZ_LR733205.1:0-14167 GCF_902506465.1 Pseudoclavibacter sp. 8L | reverse complement strand
CCCACACCCGGCCCAACAGGTGCGCAACCCCCAGATCTGCACGCCGCGCCCCCGCATCCCCACAAACCTGGGACTTCAGCACCCACGCACGACCCAACAGGTGCGCAACCCCAAGGTCTGCAGAGCGCGCCCGGCGCTTCCCCACAAACCTGGGACTTCAGCACCCACACCCAGCTCAACAGGTGCGCAACGCCAAGGTCTGCACAGCACGCCCCCGCGCCCCCAGAAACCCGGGACTTCAGCACCCACGCCCGGCCCCACAAGTGCGCAACCCCAAGGTCTGCACAGCGCGCCCGGCGCTTCCCCACAAACCCGGGACTTCGGCACCCACGCACGACCCAACACATGCGCAACCCCAAGGCCTGCACAGCGCGCCCGGCGCTTCCCCACAAACCCGGGACATCAGCACCCACACCCAGCCCAACACGTGCGCAACCCCCAGATCTGCACAGCGCGCCCGGCGCCCCCACAGACCTGGGGGTTCGACGTCAACGGCTGCCCGGCAGGATGCGCGAACCCCAGGTCTGCGCTGCAAGGGAGCAGACACAGAAGCAGGCGCGGGCGCGAGCGCGAGCGCGAGCGCGAGCGCTCAGGCGAGCAGCTGCACGAGCTGCGTCACCACGAGGAGCGCGCAGCCGAGGAGGGATGCGCCGAGCGCGAGCCGCTTCGTGCGCGTCTTGTCGAGATGCGGCGTGATGAATCTGCTCGCGACGAAGCCGAGCAGCACGACGGGGATCATCCACACGACGACGAGCCACGTCTGCGGTGCGACCGCGCCGAAGGCGACCAGCAGGCCGAACGAGATGATCGACCCGACGAGCAGGAACGCCGACAGCGTGCCCCGCAGGCGAGCCGAGTCCGAGCCCTGCCAGATGATGGCCATGGGCGCCCCACCGATGGAGGTGGTGGTGCCCATGACGCCGGATGCGGCGCCCGCCACGATCTGCGACCACCTGGTGACCTTCGGGGCCCATCCGCGCAGCGAGAACACGACGCCGGTGACGACGGTCGCGACCACTACCCACGAGAGCACGGCGGGTGCCATGACCGTGACGAGCAGTGCCCCCGCGACGCTCCCGGGAACGCGGCCGACGAGGGCCCAGCCCGCACCCCGCAGGTCGAGCGAGTCCTTCTCGGCGACCGTCACGATCGAGGTGAGGAGGATCGACATGATGATGACGGTCGCCGGCAGGAGGGCCGGGTCGATGAGCGCGATGAACGGTGCCGCGAGCATCCCCATGCCGAAGCCGATGCCGGCCTGCAGGCAGGAGGCGGCGAGGAAGATGACGACAAGCGCAACCCACTCGGCCGGAGTCATCGTGCGACTCCGGCCGAGTGGGTGACTGCGGCGCCAACCGCAGGCTCGGATTGCAGATCCTGGATGAGGTTCACACCTCGCCGGCGGGCTCGCGCGTGGGGAGCGCCGGGCGGAGCTTCACCTTGGTGGCCTTCTGCATGAGGCGCCACTTCTGGTTCGGGTCGGTCGCGATGCGCAGCCAGGAGGCGAGCACGTTCGCGGCGACGGCCGTGATGACGATCGCGAGGCCGGGGAGCACCGAGAGCCACCAGGCCTGCTGCAGGTACTGGCGTCCCTGCGCCACCATGAGGCCCCAGCTGACGTCTGGTGACTGCACGCCGATGCCGAGGAAGCTCAGCGACGACTCCGCGAGCATGACGTAGCAGAACTCGAGCGTCGCGAGCGTGACGAGGGTCGGCACGACGTTCGGCACGATGTGGCGGAAGATGATGCTCCGCGGCTTGGTCCCGAAGTTGGTCGCCGCATCCACGAACATGCGCGACCGCAGTTCAGCGGCCTCGGCCCTCGCGGTACGCAGGTAGATCGGGATGCGGGTCAGCGCGAGCACCGCCACGATGTTCGCGAGGCTCGGGTTGAAGACGTACAGGATGACGACGGCGAGCAGCAGCGACGGGAAGCTCATGATGATGTCGGCGATGCGCATCGACACCGACTCGCGCCAGCCTCGGAAGTAGCCGGCCCAGACGCCCCAGATGGAGCCGATGATGAGCGCCACGAGCACGGCGGGAACCGCGACGCCGAGCGTCGTCCCCGTCGCGATGACGAGGCGCGCCAGCATGCTGCGGCCGAGCGAGTCGCTGCCGAGGATGAACGCCCAGCCGTTGTCGAGGCTGAACGGGGCCAGGTTGATCGCCGTGAGGTCCTGTTTCGACGCGAGCTCACCCACCATGAGCGGGCCGAAGACCGCCACGACGGCGACGACGGCGAGGACGGCGGCCGCAACCGTCGCGACCTTGTCCTTGAGCAGCAGCGTGAACATGGAGGGCCGCTCCGCGACATTCCGCTCGCGCTTCTCCTTCTGCAGGAGCACGTTTGTCGTCGCGGGCGGCTGCTGCGGTGCAGCTCCCGTGCTCGGGCCACCCGAGACCGGTGTGTTCTGGGGGTCAGACATGCGCCTTGCCCTTCTCTGCGTTGCTGCCGGAGGTGCGAGCGGCAGCGCCGGCCGCATCCCGATTGTCGTCCTTGTTCGTCGGGCGGATGCGCGACTGCTTCGCGGCGGGCCTGACCCGTGGGTCGAGGAGCGCGTAGCCGAGGTCGATGAGGATGTTGAGGATGAAGATCGACAGTGCTGTGATGAGCACGGCGGCCTGCAGCACGGCGAAGTCGCGTTGCAGGATCGAGTCGATCATGAGCTTCCCGATGCCGGGCCAGCCGAAGATCGTCTCGACGACGACCGCGCCGTTGATGAGGCCGACGGTGAGGTCACCCGCCACCGTCAGGGCGGGGGCCGCCGCGTTGCGGAGCGCATGCTTGAACACGACCCGGAGCTGGCCTGCACCCTTGCTGCGGGCCACCTTGATGAACGGCTGCCCGAGCACGCTCACCATGGAGCCGCGGACGATCTGCGTGAGCACCCCGACGGGCCTCAGCATGAGCGTGGCTATGGGGAGGATCCAGGAGAGCCCGCCGCTGTCGACGCCCGAGGTGGGCAGCCAGCCGAGCGTGATCGCGAAGATCCAGATGCCCATGATGGCCAGCCAGAAGTCCGGAACGCTGGCGGCGGCCATCGAGAAGAAGCTGGCGATGCGGTCGGCGACGCCGTTGGGCTTGAGCGCCGCCCAGCTGCCGATGATGACGGCGAGGACCACGGTGAGGAGCATCGTGACGCCGGCCAGCTGCAGCGTGGCCGGGAAGGCCCGCAGCACCATGGCTGCTGCGGGCTCTCCCGTTCGGAGGGACTCGCCGAAGTCGAAGCGCAGCACCCCGGAGAAGTAGTTGACGATCTGCATCCACAGCGGCTGGTCGAGCCCGTTGCGGACCGCGAAGTCCTCTTTCATCTGCTCCGTCGCGTTGAGCGGCAGGTAGAGGCTCGCCGGGTTTCCGGTGAGGCGAGCCAGGATGAACACGCCGAGGACGACGGCCACGAGCGGCAGCAGGCTGGAGACGATTCTGGTTCTGAGATAAGTCCACATGAGCGGCTGCTTTCTCCGGGGTGGCGGGCGGCCGTCAGGCCGCTGGCTTCACCTCGGCGATGCGCAGCTCGTCGCCGCTCGCCGAGTTCGGCTCGTAGGTGATGCCAGACGCGATGCCGAGGAGGCCGGTCTGGTGCGCGATGTGCGCGAACTGCACGATCTCCTCGTTCTGGTCGGCGAAGATCTGCTCGTAGGCCGTCTGTCGCTCGTCGCCGGAGGTCTTCGCCGCATCGTCGAGCTTCTGGTCGAACTCGGGGGTGCCGAACGTCGACTGGGCTCCCGTGGAGCTCATGTACTGGTCGACCGTGAACTGGGCGTCACCGGCCTGGTTGCCGTGCTGCACGAGCAGCGCGATGGGGCCCTCGTTCGTGACGAACGGGCGCAGCTGGTACTGGAGGTGCTGCGTCGTGTCGACCATGCGGAGCTCGACGTTCAGGCCCGCCTGGGTGAGCTGCTCCTGCAGGACCTGCGAGAGCTCGTTGACCTTCGGGAACTGCGCCGTCCGCGTCACGAGGGTGATCTTCGTGTCCACTGGGACGCCGTCAGCCTTGGCCTCGGCGACGAGCGCCTTCGCCTTGTCGAGGTCGAACGCCCACGGCTCGAGCGAGTCATTGTGTCCGACGACACCTTCGGGGATCAGCTGCGAGGCGACGACGTCGCCGTTCGGGTAGAGGGAGGAGATGATGCCCTCCTTGTCGACGGCGAAGTTGATCGCCTGACGGACGCGGATGTCATCCAGCGGCGCGATGTCGCCCGAGAAGCGGAGCGCGATCGTCTCGTTGTTCGGGTAGCTGACGCCGTTCTCGCCGATGCCGTCATCCGGGCTGAGGCCCATCGCGATGTCGGCTTCGCCGCCCGTGATCATGGCGGCACGGACTGTGCCCTCGCCGCGCCACTGGTAGTCGACCTGCGGGTAGGCGGGGGCGTCGCCCCAGTAGCCGTCGTACGCGTTCAGCGTGAGCTTCGTTCCCACGTCCCACTGCCCGATCTGGTACGGGCCGGTGCCGATGGGCTCGCGCACCTTGTCGGTGGTGCTCGTCGTGGTCGGGACGATCTCGATGAAGGACAGCTTCAGGGGCAGGATGGGGTCAGCCTCTGGCGTCGTGACCGTGAGCGTCGTCGCGTCGACCGCGTTCACCTCGAGGTCGGTCTCGCCGAAGACGTAGCCCTCGACGTTGCAGCCGAGGTCGCTGTTCACGGCGCGGTCGATCGAGAAGGCGGCCGCCTCTGCGTCGAAGGGCGTGCCGTCCTGGAAGGTGACGTCGTCACGCAGCGTGAAGGTCCACTCGGTGTCGCTCGTCTGCTCCCATTCGGTCGCGAGCAGCGGGTCGAGGTCGCCCGTCGTGGGGTTGCGCTCGATGAGCGGCTCCGTGATGTTGGAGCGCACGACGACGCCCGTCGAGGTGAGGTTCGCCTCGCAGGGCTCGAGCGTCGGCGGCTCCTGCTGGAGGACGACCCGGAGCGCGCCGGCTGCTCCACCGCCAGTGCCGCCCGCGGCGCCGTCCGAGTTGGCGACGGCGCAGCTCGTGAGGAGCAGCGCGGCGGCTCCAACGGCGACGGCCTTGGTGACGGATGCGATGGGACGGCGTGTGCGTGACGGCCGGTGAGCTGGGGATCGCCCGATCGTCGGGGACGGTTCGTGTGAAGAAGACATCGTTGTTCCTCCGGTGTTGTGAACTCGAGAGCCTTGCCCTGAGTCAGTGGTTCTCCTCGTTGAGACGCCTTCAGCTTGTGTCCGCCGATTCGGCGGCGTCAACACAGCTGAGCGAGGGAGCCGCGGGGGACGGCGGGAGGCGCGGGGCCGGACTCAACACTAGCGACCCGCGTTCCCTTGTGATTACTGGCAACACACACATCAATGCTCCGAGTGAATCAATCTATGCAAAGTGCATCTTGGACCAGCATCGGTCGTGCGTCCTACGATCCAGACATGGAAACCCCTCTCGCGTCGACCCCAGCCACCGCTCCCATCGGCTCGCCGGACACCACGCCCGTACCTCCCTCGCCCGGCACTGCGGCCACCGTGCTGCGCGTCGGACCGCTCATGCCGCAGCTGGAGAAGGAGCTCATCGCCGAGTTCGACGCTCCGCTCATCTCGGCCGTCGCCGACGAGCTGACACCGGAGCGCGAGCGGGAGCTCACGCAGGTGCGCGTCGTCGTCACGGGCGGACGATTCGGCGTGTCCGCGGCGCTCATGGACCGTCTCCCCGCCCTCGAGGCGATCGTGAATTTCGGGGTCGGCTACGACACGACCGACACCGCCGCAGCCCGTGAGCGCGGCATCGCGCTCAGCAACACCCCCGATGTCCTGAACGACTGCGTCGCCGACACCGCCCTCTCGCTCCTGCTCGACGTGTACCGGGGCATCAGCGCCTCGGACCGCTACGTTCGAGCCGGGTCCTGGACGTCGGGCAACTTCCCGCTCACGACCAGATTCACGGGGACCAGAGTCGGCATCGTCGGCCTCGGCCGAATCGGCTCGGCCATCGCGCAGCGTCTGCAGGGCTTCGACTGCCGCATCAGCTACCACAACCGCCGCGAGATCCCTGGCTCCCCGTTCCCGTACGTCGACTCGCTCGTCGAGCTCGCACGCCGTAGCGACGCCCTGGTCGTGGCCGCCGCGGGAGGCGCGGACTCGCAGAAGCTCATCTCCGCAGAAGTCCTCGAGGCGCTCGGCCCGGACGGGGTGCTCGTGAACATCTCTCGGGGGTCCGTCGTCGACGAGGACGCGCTTGTGGCCGCCCTGACGACCGGCACGATCCGCGGAGCCGGCCTCGACGTGTTCGCCGACGAGCCGAACGTGCCAGAGGAGCTCCTCGACCTCGACAACGTCGTCCTGCTCCCCCACCTCGGCAGCGGGACCGTCGAGACCCGAGCCGACATGCGTCAGCTCGTCCTCGACAACCTCGCCTCCTGGCTCGAGAACGGCACCCTGCTCACCCCTGTGAGGCTCTGAGCAGCCCAGCGCGGAACTGAGCGCGCCAGGGCAGCACTCAGCACACCGCTTGCTCAGCAATCCGGTGGACTGCACGGCACACCTGCGGAGTGCTCAGCAAGCCAGCGGCGCGCTCAGCGCACCTGATGACACGAGGCGGTCGATGGTCTCGGAACCGGTGTCAACGCAGGACTCCCGGTGGCAACCAGCTACCGGCGGCGACTCAGCACGACCGGTGGTGACTCAGCACGACCGGCGGCGACTCAGCACGACCGGCGGCGACTCAATACTGTGCGGGCAGCTGGATGCGTCCTTCGACCAGGCGAGGAACGCCCCACTCGTTGTCGTCGCGCAGCGCCTCCGGGAGTAGAGCGTCTGGCACGTCCTGGTAGGCGACGGGGCGCAGGAACCGTTCGATGGCGAGCGCCCCGACCGACGTCGAGCGCGCATCCGACGTCGCCGGGTACGGCCCGCCGTGCACCATCGAGTAGCCGACCTCGACGCCAGTGGGCCAGCCGTTGAAGAGGATGCGCCCCACCTTGCGCTCGAGCACGGGCAGGAGGGCTCGGGCCTCGTCGGCGTCGGCGTCGGCCGCGAGGACCGTCGCCGTCAGCTGCCCCTCGAGCTGCTCCGCGAACTCGCGCAGCTGCTCGGTGCCGTCGTAGCGCAGGACGAGCCCAGCGGCGCCGAAGATCTCGCCCTCGAGCGCCTCGCCGAACGCCTCGACGGCATCGCTGAACACGATCGGCGCCGGAGCGTTTGCCGCCGTGTCGGCCTGCCCACGCGCGACGACCGTCGCACCGGAGGCCTCGCGTTCGGCGACCCCTTCGCGGTAGGCGTCGCCGATGCCGGACGTCAGCATGGTCTGACCGCTCGCCGCGGCGATGCGGATGCCCACCTCGGCGAGGAAGGCGTCGCCCGACTCACCGCTCGGCACGAGAACGACGCCGGGGTTGGTGCAGAACTGCCCGGAGCCCAGCGTGAGCGATCCGACGTAGTCGGCTGCGACCTTCGCAGGATCGGCGGCGAGTGCCGCCGACAGGACGAACACGGGGTTGACGCTGCTCATCTCGGCGTACACCGGAATCGGCTCCGCCCGCTGCTGGGCGACACGCACGAGGGCGAGCCCACCGGAACGTGAGCCGGTGAAGCCCACCGCCTTGATGCGTGGGTCGGCGACGAGGCCCTGCCCGATGACCCGCCCGGAGCCGAACAGCTGCGAGAAGACGCCGCTCGGCAGGCCGGAGGCCTCGACGGCGCGCGCGATCGCGTGGCCGACAAGCGCCGCCGTGCCCAGGTGTCCGCTGTGCGCCTTCACCACGACGGGGCTGCCCGACGCGAGCGCGGAGGCCGTGTCGCCGCCTGCCGTCGAGAACGCGAGCGGGAAGTTGCTCGCTCCGAAGACGGCGACGGGGCCGAGCGGGATCTTCCGCTGGCGGATGTCGGCGCGCGGGAGGGGCGCCCTGTCTGGCAGCGCCTCATCGATGCGGGCCCCCTGCCAGCTGCCCTCGGCCACGACCTTGGCGAAGAGCCGGAGCTGGCCGGTCGTGCGCCCGACCTCACCGGTCAGGCGCGCGACAGGAAGCCCGGTCTCCTCGTGGGCGCGGGCGATGATCTCGTCCTTGTCGGCCTCGATCTCCGCCGCGATCCGCTCCAGGAAGGCCGCCCGGGCAGCCGGCGACGTCGAACGGTACTCGTCGAACGCCTCGTGCGCCGCCTGGACGGCGGCCTCGAGCTCCTCGCTTGTGTTGCTGCGGAAGGTCGGCGCGAGCACCGCCCCGTCCGCGGCGCGGCGAGCAACGAGCTCGTCGCCACCCCCGAGTTCGCTGCTTCCGGCGATGAGCGAATGTGGTGCCAGCGTCATTGCGTGCCTTTCTTCGTGCGTTGAAGTGAGCCTCGTGCGTTGGCGCGAGCCTCGTGCTGTGGTGTGAGCCTCGTGCCGTGGTGAGTCCTCCTTCGAGGCTATGGCCGGCCACCGACAGTGGCGCTTCAGAATCTGCATGACCCGATGCCGATTCGACATGCACGCGGCACGTGCACTCCTCCTGGGGCGGGGCGGGGCGAGGCGAGGCGGGGCGGGTTCGGGCCTGAACCGCTCAGCGGCCGCCCTCGTCCCCGACTTTCCCCGCCGAGCCGGCCTCGTACTCCCCCAGGTCGTCCGCGTCCCGATCCCACGCGTCGAGCACGGGACCCACGATGCGCCAGAGCTCCTCGGCAACGTCGCCGCGCACGGAGAGCAGCGTGCTGCCGCCGAGCATGCCGGCGATCACCCTCGCGTAGGGGTCAGCACTGTTGTCGTCGGCCGGGGCATCGAGCGGGATGCGCGTCGGCTCCGTGCCCGGATCGGCGGGCGTCAGGATGATCTCCTGCCGCGCTGCCCCGATGGCCTTCCCGGAGCGCAGGAGGAACGGGATGCCCCGCCACCTCGGCGTCTCAACCCGCAGCGTGATCTCCGCGAGCGTCTCGGTGCCGCGCTCGGGATCCACATCCTCCTCTTCGACGTACGCCGGGAGCTGCTTGCCGCCCACATCACCCGCCGTGTAGCGCGCCCGGCGTGCCGAGACCGGCTCGTCGTCCCACACGCTCACGTTGCGGAGCACGGCGATCATGGCGTCGTCGAGCGTGCTGCCCGGCTCGCCGTCGTGCGCCCCCTCGCCGTCGTGCACCCCCTCGCCGTCGTGCATCCCCTCGCCGTCATACACCCCCTCGCCGTCGTGCGCCCCCTCGCGCCTGCCTTCCTGGCCGCCCGGCCGCTCCATGGCCGTGAGCGTGAGCATGAGCATGAGGTGGCTCTGCAGCATGTCGCGCAGCGCACCGGTCTCGTCGTAGAAGGCACCGCGCCCCTCGATGCCGAGCTCCTCCTCGAAGACGATCTCGACCCGCCCGAGGGCGCCGCCCTGGCTCGCCTCGAGGCGGGGGACGCCGCTCGCGTCGACGACCTCGCGTGAGCGCATCAGCTCGAGGGCGGCCGGCGTGCCCAGGAAGTGGTCGATGCGCCACAGCCGCTCATCGGGAACGACCTCGGCGAGTGCATCGTTGAGTTCCCGCGCGTCGGCCTCGCTCTCGCCGAAGGGCTTCTCGATCGCGATCCGCAGCTCTCCCGGCAGCTCGAGCTCGGCAAGCGCCGCGGCGACCTTCTTGCCCATGGCGGGCGGCAGGGCGATGTAGAGCAGCGGCGCGGTCGGGCACGCATCGAGCAGCTCCCGCAGCTCCTCGGGCGACGATGCGTCGGTCGCCACGAACTCGGACCTCGCCACGAGACCGTCGATGGTCGCGGCGGAGACGCCGGCGGCCTTGAGGCTGCGACGAACCACGCCCCGCCACTCGTCGCGGGACTGCGGCGTGCGGGCAGCCCCGATGAGGTGTACCTCGATCTCCGGGCTCGCGTCGACGACCTTCGCGATGCCGGGCAGCAGCAGTCGCTCCGTCAGGTCGCCGCCCGCGCCGAGGATGGCGATCGTGCGCCTGATCGGGCCGCCGATGGCGATCTCCGGAATCTCGGGCGTCTCGGTGCTCATGTCCATGCGGCCTCGCAATGCTGATCTCGGGATGCTGGTCTTGGGATGCTGGTCTGGGAATGCTGCTCTCGGTGCGGCTCGCTCCGGCGCGAGACTACGCGCTCGTGCCCGGGAATCCTCCGGAGTCGCCCGACCTCGACAGCGGCTCCGGTTTCGGCACTGGCAGTGCCTCTGGCTCCGGCTCCGGTTTCGGCACTGGCAGCGGCTCTGGCACCGGCTCCGGTTTCGGCAGTGGCTCCGGCTCCGGCACCGGGACTGACACCGGCACGATGCCGTACTCGAACTCGCCGAGGTAGCGGAAGACATCTCCGAGCAGCGGCGCCCGCAGGCGCACGTCGACGCACTGGCGCCCGTCGCCGTCCGGATGCGCGCGCTCGTCGAGCGTCATGGTCACGATGCGCGGCAGCGGGATGCGCAGGTGCCGGATGGGTGACGCGGCGCACGCCCCGCGCACGCCGCGCACGCCGCGCACGCCGCGCACGCCGCGCACGCCGCGCACCCGGCGCACGCCGCGCACCCGGCGCACGTCGCGCACCCCGCACGTCGGCAGGCGCGGCACCCGGAGCCGGAGCGCGAGCCGCGTCGATCGCATCCGCAGACCGCCCTCATCGACGGACAGCTCGAGCTCGACCTCGAGCCCACGACGCCTTCCAAGCCGGTCGATGAGGCGCGGCCGCGTTCCCGGGCTGCGGATGACGCTCATGGTGTCCTCCATGACGCGGGTCACGTGGGAAAACTCGAACTCCCGTCGCGCGGAGAGCACCTCGGCCCCCTCCGGCCGGTTCACGACGGTGAATGGCACGTCGCGGCCGCGCTCGGGGAAGAGGACGTGACGCCACGCGAGCCAGGCAAGCACCGGGCGCAGCAGCCGGTACGGAGAACCCGCCCAGGCGTAGACGCCTCGCCCGCGGCCCTCGTGCCCGGCCGGGATCGGCCCGAAGTAGCGCTGGAGCTGGGCGTCGAGGCGCGCGAAGTCGTCACCGAGCACCGCCTCGGAGACGGACAGCGACCCCGCAGCCCGGGCCCCCGCAACCCGGGGCTCATCGCCAGACCCGCCGCCGAGTCCGTCGCCAGCCCCGACGTCAGCCTCGACCCCGGCCGCGACGCCAGCCCCGCGCTCAGTTCCGCGCTCTACCCCGCGCTCCGCCGCACCCTCTCCCCCGCCCATCAGGCCCTCACATCGGAGGCCAGCGCGAAGAGCTCGCGCAGCGGGGCCCGCACGACGGGGATCCGAGTGAGCGGCAGCGTCATCCGCAGCAGGTTGAGCGCGCGGTCCAGGATGCGGCTCGTGCGCTCGCGCCCAGGCGAGGAGTCGTAGACCCAGAGCAGCGCGAGCAGCAGGTGGCTCAGCACGAGCGCCTGTGGCAGGCCAGCCCTGAACTCGTCGGGAAGCGGCGACTTCGCCCCCTCGACGGCGCGTTCGAAGAGCCCCCGGATCACCGCGAGCGCCGGCGCCGACTCCTCGGAGAGCGGGTTGATGGGCGAGCGCGGCGACACCGAGGCCGCGAGGAACTCCGGGGCGTGCGAGTGGTAGGGCTCCAGCTGCTCGAGTCCGGTGCGGTAGACGACGGCGAGGCGATCGACGAGGTCGCGCACTCCGTCGAGCTGTGGTTCCGCTGCGGCGGCGTGCCCGAGTTGGACATCGAGGTACAGCTCCTGCACGAGGTGGTTCTTGGTGGCGAAGTGGTAGTTGGTGGTGCCGACCGACACCCCGGCCTCGTCGGCGATGCGCCGCACCGTCGTGGCGTCGTACCCGCGCTCGCGGAAGGACCGGAGTGCGATGTCGCGGATCAGGGCGCGGGTCCGCTCGCGCTTCGTGGGTGCCGCTCCCGGTTCGATCGACTCGCCGCTCTCAGAACTGAACATGTTCAGAAAGTACTACACTCGGCCACATGGAACCGAAGAACCACGCCGAGCATTCCCCCGCCACCAGCCGACGCCGCGTCGTCATCGCCGGGGCAAGCGGCTTCGTGGGCCGAGCCCTCGCCGCCGATTTCGAGCGCGACGGCTGGGAGATCACGCGAATCGGCAGGCACGAGTCGGTGCGCTGGGACGATCCCGCGGCGATCCGGCGGGCCATCGACGGCTCAGAGGTGGTTATCAACCTCGCCGGCAAGTCCGTCAACTGCCGCTACACCGATGCCAACAGGAACGAGATCCTGCGCTCGCGGGTCGAGACGACGAGCGCACTGCGGTCCGCCGTCAAGACCGCGGCCGCTCCTCCGCGCGTCTGGTTCAACGCGTCGACGGCCACCATCTACCGTCACGCCACCGACCGACCGAACACGGAGTCGACCGGCGAACTGGGGCAGGGCTTCTCCGTCGACGTCGCCCGCAGCTGGGAGCGCGCGTTCTTCGAGGGCGAGCTGCCCGCCACTCGTCGGGTTGCGCTCCGCATGGCGATCGTGCTCGGCGACGGCCCCGCTGCGAGCAAGCTGTTCACGCTTGCGCGCATCGGCCTCGGCGGGCCCAACATCGACGGCTGGGCGCCGAACCACCGTCGCTACCGGGGCATCGGCAGCGCGCCGAGCGGCGACGGACGCGCCCCGCAGTACCGCACGCGAGGCCGCCAGAAGTTCAGCTGGGTGCACGTCGACGACGTCGTCGGTGCCGTCCGCTTCCTCCTCGACCGAGCGGAGCTCGACGGCGTCGTGAACGTGTCCAGCCCGAACCCGAGCGACAACCGAACCCTCATGGCCGGCATCCGCCGCGCCGTGCGGGCCCCCTTCGGCATGCCTTCCTGGCGGTGGATGCTCGAGCCCGCGATGGCCGTGCTGCGCACCGAGCCCGAGCTCATCCTGAAGAGCCGGTGGGTGCTGCCCGAGCGCCTCACGGAAGCCGGCTACCACTTTGTGCACCCCGAACTCAACCCCACGCTGCGGCAGGTCGCCCGGGAGCTAGGCTGAGCCGCACCCCCACCCCCACCCACCTCGGCAGGTTCGGAGAACGCTCCCCTCGATGACGCACGCCACCGCACGCCTCGCGCACCTCGCGGAGTTCTTCGCACCCGAGAACGGCCCCGTTTCCGAGGACGACCGCCCCGTCGGGCTCGCCATCGGCAACTGCCAGGCAGAATCGCTCCGTCTCGCGCTCGGTGACGACGTCCGCTTCGTGCGCACGCCGCCGGTGCACGAGCTCGAGGCCACCGACCTCCCGTACCTCGAGGCCTGGCTCGGCCGCGCGAGCTTCCTCGTCTCCCAGCCCGTGCGCGACGACTACCGCGGGCTGCCCGTCGGCACTCGACAGCTCGCAGCACAGCTGCCAAGCGACGCGCGCGTGGCCCTGTTCCCCGTCATCCGGTTCGCTGGCCTCTACCCGTTCCAGGCGATCATCCGCCCACCGTCCGACACCTCGCTGGTGCCGCCCCTCGTGCCGTACCACGACCTCCGCATCCTGGCCGAGGCGGCGGGGGTGGATGCGCTCCCCGCGTCCGCCTCGCGGAACGCGATCGCCGCCGTCGCCGCCGAGTCGATCGCCCAGCTGCGCACCCGCGAGGAGCACCACGGCACCGTGACGGTCTCAGACCTCTTCCGGCGCCCCACGTTCGCGCAGGCGCGCACGATCAACCACCCCGGCAACCCCATCTGGCTCGAGACCGCGAGCCGCGTGCGCGATCGCCTCGGCCTCCCGGAGGTGGCCATCACCCTCGACCGCGAGATCCTGAACTCCATCCACGCACCCCGCGAGCAGTCGGTCATCGACGCGTGGGGTCTCGAGGACGACGCGACCGAGTCGTGGACCGTCGATGGCGAGGCCGTCGCGACCGACCGCATCCGCGATGCCCACCTCGACTGGTACCGAGAGCACCCAGACGCCGTCGCGGCAGGGCTCGCCAGGCACGGGGCGACGATGGAAGCGCTGAGGGCGGCGTGAGCACCACGCCCCTGCTCCTCCACCGCGACGACGAGACCCACGGCGTCGACCAGTACGCGCGCGCCGTCGCGACGGCCGTCGCGAAGCTCGACTCCGCCGTCACTTACCGCAGCGCCCACGGACTCGACTCATCGCAGCTCGCGCACGTCCACTTCACCGACCGCCTCTGGGGCAGCACACCCGAACGCGCCGCCGAGCGGTTCGAGCGCCTCGCCGCGCGAGGACCCGTCAGCGTCACCCTCCACGACGTTCCCCAGCCCTCCGACGGCGAACGCGGATTCCCCCGCCGTACCGACAGCTACCGCAGGGTCGTCGAGGCCGCGGCCGGCACCGTCTGCAACAGCGCCCACGAGCAGCGGCTCCTCGAGCTCGCCCTCGGCAGACGCGTGGA
>NZ_LR733208.1:0-59558 GCF_902506465.1 Pseudoclavibacter sp. 8L | reverse complement strand
GCTCAGCCTCGCGCGGGGCTCAGCCTCGCGACGGCTGGGGCTCGGCGAGCGGCAGGCGCACCATGAAGCGCGTCTCGCCAGGGCGGCTGTCGACGGAGATCGTGCCGCCGTGCGCATCCACCACGCTCTTCACGATCGAGAGGCCGAGGCCCGTGCCGCGGGTGACCGGGATGGAACTCGCCTCGGTCTCGCCGCGCGTGCGCGAAACGTCGCCGCGCACGAAGCGCTCGAAGAGGTGCTCGAGCACGCCAGGGTCGATGCCTGGCCCGTCATCGACGACCCTGAGCACGGCGTTGCTGCCCTCGAGGCCGAGCGTCAGGGTGACGTTCGTTCCCGCAGGGGTGTGCGCGTTCGCATTGGCGAGGAGGTTCGAGACGACTCGGCGCAGCTGCGCGTCGACACCCGTCACCTCGATGGCGACGCCGGGAATGTCGAGGTTCCACCGATGCTGGGGCCACGCCGCGTGCGCGTCGCCGACCGCCTCGAGGGCGATGAGCGACAGGTCGACCGTGCTGTGCTCGACGTCGACGCCCTCGTCGAGGCGGGCGAGCAGCAGGAGCTCCTCGACAAGCGCGGTCATGCGGACGGACTCCGAGTCGATCCGCTCGAGCGCGCGCGCCGTGTCCTCCGGCAGGTCTGCGCGGCTGCGGCGCGTGAGCTCGGAATAGCCGCGGATGGACGCGAGTGGGGTGCGCAGCTCGTGGCTCGCATCCGCCACGAACTGCCGCATCTTCGCTTCGCTCGCCTCCCTCGCGGTGAAGGCGCGGGAGATGTGCCCGAGCATCGTGTTGAAGGCCTGGCCCATGCGCCCGACCTCGGTGCGCGGGTCCGCGTCGCGCGGTTCGACCCGCACGTCGAGGGCCGCGTCGCCCGAGGTGAGGGGCAGCTTCGAGATGCTGGTCGCGAGATGCTCGACCCGCTCGAGCGGGGCCATGGATGCGCGGATCCAACGCGACGTGAAGACCGCGGCGAGCCCCATGCCGAGGAGTCCGATGAGGGCGATCATGAGGCTCAGCGTCGTCGTCGTCGCGTTGACGTCGCCGAGCGGGAGGGCGATGACGACGCCGTACCCGGCTGGCCCTTCGCTTGCCTGCGCCCTGACCTCGCCGATGCCGAGGACGGTGACGGTGTGCGCCTGCCCGTCCTGCGGGACGCTCGCGAGTTCCTCGGCGGTGGCCGGGGAGATCAGCACGACCTCGCCGAGACTGTTGAGGGCGCCCGCCGAGATGACGGTGTCGTCGTCGATGACCGCGCCGACGGTGCCCTCCGCCTGGCCGGGGAGCTTCAGCACGAACGTCGCGTTCGGGGTGATGGAGAGCGGTCCGCCCGTGTCGCCGGGACCGGACGCGCCTTCGCGGCCTCGGTCGCTCGCTGAGGAGAGCTGCTGGTCGAGCCGGTCGACGAGCACGTTGTGCAGCAGCGTCACGCTGACGGCGCCGATGACGGCGGTCACGATGACGAGCGTCGCGACGAGTCCGAGGACGAGTCGCCTTCGGAGGGTCAGCGGCGCACGCTCGCGCCTCCCATCCGCGCCCGACGGCGGGGCGTTCGGGGGGAGAGCTGCAGGGGATACGCCTCCCGGCGCGCTCATTCCGTGGCCTTGAGCATGTAGCCGACACCGCGAACCGTGCTGATCATGGGCTCGCGG
The DNA here is from genome assembly GCF_902506465.1 of Pseudoclavibacter sp. 8L. Lineage (NCBI taxonomy): Bacteria > Bacillati > Actinomycetota > Actinomycetes > Micrococcales > Microbacteriaceae > Pseudoclavibacter > Pseudoclavibacter sp. 8L. The sequence goes on along the minus strand of NZ_LR733208.1, from coordinate 57,910 downwards.
CCAGCGTCGACCTTCTTGCGCAGGTAGGAGATGTACAGCTCGACGACGGTCTCGCGCCCGCCGAAGTCGTAGCTCCACACGTGGTCGAGGATCTGCGCCTTCGACAGCACGCGGCGGGGGTTGCGCATGAGGAAGCGCAGCAGCTCGAACTCGGTGGCCGTGAGCTCGATGAGGTCGTCGCCGCGGCGCACCTCGTAGCTCTCCTCGTCGAGGCTGAGGTCGCCGACGCGCAGCACGGGGTCGTTGGCGCCGCCCTGCGTGAGCATGGATCGGCGGACGAGGCCGCGCACGCGCGCGATGACCTCCTCCAGGCTGAAGGGCTTCGTGACGTAGTCGTCGCCGCCGGCCGTGAGCCCAGCGAGTCGGTCGGCGAGCGCGTCCTTCGCGGTCAGGAAGAGCACGGGCAGCGTCTCGTCGTCGGCGCGGATGCGGTGCAGCAGCGAGAGCCCGTCCGTGTCGGGGAGCATGATGTCGAGCACGGCCGCGTGCGGCTTGAACTCGCGGGCGACCTTCACCGCGGATGCCCCGTCTGCGGCGGTGCGCACCTCCCAGCCCTCGTAGCGCAGCGCCATCCTGAGAAGGTCGGTGAGCGAGGGCTCGTCGTCGACGACGAGCACTCTGATGGCGGACCCGTCGGCCGCCTTGAGCATCGGGCCGAGTCGCGAGCTCGACTGATCGGTGGGAGGCATACCTCTAGTCTCCTCCTCGATCTATGGAGGAGCTATGAGGCGCCTGAGCGCCGGGTATGGGGTCGGCAACGGGCGCGCAACGTTCCGGGCCGCATCCGCTCGCCCGCCCACCGAGTCAGCCGAACAGCGTCTCGCCGACGTACCCGCCCTCGCGAGCGCCAGGGGGAATCGCCCAGATGCCGCTGCCCGTGTGCTTGATGTACTCGTTGAGGAGGTCGGTGCTGAGCGACTGCTGCACGCGGATGAACTGCTCCGGGTCTCGCTGGTAGGACAGGAAGAAGAGGCCGGCGTTGAGGCGTCCGAGCTCGTCGTTGCCGTCGACGAAGTTGTAGCCGCGGCGCAGGAGCCGAGCGCCCGCGTTCTTCCCGGGATGCGCGAGCGCGACGTGGGAGTTCGCGTCGATGGCCGGCTGCCCGAACGTCGTGCTGCTCTCGGCCGCGAAGTCGGGTTCTGCGAACTCCTCGCCGCCGCTGAGCGGCGCCCCGGCGCGCTTGTCGCGGCCGATGATCTGCTCCTGCTCCTCGAGCCGGACTCTGTCCCACGACTCGATCATCATGCGGATGCGCCTGGCCACGAGGTAGGAGCCGCCGGCCAGCCAGTCGACGCCGTCGCCTGGGGCGACCCAGACGTGCTCGGTCGTGGCGCTCGTCTCCTCCGCCTTGACGTTCGCGGTGCCGTCCTTGAAGCCGAAGAGGTTGCGGGGTGTGGCCTGGCTCGTCGAGGTCGACGAGGTGCGCCCGAATCCCAGCTGCGACCAGCGCAGGATGACGCGGCCGAAGCCGATGCGCGTGAGGTTGCGGATGGCATGGACCGCGACCTGGGGGTCGTCGGCGCAGGCCTGGATGCAGAGGTCGCCGCCCGAGAGCGCGCTGTCGAGCGCGTCTCCGGAGAAGCGTGGGAGCTGCGCGAGCTTCGCCGGCTGCTTGCTGGCCAGGCCGAAGCGGTCGACCCCGTCGCCGTCGACGAAGAGCGTCGGGCCGAATCCGAACGTGATGGTGAGCGCCGAGGGCGGCAGTCCGAGGGCCTCGCCGGTGTCATCGGGTGGGGCGAGCGGCGATCCTCCGACGGCTCCGGAGGCGGAGACGTCGAGGCCCTGCACGAGTCGTGACGACGCGTAGCTCCAGTCCTGCAGCAGCTCCGCGAGGTCCTCCCTCGTCGTCCCTTCGCGGACGTCGAAGGTCGCGAAGTGGATGCGGTCCTGCGCCGGGGTGACGATGCCGGCCTGATGCTCGCCGTTGAAGGGGTACTGGGTCGCGCTGCCGGCGTGGGAGGTCGCGCCGGCACCGGTTGCCGCGGCGATCCCGAAGCCGCCGGCACCACCTGCGGCGATTCCGGCCGCTCCGGCGCCGAGGAGGCCGAGGAGACCGCGGCGGGACAGGCCGCGGGCCGGTTCTTCGACGTCGTGTTCGTTCGGGGTCTCGCCTGCGCTCACGGGCAGCCCTCCTGGGTTGATCTGATGAGAGTGGCCAGCTTGCGTGACCATCCGCGGGTGCTCACCGCGTTCGGGGTGATCTCAGGCCGATGGTCACGCAAGCTGGCCGGGTGCGCTGGGAGCGCGCTATGCCGGCAGCCCGAGCACGGTGGTCGTGAGCTGCGAGAGCGGCTCGGCGAGCGCGTCGACCTGGGTCGACAGCTCCTTCACCTGTTCGGGGGTGAGGTCGCGGTAGTTGGTGAAGCCGTCCTCGTAGCTGCCGTAGCTCGCGAGCAGGTCGTTGAGCGCGGTGAACTCGGTGCTGATCGAGTCGGCGATCGCGATGCCGTCCTCGCCCTTCGACCGGGCGACGTCCTCGACGATGCCGAACGCGACCTCCGCGCCCTCGACGTTCGCCTTGAAGTCGCTGAGGTCGGTGCCGGACCACCAGTCTTCCTCACCCGAGATCTTGCCGGTCGCGACCTCGTCGAGCAGGCCGATGGCGCCGTTCGTGATGTCCTCGATGGAGATCGAGAACTCGTCGCTGTTCACGAGGTCCGCGAGCTGCTGGATGTCGGCGACGAGCTGGTCCGCGTACTGCGCGCGCTCGGCCGTGGTCGACGGCGCCCAGTCGAGGAACGCATCGGTGTCGTCGGAGTTCTTGTCACCGGGCTTCGGCTGCCAGAGGTCCTTCTCGATCCGGTGGAAGCCGGTCCAGTCGAGGCCCTCGGCGACGGCGTCGACCTCGCGGTAGTCGATCTTGGGGTCGAGGTCACCGAAGGCCTCAGCGGTCGGCTCGATGCGCTCGTATGGCACTCGCGCGGCTGCGAAGAGCTCGCGCGCGGCCTCGTCGTCGCCCGACTTGTAGGCGGTCGTGAACTGATCCACGAGGGGGACGAGCTCGGCGACCTGGTTGCGCAGGTAGGCGGTGTAGCTCGTGACGGCTTCGTCGTAGGCCGCTTGGTCGTCGGCAGCGACCGCGACTGCCTCGCCCGAGACAGAGAAGGCGGTCTGGCCGATGCCGGCCCCGAGCATGCCCGGCTTGCACACGGTGAAGTAGCTGCCCGGCTGCGCGACGACCGAGAGCTGGCGGCTCGTTCCTGGCGCGATGTTCTCGACCTCGCCGACGATGCGGAGTCCGTCGTCGGCGAGCAGGTAGAACTCGGTGACGCGTTCGCCGTCGTTGGTGACCTCGAAGGTGATGGGGCCGCTGGCGGCGGAGGCGCCGGAGACCGTGCAGTCGGTGTCGGTGCTCGAGACGGCGAGCGAGGAGGAGGCGTCAGCCGGCGCGTTCGGCACGCAACCGGTGAGGGAGACGAGCGTGACGGCGGAGAGCAGTCCGACCGTGAGTGGCTTGAGGTGCATGGTTGTCCTTCTGAGAGGGGATGCTGAGGGCGGTGCTCAGCGTGCGGCGGTCGCCGCAGGCTGAGGTGATGTGTTGTGGGTCGATTGGCGGCGGCCGGAGCGCGTGCGGACGGCGAAGAGCGCGGCTGTCGGGACCAGGTAGGCGAAGTAGGCGAAGATCTCGAGCTTCGTCATCTCGGGCGTGAAGCCGATGGTGCCCTTGAGGAGCGCCCCGAGGAGCCCGTCCGGCGGGATGACCTCCGGGATGCGGAACGCCCACGCGTTCTCGCCGAACCAGGCCTGCACGGCGGCGGATGCGCCCTCCGGCGCCGCGATGAAGGGGCCGGGCAGGACGGCGGCTTCCTGCAGGTCGTGGATGGCGTAGGCGACGATGCCTGCGGCGAAGACGATGAGGATGGCGCCGGTCCACGTGAAGAACGTGGAGAGGTTGATGCGCACGACGCCGCGGAAGAGCCCCCAGGCGAGGCCGACCGCGAGGAGCAGTCCGACGATGGCGCCGAGGAAGCCGAGCACCCAGCCGTCGCCCGAGCGGGTCGTCGACCAGACGAAGAGCGCTGTCTCGAGCCCTTCGCGTGCGACGGAGACGAAGGCGACGGCGACGATGCCCCATCCGCTGCCGCCGAGGTGCCGGTCGACCTGCCCTTCCAGCTCGTGCTTGAGGGTCTTGGAGACTCGGAGCATCCAGAAGACCATCCACGTGACCATGGCCACGGCGACGAGCGAGAGACTGCCGCCGATGATCTCCTGTGCCTGGAAGGAGAGTCCGTAGGCGCCGAAGGTGAGGACGGCGCCGAGGATGAGCGACGCGACGACCGCGAATGCGACGCCGAGCCAGATGCGGCGCACGATGTCGGGACGCTGGATGCGCCTGGCGTAGGCGATGAGGATGCCGACGACAAGCGCCGCTTCGAGGCCTTCGCGGAGTCCGATGAGCAGAGAGCCGAGCATGTTGGGTTCCTGGGCGTGAGGGGGTACGGGCTGGCGGGCGTGAGGGCCAGCCATAGCCCAGGCGTCCATGCGCGGTAGGCCAGGTAAGGCTTACCTTTCGCGAAGATACACCCGTCTTCGGCGAATTGCCAAGTCCCCGATGCCGAGGATCGCGCACCCACCACGATCAGGCTGGAACGGGGCGAAAGGTCCCACCGAGACGACTCAAGTAGCGTGGGCCGCGGCCCGCGACACCGTCGGGTACCGGCAAGTCCAGGAGGAGCATTCGTGCAGACCATCGACATCACCCAGCTCGCGGCGCTCGGCGAGCAGGCCACCATCATCGACGTCCGCGAGCCGGACGAATTCTCGGCCGTGCGCATCCCCTGGGCCAGCAACGTGCCGCTCAGCGAACTCGTGGAGCGCGCAGGCGAGGTGCCGGATGACGGCCCGGTCTACCTGATCTGCGCCGCTGGCGTGCGCAGCGAGCGAGCGGCGGCCTACCTCGAGCAGCAGGACAAGCCGGTCGTCAACGTGCTCGGCGGCATGTCGGAGTGGGCGGGCGCCGGACACACGGTCGAGCGCGGCTGATACAAGCGGCTGAGGAGCGCTCGCCGCCGAGCACCGAACGGCGACGGGCAGTTCTCCCCGTCCGCTCGGGTGTGCCGCGCGACGATTCTCGCTAGCGTGGGGCCACCTCGACTGGGCTGCCGCGGCGCCCCAGATCCACCGGCGATGGGAGTGGAGCGTGAACAGTCCACGGCGTCCTGCGCGCACCCGCGACGCCCCGAACCGGCTGGCCTCGCAGCCGAACACCGAGGCGCATCGGCAGGCCGAGCAGCAGCACCGGGCGGCGCAGTCCGATCCCTTCGGCCACACGCTGCCGCGTCGGAAGCCGGCCGTCCAACCGCCCCCGCTCTTCATCCCGGGCTTCCGGTACTACCCGCCGGTGTCCCGCATCCGCGCGGCGGGGTAGCACCGGGTCGTCGCTCGTTGCGGGGCACGTGGGGCGACCGTGCCTGTGGATGACCGAGCGGATGTCCGAGGTCGCGCCTAGGGTTGCTTGCATGGTCGCAACGCACGAGACAGATGCCCCCGCTCCATCAGGGACCCTGCTCCAGCGCGCGCAGACGGTGCTCAGGGAGGTCTTCGGCTACGACGACTTCCGCGGCGATCAGGCGCAGATCATCGAGCGGTTGTGCGCCGGCGACGATGCCGTTGTGCTCATGCCGACCGGTGGCGGGAAGAGCCTCTGCTACCAGGTGCCCGCGCTGGTCCGCGAGGGCACCGGCGTCGTCATCTCGCCGCTCATCGCGCTCATGCACGACCAGGTCGGGGCACTCGAGCAGCTCGGCGTGCGGGCCGCGTTCCTCAACTCCACGCAGTCCATCGACGAGCGCCGCGACGTCGAGCGTCAGCTGCTGGCGGGCGAGCTCGACCTCATCTATCTGGCACCGGAACGTCTGCCCGTCGCAGCCGACCTCCTCAGCCGAACGAACATCTCGCTGTTCGCCATCGACGAGGCGCACTGCGTCGCGCAGTGGGGGCACGACTTCCGACCCGACTACCTGAACCTGTCGATGATCGCCGAGCGGTGGCCAGGGGTTCCGCGCATCGCGCTGACGGCGACCGCGACGAGCGAGACGCGGCAGGAGATCGTCGAGCGGCTTGCGCTCGACGACGCGAAGGTGTTCGTCGCGAGCTTCGACCGCCCCAACATCCAGTACCGAGTCTCCCCCAAGCAGACCCCGAAGGCGCAGCTGCTGCGCCTCATCCAGGAGGAGCACTCGGGCGATGCGGGCGTCGTCTACTGCCTGAGCCGCAAGTCGGTCGAGAACATCTCGGAGTGGCTGCGTGGGCAGGGCGTGAATGCCCTCGGCTACCACGCCGGCATGCCCGCCGAGACGCGGGCGAGGCACCAGTCGAAGTTCCTGCGCGAAGACGGGGTCGTCATGGTCGCGACGATCGCGTTCGGCATGGGCATCGACAAACCCGATGTGCGCTTCGTCGCCCACCTCGACCTGCCGAAGAGCATCGAGGGCTACTACCAGGAGACGGGTCGCGCCGGACGCGACGGACTCCCCTCGACCGCCTGGCTCGCCTACGGGCTCCAGGACGTGGTGCAGCAGCGGCGCATGATCGCCGAGGGCGAAGGCGACGCGCAGCGCAAGCGTGCGCAGAGCCAGCACCTCGACGCGATGCTCGCGCTCTGCGAGACGGTCACGTGTCGCCGCGTGCAGCTCCTCGCCTACTTCGGGCAGCTGAGCGAGCCGTGCGGCAACTGCGACACGTGCATCTCACCTCCCGACTCATGGGACGGCACGGTTCCCGCGCAGAAGCTGCTCTCGACGGTGCTGCGGCTCGACAGGGAGCGCAACGGCCAGGCGTTCGGCGCCGGCCAGCTCATCGACATCCTCACGGGGAAGACCACCGACAAGGTCACGCACTGGAAGCACGACGAGCTGTCCACGTTCGGCATCGGCAAGGACCTGGGCGACACGGAATGGCGTGGGGTCGTGCGGCAGCTGCTCGCCGCGGGCGTGCTCGCGGTGCGCGGCGAGTACGGTGTGCTCGCGCTCACGAGCGAGGCCGCCCCGGTGCTGCGCGGCGAGCGTCAGCTCATGTTCCGCAAGGAGCCCCCGAAGGCGCCCGGCTCGAACGGGCGACGCTCGCGCGGCGAGTACTCGGGCCGCTCCGGCGGCGGCAGCGCGGCAGCAGCGGCCCTCACCGAGTCGCAGCGCGAAGTGTTCGAGCGACTGCGTGCCTGGCGGGCGGAGACGGCGAAGGAGCAGGGCGTGCCGGCGTACATCGTGTTCACGGATGCGACGCTCGCGGCTATCGCCGAGGTGAAGCCGCGTCAGCATGCGCAGCTCGCGGCGATCTCAGGCGTCGGCGCGGCGAAGCTGGAGCGCTACGCCGACGACGTGCTCGACGCCATCGCGGAGCAGTAGCGCCGCCGGAGTGCCCAGACGTAGACTGGTACCACATCTTGTACAAGAGGGGGACCCGTGGCCATCACGACCAGCGAGGCTCGCCGAGACCTCTTCGGCCTCGTCGAGCGCGTGAATCTCGACCATTCGGAAGTGGAGATCACGTCCAAGCGAGGATCCGCCGTGCTGATCTCGAAGGATGAGTACGACGCACTCATCGAGACGAGCTACCTGCTGCGCTCCCCGAAGAACGCCGAACGCCTGCTTGCAGCGATGCACCAGGCGCGATCAGGGCAGACCGAAGAGCACACACGCCACGAGGCATGACCGCTCGCCTGCTGACCTGGACCTCCGAGGGGCGGGAAGACTACCTCTACTGGCAGAAGCAGGACAGGCGGACCCTCAAGCGCATCAACACGCTCATCGATGACGTCCTGCGCGCTGATCCGTTCGCGGGGATAGGGAAGCCCGAGGCTCTGAAGCATGCCATGGCCGGAGCCTGGTCTCGGCGCATCGATGGCGAGCACCGACTGGTCTACACGGCAACCGAGGAGTCGGTTGTCATCCTGCAGGCTCGCTACCACTACTGAGCACGATCACCGTTTGCCTCTCGTGCCGCTCTCGAACCGCGCTCGTCTCGGACCGTGATGGGTTTTGGCGACCGTGATGGGATGAAACCCATCACCAGTCACCGAAACCCAGCACGAGCACCCTGAGAACCCATCGGCGTCGCCGAAAGCCAGGCTCCTCACACGTTGAGCGGGGGCACGGGCTGCAGGTCAGTCAGCACCCTGGTGACTCGTGGCTAGGAGAGTACTCGGTGCACGCGCAGCGCTTCGACGACCAGCGCGTGGTCCTCGTGCATCTCGAGGCCACTCACGCCGACGGCACCAGCAAGCGTTCCCCCGATGCGGATGGGGAAGGCGCCGCCGGCAGCGGCGTACTCTCGCGGGTCGAGCAGCGAGTCGGCGGCGAAGTCCTCGCCGTTCGCCTCGTAGGTGTACCGGACCGTGAGGGTCGAGTGGCCGAAGTGCTCGACAACCCGGAATTTGCGGGCGAGCCACGCGTCGTTGAGCGCTGCGGAGCCGGGGGTCGCCGCGTGGAACGCCCGCTGCCCACCCAGGACGATCGAGACGGCGACGCTGTGCCCGCGCACGAGCGACTCGTGGCGCAGCCACGTGCCGACCTGCCAGGCATCCTCGAGCGTGAAGCTCGGGAAGTCGAGTTCCCGCTCTTCGGCGCGCAGGAGCTGGAGGACGTCATCGGCGGGCAGGCCGACGTATGGCGGAGTGGGGGCGGAGCTCATGGTTCACCTCGGTGTGCGGAATGAGTGGGGTGCTGGGGCACGCCAACGTGCCTGCAAGCGAGCATAACCCTCGGAGGCTCATTTGTCATGACATATGAACATGAGCGATTTCACCCTCCAGTATGACGCGATACATCGCGAGTTGCTGCAGGCTGTTCGCATGCGCACTCTCCTCAACATCATCTGGCTCCTCCTCTCGGGGTTCTGGCTCTTCTGCGGCTACGTCCTCGCGGGCGTGCTGCTGTGCATCCCGATCGTCACAATCCCGTGGGCGATCGCCTCGTTCCGCATCGGGCTCTACGCGCTCTGGCCCTTCGGCCGCGACGTCGTCTCGCGACCCGACGCCGGAGCGTTCTCGTTCATCGGCAACGTAATCTGGTTCATCCTCGCGGGCTGGTGGCTCGCGATCGGCCACATCGTCTCTGGCATCGCGCTGTGCATCACCATCATCGGCATCCCGATGGGTATCGCCGACTTCAAGATGATCCCGATCTCCCTCTCGCCCCTCGGCAAGGAGGTCGTCGACCGCGACAACGGCCCGTTCGGCAGCCCGCGCCGCTGACGAGCCTCCCGAGCGCGCGAAACGGCCGGCACCCCGCTGAGGGTGCCGGCCGTTCCTCGCGCTGCTCGCAGCGCCCGACGGTGGATGCTCGCGCCTACTTTGCGGGCACGTCCGGGATGTCGTCCTCGACTTCGCGGATGACGGCGATGTCCTGCGTGTATCCGCCGAGCTGTTCGAGCTCGTGGGCGAGTTCTTCGAGTTCGGCGCCGCCGGCCATCTGCGCGGTGAGCTCGTCGAGGGTGATGTCGGCTTTGTCGTAGTAGCCGATCGACTTGCCGCGCTTGAGGAGCAGGAAACTGTCGCCGACGGGGAACGCGTGGTGCGGGTTGTGGGTGATGAAGATCACGCCGAGTCCACGGTCGCGGGCCGCGAGGATGTAGCGCAGCACCACACCCGACTGCTTCACGCCGAGGGCGGCGGTCGGCTCGTCGAGGATGAGCGCCTTCGCGCCGAAGTACACGGCGCGGGCGATCGCGACGCACTGCCGCTCGCCGCCGGAGAGCTGGCCGATGGGCTGGTCGACGTCGCGAAGGTCGATGCCCATGTCGAGCAGCTCCTTCTTCGTGATCTCCTTCATCTGGTCGACGTCGAGGCTCTTGAAGGGGCCGAAGCCCTTCGTGAGCTCGGAGCCGAGGAAGAAGTTGCGCCAGATGGGCATGAGCGGCACGACCGCGAGGTCCTGGTAGACGGCCGCGATGCCCCGCTCGAGGGCCTCGCGTGGCGACTTGAGGTGCACCGACTCGCCCTCGATGAGGAACTCGCCGTCGGTGTGCTCGTGGCGTCCCGCGATGATCTTGATGAGCGTCGATTTGCCGGCACCGTTGTCGCCGAGCACGCAGGTGACGCGTCCAGGGTCGACGTCCATGTCGACGTTCTGCAGCGCGAGGATGTTGCCGTACCGCTTGCCCGCATCCCGAAGCGAGATGAGGTGCGTGCCCTGCTCGACGCGATCGGGTTGCTGCACCTCCGCCGCTGCTGTCTGGTTCGTTGTCATCACTTCTGCTCCGCCCTCTTCTTGACGACGAGGTTCACGATCGTGGCCATCAGCAGCATGAGGCCGAGGAAGAACTTGAACCAGTCCGGGTTCCACTGGGCGTAGACGATGCCCTTGTTTGCCATGCCGAAGATCAAGGCGCCGATGGCGCCGCCGATCGCCGAGCCGTAGCCGCCGGTGAGGAGGCAGCCGCCGATGACGGCCGCGATGATGTAGAGGAACTCGTTGCCGATACCCTCGCCCGACTGGACCACGTTGAAAGCGAACAGGTTGTGCATGCCCAGGATCCAGGCGCAGAACCCGACGCCCATGAAGAGCCCGATCTTGGTCGCCGTGACGGGCACACCGACCGCGCGGGCCGCGTTCTCGTCGCCGCCGACGGCGAAGATCCAGTTGCCGATCTTGGTGCGCATCAGGATGAACGTGGCGACGAGCACCAGCGCGATCCAGATGAAGACGGTGACGTTCACGTTGACGCCGAAGACGGGGATCTCGCTGGCGAAGATCGCCTTGGCCGATGCGAAGCCGTCCATGTCTGCGATGGCGGGGCTGGAGACGCCGCCGCCCACGAGTCGAGTGATGCCGAGATTGAGTCCCGTCAGCATGAGGAACGACGCGAGCGTCACGATGAACGACGGCAGCTTCGTCTTGATGAGCAGCCAGCCGTTGATGAAGCCGACGACGAGGGCGAAGACGAGGCCCATGAGCACGCCAACCCACACGTTGGTCGCGAAGTACCAGCTGAACAGGGATGCGGTGAGCGCCGAGGAGATGACGGCGACACCGGCGGAGAGGTCGAACTCGCCGCCGATCATGAGGAGGGAGACGCCGACCGCCATGATGCCGATCGTGGAGGCGCCGTAGAGGACGGTCGCGAGGGAGGTGACCTGGGTGAAGACGGGCGCCGCGATCGCGAAGAAGACGAACACGACGATGGCGCCGACGACGGCGCCCATCTCGGGCCGGCCGAGGATGACCGACAGCGGCGAGCGTCTGCCGACACGCTCGTCGGCGCTCGAGGATGCGGGGCCGGCGGCGGGAGTTCGGGGCGATGCTGAAGTTGGTGTTGCGGTGTGAACCATGACTGCACTTCCTTGTGAGAGGTCGGGATGACCGCGGCTCGCGGCCATCCCGACCGTGGCTCGCTGGTTAGCGAATACCCTTCTTGGCCTCTTCGAGGACAACGGCCGCGTTGCTCTCGTCGATGATCGTCGGGCCGGTGAGCACGGGCTTGCCGCCACCGAGGGCGAACTCGCCGTTGTTCTGCAGCCAGAGCGAGTCGACTGCCATGTATCCCTGCAGGTAGGGCTGCTGATCGACGGTGAACACGACGTCCCCGTCGACGATCGCCTGCGCGAGGTCTGCGTTGAGGTCGAAGGACGCGACCTTGGCGCTGGAGCCGGTCTCGGCGACCGAGTCGATCGCCGTGAGCGTGAACGGGGCGCCGAGTCCGATGACGACGTCGGTGTCCGGGGTCGACTGGAGCTTGGCGGAGATGGTCGACTTGACCTGCGTCATGTCCGTCCCGGTCACGTACAGGATCTCGGTGGCTGGCACCTTCTCCTTGATGCCGGCGCAGCGGGCTTCGAGGCCGACGTGGCCCTGCTCCTGGATGATGCAGAGGGGCTTCGTGTAGCCGAGCTCGGTGATCTTGTCGCCAGCTGCCTGGCCTGCAACCACTTCGTCCTGGCCGATGTAGGTGAAGGCACCGAACTCGAAGGCCTCTTTGCTTCCGCCGTTGAAGGCGACCACGGGGATACCGGCGTCGACGGCGGCCTTGATGGAGTCTTCGAGTGCGTCGCCCTTGGCGATCGTGACGGCGATGCCGTCGACGCCCTGGTCGATCGCCTGCTGGATGAGCTGGGCCTGGTTCGGGGCCTGCGGGTCGGAGGAATAGAGCAGTTCGACGTTGTCCTTCGCCGCCGCGGTCTCGGCACCCTTCCGAACGATGTCCCAGAAGGTGTCTCCCGGGGCGGCGTGCGTGATCATCGCGATCTTGATGGAGGGCGTGTCTGCGACGCCCGCGACCGCGGGGTCTTCGGCCGTTCCGGTGTCGCGTCCGCCTGCGGAGGAGCAGGCGGTGAGCGCGAAGACCGGCACCATTGCGAGTGCTGCCAGGCCGAACATGAGACGTTTCTTCTTCACGAAAACTCCTTTGAATGCCGTGATGACGCCAGTTGGACGCTCGACAGGACAGCCGCTGGGGGACGGCGTCTTGAGGAACCCACGTGTGCTCGCTCGGTCATCCTTGTCCGAGAGCAACGAGCACGTCACTGACTTGTCATGACAATAGCTCAACAGGTGTATTAAGCAAACACTTTTTTGTGACGCGTCCATCTCAGCTTCGCCACGGCGCGAAGAGGCGGGCGATCGCGGAGCGACCGCCCACCCGAAGAGCAGAGGTGACTCCTACCCCACCGGCTCTTCACGCCCACTCGCGAGCGACCGCGTCGCGGCCTCCGCGATCGCCTGGGCCCGCAGCGCATCCCGCAGCGACGGCGACGGCGCGCGACCGTCCTCGAGTGCCGCGACGAACTCCGCGAGCGCGGCCGCATACGTGGGCTGCACGCGCTCGAACCAGCCGGCGTGCATCCCCGACCCGACGACGACGCCCTTGCCGTACCTCGCGACCTGACCTGCGGGGTGCCGCTTGGCCTCGACGAGCCCCTCCGAGCCGAAAACCTCGATGCGCTCGTCGTAGCCGTACCCCGAGCGACGGATGCTGTCGATCTGCACGAGCGCGCCGTTCGCGAGCCGCACGGTCGCGATCGAGGTGTCGACGTCGCCGTAGTCGGCGACCCTCGGCTCGGCGAGCGCACCGCCCGTCGCGTACACCGCGACAGCGTCGAGTCCCGTGATCCACGTCGCGAGGTCGAAGAAGTGCACCGTCTGGTCGCGCATCTGCCCACCCGAGACCGCGATGTACTCGAGCGGCGGCATGGAGGGGCCACGACTCGAGAGCTGCAGCAGCTCGACGGTGCCGATCTCCCCAGCATCCACGGTGCGCTTCAGCTCGGCGTAGTCGCGGTCGAAGCGTCGGTTGAAGTCGACCATGGCGGTGATGCCGGATTCCTCGACGTACTCGACCGTCTCGCGGGCGCGCTCCAGATCGAGATCGATGGGCTTCTCGCAGAGCGCCGCGATACCGGCATCGGCCGCGAGCCGCAGGTGATCGGCGTGCTTGTTCGTGGACGACGCGATGAGCACCGCGTCGACCTCTGCCGCATCGAAGAGCTGCTCGAGCGAGGACGCCGCAGCGGCGCCGTGCGAGGCGGCCAGCTTCTCGGCCCTGGCCTGGTCGACGTCGTAGATGAATCGGAAGTCGACGTCCGGGTTGGCCGCGAGACTCTGGGCGTGGACGGCGCCGATGAACCCGGCGCCGATGAGGGCGAAGCGCTGCATGTCACTTCCCTCCGGCTTCCCGCAGCTCGGCATCTGCCGCAGCCACCTCGGCGTCGCGGTCGGCGACGCTCGCGGGCACGGTCCACGCTCCATCCGCCGCGTGCGAGGCCGCGACGGCCTCGACGAACTGCACCCCGATGAGACCATCGATGCCCGTCGGGAACGACAGCTCGCGGACCGTCGAGCCTCGCACATCCCGGCGCGCCTCGAGCTCGTCGGCGAGGTCGCGGTAGAAGTTGCCGAACGCCTCGAGGAACCCCTCGGGGTGCCCAAGCCCGACCCTCGTGAGTCTGGCGGAATCCTCGGAGAGCGAGGCGAGGCCGTGCGTGAAGATCGTCGTCGTCCCCTCCAGATCCTGGAAGGTGAGGTGGTGCGGGTCCTCGTGCTGCCACTCGAGACTGCCCTCGTCACCGAACACCCGAATGCGCAGCCCGTGGTTGTGACCAGTCGCGGCCATGCTCGCCCAGAGGCGCCCGGGGGTCTCATCGGCGAGCCTGAGCGCCACCGTCGCGTTGTCGAAGACCCTGCGTCCCGGCACGAGCGTGTGCAGCTGGGCGGAGACCTGCTCGACCTCGAGGCCCGTGATGTAGCGGGCGAGGTGGTAGGCGTGTGTGCCGAGGTCCCCGACCACGCTCGGAAAGCCGGCGATGTCGGGGTCCGTGCGCCAGCTCGCCTGCTTGTGGCCGGTCAGCTCCAGCGGCGTCGCGGCCCATCCAGAGGCGTGCTCGACGTCGACGAAGGTGAGACGCCCCAGGCGCCCGTCACTGACCATCCGGGCGGCCTCGCGCACCATCGGGTAGGCCGAGTAGCAATGGGGGACGGCGAGGATCGCTCCGCTCGCGGCCGCCAGCTCGACGAGCTCGCGCGCGGTCGCGGAGTCCTGCGTGAGCGGCTTCTCGCACACGACGTGGATGCCGCGTTCGAGGAACGCCTTCGCCACCTCGAAGTGGCTGTCGTTCGGCGTCGCGACGATGACGACGTCGACACCGTCCTCCCTCGTCGCCTCGACCTCCGCCATCTCCTGGTAGCTCGCGTAGCTGCGTTCCGGAGCGACTCCGAGCGATGCGGCCACCTCGGCCGACTGCTCGCGGTCGCGGCCGAAGACCCCGGCGTCGAGGGAGTATCGGTCGTCCATCCGCATCCCGAATCGATGCGTCTTGCCGATGTCGGCACCGATGCCGCCACCGACCATTCCTGCGCTCAGTCGGCGCGCGTTCTGTCTGCTCATGTCACCCTCGGTGCTCGTCTGCTGTGCCTTGTCGATCTTGGACAAATATGGATCGATGCAAATAGTTCCACACGATGCCAAGAAAGGCCATACGCTGGTGGCGACCAGATGCAGAGCACGGAGGCGACCTCGTGAGCGAGACCCCGAAGTCCCCCGCGGCACCAGTCACGATCCGCGACGTCGCCGAGCAGGCCGGCGTCTCCAAATCCCTCGTCTCGCTGGTCCTTCGCGATGCACCGCACGTGAGCGACGCGAGACGCCAGGCAGTGCTCGCTGCGATCGCCGAGCTCGGCTACCGGCCGAACGCGCACGCGCGAGGCCTCGCCCGCATCAAGACCAAGACCGTCGGACTCATCGTCAACGACCTCCGCAACCCCTGGTTCGTCGAACTCCTCGAAGGGGTTTCCGCCACCCTCCATGCCTCCGGCTACGCGACCCTCCTCGCCGACAGCCGCACCGACCAGCGCGTCGGGCGCAGCTCGCTGCAGACCCTCACGCAGCAGGGCGTCGACGGCATCGTCGTCATCGGCACCACCTCCGAGGCCGATGCCATCGCACGCATCGCCGACGACATCCCCACCGTGCTCGCCGGCACCCTCGACCCCGAGCTGCCCTCCGTCGACGTCGTCACCAACGACGACGAGGCGGGCGCCCACCAGGTGACCCGCCACCTCCTCGACCTCGGCCACACCCGCATCGCGTACCTGCAGGGCCCGGGTCGCATCAGCCGACTGCGCGAGCAGGGGTTCCTGCGCGCCATGTCGGAAGCAGGCGTCGCCTCGAGCGCCGTCGTCGACGCAGGCGGCATGAGCGAGGAGAGCGCACATGCCGCAGCAGCCCGCCTCCTCAGCCGCTCGGCCGCCGAACGCGTCACCGCGATCTTCGCCTTCAACGACGCCTCAGCCATCGGCGTCCTCTCGGTCGCCGACACCCTCGGCCTGCGCGTCCCCGCCGATCTCTCCGTCGCGGGCTACGACAACTCCCCGCTCGCGAAATTCCAGGTCGTCTCCCTCACGTCCGTCGACACCGGCAACTTCGCGATCGGCGTGCAGGCGGGCACGTTCCTGCTCGAGCGGATGCAGCATCCCGTGCAGCTCAAGCGGGTGCAGCGGGTGGTCACGAGTCTCGCGGTGCGCGGGTCGACGGGCAGCGCTCCGGCCTGAGCCGCGAAGGCGAGGAGGCGCCAGCCCGGGCTCGCCGAGGCGCGGGGGTGCGGCCCTGCGGGATACTGGCCGGGTGACCCCGATCATCCGCGATGCCACCGTCGACGACATCCCCGCGATCACCGCGATCTACAACGAGGACGTGCTAACGACGACCGTCAACTGGAACGCCGAGACGGTCGACGACGACGACCGTCGCTCCTGGTTCGCGGGGCGCACCTCCGCCGGCCTGCCCGTGCTCGTCGCCGTCGATGAATCGGATGCAGTGCTCGGCTACGCGAGCTACGGCGATTTCCGCACCTTCTCCGGCTACCGGCACACGGTCGAGCACTCCGTCTACGTGCGCGGCGAGGCCCGCGGGCGCGGACTCGGGAAGGCCCTCACGCTCGCGCTCATCGTCCGCGCCCGCGACGCGGGCAAGCACGTCATGGTCGCCGCCATCGACGCGGCGAACGTGACCTCGATCGGCCTGCACGAGCGCCTCGGCTTCGCGCACGCGGGCCGCCTCGACCAGGTCGGCACGAAGTTCGGCCGCTGGCTCGATGTGGTCTTCTTGCAGCTCATCCTCGACGACGGCACACCGGCCGACGCAGGACGCACCTGACTCCGGGTCAAGACGAAGCCGCGCCTGACCAACATCAGTGCAAAAACGGCTCCACCAGGCTCCCCGGAAGCGCTGAGCAGCGATCCTGCACTCAAGCTGGTCACGAGAGCGCCGAACCGCTCGCGCCGGAGCGCCAGCGCGGTGCTGCCCCGCTACTCGACGACGACGCGGAACGCGGAGACGGCCGAGTCCACGGCACCGCGGACGTGGCTCCCCGCCGCCGCCGAGGCGCGGAGGAACTCGACGACCTCGACCGTGATCTCCTCACCCGGGAGGACGTTCGGGATCCCGGGCGGGTAGGCGGCGAGCGAGTCGGCGGAGATGCGCCCGACCGCATCCGACCACGACACCGTCTCGGCGTCGGCGAGGTACGCGGCGCGGGGGCGGATGCGCATGACCCCTGGCCCAGGCATGGGCGGGATCGAGGGGGCCGAGTCGCCCGCCGCATCCGTAGCAAGCGAGTCGGCGGCCGCACCCGCCGCGATCTCGACGAGCGCGTCGAGCAGGACTCGCGTGTCCGGCGTCTTGCCGATGCCGATGACCGCGACGATGCAGCTGACGGTCGCCATCTCGACCATCACGCCGTATTCGCGGGCGAGCCGCAGCCGCACGGTGTGCCCGTCGAGGCCAGTCGCGCGGATGTCGAGCGGGATGCGGAAGGGGTCGATCGCGACGGTCGACGGGAAGCCGCCGAACCCGTCGGAGGCCACCGGGAAGCGGCCGTCGGCTCGGAACATCGCCCTGGCGGCGAGCACGGCAGCGTGCGATTCCTCGAGCAGGTCGCGGCGCTCGACGAGGTCACGACGGTCGAGGTCGAGCGACGCGAGCAGCAGCGAGCTCTCGCTCGTGGATGCGGTCATGCGGTGAGCGCGCTCGACGTGCGGCTCGAGGGCTCGCGCGATGGGCCCGTGCCCGAGGTGGACGAGCGCGCTCTGCGAGAGCGAGGACGTGAGCTTGTGCGTGCTCGTCACGACGAGGTCGGCGCCGAGCCGAACCGGGGAGTCCGGAAGCTCGGGAAGGAAGCCGAAGTGAGCACCCCAGGCGGCGTCGACGATGAGCGCGGCGCCGGCCTCGTGCGCGACCTCGGCGATGCCGGCAACGTCGGCCACCGCGCCGAAGTAGCTGGGAGACACGATGTAGACGGCCGCGACGGCACCGCCACCGGATGCCTGCCGCTCGGCGAGCGCTTCGGCGACCGAGTGGGGGGTGACGCCGTGGGCGATGCCGTGCTCGAGGTCGACCTCCGGCAGCACGAAGCTCGGCGAGGAACCGCCGAGGATGATGCCGTCGACGAAGCTCGAGTGGGCGCTGCGCTGCATGAGCACCCCCTCGCCAAGCCCCCTGGCCGCGAGCGCGGCCATGCGGTTGCCCATCGAGGAGCCGCCGGTCAGGAACCAGGTCCTGGATGCGCCCCACGCGTCGGCGGCGAGCCGCTCGGCCTGCTCGCGGGGCGAGCCGTCACCGAGGTCGATGCCGTCGAGCAGGGGCGTCACGTCGAGTTCGAGGACGCGCTCGCCGAAGTACTCGGCCTGGCCGAGGCCGAGGCCGCTGGCGTCGGCGCCGTGCCCCGGGACCAGGAAGGCCGTCGAGTCGCGGGCAGCGTGCATCGCGAGCGCCGCCGCGTAGGGGGCGCCGGCCGTCTCGCGGCTCGCGCCGCTCGCCTCCAGCGAGCTCTGCCCCTGCACGTCAACGCTCGCATTCGCCGCGGCTCCGCCGAAGGCGTCTGCAGCGTCGTCGAGGGCAAACGTGGGGAACTCAGGTGCGTGCGTCATCCCCCTATCGTGGCACCCGGGCATCCAAGAGAGAATTGCAGGTTGCCGGGGGCGCTTCAGTCCTAGACTGAAGCTATGTATGATCGCCGATCCGCGGACCTGCCAGACTTCCGCGGACTCGCGGCGTTCGACGCAGTGCTCGCGGCGGGCTCCGTCTCAGCCGCGGCGACGGCACTCGGCTGGAGCCACCCGACCGTCGACCACCACCTGAAGCGCCTCGAGCAGCAGGCGGGCACGAAGCTCCTCGAACGAGGCCCTCGGGGAAGCGTGCCGACCGCGGCCGGCACCGTGTTCGCACCTCGGGCCAGGCAGCTACTCGAGGGCGGACGCCGAGCATTTGCCGAGCTCGACGCCTGGCTCGACGACGAGCGACGCCTCGTCCGCTTCGGCATCTTCCCCACGCTCGGCGCCCTGGTCGTGCCCGGCATCCTGAGCCGCGCCGAACGGGAGCAGCTCAGCCTCGAGCTGACCCTCGACGAGTGCGAGCGCCTCGGCCGACAGCTCGAGCAGGGGCGACTCGATGCGGCGGTCCTGTTCCAGGCGTCCGACCTGCCGACGCCGCTGTCCCCCGAGATCACCACCACGCTCCTCTTCGCCGAACCGCTCTTCCTCGCCGTGCCTCGCGAGCATCCGCTCGCGACCGCCGAGCGACGGCAGCCGGTCCGGGAATTCGGCGAGCTGCGCGACGACCGCTGGGCCTTCGGCGCCTCCGGTGGAGACACGCTCGACGAGGCGACCCGGGAACACTGCAGGAGGGCCGGGTTCGAAGCCAGCACGGGGATGCGCTCGGACGACTACCCCGCGATCCTCGGGATGATCGCCGCGGGACAGCTGGTCGCCGTGGTCCCCGCCTCGGTGGCGAGCTGGCACGACGACGCGGTGGCATTCGTGCCCATCGATCCCGCGACGCTCACGCGTGAGGTGGTGCTCGCGACGCGCGAGGAGCCACCGGCAGGCCTGCGCGCGGCCATCACGGAGGCACTCGAGGACCTCCACTCCCCCACGCCAGCTATCTGATGGCATCGACGCGGCGCCGCGCGTCACGGTCGGAAACCTCCCGAGCGCACACCCTAGGCTCGATTTGTTCTGACAAATGACGGAAGGCGAACAGTGACCAGCAACGTTCCTGCACTCGGGCTCAACGACGGCACCACGATCCCCGCGATCGGCTTCGGCACCTACCCCCACGCGGGCGAGGACTCGGCAGACCCCACGCGCGAGGCGCTTGCGCTCGGCTACCGCCTGCTCGACACCGCCATCAGCTACGACAACGAGGAAGCCGTCGGCCGCGGGATCCGAGCCTCCGAGGTGCCACGCTCCGAGATCGTCGTGACGAGCAAGATCCCCGGCCGCTTCCACGGCTACGACGAGACGCTCACGGGCTTCGACGAGTCGATCGCGCGCCTCGGCCTCGAGCAGCTCGACCTGCTCCTCATCCACTGGCCGCTGCCGCGCCTCGAGAAGTACGTCGACACCTGGCGGGCCCTGGTGCAGCTGCAGAAGGACGGGCGCGTGCGCTCCATCGGCGTCTCGAACTTCACGCCGGAGCACCTCACGAGGATCGCCGACGCGACGGGTGTCACACCTGCCGTCAACCAGGTCGAGCTGCACCCGTTCTTCCCACAGGCGGCGCTTCGCGCGTTCCACGCCGAGCACGGCATCGTGACGGAGGCGTGGAGCCCGCTCGGTCGCGGCGAGCTGCTCGAGCACCCGGTCGTCGCCGAGATCGCCGCCGCGCACGAGGTGTCGCCGGCGCAGGCGATTCTGCGCTGGCACGTCGAGCTCGGCTCGGTGCCGATCCCGAAGTCACGGTCCACCGAGCGCCAGGCGAAGAACCTCGACATCTTCGGCTTCCAACTCGACGATGCTGAGGTGGATGCGCTCTCCGCCCTCGAGCGCGGACGCATCTGGGGCCAGGACCCGGACACGCACGAGGAGTTCTAGGCGGGAGCTCTCGCCGGCACCTCGCGGTGGCGCATCCGGCCGCCGCTGGCCAACTTCCGGGACGAGCCGCGGCCTCGGGCCGCGCCCGTCACTAGCTGCGCGCGCTCATCACGCAAGTTGGCCACTCCGAGGAGCGCGCCGAACCGCCGGGAACAGGTGTGGCCCGGTGCGGCTCATCTCACGATGGGCGGCACCGGGCCACGATGCTGTGCGCCGGCGCGACGCGCGACGGACGCTAGAGCTGGCTGCCGCTGACCGCGAAGGTGTCGCAGGCGCCGGTGCCCTGCTCGTAGCCCGTGACGAACCAGTTCACGCGCTGCTCGCTCGTGCCGTGCGTGAACGACTCCGGGTTCACCTGGCCCTGCTGGCCCTGGATGTGGTCGTCGCCGACGGCTGATGCTGCCGACAGGGCGACGTCCACCTGCTCGCGTGTCGGCGGCTCGAGGAGCGTGACGTCGTCGGCGGTCTCGGTGGTCGCCGCGGCGCCCAGCCAGGAGCCGGCGAAGCAGTCGGCCTGCAGCTCGATGCGCACCCCGTCAGAGGTCGGCCCCGTGTCCGTGCGATTCGTGTTGTCGAAGACACCCATCTGGTGCTGGATGTGGTGACCCCACTCGTGCGCGACGACGTACATCTCCGCGAGCGGCCCCTCCTTGGCACCCAGCTGCGAGGTAAGCAGCTGGAAGAACGACGTGTCGACGTACATGGACGAGTCGCCTGGGCAGTAGAACGGGCCGACCGCGTTGGACGCGGTACCGCAGGCCGAGCTCGTCTGGCCCTCGTAGAGGATGAACCCGGGCTGCTCGTACGTGACGCCGACGGCCGCGCTCTCGGTCTCCCAGAAGTCGGCGAGCGAGTTCTGCACGCCGACCATGCGGCACTCGATCTGCGCGTTCGCGTCAGCGCCGGTCTGGCAGGCTTCGAGGCCGGTGCCCTCGACCTGCTCCTGCGACTGCTGGCCCGTGTCGACGCCGCTGACGAGCCCCGTCAGGTCGACTCCGAGGAACTGCGAGGCGAGGAACGCCACGATGAGCAGGCCGATCGAGCCGCCGCCGATCGCGGCGGTCTTGGCCCCCCGGCCGCGCTTCTGCACGCCGCTCGTGTCGAGCTTCGCGTTCTCGTTGAAAGTCATGCGCGCAATCTACTCCGCTGGGCGGCCGGTCGGGGCGCTGTTCGGCGAGCGTTCCCAAACCGAGGCCGAGTGGCGAGCGGATGCACACGCCGACTGCATCCGCTCGCCCTCGGTCACGGCGCCCCGCGATGCGGTCACTCCAGGATGCCGACGACCTTGGTCTGCGTCATGTCCTCGTAGGCGAACCGGACGCCTTCGCGCCCCATGCTCCCGTACTTCGCGCCACCGAACGGCATCGCGTCGAAGCGGTAGTCGGAGGAGTCGTTGACCATGACGGCTCCGGCGTCCAGCTCGCGAGTCGCCCGCATCGCCGTCGCGAGACTGCCCGTGAAGACCGCAGCGTGCAGCGCGTACTCGGGCTCGTTGGCGAGGTCGACTGCCTCCTCGAAGGTGGAGAAGGACTCGATGACGACGATCGGTGCGAAGGCTTCCTCCGCCCACACGCATTGCTCGCGAGGAACGTCGGTGAGGACGGTCGGCGGGAAGATGTGCCCTTCGGCGCGACCGCCGAGGAGCAGCTCGGCCCCCGCGCGAACCGCGGCCTCGACAGCTTCTTCCGCCGATCGGGCGGCGGCGATGCTGATCATCGGGCCCACGTCGGTCGTCTCCTGCCTGGGGTCACCGAAGGTGAGCTCGGAGGCGGCGGCGACGAACGCCGCGCGGAAGCGCTCGACGATCGATTCGTGCACGATGATGCGCTGCGTGCCGATGCAGTTCTGCCCCGCTGCCCAGAAGGACCCCGAAACGCAGCGTCCGACGGCAGCTTCCAGGTCGGCATCAGCGAAGACGAGCACGGGCGCGTTGCCTCCCAGCTCCATGGCGATCTTCTTGATGCCGGCGGAGGCGGCGATCGCCTCGCCCGTCCGGAACCCTCCCGTGAAGGACACCATGCGGACCTCCCTGGCCGAGACGAGCGCCTGCGACAGGCGACGGTCGCCGTGCACGGTGGTGATCACCTCCGCCGGAAGGCCAGCTTCGACGAGCAGGTCGACGAGGAGCCTGGCGGTCAGCGGCGTGAGCTGCGACGGCTTGAGGATGATGGCGTTTCCCCCGGCGATGGCGGGGCCGATCTTGTGAGCGACGAGGTTGAGCGCGTCGTTGTACGGCGTGATGGCGACGATGATGCCGAGCGGCTCCCGCGTGAACCATCCCGTGCGAGTCTCCTCGCCTTCGTAGGCGTCGAACGGAATCACCTCGCCCGCGTTGCTGCGGGCTTGGGCAGCCGACAGCTTGAGGGTGTTCTGGCAACGCGAGACCTCTTTGCGTGCCTGGCGAATGGTCTTCCCGGCCTCCGCGACGATGAGGTCGGCGACGGCTTCCGACCGGTCACGGAGGAGGTCCGCGGCGCGCTCGAGGACGCTCGCTCGCTCGTGCCGCGATAGGCACTTCGCCACGAGGCTGCCGGCCCGCGCTCGGGCCAGTATCTCGGGGAGGTCTTCCGCGAGGTGCTGCTGGACCCCGCCGACGACGGCTCCATCGGCAGGGCTCGTGACGACGAGCTCCTCCCCCCGGGCCGCGAGCGTGCGGTGCTCTCTCGAGAGCGATGACAGGGCGGTCACAGCGTCGCCCCGAACAGCCCGACGAGCTCATCTTCGGGGGCGACGCGCTGCGACGCCGCCCTGTCGATGGCGACGAGGTCGGAGATGAGCGCGTAGGCCGTCTCCACTCGCCCTGCTCCTGGACCGGCCACGGTGACCTGGCCGAGCAGGTCCGTCGTGAACGTCACGGCGTTGGTCGGGCCGGTGATGCCGGCGAGTGGATGCTCCGCGCTGAGCGCGACGGGCCGCACGCGCGCTTCCACCCCGCCCTCTGCGGTGCGCGTCGCCGAGCCGACGAGCTTCCACCTGAGGCCCTGAGCCGCGGCTTCCACGATGTCCGCATCGGTGATGCCGGAGATCCCCTCCGTGACGATCTCGGTTGTCGGCACGTCGACGCCGAGGACCTGCTGCGCGAGGATGGCCACCTTGAGCCGCACATCCGACCCTTCGATGTCCGCAGTCGGGTCGGCTTCTGCGTACCCGAGCTGCTGCGCTTCAGCGATCGCGGCTTCGAGCGAGACGCCAGCCTCGCGACGGCCGAGGACGTAGTTGCTCGTGCCGTTGAGGATGCCCTCGACGGAGGTCACGGTGAGCGCCGGGAGCATCTGCTGCGCGAACCGGAGGATCGGGGTTCCGCTGAGCACGGAGCCCTCGAACTCGAACGCCAGCCCTCGTGTCGCTGCGAGCGCACTGAGCGACGCGGCGTGGAGGGCCACCGGCCCCTTGTTCGTCGTGGTGACGTGCTTGCCGGATTCCAGTGCCCACCTGACGTGGGAGGCCGCCGGCTCTCCGTCACTCGGGTTCGTGAAGGTGGCCTCGACGACGATGTCCGCCGTGCAGCCCTGGATGACCTCTCGATTGTTCGGTTCTGCCGATCCGCCTGGGAGGCCCCCGAAATCGGAGCCGCGGGGCAGCGCGAGGACATGTTCGAGGTCGATTCCGCCCGGCTGCACCAGCGATCCGAAGGCGAGGTCGGTGATGGCGACGACTCTGAGGGTGAAGCCGAGCTGGGCGGTCAGGCGTGCAGCGTCGTTGCTGATGATCTCTGCGAGGGCTCGGCTGACGCCGCCGAACCCGATGAGGGCCAGATCGTAATTTCTCACGGTGTCTCCTTGTGTGTTCTAGGTGCCCTCAGCCTGGGTTGCAGTGGCGGCAGCGCGATGCTGTCTTTTCGCTGCTCGTGACTGCCGTTCTGCTCGCCGCGCTGCCCATGTGCCTGACGCATGCTCGGCCTCTTGTGTCGGCTCAGTTCGGCGAGATACTTGGGAATTACCTCCAGAGGATGCAATATAGGCATCAACGCGTGGCTATGTTGCACACTGCTCCTCGACCGCGACACAGAACTCAAAGGTGAGCCCATGTCCCCCTCAACGCACAAAGAGCTGCCCAACTCGCTCCCGCATACGACGTCGACCCAAGTGCCCCTGCGCAAGCTGCAGCGATCCATGGGCGCGCGTCACCTCGTCATGATCGCGCTCGGCGGAGTCATCGGCTCTGGCCTGTTCCTGAGCTCCGGCTACACGATCTCGCAGGCTGGCCCCCTCGGCGCCGTCCTCGCCTACGGCATCGGCGCCGTCGTCGTCTACCTCGTGATGACCTGCCTGGGCGAGTTGGCCGTCGCCTACCCGGTCTCGGGCGCCTTCCACATCTACGCGGCCCGGAGCATCAACCCGGCAACCGGGTTCACGACCGCCTGGCTCTACTGGCTCTGCTGGGCCGTCGCCCTCGGCTCCGAGTTCACCGCCGCTGGGATCCTCATGCAGCGGTGGTTCCCGGGCGTCGACGTCTGGATCTGGTGCCTGGTGTTCGCCGCCGCACTCTTCGGCATGAACGCCATCTCGGCGCGCGTATTCGGAGAGTCGGAGTTCTGGTTCTCCATCGTCAAGGTCGCAGCCATCGTCGTGCTCATCATCCTCGGCGGCGCCGCCATCTTCGGCTTCGCCCCATTCGGCGGCCCGGCAGCCGAGCACGGGCCCCTGTTCTTCACGAACTTCGAGACCCCGGATGGCCTCTTCCCGACCGGCATCTCCGGGGTGCTGGTGACCGCCCTCGCCGTCTTCTACGCCTTCAGCGGCTCCGAGCTGATCGGCGTCGCGGCCGGCGAGACGAAGGACCCAGCGAAGAACATCCCCCGCGCCCTCAAGTCGACGGTGCTGCGCCTCGTCATCTTCTTCATCGGCGCCATCACGGTCATCGCGGCCATCGTGCCGTACGAGGAGACCGGCGTGACCGACAGCCCGTTCGTGACCGTCTTCGAGTACATCGGCATCCCGTTCGCCGCCGACATCATGAACTTCGTCATCATCACGGCGCTGCTCTCCGCAGGCAACAGCGGACTCTTCTCCTGCGCGCGGATGCTCTTCTCCCTCGCCGAGGAGGGGCACGCGCCACGGGCCTTCACGAAGCTCACCCGGCGAGGCATCCCCCTCACGGCCCTCAGCGTCAGCATGCTCGGCGGGCTCGCCTCGCTCATCTCCAGCGTCATGGCACCCGAGACGGTCTACCTCGTCCTCGTCTCCGTCGCGGGCTTCGCCGTCGTCGCCGTCTGGATGTCGATCGTCGCGTCCCAGTTCTTCCACAGGAGAAAGTTCGTCCGGGCCGGCGGCGACGTCAGCACCCTGGCCTACCGGACCCCGCTCTACCCGTTCGTCCCGATCCTCGCATTCGCACTCCTCAGCATCTCGATCGTGGCGATCGCCTTCGACCCGAATCAGATCGCCGCGCTGTACTTCGGCGTGCCCTTCGTCATCGCCTGCTACGTCGTCTTCTGGTGGCGATACACGCGCCGAGGCGCGAAACCTGCGCTCCTCGTCGACGAGGAAGCCGCGTACCCCGCTGAAGAGCTGGACACACCGAGGAGCCACACGTCATGACCACCGCGATGACGGCGGAGCCGGTCTGGGTTGAGATCAACCTCGACGCCATCCACCACAACCTTCGGGAGATCAAGCGAGAGCTCGCCGGCGACAGCACGCTCTGCGTCGTGCTGAAGTCCGACGCCTACGGGCACGGCATCGATCTCGTCGGCCCCGTCGTCATCGCCCACGACATCGAGATGCTCGGCATCTCGAGGAACCGTGAAGCCGCCCAACTCCGCGCCCTTGGCTTCACGGGGCGTCTCCTGCGGCTGCGTTCAGCGCAGCCGCAGGAGATGCAGGCGGGCACCGCCTGGAGGATCGAGGAATGGATCGGTGGCTTCCCCCACGCGACCGCCGCGTCGGCCGTCGCCGTCGCCGCTGGGCGGAGCATCCCGGTGCACCTCTCCATCAACTCATCCGGGATCTCACGTGACGGCATCGACGTCTCCAGAGGCGCAGGACTGGCGGAGCTGCGCGCGCTCGCCTCGCTCCCAGGCCTCGACGTTCGCGGCATCGCGACGCACTTCCCCCAAGAGGATGTAGACGACGTCCGAGCGGGCACCGCACGGTTCGTCGCCGAATCCGAGGTCATCCGCGCAAGTCTGGCCCAGCGAGGCGCGCGTTCGCCGATCGATCGGCACTGCGCCACCTCCTTCGCCGCGTTCACGGTCCCGGAGTCGAGACTCGACCTCGTGCGGATCGGCGCGGCACTCTACGGCGACACGGCCGCCGACCCGAAGCGTTTCCGGACGGCGATGGCGCTCAAGTCGCGCGTCGCGGCCGTCAACGGCTACTCGCGCGGCGAGAGCGTGGGCTACAACCGCGCACATACGCTCGCAAGGGACTCCGTCCTCGCGACGGTTCCGGTGGGATACGGCGACGCCTACCCCCGTGACCTGAGCGGTCGAGCCGAAGTCCTCATCCGCGGCAAGCGCGCTCCCGTCATCGACCTGCTCGCCATGAACTGCCTCACGATCGACGTCACCGAGGTGCACGGCGTGTTCCCCGGCGACGAGGTGGTCCTCTACGGCCGACAGGGCGGCGAGGAGGTGACCGGCGCCGACCTGGAGCTCGCACACGGGCACCTCGCCGCCGACCTCTACACGGCGTGGGGAAGAATGCTCCCGCGGAAGGCCACGGGTGTGCACGCCCTGGAGCATGCCACGACGCTAGGCTGAAACGTCACGACCACTGAGTTACCCAGTAGCCCCAAGAGACGGGAGCCTCGCATGCACCAGCAGTCGTCGCTCTCCCAGGGCCTGCAGCTGCTCGCTGCGGCGACGCAGCGCGAGGCGACGGGACGCAGCGCGTTCACCGTCTCGAGACTGGCCGATCACACGGGGCTCGAACGCAGCCGAGTGTCGCGACTCACTCAGGAGCTCGTCCAGTTGGGCATGCTCGAGAAGAACAGGGACCTCGCCTTCCGGCCGGGCCGCCGCCACTTCGAAGTGGCCGCAGCCCGCCAGATGCCGTGGCTCCGGGAAGCTCGTCGAGAGCTCCGTGGGCTCGTCTCCGCGTTCCAGGTGGATGCCCGGATCTCGGCGTCGCTCGGAGACAGGGCTCTGCTCCTGAGGTTCGAGTCGCCCGCGTCCGGCGCCAGCACCTCCGTCCGCCCGGGGATGGTGACGCCGATCTGGTGCACGGGAGCCGGCAGGGCGTTGCTCTGGGATGCGTCCACGGATGAGCTCCAGACGCTGCTTGGGAACGCGCAGTTCGTCGGAGTCGGCGGTCCGAGAGCCCCCTACTCGGTGGCAGACCTCTCCGAACGACTGACTCGCGATCGCGCGACTGGACATATCGACGCGTTCGAGGAGTTCGAGCACGGGACCTCCGACCTGGCCGCTCCGATTCGCGGCGAGGATGGGGCCATCGTCGCTGCCCTGAGCTGTGTGTCGCGGGCACTCCCGGAGGCGACCCAGCCGCGTCTCGTCGCGGCCATGTCGGCGGCGGCCGATCGCCTCAGCGCGCTCGCCGCTTCTTGAGCACCGCGAGCGGATGCGCGCGGGAGCACGCGATCCTCAGCGCGCTGGAGCGGCGAGAATCGTGGACAGCGTCAGGGCGCAGTCCCGAACGGCCGCACCGAGCTCTGCCGTCTTCGGTCGCAGCCGTTCGCGCGTGCCGACGATCTGCACGGCGGCGACCACCTCACCGCGGAAGTCGTACACCGGCGCCCCCACGGAGTACAGGCCAGGTTCGGCCTCCTCATCCACGATCGAGTAGCCGCGCTCGCGCGCAGCGGTGAGCCTCGCCAGGAACTCCCCCAGGCTGGCCGCGGCGTTCGGGCCCGCGGCCCGGAACTCGGTCGCGGCGAGCACCGCGGCGATCTCGTCGTCGCTGGCATCCCACAGCACCCCCTGCCCCGCGTCCGAGCAGAACGCAGGGTAGGGACGCCCGAGCCATGACCCGATCATGCGCGCAGCCGTCGGGAGCGCCTCCACGATCGTCACCGTGCTGTCACCGCTCAGCACGCCGATGAAGCAGGCCTCGCGCGTCGCCTCGGCAAGCTCTTCGAGCAGCGTGAGTCCGTCAGTCTGGAGGCGACGATCGGTGAGCTCCTGAGCGGTGGCGTAGCCCCGCCAGCCGAGCTGATAGCTCCGATCCTCGAGCCTCGTGACCGTCCCCTCCTCCGTGAGGAACTTGAGCGTCCGAGACACCTGCGAGCGGTCACGGTCGAGCATCGCCGCGACCTGCGCGACGGTCGCTCGGTGCGGGGCCACGCTCGTGAGGTCGGCGAGGGTCGTGAGCACGTCGAGCGCCCGCCCCATGCTCGAGTTGGAGTCCACGCGGCCAGCCTAGCGACGCTCAGTGGATGGCGAAGACGCGCGCCGGGAATCCGCTGCCGCCCAGGGGCTTGGGCCAGGTCGCGACCACGGCCGCCCCCGCCGCTGGAACGCGGTCGAGGTGCGCCATGAGCTCGATCTGCCAGCGGTCCTGCTCCAGCAGATACCGCTCGAGACTGAAGTCGCCCACCGAGGTCGCGGAGCCGGGATCGGTGTCGGTCTGCTCGTGACCGACCGCCGCGACATCACGCTGGGTGACCAGGAACGTCAGCACCTCGCGACTCCACCCAGGCACGTGGCTGACCCCGTCAGCGCCCGCGTTCGCCATGGCCGACATGTCAGGCCACCGCTTGCTCCAGTCGGTGCGAAGCGCAACGAAGGACCGGGCGGGGATCCTCCCGTGCTCGCTCTCCCAGAGCTCGACATCCTGCAGCGTCGGGGTCGCATCGGGATCGACCGCCGCGCGGGCGCTGATATCGAGCACGACCAGGGGGAGGATCATCTCGTCGACGGCCAGCTCGTCGAGGCTCCGTCCGCCCCGTGCGAAGTGCGAGGGCGGGTCGACGTGCGTGCCCCACTGGCCGATGATCGAGTACCGGTGGGCCGTGAAGCCGTCGCCGCTCTCGAGGGAGAAGATCTCCGTCCGCTCTTCGTCGGGGAACGCAGGAAAGCGCGGCTGCCCGGCATGGAAGGCGTGGGTGAGGTCGGTGAAGGTGCGGCCGAGCAGCACCGAACGCAGCTGGGGCCACAGATCGCTGCGGGCGGCAGGAGGCTCGTCTCTGGCGCGCGAGACGAGCGTCACGCCCTCGGTGACCTCGATGACCGGGACCTCCCACGGATGGACCTCGACGATTCGCTCGAGGATCTCCGTGAGTCGGTGGGAGCCCAGCTCGCTCTCGACGTGCGTCGTCACGGCGAGCGTCGGGGAGATGGTGCGCTCTCCCGCGGATCCGAGCGTCGGCTGCGCCCCTGGGCCGACGGTGAAGCCCTCGAAGCCGATCGACACCTCCGTCACCGTCTTGTAGTCGCCGAAGTCCCCGACCTCCGGGAACGACGAGAGGGCGTCCCTGAGGGGCCGCACGTCAGAACTGTCTGCGAAGACCGTGGCGTTGCCAGCGACGACCTCGGCGAACGTCTCGGGCCGCACGGGCCAGTAGATCCGGATCCTGCTTCGAACCGTCGTGCTGAGAACCATGGTGTTCCTCTCCTGTGACGCGCCATCGCGTCATTCTCGTCCCGCGCCCATGCCATATAACCACGCGAGAGTGCTAATGTCACACTCAAAGAGGGAGCAGACAATGACGATGCGACCACGCGACGACATCGACGCGCAGTTGCTGCGCGAACTCACGAAGAACGCGCGAACGCCGCTGGTGACCCTCGGCAACAAGGTGCGGCTCTCCAGGAACGCCGTCAAGCAGCGCATCGAGCGACTCGAGCGCGACGGCGTCATCGAGGGCTACACCCTGGTTCGGGGACACGACGCCGGCAGCCAGGAGACCCCGATCTCGGCGGTCCTGTTCGTGTACCGCTCCGACCGCATGCGCGGCTCCGACGTGCTCGCCGCCCTGGCACAGGTCCCCGAGGTCACCCGGTGCGACATCCTGACGGGCGACTACGACCTCTTCGTCCTGCTCGAAGCGCGATCCGTCGAGCGCATCAAAGAGGTCTGGGAGAGCATCGCCGCGATCCCCGGAGTCTCGGACACCGTCACGTCGCTCTCGCTCTCCACCGCCATCCGCCGCTCTCCCCCAGCGCCTGCCGGACACACACCGCCGCCCATCGCAGATGCGTGATGGGCGGCGGAAGGTCGGTCAGGCGCGCGCTACGCGTCGATGCCGGCCGCTTCGAGCGCCGCGAGCAGCGTCGGCAGCCAGGCGAGCGCCGCGTCGCTCGCCGTCTGGCGCGAGCTGGCGTCGTGGCGACCGTACTCGCCGACGCGCTGCGCGCCGAGCTCCGTCATGAGCCGGTCGATGTGCTCGCTCCCCTGGCTGTAGGTGTCCGAGTAGGTGGTGTCGCCCATCCCGAACATGCCGTAGCGGTACCCGTCGAGCGCGGGACGGATCGCGTCGAGCTCCTCCCAGAAGGGCAGGGCACCGCTCGGGAGCTCTCCGTCGCCGTGCGTCGAGCAGACGAAGAGGTAGAAGGTGCCTTCCTCGAGCTCTTCCGGCTCGAAGACGGACATGTCCTCGACCATGACGTCGCGGTCCGGCATGGCGTCGGCGAGGTCACCGGCGACGAGTTCGGCGTTGCCCGACTCGGTGCCGTAGAGGATGACAATGCTCATGTACTGCTCCTAGGTGTTGCTTGCGGGGTGGGGGTCTTGGACACTCGCACGACCGGCCTCGGCGTGCGCGTCGGAGGAGTCGGCCTCGGCTCGGCCGCGTGCGATGCGCAGCAGCGTTTCGGTGTTCTGCTCTTTGGCTCGCACGCGCCCCGGGCCAGCCTGGCGCTGCTCGTGCTCGTCGATCGTGCTCCACTCGGCGAAGCTCACGGCGCTCTCGTCGAGCCGCTCGAGCAGCGCCGCCCGCTCATCGTGCGGTTCGTGCGCCGCGGATGCGAGCCACGCGTCGACCTCTCGCGCGACCGTCTGGCCCTCGGCACGACTCTCGGCGATGGTGCCCTTGGGGCCCCGTCTCGCCCAGCCCGCCGCGAAGACATCGTCTTCGTGACCGAGGAGCGCGTGCAGGAGGTGCGCGTCGCCGCGGTGGAAGCCGACGGCCGTGATGACGGAGTCGACGTCGATGGATGCGGGCTCGGCGCTCGTCGAGGCGGCGAGCGCCTCAGACGCGCCCGGTCCGGCGAGCGACAGGCGGAGGATCTCGCCGTCCCGCGTGAGCGCCACCGGCGCGACACCGAGCCGAAGGCGCACCGTGACCCGCGGGTTCTCCGGCTGCGGTCGGTCAAGGAGGCCAGCGAGGGCGACAGCCTGTGCGGACCGATTCGACGTGTCCGCCAGAGAGCTGTCGTCGACGCCGAAGGCCTCGACGCGGACGTCGTCGATGCGCCCGAGCTCGGCGAGCAGGGAGGGCGTGAACTTGGCGTCGTCGATGCCTGCCCGCCCGAGCACCTCGATGATCTGCAGACCGCCAGCTGCAGCGTCGAGCAGCGGCGAGTGCACGTCAGAGCCCTCGAAGTCGGTCTCATGCTTGGCGAGCAGGCGCACGACGTCGATCGCGACATTGCCGTTCCCGACGACCGCGACCCGACTCCCCAGCTGCGGCAGCGAGATCTCGTCGCCTGGATGCTGGTTGAGGATGCGCATGAACCGACCCGCGCCGATGACCCGCTCGTCGTCGAAGCCAGGAAGCGGCAGCTCCGCATCCGCGTGCAGTCCCGTGGCGACGACCGTCGCGTCGAACGCGCTGCGGACGGCATCGAACTCGACGTCCCGCCCCACCTCGACGTTGCCGAGGAAGCGCACACCCGAGCGGGTGAACAGGCGATCGAACTGCCGGGTCACGGCCTTCGTGCCGACGTGGTCCGGGGCGACGCCGTAGCGGATGAGCCCGTACGGCACGGGCAGTCGCTCGAACATGACGATCTCGACGTCGCGGCGCAGCTTGAGCAGCGCCTGCGCCGTGTAGCAGGCCGACGGGCCGCTGCCGATGATCGCGACGGCACGTCGGGGTTCAACGGTCATGCGGTGATGCTCTCCTCGACTCACGGGGCGCGGGAAACGCTCCGCCGAGTATCGCACCTCGACCCAGGCCGCCGCTTCAGGTTGGCGGGCGGCCGCGACTCGGCGTGCGACCGTCAGGCGTTGGCACCCGCCTTCTGCTGCTTGAGCTTCTCCTCAGCACGCATTGCCTTCTCTTCCACCGGGGCGGTGCCCGATTCTCGCTGCGCGCGCATGTAGGCGCGTGCTTCGTCCTGCCGCTCGCGCTCAGCGCCGGAGGCGATGGAGGCGCGGATGTGCTCTGGCCCGTAGCCGAAGGAATCGACGAGGTCAGCGGCATGCGGCCGCAGACGCGCGATGAGGCGCTCCCTGTAGGCGGAGACGGCCTGCGCGCGGGGCACGGAGAGCCGACCCGACATGAGGTACCAGGCGAGGTTCTCCTCGATGAGGCCCAGGCCGAAGAGATCTCGCAGCCACGTGAGCACCTGGCGGGTCTTGCCTTCCGGCATGGTGGTGATCGCGTCGGTGAACGCCTCCCACTGCAGGAGCTGGCCGTGTGCGCGGGCCGCTTCGATGAGCGTCGGCTGGTTGCGGTTGAAGAGCGCGGCCGCCTCGGCCTTGGACAGCTTCTTGGCGTTGCGCAGCTTGGCGGCGATCTCGGAGACGAGGGTCTCGACGCGCGCCGTCAGCAGCTCGTGCTGCGTGGCGGGCTGGCGCAGCCAGCCGACGGACCGCGCGCGGCTGCCGCGGTCGAGGACGATCTGGCCGATGCCCCGGAGCCCGGAGCCCGAGTAGACGCGTTCGGCGGTCTGCTCGGCGATGATGCGCGTCACCTGCCCCCGGTCCGCACCCTTGAACTGCTCGGCGTAGTCGCTGAGCAGGCGCTTGCCGACAAGCTGCAGCAGCACGTGGTTGTCGCCCTCGAAGGTCGTGTAGATGTCGAGGTCGTGGCGCAGCTGCGCGACGCGGTTCTCGGCGAGGAAGCCGGCACCGCCGCAGGCCTCGCGGGCCTCCTGGAGGGTATCGATGCCGTGCCAGGTCGAGAGGGGCTTGAGCGCCGCTGCGAGGGTCTCGAGGTCCTCCCGGTTCTCGGGGGTGTCGAGCTCGCCGGAGAAGACGCCGTGGAACTGCTTGAGGAGATTCTCGTGCGCGAAGCTGAGCGCATACGTGGTCGCGAGACGCGGGATGAGCCGCTTCTGATGCATGCCGTAGTCGAGCAGAACTGTCTCCTCGCCATCGCCACCCGCGAACTGCCTGCGCTCGTTCGCGTAGGTGACCGCGATCTTGAGCGCGACCTTCGAGGCGGCCACCGAGGCGCCGTCGAGCGAGACGCGACCCTGCACGAGCGTGCCGAGCATCGTGAAGAAGCGACGCCCAGGGCTCTCGATCGGCGAGCTGTACGTGCCGTCCTCGGCCACGTCGCCGTAGCGGTTGAGGAGATTGCGCCGAGGCACCCGCACTTCGGTGAAATGAAGTCGGCCGTTGTCGATGCCGTTGAGGCCGCCCTTGACGCCGTCGTCCTCACCGCCGACGCCGGGCAGGAAGCCGCCATCGTCGTCGCGAATGGGTACGTAGAAGGCGTGGACGCCGTGCTTGACGTTCTTCGTGATGAGCTGCGCGAAGACGACCGCGGCCTTGCCGTGCAGCGCCGCGTTGCCGAGGTAGTCCTTCCAGGCCCCGCGGAACGGGGTGTTGATGACCCACTCCTGCGTGCCCTCGTCGTAGCTCGCGGTCGTGCCGATCGAGGCGACATCCGAGCCGTGGCCCGTCTCGGTCATGGCGTAGACGCCCGGCACCTCGAGGCTCATGATGCCGGGAAGGAACGTGTCGTGGTGGTACTCGGTGCCCAGGTGCATGACGGCTGAGCCGAACAGGCCCCACTGGACGCCCGCCTTGATCTGCAGGCTCGGGTCTGCCACCACGAGCTCCTCGAACGCAGCGATATTGCCGCCGTGGTTCTCGCCGCCGCCGAGCCGCTTCGGGAAGGCCAGGTTGACGGCCCCCTCCTCGACCAGGATGCGCAGCTGGCCCATGACGCGGTCACGATGCTCGGGCATGGGCAGAGCCGGATCGCGCCAGAGCTCGGGCCGGGCCGAGTTCGCTCGCGCGCGCAGCCGCTCTTCCGGCCAGGTGCCGAGCAGCTGCTGCGACAGCCAGCCGACATCGATGCGGCTCTGCTCGAGAGCGACAGGCTCGTCGAGTTCCGGATCGTTGATGCTGATGTCAGACACGGATGCTCCTTTGCAACGTTCGGGGGTGCATCCACGCTAAGACGGGCCACCGACACTCGCCATTTCCCAGTGGGAGGGCACGACAATCACGCGCCACTCGAGCCCCCGAATTGCACACTTCATACAACTCAGCGGGCCAAGCGTTAGCTTGACCCGCCAGAGATGTCGGTGAAACCGGTGCGATTCAGACCTCGGCTACCCCTTGAGGGCGTCGCTGAGCTTCACGCGCCCGCCGATGCGCAGGATCGAGTTCTCGTAGATCCGGGCACCGATCATGATCGACACGGCACTCGTCGCGATGAGGATCACAAGCGCCAGGATCGGCTCCCACCACTCCGCCTGACCGAGCACTACCCGGAGCGGCATCGCGATCGTCGCCGAGAAGGGGATGTAGCTGAGGATCGTCATGAGCAGCGCGTTGCTGTTGAACAGGATCACGAGCATGTACGGGATGAGCATGAGCATCATGAGCGGTGTCGTGACGCTGCCCACCTCCTCCTGCCTCGAGACCATCGCGGAGGCGCCGGCGTAGAGGGTCGCGATGAGCACGAACCCGAACACGAACAGCACGAGGAACCAGATGAAGCCGGGCCCGATGAGCGAGAACAGCGCGCCCTGCCCCGTCGCGGCGAGCGCTATCGCCGCAGCCGCCAGGATCGCGGCGACCTGGATGAGCGCGAGCACGCTGTTGCCGATGACCTTGCCCGCCATGATGACGCGGGGCGTGACCGTCGAGAGCAGGATCTCCACGATGCGCGACTGCTTCTCCTCGACGACGCTCTGCGCGATCGTGTAGGCGTAGCCCATAGCGGCCATGAAGTAGAGCACACCGAACGCGACGGCCATGATGTAGCCGAGCGCGGGGTTCACTTCGGGCGCCTGCAGCGAGAACGACGCCGGCACCTGGGCGAGCGCCATGGAGTCCTCGGTCGGAACGCCGTCGAGACCGACGAGGACGAAGGCCCCGTCGCCGAGGTCGCCTGCCGGCTGCCCGTCGCCCGTGAAGAGCTCGAGGCTGCGCGCGTCCGTCGGCGTCAGCACCGCGTACTCGACGTCGCCGTCCGTCACGAGACGGGCCGCCTCCTCAGCGGATGCGACCTCCGTCGTCTCGAGTCCGGCCGCTGCGGCCACGGACTGCGTTCCCGAGACGGTCGCCACCTTCGTCGCGCCGCCCCCGATGGCGTCGCCAAAGAGCGCGACGGCGACGATGCCGCCCGCGACGAGCAGCAGCGTGACGAGGAACGAGATCTGCTGGGCGCGCGAGCGGGCCTGCACGAGGATCTCGCGCTTCGCGATGAGCTGGATGCCCTTCGCCGAGCTCAGGCCGAACTGTCGCGGCGGCGTCGAGACGCCCCGCTGCTGAGCCTTGGTGTCCTGTGTTCTTGTCATGCGACGACCTCCCGGTAGATGTCGGAGAGCTTCACGATGTGGCGGCCGAAGCCGAAGACGGGGCCCCGGTCGAGTGCGGTGCGGAGAATGCGCTGCGCAGTCTCGCCGGAGTCAGCGACGAAGATCGCATCTCCTCGGTCGAACTCGAGCACCGTGATGCCCGGCTCGTCGCGCAGCCAGCCTGCGTCGCCCGCGAGCGAGATACGGTGCATGCCCTCGGAGTGCCGCTCCTGCAGCTCGTTCCGGTCGCCGCTCGCCCTGATGGCGCCGCCCGAGATGATGACGAGGTTGTCGCTGAGTCGCTCCACCACGTCGAGCTGGTGGCTCGAGAAGAGCACGGGCACTCCGCGAGCAGCGAACCCCTGCAGCGTCTCGAGGACAACCTCGACGGCGAGCGGGTCGAGTCCTGAGAACGGCTCGTCGAGGATGAGGATCTCGGGCTCATGCGCGAGGGACGCCGCGATCTGCGCGCGCTGCTGATTACCCAGCGAGAGGTCTTCGACGTTGTCGCCCGCCCGCTCCGTCAGACCCAGATCCTCAAGGAAGCGGTCTGCGTTGCTCGCAGCCTCCCTGGCGCTCAGGCCGTGCAGCTCCGCGAAGTACGTGACCTGCTCCTTGACCTTCATCTTCGGGTAGAGGCCGCGCTCTTCTGGCATGTATCCGAAGCGGGCACGGTCGGTGACGGCGACGGGCCTGCCGCTGATGGTCACGACGCCCGAGTCCGGCTTGACGACGCCGAGGATCGTGCGCATCGTCGTGGTCTTCCCCGCCCCGTTGCCGCCGACGAAGCCCGTGAGCTTGCCCGGCTCGACCGTGAAGCTCACGTCGTCGAGCACCTTGCGGTCTCCGTAGGTCTTGGAGATGTTCTGGATCTCGAGCATCACCCCTCCTGTCTCGCGCGACATCCGCCGCACCGTCTCTGCGCCCGTCCACCTCTGGGCCTGATGGAAACGCTACGGAGATCGGCCGCAGGAGGGATCGGCCGTGCGACGGAACTGCCCTCGCTCGGCGTTCATCCGCTCGGGTGAGGAGGTGGCGACCACGACGGAACCGGCGAGCCCGGCTGCGCGATGCCGCGCACCCGGCCGCGCACACCCGCCGCTATTCGACGGGGGCGACGACTCCCACGTTGTAGGCGAAGATCACGGCGTGGATGCGGTCGCGCACGCCGATCTTCGCGAGCAGGTTCGAGACGTGCGTCTTCACGGTCGCCTCGGAGACGAAGAGCCGCTGCGCGATGTCCGCGTTGCTGAGGCCCTCCGCGATGAGGGCGAGCACCTCCCCCTCCCGGTCGGTGAGGCTCGCGAGAGCGGGATGCTCGGCGGCGGACTGCGAAGCTGGCACGGCCTGGAGCGCATTCGCCGGCTGGAACGGCGCGCCCTCTGCAGGGTCCTGCAGCATGCCGGCGATCACGCCGCGGGTCACCTGGGGGTCGAGCAGCGCGTCACCGGAGTGGACGACCCGCACTGCCTCAACCAAGGTCTCCGGCGGGGAGTTCTTGAGCACGAAGCCGCTGGCCCCCGCGCGAAGCGAGTCGCGGACGGCGGCCTCGTCGCGGAAGGTCGTCAGCATGAGCACTCGCGGCACGGCCCCTCCGAGCTGCATGATCTCGCGGGTCGCGGCGATCCCGTCGAGGACCGGCATCTGCACGTCCATGCAGACGAGGTCGGGGCGGAGCTCGGCGACGACGGAGACAGCTTCGCGGCCGTCGGTCGCCTCGCCGACGACGACGATGTCGGGCTCCGACTCGAGAATGAGCTTGAACCCCATGCGGACGAGCTGGTGATCGTCGACCAGCACGACGCGGATCTTCTCAGACACTTGGCCTCCTTTGGCACCCGCCGGAGCGGTGTCGTTCTCGTGACCGTATCGGGGCGAGGTTACCGGGAGCTTGCCGATCGGTGCTGGGACACGGTCGCATGATGTCAGCCCTGCCGCTCGTAGGGGACGCGGAGGAGCACTCGGAAGCCGCCACCGCCCCGCTTGCTCGTCGTGAGGTCGCCGCCAGCAGCCCTGGCGCGCTCGCGCATGCCGACGAGACCCAGACCGCCAGAGCCGTTCGCGCCCCTCGACGCCGCGGCATGCGCGAGGGAAGCCGGCCCGTCATCGGTCACGTCGAGCTCGACTCCGCGCTCGAGGTAGCGGAGTCGCACATCGGCGGGCGCATCGGGACCCGCGTGCTTCCGCGTGTTCGTGAGGGACTCCTGCAGCACCCGGTAGACGGCGATGCCGGTCAGGGGCGACACCGGCCGGGGCTCGCCGAAGGTGCTGAACTCCACTCGCATGCCGGCCCCGCGCAGCTCCTCGATGAGCGCTGGCACCTGCTCGATCGTGTGCGTCGAGGGGGCGGATGCGCCGGATTTCGCTCCGGAGGCACCGTCGTTCTCGCGCTGGCCGCCGTCGGCCGACTCCGCGTCAGCGTCAGCGTCAGCGTCAGCGCTGCGCAGCGTCGTCAGCAGCGAGTGCAGCTCGTCGATCGCGACTCGTGCGCTCTGCTCGACGCCGAGGAGCGCCTGCTGGGACTTCTCCGGCGAGGTCTCCGCCGTCCGGCGCGCTGCTGCTGCTTGCAGGCCCATGAGCGAGACATGATGCGCGACCACGTCGTGGAGCTCCCGCGCGATGCGGACGCGGTCGAGGCGGATGGCCTGCTCCTCGACGAGGCGACGCTCGTCGGCAAGCGCCGCCATGTACTCCTCGAGCTCGCGCGTGCGCTCCTCGAGCGCCGCCCGCTGGCCAGCCCTCCTGAAGTCGGAGTTCCCGAACCAGAACGCGCCGATGAAGTACAGCACGTTGATGAGCAGGGTGTAGGCGCCGAAGACGCTCGTGATCCAGTTCTCGCTGTCGCTGCCATCCGAGAACGAGAACACGAGCGTGGCGCGAGTGAGGGAGTCGACGAGCGCCCACACGATCATGCCGATCGTGATCCCGATGCGGAGCAGCGTCACCAGGGCACGCTGGTTGCTCCATGCTCCCGCGGTGAAGAGCACCAGGAAGTAGCCGATCTGGGTGACGATCGTGTCGAGGTACGTGAAGGCGAATGCCGAGACGAACGCAACTGTGCAGAGCACGAGCATCCACAACGGGAAGCGGCGCCGAAGCGCGATGGCGACCCCGTACATGGCGGGGACGAGGAACATGCCGACCAGCGCCGAGGCGGGGTCGGAGTCGTGGAGGATCGCGCCGACCTCTGCCGGATCTGCGCCCTTGCGCAGCTCGAGCACGGCCCAGTTCGAGAAGGCCATGAGCGCGACGGCGACCAGCGCCACGACGATGTCGGTGCGCAGCGCGCGAGGCGACGGCCCCGGACGCTTCCAGTCGGCGGGATGCTCGGCATCGATGCCCTGCAGCCGCTGCCACAGCTCGCTGCCACGTGCTGACGAGATCATGCGGCCAAGCGTAGGTGCGGGCTCCGACATTCGGCGCGCGAGCGCATCAGTCGAGGAGCCCCGTCGGCTCGGCCGGGAGGCGGCGCCAGGCGGCGTGCAGCCAGATCGCGCCGACGACGCCCGTGCCGAGGCCCACGACCAGCTGCACCGTGCCCGTCGGGCTCGCACCGGTGATGGCGAGCACTCCGGTGAGGAGCAGGCCCGTGACCGCAAGCACCGACAGGATGCTGCCCGCCGTGCGGGCCCCCTCCGCGCGCTTCCGCCTCGGCGAGCCGAGCAGCTTCCAGATCGCACCGTAGCCGACCACGACGACGACGAGCGTGACCGCGAAGCTCAGCACGCTCGCTGAGCGGAACTCGGCCTCCTGCTGCCAGTTGGCGAGCGCGCCGGCTGCGATCATCACGGCGAGCAGAATCGTGAGCTTGCGCAGCCTCGAGACCCGGGACGGCGTGAGCGCGCGCTCTGGCTCAGCGTCGCGCGCGACGTCGTAGCCCGGGCGTGGTTCTTCGAACGGGGTGGAGTCAGGCATGACCCAAGCCTCCCACGTCGAGCACCCGCGGCCGTGTCCGTCCCGTCACAGAACGGATTCGAACACCTGGATGCGCGTCCAGCTTCGCCAGCGATCGACGTGAGCTGAGAGCCCTCCCTGCCTCGCTGAGCTCAGGCGTCGAGGCTCGGCGCTGCTCCGGTGGTCCGCGTGCGGAGCCTCCGCGCGCGCTGCACGAGCACGTCGTCCTCGGCGCCGGCACCCGCGAGCGCCTGGAGCGCACCGGCGAGTGCATCCGCACCGGCTTCGTTCGCGGCCGCGTCGTCGGCGATGAGCTCGATGAGCAGCGACGTCGCACGCGACAGATTCTTCGCGCCGGCGTACCGCGGCAGGCAGGCCTCGTTGACCTCCGCGAGGCGCTGCGCGAGGGCGTGGAAGCGCATCAGGTGGCAGCGCTCGTGCGCCACGACGGCCTCGAGCTGCTCGCGCGTCAGCAGTTCCACGAGGCCGCTCGACACGATGACGACCGGCGCACGCCCCGCGGCCGCGAGAGCGTGGGGCACTGGCGAGTCGACGAAGCGCACGAGCGCTCCGCCGATTCGCTCGTCCCGGTAGGACAGCACGCGCGCGGCGTCTCGGAGCTCGTCGTTCGCGCGACGGCCGTCGGCGAAGGCACGACCGGACCGGCGCGTCACGATGAAGCCCCAGCCGAACATCGCGATCAGGCCGGCGCTCGCGAAGACGGAGGCGAGTGCGATCTCGAATCCGCTCAGCCAGCTTCCCTCATCGTGCTCCCAGGTGAGCACCGCGACGACCGAGAGGGCGACGGCCGCGAGCAGGGCGAGCGAACCGCCGACGACTGCCCCGTGCCAGAGGCCGAGGGCGAGCTGCGGGTGTCGCACCTGCCAGGTGCCGCGCGTCAGCAGCGAGGGTGCGGCGAGCATCGTGAACACCGCGAACACGAGGCACACGAGGGCAGGGATGATCCACATCGGAGATCACTCGCGCTCGGGCAGCACGCCCGAACGCCCTCTCGGAGCCATGGTGAAGGCCAGTCCGGCTCCGGCTAGCTGGCCGTGGCGGCCTCGGAGGCCGCGGCAGGCGCGTGCTGGAGGGCGGCACGCAGCAGGTCGGCGTCGCGGGCGTCGAGGTTGCCGGCGAACTTCAGCAGTGCGGCCTCGCGGCCGTCGATGGTCTTGAGGGCGTTGAGCATGGCTCGAGACGCGTGCTCCGCCTCGCTCTGCGTGGCAGCGAAGCGGATGCCCCGCTGCTCGTGGCCGACACGGGCGACATCACCCTTGGCCCTGAGCCGGTCGAGGGCTGTGAGAATGGTCGTGGAGGCGGGAACCCGGCCCGGGAAGCGGTCCTGGATCTCGCGCGCGGTGAGGGGTTCCGCCGCTGCCCAGAGGAGCCGGAGCACGACGAGTTCGAGCTCACCCCGCGCTCGAGTGCGAGTTCCTGGCATTGTGCTGCTCCAATTCTTGTCGCGGTGGTGCCATGGGGAGCGTCACCCAGGCATCCGCGAATCTCCAGGCTATCAAGCCCGGCGGCCTGTCGCGCGACTCGCTCTACATTTTGTAGACTTGGGTCAGCCCGTGAGCCCAGCGGGACCGTATCCCGCTGAGGGAAGGCGTGGAGCCCAATGAGAACCGTCAGCACTCGTCTGCTCATGAGCTGTGCCGCGATCGGCGTCGCCGGCGGCGTGGTGTTCACCGTCAACGCCTACATCGGCGGCGCGGTCTCGAACCTGCTCCCGCTGGTCTACGGGCTCACGATCGGCCTCTACTTCATTCCGGGGGCCTTGGCCCAGGCGCTCTACCGTCGGCCTTGGGTCGGCCTCATCACCTCTGCCCTCGCCGGGCTCGTCGCAAGCCCGTTCCAGCCGATCGCCTTCGGGGCGTTCCTCATCGGCCTCGGCATCGGCGTCCTGCAGGAGCTGCCGTTCCTCATCACCCGGTATCGGCGCTGGCAGGCCTGGCTGTTCCTCGCGGGTGCGGCCTTCGCCGGCCTCATCATGACCGCGGCCGCGTTCCGCATCCTCGGGGGCGGCGACTACGACGTGCTCGGCACGGTGCTGCTCATCGGCAGCTTCTTCATCTCGCCTCCGCTCTGCACCATGATCGCCGTATGGCTCGCGAAGCAGCTCGACCGAGCGGGCATCGGCCGCGACCTGCGCCTCGCCGAAGACCGCAGAGCAGCCAGGTGACGACCCCGCTCCTGCGAGTCGAGCACCTCTCCGTCACCCACTTCGACGCTCCGGCCGCGCGCCCCCACGACGTCTCCTTCTCGATCTCGCGCGGCGAGGCCGTCCTGCTGCTCGGCCCGTCCGGCTGCGGGAAGTCGACTCTCGCGAGAGCACTCAACGGGCTCATCCCCCAGTCCCTCGGAGCCGAGGTGGCTGGCCGCGTCCTGCTCGCCGAAGCGGAGCCAGATCCGGAGCCCGCTTCTCCTCAGCAGTCGGACCCGAGCGCCGACTCCGAACCTGGCTCCGGGTGGCAGGATGTCGCCGAGCTCGGCGTCGCAGCCGCCAGCCAGCAGGTCGCTATGGTGTTCCAGGATGCGGATGCCCAGATCGTCACCGGGCAGGTCTTCGACGAGGTCGCCTTCGGCCCGGAGAACCTGCGGCTGCCCGTGCCGGAGATCGAGGAGCGCGTCGAACGGGCGCTCTTCCAGCTCGGCCTCTGGGACCGCCGCGAGGACTCCCCCGACATCCTGTCCGGCGGGGGACGGCAACGGCTGGCTATCGCGAGTGCCCTCGCCATGGGCTCGCCGCTGCTTGTCCTCGACGAGCCGACCGCGAACCTCGACCAGGCCGCGAAGCAGTCCATCTACCTCGCCCTCGGCGAGCTCGTGCGCGCGGGCACGCACGGCCTGCTGCTCATCGAGCACGACCTCGACGAGGCCCTGACCATCGCCACGCGCGTCATCGTCCTCGACGCCGAGGGGCGACTCGCGTTCGACGGCACACCACGCGAGGTCTTCGGGCAGAACGCTGCACGGCTGCGCGAGCTCGGCGTGTGGTTCCCGGTCGCACACGAAGCTGCGGCGTGCTTCACGGCTGCAGGCTGGGACCTCGGCCCCGGCCCCCTGCCCCTGCTCGGCAGCGAGCTCGCGCGGCGTCTCGAGCGGGTGGATCGCACATCGCTGCCCGACTCCAGCGGCAGCGGCCCGCGTCGGCGCGCGTTGACGGCTCCTGCGGAGCCTGAAGCGGGTGCCGGCGCCAGAGAGCTGCCACAGCAGTCGGACGCCCTGCCGAGCACGCGCCTGGCCGGGGAGCGCACTCCCGGGGAGCCAGCTCCCCGGCTCGAGACCCGCGCGCTCACGGTCACGCGGGGCCGCACACGCGTGCTCGGCCCCGTCTCGCTGAGCATCCAGCCCGGCTCGATCACGGCCGTCGTCGGCCACAACGGCGCAGGCAAGTCGACTCTGCTCCAGGCGCTCGCCGGAGTCCGCCGGGCGCCGCGCGGCGCGGTCCTCCTCGACGGACAGGACACGGCTCGCATGCGAGCGGGCGCGCTGCGCACGCGCGTCGGCTACGTCTTCCAGAACCCGGAGCACCAGTTCCTCACCCACACCGTGCGCGACGAGCTCGCCTTCGAGATCGAGCGCGGGGCGGCGGATGCGCAGACCCGCGTCGACGACATGCTCAAGCGCTTCGGCCTCGCGGAGCACGCAGACCGGCATCCGTTCCTCCTCTCGGGCGGACAGAAGCGAAGGCTCACGGTGGCCGCCGCTCTCCTCGACGGTGCCGACGTGCTGGTGCTGGATGAGCCGACGTTCGGGCAAGACCGCGCGCGGGCGGAAGAGCTCGTCGCCCTCCTGCGGGAGCTCCACCGGGACGGGGCGA
This sequence comes from Pseudoclavibacter sp. 8L, assembly GCF_902506465.1. Lineage (NCBI taxonomy): Bacteria > Bacillati > Actinomycetota > Actinomycetes > Micrococcales > Microbacteriaceae > Pseudoclavibacter > Pseudoclavibacter sp. 8L. The sequence continues at coordinate 14,349 of NZ_LR733208.1, read as the reverse complement.
CGCTCGTGCTCGCCACCCACGACCTGCAGCTCGTCACGGAGCTCGCCACGCACCTGCTTGTCCTCGACGGCGGCGTGGTGGCAGCGCACGGCGAGGTGGACCGCGTCGTGGCCTCCGGGGCGCTCGAGGCCGCGGGGCTCGGCCTGCCGCCGCTGCCACGAGCGCTCGCCGGTGTGCACCGGCACTCCTACCTGCGCGGGATCACGTCGATCTCGCAGCTGGAAGCCGCGCTCGCTCGCCACCCGGACATCCACGACCGCGGTGCCTCATGAGTGGCACCGGAAACGCCCTCGTCTCGCGCCCGAGCGTCGATCGCTCCCGTCGGGACCACCTTCCGTGGCTGCACCGGCGCACGCCGCTCGTAAAGATCGCGGCGACGCTGCCAGCCATCGTCGCGATGTTCCTCGTGCGGGACACGTTCAGCCCGGCGCTCCTGATCCTGCTCTGCGGGCTGGTCATCCTCAGCGGCACTCGCCTGTCGGGACGCGGCACGCTGCTGCTGATCGTCGGCGTTCCCGTCGTGCTGGCCGTGCTCTCGGTGACGCTCGGCGTCTGGGTGGACCCGACCGTTGCGGCGGAGACGTCGAGTGCCGCTCCCCTGCTCGCGGCGGTTGGGCTCGATGGGACATCCACCATCTTCGAGATCGTCGGGCGCCCGTTCACGGTCGCCGCCTGGGCGACGGGTCTCGGCACGGCGCTGCGGCTCGTCGCCATCGTGCTGCTGTCGTTGGTGGGCGGCATCGCCACCGCCGGAGACGACTTCGTGCGCTCCCTGGTGCAGCACCTCCGTGTGCCCTACCGCTTCGGCTACGCGGCGATGGCGGCGTTCCGGTTCGTGCCGAGGTTCCAGTCGGAGCTCGACGTGATCCGAGCAGCTCGCCGCGTGCGCGGCATCGACCGCGGACGCGGGCCCATCGCGTGGCTGCGCTCGCAGCTGGACGTCGCCATTCCGCTGCTCGCGGGCGCTCTGCGGCACGCCGACCGGGTCGCCCTGTCGATGGATGCACGCGCCTTCGGGTTCGCGAGCACACGCACCGAGCGTCACGTCCTGCACACGGACACGGGCGATTGGGTGCTTCTGCCCATCGCCTGGGCGGCCACGGCCTTCGCGCTGCTCGCGCCGAGCCTGCTGAGCTGACGCCCCGCGCCGAGGCGCAGCAGCGCCCGCGCTACTCGGCGGTGTTCTGCCCGAAGTTGCTCTCGGCCACACCCGACTCGTCCGGGCCGGTTGCGAAGCGCGTGTCGTGCGCCTCCGCCTCCTCGACCTCCGCCTCGAGCTCCTCCGGGGTGTCGACCGGCTCCGGCTCGAAGAGCGAGCCCGCGTCGGGGAAGAGGTTGCCGTCGCCGTGCGCGCGCTCATTCTCGAGCTGCTCCGTGCTGATGCGAGCCGAGCTCGCCTGCGCCGCATGCTCACCGGCAGAGCCTTCGCCGTTCGCCGCGACGTCTTCGCCGGCACTCGCCTGGTCTGCCCGCGCCTGCGGGTCGTTCGCCTGCTGTTCGCTCATGGGCGCAACGCTACGCGGGCTTCATCAACGTTCAACGTGCGCCGCGACGACAGATGCCCCTCGGACTGGAGCAGCGTCCATCCTGAGGGGCATCGGTCGTCGGCGTCCGGAAGGTCAGTCGGCGTAGGCCATGAAGGCGTCGAGCTCAGCGCCACCCGGGCGTGCCGGGATCATGGGCGCTTCGATCTCGGCGCGCTCGAGCAGTTCCGACATCCGGCGACGACGCTGCTTCGGGATGACCGTGACGACGGTGCCGCGCTGACCCGCGCGGCCCGTGCGGCCCGAACGGTGCAGGTACGACTTGTACTCCTCGGGCATGTCCGACTGGATGACCAGGCGGATGTCGTCGACGTGGATGCCTCGCGCGGCGACGTCGGTCGCGACGAGCACGTTGACCTTGCCGCTCGTGAGGAGTCGCAGGTTGTGCGTGCGTCGCCCCTGCGTGAGGTCGCCGTGGAGGGCGGCCGCGGGAACGCCGGCCATCGAGAGCTCGGTCGCGAGGCCTTCTGCTGCCACGCGGGTCTTCGTGAAGATGAGGACTCGTCCGCCCGATCCGGCGAGCTGCTCGATCACGGCACGCTTGTCGTCGCGTTCGACAACGAGCACACTGTGGTCGATGTCGGTGTGCTGCTCTTCCTCACCGGCCACCTCGTGCACCGATGGCTTCTTGAGGAACTCCGTGACGAGCCGCTGCACGGCGGCGTCGAGCGTCGCCGAGAACAGCAGTCGCTGACCGCCCGGCATGGTCATGCGGAGGATGCGCTGCACCGGCTCCAGGAAGCCGAGGTCGCACATCTGGTCGGCCTCGTCCAGCACCGTGATCTCGACCTGGTCGAGACGCAGGAAGCCCTGGCGCTCGAGGTCCTCGATGCGGCCGGGCGTGCCGATGACGATATCAACACCGCGTCCCAGGGCCGTGACCTGCCGCTGCTGCGGCACGCCACCGTAGACCTGGGTCGTGAAGAGGCCGACGCTGCGGGCGATGGGCTGGATCGTCCGGTCGATCTGGAGGGCGAGCTCGCGAGTCGGCGCGACGATGAGGGCGCGGGGCGCGCGCCCGATCTTGCGCTTGCTCGCGTCAGCGTCGCGTCCGCGGGCCACGCTGAGGCGCTGCACGAGTGCGGCGCCGAACGCGATCGTCTTGCCGCTGCCAGTGCGGCCACGGCCGAGGACGTCTCGGCCCTGGATCGCATCCGGGATCGTGGAAGCCTGGATGGGGAACGGGCTCGGCGCACCGAGCTCGGCCAGCGCGTCGACGATGTTCGCGCCGAGGCCGAGGTCGCCGAAGCTCAGGCCGTCGGCGTTCTTCGCTCCGACCGCGGTCGGGGCGAGGCGCTCGAGCACGCGGTCCTCGTCATGGGAGGGGGCGCGGCCAGCAGCCGACTGGCTGTGGCTGCGGTAGTCCTGGATGGCCCCGCGCTGCGGCTGGTTCGCGCCTGGCGCCGTCGGGTCGAAGTGCTTCGCGCTGCGGTCGCCGCGGGAACCCGCGGCCGGCTGGCGGCCGTGCGATTGGCGCAGCGCGTCGTGGTGGTGCCGGTCGATGCGCTCGTTGCGGTCCGAGAACTGCCCATCGCGGCCGCGGGCGCCGCCACGGGCGGGAGCTCCACCGCGAGTGGGCGCACCTCCGCGAGCGGATGCTGCCCCCTTGCGGGTGCTGTACCGGTCTTCGCCGCGGGGGCGGCTCTGATCGGAGCTGCGCGAGCTGTCGCGTGAGCGGTCGAAGGACTCGGCCCGTCCTGCACCGTCGTAGCCGCCGCGACGGTCGTCGCCGCCGGCACGGTAGCCGCCCCGACGCTCATCAGTGCCCGAGCCGCGACCCGCGCCGCGTCGGTCGTCACCGGCGGCTGGCCGCGAGGCGCGTCCGTAGCCGCCCTGTCGCTCGTCGCTGCGTCCCCCGTAGCCGCCGCGGCGGTCGTCGCCACCTGCACGCGCGCCGGGGCGCCGGTCGTCGCCGCCTGCCGAGCCGCCTCGGCGGTCGTCGCCACGGTACGAGCCGCGCTCGCCGCCGCCCGAGGAGCCGGAGCCGCGTCGGTCGTCGCGGCCGCCTCGGCGGTCGTCTCCGCCGGCACCGTCGCGGCGGCTCTCGCTCGCCCAGCGCGGGTTTCCATTGGCGCCAGCGCCACCACCGGCACGTGCCGGTCGCTCGCCACGACCCGAGGAGTCCTTGGGGATGTAGTTGCTCGCGGGCTTGAACCCGCCCTTTGCTTTGCGCTTGGGCATGTGTGCCTTCTCCAGTCCGGCACGCTGCTCACACAGAATTCGGCGCATGCCCAACTTGCCAGGATACTCGACAACTCACGACCTGGCCAGGGCGGCACTCGCGCAAGCTCCGCCGGGGGCCCGCCGCTCCCTCGAGGTCGTCACGAGCAGCGCCCATGAGCCGGTTCGCCGCTAGGGCAGCGGGGTGCTCAGCTCTTCGTTCTGCTCGGTGGAAGCGAGCTCCTGCTCGATGCGCTCCTCACGGCGGGCACGGCGACGTTCGAGCGGTCCTTCGACGACGGAGTAGAGGGCAGGGAGGACAAGCAGCGTCAGCACCGTGGAGGAGAGCAGCCCGCCGATCACGACGAGCGCGAGCGGCTGCGAGATGAAGCCGCCGTGCCCGGTGATGCCGAGCGCCATCGGGGTGAGTGCCAGCATCGTCGCGAGCGCGGTCATGACGATGGGGCGGACACGTCTGGCGCCTCCGGCGAGCATCGCCTCGTGCACGGCGAGGCCCCGCTCCCTGAACTGGTTGACGAGGTCGATGAGCACGATGGCGTTGGTCACGACGACGCCGATGAGCATGAGCACGCCGATGAGGGAGGCGACGCCGAGGGGCACGCCGCTCGCGAGCTGCAGCAGGATCGCGCCCGTCGCCGCGAATGGCACGGATACGAGCAGGAGCAGCGGCTGCAGGAGGCTCTTGAAGGTGGCCACCATGACGATGTAGACGATGAGGATTGCCGCCAGCAGAGCAAGCCCGAGCTGCTGGAAGGCGGCTGCCTGGTCGGAACTGACACCGCCGAGGGCGGCGGTGGCGCCTTCTGGCAGGGTGATCGTGTCGAGCTGCTCGGTGATGAGCGCATTCGCGGAGCTGAGGTTGTCGTCAGCGGGCACGACGGTGATGGAGGCGAGGGGCACCCCTCGCTCGGACGAGATGGAGACGGGTCCGTCGACGATCTCGACGCTCGCGAGCGTGGTGAGCGGGACGGGACCGAGTGCCGTGGGGATGCTCGTGGCGCGGAGCGCGTCGATGTTCGCCGGTGGTTCGGACCCGAGGAGCACTACCTGGACGCTGGATCCGTCGACGGTGAGCGATCCGACGGGGGTCGGCTGGAGCTGCTGGGCGACGATCGCCCCGATGGCGGTCTGGCTGAGCCCGTACTGGGCGGCCGTGGCCTGATCGATGTCCATCTCGACGAACGGTCTGGTCTCGTCGAGGTCGCTCGTGACCTCGCCGAGCTGCTCGACTCCCGCGAGCACGGCGACGACCTGGTCACTCGCCTGGCGGAGGGTCTCAGCGTCCGGTGCGGTCAGGTCGACGCTGATCGCACTCGAGAATCCGGCGCTTCCGCCGCCTCCCACGGAGATCTCGCCTGCCCCGTCGAGGCCGTCGAGCTCCTCGCGGAGGTCGGCCTGGATGGCGTCGGAGTCGGCGTCGGTGGAGGTGGTCACGGAGAAGCTCGCGCGGGAGGCTCCGCCGCCGGTGAAGAGCGATGCGGCTCCCCCTCCGCCGATCGTGAGCTGCACCGTCTCGACGCCTTCCTTGGCCCTGATGAGGTCCTCCACCTGGGACGCGGCCTCGCCGGAGGCGGCGAGCGTGAGGTTGGGTTCGAGGGTCTGCGTCACCGTGAAGCTGTTGCTGCCGGTGTTGCCGAGGAAGTTGGTCTTCATGAGCGGCGCGAGCGCGCCCGTGAGGATGAGGATGAGCAGCGCCGCGCCGAGCGTGATGAAGGGACGGCGCAGGGTCCAGCCGAGGACCGGCTCGTAGCCGCGCTGCAGCCAGCTGCTCTCTTCACTCGACGAGGCGAGCTCGGAGTCTGGGCCGTTCTCGGCGCGGCCGGCGACGGCGGCCTCCTGCTCCGCCTGGCGGCGGAGTGCACGTCGAGGGTGCAGATCCTCGTCGTCGCTGCGCAGGCCGAGCGGAGCGAACCGACCGGCGTCGCGCTTGGCACGCTCTCTACGAGGGCGCACGCGGACGGGCTCGACGGGCGTCTCGTCGCCGCCCGCGGCGGTGAGCGGCTCTTGCACGGTGACGCTGCCCGAGTTGGGCGCCGCCTCGCTCGCGAGGACCGCGTCCCGGTCTCGGGGGGTCTCGCCTGCGGGGGTGCTGCCTCCGACCCAGGTCTCAGCCGTGCCGACGCGGGCGCGGCGCTTGCGATGCCGCCCTCCGAGCATCCAGTAGGCGAGCACGGGGACGATCGTGAGCGAGACGAGGAGCGACGCGAGGAGCGCGATGACGCTCGTGAGGGCGAACGGGCGGAACAGCTCCCCGGAGATGTCGCCGACGAATGCGATGGGCAGGTAGACGGCGACGGTTGCGATCGTGGCGCTCGTGACGGCGGTCGCGACTTCGCGGACCGCCTCCGTGATGACGCGCACGCGCTCGGTTCCGCGCAGGCTCGCATCCGGGTGCATCGACATGTGCCGCTTGATGTTCTCGATGACGACGATCGAGTCGTCGACGACTCGCCCGATCGCGATGGTGAGGGCGCCGAGCGTGAGGATGTTGAGCGAGTACTCGGCGGCCTGCAGACCGATGAACGTCACGAGCAGCGAGGTCGGTATGGAGATCGCCGTGACGAGCGTGGCGCGGAAGGAGAGCAGGAAGACGAAGATGACGATGACCGCGAAGACGAGACCGAGGAGGCCTTCCACGACGAGGGTGTCGATGGACTGCTGGATGAACGGGGCCTGGTCGAAGACGATCTGCAGGGTCGCTCCCCCGCCGATGGACGCCTGGAGCGCGGGGAGCGCGTCCCGGACCGCCTGCGATACCTCGACGGTGTTGGCGTTCGCGAGCTTCGTGACGGATACCGTGAGGGCGTCCTCGCCGTTGACGCGTGAGATGGAGGTCGCGGGCTCCGGCCCGAGCTCGAGGGTCGCGACATCGCCGAGGGTCGTCGTGGCGGGGGTAGCCCCGCTGAGGGGCAGAGCGGCGATGGCGTCGACGTTGTCGAGCAGCGTTCCGGCCTGCACGGTGAGGGCGTCGTCGCCCTCGGTGATCTGTCCGATGGGGATGAGCGTGCCTGCTGCGTCGAGCGTGTCGCGGATGCTCTGGACGCTGGCTCCGGCCCCCGCGAGCGCCGCCTGGTCTGGCGTGATCTCGATGCGGGAGACCGGTGCACCGCTGACGGCCGCCTCTCGGACGCCGTCGAGCTCGGTCAGCCCTGGCACGGTCGAGCTCTCGAGGCTCGCCGCGAGCTCCTCCGTGCTCGTACCGCCCGTCGCAGCGATCTGGATGACCGGGAAGTCGTCGATCGAGCCGCTCAGCACGGTCGTCTCCGTGCCTTCCGGCAGCTGGCTCTCGATGCGGTTGAGGGCCTGCTGGATGCGCTGCTCGGCGTAGACGGTGTCGGTGCCGTACTCGAACTCGACCGTCACCGACGACAGGTTCGCGCTGGAGGTGACCTGCGTCGAGGAGAGCCCCTGAAGCCCTTGAAGGGAGGTCTCGACGAGCCTGGACACGTCCTCGTCGACGATCTCCGGCGACGCGCCCGGGTAGCTCGTCACGACCGACACGATCGGCAGGGAGACCGAGGGGATGAGCTCCTGCTTGAGCGAGGTCATGGACAGTCCGCCGAAGAGGAGCACGGAGAGCGTCACGAGGGCGATCAGCGCGCGGTTCTTCAAGCTCATCTCAGCGAGTTTGTGCACTCCGTCAGTGTCGCACGCACCGCCGACACAGCCAGGGACCCCAGCCGAGTGCGTCCCGAATCCGTGGTCCGAGTCACGCTCGCCGTTCAGACGCGCCGCCCGCAGGCGAGATCAGCCGTTGCCGAGGGCGACCCAGAGGCTGAGTGCAGGGATGGGGAACGCGAAGAGCACCCCGGCGACGAGATTGAGCAGCCAGTAGCGCCGGAGGATCGCCGCGAACTCCCGAAGAATCGCGCTCGGCCAGTAGTAGCGGGCAACGGGTGCCTGCACTGCCTGCGCGTCGATGCCGAGCTCCCTCGCGAGCATCGCGGCGCGCATGGCGTGGTAGTTGCTCGTCGCGATGATGCCGGGGCCGGTGACGCCCTCACCCTCGAGGATCCGCTTCGTGAAGCGGAGGTTCTCCTCGGTGTTGACCGATTCCTCCTCGCTCAGGATGCGCGGCTCGGCCGCGCTCCCCGCAGTCGGCAGAGCGTTCCGGCGCTTGTCGGCGTCGGCATCGGCGTTGGCAGGGTCGAGCGCCCACTCGCGCATGGCGCGACCCTCAGCGAGCGCCTCGTCGCCGCCCTGCCCGCCGGACATGACGACGACGGAGGCCCCGACCCGGTGCGCCGCATCCAGGCCCGCCCGGATGCGCGCGGCCAGGAGCGGCGGCACGCGCCGCCCGCCGCTGAGGCCGGAGCCGAGCACGACGACCCAGGTGCCGACGGCGCCGCGAACGAGCCGCGAGTAGAGCCATGAGTACGCGAGGAACAGGGCGAACGCCGCACCGAGGTAGGCGGCTCCGGCGGCCAGGAGGAGCGCGATGGAGATGAAGACGTCGTCGCCGACCAGGACGGCCGCGAACGGCAGTGCGGCCAGGGCCGTCAGGATGATGGCGAGGGCGAGGGACAGCAGGTTCCCCAGCGAGCGCCCCTCGCGTCGGATCATGCGGGCCCCGTTGATGTACAGGAGGACGATGAGCGCCAGCAGCAGAGCGGGCGAGAGCACGAGGGGCAGCCACGTGAGGGTGCTGACGAGCATCGACACCTGGCCGTCGAAGCTGGAGACGGCGCTGATGAGGACGACGGCCGCAGCGACGATCCACACGCCGTTGCTCAGGCGTCGAGGCTCGTTCCTCGTGCGCTGCACGGCGATGAAGGCCAGTCCCGCACCGACGACGAGGGTGAGCAGCACCGACAGCCATGACAGTTCCTGCGTGATGATGTCCTGCTCCCTCGCGACGCACTCGCCGGGGCCGCCGACGGTGCGCCCAGTATGCCGCACGCCGAAGGCGAGCTGAGAGAGTCGCGAGAGCGCGCGAATCCCCAGACTCGCGATATAACGTGAGTTGCAGTCGTCGGACGCGAAGCCCGACGCTCATCAAGAACCCTTCCCCGAGGAGCAGCAGTGGCTATTGAACAGTGGATCGTGGATGGACCCCGCGTCATCGACGTGCAGACCGTCCGCAGCGTTCGCGCGAGACTGGCAGGCGGTGCCATCAGCGTGCTCGCGCACAACGAGCCGAGCACCCGCATCGAGGTGTCCGGCATCACGGGGCGCGATCTCAAGATCGCCATCGACGGAGACCAGCTCCTCATCGACCACCCCCAGCTGTCCTGGACGGATGTTCAGACCTCGGCGAAGACCATCTGGAACCAGCCGAACGTCGTCGTGAGCGTGCTAGTCCCCGCCGGAGTCGACGTCGATGTGCTCGGCGTCAGCGCGGAAGTGCTCGTCGCCGGAATCAGCGGACGCATCGACATCAACACGGTCGGCGGAGAGCAGTTCCTCGACGCGACTCGCGGCGAGCTGCACCTCAACTCCATCGGTGGCGAGATCAGCGTCCGGGGCCATGCTGGGACCGCCGTCGTGAAGACCGCGTCAGGAGACGTCACCGCCACCGGAGCTCTCGTGAGCTTCGACGGCAGCACCGTCTCTGGCGCCACGATCGTCGACGTCACCTCTGGCGCCCCCAGCCTCATCGCGAACAGGTCCGTCAGCGGCGCCACCACGGTGCGCCTCCCCGGCGGCACCCACCCCAGCTACCAGGTCTCCACGGTCGGATCCTCCGTGCAGCTCGACGGCCTCCACCTGGAACCGCTCCGCGGAACCACCTACCGCTCCGAGCCCACCGAGGGGGCCGTCACCGACGTGCGCATCAGCACCGTCACCGGTCGAGTCTCCGTGCTCCTCTCCGCCCGCACTCCGCGGGCAGGAGATGCGCCAGCGGACTTCGACGAGCGCATCGACGCCCGCATCGCGACCTGCCCCGTTCCCGACGGCGACCGCGCCGGGGATGGCGGCCGCGAGGCCGCAGCCCCTGCATCCGAGAACGCGGGCGACGAGCCCGAGAACGACACCACACAGCCGGGAGGCACCGCGTGACCCCGCCAGTCTTCGCCCACGGACACCTTCGCCTCTACCTGCTGAGCCTGCTCGAAGACCAGCCGCGCCACGGCTACGAGCTCATCCAGGCACTCTCCGAGCGCTTCGATGGCACCTACTCGCCAAGCGCCGGCACCATCTACCCGCGCCTCGCGAAGCTCGAGGAGGAAGGGCTCGTCACCAAGCACAACGACGGCCGCAAGAGCGTCTACCGCATCACGGAAGCCGGCCGGCGTGAGCTCGACTCGCGCCGAGAAGAACTCGCCTCCATCGAGCAGGACGTCGACTCGTCGGTCCGCCGCCTCGCCGCCGACGTGCGCCACGGGCTCGCGAGTGCCCGCGAAGAGCTGCGCGCCGAGTTCGCGCGGCTCGCCCAGGAGCTCGGGCCGGATGCACGCGCCGGGTTCGAGAAGGCCGCGAGCGCAGGAGCCGCGGGAGCCGCATCCGCTCGTGGCTTCTTCTCCGGTGCAGGCAAGGGATGGGATGCGCCCCGCGAGAACCCGATCACGACGCCAGGCGACACTCCGCCCGGATTCGTGCCGCCGGGATTCACGGGAGGCCCGAGCGCCGCGGGCGAACCGCGCCCGCAGGACCCGCCCCGGCCCCCGTCAGGACCAGACGCACCTGGAGCCCCCGAGGCGCCGCAGGGCCCGACAGCAGCGGGCGACGGCCACCGAACGCATGGGCGCTACGACACCTGGTCCTCCGCGAGCAGCTCGCACGTCTGGAGCAGCGGCACGGCAGACGATGGGGCCGCAAGATCCGAGCCAGGAGGCGACAGCCGACCGCCGCGCGACGCCCTGCGCGCGCAGCTCGAGGCCCTGTCTCAGGCGGATCTGGTGCTCAACCGGTTCCGCCACGAGCTGCGCCAGGAGCTCCGCGCCGCACAGAGCGAGCAGCGACTCTCCCCCGGAATCGTGACGTTCCTCGACCAGGAGCTCGAGCGAGTGCGCGAGCGCATCTCGCACGCCCTCGGCTCGCGTGACGACAGGAGCGGCAGCGGCGGGGGCACTTCCGACGCCTGAGTCGGTCGCGTACGCGCACGCCCGACACTGTGCGAGGGGCGTTCTCCACCACGGGGAGCGCCCCTCGGTATGAGCGCGGCGCAGGTTCGCCGTCGCCTCGGGCTGCTGGCGCGGGGCTCGGCCCGGGAGTACGGTTGCCGCGTGCGTTCGCCTGCCCGCCTCCTCCTCGCCGTGTTCCTCGGCGGCGCCCTCGGGACGCTCGCGCGCGTCTGGCTGACGTCAGTGACGACGATGTCGACGCTCGATGGCGACCAGACGCTGCTCGTCCCACTCTCCGCGAACCTGCACGTCCTCGACTCCGACATCATCGCGGCGCTCATCGCCAACGTGGCCGGGTCCCTCGCGCTCGGCATCGTCGCGGGAGCGCACTGGCCGGAGCGGATGGCGACGCTGAGGGCGGCCCTCGGCCCCGGCTTCTGCGGCGGCTTCACCACGTTCTCCCTCATCGCCCTGGCGCTCGCCCTCGTCTTCTCGAACTCCGGATGGGCGGTCGTCGCGTTCGCGGCCGGCACCGTCGGCGGCATACTCGCCATCGTCGCGGGGCGAGCCATCGGGCGACGCATCTCCCCTCCACCAGGTGCTGGCCGAGGCCCAGCCACGCCGAGCCACGACACGTTCGGCCCCGACGGCGAAGCGCCAGCTGGTGGGGTGCGCTGATGGACATCCTCATGCTCCTGGCGGTCGGGCTCGCCGGAGGGCTCGGCGCCTGCATCCGCTACGTCGCCGTCGAAGGGTGGCCGCGGATGCGCCAGCCGGCATCGGCGATCGCCACCGCCCACCCATCGCTCCCGCACGGCACAGCCTCACCACGCCGAGTGGCACCGGAGTGGCGGCTCATGATCGTGAACGTCGTCGCGTCGCTCATCGCCGGCCTCGCGGCCGGCCTGCTCCCGCTTCCCACCGTCGCGTCCATGCTCGTCATCTCCGGCTTCTGCGGGGGCATGAGCTCGTGGAGCTCCGTCATGCTCGACGCGACGAACGCGTTGGGAGCCCGCAAGATCGGCAAGGCCGCGATCATCGTGATCGTCCAGATGCTCTGGGGAGTGCTCGCGGCGCTGATCGGCGTGACCGTCGGCCAGGTGCTCGGCGAGAGCCTCGGGCTCGGGATGCTCGGCTGGTAGACCCCGGCCGCGGCGCCAGCGGTCATCCTCCCGGATGACGCCGACCCGCGAATACCCTCCCAGAGTCGGGGGAGGATGAGCCCGCAGGGGGTCGAGGCGCGCACCCCCAAGCGGGCACCGTGGAGGCATGACTTCCCACCCAGGCTTCCAGACACCGGCCGCGGCGCACCCGCACGCGGCAGCAGCACCCGCAGCACGCTTCGCTCCGCACCCGCACGATGCGGCGGGCCGCGCATCCGCAGCCCTGCCAGCCGCCAGCGGGGTGCTCACGGCACATTCGCTCAGCAAGGCCTACGGCCCCACGACCGCCCTCGCAGGCGTCAGCATCGCGGTGCACGCAGGCGAGGCGCTCGCCATCATGGGAGCCTCCGGGTCAGGCAAGACCACGCTCCTGCACTGCCTGGCAGGCATCGTCACGCCGGACGCGGGCCGCATCGACCTGCACGGCCCTGCCGGCAACCGCGAGATCACCGGAATGTCCGACGCGGAGCGCACCGAGCTGCGCCGCACCGAGTTCGGCTTCGTGTTCCAGGAGGGCATGCTCCTGCCGGAGCTCACCGCCCTCGAGAACGTCGCCATCGCGGCGATGCTCTGCGTTGTCGACCGCACGCGCGCCGAGCAGGCCGCGACACAGTGGCTCGCGGCGATGGGGCTCGCCGGCATGGAGACTCGCCGCATCGGAGAGCTCTCCGGCGGGCAGGCGCAGCGCGTCGCCATCGCCCGCGCCCAGGTCACCGGCGCCCGCGTCGTGTTCGCGGACGAGCCGACGGGCGCCCTCGACTCAGCGACGAGCGCCGACGTCATGACGGCGCTGCTGGCCGCGACCGCACGGGCCGGCCGCAGCCTCGTCGTCGTCACCCACGACCCCGAGGTCGCGGCCCGCTGCGACCGCACGGTGCGGATGCGCGACGGGTACCTCCTCGAGGACACGGCGGCCCGCGCATGAACGGCAGCCACGACGCCGGGCCCCTCGACCTCGCATCAGACACCCGACCGACCGCCAGAGCCAGGGCCGCCGAACCGTTGTCCGCGGTCGTCCCCGTGGGCATCCCGAGCCCCGCGCCCGGCGGGTCCGGTCGCATCCCGCTCCTCACGATCCTGCGGATGCTCACTCGGCCCGACACCGTCGGCCGCGCCGCCGTCGCCCTGCCGGCCGTGGCCTTCGCCGTCGTGACTGCCCTCACGCTCGTCGTGGTCGGCGGCACCATGATGCTCTTCAACCCGCCGCCGGGCATGCCATCCCACGGCTTCTTCGCCGTCTTCGCGCTGACCCTGCTCGCGGTCCCGCTCCTGACCCTCGGCGTCGCGGCGGCACGCCTCTCCGCCCGCCGCCGCGACGACCGTCTCGCGACCCTCAGGCTGCTTGGCGCATCCACCAGGGTCGTGACGCTCCTCGCCGTCGCCGAGGCGACGCTCATCGCCATCGCAGGCATCCTCGCCGGCATGGTGCTCTACGCCGCCCTCCTCCCCCTCGTGGGGCTCCTGCACTTCTACGGCGCCCCCATCGGGGCGGCGTCCGTCTGGGTGGGGTTCCCCGTGCTCCTCGCGACCGCGGCCGGCATCACCCTGCTGGCGGCCCTCAGCTCGTTCGCCGGGCTCGCAGCCGTGCGGGTCACGCCCCTCGGCGTTCGCAAGCGCGGCACACAGCCGCGGGTCAAATGGTTCGCGCTCGCCGCGGGCATCGTCATCCTGCTCGTCAGCCTGGGCCTCGTCGGCATGATGCAGGGGTTCACGTCAGCCTTCGGCATGATCGGACTCGTCATCGCAGTGCTCGTCCCCCTCGCGGCCGGGATGCTCGCACTCAACCTCATCGGAAGCCCCCTGGTCGGCCTCATCGGCCGCCAGATGGCGAAGCGGGCGAAGTCACCGGCCCGCCTCATCGGCGGGCGCAGGCTCGCCGAGACGCCCGGCGTCGCCTGGCGCAGCGTCTCGGGCATCGCGATGATCGCGTTCGTCGCCGTCATCGGCGGCAGCGGCCTCGCCCTCCTCGACATGGTCGGCACGTCCGGGATGCGGGCAGAGGACCTCATCCTCATGACGGACCTGCGCACCGGCGTCTTCCTGACGCTCTTCATCGCGTTCCTCATGCTGGCGTGCACGGTCGGCGTCTCGCAGGCGGCCGCGATCCTCGACGAGCGCAAGCTGCTCATCTCCCTCGACAGGGCCGGCATGCCGCGCAAGGTCTTCGAGCAGGCGCAGCGCGTGCAGGTCTGGGCGCCGCTGCTGCTCGCCGCGCTCGGAGGGGCCGGGGCCGCGGCAGCCCTCATCCTGCCGATCGTCGGTGCCTCGCTGATCATCGCGCCCCTCGCGATGCTCACGATGGTCGTCTGCTTCGCGCTCGGATTCGGTGCCGTCTGGCTCGCGCTCCTCGGCACGCGCCCCGTCGTCACCTCGGTGCTCGCCTCCGCGCACCGCGGCTAGCGCGCCTGCTCCTGTCCCGACTCCTGCCCCTCTGCCCCTGCCCCCTCTGCCCTTGCC
>NZ_LR733207.1:0-19165 GCF_902506465.1 Pseudoclavibacter sp. 8L | reverse complement strand
CTGCCGGGGCAGGCACCTTCGGGGGCGAGCGCCTCCGGGGCGCTTTCGGGGTCGAGCGCTGCCGGGGCAGGCACCTTCGGGGCTGGCACTTTCGGGGTCGGTCGCTGCCAGGGCAGGCACCTTTGAAGGCGAGCACTGCCGGAGTAGGCACCTTCGGGGGCAGGCACCTTCGGGGCGGGCGCTTTCGGGACGGGCATGCCCGTGACCGGAGGGGTCCGGCGTGAGTCGGGACGAATCCGGGCCGGCTGTCTATCGCCAGACGCGCCTGGGATGAAGCTCGGGTCCACTGTCGGTGGCACGTGGTCTGCTGAGCCGGGAGGCGGGCCTGCCTGGCAGCCCGGGCGCTCCCTCCAGCGACGTGAGATGGAGCGCGTGCCGGTGAAACCGGGGCGTACCTGTTGAGAAACTTCACCTGTGCATTCGAAACTAAGGACTAATTTGTAGGAAAAAGTCCTGCTCAACTGTTGATTGAACCAGGCCAAGTTGCTACACTCGAATCAATCTTGGGGGAGGTTATCGTGGCATCGCAGGCGGAGCAGGAATCGGGTCGACAGTCGTCGGCGCAGTCAGGACAGTCGTCGGCACGGTCGTCAGTGGAGACGGCTGTCGTGGATGCGCTTCTCGAGGCGCGGTGCCAGCTGACAAGCCTTCCGGACGCGGAGATCGTCGTTGTGCTGCGCGAGCTCGCGGCTCGCCGTCGCGTGCTGGACGCCGCGCTCGTTGAGGTAGCTGGTGAACTCTTGCGACGCGAAGACGAGTCTCCGAGATCGGAGACGGTCGCTCGGAAATCGGGGTTCCGAAACCTCCCAGCCATGCTCGAACAGGTGCTCGCAGTGAAGCCCTTCGAGGCGAAGACCCTGCTGCACGTCGCGGCGGCGACGCGGGAGCGGATGAGCATCACGGGTGAGTCGATCCCGCCGAAGTACACGGAAGTGGCGCGAGCGGTGGGTTCGGCGGTCATGTCAGTCGCGCAGGCAGCCGCGATCACGAAGGGCCTCGACCGCACCGGCAACCGCGTGGACGTCGTTGAGCTCGCCCACGCCGAGGGTGAGCTGGTCGCCTCCGCGTGCGGCGCCAACCCGGAAGACGAGCAGCCCGCGATACCCAAGGTCCTCGAGGTGCAGGCCGCGACCTGGGTTTCCTACCTCGACCCCGACGGCGACGAGCCGCGCGCCGACAAGATCGCCGAGGAGCGCGGCCTGTGGTTCGCGCGGCGCACTGACGGCGCGGTGTCAGGGAAGTTCGTTGCGACGCCCGAGCAAGGCGAGCAGCTGATCTCGGTCTTCGACGCCCTCCTCTCTCCGCGCCGAGCCGTGGAGTTCCCGGCCGCGTCAGAATGCGGGGAACCGACCGCCCCAGCGCTCGGACCCGACGAGCTCCCGTCCGTTGCAGGCCGCACCGACGGTACTTGCGGGGGTGGCGTCGATGCTCGCAAGCGTGACGACGGCGACGTCGGTGAGGACGAGATCGTTGACGTCCCACTGGTTGACCCGCGCTCGATCGAGCAGCAGCGCATCGACGCGCTCACGATGATCGTCCGCGCCTACGCCGAGTCGCCCGACGCGCCCCGCACCGGCGGCGAGGCACCCACGATCGTCATCGTGGCCACGACAGCCGGTGTCAACGGCACAGCCACCCGCCCCGAAGACGTGCCCCACCTCGAGCGCACCGGAGAACCGATCCCACCAAGCGTCGCCGCGCAGATCATGTGCGACGGACTCATCCGCATCGCGATCACCGACACCAACGGCGAGATCCTCGACCTCGGCCGCAAGCAACGCCTCTTCACCACAGCCCAACGCCGGGCGATCGCGACCCGCGACCGGCAATGCCGCGCACCCGGATGCAGCGCACCAGTCCGCTGGTGCGAAGTGCACCACGCCCTGCCCTGGAGCGAAGGCGGACCAACCGACGCGAAAGACGGCATCCTGCTGTGCTCCTTCCACCACCACGAAGTGCACCGCGAACGGCTCACCCTAACTCGCAGCAGCAACGGACGCTGGCACGTCGTACCCACCATCGGACACCACGTGCCACGCAGAACGGTCCGACGCCGCGGATACGCACCCAGCAATACCCAGGCCGCTCGACCGCAGTTCAACCGAAGACCTTGAAACCCTTCAACCTCGACTTCCTACGACCCTGAAAGCACGCTACCCCTCGGTGCGCAGACCGCTGCCCCACAAACCCACAGCCCACGGCCAGAGCCCCGAGCCCTGCGGATCCACGGATCGACGGATCCACGGATCCACGGATCGACGGACCCGGGACCCGGGACCAGGGAACCGGGACCTCACGGCTCACGGCTCACGGCTCACGGCCCACGAGCTCACGGCCCACGAGCTCACGGATCCACGGGCTCACAGCTCACCGGCTCACGAGCTCACGGGTCCACGAGCTCACGAACTCGCCAACCCACGAACCCTACGGACCCTACGGACCCTACGGGCCCTACGGTCGACCCTCCTCCGGGCCCCTGGCCGCAGCAAGCACCACCTTGATCGTGGCCGCATCATCGGGAACCGTCGGGTCAAGGCCTGCCACCGAGGCGAACTTCGCCAGCCGGTTCATGATCGTGTTCCGGTGGCAGAACAGCACACCCGCGGCCTTCGATGCCGAACCGGAGGCCATGTACACCTCGACGGCTTCCACCAGGAGATCCCGTTCCGATGAAGGCAGGAGCGCAAAATCGCGGAGCGCATCCGCAGCCAGGCTCGACGCCACCGGCCCAAGCCTCCGCACGACAAGACTCGGCCAGTGCTGCGCGAGCACGGCAGCCCGCCCCGGAACAGCGAACTCAGCGAGCTCGGACGCCAACTGCCACATCTCACTCAGCGAGGACAGCGTCGCCGCCGACTGGGAAACACCCACCTGCAGATCCGCGAGCGCCAGCTGCACCGAGACGCCCAACGAACCAGACCGACCCGACGAAGATGACGAACCCGACGACCCGGACGAACCCGACGAACCGGACGAACTCGACAAACCCGACGCACCCGATGAACCGGCCACGCCGGAGACACCGGACGTACCTGCGATCACCGCGAACTCGACACCATCCAGGCGCAGGCACACCGCCGCAGGGAAGACGTCCTGCACATCCGCGGCGAACCCGGCCGCCGCATCCTGATGTGCGACGGCAACCCAGTACGGCCCAGTGAGCGGAATCTCGAGCGCCTCCGCCGCCTGCACGTGCAGCTGCGAGTCGTCGACGCCACCCCGCAGCAGACGGCGCAACAGGAACGCCTGCTCCTGCTCGAGCTCCGCCTTCACCTGCCCAAGCTCGAGCATGTACCCCGATTGCACGCTCGTCGTGTGCGCTTCCACAACCTCCCAGATCGCGACAACGTCGTCGGAAAGGCGATCCGCTTCCCCCGGCAGGCGGTCGTTGAGCGCCTGCCAGATGAACCGGAAGTCCATGCGCACCGCCCGCAGCAATGACTCGAGCGGCACCCCCTGCCTGACCCGCTTCCGGCCGATGGCCCGCGAGTGCGCCCGCAACTCGTCCTCGAGTCGCTCCCCACCCAGCTGACGGAACATGAGGCCCAGCGTCGTGAATGCCGTGCTGTGCACGTCGCGCTCCGCGATGACCGACTCCACGTAGCCGGTCAGCGTGCGCACCTGACTTACGTACAGCGTCGTGATCTCATCGAGGTCGGCGAGACACGACCGGATACCGCGCCGCAACGCTGGCGAAACAGACTCGTCATCCATTCGCCAAAACCTCGCTCATATTGTGCATTTGCCCACTCTAGCCGCGCAATCGAGTGGGCCTGGCGATTGCCCAACCCCGCCGATCCGGGGTTGCATAGGAACACCGACGTCACCGCAGACGTGCACGTTCACATGCAGGCCTTTCCCCAACATCGGAGCCACCATGTCCCACAACACCCAGACCCCCGCCTCGGGCGCAGCCTCGGGCGCACCCGCCAGCGCGCCGAAGGTCAGCCTCAAGGACGCGCGGCGCATCGCCTTCGCCGCCTTTGTCGGCACCGCCCTCGAGTGGTACGACTACTTCCTCTTCGGCACCGCCGCGGCCCTCGTCTTCAACCGCCTCTTCTTCACCGACCTCGACCCGGCCGGCGCCACCCTCGCCGCCTTCGCGACCTTCGGCGTCGGCTTCGCGGCCCGCCCGATCGGCGCCGTCGTCTTCGGCTGGATCGGCGACCGGTACGGCCGCCGCCCAGCCCTCCTCACCACCATCGTCATGATCGGATGCGCGACAGGACTCATCGGCGTCCTCCCCGACTACCTGGCAGTCGGCATCGCAGCCCCCATCATGCTCGCCGTCCTCCGCCTCGTGCAGGGCTTCGCCGTCGGCGGCGAATGGGGCGGCGCGACCACCATCGCCATCGAGCACTCCCCCGAGAAGATGCGCGGACGCTTCGCCGCCCTCGTGCAGATCGGCTCCCCCGTCGGCACCCTCGTCTCCTCCGGCGCCTTCGCCCTCGTGCTCATGATGCCGCCCGAGACCTTCGACGCGTGGGGTTGGCGCCTCCCCTTCCTCCTCGCGTTCCCGCTCCTCGGCATCGCCCTCTACATCCGCCTGAAGGTGGAGGAGTCCCCCGTCTTCAAGGAGCTCGCCGCGGCCGGCGAACAGGTCAAGGTCCCCGTCCTCGAACTCTTCCGCAAGTCCGGGCTGCGCCTCCTCGTCGCCGTCGCAGCAGCCATGCTCGGCGTCGGAGGGTTCTACATGATGACCACCTTCGTCGTCTCCTACGGCACCAACGTGCTCGAAGTCGACCGGCAGGTGATGGTCAACGCGACCCTCATCGCCGCCGTCCTCCAGATCGGCGTCACCATCTTCGCCGGCCGCCTCGCCGAACGCTTCGGCCCAGGCCGCATGACCGTCGTCGGCGGGCTCACCACCGGCATCGCCGCCTTCCCGCTCTTCTGGCTCATCGACACCGAGAGCCCCATCGCCATCACGGCAGCCGTGAGCATCGGCATCGCCCTCATCACCCTGTCGTACGCCGTCACCGGGGCCCTCCTCGCGGAGCTCTTCCCGCCCCGACTCCGCTACAGCGGCGTCTCCCTCGGCTACAACCTCGCCGGCGCCATCAGCGGATTCCTGCCCCTCATCGCGACCGCACTCATCACCGTCGGTGACGGCTCATCCTGGCCCGCCGTGCTCGTCCTCATCGGCATCTGCCTCGTCACCGTCATCGGCGGTGCCTTCGGCGAGCGGATGCGCCTCCGCGACGACATCGTCGAGATCGACCACAACGCGTAACCGACACCGCCAGCTCACGGACCGCGTGCGCCCCACCGCGAGCGCCCCACACAACGACAAGCGCCCCCGCCCGACCGCGAGCGCCCCCAAACGAAAGCAGGACCAGAGCATGACCACACCGACCAACAGCGACATCGACTCCAGCGCCACCCCTGCCGCCACTCCCGTCACGACCCCCGCCACAGCGACCGCCACCGCGAGTCCCCTCAGCGACGAGCAGCGCCAGCGCATCCTCGACGCCGTCGACGCCGCCTTCGACCAGCAGGTCGCCTTCACGCAGGAACTCGTCCGGCACCCGTCGCTTCGAGCCAACGAGTCGTCAGCGCAGGACCTCCTGTACGGCGCCATGGCCGGCCGCGGCCTCACCATGGACCGCTGGGAGCTCGACCCCGTCGAGCTCGCCGCCCACCCGGGAGCCGGAGCAGTCGAGATCTCCTACGAGGGCCTCGAGAACGTCGTCGGCACCTTCACCCCGCCCCAGGAGCGCGGAAGCTCGCTCATCCTGAACGGACACATCGACGTCGTCCCGGAAGGCCCCGAGAGCCAGTGGGCGCGGTCCCCGTGGGACGCGACCGTGCGAGACGGCTGGCTGTACGGCCGCGGCAGCGGCGACATGAAGGCAGGCCTCGTCGCCAACCTGTACGCCTTCGACGCCGTCCGGGCGGCGGGCCTCGCGCCGACGGGTCGCATCCACTTCGAGTCCGTCGTCGAGGAGGAATGCACCGGCAACGGCTCCCTCTCCGCGCACCTGCGCGGCTACACAGCCGACGCCGTCCTCATCCCAGAGCCCGAGGAGGACATGCTCGTGCGCGCCAACACGGGCGTCATCTGGCTTCGCCTCCGCGTCGACGGCAAGCCCACCCACCCCCGCGAGATGCAGACCGGCTTCAACGCCATCGACGCCGCCTACTACGTCATCGGCGAGCTCCGGAAGCTCGAGGCAGACTGGAACGCCAAGCAGGGCGAGCACCGCTACTTCGAGGACCTCGACCACCCCATCAACTTCAACGTCGGCAAGATCCAGGGCGGCGACTGGGGCTCCAGCGTGCCGGCCTGGTGCGAGGTCGACGTGCGGGTCGCCCTCTACCCCGGAATCACCGCAGACGCGGCGTGGGCCGAGATCACCGACGCCCTCGACGGCGTCACCGCAGACGGCAACGGCAACCCCATCGTCACGACCGCGACGAAGACCGGCTTCTACGCCGAGGGGTACGTCCTCGAAGAGGGCGGCGCCGCCGAGCGAGCGCTCGAACGCAGCCACAGCGCAGCGTTCGGGGGCGCCAAGCTCGAATCGTTTGTCACCCCCGGCTACCTCGACGGGCGAGTCTTCGTGCAGTACGCCGACACCCCCGCGCTCGTCTACGGCCCCGTCTCCGAAGCCATCCACGGCTACGACGAGCGGGTGAACCTCGAATCCGTGCGCCGCATCACGAAGTCGATCGCGCTCTTCATCGCCGAATGGTGCGGGGTGGAGTAGCCAGCAGCGAGTAGCCAGCAGCAAGCACGCGCCGCGCGCGACCTCGACCTCGGCACCCGCCGAGCAGTCGAGGCCGCGCGCGGTTCGTCACACCCCGAGGCGAGGCGTCAGCTGAGTCTCGGCCCCTCGGCGATCGCGAACCCACCCTCGCCGTCCGACTCGACGTAGAGCAGCTCGTGAGAGGCGACGTGCCCCGCGAGCATCGGAACACCAGTCGCCGCGCACTCCTCAAGCAGAGCGCGCCTCGTGGACTCCGCTACCTCCCTCATGGAGCAGAAGCTCGACGACAGACCGGGTTCGGCAACCTGCAGGACGTGGTGCAGCGCATCCCCGGAGATGATCGCGACCGTCGAACCAGACGCCGGGTCGAGCACTCGAACGACCATGTGCCCCGGAGTATCGCCGGGCGCGTGCTCCAGCACGACGGACGGCGACGCCCGATGCGGAAGCTCGACCACGTCGGCTTGCCCCGCCAGGAACACCGGCTCGATCGAGTCGGCCCAGAAGTCGCCGTTGCGCTCGAACATGCCCCTGGCGCTCGGCCCCGTGATGAAGGCGCGATCGAGCTCGTTGAACAGGTAGCGCGCGTTGGGGAACGTCGGCGACCACCCGCCTGCCGCATCCGCCGCCGTGTTCCATCCGACGTGATCGCAATGCAGGTGCGTGTTGACGACGACGTCGACCTCAGCAGGGTCGACGATCGCGGCGAGCTGCTCGAGCCACGTCGTGGCGAGCCCGTTCCACATGTCCCGGATGCGCGGCTTGCCGTTCCCGACCCCCGTGTCGACCACCGCGACGAAGCCGCCTGAGCGCACGACGTAGCTGCTCGACGCCATCACGAGGCGGTCGGTGCTCGCGTCGTAGTCGTCCGGCCCGAGGGCGGCGATCCGCGGACGGAGCGGGTCGGTATCGACGAACATCTCCTCGACGGGGAGCATCGCCGAACGCGACTCCTCGATGCGGTAGATCTCCGTGTCGCCTGCAGTCAGCAGCGGTCGCATGGTGCCCTCCTCGACGTGTTCGAGTCCCGGAGCGCCACTTCTGGCTCGCGTGAGACCCCGGGCCAGATGGCCTGCCTCCACTCTGAGTGCACCATGTTGCCTGGAGATTTCATTGCATGCAATGAGTGTTACTAGCGCGTAAAAAGCCGCCTAATTGGCCAAGATTGCATGCAGTTTGCGGCTAGCGTCCATCTCACCGGCTCAGCACATAGCCGAATCACCACCGCTTCACCGCTTCACCGCCTCACCGCACCCTGCTTCTCACCGCACCCCAGCTCCTCCTCCCAGCTCCGCTCACCTCGTCGCTCCCGGAAAGGACGCGCATGCGTTCCCACAGACTTCGCGTCGGCACCGCCGTCGCCATGCTCGGCATCACCACCCTCGCCGTCACCGCCTGCTCCACCGGATCATCCTCGGCCTCCGAAGACGCCACCTTCGCGGTCAACATCGCCGCGCTCGAGGGCGCCCCCACCTTCGACCCTGCCGCCAACATGCGCGGCTCCGCCTTCAACTACGCGGCCGCCGCCTACGAGAGCCTCGTCACGAGCGACGCCGAAGGCGCCCTCCAGCCGGGCGTCGCCACGGCCTGGGAGTACACGAGCCCCACCGAGCTCACCATGGACTTCCGCCTCGACAGCGTCTTCGAAGACGGCTCCCCGATGACCGTCGAGCTCATCAAGGCCAACCTCGAGCGCTACCAGGAGACACCGGGCACCTACCAGGCGCGCCTCAACTCGATCGACTCGATCGAGGTCGTCGACGAGGACACCCTGAAGTTCAACCTCAACACCCCGGACCAGTCGCTGCCGGAGGCCTTCTCCCTCACGGTCGGGATGATGGTCAGCCAGGCCGCCCTCGACGACCCGACGCTGCTGCTCACCGACACCTACGGCTCCGGGCCGTGGATCCTCGACTCCTACACGGAGGACAGCGAGTACAGCTACATCCGCAACCCCGAGTACGCGGGCCCCATGGACGTGCAGGTCGACGAGCTCAACATGTTCGTCATCACCGACCTGACCGCCCAGCTCAACGCGCTCCTCGCCGGCGACGTCGACATCATCTCCGCCCAGTGGAGCCAGCGCGACCAGGCCGAATCCCAGGGCTTCGCGGCCGCCTCCAACGAGTCCAACGTCGGCGGCCTCATGCTCTTCGACCGCGGCGGCGACGTCATCCCCGAACTCGGCGACGTGCGCGTCCGGCAGGCCATCAACTACGCCCTCGACCGCGACGCCATCGGCACCGCCCTCTGGAGCGACTACCAGCGAGGCACCTCCTCCGTCTTCGGCAAGTTCACCTCCGCCTACGACGAGTCGCTCGACGACTACTACGAGTACAACCCGGAGAAGGCGAAGCAGCTCCTCGCCGAGGCCGGCTACGCCGACGGGTTCGAGCTCCCCATCCTCAGCCGCACCATGTTCGGCGAGAACAAGCGCCTCGAGGCGACCATCCCCTACCTCGAAGCCGTCGGCATCACCGCCACCCTCTCCGACCGCACGAACGACTACTTCGACGCCATCACCAACAAGGAGTTCGGCGCCTCCCAGGGCCAGCAGAACGGCGGCATCGACTCCTACGTCAACAGCATGAACATGCTCGCCCCCAACGCCCAGCTCAACCCGTTCGGCACCGACGACCCCGAGCTGACGGCCCTCATCGCCGACGCCTCCAGCGAGCTCGACGCCGACGCGGCAGCCACGAAGTGGCAGGCGGTCAACAAGTGGGTCGTTGAGAACGCCTGGTTCGCGCCGGTCGCGTTCTACCACACGCACACGGTGTGGGATGCGGAGAAGCTCGGCGGCGTCGAACTCGCCGCCGGCCAGGTCTTCCCGCTCCCCTTCAGCTGGACCCCCGCCGAATAGGCACCCCGGCACCCGCAGCACCCGCAGCACCGCGACGCCCAGCACGCAGCACTGCGATACCCGCAGCACCGGATGCGCGGGGAGGCCCCCTCCCCGCGCATCCGCCCAGCACCATCACCAACCTGAAAGGAGCACACGTGGCCCTCTACATCCTCCGGCGAGTCGGCATCACCGTGCTCATGGTCTTCCTCGTCGTCTCGGCCGCCTTCTTCCTCGTGGCCCTCATGCCGAACGACGTGACCCAGACCATCCTGGGCCCCGACGCCACCCCGGAGGCCCGCGCCCAGCTACGTGACGAGATGGGCTTCAACGACCCGATCCTCGTGCGCTACCTCGCCTTCCTCGGTGGCCTCCTGACCGGCGACCTCGGCGTCTCCTACCTCAGCCAGCAGTCGGTGACAATGCAGGTGCTCGAGCGGCTCCCCGTCACCCTCACCCTCTCGATGGGCGGCATCCTCCTCACGACCGTGCTCGGCATCGTGCTCGGCATCCTCGCCGCGAGCCGCGGCGGCTGGCTCGACACGATCATCCGCGGAGCAGCCGGCGTCATGCAGGCCATCCCGAGCTTCTGGCTCGCCGTGCTGCTGGTGCTCGTGTTCGCCGTGAACCTCAAGATGTTCCCCGCGTCCGGCTGGGAGCCCTTCACGGAGGACCCAGCAGAGTTCCTCCGCCGCATCACGCTGCCCCTCATCTCCATCGGCATCGCGGGCACCGCGGCGGTCGCCCGCCAGGCGAGGGTCGCGATGCTCGACGTGCAAGGCCGAGACTTCATGCAGACCCTGCGAGCGACGGGGCTCCCCGAGTGGCGCATCGTATGGCTGCACGGGCTCCGCAACGCCGCCATCCCCGTCCTCACCGTCATCGGCCTCCAGTTCGTGGCCCTCTTCGGCAGCGCCGTGCTCATCGAGCAGGTCTTCGCACTCCCCGGCGTCGGCAAGCTCGTCGTCGACTCCGTCAACCTCGGCGACATGCCCATCGTGCTCGGTGTCGTCGTCGCCCTCAGCGTCGTGATCCTCGTCATGAACCTCGTCATCGACATCCTCTACGGCATCATCAACCCGAAGGCGAGGCTCGCATGACCCGCGTCCGACGCACCGACACCGCCCTCTCCAGACTGCTCAGCAAGCCGGGAGCCGTCGTCGC
Source organism: Pseudoclavibacter sp. 8L (assembly GCF_902506465.1). Taxonomy (NCBI): domain Bacteria; kingdom Bacillati; phylum Actinomycetota; class Actinomycetes; order Micrococcales; family Microbacteriaceae; genus Pseudoclavibacter; species Pseudoclavibacter sp. 8L. The sequence continues at coordinate 8,449 of NZ_LR733207.1, read as the reverse complement.
CCTCGCCTTCCTCGCCCTCCTCGGCCTGTCGGTGATCTTCGCCGACCTCGTCGCCCCTCTCGACCCGCTCGCCCAGGACCTCGCTCTCGCGCGTCAGCTGCCGAGCGCCGAGCACCTCCTCGGCACCGACGACCTCGGGCGCGACGTCTTCTCCCGGCTCATCCACGGCGGCGCAGCGACCCTCGGCGGAGCCGTCCTCGCGGCGGTCGTCGCGATGGGCATCGGCATCCCCCTCGGCATGATCGGCGGCTACTTCCGCGGCTTCACCGACACCCTCGTCTCCCGCTTCGCGGACTTCTTCCAGGCCCTGCCCACGATCGTCATCCTCATGGCCGTGATCGGCGCCTTCGGCAACAACACGATGGTCGCGATGGTGACCCTCGGCATCGCTATGAGCGACGGCTTCGTCCGCCTCGCCAGGGCCACGACGCTGCAGGTGCGGCGAGAGCTGTACGTGGATGCCGCGAACGTCGCCGGCATCGCACCCGGCCTCATCCTGTTCCGCCACGTGCTCCCCAACATCCGCGGACCGCTGCTCGTACAGCTCTCCATCACGATGGGCGCCGCCCTCCTCATCCAGGCTGGCCTCGGCTTCCTCGGCCTCGGGACCCCACCCCCGGCGCCCAGCTGGGGCGGCATGATCAGCGAGGCCAGCGAGCTCATCTACCTGCACCCGTGGCTGCTCGTGCCGAGCGGCGTCATCATGATCCTCTCCATCCTCTCCTTCAACGTCGTCGGCGATGCGCTCGCCGGCAACCGCCCCGGGACCACCCTCGCCCGCTCCTTCTCCCGCAAGAAGCCAGCAACCCACGTCGCCACCAAGCCCGTTGCCGTCGACGACCCGCAGCCGGACGTGGACGACGCCATCGTCTCCGTGCGCGACCTCAGCGTCTCGTTCACCGACAGCACCGGCGAGTTCGCGGTCGTGCAGGGCGTCTCCTTCGACGTGCGCCGCGGCGAAGCCCTCGGCATGGTCGGCGAATCGGGATGCGGCAAGTCGGTGACCGCGAAGACCCTGCTCGGCCTCGTCGCCCCAGGCGGCCGCGTCTCGAAGGGCGAGATCGTCATCGACGGCACCAACATCGTCGGGCAGAGCAACAAGCAGCTGCGCGCCGTGCGCGGCTCGAAGATCGCCCTCGTCTCGCAGGAGCCCATGACGGCCCTCGACCCGACGTTCACGATCGGAGCCCAGCTGCGCGAGGCCATCGCCCACCACACGGGCCGCAAGGCAGGCGAAGTGCAGGAGCGGGCACTCGAGCTGCTCCGCCTCGTCGGCATGCCCGACCCGCAGCAGGCCGCCGCAAGCTACACGTTCCAGGTCTCCGGCGGCATGGCGCAGCGCGCCGCCATCGCCATGGCGCTGACGGGCGAACCCGAGGTGCTCGTCGCCGACGAGCCCACGACCGCCCTCGATGTGACCGTGCAGGCCGAGATCCTCGACCTGCTGCGGCGCCTCCGCGAAGAGCTCGGCCTCGCGGTCATCATCGTCACGCACGACCTCGGAGTCGTCGCGGACACGTGCGACCGCGCCGTCGTCATGTACGCCGGGCAGGTCATCGAAGAGGCCGACGTCGACACGCTCCTCACGGCCCCATCGCATCCCTACACCAGGGCTCTGCTCGCGGCGATGCCCGCCAACGCCGTCGCCGGAGTGCCGATGGATGCCATCAGCGGCGCCGTGCCAGCACCTCGCGACTGGCCGACCGGGTGCCGCTTCGCCGAGCGCTGCACCTTCGCGACCGAACGCTGCCGCACCTCCCCCGTCGCCCTCACGCTGCAGCGCCGCGGAAACGGAAACGCAAGCGCAGATCAGCGCCCAGCCGTCGGCCAGCAGCGCTCCGGCATGGCCCGCTGCGTGCGGGTCGAGGAGGTCGCCAAGGCGGCCCGCACCGGCTCGGCCACCCAGAAGTCCAGCGTGAAAGAGAGGAGCATCGCATGAGCGAAGAGCTGCTGAGCGTCGACCACCTCCAGATGCGGTTCAAGAACCCCCACAACCGCGCGCAGACCGTGCACGCCGTCGACGACGTGAGCTTCACCGTCGCCCCCGGCGAGATCCTCGGCGTCGTCGGGGAGTCCGGCTCGGGCAAGTCGACCATCGGGCGCTGCATCCTGGGCCTCGAGAAGCCGAGCGACGGCAGCATCCACTTCGGCGGCCGCGACCTCACGAAGCACTCGCTGCTCCGCAACCGTCGCGACATCGCCAAGCAGCTGCAGGTCGTCTTCCAGGACCCGTACAGCTCGCTCAACCCCTTCCGCACGATCGGACAGACCCTCGCGGAGCCGCTCCAGGCGGCCCTTCGCCTCTCCGACAAGCAGGCGGATGCGCGGGCTCGCGACATGCTCGAGACGGTCGGCCTCCCCCGAGCCGCAGCAGACCGCTTCCCCGGCCAGTTCTCCGGCGGGCAGCGGCAGCGCATCGGCATCGCGAGGGCCCTCATCATGCAGCCGCAGCTCGTCGTGCTCGACGAGGCGGTGAGCGCCCTCGACCTGTCGACGCAGGCGCAGATCCTCAACCTCCTCGCGCAGCTCGCGAAGGAACGCGGCCTCGCCTACATCTTCATCGCGCACGACCTCGACGTCGTCCGCTACATCTCGCACCGCACGCTTGTGCTCTACCGCGGACGCATCATGGAGCAGGGCCCGGCCGGTGACGTCCACAGCGCACCCCTGCACCCGTATACGGCGGCACTCAACGCGGCAGCCCCCGTGACTGACCCGGTCGAGCAGCGCAGGCGGCGCACGGCGAGAGCGGCGGCGGCAACTGCGGCTGCAGCCGCGTCAGCCACTCCGCCCTCCCCTGCTTCCCAAGCAACCCCGACCACCCCAGCCACCGGACAGCTCGGCTGCCCGTTCGCGGCCCGATGCGCCTTCGCGCAGGAGGTGTGCCTCACGAAGCGACCTGCCGACACCCCCGTCGGCGAGCGAACCGTGGCGTGTCACATGTACGACGCGACGAGCGGACACACGCGCCTCGGCGCCGGCATGCCAGCGGCCGAGCTCATCGCGAGCTGAGCGCCCCACCAGCTTCCACAATCCAGCCGCGGTGCCCCCGCACCGCGGTCACCCGAACACGAAGGAGCACGTCAATGCCAGACGTCACCGGATACCGCGCGAAGATCGGCGTCATCGTCCCATCGACCAACACGGTCGTCGAGCACGATGTCAACAAGCTCGCGCCCCACGGCATCACGTTCCACTGCGGTCGCATGTACGTCGAGCAGCAGGCCATGGGCGACCACACGAGCTTCATGGAGCTGCAGACGCAGATCCGGGGCTCCATGTCGGTGGCGCTGCGCGACGTCATGACGGCCCAGCCCGACCTCATGATGATGGGGATGTCGGCGCCCACCTTCAGCGGCGGCGTGGCCGGCAACGAGGCCTTCCAGACCGAGGTGAGCGAGCAGATCGGCGGCATGCCCGTCACCACCGGCGCATCCGCCTGCCGCGCCGCCCTCGAGGCCCTCGGCGTGACGAAGATCTCCGTCTTCTCGCCATACCAGCCGGTCGCCGACGAGTGGGTCGACCAGTACTTCACCGAGGCCGGCTTCGACGTCGTCAAGGTCACCGGCCTCCGCTGCCCCACCGCGACGTCGATCGCGAGCGTCACACCCCGCGACCTCGTCACGGTGCTCGAGGAGATCGACACCCCCGAGACCGAGGCAATCGTGCAGGTCGGCACGAACCTGTCGTTCATCCGCATGGCCGACGAAGCCGAGACCTGGCTCGGGAAGCCCGTCGTCGCCATCAACACCGCCACCGTCTGGCACACCCTCAGGCAGGCCGGCTTCACCGACACCGTCGGTGGCTACGGCACCATCATCCGCGAATTCTGACCGCCACAGCGCACACAAAGGACCACACCATGACTGCTTCCCCCCAATTCGATGTCATCGTCGTCGGCGGCGGCCCCGTCGGCACCACCACCGCCCTCAAGCTCGCGAAGCGCGGCATGACGGTCGCACTCTTCGAGAAGCGCGAGGCGAGCACGCTCGAGCACCGCGCATCCACCTTCCACCCGCCGACGCTCGAGATGCTCGAGGAGCTCGGGCTCACCCAGCCGCTCATCGACGCCGGCATCATCGCCCGCTCGTACCAGTTCCGGGATGCGACGATCGGCAAGATCGTCGAGCTCGACTTCGCGGTGCTCGACGACGACACGGCCTACCCGTACCGCGTCCAGGTCGAGCAGAGCCGCCTCACCGCGGCCGCCCAGCAGGTCATCTCCGGCGAGCCCAACGTCACGTCCACCCTCGGCGCCGAGGTCATCGCGATTCGTGAGAGCGACGACGGCTTCGAGGTGGACGTGCGCGGCGAGGACGGCTCCGTGAGCACCAGCACGAGCACCTACCTCGTCGCGGCGGACGGCTCGCGGTCCCTCGTGCGCGAGCACTACGACATCGATTTCTCGGGCCACACCTACCCGGAGCGCTACCTCGTCATCACGACGAGCCTGCCCCTGCACGAGATCCACGAGGACCTCGCCGTCGTCAACTACGTCGCCGACCCGGAGAACTGGCACGTCCTGCTGCGCAACCCCAGCGGGTGGCGCGTGCTCTTCCCCTGCGATCCCGCCCTCACGTCCGAGCAGCAGACCGACCCCGCCTACGTCGTGAGTCAGCTGCGACGCGTGGTGCCCGAGCTCGACGGCTACCCTGTTGTGCACGTCACCGTCTACGAAGTGCACCGCAAGGTCGCGCGGACGTTCCGCAAGGGCAACGTCTTCCTCGTGGGCGACGCGGCACACGTCAACAACCCGCTGGGAGGCATGGGCATGAACAGTGGAATCCACGACGGGCTGCTGCTCGCCGAGCTGCTGCCCGGTCACGCCAACGGCGAGGTCTCGAGCGAGGAGCTCGACGACTGGGCCGAGAAGCGCCGCGCCGTCGCCCGCCATTACGTCGGCGAGGAGACGGAGGGCAACTGGAACGCCCTCCGCGACACGAGCGAAGAGCGCCGCGCCGCGAAGCGCGCCGAGTGGGAAGCCCTCGGCCGCGACGAGACCGCCCGCCGACAGTTCCTCCTCACCTCGTCGATGCTCGCGAGCGTTCGATGATCGAGACCCCGACGCACGTGCTGCTGCCCGAGAGCCTCACGGGAGGCGACCTCGCCTACGCGGAGCTGCGCTCGCGCATCATGAGCGGCGAGTACGCGCCGCATACGGTGCTGCGCGCGCAGGCGCTCGCCGCCGAGTTCGGGCTCAGCAGGACCCCCATCCGCGAGGCGCTCCAGCGCCTCGCGGAGGCGGGGCTCGTGGCGTACATCCCCAACAAGGGCGCCACCGTCATCGGCTACACGACCGAGCAGATGGCCGAGACCTACTTCGTCCGCGCCTCGCTCGAGAGCCGCGCCGCCGGCCTCGCCGCCGACCGCATGACCGACGCCGACGCCGAGCTCCTCATCGACCGTATCGAGCGGATGGATCCCCTCGTCCACGCCAGCGACCAGGACGAGATCGTCGAGCTCGGCCGCCTCAACCGCGAATTCCACGAGCACATCGTGAAGGTCTCCGGCAGCCTGCAGCTGCAGACGCTCCTGCGCAGCGTCAGCCAGGTGCCCATGATGATCCGCAACTACCAGGCGTACGGCGACACGTTCCGCATCCGCTCGAACCACCACCACCGCGACATCCTTACCGCCCTGCAGACGGGCGACTCACTGTGGGCCGAGGTCGCGATGCGCTCGCACATCCTCGCTGCCCGCAACGCCGTGCTCCAGGGACCGGGCACCTCCACGACCGCTGGCGCTGCTCCCAACGAAGGCTGAGCCGTGTCGCGCACCACCGGGCCCACCACGGGGCCCGAGCAGCAGCATGCCCGGAATCCCCGGCTGGAAGGCGTTCCCGAGCCCAGTTCCGCGGTCCACTCCACCCCCGCGGCCGACGCACCCACGCACGTCTGGCGAACCCGCCGCCCGGGCCGAACCGCGACCATCGCAGGCATCGGCACGACCGTCGTCACCGCGCTTCCCGTCTTCCTCGTCGGCGGCCTGTCCATGCAGCTGCGCGCCAGCACGGGGCTCACCGAATCGATGCTCGGCATCGTCGTCGCCGCCTACTGGGGTGCGTCGGCGCTCCTCTCCCCGCTGGCCGGCAGCCTCTCCACGAGGCTCGGCTTCCGCTGGGGCATGGTCATGGCCTCCTCGATCGGCGGCCTCGCCCTCATCGGCATCGCCGCCCACACGCCGACGTGGCAGTGGCTGCTCGTCTGGCTCATCGTCGCCGGAGCGGGGAACTCGCTCGGGCATCCACCCTCGAACGCCCTCATCGGGGTCGGCGTCTCGACCCGACGGCGCGCCCTCGCGTTCGGCCTCAAGCAGGGAGCGGTCCCCCTCGCCACCTTCAGCGCCGGCCTCGCCGTCCCCGCCCTCGGCCTCACGGTCGGCTGGCAGTGGACCTTCGCGATCGCAGGAGCGCTCGCCGCCGTCGCCGTCGCGTTCCTCGCCTGGCGGGTGCCGCGAACGCCACGAACGCCACGCGCCACGCGCCGCACTCGAGAGCGGCTCCCCCGCGACCTGCGCGTCTTCCTCATCCTCGCCTCAGCCGCGAGCGGGCTCGGTGCCGCCCAATCGAGCGTCATCGGCGCCTTCACCGTCACGACCGCCATCGGCGTCGGCTACACGGCCGCCGTCGCGGGCCTCCTCCTCAGCCTCGGCTCGCTCGCGAACATCATCGCGAGACCCCTCGCGGGCTGGCTCGCCGACCGCGGCATCGGAGGAACCCTCACCACGGTCTCGCTCATGATGCTCTCCGGCGCCATCGGCCTCGGCGGCATGGCGCTCGCCCTCCCCTGGAGCTTCGCCATCGGCGTCGTCCTCGCCTTCGGACTCGGCTGGGGGTGGAGCGGACTGCTCCACTACGCCGTATCCAACGCCGTGCCCCGCTTCGCAGCCCAGGCCACGGGGCTCGTGCAGTCGGGCGCCTACATCGGCAGCGCGGCTGGCCCCTTCGCGATGGGGTTCGTCTTCGAGTACTTCGGGCCGACCACCGGATGGCTCGCCGCCGCCGCCATCGCACTCATCGCCGCCACCACGGCCGCCATCGCCGCACGGTTCCACCCCACGCGACGCCGCGCGCGCGCCGAAGCCCGCGAGGGATCCCGCGAGGCATCCCGCAGCGAGGCCCGTATCGATGATCAGGCCGGGGCAGCCACGTGAACCCGCTGGGCTTCCGCTTCCAACTCCCGCACCCCCGCAACCACACGAAGGGCACCACCATGACCCCCACGACCACCGCGTCCACAACTGCAGCTGCACCTGCATCCGCTGGCGTGTCCACTGCCGATGTCTCACCCGGCGTCTCGGGAGAGGCCCCAACCGGCGTCTCCACCGCCCGCACCGGCGAGGTCTCCGGCGACCTCTCCGCCGACAACGACTACGCGGCCGCGGGCTTCGGACAGCGCCTCGGCTTCGGACGGAGGCCCGCGCTCATCGTCATCGACTTCGTCGACGCCTACCTCGTCGAGTCGTCTCCCCTGTACGCGGGCGTCGAGGACGAACTCGCCTCGGCCGCACGCGTGCTGCACTCGGCGCGGGCAGCCGGCATCCCCGTGCTCTACACGGTTGTCGAGCAGGACACGGGCCCCACGGGCGGCGGAGTCTTCGCCCGCAAGGCCGCCGGTCTCGCGACCCTCGCCACGGGGTCCCCCCTCGGCGCCATCGCGGCGCCCCTCACCCCGCAGCAGGGCGAGCCGATCCTCTCCAAGAAGTACGCGAGCTCGTTCTTCGGCACCTCCCTCGCCACCGACCTGACGGTGCTCGGGTGCGACAGTGTCATCCTCGTCGGGCTCTCGACGTCCGGATGCGTGCGGGCCACCGCCGTCGACGCCTGCCAGCACGGCTTCATCCCGCTTGTGGTGCGCGATGCCGTCGGCGACCGCCGTTCGGAGCCCCACGAGGCGGCCCTCTTCGACCTCGACGCCAAGTACGCCGACGTCGTCAGCGAGCAGGATGTCGTCACCTACCTGGCGGGCCTCGCCGCCAGCTCGGCGTAAGGCCGCCGCCGCTGCCCCTGCCCCTGCCCCTGCCCAAAGTTGCGGCGAAGTGCCGTCGGGATCCCTCCCGACCGCACTTCGCCACAACTCTCAGCCCCCGACGGGAGCCTCTCGATGCGAACGCCGGGCCCGGACACCGAACGCGGACCGCAGTTCGCCGCTCGCCCCGGAGGTCCCGCGGCCCGCTAGCCCCAAGGCCGCTGCGAACGCCGAGGACGCCGACACCGCATCCGCTTCGCAAAGTCGTGGCGAAATGCCGTCGGGATTCCTCCCAACCGCACTTCGCCACAACTCTCAGCCCCGGGCGGGAGCCTCTGGATGCGGCCGCCGGGGCGCGGGGCTCCGGCCCGGGCGCGAGCCCGAGGCTCCGCCGCACATCTCGCCGCCAGCCAGCCCCAGAGACGCCACCCACCACACTGCAGCCCCTGCCCCTGCCCCTGCCCCTGCCCAAAGTTGTGGCG
>NZ_LR733193.1:0-2502 GCF_902506465.1 Pseudoclavibacter sp. 8L | reverse complement strand
GTCCCGAGCCCGCCCGCCATCCGCCGTCAGATGGGGCGTTTTCACCCCGTCGCGGCGTGCAACACGCGGCGAAAGCGGCCTTTTCGCGGGTAAATCCGCGCTGGGGTGGATGCGCGCGGAGGGCGCGGAGGTGCACCGGGGACGGATGCGCGCCGCCCGCCCGCCATCCGCCCATCCGCCGTCAGATGGGGCGTTTTCACCCCATGGCGGCGTGCAACACGCGGTGAAAGTGACCTTTTCGTGGGTAGCTCCGCTGGGGTGGGGGTGCGCGAAAGTGGATGCGCGCGGGGATGAAGCGGCTGCGGCGCGCGTACTCGGGGCCCGCGCGGGGCGGGAGTAGGGCGGGTGAGTGCCGCTCGCCCGGTCGCGCCCCGCGCGCCATCCGCCATCCGCCATCAGATGAGTCGTTGTGACCCCGTCGCGGCGTGCAACACGCGGCGAAAGCGGCCTTTTCGCGGGCAGCCCCGCGCCGGGGCGGGGCTGCGGAGATATACAAGGGGTCGGATGCGCGCGGGGCTGCGGAGATATACAAGGGGTCGGATGCGCGCGGGGCTGCGGAGATACACACCAGGGCGGATGCGCGCGCGGATGAAGCGGCTGATGCGCGCGCGTGCTCAGGGCGACTCGGCCAGCTGGAGTCCGGCTCCGGCGCTCGGGGTTCGAGCGTCGGCTCGCGAGCGACACGCATCCACGATGACGTGAACCGCAGCCCAGCACGCAACGGTGACGGATGCGAGGGGCGCGATGAACGGCAGACCTGGCACGCCGAGCCCCACGGTCAGGGCGAGCACAAGTGACCCGCCGACCGCGAGAATGGCGCTGACGGGCTTCGATGCGGGGATCATCGCGATGAGCGGGATGGTGGGGGCCGCGCCGATGCAGAGGGCTGCGAGCATCCAGAGCGGCTCCTGCGCCGGATGGCCTGCCCCCGCGAGCTGCGAGCCCGCCTCGAGCAGCAGCGCGGCCACGAGGAACGCGCCGCCGACCAGCCAGCGCGTTCCGAACCGGTGGGCGAGCATCCACGTTCCGACGGCTGCGAGCGGAATCACGACGAGGCAGCCGAGGGCCAACCCGACGTTCATAGCGTGTGTCGAGTCGCGGAACGCCAGACTCCAGCTGCTGCCGCCGATGGCCAGCGCGGCGCAGAACGCGCCGGCCAGCGCGGTCAGGACCCCGAGGATCAGCAAGATCACGAAGCGGGCCCGACGCTGCGCGGGTCGGCGCTGCACGGGTCTGACTGTGCGAGCAGCGAGCTGCGACCTTCGGGCGCCTGCGGTCTCCTTGCTCACGTCGATCACGCTCAGGACGAGCATGGTTCCCGCTGCGAGCGGCATGATCGACGGCATCATGCTGGTGATGAACAGGGCGACGAGGCAGCCTGAGGAGATGATCCCGGCAAGGATCCACGCCTCGAAGCCGGAACCATTCCGTCGCAGGAGGCCCCGGAAGACGACGCTCAGCGAAGCGACTCCGAGCGCGCCGGCTACCGCGAGCCAGAACGACGTGGAGTCTCCGAACCAGGTGCTCGTCGCTCCCGGCAGCAGGTTGTCATCCGCTTCCTCCCATCCGATCGACCAGCTCAGGCGCGCGCACGCGGCGGCCGCGGCATGCAGTACCCAGAGCGCGAGTGCCGAGACTGCGGCAGGGGCGGTGAGCTTGCCGCCGTGGCGGCGGCCGAACATCATGACGGTCAGGAAGAGCAGGAGCAGGCCGGAGAACTCCTGGACCCCGGCGATGCCGAGGCGCAGCCAGGTCGGCTCCATGAGCGCGCTCACGAAGATGGTGGCCATCGGGATGAGGCTCACGATCAGCGCTGCGACCGCGACACCGAGTGTGGCCCTCGGTGTGGCCCGGGCGGCGAGGCCATGCACGCGGATCGACCAGGCGTCCGCGAGCGTCGGCTTCGTCTTGCCATGCTCGACGGCGTCCTCGAGGAGCACCGCGAGCAGGTAGTCGCCGTTCTCCTCCCGCCAGGCCCGCGGATACCAGCGAAGCAGGCGCTCGAACCTGGTACTGAGGGGTGCGCTCACCAGGCGGGGCCGAGTCGCAGAGCCGGGGAGGGGCGAACGGCAGGCGAGGGGCCACGCTTCAGCGCGGTCGCGGCGACCTGGGCGCGAGTCGCCAGCGCCTCGGTCTCCGCCACCAGGTCGTGGTGCCCTTGCGGGGTGAGCTCGTAGGAGCGGCGGGCGCGACCATCCACGATCTCGTCGCCTGCCTTCTGGATGCGCTGCTCGCGTTCGAGGCGCTCGAGGGCCGCGTAGAGGGTGGTCGCGCGCAGCTTCGCGGCGCCGGCGCTGAGGCGCTCGACGTCGCGCATGATCGCGTAGCCGTGCTGACGCCCGGCGGCGAGGGCGGTGAGGATCCAGAACGTGGACTCGGTCATGGTTGCCATGTATCGGAATATACCCGCCATTGGACTATTGGTCCACAACTCTCTTCGCCTTCGCCTTCGCCTTCGCCTTCGCCTTCGCCTCCGCGCCCCCGCTCTCCGCGCCCCCGCGG
>NZ_LR733210.1:0-24906 GCF_902506465.1 Pseudoclavibacter sp. 8L | reverse complement strand
GATGAAGCCAGAGCCGCGACCTACGACACCTGGCTCCATCACTACAATCACCACAGACCCCACACCGGAATCGGCGGCCAACGCCCCTCAGACCGCGTTCACAACCTCACGGGTCAATACAGCTAGGGGCGAGAAATTGTTCTAGGGTGTGGACAGTGGATGCCCGTGGGCCAACTGACCTCGTGCCGCCAGGCCCGCGCAACTCCTCGGGACCAGTCGCGAGTTAGGGCGGGGGTTGCCGCAGTGAGACGGCTTCAGCGGCATGACCATCCCGATGATGGCCTCGCGGTCTCTCACGGTGCTGAAGCGCTAGGGCACGTTCTGGCGGGCGGTTTCGGCGGCGAGGGTCCACCGCTGTTAGTTCGACCGCTCCTCTGGGACCGTCTCGACCTCACTGAGCCTAGGTTCCACTAGTAACATTCAGCAGCAAATCGTCAGCACGCAACAGCAACGGCATACTGCCGTTCGCGGTAACGGTGCGAGCCCAGGTGGTTGCGCGCTCACCGAGAAGATGGGTCCCTCATGTGCGCGACTCTGCGGTGAAGTCAGCGTGGTAGCGAACTTATTTCTCGCGCCCGGTGGTGAACGTTGCCCATGCGCGAAGCCGCATCACAGGAACGGTGAGGGAGGCCGTCCGTGGCTCACGACGTACTCGGCGATTACCCGGCTCTTCGCTTGCTCGATCTGCCCGAGCGCGAGGAGAACTCCACGACGAGTTTCTCCGGCACCGCCGTGATCGCTCACGCGGGGTTCCGGCCACGCCCCATCTCGCGTGGCTTCTACTCGACGCCGAAGGTGGGGTGCGGTGGTCGACGAACACGGAATCTTGCAATTCCGACAATGCAACGGCCGCTGCGTGCAGAGGCGACCGTCGCGGGATACCCACCTTCCATCATGAAGGGTCTGCACCTTGCTGGAAGTAAGTTCGCGGGTGGGGGCACTGGCTCTGCTGCCGCAGCGGTCTAACACGATTGCGATCAGCCCGGTCACGTCGACCTATGCAACTGCCCCGTTGCGTCCGACGGCACCGAGACGGGTCGCGGCAACCACCGCCTGATGGGCGTGCCTTATGAGAGATTGTGGATGTGTATCGGTCACTGCCCGGAGCACCGACGCGGACCTCGGAATCGAGAACGTGAATCGGACCGCGCTACTGCTCCACGGCTCCCACGGTTGTTTTCCTGAACTTCGATCGCGGCGACAGCCTTGGCACGCAAGGTGCTGCCGAGGGTGCGATCGAGCACCGTTACGTCGATTCCCTCGACCACGATGCGGTGCTCAGAGTAAGCGCGCCCAAGCGGTCCCCTGTCATCGGATTTGAGCCGATGACGAAGAGTATGTGCAACTGTGGCTCGAAGACGCGAGCGCCCCCGTTACTTTCTTCCTACCCGATTGAGGAGTGATCCTTGGAGGGTGTTGGCCATCCCGGGCTCGGCATGATTCCTGCCCCCTGTCGTTGAGGATCTGGGGGGGTGTTGTCACCGAGCCTGGTTTGGCGGCAGGGGAATCGCTGATAGGGACAGGGCCCGGACTCGTCCGAGTGTCGTTCGTAACGTGGATGTCGAGCTCCGCCGCTTCTTGGTTCGGCCAGCACTCCAACCGAGTTCGGAAAGGGAAGGGCTGATGGAAAACAGCATCAGCGGACACGACAGCGTCGACGTGGTCATCGGTGTCGATGTCGGCAAAGGCGAGCATCACGCGGTCGCGATCAACCGCGCCGGGAAGCGCTTGTTCGACAAGGCGCTGCCCAACGACGAGAGCAAGCTGCGCTCGCTCATCGATGGATTGAAGGGCCACGGGACGCTGCTGTTCGTGGGCGATCAGCCGGCCACGATCGGCGCGCTGCCGATCGCGGTCGCGCAAGCAGCGGGCGTCCTCGTCGGCTACCTGCCCGGGCTCGCGATGCGCGGCATTGCTGACCTCCACGCGGGAGAAGCGAAAACGGACGCGAGAGACGCGGCCATCGTCGCGGAAGCCGCCCGCTCGCTCCCGCACGCCCTCCGGTCGATCCAGCTCGCGGACGAGCACGTCGCCGAACTGAGCATGCCCTGCAGGTTCGATGACGACCTCGCGGGACAAGTGACCGCGACGAGCAAGCGCATCCGAGGTCTGCTCACGCAGATTCATCCCGTACTCGAGCGGGTCCTCGGTCCACACCTCGATCACCCCGCGGTCGTCGATCTCCTGCAACGTCATCCCGCTCCATCCGATCTCGCGAAGCTCGGACCTGCGCGTCTCGCCAACCGGCTCGTGAAGCTCGCTCCGCGCATGGGCAACCGCCTCGCGGCAGAGATCATGCAGGCGCTCTCCGAGCAGACGGTCGCAGTCGTCGGCACGAACGCCGCGAGCGTCGCCCTGCCGCGCCTCGCGAAGCAACTCGAGGACCCCCGCACGCAGCGCGCGGACATCGCGGTCGAGGTCGAGCGGCTCGTTGACGCGCACCCTCTTCAGCCGGTCCTGACGAGCATGCCGGGAGTCGGCGTCAGGACCGCAGCGAGGCTCCTCACCGAAGTCGCCGGGAAGTCGTTCGCGTCGGCCGGTCACCTCGCGTCCTACACAGGCCTCGCGCCCGTCACGAGATGCTCGGGATCCTCGATCCGAAGCGAGCACGCCTCCCGACGCGGGAACAAGATCCTGAAACGGGCCTGTTCCTGTCAGCACTCCCAGCACTCAGAAACCCAGTTTCGCGGTCCTACTACGACCGGCAACGCGCGCAAGGCAAACACCACAACCAAGCCCTCACCACTCTGGCTCGACGACGCTGCGACATTCTCTACGCAATGCTCCGAGACGGCACCATCTACCAACCACCCAGGGCTCCTGCCGCTTGACAAGAACCATAGGCCACCCCTAACCCAACCAGCCTCGCAGCGCACTTCCGCATCCGCACCGACACCGTCGACGGGTCAGGCACCGTCGCGCTCCGCCACCAAAGCGCTTCCACCACCTCGCGATCGGACGACGCCACGGAGGCACCAAAGTCCTCATCCTGATCCACGACCGCGACACCATCGTCACGAACCCGACCACCGGCGAGATCCTCGCCCAACACACGATCAACCCAAACCGCGACTGCCAACTCAAAAACAAAAATCCCCCTCCCGAAGGAGGGGGATGATCGCCGAAGCGCCGGGACATCTGTCTCCGATGTCCCGACACTTCACACCGTCGGGCTGACAAGATTTGAACTTGCGACCCCTTGACCCCCAGTCAAGTGCGCTACCAAGCTGCGCCACAGCCCGTGGCTTTCGTTCTCCGCGAGGACAACTCGACCATCCTACCGGAACCTGGGAGGTTCGCGCACCACCGTGTCGAACGTGTCGCGCAACAACTGCCGACCACCGGAGAGTTGTGGCGCGATGCGCAGAGCAAGCGTCCCAACAGCACTTCGCCACAACTCTGCTCCCAGCAGTCACTTGGAGCGGGGAGCCGCACGAGCTGAAAAGGGGGGGAAGGCAGCGAGCGCTCGACCAACCCCGCGGCGTGGGCACGCGCCCCAGCGCCAGCCCGACCACATCCACCCGGCCGATTGTTCGCACATTCTGCCGCCTGGGAATAGCCTGGTACCCGCGCAGTGTTGCGAACCCAGTCCCCTATCTCAGAAGCAGAGGTCCGCAACATGCAGGTCATGCCCGAACTCACCCCCTTCCGGCGCGGAATCGCCCTCTTCGCGCTTGCGCTCGGAGGCTTCGGCATCGGTGTCACCGAGTTCGCCACGATGGGTCTGCTACCCGACATCGCCCGCGAGCTGCTCCCCGGCTTCGAGCAGAACCCGGATGCGGTGATCGCGCAGGCCGGCATCCTCATCTCTGCCTACGCCCTCGGCGTCGTCGTCGGCGCGCCCGTGTTCGCGGTGCTCGCGGCCCGCATGTCGCAGACGAAGCTCGCCTTCTGGCTGCTCGGCATCTTCATCGTCGCCTCCGCTGCATCCGCCCTCATGCCCGACTTCGGCACGACCGCCGTCATGCGATTCATCGCGGCGCTCCCCCACGGCGCGTACTTCGGCGTCGCCTCGCTGCTCGCCGCCCGCATCATGGGCCCAGGCAAGCAGGGCCAGGGCGTCGCACTCGCCCTCTCCGGCCTCACGATCGCCAACATCTTCGGCGTGCCCCTCGCGACCTGGCTCGGCCAGGCCAGCGGCTGGCGCTACGCGTACGTGCTCGTCGCCGCGATCTTCTTCGTCACGTTCCTGCTCGTGTTCTTCTTCGTGCCCCGCTACCCCGGCAACCCCGAGCGCAGCGCGATGAAGGAGCTCATCGCCTTCAAGAACCCGCGCCTCTGGATCATGGTCGCCGTCGGCGCCATCGGCTTCGGCGGCTTCTTCGCCGTCTACTCGTACATCGCCGAGGTCACGACCCGCGAGACGGGCCTCGGCCCGGGCATCGTGCCGTGGGTGCTCGCGACCCTCGGCGTCGGCATGACCCTCGGCAACCTCATCGGCGGATGGGCAGCAGACCGCAACCTGACCCGCACCATGTTCGTCGGCTTCGGCTCGTTCATCGCCTCGCTCGTCTTCTACAGCCTCATCGCGTCCAACCCGGTCGGCCTGTTCGTGGCCGTGTTCTTCCTCGGCCTCACCTCGTCGTCGCTGCTGCCGGCCATCCAGTCGCGCCTCGTGCGCATCGCCGACGAAGCCGCACTCCTCGGAGCGGCCATCAACCACGCTGCGTTCAACGTCGGCAACAGCCTCGGCGCGTGGCTCGGCGGCATGGTCATCGCGGGCGGCCTCGGCTACCTCGCACCCGGCTGGGTGGGCGTCGTCCTCGCCGTCCTCGGCATGGGCCTGACCGCACTCGGCGTCTCCGTCGAGCGCCGCGACAAGCGCCACTCGCTCGACACCACCGGCCTCCGCACGATCCCCGCAGCCGAACGCGCCGACATCGGAGCCTGACCCACCAATCGCTGCCCGGCGTTTCGCCCTCTGGAGGTCACCTCAGAGGGCGAAACGCCGGGCAGCGATCGCCGAGAGCCCAGGCGGAGGCGGAGTCGACGGGCAGCGATGGTCCGCGAGAGAGAGCGATGACCCGCGCCTCAGACTGGCGGCAGTTCTTTCCAGGAGCGAGTTGGCCCCACAAACATGCGTTGCCCCAACGGCCGCCCCGCAATAAGACGTGGTCACCGGCGGGCCCCGTGTATCCCCGGGCCTTCGCGCACCGGAGAACGTCCCTAGGATTCAGAGACCCCCGACGATCGGACATGCAATGGCGCTGGACTTCGTTTCCATCGACTTCGAGACCGCGAACCACCAGCGAGGTTCGGTGTGCCAGATCGGCGTCACCGACGTGCGCGACGGTCGCATCGTCTCGACCGACTCGTGGTTCATCAATCCGCCGACCGGCCTTGTCTTCACGAACACGCACATCCACGGCATCAGCGCCTCGCACGTGCAGCATGCGCCCACCTGGGGTGAGACTCTTCGGCGCCTGACCACGGTGGTGCAATCGGCCCCGATCGTTGCGTACAGCTCGTTCGACAAGAGCGCGTATAACGCAGCCAACTCGCTCCTGGGCCTCCGCGACCCGGGCTTCGAGTTCTTCGACGCTCTCGTCCTCGCGAAGGCGCGGCTGCAGCTCGAGAGCTACAAGCTGCCCCACGTCGCCAAGCACCTCGGCCTCCCCTCGTTCTCGCACCACGACGCCGGGGCGGATGCGCTCGCTTGCGCCCAGATCGTCCTGCACCTCTCGACCCACACGGGAGTAAGCGACGTCACCAGCGCGTGGCCCGAGTCGAGACCCGCGAAGGCACGAGCCAGCCGGTCCGCGTATGCGCACAAGCAGAGCGTCATTCCAGAAACGAACGCACACGCCGACCCCACGCATCCGCTCTTCGGTGAGGTGATTTGCTTCTCCGGCGACCTCGACAGCCACACTCGCGGAGATGCGCAGAAGCTGGTTGCAGAAAAGGGAGCGACGGTGAGTGGCAGCGTGACGAAGAAGACGACGCTTGTCGTGATGGGCGGCTACGATCCCGCCACGCTTCGCCCCGGCGCGAAGATCAGCACCAAGATCCAGAAGGCCATGGACCTCGCCGCGAAGGGGCAGCGCGTCGAGATCATCACCGAGCAGGTGTTCCTCGAACTGGTCGCGCGCTGAGCGTGACGAGACGCCTGGGAGCCGCGTAGGCTTCCGGAGTGCACCGCTACCCGAGACCGCTCGCGTTGACCATGATCATCGCCGCCAGCCTCGTCTTGATCGGTTCCGTGGTGGCGATCGCGGGAGACCCGAGCCAGTTCGGCCCGTGGCTCACCGCCTTCGCGATGCTGCTGCTCGTCGTCATGTTCGCCCCGTCACTGCGGCGCGACCGCAACGACTGAGCCCCCACGCCTACTGCACCGTCGACGCGAACATATTCAGGCCGAGCTTGTTCGACAGGTGCCGGGTGGCGCGGATGCCGCGCACGCTGTTGCCAGCAGCATCCAGTGGCGGGGAGAACGTCGCGAGCGAGCCCTTGCCCGGTGCGATCGTGACGATGCCGCCGGAGACGCCGCTCTTGCCCGGCATGCCCACCTCGAACAGCCAGTCACCGCTCGCCTCATACATGCCGTTCGTCGCCATGACCGACAGCACGTCGCGGCTCACGGACGGATCGACGACATCGACGCCTGAGATGGGGCAGTCGCCGCCGTCGGCGAGCGTCGCCCCCATCGTGGCGAGGTCCTCGGCGGTGACGAGCAGCGAGCACTGCCGCGTGTACAGCTCGGTCACCTGCGTCGGGTCGAGCGAGATGTGCCCGTAGCTCTCGAGCAGCCTCGCGATGCTGCGGTTGCGAGTGTTGGTCTTCATCTCCGACTCGTAGACGCGCTCGTCGATCTCGAGCGGGTGGCCGACGAAGTTCGACAGCCCGGCGTGGATGAAGTCCCACTTCTCATCCCAGGTCTTCCCGGGCACGAGCGATGTCGTCGCGATCGCGCCCGCGTTGACGAGCGGATTCATGGTGCGTCCGCCGTTGAGCTCGATCGCCATGACCGAGTTGAACGGCAGCCCCGTGTTGTTGACGCCGATGCGCTCGCGCACCTCCTCGTGCCCCAGCTCCTGCACGACCAGCGCGTAGACGAACGCTTTCGAGATCGACTGGATCGAGAACTTGAGCTGCGCGTCCCCGAACGAGAATCGGTGCCCGTTCGCCGAGGTGAGGCTCAGCCCGAACCAGGACGAGTCGGCCTCCGCGAGCGCGGGGATGTAGTCGGCGACGGCGCCGTCCTGCACGTGGCGGTACCGCTCATACGTCTCGGAGAGCATCTCCCGCACGTGCTCGGCATCCGGCAGCCTGCCGGTCGAGACGACGCGGGTGTCGGGGTGCACGAGGTCCGGCTCGCTGGGGAACGCGGTCGGGTGTTCCGGCAGGAGCGTCTGTTCGGGAAGAGTCGTCACGACCCCGAATCTAGTCCTGCACGGTGCCCGACGCGAAGAGGTTCATGCCGAGCTCGTTCGACAGGTGCCTGGCCGCCTTGATGCCGCGCACGCTGTTGCCGGCGTCGTCGAGGCGCGGCGAGTAGCTCGCGAAGCCGCCCTTGCCTGGAGCGATCGTCACGAGCCCGCCCGAGACGCCGCTCTTCGCGGGCATCCCGATCTCGTACAGCCACTCCCCGCTCGCCTCGTAGAGGCCGTTCGCGGCCATCACGGCGAGCGCGTCCCTGGATGCACCCTGCCCGATGACCTGCTCGCCCGTCTTCGGGTTCCTCCCGCCGTCGGCGAGCGTCGCACCCATGACGGCGAGGTCCTCCGTGGTCACGAGCAGCGCGCACTGCCGCGTGTACAGCTCGGTGACCTCGTGCGGGTCGAGGGTGATGTGCCCGTAGCTCTGCAGGAGGCGCGCGATGCCCTGGTTGCGGATGTTGTTCTCGCGCTCCGACGCGAACGCGTCCTCGTCGATCTCGAGGTCGCGCCCCGCGAAGGCGGAGAGGCCGCTCAGGATGAAGTCCCACTTCTCCTCCCACGTCTCCCCCGGCGCGAGCGCCGACGTGGCCAGGGCACCCGCGTTGACGAGCGGGTTCATGGTGCGTCCGCCGTTGAGCTCGATCGCCATGACCGAGTCGAACGGCAGGCCCGTGTTGTTCACGCCCACCAGCTCGCGCGCCTTCGTGTGCCCGACCTCCTCGCGCACGAGCGCGAACACGAACGCCTTCGAGATCGACTGGATCGTGAACAGCAGCTCAGCGTCGCCGCGACTGTACGACTGCCCCTCGGTGGAGACGATGCAGATCCCGAACAGGTCCGGGTCCGCATCCGCCAGCGCCGGAATGTAGTCGGGCACCTCGCCGTCGTCGACCGACGAGAACTGCTCGTACGTCTCGTCGACCGCGGTCTTCACGTCGTCGGAGTCAGGCAGCTGCCCGGTCGAGATCGCCGAGCGGCTCGAGTGCACCATCTCCGGCTCGTCGCCGAACATGTGCGTTGCGTCTATGGAGCCGTTCGAGGAGTCAGTCACAGCGGAAGGCTAGTCGAGGCGCACCGGAGCAAGCTCCGACCACACGTCACCCGGCCCCGGGTTCCCGGCAGCGGATGCGCCCCCGAGGTGCTTCGCGACGCCCCAGACGGCGTTGAGGGCCGTCGTCACCGCACCTTCGGCCCAGCCTGCTGTGAACGAGATGTCGTCGCCCGCGAGGAAGATGCCCCGCTGGTGGTCGTCGAGCTCGTCCTGCACGAAGTGACCGAAGAGGCGCTCCTGGTAGCGGTAGTGGCCGGGCAGGTTGTTCTTGAACGCGCCCATGTAGTTGGGGTCGGCCTCCCACGAGACGGTGATCGGCTCCCCCACGATGTGCGCGCCGATGTCGAGGCCGGGGTAGATCTTGTCGAGCGAATGCAGCATGAGCCGCGTGCGCTCCGACGCGTCGAGGGCCAGCCATTTCAGGGCGTCGTCGTTCCACGTGTAGGAGAGCAAAATCACGGCGGGCTTGTCGGGGCCCTCGTCGATGAGGTACGTCGCGCGGGGCAGACGGTCGGTGAGCGTCATGCTCATGACCGGCTTCCCCGTCGCCGGGTCCAGGTCGCGCCAGAAGGGCCGGTCGACCATCACGAACGTCTTCGACGAGAGCATGTAGTGGCTCTTCTCGATGGCCGTCCACATCTCGGGCGTGAACAGCTCCTCGTCGGTGTCGATGCGCGCCGACAGCAGCCACGACTGGCAGGTCACGATGGCGGACGCGAACTCCTGCGTGCGCCCCCACTTCTCCGTGATGCTGACGCCACCGTTCTGCCCGCGCTTGATCGCGGCGACCGCACCGCGCGGCACCCCGCCGTGCAGGCTCGCCAGGCTCGTGCCCTCAGGCCAGTGCTCCAGCTCGGTCGGCTCGTGGTGCCACAGGTCGACGGGCAGCTTCTGCGCCCCGCCCACGATGCGGCGGTGCGCGTCGTCGGCGTTCGTGAACACGACCCGCAGGATCTCGAGGATCGAGTTGCCGAAGTCGGTGTCCCAACCGCCCGTGCCGAAGCCCACCTGCCCGAACGCCTCGATGTGCTCGAAGCTGAGATCCCTGAAGGCCGCGCTCTCTGCCACGAATCCATAGAACGAGCGGTTGTCGAACTTCTCGACCAGCTCGTTCCATGCGGCCTTCAGGGTCTCCGTATCGCGTGCGCGGATGGCGTCCTGGATGCGCACCAGGTCGGCCTCCTCCGTCAGCGCACGCTTCCACGCCTCCGCCACCTCCGTGAAGAACGGGGGCAGGTCGGCGGGAGTCTCGGCGTAGAACGACGTGCCGGCGAGCTCGATGACCGTCGACGGCGTCACCTCCGCCAGCGGGTTCGGGAACGCCTGCGTCTCCAACCCGACGAGATCGACGTAGTGGTAGAACGCGCGCCCCGACTCGGGGAAGCGCATGCCGCCAAGGTCGGCGATGACGTTCGGCGCCGCATCGAACGACCGCGTCTTGAGGCGACCGCCGATGCTGTCCGCCTCGAAGATGACGGGCTTCAGCCCCATCTTCATGAGCTCGTACGCAGCGACGACACCCGCGAGACCAGCGCCGACGACGGCGACCTCGGTGCCATGCATCCGCTCCGGCACCGAGCCGAGGCCGGCCGGGTGCGTGAGGAACTCGTCGTAGCTGAACGGGAAATCCGGGTTGAGCATGGTCACCGGCTGGGAGTCCTGCGGCGTGGATGCGCCTTCCGCGCGCTGCGGGCCGCTCGGCATCGGGGTCGCGATGGTCACTTGTGCTCCTTCATGATGACGGGGGTCGCGGCGGTCGCCGCGTTGACGTAGTCGTTCTCGCTCATGGCACCGACGATGGAGTGCTTCCGACCGTACGCGAAGTACAGGCCGACACCCACGAGCATCCACAGCCCGAACACCATCCAGGTGGTGCCGCCGAGCGTGACCATGAGGCCGAGGCACATGACGATGCCCAGGATCGGCACGACGGGGAAGAACGGCACCTTGTAGCTGCGCGGCAGCTCGGGGCGGGCGCGGCGCAGGTAGATGACCGAGAGGTTGACGAGGGCGAACGCGAACAGCGTGCCGATGCTCGTCGCATCCGCCAGCTCGCCGAGCGGGATGAACCCGGCGACGACCGCGATGATCGACCCCACGATGACCGTGCCGGCGACCGGGGTGCCCGTCGAGGGGCGCACGCGACCGAAGATCTTCGGCACCATGCCGTCGCGCGACATGCGGAACAGGATGCGCGTCTGCCCGTAGTAGACCGTCAGCACGACGCTCGCGATCGCGATGACCGCACCGACCGAGAACATGAGCGCGAGCAGCGGCTGGCCCGTGATGTCGGTGAGGATGCGCACGAACGCCGCCTCGCCGTCGTTGAACTCGGTCCACGGGAGTGCGCCGATGGCGGCGACCGCCACGAGGATGTAGACGACCGTGACGATGACCATCGACAGGATGATCGCGCGCGGCAGGTCCTTCTGCGGGTTCTTCGCCTCGTCGCCGGCCGTGGAGGCGGCGTCGAAGCCGATGTAGGAGAAGAAGAGGCGGCTCGAAGCGGCCGCGACGCCGGCCGCACCCATGGGGGCGAGCGGCTCGAAGTTCGCCGTCGTGAACGCCGTGAAGGCGATGAACACGAAGATGAGCAGCACGATGACCTTGATGGCGACCATGACGGTGTTCACCCAGGCGCTCTCCTTCGCGCCGCGCACGAGCAGCAGCATCGCGACGATCACGAGCGCCGCGGCTGGCAGGTTGAAGAAGCCGCCGTCGAGGCCGATCGGGTTCGCGAGCGCCGGCGGGAGCGCGAGGCCGAAGACGCCGAGCGTCTCGTTGACGTACTGCCCGGCGCCGACCGCGACGGCGGCCACCGAGACGCCGTACTCGAGCACCAGGCACCAGCCGCACACCCAGGCGACGCCCTCGCCCATCGTCGCGTAGGAGTAGGAGTAGCTCGACCCGGAGACGGGCACCGAGCTCGCCATCTCGGCGTAGGAGAGGGCCGAGAGCAGCGCCGCGAGGCCGGCGACGGCGAACGCGATCCAGACGGCGGGGCCGGCGAGCGGGACCGCGGTGCCCAGGATCACGAAGATGCCCGTGCCGAGCGTCGCGCCGACGCTGATCATCGTCAGCTGCCACATGCCGAGGGTGCGCTTCAGGCCGCCCTCGCCCGACTCGGTCAGGGACTCGTCGGTGAGCTGCTCCAGCGGCTTGCGGCGCAGCAGCTGCGTGCCGAGCGGCGTGCGTGACCGGCCGGCTGTGGTGGGTGGTGTCGCCATTGACGGTTGCCCTTCTTGGGTTCGGGACCAGCATGATCAGGGATCGATCGGCGCTGTCCAACTGCGCCCAGCAGCGCCGGGCCTGGCAATCGTATGGTCGCACCACGCAGTGCATCCACGGGCGATATGCTCGGTTTGTCGCGAAGATGCGACAGAATGCACGGGAGCTCGCATGCCATCACCCTCGTCACCACACGGCCAGATCTCACTCGCCCAGCTGCTCGCACGCCCCGAGCTGCACCTCGAGGTGCTCGTGCCCGGCGACCTCGATGTGAGCATCCGCTGGGTCGCGACGAGCGACCTCACCGACCCGACGCCGTATCTCCTCGGCGGCGAGTTCCTGCTGACTGCCGGTGTCGGGCTGCGCGACCTCGACCACGCCGAGCTGGAGGGCTACGTCGAACGGGCCGTCAGCGCGGGCGTCGTCGCGCTCGGCCTCGGCATCGACCCGGTGTTCCACGAGGTGCCACCCGCCCTCCTCGAGGCCTGCACTGCAAGCGACCTCACCCTCGTGCGCATCCCCAACGACACCCCGTTCGTGGCCGTGTCGCGCACCTTCGCCGAGATGACCGAGCTGCGGCGAGTGGATGCGCTGCGCACGCTCGCCGACGCAACCCGCAGACTGCTGCGCGCCGCCTCGGCGGACCAGCCCGAGACGGCCGTGGCGGCGGCGCTCGCCGAACGGCTCGGCTCCTGGGCGGCGATCGTTGGACCAGGCGGCGCGGTGCGCGCGAGGGCCGGCCAGGTGCCACCCGCACCCGTGCTGGGGGCCCTCGCCGAGTCGGCAGACCAGACGAGGGGCGGACCGGCCGCCTACCCGCTGCGCAGCCTCGGCGGAGCCGCCCTCGGCACGCTGCTCGTGGAGGCCGCTCCCCCGGCGGGCTCGACGGCGCACGCGTTCCTCACGACGGCGCACGGCATGCTCGAGCTCATCGCGAGGCAACGCACCTCCGGCAGCGTCGCGCCCGGCCAGCTGCTCGTGCCGCTCCTCCTCGAAGCCGACGACGTGTTCGCCCGCCCGGACGGCGGCCCGGACACCGAGCTGTGGCGCGACCTCCTCCTGCAGGCGGCCGGCGGAGACGCGCGCGCCCGAACCCTCCGGGTCGTCGTCGCCTGCGCGCCCTCCCCTCTGAAGGACGCGAGCGAGCTGCACCGCTGGCGCAGCCTCTTCGACACGAAGCTCGTCACCATCTCGGCCGAGCACGCCACCGTCACCCTCATCACCCGCCTCGACGTCACGGAGCGGCGCCTCGCCGCATTCCTCGACGAGGGGTGGAGCTTCGTCGTCGGCCGACCCGTCACGGCCGAGCAGCTGCGTGCATCCGCCGCGGAGGTTCGCGCACTCGAGCGGCGAGCGAGGGAGGACGGCGGGGTGGTGCGCGTCGGCGCCGACCTCGCGCCCGTGCACTCGTTCATCGGCGCGGCCTCGGGGCGTGCGCTCGCCGAGCGACGTCTCGAACCGCTCCTCGACCTCGACGCGGAGGCCAGGGACGCACGCCTCGCGCTGCTCCGCGCCTGGCTGCACGCGAACGGGCACTGGGATGCGACGGGCCGCGAGCTCGGGATGCACCGCAACAGCGTGCGCCGCGGCATCGACCAGCTGCGGGGGCTGCTCGGGCTCGACCTCGACGACGCCCGCGTGCGCGCCGAGCTCGTCATCGCCCTCGAGTACGTGGAGTAGCTACCCGGCGAACCACTCGGTCAGGACCCAGAGCAGCACCAGCGCCGCGACGATGATCGCGACCAACGGCGCCCCCGCCACGAGAACCTCACCGGGACTCGCTCCGCCTCGGTAGCGTCGCCGCACGAGCATCGGGGAGAGCGGCTCGCTGATCAGCGTGACGCGGCACCCGGCCGAGCGGAGCGCATCCACGACCCCGAGACCGTGCGGCGTGAACGCCGCGATCGTGCCGCCGCCGCCCCGCAGGATCACTCGCGCGGCAGATCCCGGCCCCATCCTCGTCGGAAGCAGCAGGCGCTCGACGACGACGACCTCGTCGATGACGGCGAGCGGGATGACCCGCTCCCTCCGCCGAACGGAGCTGATCACAAGATCGGTCTTTTCGACCCTCGCTTCGACGAACCGACCGAAGAACACGGCGCCCACGGCGAATGCCACGGCCCCGAGGAGCGCCAGCACCGCGCCGCCCACCGAGCCCTGCGCCCACGGCCCCGCGGCAGCCTCGACGAGCACGAACCACGAGAGGCCGACGAGCAACGCAGCGGCCGCTATGACCAGAAACCATCGCCCAGCCCGTACCGACATGCGGTCCCTCCATTCACCCCGCCGCGAGTGCCCCGAGCCGGGCCTCTCCGCCCCGTGCAGACGGTGATCAGCCTGTGCCGTACGAGCAAGCCACCAGGGTAGCCCGCGCACCCCCGCAGGCGCCCCCACCGCGGTAGGCTTCGGGCACGCTCTCCCAGCGCGCAGCACCGCACCTCAGCGAGACCAGTGCTCGCCGAACGCACCGCTGCATCACTTGGCCTGAGCCGAGGTGACCTCGACGTGACCCGTTCCATCGACGCCCGAGCAGCACGCATCCCGCTTCGCGCGGCGCGAGGCGATGCCCTGCGCCCGGCCCTCCTGCTCATCGCCGTGCTCGCGCTCGCCCTCGGCGGCGTCCAGCTCGCCGTCGGCGTGGCTGCGCCCATCCCGTTCTGGGTGCCGCTCGCGTTCACCGCCGTGTTCTTCGTCTGGACGGCCGCCGGCGTCATCGCGTGGTGGCAGCGCCCTCTGAGCATGGTCGGCGGCCTGCTGCTCGTCGGCGCGATCGCCATGTTCCTCGGCGGGGTCGGCAACCTAGGTCTCCCCGTGCTGGTGGAGCTGAACACCATCTTCGCGACCCTCATCCTCGCCGTCACGGTGCACCTGCTGCACGCCTTCCCGTCCGGCCGACTGCAGGGACGCGTCTCCATCGCCACGGTGGCCGTCGGCTACGGAGTGACGCTCCTGCTGCAGATCCCGCTGTACGTGCTCCCACCCGACACGCTCCCGCACCTCGTCGGAGTCTGGGTGCAGGCGTTTGTCGGCCTCGGCGTCATGGGGGTCACCGCGGCCCTCCTCATCCGCCGCCTCCGCTCCGCCGACCCGAAGAACCTGCGCGTCCTGCTCCCCCTCTACCTGTACGGCATCCTCGCGGTGCTGAGCATCCCCCTCTCCGCGAACGTGCTGCGCCTCCTCGGCGCGCCCGGCGAGGTGATCGGCTCCATCCAGCTGGTCGTCATCGCGGGCATCCCCATCGCCTTCCTCCTCGGCGTGCTCATCGGCGGCTACGCCCAGACCGTGGAGGCGGAGGTGCTCAGCGCCTGGCTCAGCCTGGCCGGCTCCGCACGAACCGTCGTCGGGGCGGCGCTCGCCCGCTCGCTCGGCGACGACTCGCTGCGGGTCGCCTACTGGGCAGAGAACCGGCAGGTGTTCGTCGACGAAGCGGGCCTCGACGTGGAGGTCCGCGCCCAGTCGACACCACGCCAGTGGCAGGAGGTGCACGTCGAGTCCCGACTGGTCGGCGCCATCAGCTACGACGAGCGGATGATCGCAGACCCCGAGACCGTGCGCCGGGCCGGTCGCGTGCTCGCCATCGCGCTCGACCGCGAGCGCCTCACCGCGGCGCTCCTCGCGAGCAACGAGGCGCTGCAGCAGTCGAGGCTCCGCATCGTGGAGACCGCCGACCGCGAGCGCAACCGCATCGCCCGCGACCTCCACGACGGCCTACAGGTGCAGCTCGTGCTGCTCGCGCTCGAGGCCCAGCAGATCGCGAACTCCGGCGACGCGCACCCGTCGACCGTGGCCGAGGCGACCGCGCTGCGGCACCGCATCGACACGGCGGCCGCCGACCTTCGCCGCCTCGTGCACGCGGTGCTGCCGTCGGCGCTCGTCGAGCGCGGGCTGACGGCGGCCGCCGAAGACCTCGTCGATCGCCTCGAGATCCCCGCGCGCCTCGTCAGCGACGCCGACGACAGCACCTTGGCTCCCGCGACGTCGCAGTCGGCGTATCTCATCATGGCCGAGGCCCTCACGAACGCCGTCAAGCACTCCGACGCGCGCACCGTGCACGTGCGCATCACGCAGCGGGGCGCGCTGCTCAGCGTGACGGTGAAAGACGACGGCCGCGGCGGGGCACGGGTCGAGGAGGGCACCGGATTGAAGGGGCTCGTCGACCGGATCGATACCCTCGGCGGCTCCTTCGAGCTCGTCTCGCCGCTCGGGTCGGGAACGGAAGTACGAGTGGAGCTGCCATGCGGGTCGTGATCGGCGAAGACGAAGCGCTGCTGCGCGAGGGGCTCGGGCACGTCCTCAGCAACGACGGCTTCGAGGTGGTCGCCGCGGTCGGCACCGCCGTCGAGCTCGAGGTCGAGGTCGCGCGGCTCGCGCCCGACCTCGTGATCACCGACATCCGGATGCCCCCGACCTTCACCGACGAGGGACTCGTCGCGGCCCTCCGCATCCGGCAGGCGCATCCGGAGGCCGCCGTGGTCGTGCTGTCGCAGCACGTGCAGCGACGCTACGCGAGCGAGCTCATCGGGCAACGCGACGGTGGCGTCGGCTACCTGCTCAAGCAGCGCATCGCCGACGTTCGGGCCTTCACCGCCGACCTGCGCCACGTGCAGGCGGGCGGCACGGTGCTCGACCCCGACGTCGTGGCCGTGCTCCTCGCGCGGGCGACGAAGATCAGCGGGCCTGTCGGGGAGCTCACGCCCCGACAACTCGACGTGCTCGGGCTCATGGCCGAAGGCCGCAGCAACAGCTACATCGCCGCGAGGCTCGGCTCCTCCGAGAAGGCCGTCGTGCACCACACCTCGAACATCTACGACGCCTTCGACCTGCCCGTCGCTGCCGACGACCACCGCCGAGTGCTCGCGGTCGTCCGCTACCTCGCCGCCGCCGGAGACGTGGATGCCGGAGCGGGCGGGCGCTGAAACGCGCGTCCGGCCCGGCACCGGGTTCCATCTCAGAGGCCCGGGTCGGGCCGAACGCTCCAGCCAGGACCTCCCTGACTCCTGCGAATCCTGTAACTCCTAGCTCGCGACCGGCGAGCTGTAGAGGGTGCCGATCAGCTGCTTCGCGATCTCGGTGGCGGGCCCCGCGCCGTTCGCGGCCGGGGCGAGGTTCGCCCAGACGACGAGCGTCACGTCGGCGACGGGGTCGTAGCCCATGAAGGAGTTGAAGCCGGGGAGCTCGCCCGTGTGCCCGTAGAACTGCCCGAAGTGGGCGATGTTGTAGCCGTACGACGGGTCAGCCGGGTTCTTCGTCGTGGGCTGGAAGCTGTCCATGCGCGCCTGCTGCATGTCCGGTTCCAGGATGTCGCCGCTCTTCCCGCCCAGCGCCTCCACCCAGTCGGCGAGGTCGCCCGCGGTGGAGATGCCGGAGCCAGCCGACCATGCCCACGACGGGTTGTCGAGGGTGCCGTCGTTGGGCGTGAACGTGCCCTCCTCGATCTGCTTCATGAGGTCCGGCGGCAGCTTCGACGAGCCGATCGTGTTGACGTTGGTCCACCAGAAGTAGCCGTCGGAGTGCGGCGACGGGATGCTGCTGTCGCCGACCTCGGGGAACGACGTCTCGTCGAGGCCAAGCGGCGTGAAGATCCGCTCGTCGTAGATCTCGGCGAGCGGCTTCCCGTCGAGGTCCTCGGCGATGAGCCCGAGGAGGATCGTGTTGGTGTTCGAGTAGTGGTAGTCGGTGCCAGGCTCGAAGTCGACCGGAAGAGGAAGCGCCATCTTGATGAGCTCCTCCGGCTCCCACACGCGGTCAGGGTCCTCATCCAGTGCCGTGTTGAGCTCGAGCGTCTCCGTGTAGTTGGCGAGCCCGCTGCGCATGAGCAGCATCTGCTCGATCGTGATGTTGTCGCCGTTCGGCACGTCGGGCCGGTACTTCGACACGGGGTCCGCGAGCGCGATCTTGCCCTCCTGCACGAGCTGCAGGATGACGGTGCCGGTCCACGTCTTCGTGTTGGAGCCGATGCGGATATGGTCGTCGACCGAGACGGGAGTGCTGCCGCCGGGGCTCGTCACCCCGTAGGTCGCCGTGAACTCCCCCTCTGGCGTGCGCAGCAGCATCAAGGCGCCGGGCTGGCCGAGCTCCTCCGCGGTCTCCTCGAAGATCGCGGTCACGGCCGCCTCGTCGAACGGCTTCAGCGTGGATGTCGGCGCCTCGGTCTCCGCGGCCTGCGCCGTGCAGGAGACGAGGGCGAGGGCGGCGACCATGGCGGTCGCCGTGTACGTGGTTCTCTTCGCGATCTTGGACATGTGCTGTCTCCTCCTGGATTGCGTGCGAACTCGGGGATGCTCGGTCAGTACGCCTGCTGGATGATCGCCGCGACCTTGCCGACGTCATCGTTCGCTTCGAAGACCCCGGGCATGCCCTCGTAGAAGCCCTGGTTCACGATGATCGTGAACGCCAGGTTGCGGCCGGACTCGGTGACCATGACGCCGCCGAGGGTCTTGGTGCCGAGCCGGAGCCTGCCGTTGAAGGCGTCGGCACTCGCGAGGGTTCCCGTCTTCGCGAACACCTTCCCGGCGGCGGGGCTGTCCTTCTGCACGTCGGCGAGCGACCCGTCGACGCCGAGGATCGGCATCGTGTCGCGCCACCGCTCGGCGTCGGGACGCTCCGCCATGAGGCTCTGGATCTGCACCGCGTTCTTCGGGGTGATGTAGTTGCCTTCGAGCCCGGAGCCGTCGACGAGGGAGGCGCCCGTCGTGTCGAGGCCGGCCTCGGCCCAGATGGCCTGCGCCACCCCCATGCCGTCCTTGTTGCAATCGGTCTTACCCGCGTCGACCGCGAGGCGGCAGACGAGGGTCTGTGCGCCGCGGTTGTAGCTGACCTTCATGACGTAGGTGATCTCCTCGGCGAGCGGCAGCGACTCGAGCTCCGCGACCGCGGGGAGCGCCTCGACGGCGTCCCAGTTCGGGAGGGCCGACTTCGGGTTCTCGGCGGAGGGGTCGGCGCCGACGGTGACCCCCGCGCGCTCCAGCGCCTCGATGAAGGCCGTGCGGGCGAACGTCGACGGGTCGTCGAACTCGAAGACCCGCAGCACGGGGTCGGCATCCGCGGCGATCGTGCCGGTCACGACGACCGTGTTCGGATCGCTTGCCGACACCTCCGGCGCCTCGACCTTGTACTCCTCACCAGCTGGCACCGTCTCCACCTGGAGGTCGAGCGCCCACTTTCCGACGGCGGGTGTGAGTGCCGCGGTCGCGGGGGCACCCGCCTCCCCCGGCGTGACGAGCACGTCGAGGAGGTTCTGGTTGATGACGATGGGGGTGATCGGCTGCTCGGCGAGCGTGCCCTGGAACAGGCGGTCGTCGATGATCACGTCACCGCTGACGGTCGTGATCCCGGACGCCTTCACCTGCGCGGCCAGCTCGTCGAGGCCCGCCAGGGGATCCTCGGGCGTGAGCGTCGCCCCCGGCAGGGGGTTCGCGTCGTTGTGGTCGAGGTTCGCGAAGCTGACGCTGCCGTCATCCTTGGTGCGTCCGCCCATCGTCAGATCCCCCTGCCCGACGAGCACAAGATCACCGTCGAGCGTGCCCGTCGTGACCTCGCCCGACTGCTTGACCGGCGTCATAACCGTGTGGTCCGGCCCCCACTTCACCCACGCGGCGCCAGCGCTGTATGTCTTCACGAAGGAGCCCGGCTCGGCGAGCTTCTCGCCGTCCAGGTCGACGAGCACCTCGCCCGTGTCCAGGTCCTCGACCGCAATCGACCATCGACCGCTCGCGAACTGCGGCTGATTCATGACCTCGAGTGCCGCATCCGGAAGCCCCGGGACGGACACGAGCGTCGTCCCGTCCCACACCGGGACATCCGCATCGTTCGCGTCGGCCGCGACGCACCCCGTGAGCAGCAGCATCGCGACGGCCCCCGCCGTCACGACGCGAGCGCCGCGGCCGAACCCTGATCCGCGTGCTCGCCCGGCAACGCCGTCGGCGATCACGCGCCCGCTCCGTTCGCGAGAACCTCAGCGAGGGCGCGGAAGGCGATGTCAGCCGGATGCCCAGCAGGGCTGTCCGACTCGTTCATGTAGACGACGATGCTCGCGCCCGTCGCCGGGTCGTGGAAGGTGGCGGCCGTGAAGCCGAGCCCCTCGCCGTTGTGGCCGAGCCACCCGTTCGTCTCCCCCATCCCCACCGCGTACAGGTCGTAGGGCGGCTTCGGGATCTCATGGCCCACCTGGCGCAGCTCCTGCGTTTCCGGCTTCAACAGTGAGCCCGAACCGAGCGTCTCCGCCCAGGCACGCCCATCCTCGAGCGTGGAGAAGAGCGAACCGGCGGCGCCGAGAATCGACGGGTTCTCGCTCTGCGCGACGGGCTTGCCGTCGTCGATGACGTAGCCCGTGGGATGCGGTTGGGCCCAGTCGTCGACGTCGGTCAGGTACGTCGTGCCCGTCTGCCCGAGCGGGGTGAGGATGCGCGCGTCGAGCGCATCCGCGTACGGCTCACCCGTCACCTTCTCGACGACCGCGCCGAGCAGGTTCGTGTTGGCGTTCGTGTACAGGTACTCGGCGCCGGGCTCGAACCGCGCCGGCTGACCGACGACGGGGGCGTTCAGCTCCTCGAGGGTGTAGATCTTCGTCGGATCGGACAGGAACTCATCCTGAAAGGCCTCCGTGACGTAGTCGGCGTTCCCGCTCGACATGTTCGCGAGCTGCAGGAGCGTGATCCTGTCGCCGTTCGTGATGCCCTCGACGTACTGATCGATGGTGTCATCGAGGCTCAGCTTGCCCTCGTCGGCGAGCTGCAGGATGAGCGTGACCGTGTACGACTTCGTGATGCTGCGGATCGGCCACGACATGTCCGTCGTGACGGGCGTGCTGTCCTCGACGTTCGCGAGTCCAGCGGCCGTCGTCCACGAGCCCTGGCCCGGAATCCACACCCCGGCGGCCGCACCTGGCACCTCGAGCTCGGCCATCACCGCGTCGAGGGCAGCCTGCAGCCCGTCCTGGAGTTCCGCGGGCAGCTCGCCGTCCGGCGCGGCGGGGCGAGTGACCTCGGGAGCCGCCGGGTCAGTCGTGCTCCCCGCGCCGTCACCGCCGGCCGACGTGCATCCGCTCGCCAACAGGCCGATGGCAGCGGCCATCGCCGCCATGGCGAGAAGACGAGCAGATCGTGGTGCTCTGGATGCTTGGGATGCTCTGGAGGGGGTTTGGGGGCTGCGCATGATTCCTCATTCGTGGAGGTTCCCTGAGAGACGTCGGGGGGATCACATCTCAGGAATCACACTCGCCGATGCGGGTACGCGCGACAATGGACCTAGGTCCCTCTTGAGACCGCCAGACGTCACGCGTCCCGGCTGGTCTGGCTTCGGCTTCGGCTCCTGCGTCGAGTTCAGTAGCATCGCGCTCATGAGCGAATCGCGCGGGGGGCCACGTCGTATCGAGAAGGGGCCGGGCCCTGCGGCGAAAGGCCGCGGCGGAATCGCCCTCGTGCTTGGCATCGCGCTCGCCTTCGGAGGCACGCTGACGGCGTGCACCCCAACCGTGCCGCCGTCGGAGCCGGGTGACATGATCTTGCCGGGGCCCGGGCCCGCGAGCACGACAACCACCGACACGACCGTTCTCTATGCCGCGGGCCGCGAGCCGACGGCCATCATGGAGGCGAGAGTCGGGGGCACGCTCGCGCTCAGCGAGGGCGGATGCTGGGTCGTCGAGACGGGCGAAGGGCAGACCTTCGTCCAGTTCCCCTTCGGCTCGTCACTCACGCCCGGTGGGCAGAGCATCAACGTGCCGGGCTTCGCCACCGTGGGTGTCGGGGACAGCATCGACGGCAGCGGTGGGTACGGCAGCGCGCCGGCAGATGCGCCCGAGGCCTGCGGAGCGCCGGGGCAGCCGATGGTGTTCTGGCAGTCGGCCTGATCAGACTCGAAGGGGGAACGCCTGGGCCTCAGCCGGAGGGGTTCTCTACCGGGAAGCCATCAGCATCCGTGCCAGATTCGGGGTCGACCTCACTCGGCGGGGTGGGCGCGCTCTCGTGTCGAGCTGCGTCCGGGTCGCCGCGGTCCTCGCCCACAGCACGGACGCTTCGCAGCGCATCCCGCTCGGCAGCCTCGGCCGCTTGCGCGGCGCTCTGGCCCTCGTCGGGCGTGTTTGCACCTACTGGCTCGTTGGTCATGGACCGGACGCTACGCGAGGAAGATCCACCAGCCCAAGGGGTTGCGCCGAAGCGCTCCCGGTGCTGCATGCACCGATCAGCGGCGGCCGCTGCCCTGGCTGTCGCCCTCGGATGCCAAGACCTGCGCGTCTCGTCGGCGTCGCTCGGCCTCACGGTAGACGACCCACAGGAGCGCAGTCGGCAGGATGAGGAGGATGCGCAGAAGCACATCCCCGGTCTGGAAGGATGCACCGACGACAAGCACCGACAGCAGCACGAGCCCCGCGAGGATCCAGCGGCGAGTAGTGGCATCTTCCATGTTGTCCTCCGGTCTTCGACGTCGTGGCTCGCGCTCCGGTCGCGTTCCCCGCGGAAGCACGTTCTCAGCAGTCAACCAGTCGCCGCTCCGAGTTGGCTCCGCCAGCACTGTCGCACCTGGAGCAACCCGGGACTGGCTGCGCTCAGGCCGAGTCGGTCCGCACGGCCTCGATGTGCATCGCCGTCTGCTGCAGCGCCGAACGCAGCGTGAAGCCCTCGAGACTCGCCCAGCCGGCCGACCACGTGAGGCGAGAGGCGATCTCGAAGATCGAGGCGTCTGGCGAGGCCGCGAGGGCTCCGGCGACCTCATCGGTGCGGCGCTGGTGGTGCCGCGCGTGCTCACCGCAGCGTTCGGCAAGCCCCACGAACCGGTAGCCGTGCCCCGGAACTGCCTCGTCGACGCCGAGCCCGGCGATGCGCCGCAGCGAGCGCTGATAATGGAGCACCGGGTTGCCGCCATCGTCGCCGCCGAGGCCGAGCCCCGGGTGCAGCACGGGCGAGACGTGGTCACCGGTGAAGACCAGCCGGGCCTCCTCGTCGACGATCGACAGGTGCCCGGGCGTGTGGCCCGGGGTGTGGATGGCACGCAGCCGTCTGCCGGGCACATCGAGCAGCTGCGCGTCATCGACAAGCACGTCCGCGCGCAGCGCGACCGGCGTCGCCGACCGCCCGACGAGCCGAAGGACCTCCGCGCGGCGTTCGACCGGCAAACCCCACTCGACGAGCCTGGCCGTCTCGACCTCGACGCTCGGCACGTCCGCAGCCAGCGCATCGAGCGCCGCCTGCTCGGCACGGTGCAACACGATCGGCGCACCCGTCGCATCCCGGAGCCGCTCGGCCAGACCGAGGTGATCGTGATGCAGGTGCGTCACGACGATCGACCGCACCTGGTCGAGCCGGTGGCCCGTCGCCGTTATGGCGGCGGCGAGCACGGCGAGGTTCGCTTCGGAGTCTGAGCCGGGGTCGATGACGTGCACGCCACCCGCATCGTCGGCGATCACCGACGCGAGCGTGCACGGGATGCGGCCGCCTGGCCTCGGCCCCGCCGGCATCGGGCTGCCCACCGTCCAGATCCCGTCCCGGACCGCGTCGAGCGGCGCCACGGCTCCGTTGTGCCAGGCCGCCTCCTGCGCGGCGCTGCTCGCAGCGACGCTCGAGGCGCTCATTCCGCGGTCACCTGTTCTGGCGGAGTTCCGAGCCAAGTGCATCCCATGCCAGAAGCCTAGGACGCGGATGCGCGCGCTGGCGCTGGGAGTGACACCGACACCGACGGAGGCCCTGACTCCGACGGCGCGCGTGCGGGTGCCGAACCCGCTCGAAGCTCCCAGCCGTCGACCTTCGTGACCAACTTCAGTGCCAGAACGGCCCAAACCGCCCGTGGAACAGCGAGGGAGCCCGATTCTGCACTGAAGTTGGTCAGCGCACGCCTGAAAGCGAGGCCGCGGACGCGCGAGAAGGACAGCTAGCGGCGCACCGCGAACATCGAGACGAGCTCGTAGACGACGTGCGCCGCGGCGACGCCCGTGAGCTCGGCGTGATCGTAGGCCGGCGACACTTCGACGACATCTGCGCCGACGACGTTGAGGTCGGCGAGACCACGCAGGATCTCGAGCAGCTCGCGGCTCGTCATGCCGCCAGCCTCCGGCGTCCCGGTGCCAGGCGCGTGCGCGGGGTCGAGCACGTCGATGTCGATGGAAATGTAGAGCGGACGATCCCCGATGCGCTGCCGAAGCTGCTGCACGACCGCATCCGCTCCGCGACGGTAGATGTCGGCCGAGCTGACGATGCCGAACCCGAAGCGCTCGTCGTCCTCGAGGTCCTGCTTCCCATACAGCGGGCCGCGCGTGCCGACGTGGCTGAGCGCGTCCGTGTCGAGGAGCCCCTCCTCGAAGGCGCGGCGGAACGGGGTGCCGTGCGTGTATGCCGCACCGAAGTACGTGTCCCACGTGTCGAGGTGCGCGTCGAAGTGCAGCATCGCGACGGGGCCGTGGATGCGCGCCATGTTGCGCAGGAGCGGCAGCGCGATCGTGTGGTCGCCGCCGATCGTGACGATCTTCGCGCCCGTGTCGCTGAGGGCCTTCGCGGCCTGTTCCACCGTCCCGAGCGCCTCCTCGATGTCGAATGGGTTGACGGCGACGTCGCCGGCGTCGGCGACCTGCTGCGCCGCGAACGGAGACACGTCGAGCGTCGGGTGGTAGGGGCGCAGGAGGCGGCTCGACTGGCGCACGTGCGCCGGGCCGAAGCGAGCACCTGGGCGGTACGAGACGCCGCTGTCGAAGGGGACCCCGAGGATCGCCACATCGAGCTTCTCGACCTCATCGACCCTCGGCAGCAGCGCGAAGGTCGCAGGCCCTGCGAAGCGAGGGACCTGCGCCGAATCGGTCGGTCCGACGTTGCCGTCCTGCGTCACCCGAGCGGGGTTCATCCAGAAGAAATCGTTGCTCACTGTGGGGCCTCCTTGCCGCGTGCTTCTCCCCAGAAGCTAGCGAAGGAGAAGCCCGGAGGGGCGCACTTTTTGCACCAGATAACCCGGGCCTCGGTGCAAATCGCACGCACCCCACTCCCGCAGAATGCCCCACCCCTCCACCGTCGCTGTCTCGCCGTCGCTGCCTCGCCGTCGCTGCCTCGCCGTCGCTGAGTCGCCGTCGCTGCCTGGCCGTCGCTGAGTCGCCGTCGCTGCCTCGCCGCCCTGCCACCTCACCGCGGTCGCCACCTCGCCCCGTCTCCCCACGCCACCCCGCACCGAAGCGATCGCTGCCCGGCGAGTCGCCCTCTGGCGCTAGCGCTAGAGGGCGACTCGCCGGGCAGCGATGACCTGGCGGGCGCGGGGGGCGGCAGGTCAGGCAGGGAC
>NZ_LR733209.1:0-31313 GCF_902506465.1 Pseudoclavibacter sp. 8L | reverse complement strand
TGGCGGGGCGGTGACGGCGGGCTGAAAACAGCGCAGAAACCCGAGAAGAGTCAGCCAGAAGCAGGCTCCCGAACGGAGGAGGATGCATCTGGCTGACTCTTCCACTCGGATGTGCGGGGGCAGCCGGGTGAGCGGGGGCAGCCGGGTGAGCTGGGAAGCGGGCAGCTCAGACGGCGGCGGGCGCCTTGGCCTCGGTCGCAGCGAGCTTGGCGGCCACCGGTCGACGCGAACCGGTGCGGCCGTAGGTGAAGTAGAGCGGCAGGCCCACGAAGAGCAGTCCTCCGACGAGGTTGCCGACGACTGTTGGAATCTCGTTCCAGATGAGGTAGTCCAGGAGCGTGAAGTCTGCGCCGAGGAGCAGGCCAGACGGGAACAGGAACATGTTCACGATGGAGTGCTCGAAGCCCATGAAGAAGAACAGCATGATGGGCATCCACATGGCGATGATCTTGCCGGAGACGCTCTTGGAGATCATGGCGAGTGCAACTCCGGTCGCGACCATGGCGTTGCAGAGCACCGCGCGGACGAACAGCGTGAGCATCCCGGAGGCACCGTGCTCGGCGTAGCCGACCGTTCGGCCTTCGCCGATGTGGCCGATGGCCTCGCCCACCTCGTTCGGGGGTGTCGCGAAGCCGTTCGTGACGACGATGGCCATGAGGACGGCGATGGTGAAGGCGCCGATGAAGTTGCCGACGAACACGAGCCCCCAGTTGCGGAGCACGCCGCGGAGGGTGACGCCTGGCCGCTTGTCGAGCCAGGCGAGCGGGCCGAGCACGAAGACGCCCGTGAGGAGGTCGTAGCCGAGCAGGTACAGCATGATGAAGCCGACGGGGAAGAGCAGGGCGCCGAGGAGCGGGACGCCGGTCGTCACGCTGACGGTGACGGCGAAGGCCGCGGCGATGGTGAGGAAGGCACCTCCCATGGTGGAGCGGATGATGGTGTCGCGGGTCGAGAGGAAGATCTTGCTCTCGCCGGCATCGATCATGGTGGTGACGAGGTCGTTCGGCTTGACGTAGGACACAGGTTCCCTTTCGCTCTGGCGGTGCTCTGTGGCCGTGATCGGCCCGGTGTCCACACGCTATTCGCGTGCAGTTTCGGCCCCGTGGCTCGTGCGGTGCGTTCTGGTTTCCATTCCCTCTCGCCTCCGTCCGAGCCCTGTGAGAAGCGCCGTCAGACGAGTGCTGCCGGAGTGACGACGGCGTCGAAGCGCTCGAGGATGATCTCCGCGATGCGGTCGTCCACGCCGAGGGGCGCCGCCACGATGTCGGCTCCCGCCTCCGACACGCGGTCGTGGAAGAACCCCGGGGTGAGCAGGTAGCTGGCGATGCTGACGCTCGCGCCGGGTCGCTGGCGCCTGGCGATGTCGACGGCGGCGGGCACGCGGGGGTCGAGGGCCGCGCCGTAGCCGAGGACCGCATCCGCGCCGCCGATGCCGTTGAACTGCTCGCGCAGCTCGTGGAAGCGGGGCACGGCGGCGGCGGCCGTGGAACCCGCGACGGCGATCACGACTCCGTCTTCGGCACTGCCGCCAGCTTCGAGGAGACGGTCCCAGAGCAGCTGCGAGAGGCGCGCGTCGGGGCCGAGCGGGGCGGCCACGGAGGTGCCGGGGCGTGCGGCGACGGCTTCGGCGATGTCGACCTGCGTGTGGAATCCGACCGTGAGCAGCACGGGCACGACCACGACGTCGGCGTCCTCCGGGAGCCCCGCGAGCACCTCGACGAGGCTCGGCTGCTGGACGTCGACGAACGCTTCGACGACCTGCACGTCGGGCCGCAGCTGCTGGGCGCGCCGCAGCAGCTCACGGATGACGGCCTGCCCGTCGGTGTTGTCCGTCCCGTGGGATGCACCCACGAGGATCGTGGGACGCGGGCCCTGCTCGTTCATCTCGTGCTCACTCTCTTGGGCTGGGTTCAGCTCGTGCGGATGCGCAGTCGGTAGCCGCGCTTCACGACGGTCTGCACGATCGCTCGGTCGCCGAAGGATTCGCGGAGGCGTGCGACGGCGACGTCGGCCGCATGGGTGGTCGTCGGACTGCCCGGCAGCCTGGCGAGGATCTGCTCCCTCGTGACGACACCGCCCGGGTTGCCGGCGAGGAGGCGCAGGACGCGCAGGGCACCCGGCGAGAGCTCTATGACGTCGTCGCCGATGACGGCACAGCTGGAGCGGAGGAAGAGGCGTCCTGCTTCGGTCTCGATGCCTTCGGCCGCGCGCTGCGCGTAGTGCTCTATGAGCTCGCGGATGAGCGCGCCGAGCCGTCCGCGCTTCGGGACGACGGGTTCGATGCCGACCGAGCGGAGCGGGGCGGCGGTGATGGGGCCGACGGCGACGGTCACGAGTGACCCCTCGCGACAGCGCTGACGGAGCCGGTCGAGCGCGCCTCCGCTCTTCTCGGCGTCGTCCGCGTCAGCGTCGCTGGAGAACGACTCGAGCCAGGCGGAGACGCCCGGCGCCGACGTGAACACGATCGCGTCGACCTCGCCGTCCGCCGCCTTGAAAGCCCACCGCGAGAGCAGCGCCGGGTCGGCGGGTGGCCCCCACCGGTACACGATGAGGCTCTCGACGTCGGCCCCCGCGGCGAGGAACTCCTCGTCGAGTCCGTCGGCTCCCGAGCCGTGGTGCTGCAGGGCGATGCGCGCGCCCTCGACGCCTTCTGCGAGCAGGAACTGGGCGAGTTCGGCGGAGGTCTCCGACTCGGCCACCCAGTCGGCGTTGAGCCCGGCCGCTTGGATCGCCCCGCGCGCCTTCGGCCCCCTGGCGACGATGCGCGCGTGGGAGAGCACCGCGACGAGGTCCTCAGCGAGCCCGTGCGCATCCGCTGCGTCGATCCACCCTCGGAAGCCGACGCCGGTGGTGGCGACGACGATGTCCGGAGGGTTCGCGATGACGCGCTTCGTCGCGTCGAGCAGGTCGGCGTCGTCTTCGACGGCGGTCATGGTGAGCGAGGGCGAGTGGCGGATGATCGCCCCGCGTCGTTCGAGGGCGGTCGCGAGCTCACCGGAGCGGCGGTCGCTCGTCACGACGACGACGACGCCTGCCAGGTGCTGTTCCTGGGGAGCGCGGGTGCGCGCACCGCTCGCTGGTGGGAGGCTCATGCTGACAGTGCGTCCTGTTCCTGGAGCGAACGAGTGGCCTGCAGGAGGCCGAATTGGGCGACTTCGCCGATGACGATGATGGCGGGGTTGGCGACGCCGACGCTGCGCGCTGTGGCGTTGATCGTGCGGAGGGTGCCGCGCGTGACGCGCTGGCATGGTGTGTGTCCGTTCTCGACGATGGCGACGGGCATGTCGTCTCGCACTTCGGCGTCGACGAGCTCGTCGCAGATGCGGCCGAGGGCGGAGACTCCCATGAGCACCACGAGGGTGCACGTGTCGCCCTTCACCGAGCGGAGGAGTTCGGCTCCGAGTCGCTGGTGGCCGGTCACGACCTGGAATGAGTTGGCGACACCGCGGTGCGTGACCGGGATGCCTGCAGCGGCCGGGACGGAGATGGCGCTGCTGATGCCGGGGACGACCTCGACGTCGATGCCCGCTTCGTTGCAGGCGAGCACCTCCTCGCCACCCCGCCCGTAGACGAAGGGGTCTCCGCCTTTGAGGCGCACGACGACGAGCCCCTGCTTGGCCCTCTCGACGAGGATGCGGTTGATCTCGTCCTGCGGCACGGGGTGGTGCCCAGGCTGCTTGCCCACGTCGATGATCTCGACGTCGGCGGGCAGCTCGGCGAGCACCGAACGCGGCCCGAGGCGGTCGGTGACGACGACGTCGGCCTCCGCGAGGGCGCGTCGTCCGCGAAGCGTCATGAGGTCGGCGTCGCCAGGTCCCCCGCCGACGAGCACGACCCGACCTGCGCCTGCACGGTGGCGGCGCAGGTCGATGTCTCCGGCGCGCAGGTTCTCGGCGAGCTGGTCGCAGATGAGGCGGCTGCGGCGCGGGTCGGCGCCCTGCTTCGAGACGACGCCGATCTCGACGGCCCCTGCGTCGGAGGTGGCGGGGGTCTTGGCGCTGCCGGCGGATGCGTCGCTCGCGTTCACGCACCAGACGCGTCGCTCGTTGGCCCATTCGGCGACGAGCAGGTCGGTGGTCCTGTCGCCGGTGGCGGTGTGCACGAACCAGGCACCGTCGAGGTGGTCTGCGCGGACGGGTTCGGCGAGCCAGGTGACGAGCCCGTCGGCGACGAGCCCGCCGAGCGTGCCGCCGAGTTCGGGGGCGACGATGGTGACGGATGCGCCGGCCGTGACGAACTTCTGGGCGCGTCTCGCGGAGACGGCGCCCGCGCCGACGATGACGACGTCGCGGCCGGTGAAGTCGAGTGCCATGAGCGTGCTCATCGTGTGCCTCCGAGGTCGACGAGCACGGTGCCGTGCTCGATGCGCACGGGGTAGGTGAGGAGGGTGCGCTCCTCTTTGCCGACGCTGTCGAGGCATACGCCCGTGGCGAGGTCGAAGACCTGCTTGAACATGGGCGAGGCGACGGTGAGCCGTCCGCCGCGAGTGCCGACGAGGCCACGGCTCATGACCTGCGAGCCGGAGTACGGATCGGATTGCTGCACGGCGAACACCGACTCGTCGCCGAGGCGGAAGAGCGCGATCTGCGTTCCGTCGAGGATGGCGGCGACCCCACGTTCCGGGTGGAGGGCGCTCAGCGGGCACACGGCGACCCACTGCGCCTGCGCGGTCGCGGCGTCGGCCGCCTGCGTGTCGATGGCGATGCTCATCGTCGGACCTCCAAGGTCGTTCCTGCGATGACCGTGCCGGCGCTGCGGTCGGTGTCGTTTGCCGGGCGGAGCTGCCCGCGCTCTCGCACGTAGCCGAGCGAGGGGTCCGGCGTGGTGGGGGCGTTCACGAAGGAGACGAATCGCTCCATGACCTCGGGGTCGTTGAGCGCTTCCTGCCATTCGTCCTTGTAGTTGTCGACGTGGTTCGCGACCATGGCGTCGAGGTCCGCCGCGATGCCGAGACTGTCCTCGAGGACAACGGCGCGGAGGGTGTCGATGCCGCCGTCGAGGTCCTCGATCCAGCGAGCCGTGCGCTGCATCCGGTCGGCGGTGCGGATGTAGTAGCCGATGAAGCGGTCGATGGCGGTGATGAGCTGCTCGTCGTCGAGGTCCTCGACGAGGAGCTCCGCGTGGCGTGGCGTGAAGCCGCCGTTGCCGCCGACGTAGAGGTTCCAGCCCTTCTCCGTGGCGATGACGCCCACGTCCTTCGCGCGCGCCTCGGCGCATTCGCGTGCGCATCCCGAGACGCCGAACTTCAGCTTGTGCGGGGAGCGGAGGCCGCGGAAGCGCAGCTCGAGGAAGATGGCCATGGCCACCGAGTCCTGCACGCCGTACCGGCACCAGGTGGAGCCGACGCACGACTTCACGTTGCGCAGCGCCTTGCCGTACGCCTGCCCTGACTCGAACCCGGCGTCGATGAGCTTCTTCCAGATCTCGGGCAGCTGCTCGATGCGGGCGCCGAAGAGGTCGATGCGCTGGCCGCCGGTGATCTTCGTGTAGAGGCCGTACTCCTTGGCGACGGCGCCGATCGCGATGAGCCCGTCCGGGGTGACCTCGCCGCCGGGGATGCGTGGGACGACCGAATAGGTGCCGTCCTTCTGCATGTTCGCCATGACGTGGTCGTTGGTGTCCTGCAGGGCTGCCTGCTCGCCCTTGAGGATGTGCCCGTTGCCGAGGGACGCGAGGATCGAGGCGACGACCGGGCGGCAGATGTCGCAGCCGCGGCCCCCGTTGCCGTGCCGCTCGATGATGCCCGTGAAGGTGTGGAGGCCAGTGACGCGGACGGCGTCGAAGAGCCCGGCGCGGGACATCGCGAAGTGCTCGCAGAGCGCGTTGCTGACCTCGACGCCGGTCTTCGCGAGCTCCGTGGAGAAGATCTTCTTCACGAGCGGCACGCAGGAGCCGCACGCGGTGCCCGCGTTGGTGCAGGCCTTGACGCCCGCGAGGTCGGTGCAGGCGTGGTCGGTGACGGCACCGCGCACCGAGCCGACAGAGACGTTATTGCAGGAGCAGACGGTGGCGTCGTCCGGCAGGTCGCCGCCGACCTCCGGCATGCCGTCGGCCGGCAGCAGGTACGCGGCCGGGTCGGTGCCGAGCTCGCGCCCGACCATCGGGCGCAGGGAGGTGTAGGCGGAGGCGTCGCCGACGAGCATGCCGCCGAGCAGCACCTTCCCGTCGTCGGACATGACGAGCTTCTTGTAGACGCCGCCGACCGGGTCGGCGTAGGTGACCTCGAGCGCGCCGGGCGACTCGGCGAAGGCGTCGCCGAAGCTCGCCACGTCGACGCCCGTGAGCTTGAGCTTCGTCGAGAGGTCGACTCCGGGGAAGGTCGCTTCTCCCCCGGTGAGGCGGTTCGCGACGACCTCGGCCATGGAGTATCCGGGGGCGACGAGCCCGAAGCACTCACCGTCGATGGACGCGACCTCGCCGATCGCGAAGATGTTGGCGGCGGATGCTCGGCAGGCGTCGTCGACCTCGATGCCACCGCGAGCGCCGAGCGCGAGCCCGGCGTCGCGGGCGAGCTCGTCGCGGGGCCTGATGCCGACGGCGAAGACGACGAGGTCGGCGAGTTCGGGTTCGCCGTTCGGGAAGTCGAGGCCCGCCGCGCGGCCTTCGGAGTCGAGGACGACGGCGCTGGCTCGTGAACCGGTGCGCACATCCACGCCGAGGTGCTCGATGAGGAGACGGAGGGCTTCGCCGCCGCCCGCGTCGAGCTGGGCGGACATGAGGTGGCCGGACGATTGGACGACGGTGCACTCGGCGCCGAGGGCGACCATGGCGCCGGCGGCTTCGAGGCCGAGGAGTCCCCCGCCGACGACCGCGCCGCGGACGGTGCGGCCGAGTCGCTGTGACAACTCCGCAACCTCTGCCTTGAGCCCGACCA
This sequence comes from Pseudoclavibacter sp. 8L, assembly GCF_902506465.1. Lineage (NCBI taxonomy): Bacteria > Bacillati > Actinomycetota > Actinomycetes > Micrococcales > Microbacteriaceae > Pseudoclavibacter > Pseudoclavibacter sp. 8L. The sequence goes on along the minus strand of NZ_LR733209.1, from coordinate 24,439 downwards.
CGTCGTGGATGGTGCGGTACACGTGCACGCCTGGCGCATCCACTCCCGCGATCGGGGGCTTCGCAGCGGCGGACCCGGTGGCGATGACGAGCTCGTCGTAGTGCTCGGTCGCGCCGAGGGAGGTGACGAGGGTGCGGGTCTCCGGGTGGATGCTCGTCACGGTCTCGGAGGCGCGGAGCGTCACGTTGGGGTGCGACCACATGAGCGGCCTGCCCAGCTCGAGCGCGGCCGGGTCGACGCCCGAGAAGGTGCTCGTGAGCTGCACCCGGTCGTAGGGGCGCCACGGCTCGTCGCCGATGACGGTGATCGCCCAGACCCCATCGGAGTCCTGCGATCGCAGCGACTCGACGAAGCGGTGCGCGACCATGCCGGCGCCGATCACCACGACGTGGCGAGAGCGGGGCGAGGGGGTGGGCATGTCGTGAGCGTAGGTCTGGGATGTTTCGTCACCGTGCGGCGATTGTTTCGGGGTCATCACAGCTCGTCTCGGTGTGCTCGAGTGGGTGCGCGCATCGTGGCTCCTCCGTGGATGAACGGCGACGGGTGGTCGCTGACATGCTCAGAGCGTAGAAACCGCATGTTTCACGAGGCGCGTGCTGCTGTTTCCCCGAGGCAACTTCCTTGGCACGCGCGCTCGTGGAGGGTGTGAGAAGTGAGAAATGGGAAATCACTCTGGCGGTGTCAGTGGGTTCCCGGGAGGCGAGGGCAGATGATGGATGCGGCGGCGAGCTGCCGCGCCATCCCGTATCCCGCATTCCCCATAGGAGCGCAGATCATGACCTCCCCTCGCAGAGCACTTGTCCTCGTCGACGTCCAGCTGCAGTACTTCTCGGGGCCCCTCGAGATCCACCACCCGCCCCACGCTGATTCGCTTCCTCGCATCACGGCGACGATCGACGCCGCGGAGGCGGCGGGCATTCCGATCGCCGCCATCCAGCACTCGTCCGGAGATCAGGCTCCCGTGTTCAACCCGACGATGACGGAGTTCGCGCTGCACCCCGACGTCGAGGCACGACGGCGGCCCGAATGGAAGGCGATCACGAAGCGCTTCAGCTCGGTCTTCGCCGAGACCGACCTGCTCGCCTGGCTGCGGGCAGCCGACGTCGACACGGTGACGTTCGTCGGCTACATGACCAACAACTGCATCATCGCGTCTGCAGCCGCGGCTGAGGAGCTCGGCATCGACGTGGAGGTGCTCTCCGACGCGACGGGCGCGATCAACCTCGCGAACAGCGCCGGCTTCGCATCGGCCAAGACCGTGCACTCCACCCTGATGGCGCTCCTGCAGTCCAACCTGGCGGCGGTCGCGGCGAGCGGCGACTGGATGGCGGCCGTCGAGGCGGGGCATCCACTCCCGAAGGACGACCTGCCGACCTCGGCCGTGGCCGGTGTCGGGCGTTCGGCCCATCAGGCTGGACAATAGTCAGGTGACGATCAGCACCACTTCTCGGCGGGCCGTGTTCCTCGACATCGACGGAACCCTGACGGACGGACTCGGCAACGTGCCGCCCTCAGCGGCGGCGGCCATCCACGCTGCCCAGTCCCGGGGCCACCTCGTCTTCCTCGCGACCGGTCGGAGCCCGCTCGAGATCGACCCCCGAGTGGAGGAGATCGGCTTCGACGGCATGGTCGCGGGCGCGGGCGCCTACGTGCAGCACGCGGGTACCTGGCTCGTGGACCTGCACCTGGACGAGGCGGACGCCCGCTCGCTCGCTGCCGAGCTGGACGAACTGGGCATCGACTACAGCCTGCAGGGGCGACACGGGATGCACACGACCGAGGGGCACCGTTCGCGCATGCGCCGCCTGCTCACGGGGTTCGGCTACACGGACATCGAGAACTCGGGCCTGCGGCACCACGTCGTCGACTCCGGCCCGATGAAGTTCGACCAGACCGCCAAGGTCGTGTTCAGCAGCGACGACGAGGCCTCCTTCGATCGAGTGCAGGCCCGGCTCGGGAGCGCCTACGCGATCGTCGGCGGCACCATGCCGGGCCTCGGCAACGGTGGGGGCGAGATCTCGATGCGCGGCGTCCACAAGGCGGCGGCGATCGAGGCCCTGCTCCCCGTGCTCGGTCTCGGCATGGAGGACACGATCGCCGTCGGAGACAGCGGCAACGACCTCGAGATGCTCGTCGCGTGCGGCGTCGGCGTCGCGATGGGCAACGGGACGGCCGAGGCCAAGGCTGCCGCCGACCTCGTCACCGGGGCGGTGGACGAGGACGGACTCCACGCGGCGTTCGTGCGTCTCGGCCTCATCGAGGAGCATTCAGGCCAGTGAGCTCACCGGCGGTCGGCGAGACCTCGTCGGACACGGCCTAGAGCCACTTCTTCCATTTGAAGACCGACCAGAGGACGACGCCGAGCGCCACCATCCCGAAGAGCGCGAGCGGGTACCCCCATTCGGCCTCGAGCTCCGGCATGTTCGTGAAGTTCATGCCGTAGACCGTGCCGACGAGGCTCGGGGCGAAGAGGATCGCCGCCCAGCTGGTGATCTTCTTGATCTCCTCGTTCTGGGCGATGCTCTGCTCGGAGAGCTTCTTCGTCTCCTCGCTCTGCGCGAGGCTGGCCTCGGAGAGTTCCCTCATGGCCTCGTTCTGCTGCTGCGTGACCAGCGTGCTGTGCACGGTCAGGGCGTTCTCCAACAGCACGCGGAAGGAGTCGGCGCGCTCCGCGATGCGCAGCGAATGGTCGAGGACGTCTCGGTAGCGGGCGCGGAGCTCCTCGCTGGTGTTGTACTTCTCGGCGCCCCGCAGGAGCGCTTCGAGGATGGTTCGCAGTGGACTCGTCGCTCGCTGGAAGTTGATGACCTCGCCGAGGAGCTCGTAGATGCGGCGCGTGACGCGTTCGTCGCCCGCGAAGAGCTGATCCTCGATCTCGTCGATGTCGTTCTCGAGGCCGGCGGTCACCGGGGCGTAGCCGTCGACGACCTGGTCGAGCACCGAGTAGAGGACGGCCTCGGGGCCGAGGCTCAGGAGGGCGGGACTCTGCTCCATCCGGTGCCGGACGTCGCCCAGCTCAGGTCGTGCCGCGTGCCTGACCGTGACGACGAACTCGGGGCCGACGAACAGGTGGATCTCGCCGAAGTGCACCGTCTCGGTGGCATCGACGTACCAGGCGGGTCGGAGCACCACGAAGAGGGTGCTGCCGTAGCGTTCGATCTTCGGCCGCTGGTGCCCGACCCGTGCGTCCTCGACGGCGAGCGGATGCAGATCGAACTCCTTGGCGACCGCGTCGAGCTCCTCGTTGCTCGGCTGGAAGAGGCCGATCCAGGCCATTCCAGCGTGCTCGCGCAGCTTCTCGAACGTCTCGTCGAGCGTCACCGGGGTGAAGCAGCGACGCCCCTTCACGTAGATCCCATTGTCGATCAAGGCCATGGCTGCCCTCCTAGCGCGTCGGATGTCGATGGGGCTTCCACGGCAGCTGAGCGATCAGCCGCGGACCATGGTGCTGCCCCGCCGACTGACACTACTTCCTCGCACGTTGACAAGCAGCCGTCCCTGGAGACGCGGCAAGGGCGCCCGTCAGAGGGAACGCGCCAGCTGCCACTCCCGGAAGTCCTGCGCGATCTCGGCAGCGTGCGTGTGGTGGAGGTAGTGCTCCCCATTTACGGGAATGACCGTGCCGTCACTGACCTCGGCTGCCTGCCGCTCGTGCAGCCCCATCCAGTCGCCGTTGTTGGCGTTGTCGGCCTCCACGAAGAGGAGGAGCGGCAGCTGCTCCGGGAAGCTCGTGCCGAGCGCGTTCCCGAAGTTGCTGCCGAAGTGGTCCATCTCGTTGAGGTAGGTCGGGCTGAGCGAGTTCCGATTGCTGATGAGCGTGATCTGCTCGCGAGCTTCATCGGTGTAGACGGGCTCGTCGTAGCCGACTCCCCCGATGGCGGTGATGACTCGCATGAGGCCGAGGTTCCTGACCGCTGCGAAGAGGCCCGTCGGGAACTCCTCGTCCATGCCCGGCTGACCGGGGACGCTGGTGTCGATGCCCACGAACGCCATCACCTCGTCGGGGTAGCGCTCGGCGAACTCGAGCCCGTAGATGCCGGCGATGGAGTGGCCCATGAGGATGTAGCGATCGACGCCGAGCTCCTGCAGCGCCGCGTGCACCTCCGCGACGACGTTCTCCGTGGTGCGCTCTCGATCCGTGCCGTCACTGAGCCCATAGCCGAACGGCTCGACGACGATGACGCGGTGATCCCGCGCCAGGTCGTCGACCAGGGGCTGGAAGTCGAGCACCGGGGATGCCGTGCCGGAGCCGGGCAGCAGCACGATCGTGTCGGCGGCGTCGCCCGCGACGAGGACGTTCATCTGGCGACCGTCGACATCCACCTTCTGCCCGTACTGCTCGATCCGGCCACTCTCGATCCCGGACGCCACCGCGTGCACGACCGTCGTCGACACCAGGGCGAGCGCGACCACCGTGCATACCGCCGCAACCCCGAGCAGCACTCTCTTCACGAACTTCTTCACGCACGCCTCTCCTGCGGCGCACCACGCGCCGACCAGATGAGTCTTCCGCTCGGCATTGCCGAGCGCATCGGCCGAAGGCGTGAGTTCTGGCCTTCAGCCGATGGCATCCTCAGGCGTGGACCGAGCGAGCGGCGGCGACGGCGATCGCGGCACAGGCGGCCGCGCTCGGTCACGAAAACGGGCGGGCTGGATGCTCGTGCGCAGGATCAGCGTCGACGGCCGCGGCTGCTCGAGCTCCGCTTCGAGCTTGCACCGTGCTTGGCCTTGCCGGGCTTCTTGGACTTCGCGGTGTGCTTGGCGCGGGCGTCCGCCTGCTGCTGGCGCTTCTTCTTGGCGCTGCGCTTCTTGACGACGATTCCGAGCACGAAGGTGACGATTCGCAGGAACATGGGTGACTCGCTTTCGGGGGTGTGTTAACTGGCGCGGCCTGGCCGCCGATCGGCGGCCAGGCCGGCTGAGGTGATGGGTTACGAGGCAAGGCGCCCGCTTGGAGGCGCGCCAGCTTCGTGTCTCGGACTACTGGACGCGCGCTTCTGCGGGCTCTTCCTGGTTGTCGTCGCTCGGCAGGTGCACGTCGTTGATGGTGACGTTCACCTCGGTGACCTCGAGGCCGACGATCGACTCGACGGCGCGGATGACGTCGGCGCGGACTCCGTCGGCGACATCCTGCAGCGAGACCGGGTACTCGGCCACGATCGTGATGTCGACGGCGACCTGCTTCTCGCCGACCTCGACGCTCACGCCCTGGCTCTGGTCGCTTGCGTTGAGCGCGTTGCGGATGGCGCCGATCGCGCGGGCCGCACCGCCACCGAGGTCGTAGACGCCGCGGGCTTCGCGGGCAGCGATGCCGGCGACACGGGCGACGACACTGTCTACGACGGTCGTCGTGCCGTGGGTGGATGCGAGCTCAGTGCCCGCGTGGCCGGACGTCACGACGCTCTTCGAGGCCGCATCCGTCTTCGGCGTTGCCACGGTGCTGGGGGTGGCGGAAGCGTTGGGGGTGACGTTCGTCATGGGATGCTCTCCTTGGTTTCGAGCCCTGGTGCCGGTGCACCGCTGTGGGGCGTTACAAGGGAGACGTGGGCCACCGCCATTGCGTCACAAAGTTCTCGAGCCTCTCGGCGAACGCTCAGGGAGGAGCTCAGCGCGCCCCGGCTTGCTCGCGGATGAAGTCGACGGCTCGCTCCGCGACCGTCATGACCGTGCCGACCGGGTTCAGCGCCGGGATCGTGGGGAAGACTGACGCGTCGGCGATGCGCAGACCCTCGATGCCGTGCACGCGCAGCCTCGAGTCGACCACCGCGAGCGCATCCCCCGCCGCGCCCATCCGTGCCGTGCAGGACACGTGGTAGACGGTCTGGTGCGTCGCGCGGAGCACTTCGGAGAGCTCCTCGTCGGACACGACGTCGGGGCCGGGGAACACCTCCCGCACGAGGTGCGAGGCGAACGGCTCCTGCTGCGCGACTCGGCGAGCGAGCTTGGCCCCCTCGACGAGCATGGCCTCGTCGCGGCCGTCCGCATCGGTGAAGTACCCGTAGTCGATGGACGGGGCCACGTCGGGCGATGGGGACGTGATCCACACGCGTCCGCGACTTCGCGGCTTCGCGACGTTCGGCGCGAGCGACACGTTGTTGGCCGGGATGTCCGCGCCGAACCGCTCGGCGTGCACCGTCCAGGAGTGGAGCGGGATGTGCGTCGAGATGTCGGGGACGGCGCTCTCTGGGTCGACGCGCACGACGTAGCCGGCATCCCAGCCCGTCGCGCACACCTCCGAGCGCTCGCCGCTCGCCTCCCAGACGACGAGGCCCTCCGCGTGGTCCTGGAGGTTCTCGCCGACCCCGGCCAGGTCGAGGATGGGCTCCACGCCGGCAGCTCGCAGGACATCGGCTGGGCCGATTCCGGATCGCTGCAGGAGCGCCGGGGTGTCGATGGCGCCGCAGCTCAGGACGACCTCGCGCCGCGCCGTGATCGGGTGCGCTTCGCCGCGCTCGGGCCGCACGAGGACGCCCGTGACACGGCCGCCCTCGATGATGACTCGCTCGACGATGGAGCTGAGCACGACGGTCAGGTTCGGCCGGTCGAGGTTGTCGTGGAGGTAGGCGCGCGAGCTCGAGGCTCGGTCGTTGCTCTCCGGGTAGTAGCCGATCTCGAAGAAGCCAGCGCCCTCGACGAACTCCTCGGCATTCCACCGGCGTCGCTGCGGAATTTCGAGCGCCGCGGCGGCGGCGGTCACCGCATCCTGGATGTACGGATTGCGGTCCGCATCCGCGACCGGAACCATCGGCGCAGCGATCCGGTCGAAGGCCCGGCTCACCTCCTCGTAGCCCCACCCCTCGACTCCCGCCGCCGCCCACTCCTCGAGGTCGCCGCGCAGGGGGCGCCAGCTGATCATGGTGTTCGCGGTCGAGCAGCCTCCGAGGATGCGCAGCCTGGCCTGACGGATGAACGAGTTGCCGCGGGCCTGCGGCACGCTGCGGTAGTCGAGGTCGTACTCGCCCTCGAGCATCTCGGCCCAGCGACGGATGCTGCCGGCTCGCGGCTCGTCAACGTCGCTGGGCCCAGCCTCGATGAGCGCGACGGTGACGCTCGGGTCCTCGCTCAAGCGCGACGCGACGATGCTCCCCGCTGTTCCGCCGCCGACGACGACGTAGTCGAACAGCTGCTGGACTTCTGCGTTCACGTGCGACTCCACTCGGTCGATGCCGGTCTGCGACTCGGGCTCGCTCCCAGCATCCGAGCATCGACCCTGGCGACGCAAATACGAAAGCCTGAAGACGTGCATCGCTTTCCGTGATGCAAAGTCGCCTCAACATTCCTGAAACGAATGGGAAACGTCGGGGCTCCATCCTGGATGCTCCTGCGGAAGCCGCGCGATGAACGCCGCGGGACCAGCCGCGGCGCATCTCGCGAAGCGATGCGGCTGATCGCCAATCGCTATCCACCGAGCGCCGCCACGCGGCTAGGTTCGAAGCACGCAACCGCACTCCTTCCGCCAGATCTGAGGCCAGGACTGCGACGCGGCAACGACGCCGACCCCTGGAGTTCGCCATGCCCGAAACACCCGCAACATCCGTGGTCCAATTCGAGACCAGACACATCCTTCCCATTCCCGAGAACGAGCGAACCGGATCCGTCTGGTCGCTCTTCGCGATCTGGGTCGGCATCAACATGCTGCCCCTCACCGTCGTCACCGGGGCACTCGCCAGCGGCGGATTCGGCCTCTCGATCGGCTGGAGCATCGTCGCCATCCTGACGGGCAACCTCATCGGCGCGTTCGGCGCGGCCCTCCACGCCTCCCAGGGCCCGCACCTCGGGATCCCGCAGATGCTCCAGGCTCGTGCGCAGTTCGGCTACCTGGGCGGCAGCCTCCTGGCGGCCATCGCGCTGCTCATGTTCCTCGGCTTCTTCGCGAGCATCCTCGTGGTCGCGAAGGACAGCCTCGTCGCCGTCTTCCCCTGGCTCCCCGGCTCGCTGACCATCCCCGTGCTGGCCGTCGTCGGCATCGTCATCGCGATCGTCGGCTACGACCTGCTGCAGAAGATCATGAAGGTGCTCTCGACCCTCATCGCGGTGGCCGTGATCGTCGCGATGGTCGGGCTGCTCATGAATCCGGCGGTCACCTCCCAACGCGCCGAGGCCGGCTTCACCACGGAGGGCTTCTTCGGGATGCTCGCCATCGGCATCGTCTGGCAGCTCGCCTACGCCCCGTATGTCTCCGACTACTCCCGGTACCTCCCCAAGAAGACGGGCCCCGCCGCGGCCTTCTGGGCGACCTACCTCGGGCTCGTCCTGAGCAGCGTGTTCGTCATGGTCCTCGGCGTGCTGCTCGGCGCGGCCAACCCGGAGAACCCGCTCGGCGCGCTCGCCGAGCTGCTCGGCCCCGTCGGCATCGTCGTGCTGCTGATCTTCGGCCTGACCGCCGCGGTCATCAACGCCGCCGAGCTGTACTCGGGTGTGATGTGCGCGCTCACCGCGGCGCAGTCGAGCTTCAGCCGCATCACGATCACGAGCCGCACCCGCGTGACGGCGACGATCATCTGCGGCGTCATCGCCACGCTGGGCGCGATGGCCGGCGACTCCGACTTCATGGTCGTCTTCCAGGGCTTCGTCGCGCTGCTGCTCTACGTGCTCATCCCCTGGTCCGCCATCAACCTCGTCGACTACTTCATCGTCCGAAAGGGCGAGTACGCCGTCGATGAGCTCTTCCAGCGCGACGGCGGACGCTACGGTCGCTGGAACGCCGTCGGCCTCGGCACCTATGCGCTCGGCCTTCTCGCGCAAGCACCGTTCATGATCTCCGCGTTCTACACGGGCCCGCTCGCGGCTCCCCTCGGGAACGTGGATGTCGCGTGGATCGTCGGCTTCGTCGTCAGCGCGGTCGCCTACCTGGTGCTCGTCAAGGTGACGAAGCGGGACGATGGCGACCTCGCGAGCCCATCCGTCGCGGCGGACTCCACCGTTCCCGGGGCCATCGCCAAGGGCTAGCCCCGAACGGAGAAGGACATCGGGCCCGGAGCGAGTTCACTCGCTCCGGGCCCGATTCTCGGTGTCGGCCCGACGTACGGCGTCGGCCCCGACTCTCGGCGCACACAGCAAGGTGCGCCGCGCGGATCTCCGCGCGGCGCACCTTCGAGTCGCTCCTTCGAGTCGTTCCTGGCCTACTCGGCAGGCATGCGACCGTACCTGCGCGCCGCGCTGTGCGCGCAGCAGGAGCCAGCCCCTCGTGTCGCCCAGTCGGGCACATCCAGCGCCGGGTTGCGGTCGAAGAAGCCGTAGGGCTTCAGCTGGAGGCGGTAGATGTCGACGGGCATGATCGGGAAGTCCTCCGGCCGCGGCAGGTGCGTGGGACCGAAGGAGTGCCAGACGACGATGTCCCCGCCGTCGACGGACTCGGCATCGTCGACGTACGCGGGAAGCCCCGCGCCGCCCGCATGCTGGTTCGGGTACTTGCCGGCCGGCCAGCGCTCGTCCTCGTGGTACTTCGTGACCCACGTGTTGTGGGCGGCGAAGGTCGCTCGCTGGTAGACGCTCGACTCGGGGTCGGCGAGCAGCGTCGGCCACCCTTCGCCAAGCAGCTCGTACTCAGTCGACTTGCCGATCGCGTTGCGGCGCTCGTTCGACCCGATGTGCCAGGTCCGTCGCACCGAGCGGTCGTCGTCGAAGCCGCCCTCGGTCTCGATCCGCTCACGAGCCCACGTGAAGGCGTTGCCGTAGGGGTTCTGCTCCCCCATCGGGATGCGTCGCACCTCCGACCTGTCGACGTAGTTGTCCGGCCCGTCGACTTCCATGTCGAGCCGCGCGCAGAAGATGTGCTGGTGCACCGGCGCGAACAGCCCCGGCGCGATCTCCAGCCGGTGCGCCTCGGTCGCCCCTGGCACTCCCGAGCCATTGAACACGAGCCCGGTCGCCTTCGCCTCGACCTCGATGGTGCCGTCGAGGTACAGGTGCCAGTAGAAGCCGTAGTCGTAGTTGCCGACCGTGGCGATGTAGGAGATGACGAGGCGCCGCTGCCGACGCACATCCGTTCCGTAGCCGAACTCGGTGTGCTTGTAGAGGATCGACGCGTCCTCCTCGTGCATGCAGATCGCCTGGGGCACGCGCATGGCGTGTCCGTGGTCGTCATGGCTCATGCCGTCGAAGTAGTGGATGACGCCGAGGCAGTCGCAGCCGAGCGCAAGCGAGTTGGCGCTCTTGCCGAGGTAGTACTCGCCGGCGTCGAAGTAGCTGATCCAGTACCGGTTCCGGGAGGTGTCGCCGTACGGCACGATCATCTCGGGAACGGACCCGCGGTACATGATCGGTCGGCGTTCCTCGCCGTCGAGGAAGCTGAGCTGGTTGAGGACGAGCCCTTCCCGCGCGTTGAAGCCGACGCGGAACTGCCACCCCTCCCAGTCCACGAGGGAGCCGTCGACGGCGAAGCTCGGGCCTTCCGGCTGCGTGATCTCGATGGGCTTGAGGGTGGATCGCGCTGGGCCCACGTGCTCGTCGTCGTAGCGCCCTGAGGTCGCCGCAGTGACGACGTCGCCCTCGTCGAAGACGCTCACGACCTTGCCGGTCGTGAGGTCGATCGTCACGAGCAGGCCCTCGACGGGGTGCGCCCAGGCGACGTCGTCCGGGTGGTCGCGGAGGAACGTGAGGGAGCGGATCATGCGTCGCCCGATCTCGTCCTCGTAGCCGAAGTAGCCGGGGGCCAGCGGGGAGCAGAACGCGTCTTCGATGCGATCCTCGAGGCCGCGGCGGCGCATCGCGGCCTGCCATTCCTCGCTCGACTTGGCGATCTCCATCGCGCGGTCGTACTCCTCGAAGAGGTAGGCGGGCTGCCCGTAGGGGAACTCCCCGCTTGCTACCACATCACGGGATGCGATGACGCCGGCGTCCAGATCGACGACGTATTCGGTGGAGACGCCGGTGTCCGTCTCGAGCACGACGTACTCGATGCGGCGGCGCAGCGGGCCCCCCTCGGTGAAGCCGCGGACGAACTCCTTGTCCGGCTCGATGGGCATGACGCTGGGGAACCGGCTCTGCTCGGTGAGGAGCCCTTCGGCCTCGAGGATGGAACGGCCTCGTTCGATCTCGATGGCAGTGAGTGGGTCGAGCGGATGCCGGACCTCGTCGAGGTGCGACACCCGCTGACCCGTGGTGTGCAGGGGTTCTGTTGTGGTCATGAGCGCCTCCTCGCGCGGAACGACGGGGACTCTCCCCGTCGGAGATCGGGAGCACCGCTCGACCGTTGCGCGGTCGGGGTGCGGCACACGGTTCAGCCGTGCTGGAACCAGGTGGTCTTGAGTCCGACGTAGTTGTCGATCGCGTGGCGTGACAGGTCGCGCCCGAACCCGGACTCGCGGAAGCCGCCGAACGGCGTCGTGAGGCCGAGCGCGTCGACGGTGTTGACCGAGACCGTTCCTGCGACGAGCCGGTCGGCGACACGGTGCGCCCTGGCGAAGTTCGAGGTCCAGACCGAGGCCGCGAGGCCGTAGGTGGAGTCGTTCGCCTGGTGGACGGCGTCGTCCTCGTCGTCGAAGGCGATGATGGTGGCGACGGGCCCGAAGAGCTCGTCGACGACAAGCGGGTGCTTCGCGTCGAGGCCTGCCACCGCGGTGGGCGCGTAGAACGCCCGCGACGCTCCGCGTTCGATGCGCTCGCCGCCGAAGAGGATGTCGCCAGCGGAGCGTCCAGCATCCACGGCACGTTCGATGTCGTCCGTGTGGGACTCGTTCACGAGCGCGCCGCCGCCGGTCGACCAGTCGAGGGGATCCCCGGGAGCGTAGGAGCCCGCGGCGAGCTCGAAGGCGGAGATGAAGGCGTCGAGCACGGGGCGCTGCACGTAGATGCGGGAGTTCGCCGAGCACACCTCGCCCTGGTTGTAGAAGGCGCCGAAGGCCGCCTTCTCGGCGGCGAGCTCGACCGTCTCGACGTCGGCGAACACGAGGTTCGCGCTCTTGCCGCCGGCTTCGAGCGAGAGGCGCTTCATGTTGCTCTCGCCGGACGCCACCAGCAGGCGCTTCGAGACCGCAGTGGAGCCGGTGAAGGTCAGGGCATCGACGCCACGGTGCCGTGCGAGGGCTTCGCCGACGACGCGGCCGGAGCCCGTGACGACGTTGAGGACACCGGCGGGCACTCCTGCCTCGACGGCGAGTTCCGCGAGCAGGAGCGCGGTCAGCGACGACTCTGAGGCCGGCTTCAGGACGACGCTGTTGCCGACCGCGAGGGCTGGCGCGATCTTCCAGCAGGCGATCTCCATGGGGTAGTTCCACGGCGTGATGGCGGCGACGACGCCGAGCGGCACGCGCGAGACGACGGCGGTCGATCCAGGGGGCGTCGAGGGCACCTCGTCGCCGAGCTTGTCGGCGAGTTCCGCGTACCAGCGTATGGTCGCGACGGACCCGGGAACATCCACGGTCATGGACTGCCCGATCGGCTTGCCCATGTCGAGGGTCTCGAGGAGGGCGAACTCTTCGGCGCGGAGCTCGACGAGGTCGGCCCAGCGCTGCATGATCAGGCCCCGGTCTGCGGCGGCGAGGCCGCTCCACGTGCCGGCCTCGAACGATGCCCTGGCCGCCGCGACGGCCCGCTCGGTGTCGTGCGTGGTTCCGGCGGCGACTGCGGCGAACGCCTGGGCCGTCGCGGGGTTGATGCTGGAGACCACGGCGCCGTCCGACGCGTGGGCGCGGACGCCGTCGATGAAGAGGCGCCCATCTGGCGTGAGGGACTGGGCGCGGGCGTGCCAGTCGATCGAGGTGGGCTCTTCCATCTGCGTCTCCATTCGTCGGGGGCACTCGGGTCGTGCTCTGGAATGCTCAGCGGTGTCGCCGACCCGCGCGTGGCCGAGCGACATCGCTGTCGGTGGTGCATCCACACTGCGCCACGTCGGCACATCTACCAAGCACACGATTTCGATCTACTGCATCTGCATCTTCGATGCCGACGTGTCGCAGGCAGGCTCACCCGGCGAGCGTCGCCACGAGCATCCAGGCCACCATCGTCGCGTTGACGGCGAACGACACCTGCCCGAGCCTCGGACCCATGGCGAGGTCTCGCCACAGCAGCCCGCGTGCCGTCAGCCAGGCGAACGCCGTCGCGGCGGCGATGAGGTGCGCGAGCTGCACGCTCCCCTGGCCCCCGTGGTGCGACGACGCCATGGTCGCCTCGCCGGCGTGGCCCGCGAGGAAGCCGGCCACGAGCAGCGCGAGCATGGCCAGCTCGTCCACGAGGGCAGTCAGGTGCCGGCCGTCCCTCCGGCATCGACGGGCGGTCGCCATGCAGAGGAGGTAGATCAGCACCGCTCCCCCGAGGTGCAGCATCGCCTCGTGCGCACTCACGAGGCACGGGATCATCGCGACGAGCATCACCGCGTGGTGCACCAACCAGGAGGCTCCCGGTCGTTGCCCCGCGGTCCGCGGGATGCCCCTCACCATGGTGCTCATGAGCGAGGCAGGGCGTCAGCCCTCGCCGAGACCGTCCGCGCGGGACGCGGATGATGTGGCGGATGCGACATCGATGACCGTCCAGGCGATCAGCACCGACGCATCCACGAGCGCACGCTCGGCGGCAGGGCCGACGCAGGCCGCTGCGAACTCCTTCTGGTGATTGGCGAAGGGCAGCGAGTCGACGCCGATGTACGGGTGGATAGCGGGTACGAGCTGCGAGACGTTGCCCATGTCGGTGGAGGCGCGGTTCATGCGGCCGGCAGTCAACGGGTCGGCGAAGACCCGCCCGCGGGCGATCGCGTTGGCCGTGTACGCCGCCAGCGCCTTCTCGTCGGTCCGGAACTCCGCGTATGGCTTGCTCTCCGGCTCGATGCGCAGCGTGCTGCCGCTCGCCAGCGCCCCCGCCTCGAAGCAGCGGTTCACGCGCTCCTCGAGCCGGTGCAGCTCCTCGAGCGTGTTGGCGCGCACGTACCAGCGCCCCTCCGTGTGCTCGGGGATCGCGTTCGGCGCGAACCCGCCGACCGTCTGGATCCCGTGCACGCGCGTGTCGGCGGGCAGCTGCTGTCGGAGCAGCCCGAGCGCGAGCTGCGCGATGAGGAACGCGTCGTTCGCGTTGACGCCCTCGTCCGGATACGCGGCGGCGTGCGCTGAGACCCCGTCGTAGGTGATGTGGCTGTGGGAGACCGCGAACGGCCTCGCCTCGGCGACGTCGACGGGGGCAGGATGCACCATGATCGCGAGGTCGAGGTCGGCGAACGCACCGGCCTCGATGAGCTCGATCTTTCCTCCGCCGCCTTCTTCCGCGGGTGTCCCGTAGACGCGCACCGTCACGCCGAGCTCCTCGGCGAGCGGGAGGAGCGCGAGGCCCGCCCCGACCGCGGAGGCCGCGATCAGGTTGTGGCCGCACGCGTGCCCGAGTCCCGGGAGGGCGTCGTACTCGGCCATGATGCCGATCTTGAGCGGCCCCGTGCCGTACTCGGCGAGGATGGCCGTCGCGAAGCCGAGGTAGGCGCGCTGCACCGCGAAACCCGCATCCTCCAGCGCCGTCGCGACCCACGCGGCAGCCTGGTGCTCCTGCCACGCGGTCTCCGGGTTGGCGTGCAGTCGCTCGGAGAGCGCGATGAGCGACGGCGCCGCCTCCGAGACGCGCTCGTCGGCGCGGCGCTTGGCTTCCTCCACCGTGAGGTCACTCATCTCCGGGCACCCCATAGGAAGGAGCCGCCGTCGGGTCGATGCCGCGGGAGACGTAGTCGTCGCGCTGCGGCAGCCAGACCTCGAGGAGGTCGGCAAGCTCGGCGACGGGGTCGGCCTCCGTCCAGTCGACCCGAAGGTCGGTCACCCGCCAGCCAGCGGCCCGAACCACCGAGAGTCCCGCCGAGTGCACGGGCCCAGCCTCGCCGCCGGCTGCGATGGCCGCGCGCAGCGCAGCCATCAGCCGTTCCTCCAGCTCGCCCTCGGCGCTGCCGAAGGCGGCCACCATGAGGTCCGGAATCGTGGCCGCTGCGAGCATGTTTCCGCCCGCGGCGACCCCCTGGCCCTGGCTGTCGCCGAAGATGCCGAGCGCCCGGCCTCCCGAGTAGACGGCCGACCCGCCAGCCGCATCCACGACCAGCAGCTGCCGGTACTCGATGTGCTCCGTCTGCGCGGTGACGGTGTCGAGCGCCTCCCGAGCCGACGCGCCTGTGCGCAGCGCCTCGAGCAGGATCGGTCCGAGCCTCGGGTCGGTCACGTTCTGCGAGTTGACGGCACCGACGCCATCGGCGAGGTGCGCGCATCGCGCGGCCACGGCGGGCGACGACGAGCAGATCGCGGACCCAAGGGCTCCCGTCTCGTCTCGGGCCACGATGGAGAACGTCACTGGGCGTCCCCGTCCGCCGGCGTGCTGATGACGGCCGTCGCATCGATCTCGACGAGCCACTCGGGGCGCGCGAGGGCGCTCACCACAATGCCGGTCGACACGGGATGCACGCCTTTCAGCCACCGCCCCATGACGCGATAGACCGGCTCCCGGTAGCGCGGGTCGATGATGTACACGATCACCTTCACGATGTCGTCGAGCGACGAGCCTGCCTCGTCGAGCAGCATGGCGATGTTCGCCATCGCCTTCTCCGCCTGGGCCTCGACGTCGCCGATCCCGACGGACTCGCGCGACTCCAGGTCCTGGCCGATCTGCCCGCGCAGATAGACGACGCCGCCGGCCACGACCGCCTGGCAGAGATCGTTGTCGAGGTTCTGCTCGGGATAGGTCACCTTCGTGTTGAAGGGGCGGATGCGGGTGTGCGTGGTCATCGCGAAGCTCCGATCGAGGCGGGGACGGGGGTGCTGCTGGTGCTCGGTTCCGTGCGGTAGTCGGCGTAGCCGCGCTGGATCATGATCTGGTCGGCGACGTAGCTCGCGTCGTGCCAGACGCCCCAGATGAAGCTCGAGCCGCGCCGGGACTGCCACGGCAGGCCGAGGAAGTAGATGCCGGGTTCCGTCGAGACGCCACGCTGCTGCTTGGGGCGACCGCGCTCGTCCACGGCCTCGACCGGCAGCCAGCTGTAGTCGACCGCGAAGCCGGTCGCCCAGACGATCGAGGTGATGCCAGCCTCAGCCAGGTCGAGCTGCGCGAGCGGATGCTCGACGCACTCCGGGATGGGACCGAAGACGCGCGCTTCCGGCTCCTCCGGGAGGTCCATCCCGTTGCGCACGATGAAGGCATCCGCCTCGTCGAGGACGGACAGGTAGTTGGCGTCGCCGTCGGCGATGTTCTTCGCCAGGTCCGGCCCGAAGCTGATGACCCCGTCCTCGCAGCTGTTCGTGCGACCGACGAGCGTGATGCCGCTCGCCGCGAGCGCACGGAAGTCGACCGTGTGCCCGCCTCTCGCGCCGCTGACGGCGATCGTCACGTGCTCCGCCCCGCGAGGCGGCGCCGAGGACTCCCACTTGCCGAGCACGCCGAGCCACCAGACGAAGTCGCGATCCCGGTAGGCACGCGGCGGGCGGTCGTGTGGGCCGACGGAGAGGAAGACCTCCCGGCCGGAGCGGCGCAGCTCATCGGCGATCTGCACGCCGGAGGAACCCGCGCCGACCACGAGGACCGCGCCATCGGCAAGCTGCTCAGGGTTGCGGTACGCGCTCGAGTGGAGCTGCTCGATGCCGGTCGCGGCCGGCACGATCGCGGGAAAAACGGGCCGCTGGAATGGCCCGGTGGCGGCCACGACGTAGCGCGCATCGATCTGGCCTTCGCTCGTCTGCACGTGGAAGCCGGGAACACCCTCGCGCCTGCGCACCTCGGTAACCTCCACTCCGCAGCGGACCGGGGCGCCGAAGCGCTCCGCGTACTGCTCGAAGTAGTCGGCCATCTGATCCTTGGTCGCGAAGGCGTCAGGCGCGACGCCCTCGATCTCCATGGACGGGAACCGGTCGTGCCAGGCCGGCCCGTTGGCGACCAGCGAATCCCAGCGGCCCGTCCGCCACCGCTCGGCGACACGCTCCCGCTCGATCACGAGGTGCGGCACCCCACGTCTCGTCAGGTGCTCGCTCATCGCGACTCCGGCCTGGCCGGCACCCACGACGAGCACTTCCGTCTCCTGGAACGACATACGAACCTCCATGCTGGCGAAGAAACTCGCTCGCGAGCCACACCCCGGCCGAAGCCGGAAGCACCTGATCGCTGGGCAGCCACGTCGTCCGCCCCGAGTGACTCCACCAAACCCCACCGCGGAAGTGGCGGCAAATATGCGTTGCCGAGGCAGTCCATCGAATCTCTTGATGTGGATGCGCCGCCCCCGGGAAACTCGGGGGCAAGAGGTCTTCTCGGCCCCGCAGAACTGCATCAGAATTCTTGAACTGCAGCGTCGCTCACATCATCAGTCGAGATACCATCCGTGCATGGCCAGATCCAGCCGCTTCGACATGACCCTCACTCAGCTGCAGTACTTCGTCGCCGCCGCGACCAAGCAGTCGATGACCGAGGCATCCCTCGACCTGCACGTCGCGCAGTCCGCCGTCTCCACGGCCATCGCCCAGCTCGAGCGGTCGCTCGGCGTGCAGCTCTTCATCCGCCAGCGCAGCAAGGGACTCGCGCTGACGGATGCGGGCACGCAGCTGCTCCGCGACGCGCAGCCGCTCCTCGCCCAGGTCGACGAGGTCGCCGACAACGTGCGCGGTCATCACACCTCCGTGCGCGGAACCCTGCGCCTCGCCTGCTTCGTCACGCTGGCTCCCTTCGTGCTCCCCAGACTCATCTCCCGAGTCAAGGAGGAGCACCCCGAGCTGCAGATCGAGATCATCGAGGCCGATGTCGACGGCACGGTCGAGCTCCTCCTCAACGGCTCGGTTGAGGGTGCGATCGCCTACGACTTCGGGGCGGTGCACGACCTCACGTTCGACCACCTCTACGCGTCGCCGCCGCACATCATCCTCCCCGTCGATCATCACCTCGCGCAGCGGAAGCGGATCAAGCTGGCGGAGCTCGCCGAGGAGGACCTGATCCTCCTGGACATCGCCCACTCGCGCGACTACTTCCTCGGCATGCTGGCCGACGCCGGCGTGCACCCCGCCGTGCGCTACAGCTCGAGGAGCTACGAGACGGTTCGCTCGCTCGTCGCGCGCGGGCACGGGTTCTCGATCCTCAACCACCGCCCGGAGATGCCGCAGACCTACGACGGAGGCGAACTCGTCTCCGTGCCGATCGCCGAGAGGGTCGCGCCCCTCGACGTCTGCTTCGTGCGCCTCTCCGAGGTGAAGCCGAGCGCCAAGGTCCGTGTCATCGCGAAACTCGCGCGCGAGCTCTTCGGGACGACAGCCGACGCCAGCTGAAGCGAGCCCCCGCGTTCGGCCAGACGCTAGACGGAGCCATCCACGGCGAAGGGCTCGATCGCGGCGAGCTCGTCCTCGGTCAGCGCCGGCGCCTCCAGCGCGGCCACGTTCTGCTCGAGCTGCCCGACGCTCGACGCGCCGATGAGCGCGCTCGTCACCTGCGGGTGCCGGAGCACCCAGCTCAGCGCGAGCTGCGCCAGCGTCTGCCCTCGCTCCGCGGCGATCTCGTTCAACGCGCGGGCACGGGCGAGGTACTCGGCGTCGATTCCATCGGCAGACAGGAACCTGGACGTCGCGGCCCGCGAGGTCTCCGGCACGTCACCGCCGAGGTAGCGGTCGGTGAGGAGCCCCTGCGCGAGCGGCGAGAACACGATCCCGCCGGCCCCGACCTCATCCAGCACCGGCAGCAGGCCCCGCTCGATGTGGCGGTCGAACATCGAGTACCTGGGCTGGTGGATGGTGAGCGGGATGCCGTGTCCCGCGAGGATGCGCGCCGCCTCACGGGTCTGCGCTGGGTCGTAGTTCGAGACGCCGACGTAGAGGGCCCGCCCGGAGTCGACCGCCGTCGCGAGTGCCCCCATCGTCTCCTCGAGCGGCGTCTCCGGGTCGAAGCGGTGCGAGTAGAAGATGTCGACGTAGTCGAGGCCCAGGCGACCGAGCGACTGGTCGAGCGAGGCGAGCACGCTCTTGCGCGACCCCCACTCTCCGTATGGCCCCGACCACATGGCGTAGCCCGCCTTGGAGGAGACGAGGATCTCGTCGCGGTGGGCGGCGAGGTCCTGCGCGAAGATCCGCCCGAAGTTCTCCTCGGCCGAGCCGGGTGGCGGGCCGTAGTTGTTCGCCAGATCGAAATGGGTGATGCCGAGGTCGAACGCCCGGTGCAGGATCGCCCGCTGAGTCTCGAGGGGCCGCTCCCGCCCGAAGTTGTGCCAGAGGCCGAGGGAGAGCTCTGGGAGCTTCAGCCCGCTCCTCCCGGAACGGCTGTAGCGCATCCGCTCATACCGGTCGGGGGCGGCCTCGTATGCGGGGCGCGATTCGTCGGTCATGCACCGATTCAGCCACTTTCACTTTCGTAAGTCAATGGCGCGCCACATTTACGATGACGTAAGCTCTTTCGGGTGAACACATCGACGTGGATGCCCGGCCCCAAGAAGATCCGCTTCGGCGGCGACTACAACCCCGAGCAGTGGCCTCGTGAAGTGTGGGACGAGGACATCCGCCTCATGCGCGACGCCGGCATCAACCTCGTCAGCATCGGCATCTTCTCGTGGGCCCTCATCGAGCCAGAAGAGGGCATCTACGACTTCACGGTGCTCGACGACATCATCGGACTGCTCCACGCCGCTGGCATCGACGTCGACCTCGCGACACCGACCGCCTCCCCGCCCGCCTGGTTCTACCGGAAGTACCCGCACACGAGGGCCGTCACTCGCGACGGCATCCCCCTGGCCTTCGGCTCGCGCGGCATCGTCAGCCCAAGCTCCCCGGAGTACCGCCTCGCGGCGACGGCCATCGCAGCGAAGCTCGCAGAACGCTACGCGCAGCACCCGGCAGTCGTGCTCTGGCACGTCCACAACGAGTACGGCGCCCCGATCACGGAGAGCTACGACGACGCCTCCGTCACCGCGTTCCGCGCCTGGCTTCAGGACCGCTACGCCACACTCGACACCCTCAACGCGGCCTGGGGCACGAACTTCTGGGGACAGCGCTACGGCTCCTGGGTCGAGATCGACGCCCCACGCACCTCGGGCACGGCGAGCAACCCCGCCCACCGCCTCGACTTCCATCGCTTCAGCTCGGCGGCGCTCCTCGAGTGCTTCAAGGCCGAACGCGACACGATCCGCGAGCATGCCCCGCAGCCGATCACCACGAACTTCATGGCAGGCATCTGCCCGAGCGTCGACCTGTGGCAGTGGGCCGACGAGGTCGACATCGTCGCCAACGACCACTACCTCACCGCCGAGCAGGACGACAACCACATCCAGCTCTCACGCGCCGCCGACCTGACACGCTCGCTCGCCAGAGGCAAGCCGTGGATCCTCATGGAGCACTCGACCTCCGCCGTGAACTGGCAGCCCCGCAACATCGCCAAGCGCCCGGGCGAGATGCGGCGCAACAGCCTCGCACACGCGGCCCGTGGCGCCGACGCGGTGCTCTTCTTCCAGGTGCGGGCAGGACAGAAGGGCGCTGAGAAGTTCCACTCCGCCCTCATCCCCCAGGCCGGCGAGGCATCGCGGAAGTGGCGCGAGTCAGTCGCACTCGGAACTGACCTGGCCGCCCTCGCCCCGATCCTCGGGTCGCGAGTGCATGCCCGGGTCGCGATCGCCTGGGACTGGACCTCCTTCTGGGCGCAGGACCTCGACTGGCGGCCGTCCGTGGACCTCGACCACCGGGAACGGGTCGAAGCGTTCTACTCGACGCTCTGGCGCCGCGGCGTGACGGTCGACTTCGTCCACCCCGCCGACGACCTCACCGGTTACGACGTCGTGTTCGCCCCGTCCCTGTACCTCATCGAGGACGACGCCGCCGCCAACCTCCGCGACTACGCCTCAGGAGGCGGCACGCTCGCCTTCTCCTACTTCTCCGGCATCGTCTCGAGCAACGACGACGTGCCGACCGGCCCCTACCCGGGGCAGCTGCGCGACGTGCTCGGACTTGTCATCGAGGAGTTCCTCCCCTTGCGCGCCGGGGAGCGGACGACGCTCGCCGACGGATCGATAGGCCGTGTCTGGAGCGACGACATCGAGCTCCAGGGCGCGTACAGCGTCACCGACTTCGCCGACGGGCCCGGTACTGGCCGACCGGCGATCACACGGAACGGCTTCGGCGAGGGCACCGCCTGGTACCTCGCCACCGCGCTCGACGGCGCGGACCTCGACGGGTTCGTCACGGCCGTGCTCGACAGCGCCGACTCCACCTACTCACCGATCAGCGACCTCGAGACCGTCGTGCGCCACGGTGACGGCACCGACTATGTGTTCCAGATCAACCACGGGGCGCTGGATGCAGGGGCGGGCATCGTCGGGCACGACCTCCTCGCCGACAGGGCAGTGAGCTCCGGCGACGCCGTCCCGGGTGGGAGCGTCCGCGTCGTCGCCGTTCCGCGCGCCGACGGCTGACCGTGGCAGGCGCGGCCCGGGGGCTGACGGCCCCGGACGGCGACTGACGGTGACGGGCTGACGGCGACGGGCTGACGGCGACGGCGACGGCACACGGCTGACGGCTGACGGCTGACGGCTGACGGCACCGCTCGGAAACGGTCAGGGTCTCGTCACGGCGCGCTGATAGGAACGAGTCATGACACCCCAGACGACACCCGCGTTCGGCACGCCCCAGTTCGGTGCGAGCTCGACGGCCCTCGACGTCGTCGAGGGCACCGACCTGACCGGCAGGACCGCGCTCGTGACGGGAGCGAGCTCCGGCATCGGCGTCGAGACGGCCCGCGCGCTCGCCTCGGCGGGTGCGGCGGTGACGCTCGCCGTCCGCGACCTCGACGCTGGCGAGCGCACCGCGACCGACATTCGCGCATCCACCGGCAACCCGGACGTGCGCGTCGAGCACCTGGACCTCGCCGATCTCGCGACCGTGCAGAGGCTCGCCCAGGCCTGGACCGGGCCCCTGCACCTGCTCGTGAACAACGCGGGCATCATGCACACCCCGGAGCTCAGAACCCCGGGCGGCTGGGAGCTGCAGTTCGCCGTCAACCATCTCGGGCACTTCGCGCTCGCGAAGGCGCTGCTGCCTGCCCTCACCGAGGCGGGGAACGCGCGCGTCGTGGTCGTGAGCTCGAGCGGGCACGCCTCCAGCGGCATCCGCTTCGACGACCCCTTCTTCGTCAGGGACGACTACGACTCCGGACTCGCATACGGGCAGTCGAAGACCGCGAACGTGCTCTTCGCGCTCGAGGCGACACGTCGCTGGGCCGACCGCGGCGTCACGGCCGCGGCGGTCATGCCCGGCGGGATCTGGACGAACTTGCAGCGACACTGGGACCCCGAGGTGCTCGCCGACATGAAGCGACGCTTCCCGACCAAGACACCCGAGCAGGGCGCCGCGACGTCCGTGTACGTCGCAACCCGCGCCGAGCTCGGGCCCGGCACGCCGGCCTACTACGAGGATTGCCACCCGGCGCAGCTCGTCGAGGAGGTCACCGACGGCGTGCACGGCGTCGTCCCGCATGCCATCGACCCTGATGCCGCTCGCAGGCTCTGGGAGCTCTCGGAGTCACTCCTCGCCGACGAGGCCTCCCAGCCCGCCGAGCCCGAGCTCTCGAACTGAACCTGGAGCGATTTCCCGACGGAGCGCACCGAGTCGGAACGCGCGTGCGCCTCGCACCCGAACGGGTGGACGGCACTCAACGCCTACCTGGCTGCCCCCGGAGTACGTGCGTCAGCGGCCCGCGACATACCCGACGCACAGCCCAGACGGCCACCCATTGGAGCCCGCCACGGAAGAGATCCGCGCGACCATCCACGAGATGACCACCGAATACCTCGCCCACGCAGGTGTTCCCGAGCAGCCTTTCGGCGTCGACTGGGAGATCAGCCTGCCCGCAGGCGTCGACGAGGGCAGGCTGAATGGCGCGTGCATGGCTGCCCACCACGCGATCGACCTGCACGACGGACGCCTCGCGGCCCAGCGAATGCTGACCGCGCTCCGAGAGCTGCTGGCTGAACCGGCACGGGAGTAGGCACGGAGGTGGGCGCGCGAGGTGGGCGCGCGAGGTGGGCGCGCGAGCCCGTGATGGCGCGGGTCGGGGCGTCGGCGGGTCGCGGGGTCTTCGTGGGCACTTCCTTCGGGACCAGCTTCCGCCTCGCTAGAATTTTGTGAACCATGTTTCACGGGACTGCGGGGCGGCTAATCGTACACAAATACGAATATCGACCAACCTGAGTGCCTGCCATTTCTGGGGATATCTCCCGTGAACGCCCGCATGTAACTTCGGGGGCCTGAAAAAGTTATGCACGACCCTCCCAAGAATCGGACCGGTCCGGTAGGCTTGGGTCCATGCAACAGCACCGCAGCAACGACGTGGCTGATCCGGGGTTTGACCCTTCGGACCCTGCCTCTGTCGCGGCTCGCCGGTCGGAGATCCTCGCGATGGAGGAAGCGGCCGCGGCGATGCTCGCGGCCGGTGCCGCCCTGCAACTGCGAGCACACGCGGCCGCGTACGACTTCGGGCACGCCCTCGATGTCGCTGAGGGATGCGCGGAGTCGGCCATGCACGTGCGATCGATCTCGAACGAGGTCGGCCTGCTCGTGAAGCTCGCCGCCGGCACCGCCCAGGGACACCTCGCGTCAGCATCGGTGACGCTGCGCGAGTTCCCGGCCCTCGCCCTCGCGCTCGAGAGCAATGCTGCGACGCCCGCTCAGGTGCACAAGCTCGTCGAGACCGGCCTGAAGATCAACCACGACGACCCGGCCGAGCAGACCCACAGGCGGGGCGAGTTCGTCCAGGTCATGCTGGAGCGCGTGCGCCGAGAGCCCCTCCCGCCGGCAGCGCTGCAGAAAGCGGCCGAGCGCGTCGCGGAAGAGCTCACCGGGGAGTCCATCGATCAACGCCACGAACGCGCGAAGAAACGGCGCCGCGTGAGCGTCGAGGACCTCGGCGACGGCATGAGCATCCTGCGAGTGCTCATGAGCTCCTTCCTCGCGCACGCCATCCGCGACCGCGCACGCAAGCAGAGCAAAGCCATCATCAAGGCCCGCCCAAAGCCGGGCACCAATCAGACCGGCCTGGCCGGCGAAACCGGTCAGACGGGCGAGCCGGGCGAGCCGGCAGACGTGGTTGCGCCGGATGAGCGCACCCTCGACCAGGTCATGTCCGACGTCGTCGCGGACCTGCTCCTCACCAGCGACCCCACCATCTCGAGCGCAGCGAACGGCATCCAGGCCACCGCCCACGTCAGCATCCCCATCACGACACTCTTCCCCGACCCGGCCCGGCCAGCACGAGCCCCGGCGCTGCTCGAGGGCATGTCCCCCATGCCCATCGAAGACGCGAAACACCTCGCCGCGACCGCACCCGCCTTCATCCGCCTCCTCACCCACCCCATCACCGGAGCAATCCAAGCCGTCGACACCTACACCCCCACCGCAGCCATGCGCGCGTTCCTGAAAGCCCGCGACATCCACTGCCGCTTCATCGGCTGCCGCCAACCCGCCACGAACTGCGAACTCGACCACACCATCGACCACCAATACGGCGGCAAAACCGCCACCTGGAACCTCAGCGACTTCTGCAA
>NZ_LR733212.1:0-10221 GCF_902506465.1 Pseudoclavibacter sp. 8L | reverse complement strand
GCAGGGGGGACCCTGTGGGAGAGTAGGTCACCGCCGGACTTCTTCATAAGCCGGGGTTGGTTGTTGAGTGAGCAGAGATGCTCCTCGATGACCAACCCCGGCTTTTTTGTTGCCCAAAAACACCCGACGCCCGGCGGCCCTACGAGAGACGATCGCCCCCACGCCCGGACGGACGGGAGCGCGCAGCGACTGGTCAGCGCGCAGCCTGCTCAGGGTGGGAGCCGCCGGCCTCGACGCCGGGCGCCTTCGTCGTGAGCTTCGCCGCGATGGTCTGCGCGTCCTCACGGATCGCCGACATGATCGTCGCGCTCACGAACCCGACGATGAGCACACCGGACACCATGAGCGAGACCGCCAGGGCGCGGCCGGCGAGCGTCACAGGCGTGAAGTCGCCGTAGCCGACCGTCGTGATCGTCGTGAACCCCCACCACAGCGCATCCCCCATGCTCACGATCGACGCGCCTGGCGTCTTGTGCTCGACGAGGTACACGCCGAGCGACGCCGTGTATACGTACAGGAGCGACGCGATCGACACCGCGAGAACATTGCGGGTGCGCTTCGCGCGAGCGCCACCGCGGCGGAAGAACGGCAGGCGCCACAGGTACGTGACGATGAGGAATGGCCGCAACACGACAACGAACAGCGAGAGCAGGTCGAACCATCGCGAGCGCACGAACGTGACCTTCACCGGACTGATCACGAGGCGGATCAGGAACTCGACGATGAAGAGGGTCCAACTGATCGAGACGACGCTCGCGAGCTGGCTCTGCGCATTCGCGCTCAGCTGCACGTCGATGAGCAAGAGCGACGACGCCGTGAAGAACGCGACCGCGACCACGAACATCGGCAGTGACGTGTAGTGCTCCCAACGTGTCAGCATCCGCCAGCGAGCCTCGGCGCGTGCCGAGCGTCGCTGGTCAGCAGGTGCTTGATCGTCGTGACTCGGCCGCTGGTCACTGCTGCTGCTCGCACTGGAGGTCATGCCTCGAGCGAACCACACGAAGGGCCCGCGCCGCGAGCGGGAAGCTCAAGCGGGAGGAAGCGCAACCCTGGTCCCTGTTCGTGGTCCAGGTCGCCGTGGTGGTCTCCGAGGATCAGCACGGCTGCGATGCGCACGAGTGTCGCCTCGTCCCGTGGGTGGGCGTCTGAGCCGGCGAGCAGCGAATCGCAGTAGGCAGTGAGGATGCGGCCGCCGAGTTCAGCACGAAGGTCGCGTCGAGCGGATTGAGGGTCGTCGAGCGCGCCCCTGCCTGCTCGCGATGGACCCCGCGCGTGAGATGAGCACTACGAACTCGTCCGCGAGCTCAGCCGCCCCCTCCGGAGTCCCAGATGGCCACGGGTCTTGGTCGAGATCCCCCGGTACTGGGAGGTGGGAGGGACATTCGCTCCGCGAACCGTCTCGGAGACGACAACGGGCCCCGGCAAAGATGCCGGGGCCCGAGGTCTTGATCGTGCGTGCGCGTCTTACGCCTTGTTCCTGCTGCTGCGGCTCGTGATGAATCCCCAGATGACGAGGACGATGAGCGAGCCACCGATGGCCAGGAGCCAGCTGCTCAGCGAGAAGAACGCGTCAACGCCCTCACCGAAGAGCATGCCGCCGATCCAGCCGCCGAGCAGTGCGCCGACGACGCCGAGGATGAGGGTAGCGATCCAGCCGCCAGCCTGCTTGCCGGGCAGGATGAGCTTCGCGATGGCCCCGGCGATGAGTCCGAGAAGAAGGAATGCGAGGAATCCCATGAGAGCTCCAGAGTTCGATGTTGACTGTAGTCGCCGGTGTCGGACGATGGCTTCCCCTGTGGCGCTTGTGGCACTCAGTTGGCACAGCCGCGTCTTTAACCGGACAACCCATTGTGACCCCCGGATATCCATATAAGGAAATCCTGTGTGGGAATCCACGGAAATCCGTGCCCTCGCTGTGATATTCGTGCATTACGCGATGATTGAGCGAAAAGGAATCAGATAAAGGCCCCGGATGCAAGATCCGGGGCCATATCTGTTTGTCGTGCTAGATGCGTTTGTCTTACATCATCGACGGCGGCATGAGCACCGAGTCGATCAGGTAGACGGTTGCGTTGGCGGTCTGGACTCCACCGCAGATGACCTTGGCGTCGCCGACCATGAGGTTGTCGCCCTCACCGGTGACGGTGACGTTCTCGCCCTGGACGGTCTTGTGGTCGCCAGCGATCTCGTCAGGAAGGATCTGTCCCTCAACCACGTGGTAGGTGAGGATCCCCGAGAGGAGGTCGGCGTCGGTCTTGAGCGTGTCGATCGTTCCCGCATCGATCTTGCCGAAGGCCTCATCGACCGGTGCGAAGACCGTGAACTCTCCGCCGTTCAGCGTCGAGACGAGGTCAACATCGGGGTTGAGCTGGCCGGAGACAGCTGCCGTGAGCTGCGTGAGCAGCGGGTTGTTGGAAGCCGCAACCGCGACCGGGTCCTGGGACATGCCCTGGACGGAGCCTGCACCGTCCGGAACCTGAGCTGCGTAGTCGGCGCAGCCGGATCCGACGAGGTTGGCTGCTGGGTCCATCGTCTCCATGGTGGTTTCCATAGGCGTCTCCATTGCAGTCTCCATGGGGGAGGCTTCCGTGGAGGCGTCGGTCTCAGCCATGGGGGCCGAGTTCGAGCAGGCTGCCAGGCCGAAGGTCGAGATGGCCGCCAGCGAGAGGAGGGCGAGTGAGCCCTTCCTGGTGATAGTGCGCATAACTTCACTCCTCATTTCTCGGCCGGGGGGCCGGAGCCGCATCCGTTGCGGTTCACAAAGGCATTCGGAGGCCCTCCTGAAGCGGATTGGAAAAGTTCGGAATAAAACTTCGGCGGCCCCCACATGCCCGTCATTCCGCGGATCTCGCACCCCAACTCGGTGCGCGGTTTCAGCTGGCAGCGCTCATGGCGGCCGTGGAGCTGCCCGGCTGCGGGGCTGGCGGGACTGGCGCTGAGCGCGGCACCGACCCGGAGACCTGAGCGCGGCGCCCTTATATAGGCGTGTGTCCCCGCCCACTCGACGAACGCCTGGCCGGGAAGGAGCGTCATCCGGTTCCTTCCCCACAGTGCTCTCGCGCCGTGTTCCGGCGGAGAGCACGAACCGAGCCCATCGAATACGCGGAAACGACAAACCGATAGGCACACGGCTCCGAATGCAGTGCACAGGCATGAACGTCCGCCTGACAACCATGCTTCAGGGAGCGCAACATGATCTCGCTAGGACTCATAGGCTTCCTCGGAGGCCTCATCACGGGAATCTCCCCGTGCATCCTTCCCGTGTTACCCGTCATCTTCTTCTCGGGCGGCGTGCAGGGTGCACGCAGCGACGAGGAGATGCAGGCCGAGGCCCAGGATCCCGGGGCCGAAGGGCCTGACGAGGGCGCGCTCAAGACGAAAGTCAAGAGCGAGCGCACGACGAAGCGGCGCGCATCCGCCCGGCCGTACCTCGTCATCCTGGGCCTCGTTACGAGCTTCAGCGTCTTCACGCTGCTCGGCTCGCTGCTCCTCAGCCTCCTCGGGCTCCCCCAGGACGTGCTGCGTTGGGCAGGCATCATCGTGCTTGTCCTCATCGGCGTCGGCCTCATCGTGCCGAAGTTCGAGCACCTCCTCGAGAAGCCGTTCTCCTGGATCCCGCAGAAGCAGGTCAACACCGACCGCGGCGGCTTCCTCCTCGGCATCGCGCTCGGCGCCGTCTACGTGCCGTGCGCCGGCCCCGTGCTCGCAGCCATCACGGTTGCCGGCTCGACTGGTCAGATCGGAATCGAGACCGTCATCCTCACGGTGACGTTCGGCATCGGCGCCGCGATCCCGCTTCTCATCTTCGCCCTCGCCGGACGTCGCGTCGGCGAGCGAGTCAAGTCGTTCCGCAAGCACCAGCGTGGCATCCGCATCACCGCCGGTGTTGTCATGATCGCCCTCGCGATCGGACTCGTCTTCAACCTCCCGCAGCTGCTCCAGCGCCTTGTGCCGGACTACACGGCCGGCCTCCAGGAGCAGTTCAACTCGAACGAGCAGGTCGAGGAGGCACTCGCCTTCGGTGGCCTGGTCAACGACCAGAACGAGCAGCTCACCAACTGCACCCCCGGCGACCCGGAGCTCGGAGACTGCGGCCCGGCCCCAGACATCCTGGACATTCAGGAGTGGATGAACACCCCTGACGGCGAAGAGGTGCAGCTCGCTGCACAGGCCGCTGAGGGCAAGGTCGTCCTCATCGACTTCTGGGCATACTCCTGCATCAACTGCATCCGCTCCATCCCGCACGTCACCGCATGGGATCAGGCCTACAAGGACTCCGGCCTCCAGGTGATCGGCGTCCACTCTCCCGAGTACGCCTTCGAGAAGGAAGCCTCGAACGTCGCGAACGCGATCGACGAGTTCGGCATCGAGTACCCCGTCGCCCTCGACAACAACCTGGGCACCTGGACCAACTACCGCAACCGGTACTGGCCAGCCCACTACCTGATCGACGCAACGGGAACCGTCCGCGCCATCCACTTCGGTGAAGGCGGATACGCCGAGACCGAGGCCCAGATCCGCGACCTCCTCAAGGAAGCGAACCCGGACGTGCAGCTCCCAGGCGAGACCGACACCTCGGACACCACGCCGGAACTCGGAAGCACGACGCCAGAGACCTACCTGATGCCGACGAAGGTCGTCAACTACGCAGGTGAAGGCGAGTACGGCCAGGGTGACCGCAGCTTCACGTTCCCCGCGCAGCAGCAACAGGACACCTTCGCGCTCGAGGGTGACTTCAACCTCGACTCGCAGGGCATCCGAAGCGACGACGAAGGAAAGATCAAGCTCTCCTACACCGCCTCGACCATCCGAATGGTGCTCGGCGGCTCCGGAACCGTGACCGTCGACGACGGCACCGGCCCCCGAGAGATCCAAGTCGAGGGCAACCCGGGCTCCTACCTCCTCTTCGAAGGGGACCAGAGCAAGCAGGGAGAACTGACCGTGACGCTGGGGGGTGGCGTGGATGCTTACTCATTCACCTTCGGTTGAGGCCAGGCCGAACGTCCCAGCATCGCACTTCCCAGGAACCCAACACGAAGTCAACCGACTTCGCGAAACCTTCGCGAGATGGCAAGCTGAGCTTGTGAGCGAAGCCATCGGAGAGATAGAGGACCTTCTCGTGCGCACCGCTACAGGAAGCAAGGAAGCCTTCTCGACCCTCTACGACCTCATGGCACCGCGTGTGCTCGGACTCATCAGGCGAGTGCTTGTCGACCAGGCGCAGTCCGAAGAGGTCGCCCAAGAGGTGCTGCTCGAGATCTGGCAGACCGCCGCATCGTATTCGCCGAGCAAGGGCAAGGCGACCACGTGGATGCTGACTGTCGCGCACCGCAGAGCCATCGACCGGGTGCGCGCATCCCAGGCATCGAAGGACCGTGACCTGAAGATCGGGGCGCGGGACTTCGAAGGGGAACGCGACGACGTCGCCGAGTCGGCTGAGATCAGCATCGAGCACAAGAGGGCCCAGAAGGCACTCAGCGCGCTCAGCGATCAGCAGCGAGAGGCGGTCACCCTGGCCTACTACGGGGGTCTCACCCAGAGTGAGATCGCGGAACGGCTCGAGGTGCCTCTCGGCACGGTGAAGACAAGGATCAGAGACGGAATGAATCGGTTGCGTCGCGAGTTGGGGGTGGTGTCATGAGTTACGAACAGGAACGTGAGGAGCTCGAGCAGCTGCTTGCTGCAGAGGCGCTCTCCGCCAACGACTTCGACGATGCCGCAGACCGTGCGCTGTTGAACAAGCTGCTGGAAGACGGCGAGCTCTCGGAGGAGTTCGAGAGCTACCAGGAAGCCGCAGCGCAGCTTGCGCTCGCAGTCTCCCCGGTGACTCCTCCTGCATCCATGAAGGGCTCGCTGTTCGCGAAGCTCGACAGCTTCCCGCAGCAGAACCCGGTCGGCGGAGAGAAGGAGTCCGCGGCACCCGCGGGAGCTTCCGACGTCGGCACGCCGTCTGCACCTGCTGGTGCTGCCCCGCGGGACGCCGAGGGGGAGGGGCGGCCCAGGCTGTCTCTCGCACCGGAGCCCGAGACAGACGCCGACGAGCGCGACTCCGACGACGAACGACGTCCTGTCGCCGTCGGCGGTGGAGCCTCGACCACCTCGACCGGAGACGACGACTTCGGGCCTGTGGAGACACGAGCCCGCGGACGCTGGTTCCGCAGCAGCGCCCAGGCCATGTTCGCCGCGACTGCCGCGGTTGTCCTCGCCGTCGGCCTGTTCCTCGGCGGAGGCCTCGCCTTCGGCGGGTTCGGGCAGGACTCGCAGGAGCAGCCCCTCGCCGACGGCGACGTGGCGCTCATCCTCGCCGCCCCCGACGTCGACAGTGCTCGCACCGAGGCGGCCGGCGGCGGAACCGTCACGGTCTACTGGTCGCAGGAGCTCGGCAAATCCGCGGTCATCGCGGATGGCATGGCCCAGCTGCCCGAGGAGAACGACTACGAGCTCTGGTACATCGACGGGGAAGGACCCGCACCTGCCGGAGTCCTGACCATGGCCGACGGTGCCCCAGCCGTGAAGGTGCTCGACGGAACATTCGCGCCAGGCATGGCCGTCGGCCTCACGGTCGAGTCGAAGGGCGGCTCCGCAACGGGCCTGCCGACGACCGACCCGGTCGCGGTCGTGCAGAGCTAGAGCGCACCGCCGAGAAGAACGACGAAGATCGACCTCAGAGCCCCCGAGCGGCACATCCCTCGGGGGCTCTGTCGTGCCGCTTTGTCAACCCATCATCTTGCGATCAGACAGGGGCAATAGCCTCGCGAGCATGGCATCACCAGGCACGCCCCCAAACGCCCAGGCCAGCGAGTCCGCGAAGGACAGTGCGCCGTCTTCTGCTGACAGCGACTTCGCTGCCCGAGTCACTCCGGCCAACAGCAGCACGCCCGCGACGCCAGCCCCGACGGGCAACGAGCCAGCGCTCAAGGCCGTTCCTCGAGGGGACGGCTCAGCGCCGAGAGTGCTCGTCTTCGGATCGACGGGCTACCTGGGAGGCCGCCTCGTGCCGAGGCTCCTCACCGCCGGCTACCGGGTGCGGGTGCTGGCCCGCAACGCCGGCCGCGTCTCCGCGTACGACTGGGGAGACGAGGTCGACGTGGTCGTGGGCGACGCGGACGACCCGAAGGCCGTCGGCGAAGCCATGCAGGACATTGACGTCGTCTACTACCTGGTCCACGCCATGGGATCCGGGTCCGACTTCGAACGCACCGACCTGCAGCTCGCCGAGAATGTGGCGGAGCAAGCCGCGAAGGCCGGCGTCTCCCGCATCGTCTACCTGGGCGGCCTGCACCCCGACGACGCGAAGCTCTCGAAGCACCTCCGCTCCCGCAAGGAGGTCGGCGAGGTCTTCCTGAGGTCGCCCGTCCCGACCATCGTCCTCCAGGCCGGCATCGTCATCGGCTCCGGCTCCGCATCCTTCGAGATGGTGCGGCACCTCACGGAGGTGCTGCCGTACATGCCTGCCCCGCAGTGGGTGCGCAACCACATCCAGCCCATCGCCGTCCGTGATGTCCTCCACTACCTGCTGGGCGCCGCCCGCATCGAGGGAGACGAGAACCGGGCGCTCGACATCGGCGGCCCCGACGTGCTCAGGTACGGGCAGATGATGAACGGGTACGCCGTGAAGGCCGGTCTGCGCCAGCGGGCCATCGCCTCGCTGCCCGTCTTCACGCCCGGCCTCGCGTCTCGCTGGGTGAACCTCGTGACCCCGATCCCAAAGTCCATCGCCCGGCCCCTCGTCGAGTCGCTGCAGAACGAGTGCGTCGTCAAGAACCGCGACGTGGATGCGCTCATCCCGCCGCCCGAGGGCGGCCTCACGACCTACCTGCGGGCCGTTGAGCTGGCCCTGGGTCGGGAGAAGCAGCGAGCCACGGAGACGAGCTGGCGCGACGCGAACGTGCACAGCGCGCCAAGCGACCCCCTGCCCGCCGACCCGGACTGGGCGGGGCAGACCGTCTTCACCGATGAGCAGTCGAAGGAGAGCACGGTCTCACCCGAGCAGCTGTTCCGCGTCATCGAGGGCATCGGCGGCGACAACGGCTGGTACTCGTCGAAGCTGCTCTGGGGGGCCCGCGGCGTCATGGACAAGCTCGTCGGCGGGGTGGGGCTGCGTCGCGGCCGCACCAACCCGGACCGGCTCGCAGTCGGCGACGCACTCGACTTCTGGCGCGTCGAGACCATCGAGCGCGGCGGCGAGCATGGCTCGCTCCTGAGGCTGCGGGCGGAGATGCGCGTGCCCGGGCTCGCGTGGCTCGAGATGCGGGCCTTGCCGGTCGGCGACGGAGACGGCGAGTCGGATGCGCGCGGCGATGAGGTGAAGGACGGGGAGCGCATCCGCTCCCGCTACGAGCAGCGCGCCGTGTACTTCCCGCAGGGTCTGCTCGGCCGCCTGTACTGGGCAGCCGTGTTCCCCTTCCACGGGTTCATCTTCGCGACCATGGCGTCCCGCATTGTGGCGACGGCAACCGCGCAAGCGGACGACTGAGCCGCACCCCTGCCCTTCCCCGCGCGCAGACCTGGGGGTTCTGCATGCGCCGCGCGCGTCACGCATGCGCGAGCCCCTGGTCTGTGGCTGGCGCGGGTGCAGACCTGGGGGATAGGTACCTGCGCTGGGCTGGGAGCGTGCGTGAGCCCGAGGTCTGTGGCTGGCGTGGGCAGACCTGGGGGTTCTGCACCTCCGCTGGGCTGGGAGTGTGCGTGAGCCCCGAGGTCTGTGGCTGGCGCGGGTGCAGACCTGGGGGTTCTGCATGCGCCGCGCGCGTCACGCATGCGCGAGCCCCTGGTCTGTGGCTGGCGCGGGTGCAGACCTGGGGGATAGGTACCTGCGCTGGGCTGGGAGCGTGCGTGAGCCCGAGGTCTGTGGCTGGCGCGGGTGCAGACCTGGGGGTTCTGCACCTCCGCGGGGCCGGGATCGTGCGCGAGCCCCAGGTCTGTGCTGCGGGCTTCGGGCCGCGGGACTCAGCACGCAAGTCAGCAAGGGGGTGCTCGGCGTCACAGCTTGCCGAGCAGACGTAGACGCCGCTCTCGCAGGGCGTGCGCGTGCGCAACGAATGCGCTGGGATCCGGCCAGAGGTCTGAGACGGTGAGCCGCTCGGAATGCCAGCCCAGATTGGTGATCTGGCGAACGCGCTGGATGTCGCGTCTCCACTGCTTCGGACTCACCAGATGCCCGAGCCCCTCGAAGTCATAGGCGATCTTGGCCTCGAGATCAGCGCAATCAGGGCGCGCGACTTCCTTCCCTCGGACACGCAGAGAGTGCTGAACGGTGAGTTCCGGATATCCGGAGTCGTGGAGCACGAAGCGCAGGAGGCTTTCATACGGCGACTCAACCTTCTCGCGAATCTGCGGCGTCATCTCGCGGAGCAGGGCAGCACCGAACCCGGGCGACCACTCGGCCACGTACCGTTGCAGGGCATCGGGCGCCGCGAGATTTTCGCGCCAGCGACGGTTCGGGTAGTTTTCGGCCCCGCTGACAAGCGCGTCACCGAAGCCGAGGAGGTCTGGCCGCGCCGAGGAGGCGCTCGAGCGCAGGAGGTCGCGACTCATCAGGCCGTAGAGGAGCGCTGGATGAGGCAGCGGGACACCATCGAACGTGAACGTGCGCCAGAGCCGTGCTGGGACGATTCTGGTGGTGACTCCTGGGCGCCGAGGGACGTTCGTGCCGTCAGGGACGACGAGATGGACGCGCGGATCCCTGAGGAGTTGCAACGGGAGGGGCAGGCCAAGGATCCGTGCCGCGGACACTGCGCCGTAGGCGTGCGCTTCCTTGAGGAGCGGCGCGTACTGCAGATCGCGGGCTCGGAGCTGTAGGCGAACAGCCGCCGATGTCGACTCCTGCCCGTCAGCCGGCTCTGCTGCGTCGCTATCGACGCGAACGCCACGAAAGGGTCTCGCCAGCCCCGGGTTCCTCAGCCGGCCCCGGCCCACACCCAGGTCTTGCGCGTCCGCCACCGTGAAGCTCTTGCCCCGGAGCTCGGGTGGAAGCTGGTCGCGAAAACGCGGAGGTCTGTCTGGAGGAGCCACACGGCGACGCTACGTGCGCGGCGTCGCCCGCGCGGGATCCCGCGAACCGCTGTGGAGAACTCCAAGAGCGGCGCACCTGTGACATCACAGTGGAGCGCGGCCCCTGGCGCGGACAGACCCGGGGTTTATGCATCCGTTTGGCGCGTACGCGGTGCGCTGGCCCCAGGTCTGCGAGCGGGGGCACGTAGCGGGGGCGCGACGGGGGAT
>NZ_LR733211.1:0-35266 GCF_902506465.1 Pseudoclavibacter sp. 8L | reverse complement strand
GCAAGAAGCAGGCTCCCGGCGCCGCGAACCTGCATCTCGCTGACCTCTGCGCGCGAGCTGCCACTGCTCCCGCTGCCCCACTTGCCCCACCACCCGCTGCACCCCCTGATGCCGCTGATCGCCGCGCATCCGGGCTGCGACGCGCCCGCCCGAAACGCGACGGTGCGAGAATGCCTGCA
The DNA here is from genome assembly GCF_902506465.1 of Pseudoclavibacter sp. 8L. Taxonomy (NCBI): domain Bacteria; kingdom Bacillati; phylum Actinomycetota; class Actinomycetes; order Micrococcales; family Microbacteriaceae; genus Pseudoclavibacter; species Pseudoclavibacter sp. 8L. The sequence continues at coordinate 35,087 of NZ_LR733211.1, read as the reverse complement.
TGACGGATGGCACCCTCGGCACCCCGCTCACCCCCGCTTCGACGCGCGCGCTCCTGCTCGGCGCGGGCGAGCTCGGGAAGGAGGTCGCGCTCGAGCTGCAGCGCCTCGGCGTCGAGGTCATCGCCGTCGACCGCTACGCGAACGCCCCGGCGATGCAGCTCGCGCACCGCAGTCACGTGGTGGACATGCTCGACCCGGTGGCCCTGCGCGCCGTGCTGGCGCAGGAGCAACCCGACATCGTGATCCCCGAGGTGGAGGCGATCGCGACGCAGGTGCTCGCCGAGATCGAAGCGGAGGGACGCACCCGAGTCGTGCCGACCGCCAGGGCGACGCAGCTCACGATGGACCGTGAGGGCATCCGCCGACTTGCCGCCGAGGAGCTCGGCCTTTCGACCTCCCCGTACCGATTCGCGGACACGTTCTCCGAGTTCGCGGCGGCCATCGAGGCGGTGGGCCTGCCCTGCGTGGTGAAGCCGGTCATGTCCTCGTCGGGGAAGGGCCAGTCGGTGATCCGCGAGCCGGACGACATCCAGGCCTCGTGGGACTACGCGCAGGAGGGTGGGCGCACGGGCCGCGGCCGCGTCATCGTCGAGGGCTTCGTGCCGTTCGATTCGGAGATCACGCTGCTGACCGTGCGCCACGTCGGCGGCACCGTCTTCTGCGAGCCGGTCGGGCACACGCAGGTCGACGGTGACTACCGCGAGTCGTGGCAGCCGGCGGCGCTCCCCGCGGCGGCCCTGGAGAAGGCGAAGGTCGTCGCAAAGACGGTGACGGATGCGCTCGGCGGCTTCGGACTGTTCGGTGTGGAGCTGTTCATCGTCGGCGACGACGTGCTCTTCTCCGAGGTGTCGCCGCGCCCCCACGACACGGGCCTCGTCACGCTCGTGTCGCAGGATGTGTCGGAGTTCGCGCTGCACGCCCGAGCCGTCCTCGGCCTGCCGGTGTCGGAGCCGCTGCGGATCGGGGCGGGTTCCGGGGAGTCGGCTGCCGCATCGTGCGCGGTGCTCGCCGAGGGCACCGGGGTGCCGACGATCTCTGGCGTGGATGCGGCGCTCGCGGTCCCGACGTCGCAGCTGCGCCTCTTCGGGAAGCCGAACGTCGCGGGCAAGCGCCGAGTGGCGGTCGCTCTCGCACGCGGCGCCGACGTCGACCAGGCCCGAGAGCGGGCTCGGGAAGCCGCGGCGGCACTGAGGATCACGCTGAGCTGAGCGTCCAGCTCAGCGCCGGCGACTCCAAATCGAGTGCGTGACCGTGCGACGACTGCGTTTAGCGGATGCGCCGGCCGCCGCGACTCAGCAGCGACGCCTGCACCGCGAGCGCCGCAGCGATGATCACGAGCTGCACGCCACCCCAGAGCACGTAGCCGGTGGGGATGCCGACGAGTGACGTCCAGGCCGTCGAGCAGCTGCCGAGCTGCACGCCGAAGCCGATGAGCGAACCGAGGGTGAAGCTGCCGTCGAGCTCGGTGCCCGAGCACACGCCCCACCCCTCGTGCGGCACGAGCAGGACGGTCGTCACGACGAGCAAGACGACGCTCGCACCGATCACGGCGACCGCTTGACGAGTGCCTTTTCGCTCTGCCAGATTCTGCATCCGCTCACTCTGGCAGATCCGGGCCCAGGCCTGCGTGCGCCCGCGCACGCGCGCTCCGAGCTGACTAGCCGTCGAGCCCCAGCTCGCGCACGCACTCGCGCAGGAACGCTGCCCCGGCGTCGTCGTGGATGAGGTCGCCGAACGTCACGACGTCGTAGTCCTTCTCGAGGATCCCGTCAGCGGGCCGGACGTCGACGTGCGCCGTGTCGTAGCCCGTCGCGTGCAGCTCGTCGGCCATCTTGTAGTCGCTGCGGGAGTCGCCGACCGAACGCCAGCGCTTGGGCAGCGCACCGGCCGCCGCGAACTCGGCGAGCGCCCGTCTTGCACCGTGGTCCTTGTCGAGGTTCACGGACTCGATGTCGGTGGAGATGATCGTCGGGTCGATGCGGAACGGAACCAGGCCCTGCGCATCCGGCGCCTCGCGGTCGCCGTGGCGCATGCCGACGCCCTGCTGCACGGCGAGCTCGAACGCGGCGTCGTCGAAGGCCTTCTGCCGCTCGAGGTACGCCGCGGAGCTGACATCGGTGCGCTGCTCGACAGAGATCATCGCCTTCTTCGTCTCGTCGAAGAAGAGGACATCGCTGAACTCGCCCTCGCCGAGCTCGCGGATCGCGGCGATGTACGCGGAAGGCGGCACGACCGACTCGTCGATCTGTAGCTCGCTCATCCCTTCGGGTGAAATCGCCGACCACGTTCCACCCTTCTCGTAGACCCCGAACATGCGGGCTCCCGGTTGACGCAGCGCGTCGGCGAGGCCGTTCTCGAAGAGGGGCTCGATGACGCGTTCGCGGATGAACTCCTCGGAGCGTCCCGTGATGAACGCGATGGGCACCCCCGCCGCGGCGAGGGTGACGAGGTCGTCGAGGATGCTCTGGATCGCGATCGTGCGGGTCACGGGGCTCGCGATGGGGCCGTCTACGTCGAGGAGCAGGCCGAGGTCATGGGGTGAAGTGGTCACGCCTCATTGTGGCAGGGGGTCCGGGTTCGGGTCCAGGACGCGGGCGGGCGATGTCGTTGGCTCCTGCTACGTTGTGCGCTGGGGCGGCCATGGCAAAGGTGACCCTTATCTCGGAGAACTCGTCGCGATTCGACGGCGTGGACAGAATGGGGATCGGCGTGCGCGTGTGGAAGTCATGGATCTGGCCCGGCATCAAGATCGCGCTCGTGGCTGTGATCGCCGTCGCACTCGTCAAGATCGCGTTCTTCAGCTCGGCACCCGAGGAGTCGGCGGCGCTGCCCACGGGTCAGGTCGTCGAACCCGTCATCAGTCCCGTGCTCGGCACGATCACGAACGACGTCACGTTGACGGCGAACGTGCAGGAGTCGCCGGCCGTCGACGCGAAGGTGCCCATGATGGGCACGATCGACACGGTGTACGTGACGCAGGGCGCGCGAGTCGAGGCGGGCGATGTGATCGCCGCCATCCGCAACGAGAAGACCCCAACGGCAGCGGCACCGTCGTCGCCGGAGGCGAGCGGTGAGCCGCAGGCGGCTCCCGCGGCCGAGCCCGAGTACGAGTGGAACGAGATCGTCGCTCCGACTGCCGGCACCATCACGAAGCTCAACCTCATCGAGCAGCAGCAGGTGACGGTGGGCGAGGCGCCCGTCTCGATCACCCCGGCGAGCTTCATCGTGAAGGGCACCATCCCACCGGCCCAGCTGTACCGTCTGGCGACGACGCCAGCGGATGCGCAGGTCACGATCACGGCGGGCCCAGCGCCCTTCACCTGCACCGAGCTCCGCATCGCGTCTGGCGCCGCGGCGAAGAGCAGCAGCGCCGCGGAGGACCCGAGTGGCGCATCCGGTGCTGCCGAGACGACCGACACGACGACGGTCACGTGCAAGGTCCCCGCCGAGGTCACGGTGTTCCCCGGCCTGGAGGCGAACGTCGTGCTGCACGGCGGTGTCGCCGAGAACGTGCTCACCCTGCCGATCACGGCGGTGAAGGGGCAGGCGGAGACCGGGGTCGTCTTCGTGCAGGGCGCTGACGGGGCCGTCGAGGAGCGGCCCGTGAAGCTCGGCCTCACCGACGGCACGCTCGTGCAGATCACTGAAGGCGTCTCCGAGACCGACATCGTGCTCGAGTTCGTGCCCGGCGCCGACCAGGCGAGCCCGGAAGAGTGTTACATGGACCCGATGAGCGGCGCAGAGATCTGCGGGATGCTGGGCGGCTGACGTGGCGTTCATCGAGCTCCGCGAAATCTCGAAGTCGGTGCGGGCCGCCGACGACAGCGAGCTGCACATCCTGCGCGGCGTGAACCTGCAGATCGAGGAGGGCGAGCACCTCTCGATCGTCGGGCGGTCCGGGTCGGGCAAGTCGACGCTGCTCAACATCCTGGGCCTGCTGGACGCGCCGACGAGCGGGGAGCTCCTCTTCGACGGCAAGCGCACCGCCGCACTGAGCCTGCGGGCGCGCGACCGGATGCGGGGTGCCCAGATCGGCTTCGTGTTCCAGCAGTTCAACCTGCTCGAGGGGCGCACGGCGACGGAGAACGTGGCCATGCCGCTCCTCTACGCCCGCGACCGCTCCTTCTGGCGGCGTGACGCCCTCGCCAGGGAAGCGCTCACCGATGTGGGACTCGACCATCGCCTCGACTCGCTTCCGACTCGGCTGTCCGGCGGCGAGCAGCAGCGCGTCGCGATCGCGCGCGCCATCGTCCGGCGCCCGCGGGTGATCCTCGCCGACGAGCCGACCGGTGCACTCGACGTCGAAACCGGTGCCCGCGTCATGACGTTGCTCGCCGAGATCTCGAAGGAGACCGGGGCCGCGCTCGTCACGATCACGCACGATGAGAGCGTCGCGGCCAGGGCCGACCGGATGCTGCGGCTCGACGCTGGCCTGCTCGCACCCTCGCAACCGGCCGTCGTGCCCGCGGAAGGAGCACCCGCATGAGCTGGTTCACGCAGATCGCCGGTGCCTTCATCGAAGCCTGGGACGAGCTGCGAGTGCACCGCGTTCGGGTGACGCTCGCGCTGGTCGGCATCGGCATCGCCGTGTTCGCGATCGTCGCGGTCACGGGGCTCGGGTCGATCACACGGCAGTCGTCGATCGAGATCTCCGAACGATCCAGCGGGCGCCCCGCGAGCTACCAGCTGATGGTGAGCAGTGCGGCGACCGACGACAAGGTCGCTATCTACGAGGCGGCCTACAAGGCTGCGATCGAGCGGTACGGCATCACCTACCAGTCGACGTCGGGCTCCGCCATGACGCGTATCCAGTTCGTCGACGGTGTCGCGGACGTCGAGTCCACGATCGTCGATCCGGCGTTCGGCGAGATGCATCGCGTGAAGCTCATCGAGGGGTCGTGGCTGACGGCCGACGACGCTGACCGCTTGGCTCCCGCGGTCGTCATCAACGAGACCATGTGGAACCGGCTGGGCAACCCGTCTGTGGCCGAGCATCCGACGCTGCAGGTCTCAGGGGCTGCGCCGACGACGGCTGTGGTCGTCGGCGTCTCCGCCAACATCTACCCGGACTACCCAGAGCAGATGTACGTGCTGAGCGACGCCCAGCATCTCCTCGGGGCCAGCACGGGCGGCGGCATGATGGGCGGGATGATGATGGGCGGCGTCTACGCCCCGCCGTCGATGGGCGGTGACGAGGGGTCCACCGCCACGTTCCCGACCTACGAGCTGTGGCTGCCGCTCGAGAACCACGAGGAGCTGTCGAGCCAGATCGTGCGCGACCTGAAGGCGGCCCTCGGAGAGGGAGGCGCGGTCGACGCGCAGCGCACCGACTACCTGGCCTGGGGTGAGGACCCGTTCCTTGCCGTGCAGATCCTCGTGACCGCGGTCGGCGGCATCGTGCTGCTCGTCGGCACGATCGGCTTCGTGAACCTGTCGATCGTGACGGTGAAGCAGCGGGTGCGGGAGATCGGCATCCGGCGGTCGTTCGGCGCCACCGGTGGCCGCGTGTTCTTCTCGATCCTGCTGGAGAGCGTCGTGGGCACGCTGCTCGCAGGGATCGTGGGCATCGGGTGCGCAATCGTGACGTTGCAGAACCCGCTGGTGCAGGGGGCGATCACGGGCGGGCTTGGACTCACCGATTCGGTGCCGTTCCCGGTGGATGCGGCGGTGCTCGGCATCGTCGTGAGCGTTGGCGTCGGCCTGCTCGCGGGGTTCATCCCGGCGGTCATCGCGACGCGCAGCAACGTGATCGACACGATCCGGTCGTAGGGCGCCGGCGTCGGGCTCTTGCCGCAGTCCTAGTCCTAGCTCTGGCCTGGTGCCGGGCTTGCGGGTGAGAGTGCTGGCAGTCGTTAGACCGGCTGCGCGTCGTCCGCCACGACGGCGGGCGTCCCGAAGCGGAGCGCCGCGACGACGGCCCAGATGAGGAGGAGCGGCAGCGCGACGTAGGCAGCGGTCATGAGCGGTGCGCTCAGGGTGAGGAAGCCGGCGGCTGAGGCGAGGAGCGCGAGGATGGTCGCTCCGCTGACGAGCGTCGCCCAGACGGGGCGGCGGGTCTGGCCGAGCAGGACGACCAGCACGAGCGCGGCGAGGGCGAGCATCTTGATGCCGTCGACGACCTGGATGGTGGCCCAGACCTGCCCGGAGTCGAGGCCGAGCAGCGCGGCGGAGCCGTCGGAGGCGAGCCCGAAGGTGAGGAGCGCTTCGCCGGCGAGCTGGATGAGTGAGAGCACGAGGGTCGCGAGGCCCGCTGCTCGCGTGGCCCTCCGCATCCGCTGACTGCCGAGCAGCGTGGACATGCCGTAGAGGGCGACGGCTGCGAGGCCGTGCACGAGGGCGGCGTTGACGAGCACGCTCGGCGAGGTTGCGTAGGCCTCAGCGACGGCGGCGGAGCTGTCGGCCGGGGTGATATCTGGGGCGCCGACGAGCAACCCGCTGATCCAGGCGGACACGTAGACGCCGCACCACACCCAGAGCGTTCGCTGGATCTCGAGCGTCGGGGCCGTCGCCGGTGTTGTCATGCGGCAACGCTAACCGGAGCGAACGTACGGAGGCTGTGTTCGGTGCCGCGGCGGGCAGGCTCTTACCGCTGCTCGTTGCGAACGGTGCAGTGCGCTGTGCGGTGAGCCGCGGTGCGGTGTGGAGAGAACAGTGCGGTGAGCCGCGCAGGAAGTGACACGCCGATCACAGAATGTCGGTGGTTCGGGAGACGATGCAGGCATGCAGAACGAACCGATCGACGACGAGGCTCCGCGGGTCGCGGCGCCTGGTCGCGCGGCTCGGCTTCGTGAGATGCGCCGGCGCCTCGCGGCCGGGCTCGGTGTCGAGCAGGGCGTCGTCGACGACGCCTGCCAGCGCGCCGAAGATCGCACGCTTGGCGCGCGCCGAGCGTTGCTTGTCCTCGCCCTTGCCGACAACCAGAGGCACCTGAATCGGCTCCACGGCGAGCAGGCCGAGCTGCACGCTCGTGCGCTCGAGCTGGGGCTCCGCGGCGACGAGCTCGCCGGCACCTCGAGTCCCGCCCTGGAGGTTCGGTCGCTCGCGTCCGAGATCGCGGCGGTTTCGGGCAGGTCGCAGCGGTCGGTGCAGATCGAATTCGGTCGAGCGGATGCGATCGCCAATCGTTTCGAGCCCGTTCAGGAGGCGATGAAGACTGGGGCCATCAGCCGCGCGCATGCGCTGGTGATCGTCGACGCGGGTCTGCGCATCACGCATCCCGACCCTGCTGAGCTCGAGCGTCGCCGAGAGCACTATGCGCGCGTGGTGCTCGAGAAGGCCGTCTCGACGACCCCCGGTCGAATCAAGTCCTTCGCGGAACGGGTCGCCGAGGAGTTGACGGAGGAGTCGCTCGACGAGCGCTTCGAGAGAGCCCGCCGTACCCGACGGGTGATGCTCTCGCAGCTCGAGGACGGCCTCGGCGAACTGTCGGTCGTCGACTCCTACGCGAAGCTCGTGGCGATCTTCGACCGAACAACCAGGCAGGCGCTCGTCATCAGCGACGCCGAGCGGCGGGCCGCGAGGGAAAGAGCCGACGCGCACCCGAGCGGCACCGCCGATGCCGACGGTCAAGCTGAGGCGCAAGTTCACGGAGACGCCGACGGCCCCGCCAACGGCCAAGCCGATGGTTGCGACAACAAGCCACCCGGCGCGCCGGACGCCAGGAGCAGGTGCGAGGATCCGCTTCCCGAGCCCCGCTCGCTGGACGAGGTGCGCGCGGATGTACTCTCCGGCAGCTTCCTTCGCGCGACGCCGGAGGAGTTGAGGGGCAGGGCTCCGATCAAGGCGAAGATCTCGATCGTCATTCCGGCTGAGACGCTCCTCGCACCCACCGGGTACAGAGTCGGGAGAGACGACGCAGCCAGCACGGACGGCGCAGTCGGCACGGTCGGCACAGTCGGCACAGTCGGCACCGATGGCACAGCCGGCGCAGATGGCACAGCCGGCACCGATGGCACAGCCGGCGCAGCCCGGACAGGCAACCCAGTCAGCCCCGACCGCGGAGACCGCGGCGACCGCGGCGAAGCTGCACCTCGGGGGCGCCCCGGTCCTGCCCTTCTGAACGGCTACACCCCCGTTCCGACTGCGGAGGTACGGCGCCTCATCGACGCGGCGCCCGAGTTCGAGCGCATCTTCACCGATCCCCTCAAGGGCACGCTGGTCGAGGTCGATTCGTACCGTCCGACAAGCGCGATGCGCCGCAGACTCGCAGCCCGCGATGGTCGCTGCCGTTTCTTGGGATGCATGATGCCGGCAAGCCGCTGCGACATCGACCACACGAAGGCCTGGGAGGAGGGCGGCCCGACGAGTCTCGCGAATCTCGGCCATCTCTGTGGAGGCCACCACACGGGCAAGCACCACGGCGACTGGGAAGTACGACAGCTGCCCGATGGCGTCTACGAGTGGCGATCTCCCAGCGGACTCATCTTCCGCGACGCCCCAGTGCAGTTCGGCCGGCTCACCGCACTTCCGCTCCCTGAACCCGGCGTGGAGTCGAGCGCCACCCCACCAAGCGCCACCCCACCAAGCACCACGCTGCCGAGCATTACCCCGGCCAGCGCTACCCCAACCAGCACCGACTCACCAGGCAATGCCCCACCCAGCGGTCCCCCTCCGGCCTCTGGCCCACGCAGCACCGCCCCACCGATCGAAGCCGCGCCGAACATCACCCCTCCGAGCGCTCCCCTGCCCGGCACCGACACCGACACACCGAGTACCGACCGCGGTGGCCAGATCGCCCTCCCGTCGACCGCTCCCGGCCTCAGTGACTCACACAGCTCTGGCCGTGCTGACGACACCGCCGATGCTCAGCGCGCTGGCGGCGGCGGTGGCGGCGACCTTGAGAACGTTGGTGGCGGCGACGACTTTGAGGACGAGGGCGACGCAACGCAAGTGGGCGACGTCAACGACGTTCGCGACCCCATCCGCCCTCGCCACCAGCACAACCCAGGGGAACACGAGTGCGATTGCGAGCACGAAGACAAAGACAAGGACAAGGACAGGGACAGGGACAGGGACAGGGATGAGGACAACAGGCGCTCGCGGTTTCCGAAGCTTGGGTTCCTCGAGGAGTTCAGGAGGGAGCGCGCGGCGAAGAAGGCGGCCATCGAGTCGGGGTCGTCGCGTCGGGGCCAACCTGAATTTCGTCCAACCCGGCAACGGGGCGACGAGGGAGGTGGCGACCAGCTGCGCGCCGAGAGCTCTCGGGGAGAACGTTCGGACTCGTCTGACGATCCGGCGCCCTTCTGAGCCCGGCTGGCTCTCCTGAGCCCCGACGTTCCCTCTTGACCGAGCCAGGCGCCCGCCCCATCTGTTGTCCCTGAGCGCCCCTCGGATTCCCACCTGGCTCGCATGGAGGAGCTTCGGAGCTCGTCGTACATTGAGGGAGAAACGAGCGCGATGTCACCCGCGGCGTCTCCGGCGTCCGCGAAATCGAGCAGGCTGACGACGGTGACCAAGGAGACGGCTCAGTCAACTCACTGAGCTCAGTCGCCTCACTGGGCCGAGCCAACTCAACGGGTTCAGCGAGCCCAGTTCGACCACGCATGCGATCAAAGGGGACGCCATGGCCGGTCAGATCATCATCGACCTCTTCACGACGCTGGATGGGGTGCAGCAGGCGCCGGGCGGACCGGAGGAGGATCCGGAGGGCGGGTTCAGGTTCGGGGGTTGGCAGGCGCCGCTCATGGACGAGGCGGAGGGTGAGCAGGTCGAAAGTGGTGTGAAGACCATGGATGCGTTGCTACTGGGCCGCAGGACGTACGACATCTTCGCGGCGTACTGGCCGCAGTACGCGGACGGCCCGTCCGATGGCATCGCCGCGGTCTTCAACAGGATCCCGAAGTACGTGGCGTCCCGCGGCACCCCCGACTTGCGCTGGGCGGCATCGCATCGTGTGGGCGCTGACCTTGCGGCGGAGGTGTCCACCCTCCGGGAACGCCACAGCAGCATCCACGTGATCGGGAGCGTCGACTTCGCTCGAACGCTGGTGCGGGAGGGGTTCTTCGACGTGCTGAACCTGTGGGTGTATCCGGTGGTCCTGGGCGCAGGGAAGCGACTCTTCCCGGACGACGGACCACCGCTCGGGCTGACTCTCCTCGAACCGCCCGTCGCGTCGGAGCGCGGATGCGTGCTGCTCAAGTACGGCCCAGGCGGCCTCGTCGAGACAGCCGACATGGACGAGGCATTGCGCGAGCGCTGACACCCACGCTCACCACCCACGCCCACTGAACCGAGTCCGCTCCGAGACCCACGGTCCCGTTCACGCCCATACCCGTGCCCATGCCCGGAGCAAGAGAAGGAACAGGCACAGGAACCAAGAGCACTCCCGCGATCGCTCTCCCGACAGCCGCCTCACGCAACGCCGCGACCCCGCAACGCCGACGTTCCCAACGTCAGCGTGCGGGGTAGCAACCCGGTGCGGTGCGTGAACCCGTCCCGCTAGTGCGCGGGGTGCTTGCGCTCCAGCGCGGCGCCTTCGACATCGACGTTGGGCATGATCTTGTCGAGCCACTTCGGCAGCCACCAGGCTGACTTCCCAAGGAGGTGCATGAGCGACGGCATGATGAGCATGCGCACGATGAACGCGTCGAGGAGCACACCGAACGCGAGCCCGAACCCGATCGACCGGATCATGGTCGACTCGGCGAACACGAACCCGCCGAACACGGACACCATGATGAGCGCCGCGGCGACCACGACGGCTCGGCCGGCTCGGAAGCCCTGCACGACAGCGACCCGTGCCTCAGCCCCGTGCACGTACGCCTCACGCATCCCGGAGGCGAGGAACAGCTGGTAGTCCATGGCGAGCCCGAAAAGGATGCCGACGAGGATGACCGGCAGGAAGCTCAGGATCGGCCCTGTCGCGTGCAGCCCGATGAGGTCAGCGAACCAGCCCCACTGGAAGACCGCGACCACGGCCCCGTACGTCGCGAACAGCGAGAGGATGAACCCGCCCGTCGCGATGAGTGGCACGAGGATCGACCGGAAGACGAGGATCATGATGAGCAGAGACAGGCCCACGACGAGCGCGATGTAGAGGGGCAGCACCGAGTTGAGTCCCTCGGAGATGTCGATGTTGATGGCCGCCTGCCCGGCGACGCCGAGCGTGATGCCGTCTTCGATCTCGGGCAGCGCGCGAAGCTCGCCGACGAGCTGCTCGGTGGAGACGCTGTTCGGCCCCTCCGCCGGGATCACCTGGAACGCTGTGAGGCTCTTGTTGTCCGAGACGCCGATCGGGGCGACCGCGGTAACGTCGTCGAGTGAGGCGAGCTTCTCGCCGACGAGCACCTGCTTGTCGAGCACACCCGCATCGTCGAGTCCCTCGGGAAGCGTGGCCGTGACGAGCAGCGGACCAGTCGCGCCGGCCCCGAACTGCTCCTCGGTGATGGTGAACGCCTGGTACGACGCCGACTCCTCAGGCTCCGACGAACCGTCGGGCAGGCCGACCCGCATCGACAGTGCGGGAATCGCGACCGTCAGCAGCACCGCAACACCGGCGAGCACCGTAACGATGGCCCGCCACGTCGGCATGGCCTTCAGCGGCGGGGCGTGAGCGGCCCGCACCTGACCCGTCACAACGCCGACACCGCCGGTCGCTGCCCCTTCCGGGCCAGTGCCGTGCAGCTTGCGGATGTGCGCCCGCCTGCGCTTGTTCAGCACCCGCATACCGAGCTTCCCCAGCAGCGCGGGCGTGAGGGTGACGGCGATGAGCACTGCGATCAGGACGCACACTGCGCCGGCCGTGCCCATGAGGCCGAGGAAGGGGATGCCCGTCACGTTCAAGGCGAGCAGGGCCACGATGACCGTCGCCCCGGCGAACACGACCGCGTTGCCGGCGGTGCCGTTCGCGAGTCCGATCGACTCGCGCACGTCCATGCCCTGCATGAGCTGCTTGCGGTGCCGGTTCACGATGAACAGCGAGTAGTCGATGCCGACCGCGAGCCCCAGCATGATGCCGAGGACAGGGGTGACCGACGCCATCTGCACCACGCCGGAGAACGCGAGCACGCTGACGACGCCGATCGCGACGCCCACGAGCGCCGTCACGATCGGGAGGGATGCGGCGAGTGCCGACCCCAGCAGCACGAGCAGCACGATGGCCGCGAACACGAGGCCGATCGCCTCGCCGATGCCGAAGATCTGCGGGACGCTCTGCGCGATATCCGTCGAGAAGGCCACGTTCACCCCGTCGACGGGGTGCGCTTCGAAGTACTCGATGACGCCCTGCTTGGCGTCCTCGCTCAACTCGAGGCGAGGCTCCGTGAACGAGACGTTCACGATCGCCGTCGAACCATCCTCCGAGACGAGGCTGATGCCATCCGAGAGATCGACGAGCTTCGCGCCGTTCTCCAGCTGCTGCAGCTGCGTGTCGATCTCAGCCTGTGACGCATCCAGAGTGGCCTGCTGATCGGCGATCGCCTGCACCTGCGTGTCGAGCTGCGCCTGCTGCGCCTCGAGCGCCTCGAGCTGCGCGGCCGGGTTCCCGGCCGCCTCGAGCTGCTGCTTCGCCGCATCCAGCTGCGCCTGCGCCGCGTCGAGCTGGGCCTTGCCGCCGTCGAGCTGCGCCTGGCCCGCGTCGAGCTGCGCCTGCCCGTCGGCGATCTGCGTGCGGCCACTCTCGACCTGCGCCGCCTGACCCTCCAGCTCGGCCGTCGCCGAGAACGGGTCGATGACATCCGCCACATCGGTGAGGTCGCCACGGTCGGCGATCACGGAGCTGATGTCAGCCCGCTGCGCCTCCGTCAGCGCCGACCCGTCCTCCGTGGAGTACACGACGGTGCCGGATGCGCCCGCGAACGCCGGCAGCTGCTCCTCGAGTTCCGAGATGACCTCACCCGAGGCCGTGCCCGGCACGTCGAAGCTCGACGAGAGCCCCTTGAAGCCGATGAGGAACCCGCCGACAGCGAGCCCCAGAATCACCAGCCACGCCCCCACGACAACCCACACTCGGCGGGTCGCGAAGGTCCCCAAGCGGTACAGCAGTTCGGCCATCAGCATCCTCTCGACGCGCAGGATCATGCGCGCACGCTCGTTGCGGCGCCCGAACCGACCCGACTGCTCGAGGGGCGCCGCCCTAGATCATACGCAACGTCTCGTCTACTCAGTTTGTGAATATGATGGCCGTCATGTCAGAGCGAGACGCCGGTGTCGAGGAACGCGCAACCACCGGCCACAAGCAGGGCCCGGTGCGCAGCGAGGCTGCCCGCGTCGCAGTGCTCGAAGCGACGTCGAAGCTCTTCGCGGAACGCGGCTACGAGCGCCTCACCATGGAGGGTGTCGCCTCGGAGGCCGGCGTCTCGAAGCAGACCATCTACCGCTGGTGGCCCTCCAAGGGGGCCCTCGTCTCCGACTGCCTCCTCCAGGGGCAGCTCTTCCCCAACCGCTTCACCGTGCCCAACACGGGCGAGCTCCGGGCGGACCTCACGGCCTGGCTCGGCGCAGTCCTCGCGCTCCTCGGCCAACCACAGGGCGAGCTGCTCGTGCGCTCGCTCATCGCCGCATCCGTCGAGAACGAGGACATCGGCAGGCGGCTCCACGAGAGCCTCGGCGCCAGCCGATCCCTCACTGAACGCTTCCAGATCGCCATCGCCCACGGACAGCTGGCACCGGATGCGCGCCTCGAGGAGATCGGCGAAGCCATCATCGGCGCACTCCTGCTCCGAGCCCTGAGCAGAACCGAGTCGAGCGAGGCCAGCATCCAGCGGCTCCTGGACGCCGTGCTCGGCCCCGCCCAGGCGACGGGGCGCACCGGGGCCCGACGCTGACTCAGACCCAGGCATGGCCCTGCCCCGACCCTGGACCTGGACTGGACTGGACTGGACTGGACTGACCCCACCCGAATTCAACGCGTGCCGCACGTCACTGGGGGGGTACGTCACTGCGCCAGCTGGCCTACCGCTGGGCCGGCAAGCAGGTCAACGCGTCGGCTGGCCACTTTCGCGCTCATCGCGCACCTCAGCGTCGCGGAACGCTTCCACCTGCGCCCGGAAGTGCTCGGTCTTGGCTTCCGCGATGTCCTGCGGGCGGTTGTCGGCGCTCGCGAAGAACTCGTTCCACCGCGAGCGCAGCACCTGCAGCACGAGGCGCGGGGTGACGTGCACTCGACGGTTGCGGGCATCCTCGTCGGCGAGCTGCACGAGCTCGCCGGCGGCCGCCGCTGCGGCGTCCTCGGCCTCGACGACGGACCCGGCGTCGCCCTCGTCGGCGAGCGCAGCCTTCCCAGTTCGCCCGGCCCCATCGGCTCCACACGTGTCGAAGGGGTCCCTGGCATGGTCGACGCAGAGCTCCGCGACGCCCTTCGCGTGGTCGTACATGACGGAGTGCGCGGCGCCCTCGATCTCCCACGTGGAGGCGTGAGGCAGGAGGCCTTCCATGTCGCGCAGCCACTTGCGCGGCACGAGCGAGTCGTGCTCGCCCCGGATGAGCAGCGTGTGGGCCTGGATGCGCGGCAGGACGTCCTCGATCCGGTAGCGCATCATCCGCGGCAGCACGGCGGAGAACCAGCGGAATCCGCACAGCAGGTACGCGCCCGTGGCGAGCATGGCCACACGGAATGGCTCGCGCGCGGACGACTCGAGGAAGCGGAACGCGAGCTTGGGAAGGGAGCGCTCGCGCGGGTTCGTGACGGGCCCGATGAGCACGACGGTGCTCAGCTCGGGCCGCTGCGAGGCCAGCTCGGACACCACCTGCGTTCCCATCGAGTGGCCGACGAGCACCGGGTCCTCGAGTCCGAGCTCGTCGATGACGGTGCCGACCACGGCGGCGTACCGCTGGATGCTCATGGGTCGCTTCGGGTACGGGACGCCCGCGAACCCTGGCAGGTCGAGGGCGTGGACGGGCCCGAACTCGCCGAGGCCGGGAGCGAGGTTCTCGTAGTAGTTGGAGGCGACGCCGATACCCGCGATGAGCACGAAGGCGCGGTCACCCTCGGCGCCGATCGTCGAGACGCGCGCACGGACCTCGCCGTGGCGGATGTACCGGACGTCGACGCGCTGCCGCGTGTGATCGCGGGCGGAGGTCGCTGCAGAGTCGGGGGCCACGGAATCCACTGTAGCCAGGGCGCCGTGACCCGATCATCAGGGCGGCGGGAGCAGGCGGACGCCGAGGTTCGAGCTACTCCCCGAGGAAGCGCGCCGTCGGCCGACCGGCCGCGGGCTCGAGCAGCACCACCTGCCCGTTCAGGATGCGCGGGCACGTCGCCCCGGTGACGGCTTCGATCCCGGCCCGGAGGAAGACTCCGTGGCTCACGACGACCGCCGTTCCGGGAGCTCCCAGCAGGGCTGTGAGGGCAGCGCCCGCCCGTTCCGCGAGCTGCGCCGCCGTCTCCGAACCGGGATAGTCTCCCCCCGGCCAGCGCTCGGCGGCCTCAGCCACCCGCATCCCCTCGGCCTGACCGAAGTCGCGCTCGAGAAGCCCCAGCTCGACTGCGGGTTCGGGAGCGCCGAGGTGCGAGCCGACGATCGCCGCCGTCTGCGCCGCGCGTGTCAGCGGAGACGTGACCACACTTCCCCACCGCGCCCGCGCCAGGAGCCGACCGGCGGCGTGCGCCTGCAGTTCGCCATGCGCGTCGAGTGCGATGTCGCTGCGCCCCTGCAGCCGACGCTCCAGGTTCCAGGCGGTGCGGCCATGCCGCACGAGCGCGAGCGTCACGCTGACGTCCGCGCGAACGTGCCGGCGAGCGTGCCGGCGGCGGAAGTTCGAGCATCCGAGCGAGCGTCCGCGCTGGTGCCGGGGTCGGCGGCAGCAGGCTCCGGGTCTCCGCCGTAGACGCGGGCCCGCGCGATACGCACGACGACCAGGTCGCCGACCCTGGGACGGACTCCGCGCGTGCGCGCACGCAGCCGCAGCCCTGCCCAGTTGAGTACGAGGTCGCTGCCCTCCGTGGTGAAGAGTGCCGACCTGACCGTCGCAAGGGCAGCATCGTCTCGGCCGGCGTCGTTTCCCCGGTCCTCGACCTCGACCTCCACCTCCACCTCGACATCGCTCGGGAGGATAGCCGCCTGCACCACACTCCCGCTGCCCCGCTCTCCGAAGTCGAGCCGAGCCCGTTCCACGCGCAGCGGGTGCGCATCCGCCGCGAACCCGGCCGCGCCAGCGACCATCGCGCCGTCGACGATCGTCGCGTCGGAGAGGAACTTCGCGATGAACGGCGAGGCGGGCCGCGTCACGAGCTCCTCCGGCGTGCCGAGCTGCTGGATGCGCCCGCCGTCGAGCACGGCCACCCGGTCGGCGAGCGCGAGCGCCTCGGATCGGTCGTGGGTGACGTGCACCACCGTCAGGCCGAGCTCCCGCGTGAGGGTGTGCAGCTCGAGGCGGAGACTATCCCGCAGCGGCTCGTCCAGCGCGGACAGCGCCTCGTCGAGCAGCAGCACCCGCGGTCGCGCCACGAGTGCGCGCGCGATCGCCACACGCTGGCGCTGCCCGCCGGAGAGCGTCGCCGGGTTGCGCTTCGCAAACCCCGAGAGGCCGACCATGTCGAGCACCTCGTCGACACGGCGGATGCGCTCCGCCTTCGCGACCCGCGCGCGGCGCAGCGGATAGTCGACGTTGCGTCCGACGTTCCAGTGCGGCCATACCGCGTGCTGCTGGAACACCATGCCGAGCTCGCGAGCCTCCGGCGGCACCGTCGCCCCGGACCCCGCAACCACCCGATCGCCGATGCTCACCTGCCCCGTCGTGGGTGCCTGGAACCCTGCGATCGTGCGCAGGAGCGTCGTCTTGCCTGACCCCGAAGGCCCGACGAGCGCGAGGAACTCGCCGTCACGCAGCGCGAGGTCGATGTCGTCGAGGCCGACGGTGCCGCTCGGGAAGCGGACGGAGACTGAGTCGAGGGTGACGGATGCCACGGGGTGCCCTTCTGGGAGATCGAACGGGACGGGAGAGCGACTGGCGCTGGGAGCGCAACCGGCGCGGGACTGGCGCGGAATTGGCACTGGGCTGGAGCGGGACAGGAGCGAGGGATGAGCGAGGCAGGCGCCAGCGAGGCAGGGCGATCGAGGCCGAGCGGTGCTACTTCGGCGCCCGCGTGGCGATGCCGATGACGGCGACACCGAGGAGCGCCACGATGAGCGACAGCGCGGCCGCCGTGTTGAATGCGCCCGCCTGCTGCAGGTTGAAGATCGCGACGCCGAGGGTCTGCGAACCCGGTGAGAGGAGCAGCACGGAGAGCGTCAGCTCACGCACCGCGGTGACGGCGACGAGCACCGCCCCGGAGATCGCCGCGGGCGCCGCCATGCGGCTCGAGATGTCGAAGAGGGCGCGCATCCGGCCGGCTCCGCCGATCCTCGCGGCCTCCTCGGCACTCGCCGGGGTGCTCGCGAGCGGCGCCGCCACGGCCTGCACGACCAGCGCCGTGAACGACGTGATGTAGGCGCACAGGATGAGCCACGGCGTGTTGAAGAGACCGATGTGCGGCGCGAGGACAAGCCACGCGACGGCGATGACGATGCCGGGAACCGCCTGCGGCAGCATGGCGAGCGCCCGCAGCGGGCCGCTGCCGCGCATCCGCGTTCGGGTGGCGAGCACCGCGATGCCGAGGCCGAGGAGCCCGCAGACGAGGCCCGCGAGCACTGCCAGCATCACCGAGTTCGTGGCCCCCTTGACGGCGTTGGCCGAGGTCACGGCCTTCACGACGTTGTCGAGCGTCAGGTTCTCCGGGGTGAAGGCGAGGCCGGGCGCTCGGAGCAGCGACTGCTGCAGCAGGGCGAGCAGCGGCAGTACCGTGACGGTGAGCACAAGCACCCACGTCACCACGGAAGTGGGGATGCGCCCCCGCCCGAGCGGCAGGAGCTGCGGCGCCGACGAGGACGAGTCGAGCTCCCAGCGACTCCTGCCGATGACGAAGTCGACGACAAGCGCCGCGAGAGCGAGCACCAGCAGGACGACTCCGATGGTCGCGACGACCGCGAGCGGCTCATCGACGGTGCCCGACTGCAGGTAGCGGTAGACGAGCGTCGCGAGGGTCGTGTACTGCTCGGGGAGGCCGATGATGGAGGGGATCCCGAAGTCGGCGAGGTTGCCGACGGCAATGAGCACGAACGACGACAGCAGCGCGGGCCGCAGCAGCGGCAGCGTGATCGTGAAGACGCTGCGCGCCGGGCTGGCCCCGGCGATGCGCGCCGCCTGCTCGAGGTCGGACGGCACCCGGCGCAGGGCGGCCGAGACGATGAGCATCGCGATCGGGTAGCTGTGCACCGTGAGGAGCAGGATCACCCCGTCGGCACCGTAGATCGACCAGAGCGGACCGCCGAACGCCTGCGTCCACCACAGGTTCACGGGGCTCGTCGGGCCCGCGATGCCGAGCCACGCGATCGCGCCCACGAACGGCGGCACGAGCAGCGGCGTGAGCGCGAGGAGACGCAGGCCTCGGCGACCGGCGAGGTCGGTGCGGTCGAGCAGCACCGCGAGCGCCGTGCCGACCGCGACGGCACCGAGCGCGGATGCGCCCGCCGACACGAGGCTGTTCGTGGCTGCCTCGACGACGTCGGCCTGCCAGAGGACGTGCAGCTGCGACCCGCCGGCCGCGAGCACGAGGATGGCGCCGATGGGCACGAGGACAACGGCGGCGACGGCGACCCAGAGCGCCAGCGCCAGCCCGTGCACCCCGTCGAGCTTGGCCCGGCCCGAGTTCCGGGGTGCCGCGGAGGCGGTGCCGCTGCTGACAGCGGCACCGCTCCCGGGTGTTGTTGCGAGCGTGCTCATGAGAGGGACAGCGTGCTACAGGAACAGCGTGCGGAACTTCTCGACCGCGGCGTCCTGGCTGGCGCGGATGGTCTCGAGCTCCGGGGAGAGGATCGTGATCTCATCCATCGCCGGGGCACCCTCCGGGGTTCCGACGTCAGCGCGCACCGGCAGGTACGACTGGCTGACGGCGAGCTCCTGGCCCTCCGCGCTCACGAGGAAGTCGACGAACGCCTTCGAGGCGGCCTCCTCCTCGGTGTTCGCGAAGATGCCGACGGGCTGCGACACGTACGGCACGCCTTCCGTCGGGTAGGAGACGGCGATGGGCGAGCCCTGGGCGGCGAGCTCGCGGGCCAGGTAGTCGACGACGATCCCGACGGGCTGCGCGCCCGTCGCGATGGCCTGGGAGACAGGGCCGTTGCTGTCGGCGATCACGGGCTTGTTCGCGGCGAGGTCCGTCAGCCACTGCTCGCCGAGCGCCGGCTCGTCGAGCCACACGGCGGCGTTGTAGGCGGCCGCGCCCGACACATCCGGGTTCGGCATGACGAGCTTGTTCGCGTACTCCGCGTCGGTGAGCTCAGCCCACGACGTCGGCGGCTCGGTGACGAGGCCCGTGTTGTAGGCGATGACGGTCGGGATGATGCGCGTGCCCGTGTAGTAGCCCTCGGGGTCGACGACGTCCTGGTTGAGCGACTCGACGTCGGTCGGCGAGTACTGCAGCAGCAGCTCGTCGGCGGCGTAGTCCTCGAAGGTGCCCGCGTCGGCAGCGAGGAACACGTCGGCCTGCACTCCACCCGAGGCCTGCTCGGTCGCGACGCGCGTCGTGAGGTCGCCCGTGCCGGCACGGAATACCTCGACCGTGACCTCCGGGTGGATCTCGGTGAACGCCGCGACGAGCGCATCCGCCTTCTCCTGCGGCTCTGACGTGTAGAGGGTGATGGTGGCGGCTTCGAGCGCGGAGGACGCTGAGGGGGCGGCGTCGCCGCTCGCCGCGGTGCTCGGGGAGCTCGCGCAGCCGGCGAGGAGGACACCGGCGAGGCCGAAGGCCGCGAGCGCGGCTGGGGTGCGGAGGGAGTTCATGATGACCTAACTGTTCGAGGGGAGAGCGGGTCTGCGGGGGAAGGGCTGAGGGTGAAGAGCGGGGAGGGATGCTCGACGGCGACGCTGGAGGCGCTGACGCCGTCCGGCGTGAGGTGCACGAGCGAGAACATCGAGCGGTCGAAGCCGCTGACTGTTCCGGGTTCTGCGTCCATCACCTGGTGGTAGGCGAGCGCAGGCCCGACGGAGACGTGCACGCCCCGCATGGTGGCGGCGAGCGGATGGTGGAAGTGGCCGGACAGGATCATCCGGACGTCGGTGCCCTCGACGATGTCTAGGAAGTCTGCCGCGTCGCCGAGTCCGGCGCGGGCGAGCATCGGCAGCGGGGACCCGAGCGGCGGGTGGTGCATGACGACGATCGAGCCGGAGCCGAACGGCTGCGCGAGCTCCGCGTCGAGCCACGCGAGCTGCTCCGCGCCCAGGTGCCCGGGAGACGAGTCGAGCAGCACGAAGCGCCACTCGCCGACGCGCACGACCCGCGGCACGGCAGTTTGTGGCACAGCAATTTGTGGCACAGCTTGTGGCACAGCGGTTTCGGGTGTCGCGGCGTCGGGCACGGCTCCGCCGGGCAGGTGCCCGTGGGTCACGGCTCCGTCGGTCACGGCTCCGCCGGGCACGGCTCCGTCGGGCAGGGCGGCGTCGGGCACGGCTCCGTCGGGCAGGGCGGCGTCGGGCACGGCTCCGCCGGGCAGGTGCCCGTGGGTCACGGCTCCGTCGGTCACGGCTCCGTCGGGCATGGCGTGCCCGGGCAGGATTCGCGCCGCGTCCCGGTCGTCGTGGTTGCCGAGCACCGTGAGCACTGGCACGCCCCACGCCGCTTCGAGCTCGAGGAGCGCCTCGCGGAGCGCCGGGTAGGCGCCCTCGTTGCGGCGTTCGATGAGGTCCCCGCTGATCACGATGACCTCCGGGGTGATGCCTGCCGCTCTCGCGTAGTCGCTGGCCGCGTGCATCCGTCGAATGCCGTCGACCGCCCCGTAGAGGGGTGCGCCGACCGTGGCGTGCACGTCGCTCAGGTGGAGCACCGTGGTGCGGTTCTGCGCCGCGCCGATCGCTTCGGCGCCTGTGCCTGCGCTCGTCTCGGCGTTCACGTTCGTCGCGGCGCCTGCGTTCGCCTCGGCGTTCACGTTCGTCGCGGTGCTCACGTGCACGTCAGCCCTCACGACCGAACCGAGGCCGCCTGCGCGGCTTTGCTGCGCAGGGCGAGCACCTGCTCGTCGGTGAGCCCGTGGCGGCGCAGGTACGCTTCGGCGCCACCGAGCTCGCGGATGATGGCGAGCGCGTGCTCGAGGGCTTCCGGCGGGCTGTCGAGGTGCAGGCGGAGGATCTCATCGCGCTGGGCTGCGGGGTAGGCGGCGGCGACGGCGAGCGCGTACGGCTCGCGCACGGAGCGGACCTCGACACCGGACAGCGCGTAGTCGGCCACAACGTCGGCCTCGCTCGCACCGCCCACGAGCTGGGCGAGGGCGACGACGAGCCCCGTGCGGTCCTTGCCGGCCGTGCAGTGGACGAGCACACCGCGTTCCGCGTTGGCGAGCACCGCGACGGCCTCGGCGAGCGCACCTCCCCGACCCCGGAGGAGCGTCTCGTAGATGTCCTCGAGGCGACCCGCGACGGGCGGCTCGCTGCCGTACAGGGGCACTTGGCGAACCGGAACGCCGTGCCCGCGCTCACCGGACTCGGCGCGCTCGCGGAGATCGAGGATGAGCGAGACGCCCAGGGCGCGCAGCGCCGCCTCGCCGTCGGCGGCGAGCGCATCCGGTGATCCGGCGCGCACGATCCAGGGTGACGTCGTGCTGGCTGCGCGGGCATTGAACAGCCCGTCGATCTCGATTGCCCTCACGAGCACCTCCCGTTGCGTTGAATCCGGCCCGTTACATTGATTCCGCAGAGCCTGGAACGTTGTTACATCGGGAGTGTGACGAGCGAGGGTGAACGCGCGGTGACGAGCGTCGAGCGTGCGGATGAACTCCGGGAGACGAGTGCGCGCAAGGGCGACCTCGGGTACTCGACCGCGAAAGCAGGGGAGAACGGTCAGGTCGCGCGTTGCTGTGCGGCCCGGCGCGGCGCGGCCCGGCGCGGCCCGGCCCGGCCCGGCCCGGCCCGGCGCGCCGCGGCCCGGCGCCAGTGACGTGACGTGGCGTCGTTCCGCTGCTTCAGGCGGGCACGGCGTGGCCCCGTCTGTGTCTGTGTCTGTGTCTGTGCCTGTGCCTGAGCCTGTGTCTGCGTCTGCGCCTGCGCCTGCGCCTGCGTCCGCGTCTGCGTCTGCATCCACAACCAACGGGCTGTGCGGGCTTTTCGCAACCGTGATGGGTTTTTACCCATCACCGGTCACCGAAACCCCGCACGCGCCTCCGCAGAACCCATCACGGTTGCGAAAACCCCGCACGAATCGACTCCACGCATCGATTCGACCCCTTGGAACCCAGCCGGCACGACGCGGCGCGGGAGGTCGCGACGCGAGGTCGCGACGCGAGAGCGCGACGCGAGAGCGCGACGCGAGAGCGCGACGCGAGAACGCGACGCGAGAACGCGACGCGAGAACGCGACGCGAGAACGCGCGACGCGAGAACGCGCGACGCGAGAGATCGCGACGCGAGAGCGCGCGGCACGAGAGCGCGCGACGCGACAGCGCTCGGCACGGGAGACGTCGACGCGAGAGGGCTGCCATGCGCCTGGATTGCGGGCGCGAGCGCACCTCGCAGGTCAGCCCTCGAAGGTCAGTCGTCGGCGATCAGTCCTCGGCGATCAGCCCTCGAAGGTCAGTCGTCGGCAGGTCAGTCGTCGCAGGTCAGTCCTCGGAGGTCAGTCTTCGCAGGTCAGTCTTCGGAGAGCGCGTCGGCCACGACGTGCCGCATGCCGACGACCTCGTCGCCACCGATGAGCTCCGACAAAGCGGAGTGGAGCGCGTGGAGCACGATCGTGTGGCCGAGCCGCGCGAGGAACGGGTCGATGTCGTGGGCGGTGCCCGCGGGTCCGGTCGTCACGACCACGTCGGCGACCCGTCCGAGCGGCGAGCGCGCGTAGCTCGTGACCAGGACCACGGTGGCCCCCTGCGCACTCGCAGCCTCGGCGGCCCGCAGCGACTGCACATTCGCGCCGGAGTAGCTGAGGGTGAGGCACACATCGCCGCTCGAGAGCGAGCGCACCGCGAACTGCTGCGCCAGCGCATCCACGGGAGCTTCGACAGTGTGACCGAGCGTGCTCAGTCGCATCGCGAAGTCCTGCAGCGGGGGCCCCGAGAAGCCGCTGCCGACGAGCACGATGCGGCGGGCACCGCGGAGCACCTCGACGGCTGCACCGATGCGCTCAGGGTCGACGCTCTCCTGCGCGAGCCGGACCGCGTCGATCGCATCGTCGAACGTGCTCGCCTCACGTGCAGCCCCCTGCTCGCGCGGGGCGAGCGGAGCAGATCGGGCGAGGTCGAGGCGAAGATGCTGGAAGCCTCGGAAGCCGAGGCTCTGGCAGGCGCGGATGACCGTGGCCGCCGACGTGCCCGCGGCGTCCGCGAGCTCCGCCGTCGACCACTCCACGATCTCGTCTGGCCTGGCGAGCACCATCTGCGCGACCTTGCGCTCGCTCGGGCCGAGGGCGGCGGATGCGGCGCGCACGCGGGCGAGCACGCTCAGCTCCGGGCGGGTCACGCCCCGCAGCCGCTCTGGATCGTGCACTGGCCCTGACATGAGACGGAGGGTACACGTCCGCGTGAAACACTGACCACCATGCGTGCAATCACGGTTCCAACCCCCGGCGGGCCAGACGCCCTCGTCCTCTCCGATGTCGACGAGCCGACCCCCGGGCCCTTCGAGGTCATCATCGATGTCGCAGCTGCCGGCGTGAATCGCGCCGACGTCGCGCAACGCGAAGGCAAGTACCCCTCCCCGGATGGCGCCCCGGCCTGGCCAGGTCTCGAGGTGAGCGGAACCGTCGTCGAGATCGGAGCATCCGTCACCGCGTGGAAGGTCGGAGACTACGTCGTCGCGCTCCTCCCCGGCGGCGGCTACGCCGACCGGGTCGCCGTCGACGAGGGCCTCGTGCTCCCCAAGCCGAGGCGAGTCGACCTCGTCGAAGCCGCTGGCCTCCCCGAAGCCGTCGCGACCGTCTGGTCGAACCTGTTCATGAGCGCTGGCCTCGAAGCAGGCGAGACGCTCCTCGTGCACGGCGGCACGAGCGGAGTCGGCACGATCGCCATCCAGCTCGCCACCGCCCTCGGTGTGACCGTCTACGCCACCGCCGGCACGCCCGAGAAGGTCGCCATGACGGAGCAGCTCGGCGCGACCCGAGGCATCAACTACCGCGACGAGGACTTCGTCGACGTCATCGCCCAAGCCACGGCAGGCCGTGGCGTCGACGTCGTGCTCGACATGATCGGCGGCGACTACCTTGCCCGCGACGTCAACGCGCTCGCGATCGGCGGCAGGATCATGGTCATCGCGGCGCAGGGCGGCAACGAAGCGACCATCAACGTCGGCCGCCTCATGCAGAAGCGGGGCCGCATCTGGGGCACGACCCTGCGCGCCCGCCCCCTGGAAGAGCGGCGTGCGATCATCGCGCAGGTGCGCGAGCATGTGTGGCCGCTCGTCGAGGCCGGCAAGGTGCGCCCCCTCCTCGACACCGTCGAGACCCTCGACTTCACGCATCGAGCACACCAGCGCATGGAGTCCGGCGAGCACATCGGCAAGATCCTCCTCGCCGTGCGCTGACCGGCGCGCCGGACCCGAGGCTGATCCGCCCGCGCGCCCTGGCCGATGCTCATTCACCGATGCGGAGCGGCAGACGTGCGCTGGCCGACACCTGCCGAGCGACGTTCATCCACCGGTGCGCGCAGGCCGACCCCCCATCCGCCGGTGCGCGCTGGCCGATGCTCAGAGCAGCTGCGCGTCGATGCCCTTCCGGCGGAGCCCCTCGATGACCTCGTCGTCGACCCCGAGCAGGGTCATCGACGTGAGGTTCGGGAAGTGGCGGGTGTCGGTGAAGTCGGCGATGTCGAAGGTCGAGTCGTCGCCGCCCCACTGCGGGACGATCTCCAGATAGATGTCGTTCCCGCCATCCTGGTAGAGCTCCTCGACGCTCGGCGCATATTCGCTGGGCACGGGCAGCGAGCGGAAGTACTCGAGCACCTCGGGGATCGGCTCGGTGATCTCCTGCGAGAGGTCGATCTCACGGTCGACGTGCTCTTCGAGGAAGTCCGCGAGCACGAACTGCGGAGTCAGCAGCTCCTGCTCGTACATCAGCTCCTGGATGACGGCGAGCTTGAAGTTGAGGTCGGCGAACTCGATCGCCTCGCTGGGCAGGTCGCCGGCGGGCTGGGTCTTGGTGGAATCGCTCATGCGAGCCATGCTGGCGGAAGCACTTGAGCGTCCGCCGAGACGCCCAGGACGGACTTGTGGTCGCTACGATCGCCGCTTGACGACCACAACTCACTTCTCGACTCGGCGAGCGGGACGTGAGGCGACCCGGCGAGCGGGACGTGAGGCGGAGGTGCGGGCACCGGGGCACCGGGGCGCCGATGTTGGCCGCTTTCGCGTTGTTCCGTAGGCGATGCGGGAGAGACCCCGCAGCACGTTCTCGAACGCTCACGAGGAGAATAGAGTCCACGGCATCGACATCGATTCCGGGGGGTCCCATGTGCCGAGTTGCAGGCGAAGGCCGCAGGTCCGAAGCCGACTACGACCACATCGTGGAGGCCGACTCTCTGCCGAGGCCAAGATCCGGAGACACGTGGACGCGTGAGCGCGGCTACGCGGTGAAGGTGACCGACGACGACTGGCTTTTCTTCGCGAACCTCGCCGCCGCGTATACGTTCGGCCGCGCCGGCCACATGTCGGCGCGGTCCACGAGCTGGTCCGTGCGGGAAGCGGTCGACGAGATCAAGTTCGACGAGCTGACGGGGCGCGAGGTGCGCACCCTGCATCTGCTCTTCGGGGCGGACCACGCGAATCGCAGCGCAGCGAGCGACCGGGAGCTGCTCACCAGCTTCGTCGCGGGGGCCAGCGACGGCCCAGCGTCGCCGCTCTTCTCGTAGGCGTATCTGCTCAGAGGCCTCCTCGCCCGGAGGCCCCTGCTCAGAACGCTCCCGACTCGGACACATCCCTCGAAGGCGGCTCCTCTCGGGGCAACCGTCGCCGGACGCCGCAATCTGGCACAGAACGATCATCGTCCTGCGAGAATGCGGACATGCCTGAAGCGAAGCGTCGCATCTCCGTTGTCCTATTCGAGGGGTTCGAGCTCCTCGACGTGTTCGGCCCGGTGGAGCTGTTCCGGCTCGACCCGTCGCTCTTCGACGTCGAGCTGATCGCACCGCACGCTGGGCCGGTGCGCAGCTCGCAGGGACCGGAGGTCATCGCGACCAGCAGCTTCGCCGATGCCGCGCACCCCGACATCGTGCTCGTCCCTGGTGGGCAGGGCACGCGCGCCCTCGCCGCAGACGCCGGGTTCCTTGGTTGGCTCGCAGAGTGGGCGGCGGATGCGCGCCTCGTGACGTCCGTCTGCACGGGTTCCGCGCTGCTCGCGGCGGCCGGTCTGCTCGACGGGTTCCGGGCGACCTCCAACAAGCGGGCGTTCGCCTGGGCGGCGTCGCACGGCGCCTCCGTCGAGTGGGTCCCGCAGGCCCGCTGGGTCGAAGACGGCACCCGGTGGACGTCCTCCGGCGTCGCCGCGGGGATGGACATGACCGCCGCCATCATCGCCTCCATCCACGGCGCTGAGGTTGCGGCGCGGGTCGGCGACGCTGCCGAACTCGACGTGCACACGGACGCGAGCTGGGACCCGTTCGCCGAGAAGAACGGACTCGTCTGATGGCCCTCGAGCTGCGCCCGAACTGCGAACGCTGCGACGTCGACCTGCCCCCGCACGCTGAGGCGTACATCTGCACCTTCGAGTGCACCTGGTGCCGCGACTGCGTGGCCACGTTCGAAGGGCGGGCGTGCCCGAACTGCGGCGGCAACCTCGAGCGTCGCCCCGTGCGCCCGGCCTCGAAGCTCGCCGCGAACCCGCCGAGCACCGTTCGGGTGCACGGCGGGTAGCGACGCGTCTCCCGACGCTCCGGTCAGGCCCGCACGAGCGCTAGGCCCGCACGAGCACCTTCATGCCCTTGCCCGCTCGGAGGCTCGCGATCGCCCCGACCACGTCGTCGACGGCGACATCGTCGACCCAGCCGTCAGCCGTGTATCCGCCAGCCGCCATCGCGGCGATGACCGCGTCGAAATCGCTCTGCAGGTAGGCGAGGGTGCCCACGATCGCCGTCTCGCCCATGACGAGCTGCGTCGGCAAGAAATCCATGGGCCGCTCGTGGATGGCGACGACCACGACGCGCCCACCAGGAGTCAGGTTCGCGAGCGAGGCCGCGACAGCAGGCCCGACTCCGGCGGCGTCGAAGGCGACATCCACGCCATCCCCGCCCGTGAGCTCCGCGACCCGAGCCGAGAGGTCCTCCGTCGTCGGGTCGACGAGGTTCGCCGCTCCGACCCCGGCGATCGCAGACCGGCGACCCTCGCTCGGCTCGGACACGATGACCGTCTCGACGCCCTTGGCGCGCAGCGCGAACCACACGCCGATGCCGATCGGGCCGGCACCCGAGATGAGCGCCGTCTGCCCAGCCTGCACGCCGCTCTGCTCGACCGCGTGCCATGCGACCGCCATCGGCTCGACGAGCGCCCCCAGGCGCAGGTCGACGTTCTCGGGGAGCACGTGCAGCTTGCTCGCATCCACCGTCGTGAACTCGGCCATGCCCCCACCGTGCGAGGAGAGGCCGTGGAAGCCGATCTTCGTGCACACGTTCGGCTTGCCGCGCCGGCAGGCCGCGCACTCGCCGCACGCGTAGATTGGCCATACCGCGACGCGGTCGCCGAGCTGCACCGAGTCGACGCCCTCGCCGAGCTCGACGACGGTTCCGGAGAACTCGTGGCCCAGGATCTGCGGCGGCAGCGAACCCGTGACGGGGTGCGGATGCTCGAAGTCGAGGCCCGAGCTCTCCGGCGCGTAGTAGACGTGCAGGTCGGAGCCGCAGATGCCGGCGTACGCGTTGCGCAGCTTCACCTGGCCTGGGCCGGGCGTGGGTTCGGCGACCTCCTCGACCCGCACGTCCTCCTTGCCGTGGAACACCGCCGCCTTCATGCGAGGAACTTCCGCAGGTCGGGGTAGCCGGTCGTCGACCAGGCGCCGTCGACGACCAGGTTGTCGCCGGAGATGTAGGAGGCGTCGTCGCTCGCGAGGAACAGCGCGGCCGATGCGATTTCCTCCGGCTGCGCGGCGCGGCGGAAGGGGATGCGCTCGTCGTATGCCTCCTGCACGCCGGGAATGTCGGTGAGGCCCTTCGTGAGTGGCGTCGCGACGAGGCCGGGCGAGACGGCGTTCACGCGGATGCCGTGCTCGCCGAGCTCGAGCGCCGCCTGCTTCGTGAGCATGACGGCCGCGGCCTTGGAAGCCGTGTAGCCGACACCGAAGTGCATCGGCACAAGCGAATTGAGGGAGGCGACGTTGACGATCGACCCAGGCTTGCCCTCTGCGAGGAACTGGCGGGCCGCGAGGCGGGTGCCGTTGAAGGCGCTGTAGAGGTTGAGGCGGACCGTGAAGTCCCAGTCGGCGAACGAGATGTCGGTGAGGGTGCCCGAGCGGGAGCCTCCCGCGACGTTGAAGAGAGCGTCCAGCGTGCCGAACTTCTCGATCGTCTCGGCGATCAGGCCTGCGAAGTCGTCCTCGTCGGTCACGTCGGTGCGGCGGCCGATGACGTTGCCACCGAAGGTCTCGCCTGCTGCGGCGACGAGCTCGGCGTTGATGTCGGCGACGACGACACTGGCGCCTTCGGCGACGAGGCGCTCCGTGATCTTCGCCCCGATGCCCGAGACGCCTCCCGTGACGATCGCGACCTTGCCGGCGAATCGGCCTGCGCCGGTTGCGGTCGTGTCTGCTGCTTGCGACATTGCTCACTCCGTTCTGCCCGCCGTCGTTGGCGTGCCGTTCCAGCGTACGCCGGTTATCAGGCACCTGTCAGATAGTTTGCTGTGGGCGCACCCTGCACCCCATAAGGTGGGCGGATGGACCCGCGTCAGGCACGAACACGCGCCGCCCTCCGCGCCGCGATCTACGGGCTCGCGGCTGCGCAGCCCATCGCCGATGTCACCGTGGCGCAAGTCGCCAGAGCCGCCGGTATCACGCGCGACACCTTCTACCGGCACGCGCCGACACCGGAGCACCTCCTCGCGGCCTTCCTGGGCGAGGAGATCGACACCCTCATGGCGCCCCTCGAATCACTGCCAGCCAGCAGTGGCAGCGAGCTCAGCGTCTTCGACGAACCAGAGCGCGAGCTCCTGCGGCACGTCGCACGCCACGCGAAGATCTACCGCAACGCCATGTCGCCGCGACTCACCGGGGCCGTCCGCGACACCCTCGTCGACCGCATCGAGACCGGCCTCCGCACGCACCTCGACCGCCACCCCGAGATCGCGCCGGCAGCCCAGCCCGGCATCGACCGCGAACGCCACGCGCGCCTCCTCATCGCCTACGCCGGAGGAGGCACTGTCAGCGCCATCGAGGAGTGGCTCCGGTCCGGGGAGCTCGATGACGTGGATGCTGCGGCCCGCACGATCATCGCCGCCTCCCCCGACTGGTGGCTCGGTCGGGGTCAGTACACCTAGGCGGGTATGAGCCGCGGATGAGCGGCCGGCAGCGACCCCATGTTCGACGACGCTGTTTCCTGAGCGTGGCAGCAGGCTGGGAGTTGCGTGACCATGCCCCGGTGACGGGTCCGCGACGCCGCCCGGCGGCTAGCGTCGCTCTGATGACCACCACCTCGAACGGCGACGCCCAGCCAACGAAGCAGTCAGTGAAACAGTCAGCAAAACAGACTGCGCAGCAGTCAGCAAAACAGACTGCGCAGCAGGCGACGCTCACCACATACCGTGTGCTCGTCATCGGCGGCGGAAACGCGGGCCTCTCCGTCGCGGGCCGGCTGCAGCGAGCCGGCATCCCCGACATCACCGTCATCGAGCCGCGCGTCAACCACGTCTACCAGCCCATGCTCTCGCACGTCGCCGGCGGCACCGCCAAGGCGAGCCAGGCGACTCGACCGCAGACGGACGTCATGCCGCCCGGAGTGACACTCCTCCGCGACGCCGTCGCCTCCGTCGACCCCGAGACCGCATCGCTGGTCCTCGAATCCGGCCGACGAGTCGGCTACGAGCACCTCATCGTCTGCCCGGGCATCGTGCAGGACTGGGATGCGGTCCCCGGCCTGCGCGCAGCCCTCCAGTCGCCGAGCGTCGCATCAAGCTACGAGATCGGGCTCGCCGACAAGACCTCGCACCTCCTCCGCGACCTGCGGGAAGGCACCGCCGTGTTCGTGCAGGCCCCCGAGCCTGCCTCGTTCGCCGGCGCCATCCAGAAGCCCATGTACCTGGCGTGCGACTACTGGCGCGCACGAGGCGTGCTCGACCGCATTCGGGTCGTGCTGGTCCTGCCGGACGCGACGCCGCTCGGCGTGCCCGAGATCGACGCGGAGCTCGAGCGCAAGGTCGCCGAATACGGCATCGAGGTGCGCCGCGAGTCGCGACTCAGCGAGGTGGTCGCCGACAGCAGCACCGCGGTCATCGGCAGTGCGGCTGTCGGTACGGCGGCGATCGATACAGGGGGTATCGGAGCAGGGGCCCGCAGCCCAGCGGCCGCGAACCCCGCGGCTAGCAGCCCGGCGGCCGCGAGCCCGGCAGCGGAAACCGGCGCCGCGTTCGACGTCGAAGGCGAGTCCGAGCGCATCCACTACGACGCCCTTGTCGTGGAACCCCCGCAGCGAGCTCCCGCTTGGATCGCCGAGGCGGGTCTCGCCGCGGCGGCACCTCCAATGGACAGCGAGGGGGGATTCGTCGACGTGAACGGGCGCACCCTGCAGCACCGGCGCTACCCGAACGTGTGGTCGCTTGGCGACGCCGCCATCTCGGGGAGCCAGCGCTCCGGCGGGGCGCTGCGGAAGCAGACGAAGGCCCTCGCCGAGAACCTCGCCGGCGTGCTCGGCGGACAGGCCGCGCGGAGCGAGTACGACGGCTACACCGTCGCCCCGTTCACCGTCTCGCGCTCGAGCGTGGTCTTCGCGGAGTTCGACGCCGACGGGCAGCAGCGCCCAAGTGTCCCCTTCTGGAAGGGGCTCGCGCGCGAGCGTCGGCTCACCTGGGTCTTCGACCGACGCGTGCTGCCGTGGGTCTACTGGAACCTCATCCTCAAGGGCCGCGCGTAGCTGAAAGGCGATTCGCGCGAGGGGGCTGCTCGGACGCAGGACGGGGGCAGAGGCAGCTGGCCGGCAGAGCAGGGCAGGGCAGGGGCATCAGGCCCAAGGACAAGGGCGGGGGCACCAGGCCGAGCCCCTAGCAGGCCCAGCCGGGCCCTGCCGGGCTCAGGCGATGACGACGGCCGTGCCGTAGGCGACGATCTCCTGGTAGTTCTGGTCGATCTCGTTCGAGTCGTAGCGCATCGCGACGACGGCATTCGCACCGGCGGCCTCCGCTGCCGCCTTGAGGCGAGCCACGGCTTCCGCGCGGGCCTGCTCGAGCTGCGTCGTGAGGCCCTTCAGCTCGCCGCCGCCGAGCGACTTGAACCCGGCCGCGAACTGCGCGCCGATGTTCCGCGAGCGCACGGTGAGGCCCGAGACCTCGCCGATGACGCTCGAGATGGATGTGCCGGGAACGTCATTGGTCGTCACGATGATCATGAGGGAACGCTACCGAATCCGGGCCCCCACGGGAAGGACGCGGAGGACCCCGCCGGCTCGTGCGGAAGGCTCGCTTGGGAGGCTGGCTTGGGGCTCGCTTGGTGGGGCTCGTGTGGCAGGCTCGAGAGCATGAAGCGTGCGCTTGCCATCGTCACCGTCGTGCTTGGGCTCAGCCTCGCCGCCCTCGCGACTGCCGCCGCCTTCGGTCCAACCGGCGCCTTCGCCACTGCCGACCCGGGCACTGCCCACCCGGACACTGCCCACCCGGACCCTGCCGATTTCCTCGTAAGCCTCGGTTACGCCGGTCTCATGCTGGCGCCCGCGAGTGCGCTCGTGCTGCTTGTCCTGGGCCTGATCACCCTCGTGCGCATCGCACGCGCGGACGCGTCAGCCAACCGGGCTGCACGACGTTGACCGCCCTCGCGCCGCCCGGCAGGGAATGCGCACGCCCGCTGGCGGGCGGCTTGCGCAAGCGGGCACAGGCAGGGAAACGAGGACGGGGACATCCGCATACAGAGACAGAAAAGCGACAGGAGAAGGGACAGAATCAGAGCCTGCGACATTCCCACGGCGGCAAACAAAAAAGGCCCGCTTTCGCGAGCCTTTCCTGCATCTGTCTCAACACAGAGCTTCGTACTCGAGCCCTGAAGCTCTGGTACCGTGCGCCCGAAGGGATTCGAACCCCTAACCTTCTGATCCGTAGTCAGATGCTCTATCCGTTGAGCTACGGGCGCCCAGTCTTTCGCTTGCGCGATTGACCAGGGGATAGCTTACACACGACCCCGGCGCACCGCAAACCCGGCGGGTCGCCCGCCATTTCGGGCAAGACCACGAACGATCCGCGCGCGCCCATGCAGACGCACAATGCTCGGTCGAAACCCCCGGAGTACCCTCGAACGAGTGACCCCTGACCGCGCCAGCACCCCGAAGCCCCCATCCACAGGCAACCCCTGGCTCGGACACCTCGGCGGGTCCCGCGATTACCGACGCATTCAACTCGCGATGCTCTGCGCGGGGTTCGCGACGTTCGCGCAGCTCTACGCCCCGCAGGCGCTGCTGCCCGAGATCTCGACGACCTTCGCGATCGACCCCGCGACGGCGGCACTCATGGTGTCGATGGGCACCCTCGGCGTTGCCATCTCCGTCCTGCCCTGGTCGATAGCAGCCGACCGGATGGGGCGCGTCCGCGCCATCACGATCTCCATCTCGAGCGCCACCGTGCTCGGGCTGCTCATGATCCTCATGCCGAGCTTCGAGCTGGCCCTCGCGCTGCGGCTCCTCGAGGGACTAGCGCTCGGCGGTGTTCCCGCCTGCGCCATCGCCTACCTCAACGAGGAGCTGCACCCCACGGCCGCAGCGGGAGCAGCCGGCACCTTCGTCGCCGGCAACACCCTCGGCGGCCTCGGCGGCCGCATCGTGCCGACCCCCGTCGCCGAGCTCCTCGACTGGCGGCTCGGCCTCCTCACCGTGTCCCTCATCTCCGTCGCCATGGCGGCGCTCTTCATCTGGCTCATCCCCAAGCCGCGCGGGTTCGCCCCGCTTGCAAAGCACGCGGGCGGAACCCTCGGCGCGAGCATCGGCCGCGCCTGGAAGGCCATCGCCGCGCACCTCTCCAGCACCAGGATGCTCGGCCTCTTCGCGCAGGGTTTCTTTCTCATGGGCGGATTCGTCGCCGTCTACAACTTCCTCGGCTTCCACCTCACCCAGTCGCCCTACTTCCTCCCCGTCTGGCTCGTGTCGCTCGTCTTCGTCACCTACCTCGCCGGCTCGTTCTCCTCGCCCTTCATCGCACGCCTCGCCGGCCGCCATGGACGCAAGGTCGTGCTCCTCGCATCCACCGCCGTCTCCCTCGGCGGCCTCGCGCTCACCCTCGCGCCGCAACTGTGGCTCGTCATCACCGGCCTCGCCATCTTCACGGCCGCCTTCTTCGGCGCGCACTCCGTCGCCGTCGGCTGGGCCGGCGCCTACCCGACCCGTGGCCGCGCCCAGGCAACCGCGCTCTACAACCTCGGCTACTACGGCGGGTCGAGCCTCTTCGGCTTCCTCGGCGGCGTCTTCTTCCAGCACTTCGACTGGCCGGGCGTCATCTGGATGGTCGGGGGCCTCACGATCATCGCCGGGCTCCTCGCCCTCTTCCTGCTCCCTTGGAGGGGTGAGACCGCCGCCACCCAGGCGGTTCGCGTCCCCTGACGCGCCCGACGCGCGGCGTCGTCGCACGTCCGCAACCGCAACTTCACGTAATCGTCACAGGCAACCCCGCGCGGGGCCTGCCAAGGTGAACGCCGAAGTGCGACGCTAGGAGCGCGCGCACACGCGCCCCACGCACGCGGCACCACTCACCCTGCACGCTGCCCCAACCCCGCATCCCGCCAGCACCGACACAGAAGGAGGGCACATGACGAAGGCGCCCACCTCTACCAGCACTTCGACCTTCGACAGCGCGACCCAGCTGGCCGCCGTCACCCGTTCGGTGCGGATGCAGGAACTCGACGGCCACGACGGCTTCGTCATCACCCTCACGCAGACGTTCGCCGCGAAGCGCAGCTCGCTGTGGTCGGCGGCCACCGAGATCGCCCGCCTCGCCCAGTGGTTCGCGCCCGTCGACGGCAGCCTCCGCCAGGGCGGGACCTACCAGATCCAGGACAACGCGCACGGGCACATCACCGGCTGCCACGCCCCGGACTCGTTCACGCTGACCTGGGAATACGACGGTGAGCACACGCACATCGAGGCCCATTTCACGAAGGTCGACGAGACCCACGCCACACTCACCCTCGAGCACCATTCCCCGACCGACGAGGACACCTGGCCGAAGTTCGGCGTCGGCGCGACCGGGGTCGGCTGGGACCTGAGCTTCGCGAGCCTCGCCCACCACCTCGAGGCTGGCGCGACCGTCCCCCTCGAGACGACCTCGTGGGTGCGCGGCGACGACGCGAGGAACTTCCTCATGCTGAGCGCCGAATCGTGGGCGGATGCCTCCATCGCTGCCGGCTCGGACGAGGCAGACGCTCGCGCCGCGCAGAAGCGCACCACCGACGCCTACCTCGACGGCCTCGACGCGGCAGACGCCTGAGCTTCGACGACCCCACCGCCGCAGACCCGCGGCCCGCGGCCCCCCTCCGGCGCCCAGAGCTGACTTATGGTCGCCATTCCGGGCCCGAAACGACCACAAGTCAGCCCTGGGCCGCGGAGAGTCGCGGGGACAGCGGAGGGGTTGCGCAGGATCGGGCAGGTGGACGGACGGGCGCGGCAGGGCGGGCGCGGCAGGCAGCACTCAAGCGAGGCAGAGAGCTCCGACTCGCCCGCTGCCCTCCTCCACTGCCCGCTCACCCCGAACTGCTGCGCAGTCCAGGGCTGACTTGTGGTCGCCATTCCGGGCCCGAAACGACCAGAAGTCAGCCCTGGGCGGCGGAGGGTCGCGGGGACAGCGGAGGGGTTGCGCAGGATCGGGCAGGTGGACGGACGGGCGCGGCAGGGCGGGCAGGCGCACGGGCGCGGCGGGCAGCACTCAATCGAGGCGGAGAGGTCCGACTCCCCCACCCCCCTCCTCCACTCCCCGCTCACCCCGCACTGCTGCGCAGTCCAAAGCTGACTTATGGTCGCCACCCCGGGCCCAAAA
>NZ_LR733203.1:0-20941 GCF_902506465.1 Pseudoclavibacter sp. 8L | reverse complement strand
GCGCGACGGGGCCGGGGCGGCTGAGCTGGCGGGGTGGGCGGAAGGTGCTGGGCCGGTGGCGCCTGATACCCGGAGGGGGCGCGCTGCGTGGCCCAGGTCTCCGTCGGCTCCGGCGTCTGATGCTGCGCCGGCGCGGGCACGTGCTGGCCGAGCTGCTGCGTGTTCTGCCCCTGCCCCTGGCGCGGAGCCGGAGCGGCATCCGCCCCGAGGTGCCCGGCGGCTCCTCCGAGGAGCCTCGCGTGGTCGGCCGCGAGCAGCGCGTCGCTTGCCTGGCTCCTGCCCTGCTGCTCCTCCCGGAGTCGTGCCTGCTCGGCTCGAGCCAGCTGGTCCTGCCGCGCCGCGTGGGCCTTCGCCCTGGCCTGCTCGTTCGCCGCGACGATGAACTCACCGCGGGCCAGGAGCGGGCCGCGCGCCTGCGCGCCGAGGTCGAGAAGATGGCTGATGACCGCCGAGTCGCGGGTGAAGCCGCAGGCGGGGCAGGACGGCCCTGGAGCGCCGTAGGTCTCGAAGCACGAAGGGCATTTGCTCGGGTCGGTGAGATCGCCGAGCGTCTTCGGGAACCGTGGCCTCTGGGCTTGTCTGCCCACTCCTGCGTCAGTCACTCTGCGTCTACCCCCGGGGTTGTCTGGGCGTCAGCCTAGCGAGCGAGCCGCGAGGATGCCGTTCTCCGGACAAGAATGGGGAGGCGAAAGCGGGAGCGGGGGAGGACTGACCGGCCAGATCAGCCGGGCAGTCGGGCCCGAGACGCGCTCAGGCGCTGACGAACGGGAGGCGCTTGCGCCAGTGGCTGATCGAGACGGCGATGCGAGACGACGTCTGCCCGTCCCACTCGACCGCGAGGCCGTTGCTGCGCATGGTCGTGGCCACGAGGCGTCCGAGCTGGTGCTCCGCTTCCGCGCGCTCTTCCGTCGTCTGCGAGGCGCTGGCCGCGAACGTGCCGAACGCGAGGAGCAGCTCCGCGTCGTCGCCTGCGAGGCGCTCCGCGTCCTGCTGGTGGAAGAAGACGTAGCCGACGTGCTTGCCGATGGTCCTCTCGGCCTCGATCTCGGCGTGCCCGCAGTTCTGGCAGCAGGCGAAGTTCATGCGCGCGACGACGCCGGCCTGCTCGAGGTCGGCGAACGCGGCTCGGAGCTTCTCGTAGTCGCCTTCGCTGGCCCAGTCGCGCTGGCAGTCGGCGAGGTCGTCCCAGGTGGCGGTGACGATCCGCTCGATCTCATCGGGACGGACGGGCAGCGCCTCGTCCTCGGCGAACGAGCCAGCGGTCTCGAGGGCCTCGTCGAGGGAGACGAAGCCGGGTCGGATGAGTTCGACGGTCCGAGCGCGGAGGGTTTCCCGCGCGTTGTGAACGCCGTGCGGCTGGTGCTCGGCCTGGGGGGTGCTCGAGGCTGGGCGGAGGTACTTGAACAGATCCACGGCGGAGACTCTACGTCTCCACGGGTGGAACGTCCAACCGTGAGCTGTTCAGGGTCGCCTTCCCGCTGAGTCTGCGGGCGCTTTCCGGCGGGCTCGGGCGAGACTTGGCGTATGACTGAATGGAATGTGCGCCCTGTCACTGCGTCGGACGAGCCGGAATGGCGGGAGCTCTATCGCGGCTACCGAGCGTTCTACGGGGTTCCCGCCGACGAGGCCAAGATCGACACCGTCTGGTCGTGGCTGAGCGACGAGGCCCACGAGTCGCACGGGTTCGTCGCGGTCGATGCGGAGGGTCACCTGGGCGGCATCGCGCATGTGCGTCGCTTCGCTCGGCCGCTCTCCGCCACCACGGGGCTGTACCTCGACGACCTCTTCACCTCCCCGGCGGTCCGCGGCGGCGGCGCGGGCCGGGCCCTCCTGCTGCACCTCGGCGAGTACGCCAAGGATGCTGGCCTCAGCGTCGTGCGCTGGATCACGGCGGAGGACAACGCGACGGCTCGGCGTCTCTACGACTCGGTCGCGAAGCAGACGGCGTGGGTGACCTACGACATCGTGTCGTGACCTCTCAACGCTCGGTCGCGACGGCGTCTCTCGGCGTTCACCGAATCGCGAGAGACTGAGCCTCATCGAGCCGGAGCTCGACACTTCGACGAGGAAGGCCCCTCATGCCGACACGCCTCAGCCGTCTGCAGCGCGATCGCGCGCCCCGGCCGACTCGCGACGAGCTCTACGCTGCAGGCAAGGCGCTCCGCAAGACGCAGCCGCACGTCGAGCACGCCATCTTCGTCCCGGGCGAGCGCAACCCCCGGGCGATCCTCGCCGAGCAGAATGACGCGAGACTGCCAGAGCTCGTGGCGCTGCGCATGGGGCGGATGCTCGACAGCCCGTTCACGTTCTATCGCGGCACTGCCGCGATCATGGCGCACGACCTGTCACAGGGGGCGAGCACCGGCATCCAGGTGGTGGCGTGCGGCGACGCGCACCTCAGCAACTTCGGGCTTTTCGCCTCGCCGCAGCGCACGCTCGTGTTCGACCTCAACGACTTCGATGAAGCCGCGTCTGCGCCGTGGGAGTGGGATCTGAAGCGGCTCGTGGCGAGCGTGGTCGTCGGTGCCCGAGACCTCGGACTCACCGAGGAGCAGACGAGGAAGGCGGCGAGGAGGGCCGCGGCCGCCTACCGGGAGGGGATGCGCGAGATGGTCGGCCACTCGGTCCTCGACCGCTACTACCTGCGGCTCGACACCGACGTGGCGCATCCCTCGTTCAGGACGGAGGCACAGGACGTGCTCGCGAAGGCGACGAAGAGCGCCAGGAAGCGCACGTCGCAGAAGTTCGTCGACAAGCTCACGGAGCGTGCGGCCGACGGCACCAGGCTCATCGTCGAGAACCCGCCCGTGATGACGCACATCTCACCCGAAGCCGAGGCGCGCGTCGAGGAGCTCTTCGAGCGGTACCGTGCGACGGTCGGCACCGACGTGGCGTTCCTGCTCGGCAACTTCACGCTCACGGACGTCGCGCGGCGGGCTGTCGGGGTCGGGAGCGTCGGCACCCGGTGCTTCATCCTGATCCTGACGGGGCCAGGCGGGGAGGCGCTCGTGCTGCAGGTCAAGGAGGCGCCGCCGTCGGTGCTCGAGGCCTACGGTCACGTCGACCCGAGGAGGCTCCTCCAGGCGCGATCGCGCCGCGAGTACGACGAACTCGGAGAGGGGTACCGGGTGGTGAGCTGCCAGCGCATCCTGCAGGCGGTCTCCGATCCGTTCCTCGGCTACCTGCGCTTCGAAGATGAGGACGGCGTCCCAAGGGACTTCTACGTGCGGCAGTTCAGGGACATGAAGGGCTCGGTCGACCTCGACCAGCTCACGCCCTCGGAGTTCTCGAAGTACGGGGAGGCGTGCGGCACGCTCCTCGCACGCGCCCACGCGCAGAGCCCCATCGCGCCGATGATCGCCGGGTACCTCGGCAAGAGCGGCTCGTTCGACGGCGCGATGGCCGAGTGGGCGATCGGCTACGCCGAGCAGTCCGCGCTCGACTACGCGGAGCTCCTCGCGGCCAGAGACCGCGGGGAGCTCGAGGCGGTCTCCGACCGCTGAGGGTCGCGTGCGCTGCATCGCCTCGCTTCTCCGACCGCCGGTCCGGGATCCTAGGAAGCGCGGCGCTGCTGTGCGTCGGTGACCGCGTCCGCTGAGTCGAAGGCGCTCGGCGGCTCCGGCGCGAGCCATCCGTGCTCGCGGAGCGCGGCCACGGCGGCCTCTCGCGCCGAGTACGGCACGATGCGGCCGTCGACCTCGACATCGGCCCGGTGCCCGTGCCCGCCGACGAAGATCAGGTCTCCGACCTCGGCCAGCGCGACCGCGTGGTCGATACCGGTGGCTGAGTCGGCGATCTCGTAGAGCTCACGCTCGGGGAACTCGGCGCGGATCGTCTCGACGAGGGTGCGGCGGATGCCGTCGGGGTCTTCCGTTCGCGGGTTGTAGTCGGTGACGATGACGACGTCAGACTCCTCACTCGCGGCGCGCGCCATCTCCGGGCGCTTTCCCTTGTCTCGGTCGCCGTCGGCGCCGAAGATCATGAAGAGCCGGCCGGGGGTGAAGGGACGGAGGGCTTGCAGTACCGCGCGGAAGGACGCTGCCGTGTGCCCATAGTCGACGTAGACGCGCAGCTCCGACTCGCCGGAGACGAGATCGAGGCGACCCGGCACAACGGGGTGGAGCCCGTCAGTGGCGCTCAGTGCCTCGCGAATCTGCTCCAGCGACGCGAGCCCGGTGCCGATGACGGAGACGATCGCGAGCGCGAGGTCGAGCGCCGTGAAGGCGCCGGGGAGGCCGATGCTGGAGGTGAGCTCCTCGCCGTTCGGGCCCCGCAGGGTGAAGTCGGTGCGTTCGAGGCCCTCGGCGTCGATGTGCAGCACCCAGTCGGCGTCGTCTGCGCCCTCCGCCGTGTCTCGTGCGACCGTCACGACGGGGATCAGCGACTCGGCCGCCGCGCGGCGCCCCCACTCGTCTTCGATCGCGATGACGCCGCGCTTCGCGTGCCTCGGCGTGAAGAGCACCAGCTTCGACGCGAAGTAGTTCTCCAGCGTGCCGTAGACGTCGAGGTGGTCCTGCGAGAGGTTCGTGAAGATGGCGCTCTCGAAGGGCAGGCCGTCGACCCGTCCACCGTCGAGGCCGTGCGAGGAGACCTCGATCGCGGCCGCCTGCACGTCGTCCTCGGTCATCCGAGCGACGAGGCCGTGCAGGTAGTCGGACTCGGGCGTCGTGAGCCGACCGGAGAGGCGGGTCTCGAGCCGCGCGTCGCCCACGATGCGCTCGACGGTTCCCGAGAGTCCGGCCTTGATGCCGAGCGAGAGGAAGAGCGCGTGCAGGAGGTAGCTCGTGGTCGTCTTGCCGTTGGTGCCGGTCACCGCGAAGAGCTGTGGTGTGGCGATCCCGGTGCCGAAGACGGTCGACGCGGCGACGCTCATGACCACGCGCGGGTTCTCGACGACGATGGCGGGCAGGTCGAACTCGGCTGCCTTGGCTGCGCCGGCCTTGTCGGAGAGCACGGCGACCGCACCGGCCCGAACGACCGCTGGCAGGAAGTCTGCGCCGTGCATCCGTGCCCCGGGAATCGCGACGTAGAGGTCACCTGGGCGGATGCGGCGGGAGTCGCTCGAGACCCCGGTCACCGTGATGGCGTCGCTCGCGGGGGAGGTGATCCCGCCGGTCGCAGCCGCGATCGTGGCAAGGGGAACAGCGTGCGGGCTGTTGGGGCGTGCGAGATCTG
The DNA here is from genome assembly GCF_902506465.1 of Pseudoclavibacter sp. 8L. Classification (NCBI taxonomy): domain Bacteria; kingdom Bacillati; phylum Actinomycetota; class Actinomycetes; order Micrococcales; family Microbacteriaceae; genus Pseudoclavibacter; species Pseudoclavibacter sp. 8L. Next base: position 15,766 of record NZ_LR733203.1, on the reverse strand, counting down.
ACTGCAATGGTGTTCCTCTCGGAGGGCGCTGGGGCGCGGCGGGTGGCCTTCACTGCAACGCCTCGGCCGACGCCGGTGCGAAGGACCTCAGTCACGCCAACGTGCAGATAACAAGAAGATAACGACGCCGCATATGCGGGTCACATGACGAACATGTGAGTCGTCTATGCGTGGCGCATGAGCCAACGAAAAAGACCCCCTCGAGAGGGGGCCTTGTCTGGCTCGATGCTGTAGGAGGATGCTGGTCGGGGTGACAGGATTCGAACCTGCGACTTCCCGCTCCCAAAGCGGGCGCTCTACCAAGCTGAGCTACACCCCGGTGCCGATCGCGCGGCGAACCGGAGGCAATGCTACCGGACTCCCGGGGCCACGCGGACCACATCCACGGCCGCGACTCGCTGGTGGAGGGTGGAGTTCACGGACCTCGCCGAGATGGGGTAGCATTCTCTTCGTCCCGATTCGGGGCTGTAGCTTAGTGGTAAAGCCTCTGTCTTCCAAACAGATGATGCGAGTTCGATTCTCGTCAGCCCCTCCAGAGAAAAGCCCGGTCAAGCCAGAGATGGCTCGGCCGGGCTTCGTGCTTCCACGCCCCCTCGGCTACTGCAGCAGCTCCCTGATGTCCTCGGCCGAGAGCTCGGTGCTGAACAGTTCGTCGTCATCGATGACAGCGTTGAAGAGCTTCGACTTGCGATCCTTGAGCGCCATGACCTTCTCCTCGATCGTGCCCTCCGCGATCATCCGGTAGACCATGACGCGACGCTCCTGCCCGATGCGGTGCGTGCGGTCGATGGCCTGCTCCTCGCTCGCCGGGTTCCACCACGGGTCGAGCAGGAACACGTAGTCGGCCTCCGTCAGGTTGAGGCCGAACCCGCCCGCCTTGAGGCTGATGAGGAACACGGGGGCCGTTCCCTCCTTGAACGAGGCGATGACCTCTGCCCGCTTCGTCGTGGCGCCGTCCAGGTACACGTAGGGGATTCCCTCGGCCTCGAGGCGCTTGGCGACGAGCTTGAGGTACGAGGTGAACTGGCTGAAGACCAGCGCCCGGTGCCCCTCGGCGGCGACATCCGTCAGGTGCTCCAGCAGCGCCTCCAGCTTGCTGGAGGGCACTGTGTCCGGCGGCATGCCGTCGAGACCCGCCTGGATGAGCGCGGGGTCGAGCGCCAGGAGCCGCAGCAGTGTGAGTGAGCGGAACACGATGAATCGGTTCTTGTCGAGGTCCTCGAGCAGTCCGAAGAGCTTCTGGCGCTCGCGTTGCAGGTAGAGGTCGTAGAGCTCGCGGTGCTCCTCGCTGAGTTCGATGAAGAGCGTCTGCTCCTGCTTCTCCGGCAGCTCGGGTGCGACGCGCTCCTTCGTGCGTCTGAGCAGGAAGGGGCGGATGCGCGCTCGCAGTCTCGCGAGCCGCTTGGCTCGCACCTCGGCGCTCGCGGGCTCGCTCAGTCCGGCACCGACACCATCGCTCACGCCGTGCCGCTTGCCTTCGATCGTGCGCACGTACTCTTCCCCGAATCGCCTCGCCGAGGGGAACAGGCCAGGGGCGGTGATCGCGAGGAGCGCGTGCAGCTCGGTCAGCGAGTTCTCGAGGGGCGTGCCCGTTATGGCGAGCTTGAACGGCACCTCGAGCTCCCTCGCGCATTCGCTCACGAGCGAGCTCGCGTTCTTCACGAACTGGGCCTCGTCGAGGACGAGTCCCGACCATCCGGTGTCTTCGGCGACGCCGCGGTAGGCCTCGAAGTCGAGCCGGAAGAGGGCGTAGCTCGTGACGACGATGCTTGCTCCGTCGGCGACGTCCGCGACGCGGCGCCCTGAGCTGGCCTGGGTCGCGTCGATGATGCGCGTCGTGAGCTCGGGGGTGAACCTGGCGGCCTCCGACATCCAGTTCGAGACGACCGAGGTCGGTGCGACGACCAGCAGCGGCGCCGGCTCGCGCCCATCGGCAGCCTGCTCGCGTGCGTGCTGCACCAGGGCGAGGGTCTGCAGGGTCTTCCCGAGGCCCATGTCGTCGGCGAGGATGCCGCCGAGCTTGTTCCGCCACAGGAACGCGAGCCAGTTGAGGCCCTCCTGCTGGTACGGGCGCAGCGCTGCGTGGAGGCCCCGGGGAGGTTCGACGGGCGAGGGGGCGTCCTCCCGCAGCTCACGAAGCAGCTCGCGCCATTCGACGGCTGGCTCGGCCTCGTCGGCGAGGTCTTCGAAGTCGGACCAGAGGCTGGCGTGCCTTCGACTGATCTGCAGACGGTTCGGCTCCCATTCGTTCAGGCCCTGCGCTTCGCTGATGAGTTCGCGCAGCGGCTCGAACGCCGGGTGCTTGAGGGAGAGGTAGCTGCCGTCGATGAGCAGCAGTCTCGGCTTCCCGAGCGCGAGGGCCTTGAAGAGCTTCGTGAAGGGGATCACCTTGCCGTCGACGGTGACGGTGACCCCGAGGTCGAACCAGTCGTGCCGCTCGGTGGGCACGGTCGTGACGGTCAGGTTCGGGGCTCCGCGGAGCTCCCGGTAGGCGGGCGGCGTGCCGACGGTCTCGATGCGGATGCCCGGGAGTCGTTCCAGCAGCGGCAGAGTCTCTGCGGCGAAGCGTGCTGCCTCGATCTGCGAGAGGGTGACCCGAGCGGGCAGGGCTCCGGGGGAGTCGACGTCCTCCGGCATCCAGTCGCGTGGGAGCATGCCTTCCTCCAGCACGCTCGAGAGTGCGGGCGGCGCGGCGAGGGACCGCGGGTTGGCCCACCTCCAGCGCAGCTCGATGCTGTGCCGGGGGCCGAACGTCGTGGTGAGGATGAGCTCGGGAGGTGTCGGCTCAGGGATGCGGACCGACGAGTCTGCGCTGCCCAGCCGCAGGTGCGCCGCGAGCTCTGGTAGGTGTGAGCGTTCGAATTCGTCGGCGTCGTCGCTCGGTACCGTGAACTCGGTCCTGCGGGCGCGTCCGGGATCGAGGAGGGTCAGCTGCTGGCGGGAGAGCCTCGTGTCGCTCTTCGCGAGGCGGATGCGGTCGGGCTCGTCGGCGTCGAAGGTGTAGAAGCCGTGGTCGCCGACCGGTCGGGTCGTCTCGAAGTCGGCGGGCGCATCCCCGATGGTGAGGAGCGGCGCCACCGTCAATCCGCTCGGGGTCCGCTTGGCGTCGAGCGTGAGGCTCGAGCCGGCTTCGAGCGTGATGCTGGCGCGCTTGCCCGTGCCGACGAAGGTGATGTCCAGGCTGATGGCCTCCTGGAGCATCGTCCAGATCACAGGGCTCTGCGCCTCGTCGAGGAAGAGCCATTCGCTGTCCTGGCCCGGTTCTGGCGGGCGCGCGGCTCGGTGCACCGCGAAGAACTGCGCGAACCACGCCTGGTGCCGCGGGTCGAGGTCTCGACGCCCGCGCAGGTGCTGCAGCTTCGCCCAGGTGAGATCGCCTTTCACCCACTTGCCACGAACCCCTTGCATGACGGGTCGTGCCCCGAGCCGGAGCTCGTCGAGCGCCGTTGCCGCACCGTCGTCGCCCGTGAACGCGCGGCGTGACGTGGGTCCGTTCCAGCGGTACATGGTGCGCGGGATGAGCTCACGCACTTCGAACTGCAGGGCAAGCGGCACGACGCGTTCGGAGGCGTTGCTCTCCACCGGGGCGGCAGGCTGCTCGAGGAGTCGCCCGAGTGCGCTGCGCCAGGACGCCTGCGTGGGACTCTCGCTCGGATTGGTCACCGGTGCAGTCTACGAACCACCACCCCCACCGGTCTTGCCTCGGCGCTCCGTGCGGCGTAACGTACAACCAAATGGTTACACAACAGCTCAGTCAGGACGACGTCAGCCGCATCTTCCAGGCCCTGGCGGATACGACGAGGCGCGACATCCTCACGCGCGTGCTGCGCGAGGAGCAGTCTGTGACCGCCCTCGCCGAGGCCTACGCGATGAGCTTCGCGGCCGTGCAGAAGCACGTCGCCGTGCTCACGAGCGCAGGCCTCACGGTGAAGCGGCGGCGAGGCAGGGAGCAGCTGGTTCGTGCCGACCGGGCGACGATCGCCCAGGCGACGCGGCTCCTCGAATCCTACGAGCGGCTCTGGCGCGACCGAGCGTCCCGCATCGACGCGCTCCTCGCCGACGACGACGAGAGCGCACCACCACCCCCGCGCGCCGACGCTGGCGAGCGGTGAACGAAGGAGAGAGCATCATGCCCGTCATCTCAACGCAGAAGGACGCGGATCAGCGCACGCTGACCGTCGTCACCGAGCACGCCGCGACCCCAGAGCGCGTCTGGCAGCTGTGGGAGGACCCCCGCCAGCTCGAGCGCTGGTGGGGCCCGCCGACCTGGCCGTCCACAGTCGACTCGTTCGAGTTCGCGCCTGGTGGCAGGGTCGTGTCGCACATGACGGGACCGGACGGCACGACGGCGGGGGAGTGGTGGGAGTTCGTCAGCATCGAACCGCACCACACGCTGTCGTTCGACAACGGGTTCGCGCACGACGACGGCTCGCGGAACCTCGACCTGCCCGTCACGCGCTGCACCGTCACGATCGAGGCTGCCGGCGACCTCACTCGCATGACCACCGTCTCCGTCTTCGCGTCTCCGGCAGACTTCGACGGCGTCATCGAGATGGGCATGGCCGAGGGCATGACGGAGGCCATGGGACAGATCGACGCCGTCCTCGCTGGCTGAATCGTCGTGCTCAGCACAGCGGCGCTCGTCGCGGCGGGAGGCCGCGACGAGCGCCGCGTGGGTTTCGGATCGGACTCTGCCTACTTGTTGACCTTGCCGACGAGGTGCTCGCCGGCGGCGACGCGTTCCGCGTCGTCACTGCCGGGGATGACGTTGCCGCGCAGCGAGCGCCCGGCGGTCTCCTTGAAGGTCAGCACCGAGATGAGACCGATGAGTCCGGCACCCGCGAGGTAGAACCCCGGGATGAGGACGTTGCCGGTCTGGTCGATGAGCCAGGTGTTGGCCGAAGCCGCGGTTCCGCCGAAGATCGCCGTCGAGATGTTGTAGCCGATCGCGAAGCCCGAGTAGCGCACCGCGGTCGGGAACAGCGCGGGCAGCGTCGACGAGATGGTCGAGATGATCATGACGAGGAACAGTCCGAGGATGCCGAGGCCCGCGATCTGCGCGATGAGCGATCCGGTCTGGATGAGCATGACCGCCGGCACGGAGAAGACGGTGAAGCCGATGCTCGCGGCGATGAGCTGCGGTTTTCGGCCGATGCGGTCGGAGAGGGCCCCGAACGGCACGATCACGGCCATCATGAGGAGCTGGATGACCACGAGCGAGAACGTCGATTCGGCGGTGCTCTGGTCGAGGGTCGTCGACAGGTACGTCGGCATGTAGGTCAGCACGAGGTAGAAGGCGACGTTGATGAGGATCACGAAGCCGAAGAGCTTCAGCACCTGCATCGGGTAGTTCTTCAGGAGCGACACGAGCGCGCCGATGGCGGTCTGCTTCTCGCCGGGCTCCTGGGCGTCATCGACGAACGTCTCGGACTCGCTCAGGTGGCGGCGCATCCACAGGGCGACGAGGCCGAGGGGGAGCGTGAGCAGGAACGGCAGGCGCCACCAGCCCTCGAGCATCCCGTCGTCGCCGACGATGAAGGCGAGCGTGGTGCACAGGATGGCGGCGGCGCTTGCACCGGCGAGCGTGCCGAACTCGAGGAACGAGCCGAAGAAGCCGCGCTTGTCATCAGGCGCGTGCTCCGACATGAAGATCGCCGCGCCGGCGTACTCGCCGCCGGCGGAGAAGCCCTGCAGCATGCGGAGCAGGATGAGCAGGATGGGCGCTGCGAAGCCGATCGAGTCGAACGACGGGAGGAGGCCGATCGCCGCCGTCGAGAGGCTGATCATGATGATCGTGAAGACCAGCACCTTCTGGCGGCCGATGCGGTCGCCGAGCGGGCCGAGCACGATGCCGCCGAGGGGGCGCACGAGGAACGAGACGGCGAAGGTCGCGAAGGTCAGGATGAGGGCGAGCGCGCCACCCTGGTCGTCGCTGAACGTAAAGAACAGCTGCGACACGTAGATTGCGAGGTAGCCGTAGATGCCGTAGTCGAACCACTCGATGGCGTTGCCGATCGCGGAACCGGCAACCGACCTCCGCGCCGTCTTGCGTTGGATTGGTGTGAGGTCGATCTCGCGGGTCAGGGGTGCAAGGGTGGCACCGGGGCCACCTCTGCTGGACTGATCAGAGGACATGGGGGTGCTCCTTGCTGAATTTTCCACACGGGTGATGCCCAAGCACAGCGCGCGGACCTGGGTGTTACCGGGATGCCTCCGCGAGACGAAGCGCTATCAACGCGTATGCGCGCGCGGCGACGAGGAGCTCGTCGGTCCGGACGCGCTCCTCCGGCTGGTGCGCCTGCGACTTCACGTCGCCCGGCCCGAGGATGACGACAGGGATCTCGTGGTGACGGGCGATGAAGCCGCCCTCGCAGGCCGCGCTCCACCCGCCGATGCTCGAGGAGCCGCCGGCGTCGCTGACGGCCTGCACCGCTGCGGCCGGCACCACGGAGTCGGGTGGCGTCAGGAACCCAGGCATGGCCATGTCGAGGTGGCCCGTGACGGTGATGCGCTCGCCGTTGAGCATCCCGCTCCCGGCGATGGCTGCGCGGATGCGCGTGAGTACGTCCTCGAGGATGCGTTCCGGTTCCTCGTCGGGGAGCACGCGTCGATCGACGTAGAGCGTGCACTCCTCGGCGACGATCGACGTGCCGTGCCCGCCGGCGATCATGCCGACGTTCCAGCTGCCGGTGCCGATGAGGCCGGGGATGGCGGCAGTCTGCTGCGCGATGCGCCTGGCGTCGTCCTCGATGGCCTGCACCGCGATGGCGGCCGCGGCGATGGCGCTGGCCCCGTCGGCCGGGTTGCCGGCGTGCGCCGCCGCGCCGCGCAGCGTGATGATGAAGTTCGTGGCGCCTCGGCAGGCGACGACGGTATCGAGGCCCGTGGGCTCGGCGACGATGCACGCCGAGTATGGCGCGATCTCCTCGTCGTCGCTCACCGCGACGGCGGTCGGAGCGTCGGCGATGTAGCGGAGGGCGCCGGTCGCAGTGTCCTCCTCATCGACCGTGCAGAGGAGCGCGAGGCGAACCTCGGGTCGCTCGGCGTGCACCGCCGACATCGCCGCGACGACCGCCGCGAGACCGCCCTTCATGTCGACGGCGCCGCGGCCGATGAGCATGCCATCGATGAGACGCGGCTCGAAGGGGTCGCCGAGCCAGCCGACGCCCGCTGGGACGACATCGCTGTGCCCGAGGAAGAGGAGCGCTGGTCCGTCGCCACCGCCCAGCTCGGCGAGCAGGTTGTGTCGCCCCGGGGCGACCTCGGTGAGCGTGACCTGAGCGCCGGCCCGCTCGCACAGCGACGTGAGGACCTCGACGGTCGCCGCTTCTGTCTCGCCAGGGTTCTCGCCGCGTGCCCTGATCAGCTCCGCCGTGTCGGCGACGATGCTCTCCAGGTCGAGCCGCGAGAGCGCCGACGCCTCCGTCTGGCTCACCCCGCTCATGCAACTCCCTTCACGATGAGCTCGCGGGGAGCGCGGGTGAGGACCTCGACGCCCGTCTCGGTGATGCGGATCGACTCGGAGACCTCGAAGCCGAAGCCCGTCATCCACATGCCGGCCATGAGGTGGAACGTCATGTTGGGCTTGAGCACGGTCTCCTCGCCAGAGCGGATGCTGACCGTATGCTCGCCCCAGTCGGGTGGGTAGCCGATGCCGATCGAGTAGCCGAGTCGGGAGGCCTTGCTGAGCCCCTGCTTCGCGAGCTGGGCGTCCCAGGCCGCGACGGCCGCATCCGGAGTCTGGCCTGGGCGGAGCAGCTCGAGGGCCGCCTCGAACCCGTCGAGGGTCGTCGCCGCCACCCGCTGCAGCTCCTCGCTCGGGGTGCCGAGGCTCACGGTTCGCGCGAGCGGAGCGTGATAGCGGCGGTGCGCGCCAGCGAGCTCGAGGGAGACCGCCTCCCCGGCGACGATCTCCGCGCTCGACCACGTGAGGTGCGGCGTATCCGCCCCCTCCCCGGCCAGCATCATCGGCACGATCGACGGGTAGTCGCCCTCAGACGCCCCGACTCCCGCGGCCTGCGCCGCCTGGATCTCAGCGGCGACGTCGCTCTGTCGTCTGCCGCCGCGCAGCGCGTTGATGCCGACCGTCATCGCGTTCGAGCTCACGGCGGCCGCGGTCCGCATGAGGGAGATCTCCGCCTCCGACTTCACGAGACGCACCCAGTTGACCAGCTCCCCGCTGTCGACGAGGTCCCACTCGGGAAGGCGGCGCTGCAACGTCAGGAACGAGCGAACCGAGAAGAAGTGCGCCTCTGACTCGTAGCCAACCCGCATACGCCGATCTGCCTGGCCCCGCTCCCGCAGCTCGGTCGCCGCCCAGTCCATGGGGTGCACCTCCGCCCGGTGCACGAGGCTCTCGGGGTAGCCGGCGACCTGCTCGCTCGGCAGCCAGGTGGTGTGGTGCGCGCCATGCGCATCCATCGCCCGCATGACGAGGAGGAGCTCACCATCGGCCGGTACGTAGAGGAACTGCGGCATGTAGAACGACCAGGCGTTGTAGCCCGTCAGGTAGTAGAGGTTCGCGGGGTCGGTGACGAGCAGCGCGTCGAGGCCGGCGTCGCTCATGCGAACCCGAGTGTTCGCGAGCCTCACGTCGAACTCCTCGCGGCTGAAGTCTGCTGGCTGCGACATCTCGCTCCCTCTGTTGCGGCGGTCCCGAGAATCTACTCGCTCGCGGAGCCGGTCGAGTGCATGTAGTTCAATGGATGCGCGATCACTGCCCCGTCCGTCGCCCCGAGGAGCTCACGTGCCAGACAACTCGACACCAGAAGATCCTGAGAAGGACGGCGAGGTCGACTACTCGCAGCGCGACTACCAGGCCCCATCCGGCTACCGTGCACCCGACTTCGTCTCGAAGTGGGCGGCGCAGGACAGCAGGGGCGACGAGCAGCGGCTGGAGGACGAGCGACGCGAGGCGGAGCGCGACGCCGAGGATGCGGCCGAGGATCCCTACGCCGCTCCGCAGGAGCACACGCAGACCTTCGACACCCCGCCTGGGCTGCCCGACCCACCGCGCACGCTCGAAGAGCTCGATGAGGCCATCAGGCGCGATGCCGCCTCCCAGACGCCGGGATTCGTCGTCCCGGGCGCGGGAAGCAGCGAGGAGCTCACGCAGTCGGCCGACGGGCAGCTGGACCGGCAGGAGCTGCTGCAGCGTGTCGCCACCGACAGCAGCTCCCTCCTCGCGAACCGAGCTCGCGACGTGCAGCGGGCGGCCTCGGCTGGCGGGTCGGGGAGCATCGCCAAGCGCCTCGGCGACCTCGCATCCGCACCACCGAGCCAGATCCCAGGAGCCCCGGCCGCCGCATCCGCCTCGACGGCCGGAGGCGGGGCGACGGGCACCGCGAAGAAGAAGGGCGGGGGCGCCTGGTTCGGGCTCATCGCCGCGATCCTGGCCCTCACGTTCGCGATCTCGGGGATCTCGTTCATCGCCTGGGTGCTCGTCGTGGTCTCGCTCATCTCGAGCATCGGCCTCCTCCGCGCGGGCGGCGGGCGGCGGGCCGTCGGGGTCATCACCCTCCTCCTGACCGTCATCGCGCTCGTGATCCAGCTGATCGGGTCGACCGGCGGCTCGATCCGGGGCGCCGTGACCGAGCTGTCCGGGGGCACGGGCACCCTCGACCTCAACGGAACGGCAAGCGTCTCCGGCACCGGCAACGCGCGGTTCGACGTCGTCCTGCCCGATGGCGCCGACGACATCGGCCTGCTGCAGGTCGAGTTCGAGGGCGAGCAGCTGCGCATCTACGACGTCGACGCCGAGGGCGAGCAGATGGGCAGCTCCTCGGTCAGCGCATACTCCGACTACTCGGGCCTCGCCGTCATCAACGACTGGATGGACGACGAGTTCCGGGCCATCGACATCGAAGCGGAAGGGGAGTGGACCGTGACGCTCGTCTCCGTCGACACGCTCCCCTCGTTCGACGCCGAGTACTCGGGGACGGGCCAGGAAGTGCTCCTCTACGACGGTGCCGGGGGCGACGCGACCTTCACGTTCGAGCCAGACCAGAGCGTCACGATCGACACGTTCGGCGCGGACGGCTGGTACGAGAACATCAGCGAGGTGACGTCCCTCACGCGGCCGTTCGAGGCCGGCCCGACGATCATCCGCATCGAGCCGTACGAGGAGGAGACCACCTGGAGCATCAGCTTCGACGGCGCCGCGCCGTCGCCGACGCCGACGCCCTGACTCGCTGCGCTCAGTCCTGCCGGCGATACCGCAGCTCGGGGCGCCCGCGCTTGCCGTAGACCGGCTCCAGCTGGGCGAGTCCTCGCGCACAGAGGTGGTCGAGGTAGCGACGGGCCGTGACCCGAGAGAGGCCGCAGCGCTCGGCGACCTCGAGCGCGGATTGCCACTCGGGATGCAGCTGCGACGCGACGAGCTTGATGGTCGGCTCCGACAGCCCCTTCGGGAGCGGGCGGCTGCGGCCAGGTGGTTGTGCCTGCGCTCCCTGCCGGTCGCCGCCCGTCGTCTGCGCGCCCGCACGGCGAGCGAGCATCCCGTCGATGTCCTGCTGTCGCAGCGGCGAGGTCTGGGCCGGCGTGGACGCCCGGGGCGGAGCGACGGTGCGGGTGTCGCGGTAGTTGGCGAGGCGCGCCTCGAAGTTCGCCTTCGAGAACGGCTTCACGAGGTAGTCCGAGATGCTCGCCGTCGCGAGCTGAGCGACAGAGAGCCGGTCGTTGGCCGAGGAGATGATGATGGCGTCGAACGAGTCCCCGAGGAGGTGGCGCAGGCGACGCAGCACCTCGACGCCGCTGAAGTCGGGCAGGTGCACGTCGAGCAGCACGAGGTCGATGTCCGTGCTCGCGGCGACCTCGAGGGCTTCCTCTCCGGTTCCCGCCACCGCGACGACCTCGAAGCCGTCGACGCCCGCGAGCATCCGCTCGTGCAGGCGCCTGACGGCGGTCTCGTCGTCGACGATGAGGGTGCGGATCGTGGTCACTGGTCCATCCTCCCAGTGCTCGCCGCTTCCGAATCCGCGTCAGCCCGCGTGCTCGCGTTCGGAAGCGTCGCGACGAAGCGGGCCCCGCCGAGCTCGCTGTCCGCGATGACGAGCGCACCGCCGTGCGCCTCGGCGAGGCGGCGCACGAGCCCGAGGCCGACGCCGCGAGGGATCTCGAGGCCGTCCCTCGTCTCGGTGGTCTTCGTCGAGAAGCCAGCCTCCGTGATCCGGTCGCGCAGCTCTGGAGCGATGCCCGGCCCGCTGTCGTCGACCTGGATCCGGAGTCCATCAGCCTCCTCCTCGATGGCGACGCGGACGACCCCGTGCTCGCCCTGTGTCTCGACGGCGTCGACGGCGTTGCGGACGAGGTTGCTGAGCACCGTGGCGGCATCGTCGCCGAAGGCGAGCCCCGTTCCCGTGCGGTCCTCGATCTCGACGTCGGCCTGCAGGTGCCCGCCGTGCTCGCAGAGGCGCGCGCTCGCGGCGGCCAGGATGGCGCGGACACGCACCGGGGCATCTGCGAGCGTCTCCTCGAGATCGGGCGCCGCGGCGAGCGAATCGACGGGCGTGAGCGTGCGGATGTAGTCGAGCGCCTCCTCGCGCTCGTCGACCTCGATGAGGCCGAACAGCACATGCAGGCGGTTGGAGAACTCGTGCGTCTGCTCGCGCAGCGCGGACGCCAGACGGCGCTGCGTCTCGAACTCCTGCGCCGCGACGGTGAGCTGGTCGAACCGGCGGCCGAGGAGGAGGGAGACTCCCGCGGCGCAGGCGAGACCGAACAGGCCTGCGCCGACAACCCAGGGGACGACCTGCCAGATGCGTTCCTCGAGCTGCGCCGAGATGGAAGATTCGAGGATGCCGACCGAGGCGGTGCCGACGACGACGCCGTCGCGCCAGACCGGCACCTTCGCGCGCAGGGTGGGGCCGACCGTGCCGACCTCGGTGCCGACGAAGGTCTCCCCGCCCAGCGCGATGCTGGGGTCGGTGGAGACGAGTTCACCCCGCCGCTCCGGCACGGGGTGCGTGATGCGGATGCCCGCATCGTCGGTGATGACGACGTAGTCGACTCCTGCCGACTCGGAGACGAGGTCCGCCAGTGGCTGCAGCGTCGCACCGGCATCCGGGGACCCGACCGCCTCGACGACGGCAGGCAGCTCGGCGAGGCTCATGGCGACGTCGAGCGCGCGCTCCCCGGTCTCCTCGCGGATCGAGGTGTGCTGCACCTGGAGGGCGACGAGCAGCGTCGTGAGCATGCAGATCGCCACGATGGAGAACTGCACGGCGACGAGTGTGATCACGCGCGGTCCGCGCAGCGCCGTCAGGCCGCCGATTCGTGCTCTGTCCATCCCTGCACCCCCTCGTGTCCCGACTCTCGGCGACGGTCCCGCGTGTCCACAAAGACCACAAAGGCCAGAACCCGCCGACGGTCACCGCCGGTGCAATCGTAGACAGAAGCGCAGACCAGCGCGGCGACAGAGTCGTTGCCAACGGAAGGAATACTCCATTGAGTAGAACAAGACTCCCGAACAAGCTGCTCACCTCTCTCTTCGCGATCATCACGGTTGCCGTCCTCGGCTTCGCGGTCGTGGATGCGAGCAGTGCGGGTGCCGGAGCCTCGGCCAGGAGCAAGCTCACGATCATGGCACCGGCCGCCCCAGGCGGCGGCTGGGATGCCTTCGCACGCGAGGCGCAGCAGGCGATGCGGGCGAACGGCATCGTCAACAACGCCCAGGTCGTGAACGTGCCAGGCGCTGGTGGAACGATCGGCCTCAGCCAGCTCCTGCAGATGCAGGGTCGCGACGACCTGCTCATGGTGACGGGCGGCGTCATGGTCGGCGCGACGGTCCTCTCGAACACGGGGGAGTCCCTCGCAGACACCGTGCCCATCGCGCGCCTCGCCGACGACTACAACGCGCTCGTGGTGCCGGCCTCATCGCCGTACACCACCCTCGAGGAGTTCGTCGAGGGCATGAAGGCGGACCCGGGCAAGCACTCGATCGCCGGCGGCTCGCTCGGCGGCATCGACCACCTGCTCAGCGGAATGCTGGGCAAGTCGATCGGCGTCGACCCCAAGGACGTCAACTACGTCGCCTACTCGGGCGGCGGCGAGGTGCTCTCCTCGCTCCTGTCCAGCACCACGGCGGCGGGCCTGTCCGGCTACAACGAGTTCAGGGACCAGATCGAAGCGGGCACCCTCAAGGCGCTCGCCATCTCGGCTCCGGAGCCCGTCGACGGCATCGACATCCCCACCTTCAAGCAGGAGGGCGTCGACGTCGCGATGGTCAACTGGCGCGGAGTGGTCGCCCCTCCCGGCATCGACGACGCGACTCGCGACGAGCTCATCGACATCGTCACCGAGCTCGAGAACAGCCCCGAATGGGCGGAAGCGCTCGACCGGAACAACTGGACGGACAGCTTCCAGCCCGGCACCGATTTCGAGGACTTCCTCGTCGGTGAGACAGATCAGGTCACCGCACTCGTGAAGGAGCTCGGACTATGAGTACGCTGCAGAATCCACGCGAGGCGCAGAGCTCGCGTGAGACGGACGGGCCCGGAACGGGCAGCATCTCGACTGAGGGCCGCTCGTGGTGGCACGGCCGCGGCGAGCTCGGCGTCGCCGCCTTCGTCTTCGTCTTGGCCTGCGTCTTCGCGATCGGCACGGCCACCATGGATGTACCGGCGACGGCCGGAGTCCCCGGCCCGCAGTTCTTCCCGACGATCGTCGTCATCCTCCTCTTCATCGTCTCCATCGCGCTCGCGATCACGGTCATCCGCAAGCCGGCCCGCGACGACGAGGACGAGGCCGGGCAGATGCTGGAGATGTCGCCCGAGCTGCTCGAGGACATCGGGCAGATCGACACGACGTCCGAGATCCGAGTGGTCACGGCCGCGGCGGGCGAAGAGCGCAAGAAGCGCACGGGCACCGACTGGAAGACGCTCGGCATCGTCTTCGCCGCACTCGCGGGAACAGCGCTGCTGCTCGAACCGCTCGGCTGGATCATCACCGCCGCCGTGCTGTTCTGGGTCGTCGCGTACGCCCTCGGCAGCAAGCGCCACCTCTTCGACATCGGAGTCGCGTTCCTCTTCTCGTCACTTGTGCAGCTGTCGTTCTCGGCGGGCCTCGGCCTCACGCTGCCGTCCGGAATCCTGAGCGGAGTCCTCCCATGGATCAGCTGACCCACCTCCTCGAGGGCTTCACAGTCGCCCTCACCCCCATCAACCTGCTGTGGCTCCTCATCGGCGCCGTGCTCGGCACCGCCGTCGGCGTCCTGCCCGGTCTCGGCTCCGCGATGGCCGTCGCCCTCCTCCTGCCCGTCACGTTCAGCCTCGACCCGACCGGCGCGTTCATCATGTTCGCGAGCATCTACTTCGGTGGGCTCTTCGGCGACTCGACGTCGGGGATCCTCCTCAACACCCCTGGCAACTCCTCGGCCATCGCCACGACGTTCGAGGGGCACAGGATGGCGAAGGACGGCCGGGCCGCCAAGGCACTCGGCACGTCGGCGATCGGCGCGTTCATCGGCGGCACCATCGCGACGGCACTCGTCGTGTTCTTCTCGCCGTTCCTCGTCCAGCTCGCCACCCAGTTCGGCCCCGCCGAGTACTTCGCGCTCGCGGCGTTCGCGTTCGTCGCGATCTCCTCGGTCGTCGCAGATTCCGTGATCCGCGGCCTCATCGCGCTCGGCATCGGCCTCGCGATCGCCCTGGTCGGCGTCGACGGCCCGTCTGGCGCTGCCCGCTTCACGATGGATCTGCCGCAGTTCTTCGATGGCATCTCGATCATCGTCGTGACCGTCGGACTGCTCGCGATCGGCGAGGTCCTGCACGTCGCCAGCCGCATCCACCGCGAGGGCGGGCTCACGAAGATCCCCGCGTCCGGCTCGCCGTACCTCAACCTGCGCGAGTTCAAGCAGGCACTGCCTGCGTGGCTGCGCGGCACGGCCTACGGTGTGCCGTTCGGTGCGATCCCCGTCGGCGGGTCCGAGGTTCCGACGTTCCTCGCCTACGGCACGGAGAAGCGGCTCGCGAAACGCCGCAACGACCCCGACTTCGGCACGCGCGGCTCCATCCAGGGTGTCGCCGCGCCGGAAGCCGCCGGCAACGCGACGGCGGGCACCGCGATGGGCGCGCTCCTCGCGCTCGGGCTCCCGACGTCGGCAACGGCGGCCATGATGCTCGCCGCATTCCAGCAGTACGGGATGCAGCCGGGACCGCTGCTCTTCGAGCGCAGCGGCGACCTCGTCTGGCCCCTGCTCGCGAGCCTCTTCGTCGGCCTCCTCATCCTGCTCATCATCAACCTGCCGTTCGCGGCAGTGTGGGCGAAGCTGCTGCTCATTCCGCGCCACTACCTGTACGCGGGGATCACGGGCTTCGCGATGCTGGGCGTGTACGCCATCGCCTCCTCGGCCGTCGACCTGTGGCTGGCGATCGCCATCGGCGTCTTCGGGTTCGTCATGCGCCGGTACGCGATCCCGCTCGCACCCGTGCTCATCGCGGCCATCCTGGGACCCCTCGCGGAGACCGAGCTGCGGCGAGCGCTCGCCGTCAGCGAGGGCGACCTCGGCATCCTGATCGACTCGCCCATCACGATCGCCATCTACGTGCTCATGGTCGGGGCGATCGTCATCAGCGCCGTCCAGCACCTGCGCACCCGCACCCGCGAGAAGCTGATCCTGAAAGCGAAGACGGAGGCCGTCGCCGTGCAGGCCGCAGAGCGCGAGAACGCGAAGTAGGCGAGCTGCGTCGGAAGACACGCCGCGACGGGCGGGTGGATGCGCGAGAGCGCCCCACCCGCCCGTCGCCCTGTCCCCGTCCCCGTCTTTGCT
>NZ_LR733202.1:0-1063 GCF_902506465.1 Pseudoclavibacter sp. 8L | reverse complement strand
TGTATTGACCTGGGACGTTGTGAACGTTTGATGGTTTGAGGGAAGCGAAAACCTCCGTGAGGATGTGGGTTACCACACTCGCATCGCAACACGGAGGTTTTCGTGACCCACGCTAACGCACCCCTGACGCCGGAAGGGCGTCGCCGTCTCGTCGCCTTGGTCCTCGAGGAGGGATGGAGCATGCGCCGCGCCGCGGAACGAGTCCAGTGCTCCACCGCGACCGTCAAGAAATGGGTCGACCGGGCCTTAGCCGGCGAGGCGCTTGAGGATCGCTCCTCCCGCCCACGCAGCTCCCCGATCCAATGCCCGAAACGCACCGAGCGACGCATCATCGCGCTGCGCTTCACCCGGCGCTGGGGCCCGCACCGCATCGCCTACCACCTGGGCCTGCACCCCTCGCTCGCGCACCGAGTCCTGCGCCGCTACCACATGCCTCTGCTGCGCCACCTCGATCAAGCAACGGGACTCCCCGCCCGGAAAATGCGCCCGGCCCGATACGAGCGAGCCACTCCCGGCGAGCTGGTCCACGTCGACATCAAGAAGCTCGGCCGCATCCCGGCCGGCGGCGGGCATCGCAAACTCGGCCGACAAGCGGGAAACCGGAAGCGTCACCAAGGCGTTGGATACGCCTACTTGCATCACGCCGTCGATGACTACTCGAGGCTCGCTTACTCGGAGATCCTCGAGAACGAACGCAAGGAAACCGCGGCCAGTTTCTGGACGCGCGCTCGGGCCTACTTCGCGAGCGTCGGGATCACTGTCACCGAGGTCATCACGGACAACGGATCTTGTTACCGATCCCACGCCTTTCGAGACGCCCTGCAAGCCACGGACATCAAACACCGCCGGACTCGCGCTTACCGACCCCAAACGAACGGCAAAGTCGAGCGCTTCAACCGAACCCTCGCCAGCGAATGGGCCTACTCGCACACCTACGGCAGCGATGAAGCCAGAGCCGCGACCTACGACACCTGGCTCCATCACTACAATCACCACAGACCCCACACCGGAATCGGCGGCCAACGCCCCTCAGACCGCGTTCACAACCTCACGGGTCAATACA
>NZ_LR733214.1:0-7031 GCF_902506465.1 Pseudoclavibacter sp. 8L | reverse complement strand
TCCGGACCCCGCCCCTCCGGCAGAGGAGTGAGGCAGATGCAGGGTCCGGCGACGCGGAACCTGCGTCTGCCTCACTCCTGGTGACGGGGTGGGCGACAGGTGACGGGGCCGCGGGCGACGCGGGCTGCGGGCGGCAGGCGACCGGCCGGCCGGGCGCAGGTGCTTCCGCTTCCGCTTCCGCTCCCGACTCCGCCGACGCTGTCGCTTCCGGGCTTGTTGGTGCGCAGTATTGGTGCGCCGTGAAGGTGCGCGGAGGTGACGCTGCGCGGGGTGGCCGTTGCGGGCGGCCGCGGGATGCACGGCTCGCGAGGGCGCATCCGCTTCGCCTACGATCGGGCGCATGTCTGCCGATGTCGCCGGAGCGCCAAACACCCTGCACGCACTCGAATCTCTGCACCGTGAGCTGCCGGGACGGGTGGTGACGGACCCGGCGGCACTCGAGCCGCTGCGCGTCGATCGTTCCGGTGTGGTCGCCGCTGGCGTGCCGGTGGCGCTCGTCGAGGCGGAGTCCGTCGCGGATGTGCAGGCCGTGTGTCGCATCGCGAGCGAGTTCGGGGTGCCGATCGTCACGCGCGGGGCCGGCACCGGCCTCGCTGGCGGGGGCGCGGGCGGCGCTGGCGAGATCGTGCTGTCGACGTTGCGCATGAACCGGATCCTGGAGATCTCGGCGGCGAACCAGTTGGCCATCGTGCAGCCGGGCATCCTCAACGGCGCCCTCAACGAGGAGCTCGAGGGGCACGGCTTCTGGTGGGCGCCCGACCCGGCGTCGAAGCACATCTCGTCGGTCGGCGGCAACATCGCGACGAACGCAGGCGGGTTGCTGTGCGCGAAGTACGGGGTGACTCGCGAGGCGGTGCTCGGTCTCAAGGTCGTGCTCATCGACGGCTCGGTCATCGACGTCGGCCACCGCACGGTCAAGGGGGTCACGGGCCTCGACCTGTGCGCGCTCATGGTGGGCTCGGAGGGCACGCTCGGCGTGATCGTCGAGTGCACGCTCAAGCTGCGTCCGCTGGTCGAGGGGGTCGTCCCGACGATCGGCGCGTACTTCCCCGACGTGGGGAGCGCGGCCCGCGCATCCGCTGCGGTGACCGCGTCTGGCATCCAGCCGGCCATCATGGAGCTCATGGACGGGGGCGTGCTCCGCGCCGTCTCGGCGTACACGGGGGTCGACCTCGCGTCTCACGGCGACTCGTACCTGCTCATCCAGACCGATGGGGCGAACGCGGTGGCGGAGGCGGAGGGCATCGTCGAGGTGCTGCGGGCCAACGGCGGGGCGGCGGAGATGACGACGGACCCGCAGTCGGCGCTCACGCTCGTGGATGTGCGGCGGCAGGCGTACGCCGCGAAGGAGGCGCTCGGGCAGGTGCTCGTGGAGGACGTCTCCGTGCCGAGAGACCGGCTGCCCGACATGTTCGCGAAGATCGACGAGGTCGCCGTCCGCACCGGGACGACGATCGTGACGGTCGCGCACGCGGGCGACGGGAACCTGCATCCGACGTTCATCTACGACCGGGCGGAGCCTGTCGTCCCGCAGGCGGTGTGGGATGCAGCCGACGAGCTCTTCACGTACGCCATCTCGATTGGCGGGACCCTCACGGGCGAGCATGGGGTCGGTGTGCTCAAGCGGCAGTGGCTCGGTGCGGAGCTCGGCGAGCGTCAGTACGAGCTGCAGCGCGGCATCAAGGGCCTCTTCGACCCGAAGGGGCTCCTGAACCCGGGCAAGGTCTTCGCCGAGTAGCGGGGCAGCGCGCCGTCCGGCCGCGCACCTCTGCGGCTCTGCAGCCCACGCGGTCAGGTTTCGAGATGGGTTCCACGCTTCGGGATGGGATGCAAGCCATCTGCAGGCGTGGAACCCACCCTGAAACGGCGCGTCGGACGGGAGGATGCGTGCGGCTGGCTGACGCCACCCGTCCGCGCCCGGACGCCCGGCCCGCCTTGCCCTGGCCAACATCCGTGATGATTGGCCGCTTCGCCGCCTCGGGAGGCGAGCTCGGACGAAACGATCACGCAAGTCGGACGCGCGCTGCCCCAGGAAACTGCTCGATTGACGGGAAATTCTGCGGGACCCCGGGCGTGCCGTTCAGGCGAGCGCTCCGCGAAACAAGCGCGTCACATTGCGTCCACTAGTCTCGGGGCATGGGTGACCTCTTCGACGGCTACAGCCAGGCTCTGACCAGGCAATCCCAAGCGGCGCTGTCGCCGCCATTCGACGAGATGTTCATGGGGGAGGCGCCAGAGGGCGAGCTCGATCCGCGGCGCACGTACCGAGATCTCTACGACGTCCTCTCGGGGATGACGCAGGAGCAGATCCGGCACCGCTCCGACTCGCTCGCCGACTCGTACCTCGCTCAGGGCGTCACGTTCGACTTCGCCGGCGAGGAGCGCCCGTTCCCGCTCGACGTGGTCCCGCGCGTCATCGAGCGCGCCGAATGGCAGAAGACGGAAGCCGGCATCAAGCAGCGCGTCCGCGCCCTCGAGGCGTTCCTCGACGACGTGTACGGCGACCAGCGGGCCATCGCGGATGGCGTGATCCCCGCAAGCCTCATCGCCTCCTCGGTGCACTACCACCGGGTCGCGAAGGGCATCCGCACGGCCAACGGCGTGCGCATCCACGTGTCCGGAATCGACCTGATCCGCGACGAGCACGGCGAGATGCGCGTGCTCGAAGACAACGTGCGCGTCCCGTCCGGCGTCTCCTACGTCATCTCGAACCGCCGCGCCATGGCCCAGACGCTCCCTGAGCTGTTCTCGCGCATGCGCGTCCGCCCGGTCGGCGACTACCCGAACCGGCTTCTCGGGGCGCTTCGGGCCTCCGCCCCGGACGGCATCGAGGACCCGACGGTCGTCGTCCTCACCCCCGGCGTCTACAACTCCGCGTACTTCGAGCACACGCTGCTCGCGCGCCTCATGGGCGTCGAGCTCGTCGAGGGCCGCGACCTGTTCTGCTCGGGCGGTCGGGTGTGGATGCGCACCACAGCCGGCCCGCAGCGCGTCGACGTCATCTACCGCCGCGTCGACGACGACTACCTCGACCCGCTGCAGTTCCGCCGCGACTCGATGCTCGGCTCGCCCGGCCTCATGATGGCGGCGCGCCTCGGCAACGTCACGATCGCGAACGCGGTCGGCAACGGCGTCGCCGACGACAAGCTCGTGTACACGTACATGCCCGACCTCATCCGCTACTACCTGTCGGAGGAGGCGATCCTCCCGAACGTCGACACGTGGCGCCTCGAGGAGCCGGACGCGCTCGAGGAGGTGCTCGACCGGCTCGACGAACTCGTCGTGAAGCCCGTCGACGGCTCGGGTGGCAAGGGCCTCATGATCGGGCCGAGCGCGTCGAAGACGGAGCTCGACGAGATGCGGGTGCGGTTGCTCGCCGACCCGCGCGGCTGGATCGCGCAGCCCGTCGTGCAGCTCTCGACCATCCCGACTCTCGTCGACGACGGGATGCGGCCGCGCCACGCGGACCTGCGCCCGTTCGCCATCAACGACGGCCACGACGTGTGGGTGCTGCCGGGTGGCCTCACTCGCGTCGCCCTCCCGGAGGGTCAGCTGGTCGTGAACTCCAGCCAGGGAGGCGGGTCGAAGGACACATGGGTGGTCGGCGCGGAGCGCAGCTTCTCCAAGCCGCAGCCGCACGGCGTCGAGGAGCTCCTCGACGACCAGGCTGACGTGTCGGAGACGCCGCACCCCGTGACGGGCGTGCTGCGTGTCATCCCGCACCGCCAGGACCACATGCCGCAGGACGCCCCGAAGCGCGGCGACCAGCAGCAGGTGCAGCAGCAGACGCAGGGCCGTCAGCCGCAAGCCCAGTCGCACTCGCATTCACATTCCGAGCAGGTGCAGCAACAGCAGCAGGCGCGCGCTGGAGTGTCGCCGGCAGCCGCATCCGCCGGCAAGAACCCGAAGGGAACGGACGCATGCTGAGCCGTATCGCCGAGTCGCTCTTCTGGATCGGCCGCTATGTGGAGCGTGCCGACGGCACCGCCCGCATTCTGGACGTGCACCTGCAGCTGCTCCTCGAGGACCCGTGGGTCGACGAGGCGACGGCCTGCCGGTCGCTCCTCAGCGTCATGGGGGCGGCGGATGTGCACCCCGACACGGAGCTCACCCGCTCGGACGTCCTGAACCTCCTCGCGGTCGACCGCTCGCAGCCCGCATCCATCGCCTACTCGGTCAACGCGGCCCGCGAGAACGCTCGCCGTGCCCGCGAGATCGTGTCGACGGAGCTGTGGGAGTGCCTCAACGCCACGTACTCGCGCATGCCGTTCAGCGTGCGGCAGGAGAAGGTGCACGACCTGTTCGCGTGGGTTCGCGAGCGTTCGGCGCTCGCGGTCGGTGTCGTGAACTCGGCGGCGAGCCGTGACGACGCATACCAGTTCATGATGCTGGGGCGTTCCCTGGAGCGTGCCGACATGACGGCGCGGCTGCTTGCGACGCGTTCGCTCACCGAGGCCTCCGGGGCGTCGTGGACGACGATCCTCCGCTCGTGCGGTGCGTACGAGTCGTACCTGCGCACGTACCACGGCATGCCGTCGGCGGCCAACGCCGCGGAGTTCCTGCTGCTCGACCGCCTGTTCCCGCGGTCGATCCAGTACTCGGTGTCGACGGCCCTCTCGAGCCTCTACGACATCCAGCCGCGCCACGAGCGCGGTGGCCGCGTCGGCGTCACCGACCAGGCCCAGCGGCTCCTCGGGCAGATCTCCTCTGACCTCGAGTACCGCCCCATCCACGACACGCTGGCCGACCTGCCCCGCTACATGGATGGTGTGCAGGATGCGGTCTCTCGGGCTTCCGAGGCGATCCGTCAGCGCTACTTCCCGTCGATCACGGCACCGAGCTGGGTGGGAGACAACTCATGAGTCGCATCCGCATCCGCCACTCCACCGGTTTCCGGTACGAGGGCGACGTCACGACCTCGTACAACGAGGCCCGCATGCTGCCGATGGCCAACAACGGCCAGTTCGTGCTGTTCGGGCACCTCGATGTCACGCCGCATTCGTCGACGCACAACTACTCCGACTACTGGGGCACGAAGGTGACGGCGTTCGAGGTGCTGAATCCGCACTCCGAGCTGTCGCTGACTGCGTCGAGCCTCGTCGAGGTGCGCCAGCGGCCCGAGGCGGGTCAGCTGTCGCTCAGCTGGGATGAGCTCGCCCGCGAGCGGCTGCGCAGCGTCGAGCTCGTGGAGCAGACGGCGCAGACGCGCCTCACGATGCCGCCGGACGACGTGAAGGCGCTTGCTGCTGAGGTGAAGGGCGCCAACGCCGGACCTGCGTCCACCGCGATGGAGATCCTCCACCTCGTGTACGAGGCTGTCGCCTACGAGGGCGGCGTGACGGGTGTCCGCACGACGGCCGCCGAGGCGTGGGAGCACAAGCGCGGCGTGTGCCAGGACATCTCGCACATCGCACTCGGTGCGCTCCGTGCGGCCGGAATCCCGGCGATCTACGTGTCCGGCTACCTGCACCCACGGCCGAACGCCGAGATCGGCGAGACGGTCAGCGGCGAGTCCCACGCGTGGATCGAGTACTGGGACGGCGAGTGGCGCGGCTGGGACCCCACCAACGACATCCCGATCGGCGAGCGCCACGTGCTCGTGGGTCGTGGCCGCGACTACAACGACGTGCCTCCGCTGCGCGGCGTGTACGCGGGCCCGTTCTCCTCGCAGCTGTTCGTGAAGGTCGACATCACTCGAGAGGCGTAGCTATGACGGGGTCGGGCACCGGTTCGCAGGGCGGTTCCGCCGGTGGGTCGCATGGCGGCTCGCAGGGGCGGGCGGATGCGCGCGGCCCAGCCGCCCCGAAGCCCGACCCGTCCGGCGCCCCGGCTTCGTTCGTCGTGCCGGTCGGTCATGGCATCGACGTGCACGTCTACGAGTGGGCGTGCGAGTCGCCGCGAGGCGTCATCCACCTGTCGCACGGCTCCGGCGAGCATGCGATGCGTTACGACTCGTACGCGCGCGACCTGGTCGCGGCCGGCTACGCGGTCGTCGCGCACGATCACCTCGGTCATGGGCAGACGGGCCTCGGCGCGCACGGGCTGTCGGTGCTCCCAACGACCGAGAACCGGGCTGCGCTCGAGGCGCTCGAGGACATCTCCGCGTGGGTGCGCGACCGATACCCGAAGCTGCCGTTGATCCTGCAGGGGCATTCGTGGGGTTCGCTGCTCGCGCAGCAGCTCCTCGCCCACGACTCGGCGTTCTTCTCCGCGTGCATCCTGACCGGGACGACGCTCGCGGTGCCCGGCTTCATCAACGCCGGGAATTTGAACAAGCGCTTCGAGCCGGACGAGACCGGCCTGCTCTGGTTGAGCCGCAACCCGGACGCTCGCCGCGCGTTCGCGTACGACGAGCTATGCTTCGACATCGCGAAGATGCCCGTTTGGTCGGCGAGGGGAGCGCTGCAGCTGGCGCACATCCCGCCTCGTGCTGCTTCCGGCAAGCTCGACGATGTGCCGGTGCTGATCATGGCCGGGTCGGAGGATTCGATCGGCTACGGCGAGCGGGGGCCGCGCGCGCTCGCGCGGTTGTACCGGAAGCGGTCGAAGCTGAGCGATGTGACGCTGAGGATCTACCCGGAGGCGCGTCACGAGCTCCTCAACGAGCTGAACCGCGACGAGGTCATCGCCGACATCGTCGCGTGGCTGGACACCCGCATCCCGCTCCCCGCCTGACCCCGCGCGGCCTGCCTGACCTCGCGCGGCCCGCCTGCGCGCCGACCTGCGCATCCGCCCGCCCGCCTGCGCGCCGCCCCAACCACGCCATCCACGCCCGCCTGCTTGCGCGCGAATCCGCGCCCCGCCTGCTTGCCTGCGCATCCGCCTGCACCACCGCCGAATGGGGCGTTTTCGCCCCGTCTTCCGGGTCGCGATGGGGTGAGACTGACCTATTCGGCGGAGGCGGAGGCGGTGGCGATGGCGGAGGCGAGGTGGCGAGGGGGCGGGAGGAGGCAGGAGGTGGTCGGGGTGTGAGCGGATGGGGCGTTTTCGCCCCGTCTTCCGGGTCGCGATGGGGTGAGACTGACCTATTC
>NZ_LR733195.1:0-3972 GCF_902506465.1 Pseudoclavibacter sp. 8L | reverse complement strand
GGTTGGGTCGGCCGGTTTGGGGTTTGGCGGTGAGGGTGGGGTGGTCTTCGCGGGCGAGGTGTCGTTCCTGCCGTTTCGGGGGTTTCGGGATGGAAAGGTCGCTTCGTTGCGGGAAGTTCTCCAGCTTGAAGTGACTTCGCCAGCCCGAGTCGTGGCCTGGGGTGGGCCGGTTTGGGGTGTCGGGCCGACTAGGTAGGCGGTTAGGGGTTTGGCGGTGAGGGTGGGGTGGTCTTCGCGGGCGAGGTGTCGTTCCTGCCGTTTCCGGGGTTTCGGGATGGAAAGGTCGCTTCGTTGCGGGAAGTTCTCCAGCACGAAGTGACTTCGCCAGCCCGAGTTTCAGAAAGCGCGCGAGGTTCGGGACGCGGGAAGTCTGGGATGTAAGGTCTGGGACGCGGGGGAGGTACGCGACGTCTGAGGCCTGGAGTGCCAGAGTCGATCCACGCGCGAGCCAGGAGCGAGTCGAGCGAAAGTCCAGGCGCGGCCCCCAAGGTGGAAGCGTGTGTCGGTCAGCTGGCCGGCCGTCAGGAACGAGGGGAACGCCCATGGCTACGTTTGTGCTCATCCACGGTGGAGGGTCCTCGAGCTGGGACTGGCACCTTGTGGCTCCGAAGCTGGAGGAGGCGGGTCATCGCGCGGTCGCGGTCGACCTGCCGATCGAGGAGCCAAGCCTGTCGCTCGTCGACTACGCGGACTCGGTCTCGGCGCAGCTCGACGAGGCGAGGGGCGACAGCTCCGACGGAGACGGGCAGGGGGAGCAGCTGGTGATCGTCGGTCACTCGCTCGGCGGCTTCTCCGCGGCCCTCGTGGCTGAGCGCCTCCTCGCCGACGGGCTCGTCTACGTCGCGGGCATGATCCCCAAGCCGGGCGAGACGATCCATGAGTGGTGGACGGCGACGGGCCACAGCGCGCTGGGCGTCGATTCCGAGGACGAGCTCGTGTTCTATAACCTCGTGCCGGACGATCTTGTGGTCGACGCGAAGGCGCACGTGCGAGAGGAGTCCGGCTCGTGGATGGATGCTCCGTGGCCGGGCGTCGGACGCGAGGTCCCGACGGGCTTCATCGCGCCTGAGGACGACCTGTTCTTCCCGCTCGAGTTCGCGAAGCAGCTTGCCCGCGACCGTGCGGGGGTCGAGGCGGTCGTGGTCCCGGGAGGGCACTACGTCGCCATCGGCGCGCCTGACCCGCTCGCGAGGGCCCTCGCGGAGTTTGCTGACGGCCTCTGACCGGCAGGCTGGGTACGCTCGTCAGATGCAGCAGCTCACCGAGGCCCAAATCCGGGATGCGTTTGTCAACGCCTCGCGCAAGGAGGTCAGCGACCTGACGTTGCTGCCCGGGTTCCACGATGTGGATTGGGAGCGCCGCGACTACCTCGGCTGGACGGACCCGAAGCTGGGGCGTCGCGCCTACGCGGTGATCCCTGTGGACGGGGACCTCGTGGCGATCATGTTCGAGCGTGCGCGGAAGCTGCCGACTCGGCGCGCCATGTGCTCGTGGTGCGAGGACGTGACGCTGCCCAACGACGTCGTGTTCTACAGCGCGAAGCGGACCGGCGACGCCGGTCGCCGAGGGGATACCGTCGGCACGCTGGTCTGCGCCGAATTCGAGTGCTCGACGAACGTGCGGCGTCTTCCCACGTCGGCGTACATCGGCTACGACCGCGAGGCGGCCCGCGAGCAGCGCAAGGAGAACCTGCGGGTGCGCGCTGCGAGCTTCGCGAGGAACCTGCGCGACGGGGTCTGACGGGCATCCACCGGATGCCGCCGGCGTCTACTTGCCGGCGACGGCCTTGGCGGCCCGGTGGGCGATGACGAGGCTCAGGATGACTCCCGTGAGCGTCGAGATCACGGCGAGGGACAGCGCGACGAGGTACGGCGCGACGGAGTTCGCGGAGAGCACTGAGACGATCGCGAAGACGATGCCGGCGCCTGCACCCGTATTCGCCGGACGCAGTGCCGCCTCGTGGCCAGCGCGCCAGGCTTCGTCGGATGCGCGGGTCGCGGCGGTGCGCAGACCCGCGTACCCCCAGCGATCGAGACGCCCATCAGCTCCCCAGCGGACCGTGAGCATGCTCATGAGGTTGCCGACGACGAGGATCACTGCCACTGCTATGGCGGCAGGGAAGCTCGGGGGCTGGAGTTCGATCACCAGGTGATGAGGTCGGCTCGGAGTCAGACGAGAGCAGCGGCGGCAGGACTCCGGGGAGTCGTGCTCGCACGCTTACGCGCGCTTCTGCTCGTAGCCGCTCGCGTCGTCGTCTTCGTCGGCGTCATCATCGTCGAGGTACTCGGACCACTTCGAGAGGATGTCGTCGTTGGGTTCTTCAGTGACTGGCGGACTCACCGGGTAGCTCGAGGAGCCACCGGAGAGTTCACGTGCCAGCGCGTCATAGTTCGTCTCATGTACGGAGTACTTGAGCTCACGGGCGACCTTGGTGTGCTTCGCCTTTTGACGGCCACGCCCCATGCGTAACCCCCTTATAATTCGGGCCGGGCAGGAATGGCCACCCGGTCGCAAGTCGTTAACGAAAATCTGACGCTCACATTACCACGGCGGCCGAGCGAATCTTCGGTGCGCCGACCCGGCCGCGTCACTCTGCGTCTCTAGACTGTGGCCTACCGGACCCGAGCTCGTCGACAGTCCGATGTACCCGCAGAGCTGCGCCTGCAGCGCCTCGACAGGAAGCCGGACGTGCTCGCCGTGAAGACCGACATCGACCTCGTCGTCATCGGCGCGGGTGTGCCCGGTGTGACGGTCGCTGCGACGCTGGCTGAGATGGGCCTCCGGCCGCTGCGGGATTTCGTGGTCTTCGATGCCGAGCGGCAGCCTGGCGGGTCGTGGGGGCGCGGATGGGACTTTCAGACGGTGGGGCACACGCCCCTGCTCTCCGGTCCGCCTGGGCTCTCTGAGTTGGGCATCCGTCTCAGCGATCAGGATCCTGAGGCCATCGTCCGCGACATCATGCCCCCGCTCATGCGGCGCTACGAGGACGCGTACGACCTGTTCGTGGCCCGCCCGGTTCGGGTGCTGCGCGTCGAGGCGATGCGCCGCTCGCCGCTGCTGACGCTGCACATCCAGGTGGGGGACCGCCCGCCGCGCACGATCACGACGAGATACGTCATCAACGCGACGGGCGACTGGTCGTCGCCGTTTGTGCCCTGGTATCCGGGCGCCCTCGATTTCGCCGGTCTGCAGCTCCCCTCCGCTCACATCGAGTCGCTGGCGGGATTCTCGGGCAAGCGGGTGCTCGTCGTGGGCGGTGGGCGCTCGGCCGTGACGATCCTGCGCGAGCTGGAGCCGATCGCGGCCAAGACGGCGTGGTCAACGCGGCGTGAGCCCGACTTCCACGAGCTGCCCCGCCTCACGCTGCCGTCGCGAACCGATTCCCGTCAGCGGGAGATGGATGCACGCCACGAGGCCGAGTTCGTCCGCTTCGTCGAGAGAGGCGAGCGTCTGCCGAGCGAGGTGAGCGTGCGAGGCATCCCGCTCTCGAGGGGCACTCTCGCTGCGATTCGGCGGGGGTTGCTCGTCTCGCGAGGTCCCCTCGCGAGTGTCCAGCCGGATGGGGTGACGTTAGCGAGCGGCGACCGCTTCGAGGCGGATGCGATCATCTGGGCGACGGGCAGTCGTCCCACGATGCGCCATCTCGCGCCCCTGCAGCTGCGCGAGCAGGGCGGTATGGCTCGTCTGCGCGACGGCTGGAGTCGGCGAGACAATCGCGTCGCGCTGCTCGGCTACGGAACGAACCGTCGGAACCCGGTGGCGGCGCGCCTCGATGCCGAGCATCTCGCGGAGGGCGTCTTCGACCGTCTCGGCGAGACCCCGGCCACGGTGAAGTAGCCCCGCTCCTCCCTCCCCGCCCATTGCCGTTCTGAAGAGTCAGCCAGATGCAGCTTCCGGCGAGCGGGAGCGTGCATCTGGCTCACTCTTCCGCCGGGGAGCAGAGGGGCAGGGGCAGGGACAGGGGGCAAGGGC
>NZ_LR733194.1:0-5367 GCF_902506465.1 Pseudoclavibacter sp. 8L | reverse complement strand
GGTCCCGCCCGATCTCCCGTCTCGGGATGGGAAAGTCACTTCGTTGTGGGAACTTCTCCAGCACGAAGTGACTTCGCCATCCCGAGGCGTGGCGCGGGCGTCCGCCCCGCCCCGCTTCGCCTCGTCCCGCCCGATCTCCTGTCTCGGGGTGGGAAAGTCACTTCGTTGTGGGAACTTCTCCAGCACGAAGTGACTTCGCCATCCCGAGGTGTGGCGTGGCGTGAGCGCCGGTGTCCGTCCTCTCGTCAGGTCCCGTCCGATCTCCCGTCTCGGGATGGGAAAGTCACTTGGTTATGGGAACTTCTCCAGCACGAAGTGACTTCGCCATCCCGAGACTGGGGCGGATGCTCCCGCTGCGGTTCGCCGCCGAGGCTCTGATCAGACCGAGTCGGGACAATGGGGGCATGACTTCTCCGAGAACCGACCTCCGCAAACGCGCGATCCTGGCAGCGGGACAGGGCACGCTGACCGCTCTCTACTACGCCACCCCTGACGTGATCTCGTCGAAGGCGGGTCGCGGAGTCGCGAAGACGATGCTGGCCCTCGGTGTTGCCGGGCTCGCGGCGTCGGAGTACGACGAGCTGAAGCTCGGCAAGCGCGGCCGCACCGAAGACACCGACCTGCTGGTGCAGCCCGCGGCGCAGGCACCGGGCGAGCTCATCGGCGGCCCAGGCGATCAGGCTGATGCGCCGCACCCGCTGCCAGGCGAGCGTCCGCAGGGTGAAGATGAGGTGGACGGGAAGCCGCAGAGCTTCTCCCAGTTCTGGATCTCGCTCTCTCCGGCGAGCCGGGTCGCCCTCGGCGGGCTCGCCGCGGCGGCTGGAATCGGGTCGATCCTCGCTGCCGTCGCCGGCGAGCGGTGGATCTACCGCTTCGGCGAGCGTCGCGCCGCCCGCGGGGTGACGACCGCGCACGCCAAGACGGGCCTCGTGATCGGCGGCCTCACTGCGCTTATGGCACTGATTCCGCCGCCCGAGGACAAGTAGGCCCTCGGCCGCGGGTGTTCCCTGCGGCACGGAGTCGCGGCTGTCCAACTTCCGTGACGCGGTGCTCGCGCTGACGCCCCGGCGGTCTGCCGATGCCGAATCGTCACGGAAGTTGGACAGGAAACGCGAGTCCGTTCGGGGCGACGCCCATTGCAGCAGCAGTCCAGTGCTGCAGGAGTGCGTCGGCGCGCAGTCGCAGCGCTCAGAATCCGGCGAGCACCTCGTCGATGATGGTGATGCCGCGGCGTGCGTCAGCGTCGGTGATGACGGCGGGTGGCACGACGTGGATGCGGTTGTCGGCGACGAACGGCAGCAGGCCGCGGGCCACGAGCTGCGACTTGATGCTCGCCATGTCGGCCGCGGCGAGCGGTGCGCGCGTCAGCGGGTCGCTGACCAGCTCGACGGCCCAGAAGACGCCCTTGCCGCGCACCTCGCCGATGACGTCGTGGCGTGCGGCGAGCTCGTGTAGCGCAGGGCCGATGACCTCGCGTCCGAGGCGGGCCGCGTTCTCGACGATGCCCTCCTCCTCCATGGTCTCGAGGGTCGCGACGATGGAGGCCGCGGCCAGTGGATGCCCCGAGTAGGTGAGCCCGCCAGGGAAGACCTCCTCGTCGAAATGTGCGGCGATCTCCTCTGAGATGATGACCCCGCCGACCGGCACATAGCCCGAGTTGACGCCCTTCGCGAAGGTGATGAGGTCGGGGCGGACGTCGTAGGCGTCGAACGCGAACCACTCGCCGGTCCGCCCGAACCCGGCCATGACCTCGTCGAAGATGAGCAGGACGCCGTAGCGGTCGCAGATCTCCCGCACGCCGGCAAGGTACCCGGGCGGCGGCACGAGCACGCCCGCGGTTCCGGGGATGCTCTCGATGAGGATGGCCGCGACGGACGCGGGGCCCTCCGCCTGGACGACGCGCTCGAGATGACGAAGTGCCCGCGCGCTCTCCTGCTCGGGCGTCTCTGCCCAGAACTCCGAACGGTACAGGTACGGGCCGAAGGCGTGCACGTGGCCGCGCGCGTACTCGTTGGGGATGCGTCGCCAGTCGCCGGTCGCGACGATCGCGGCTCCCGTGTTGCCGTGGTAGCTGCGGTACAGGGACACGACCTTGTCGCGCCCGGTCGAGAGGCGGGCCATGCGAATCGCGTTCTCGACCGCATCCGCACCGCCGTTCGTGAAGAACACCTTCGAGAAGCCTTCTGGGGCGTGCGACAGGATCAGCTCCGCCGCCTTCGCCCTGGTCTCGTTGGCGTGCGCCGGGGCGATCGTCACGAGCTTCGCGGCCTGCTCCTGGATGGCCGCGATGACCTTCGGGTGCTGGTAGCCGATCGTGACGTTCACGAGCTGGCTCGAGAAATCGAGGTACTCGTTGCCATCGAAGTCCCACAGCTTCGCGCCTTCGCCGCGGGCGATGGGCAGCGGCGAGATCTTCCCCTGAGCTGACCAGGAGTGGAACACCGAGGCGAGATCGCGCTCGCGAACGTCCGTGTTGCTGAGGTGGGTGCTGAGGGTGGGAGCGGTCATGTCTCCACTCTGCGGCCCCGATTGCACCGCGTTCGTGGTCAAATCGGTGAGAATGGGTGCCATGACTCGACAAAAGCGTCAGCATGGTTCTGCGCACCGGGGGCTGGCGTGAGTGTCACGCTGCGCGAGCTCGTGGAGGAGACCGAGTTCAAGCTGCGGGTGCTGCACGCCGCGGACGCGAGCGCACTGGACCGCGAGCTCGTGTGGGCGCACAGCTCCGACCTCGGCGACCCGACACCGTGGCTCGAAGCCGGCCAGCTCCTGCTGACCGACGGCATGCAGTTCGCAGTGTCGGAGGCGCCGGACCCCGGAGTGCAGCTGCAGCGCGCCGCGAACGGACTGCGCTCGCCGGTGTCCGCGACCGCGACCGTTCGATTCCAAGCGCTTGCCAGCGAGGTCGTCTTCGACGCGTATGTCGCCCGACTGCGGGCGGCTGACATCGCGGCGCTCGGCTTCGCGACCGAGGTCATCCACGCGGAGGTGCCCGCTGACCTCGTCGCCGCCTGCGAGCGCCACGGCCTGACGCTCGTCGAGGTCGCCGAACGCACCCCGTTCATCGGCATCATCCGCTACCTCGCCGACCAGCGAGCCCTCGAGCAGCGAGCGCGGCTCGAGTGGTCGCTGCAGGCGCAGCGCAAGCTCGCGAGGGCCGCCCTCAGGCCCGGTGGTCTCGGCGCGATCCTCGTCGAACTCGAACGGCAGCTGGAGAGCTGGGTGGCGCTCTACGACTCGACGGGGCTCCGCGTGGACGCGCAGACGCGCATCCGGGTGCCGGAGAGCGAAGCCCCTGAGATCGAGCGGATGGTGCAGAGCCTCCTCGCGCGCGGCGGTCGCTCGGGGGCGCACCTGCACGGCGAGAGCGGTGATGTGACCCTGCAGACCGTCGGCCAGCACGGCCAGCTTCGCGGGGTGCTCGCGGTCGGCGGGCGAGCCCCGCTTGACCTGGCGGGCAACGACCTCGTCGCGAGCGCGATCGGTCATGCCTCGATCGCGCTCGAGCAGAATCGGGAGCTGGATGCGGCCCGCGGGCACCTGCGCGTCGGCCTCCTCGAGCTGCTCCTCGCCGGTGAGATGGTGGTGGCGACGCGCACTGCCGAGACGGTGTGGGGCAAGCTCCCCGAGGCTCCGATCCGGGTCATGCAGGCGCGGGGCGGTGAACCGGGGCAGGCGCTCCTCGACCGGCTCGAGCGGCTCGCGGGGTCCGGCCCTGAGCCGATCTTCTTCGCCGCACGGGACCACGACCTCGTGGCGATCGTGCCAGCACGAGGGGGCGCGGCACTGCTCGAGGCGCTCACAGATGCCGGTTTCTCGGCGGGTGCCTCCGCGCCCGGCGGCTGGCCCGAGCTGCCGCGACTGCTCGCGGAGGCGCGCAAGGCCGCGGAGCGCAGCACGCCGAACCGGCCGTCGGTGCGGTTCGAGGACCTCGCCACGACGGGGATGCTCGGCGCGCTTGAAGCGGCCGACGGCCGAGTCACCGCGCGCCGAGTCCTGCAGCCCCTGCTCGAGCAGGGGGAGCAGGGCCGCCTGCTGCTCGACACGCTCGCCGCCTGGACGGAGGGGAACTGCGCGTGGGACCCGGTCGCGAAGTCGCTCGGCATCCACCGGCACACGCTTCGCAGCCGCGTGACGACGGCAGAGCAGCTCCTCGGCATCGACCTGCAGACCTTCGCCGGGCGGGCCGAGGTGTGGTCGGCGATGCGCCTCCTCGACGACGCCTGACGCCGCGCGGCGGCTACTGCCCGTTCCGGAGCCTGTCGGCGAGCTGCCGCATGCTGAAGGCCCGCTTCTGCCAGAACATCCACATCCCGAACCACACGAACGGGGTGAGGAGGCCAGCGCCCAGCTCGAGCTGGTCGCGGTAGAGCGTGCGACCGCCGGGCAGCGGCGAGACGACCATCGTGTGCTCGAACGTCGTCATGACGGCCATGAGTCCCGACTCCGGGTACCCGCGGTCGCGGAGCTCGTGCATCCCGTTTCCCAGGTCTCGGTACTGGCCATCGATGACCTGCGTGCCGAGCGGAACCATGCCGAGCAGGCGGATCTCGACGCGGTGCGGACGCTCGGGTGACCAGCGTTCGGGGAAGCCGCCAGGTTCGAGCGAGCGCACCTCCGCGAGTGGGCCCGCCACTGCGCGGAAGGCTTCCGGCCGCTGGAGGGCGTCGGCGAGCAGTTCGGTTGGGCAGTCGAGCTCGAGCTTGAGGAGGATTCGCACGTGTGCATCCTCCCCCGTGTCTCCGCGCGGCACCTGCACGTCTCGCCCGCCCGCGACAGCGTTGTGGCTTGAGGCTGCTGCCGCGGCGCCGAAGCGCATCTCGCCACAACTGTGGCGCGGGAAAACGCGCACGGAGCGGACAGGGAGTGCGGGGGAGGCGGACACAGGGCGGACACGGAGTGCGGGGGAGGCGGACACAGGGCGGTCACGGAGCGCGCCCGCAGGGCGGGCGCCCCGCCTCTAGTCGTTTTCGGGGAAGCCGAGGTTGATGCCGCCGTGCTTGGCGGGGTCGAGCCAGCGGCTGGTGACGGCTTTCTCGCGGGTGTAGAAGTGGAAGCCCTGGAGGCCGTAGGCCTTGGAGTCGCCGAAGGCGGAGTCTTTCCATCCGCCGAACGAGTAGTAGGCGACGGGCACGGGGATGGGCACGTTGATGCCGATCATGCCGACCTGGATCTCGTTCTGGAAGCGGCGGGCGGCGCCGCCGTCGTTGGTGAAGATCGCGGTGCCGTTGCCGAACTGGCCGGTGTTGATGAGCTCCACGCCTTCCTCGAAGCTCTTCACGCGCACGATGCCGAGGACGGGGCCGAAGATCTCTTCCGTGTAGGCGCGGCTGGTGGTGGGGAGGTTGTCGATGAGGGTGGGGCCGA
>NZ_LR733197.1:0-2581 GCF_902506465.1 Pseudoclavibacter sp. 8L | reverse complement strand
CTCCTGCTGCGCCCCGCCCCTCCCGCTCCGTCCAGGGCTGAGTTGTGGTCGTTTCGACGCGCTTTTGGCGACCATAAGTCCGCTTTGGGCCTGCGCGGTCTGCCCCCTCCGCGGCCGCTGTTTCGCCGTGCGCCGACTTCGCGTGCCTCTTCCGCTGCGCCTCGCCCTCTTTGCCCGGCCCCCGCGCGACCCTCTCGCTGCGCCCATCCGCCTGCTGAGCCTCGCCCCTTGCTGCGCCCCTCTCGCTCTGCCCAGGGCTGAGTTGGGGTTGTTCTGCCGCGCTCTTGGCGACCATAAGTCCGCTTTGGGCGAGCCTGCCGGACGGCCCGATCGCAGTTGGGCGCAGCTTGGGCGCGGACGACACGTGCCGGGCATACCGGACGCACGGGCGCGGATACGGTGGGCACGACGCGCGCGGCAGCGACGCGGGGGCGCGGCATACTGGTGGCGTCGCCGCGAGGCGCCTGCTCCGCCCCCAGCTCCACCCCGCACTCGTCGTCCTTCACCAAGAGCGGCGCCCGAAGGAGTCGAATGCCCGAGCCAGAAGCCCCCGACGAGACCGCGGGTGTGCCCTCACCGCTGAACAGCTCACTGTCGCTGCCTGTTCCCGGACAGTCCGTTTCCGCACTGCCCGCCGTCGACGCGTTCATCCTCACCGCCGGCACGATCGTGACGATGGATGCGCAGCTGCCGCGTGCATCCGCCGTCGCGGTCGCCGGCGCGAAGATCGTGGCCGTCGGCACGCTGGCCGAGTGCGCGGAGATCCTGCCGGGTGCCCCGGTCGTCGACAGCGGCGCACCCGTGCTCATGCCCGGCTTCATCGACCCGCACAGCCACCCGTTCCTGAGTGGCCTCGCCACGCAGCTGCCGGCGCTGTCGATCGCGCCGTGGAAGGCACCGCGCTGGAGCGACGTGCTCAGCATCTTCTCGCAGGCGATGGCGGAGAACGACGCGGGTCTTCCCCTCCTCTTCAACGGCTTCGACGCGCTCCTGCACGGTCGCCCAACGCCGACGGCCGCCGACCTCGACAAGATCTTCGGTGAACGGATCGCTGTGGTGGTCGACAACTCCGGGCACGCCTGCTCGTTCACGTCGGCGCTCATCCGCAGTCGCGGTTGGGATACGCATCCGCCGGCCGACCCGATCGGGGGATCGTTCGCGCGCGATGTCGAGGGCGCCCTCACCGGGATCTCCTACGAGATTCCCGCGAACACGGCCGTGCTTGGACCCGTCATGCAGGAGCTCGGCGGCAACCCGCTCGGCAGCGCAGCCGAGTACTACGCCCTCATGGCGCGTGCCGGCATCACCTCGACGTCCGACATGACCTACTCCGCCGACCTCGCCGCCGCCTACGAGGCGCTCGCCGCCATGCCGTCCTCGCCGCTGCGGGTGAGCCTGTGGGAGGTGTCGACCGCCGCAGAGCCTGGTGCCGCCGCGACGTTCGCCGCGGGGGATGAGCGACTCGTCAAGCAGGGCGTGAAGCTCTGGACCGATGGGTCCCCGTGGATCGGCAACGTCGCCATCTCCTTCCCGTACGTCCCGAGCGAGGCGACCGAGCGAGCCGGCATCGATCCCGCGACGGCGGGCGGTGCATCCGCCATGAACTACTCGCGAGCACAGGTGGATGCGATCCTCGACCGCTGCGC
The DNA here is from genome assembly GCF_902506465.1 of Pseudoclavibacter sp. 8L. Classification (NCBI taxonomy): domain Bacteria; kingdom Bacillati; phylum Actinomycetota; class Actinomycetes; order Micrococcales; family Microbacteriaceae; genus Pseudoclavibacter; species Pseudoclavibacter sp. 8L. The sequence continues at coordinate 935 of NZ_LR733197.1, read as the reverse complement.
GCCGCTCGGCTGGCAGATGTCGTTCCACGCGAACGGCGACCTGGCCATCGACTTCGCGCTCGACGCCTACGAGCGCGCGCTTGCCGAGTACGGCCTGCTCGGCACCGACCACCGCTGGCGCATCGAGCATGCCGGGGCGGGACGCCGCGAGCAGTTCGAGCGGGCCGCGCGCCTCGGAGTCCACGTCTCGCTCGCGCCGTTCCAGTACTACTTCTGGGGCGACCTCCTCGACGGGCAGATGTTCGCGCCCGAGCACGGTGCGCGTTGGCAGGCGTTCGCCGAGGCGGTTGAGGCAGGGCTCGTGGTGTCCTTGCACAATGACGGGTCCGTGTCCCCGCCTGCCCCCGTCCTGAACGTGCAGACGGCCGTGACGCGGCGCACGAGCAGTGGGCGCATCCACGCCCCGCAGCAGGCGATCTCAGTGGATGCGGCCCTCAAAGCTCACACGATCGACGCAGCCCGCACCCTCCACCGCGAGCACCTCGTCGGATCGATTGCGGTGGGCAAGCTCGCCGACTTCGTGGAGCTCAGCGCTGACCCGTATGAGGTGACGCCCCGCTACCTCGCGGAGCGCGTGCAGGTCCTCGGAACGTGGGTGGATGGGGCGCGCATCGACCTGCCGGAGTTCCTCGCCGCGGCGCACGCCAGCGACTCCGCGCCGCACGCCCACCACGCGGCACGAGGCCACACCGGTCACGGCTGCTGAGCCGAGCGCCGGGCGGGCCTGGCGTACCGGCTCGCGCGTGTGAGGGTTCGCGGGCTGGGCCGGGCCGGGCTGGGCGCGGTTGCGTGCCGGGCCGGGCGCGTCGGGTCTCGCGGGCCAGGTCACGCTCGCTCGCGTGCGTGACCTCGCTGTGCCGGCTCGCCAGAGTTGTGGTGTGGTGCGTTTGGGGGCGGGGTCGGGAGCACTTGCCCACAACTCCCTGCGGGAGGGG
>NZ_LR733196.1:0-92435 GCF_902506465.1 Pseudoclavibacter sp. 8L | reverse complement strand
GGGCAGGGCAGGGCAGGGCAGGGCAGGGCAGGGCGGCAGAGCGGCGCCCCGCCAGTGCCCGCCGCGCGCCGCTACACGCGCTCGAAGACGGCGGCGAGGGCTTGGCCTCCGCCGATGCACATGGTCTCGAGGGCGAGGCTGGCGTCGAGGGCGGGCAGCTCGTTCGCGAGGGTCGCGAGCATGCGGATTCCGGTGGCGCCGATGGGGTGGCCGATGGAGATGCCGGAGCCGCGCGGGTTGAGGCGCGGGTCTTCGGCGTCGATGCCCCAGTCGGCGAGGCACGCGAGCACCTGCACGGCGAAGGCCTCGTTGAGTTCGATCACGTCGAGGTCCGCCAGGCCGATGCCGGCGCGCGACAGCGCAAGCGAGGTCGCCGGCACCGGCGCGACGCCGAACAGGCGCGGGTCGTTGCCCGCTACCGCCCACGAAACCAGCCGAACCGAAGGCGTGAGGCCGAGCGCAGCCGCCCGCTCTGGGGTCGTCACGATGCAGGCGGCGGCCGCGTCGTTCTGTCCGCTCGAGTTGCCGGCCGTGACGGTGGATGCTGGGTCCTTCTTCCCGAGGATCGGCCGCAGGCGGGCGAGCGCCTCGAGCGACGAGTCGGCGCGCGGATGCTCGTCCCGGTCGACGAGCACGTCGCCCTTCCGGCCTGGCACGGTGACGGGCACGAGCTCGGCGTCGAACGCACCGGATTCCTGCGCGGCGACGGCGCGCTGGTGCGACTGCAGGGCGAAGCGGTCCTGTGCCTCACGGCTGATGCCGTACTCGGAACGCAGCAGCTCGGCGCTGCCCACGTTGCCGTCGGGGCTCGGGTAGTTGACGCCGCCGACGGTCTCCCGGCCGCGGGCCAGGGCGTCGTGCAGCATGAGGCCGGCGGGCGGGGTGCCGCGGCGTCCCTGCTCCGTATAGAGGGGAGCGTTCGACATCGACTCTGCGCCGAGGGCGACGACCACGTCGGCGACCCCCGTCTGCACCTCCATCGCCGCATTCATGACGGCCTGCAGCCCCGAGCCGCACCGGCGGTCGAGCTGGTACCCCGTCGTGGTGATGGGGAAGCCCGCATCCAGTGCCGCCACCCGCCCGAAGGCCGGCGACTCCATGGAGGGGTACCCCTGCGCGCCGATGACGGAGTCGACGGCGGTGACGTCGAGCCCGCTGCGCGCGACGAGCGCCTCGAGCACGGTGACGCCGAGCGCCCGCGCATCGAGCGGGGCGAGCGAGCCGCCGAGCCGCCCGACGGGCGTGCGGAGCGGTGAGCAGATGACCACTTCGCGGAGCTCGGTCATGCCGAGACCTCCTGCAGCGAATCGGCGACCGTGAAGGCGGCCCCGGTTGCATCCCGAACCTCGTCGACCGTCACGCCGGGCGCGAGCTCGACGAGCACGAGTCCGGAGTCCGTCACGTCGAGGACGGCCAGGTCGGTGATGATGCGGTCGATGCAGCCCTTGCCGGTGAGGGGCAGAGTGCACTGCTCGACGATCTTCGGCGAGCCGTCCTTCGCGACGTGCTCCATGACGACGAGCACGTGCTCGGCGCCGTTGACGAGGTCCATGGCCCCGCCCATGCCCTTGACCATCTTGCCGGGCACGGCCCAGTTGGCGATGTCGCCCTGGGCGGAGACCTGCATGGCACCGAGGACGGCGTTGGTGACGCGGCCGCCGCGGATCATGCCGAAGCTCGCGGCCGAGTCGAAGAAGGACGCGCCGGGCAGCACGGTGACGGTCTCCTTGCCGGCGTTGATGAGCTTCGGGTCTGCCTCTCCCTCCCACGGGTACGGGCCGACGCCGAGGATGCCGTTCTCGGAGTGCAGCACCACCTCGATGCCGTCGTCGATGTAGTTCGGGATGAGCGTCGGCAGTCCGATGCCGAGGTTCACGTACGAGCCGTCCTTGAGCTCCTTGGCGGCGCGGGCGGCCATCTCGTTCCTGGTCAGCGGCATCAGGCGTGTCCCCTCGAGTCGGTGGATGCGGTCGTTGCGGCGGCTTCGCGCGGCCGGACGGTGGTCTTCTCGATGGGCAGCTCACCGGACTGCTCCGGCGTGAGCACGACCACCCGGTCGACGTAGATGCCGGGCAGGTGGATCTCGTCGGGGTCGAGCTCGCCTGGCTCGACGAGTCGGTCGACCTCGGCGATCGTGATGCGCCCGGCCATGCCGGCGAGGGGGTTGAAGTTGCGGGTCGACTTCTCGAAGCGCAGGTTGCCGTGGCGGTCGCCGACGGCGGCGCGCACGAGCCCGAAGTCGGTGCTGATGGCGGTCTCGAGCACGTACTCCTTGGCAGCCCCGAACACGTCGAAGGGGCGCTGCTCCTTGGGGTCGCTGACGAGGCCGACGGTGCCGTCGGAGTTGTAGCGGATGGGCATCCCGCCCTCGGAGACCATGGTGCCGGCCCCGGTCGCCGTGTAGAAGGCGGGGACCCCGACGCCGCCAGCGCGCAGGCGCTCGGCGAGGGTGCCCTGCGGGGTGAGCTCGACCTCGATCTCACCGGACAGGTACTGGCGCGCGAACTCCTTGTTCTCGCCGATGTAGCTCGCGATGACGCGGCGGATGCGCCCTTCGGAGAGCAGTTCGCCGAGGCCCCAGCCGTCGACGCCGCAGTTGTTGGAGACGACCTCGAGGCCGTCGACGCCGAGCGCCTGGATGGCGCGGATGAGGGTGATGGGCACGCCGGAGAGGCCGAAGCCTCCGACCGCGAGCGATGCGCCCGCCGGGATGTCGGCGACGGCGTCGGCCGCCGAAGCGTAGGTCTTATCCACGTTCTGCTCCTTCGTTGGGGCTGGATTCTGGGGATTCTGCGGTGTCTGCGGTACTGGCGGCGTCGAGGTCCGCGAAGACCTCCTTGGCGATGCCGAGGGCTCCGTTGGCGGGAGGCAGCCCGGCGTAGAGCGCGGTGTGCAGGATGACTTCGGCGATCTCGGCGCGCGTGAGGCCGTTGGTGAGGGCGGCGCGCACGTGCATCCGGATCTCTGCCTCGTGCGATCCGGTGACGAGGCTCGCGAGCGTCGCGATGGACCGCTCGCGGCGGGACAGCTCGTCGCGCGCCCAGATCTCGCCCCACGCGTAGCGGGTGATGAAGTCCTGGAACGGCGCGGTCTCTGCGGTCGTTCCGGCGACGGCGCGGTCGACGTGCGCGTCGCCGAGCACCTCGCGGCGCACGCGCATGCCCTGCTCGTGCGGGCTCGTCGCGCCGGGCTGCGCCGGCGAGGCGGATGCGCGCAGGTGCGTCGTGAGGAGGCGGGCCGCGGCGTCCGGGTCTTCGAGCGCGGCGAGGTGGGCGGTGCCGGCGATGGTCGAGTGGTAGCCGTTTGGGATGCGCTCGGTGAGCGTCTGCATGGCTTCCGGTGTCGTGACGGCGTCGTGTTCGCCGCTCACGACGAGCACGGGTGCGCGCAGCGAGCCGAGCGATGCGGTGCGGTCGAAGGCGGCGAGTGCCTCGTTGCAGCGGGCGTACGACTCGTCGTCGATGTCGATGAGCGTCGAGAGGAATCGCGCAGCCGGAGAGAGCGGGTGCTGCTCGAGGAAGCCGAGCGCGAACCACCGTTCGGCGCTGCCCGTGACGAGCGACGCGGTGCCGGATGCGCGCACCGCGGCGGCCCGCTGCTCCCATCCCTCGGTGGTGCCGATCTTCGAGTCGGTGCAGAAGAGCGCGAGGCTCTTGACGCGTTCGGGGTGCGCGAGGGCCAGCTCAAGGGCGATGGCCCCGCCGAGGGAGAGCCCCGCGAGGTGGAATGCGCCGCCGCCGGCTTCTTCGACGACCCCGAGCACCGCATCCGCGAGCTCGGCGATCGTGAACGGCTCGGCGACGGCGGGGCTGGAGCCGTGGCCCGGGAGGTCGACGCGCAGGATGCGGAGCGTGCTGCCGGGTGTCGAGGCGCGCAGAGCTTCGACGGTGCCGTCCCAGAGCGCCATCGTGGTGCCAAGCGATGGGAGCAGCACCAACAGTTCGTTCTGGGCTGCGGGCTGCGTGCCGGGGGCGAAAGCGCCCCTGAGCCGTGGGATCGTCATGCCGTCTCCTCGCTGTTCGTGCTGTCGCCTGCGTCGCTGTTGGCGTGGCTGCCGCCGCCCAAGCCGGTGTCGGTGTCGCTGTCTGTGTCGCGATCCTGGCTGGCGTCCTGGTAGAGGAACCGGCTGATGGCGGCGTTCACGACGCGGTTCGCGGCCTGCAGCGTGACCTGGTCGGCGCCCGCGACGGCGGAGTCAGCGAGGTGGTGCCGCGCCGTCTCGCGCTCGACGGTGACGCGGTCGAGGGATGCGGCGAGGCGCCGGGCAGACACGCTGGCGAGCTCGAGGAGCCGGCGCAGCGCATCCCATTCGGCGTGCCATTCGCCGGCCGGCCGTTCGTCCTGGGAGATGGCAGCGGAGGCGACGGTCGCGAGGAGGCCGGGTGCCTGGAGCGCGTTCGAGACGACGACGATGGGGGCGACGGGGTTCTGCTTGTGGGGCATCGCCGAGGAGGCGCCGCCGCCGGCAAGCGACAGTTCGCCGACGCGTTCGCCGGAGGAGGTGACGAGGTCGCGTCCGATGCGCCCGAGGGCTGTGCACACGGCCGTCGCGGCACTCGCGACGGCGAGCACCGGGGTGCGCTCGGCGTGCCAGGAGCGGCGGGGGTCGTCGAGGCCGAGGCCCGCAGCGAGGTGCGCCCGCAGAATGCTCGTGGTCTGCGCGCCAGACCCGAGCCGGTCGGCTGCCTCACCGGTTCCGACGGCACCGCCGAACTGCACGGGGTAGTCGAGGGCGTCGATGGCCGCGATGGCGGAGGTGACGCCGTCGAGCCAGCCCGCGAACTGCACGCCGAGTGTGCTCGCGGCGGCCTGCCGGCCCAGCGTGTAGGCGACGCGGGGTGAGCGGCGTTCGGCGTCGGCGAGGCCCTGGAGGCGGGTGCCGGTCGTGGCGAGGTCGGCGCGCACGGCGGCGAGCGCGTCGCGCGCGTGCAGCATGCTGGCGGAGTCGACGATGTCCTGGCTCGTCGCGCCGGCGTGCAGGCGCGGGGCCTCGACGCCGGCGGTGGCGAGGGAGGCGCGCAGCTGGCGCACGAGCTCCGGAACCATCACGCCGTCCGACTCGAGGCCGTCGCGCAGCGCGTCGGCATCGAGGTCGGCGGTCTCGACGGCCCGTGCGGATGCGGTGGCGTCCTTCGTCTCGAGCGCCGCCCACGCGAGCAGCAGCTCGGCCTCGACGCGGAGCATGCCGCGCACGAGCGAGCCCTGCTCGTCCCCGCCTTCCCGGCGCACGGTCACAGCTCCTGGCCGAAGTCGAAGAAGACCGTCTCGCCGTCGCCCTGGAGGCGGATGTCGAAGCGGTAGCTGCCGGGTGCATCCGGTGTCGCGATGAGGGTGGCGCGGCGCTCGGGGGCCAGGCCGGCGAGCACGAGGTCCGTCTCGTTCTCGGCGGGCTGGTCGCCGAAGTAGGCACGCGTGAAGAGGTGGTGGAGGAGGCCCCGCGCGAAGATCGTGACGAGCAGGTAGGGGGCGGCTCCCGCATCCCGTCGCCCTGGCTTGATGGTCGTGAACGAGTAGTGGCCGTCGCGGTCGGCCGGTGCGCGGCCGAAGCCCGTGAACGTGTAGCCGTCGCGTTCGAGGCTGCCGCGCTGCGCGACCGGCTGGCCGTCGGCGTCGAGCCCCCACAGCTCGAGGATGGCATCCGGAACCGTCTCGCCTGCACCGTCGGTGACGGTGCCGTGGAGGCGGATCGCGTCGGGTCGCCAGGGGGCGGCGATCTCGCCGCCGCGCTCGTAGGGCAGGGCGTAGCCGTAGAAGGGGCCGACGGTCTGCGACGGCGTCTGGCCGAGCGGTGCCGCCTCGGTGGTGGTGGGTTCAGGCATGGTCGGTGTCCTCCGGTTCCATCCACGTGGACTTCGAGCCGGTGAGCACGATGTCCCACTTGTAGCCGATCGCCCACTCGTGCTCGCTGACGTCGTGGTCGTAGTTCGCGACGAGTCTTGCGCGTGCGGCTGGGTCGACGATGGACTGGTAGATGGGGTCGAGCGCGAAGAGCGGGTCGCCGGGGAAGTACATCTGCGTGATGAGGCGCTGCGTGAACTGCGTGCCGAACAGGGAGAAGTGGATGTGCGCGGGGCGCCACGCGTTGCGGTGGTTCTTCCACGGGTACGCGCCCGGCTTGATGGTGGTGAGCCGGTACTCGCCGTCGTCGCCCGTGATGATTCGGCCGACGCCCGTGAAGTTCGGGTCGAGCGGGGCGGGGTGCTGGTCGCGCTTGTGCACGTAGCGTCCGGCGGCGTTGGCCTGCCAGATCTCGACGAGCTGGCCGCGCACGGGGCGGCCTTCGCCGTCGAGGATGCGCCCGGAGACGATGATGCGCTCGCCGATGGGTTCGCCGTTGTGCTGGATCGTGAGGTCCGATTCCTCGGCAGCGACGTCGGTGTGTCCGAACGCGGGAGAGACGAGTTCGATCTCCTCGGGGTCGGCGCGCACGAGCTCGTGCGTGGGGTGGCGCAGCGCGACGGATCGGTAGGGCGCGAAGTCGCGCAGCGGGTGGCTGCGGGTGTCGTCGGCGTGTGCGGTGTGCATGTCGGCGATCTGCTGCGAGATGTGCGCCTGGGTGACTAGCGAGTCGACGGGCCCGTCGAGCTGCTCGGGCTGTTCCTGCGGGGCGCTCATCGTGCATCCACGAACGGGAGGCCGGCGTACTGCTCGGCGAGGCTGACCTGGGCGGCGTGCGAGGAGGTGACGTAGCGGATCTGCCCGAGCTGGCGTTGGAAGTCGAAGGCGCTCTGCTCGGCGGATCCGTCGGCGGGGTGCACGTGGAGCATGTCGGTCATCCACTGCGAGAAGTGCTGCACCTTCCACTGCCGGTCGAGCGCTGTGTCGCTGTACTCCTCGAGGCCCGTGTCGTCGCCGGCGTAGTGGGCTTGGAGGGCCTCGGCGAGGAGGGCGACGTCGGCGATGGCCGAGTTGAGGCCCTTCGCACCGGTCGGGGGCACGATGTGGCCGGCGTCGCCGACGAGGTAGAGGCGGCCGTAGTTGAGGGTGGAGACGACGAAGCTGCGCATGGGCAGGATCGACTTCTCGGTGATGGGGCCTTCGGTGAGGGTCCAGCCCTTGGTGCCGAGGCGCGTCTGGAGGGCTTCCCAGATGCGCTCGTCGCTCCAGTTGGCGATGTCATCGTCGGGGCTGACCTGCAGGTAGAGGCGCGAGACGGTGGTGGAGCGCATGGAGTGCATGGCGAAGCCGTCGCGGTGGAGCGCGTAGATGAGGTCGTCGGTGGAGGGGGCGACGTCGGCGAGGATGCCGAGCCACGCGAAGTCGTAGACGCGTTCGGCGACCTCGAGGGTGCCTTCGGGGAAGGTGCGGCGGCAGACTCCGTGGTAACCGTCGGCGCCGATGATGTAGTCGCAGTCGAGGGTGATGCGCTCGCCGTTCGGGGCCGTGTAGGCGACGGATGCGCGTTCCCCGTCGACCTGCGCCGATTCAATCTTGGTCGGCTGAACGTCGGTGGCTTCGAAGATGAGCTGGGAGCCGAGCCGTTCGTGTTCGGCGACGAGGTGGTGGACGAGCGCCTGCTGGCCGTAGACGGTGACGGTGCGGCCGGTGAGCTCGGCGAAGTCGATGTGGTGCCGCTCGCCCTCGTGCTGCAGGTAGATGCCGTGGTGGGTGAGGCCGTTGGCCTTGAGGTCGGCGTCGAGGCCGTACTTCCCGAGGAGGTCGACGGAGTCCTGTTCGAGCACGCCAGCGCGGATGCGCCCGAGCACGTAGTCCTTGTCGCGCGCCTCGAGGATGCGGTAGTCGATCCCCGCCTGCCCGAGGATGTGACCGAGCAGCAGGCCAGCGGGCCCCGCTCCGATAATCGCCACCTGCGTGGACTGGCGTACGCCGGTCGCGGTGCTCTCGCCTGCCTCGGCGCTCTGGCCGTGGCTCTCGTCGCTCGTCATCGAACGCCTCTCGTCGTTGGGAAGGATGAGACGAGTGTGCAGGGTGGGCGGATGGAGTGGGCGTGGGTTTCCGCTGAGTGGAAGGTTCGGAAGCCATTTGGCGCGCCGTGATGGCCGGCCCAGCGCGCCTGGCATGCGGACTCAGAGTTGTCGCAAACCGACGGCGGCTACACGCTCCCATTGATGAACTTGTGCCACATGGTTTTGAGAATCGCACGACCTAGACCCATGCGGGGCCTGGGCCTACTCCGGAGGTGAGACGTCGCGAAATCCTAGGGTTTCGAGACTCCCGCCGACCAGTATGCACTCTCGGTCCGGGCGCGGTGCGTGTGTCGTCATCCTTCTCATTGGAGGGTGACTATCCTCATCCGAAGGAGGACATCATGGACTTAGTCGAGGTACTACGCACCGGTGAGGATGCCATCCGCGGGCATGATCGCTCGCCGCAACTCACCGCTTCCGCTCGAATGTTCCTCGATTGCGTCGCAGGTTGGGAACATTTCACTGTTGAGGCGGCGAGCCCAGCGGCGGAGCGCGTGCTGGGTGCAGCGATGATGCTCGAGCCGCAACTCCAGGGCGGTCGATCAGCCAGAACCGTTGTCCTCGACGTGAATATAGCCAGCGGAACTCTCGTCGCTAACGCAGCACGAAGGGTTCGAGACGCCATAGAGCCTGAGTGGCTCATCGCGGTTGTTATCAACGCCCTCACAGAAGTCGATCTCCGGTGGAGCATCGAAGGCGTCGATACGCTGTTCGTTTGCCGCAGCGAGTCAGATCGGCAGCAGGGTCAGCCCGGCGAGCACAGCATCGGTGTTCGCCTTCCCTGATGTTAGATTAACGACGACCTCATCAAGCTCATCTTTTTTCAGGCCGAGACTCTTTGCGAGGCCAGCCGGAGTAACTGTCCCAACTTCACACCCTGTGTGTTCACGAAGGACAAAAAGCGCGGCACCCTCGCAGTGTGCACGCGAGAACTGTGCCTTGAGTCGCCGTGCCACAGGAGATGTCCCTGCAATACGGATAGCGGCTGCTGTCATCTCGGACACGAGTTTCGCGCTTAGCAACTGCGCCAATTCGACAGCTTGCTCGGACGGACCCGTAGATGTCGCGCGCAGGTGGAATGCGTCTACGAGCACGGGTGAGGAGAGAGTCCCCGCCAAGACTGCGACGTGGACCTGCGGATGCTTCCCATTTGGGACTACGACGACACCGAGCACAGACATACCAACGAGTATCCTTCATTCTCATGGGAGCGATGGTGTATCCGAGCGGAACCACGGTCAACGACCGCTACGAGCTTGGCGACAAACTCGGTAGTGACGGGCAGGTATACCAGGCGTACGATCGCCATCTCGCTAGAACGGTAGCCTTGAAGCTCCTCGACCCCACTGGCCAGGCACCCCAGTCCTGGGACGAGGCTAGGCAATTGGAGCAGTTGCGAAGTCGGTACATTGTCCAAGTCCTCAACGCAGACGTGGTGACATCCAGTGACATCCGGTACATAACTACGCCGCTTCTACCGGACGGGGACCTCGAGCAGGAGGCCCGTCCGATCGGCGTCTCAGTAGCGACAGCTGTCCGCTACATTCGACACATCGCCGCTGGTGTTGACACCATCCACGCAACTGGCATGATTCATCGAGACATCAAGCCCGCCAATTCGCTGCGCGATGGCGACAATGTCATGGTGTCTGACGTTGCGATGTGCGTACTTCTTGACGAGGACGGGACTGCGGAACCCAATGGCAGCTACTGTACAGTCGCTCCAGAGGTCCTCGGCAAGCACGGGAGATGCAGTGTCGCGTCGGACGTCTATTCTCTCGCAGCCACAGCCTTTTATCTCCTTAGCGGTGAGTACCACGTTGACCACCGGAACACGAAAGCTCAACAACGCGATGAGATCCTCGCCGGAGACATCCGCGATCTCAGCGACTTTGCGCCCCATGTACCGCGCGCCGTTGCCTCAATCGTCCGCAAAGGAATGAGCCTCGCCCCCTCGGCAAGGCACCAGTCTGTAGAAGATTTCGGCAATGCCTTGGCGACCGCCGCAAGTGGACGCAGAGACTGGCGGCGGGTCACCCACCCTGGACATGTTTACTGCGCCGAGGGACCGTCGCCGCTGGAGCACTCTCCTGCCATCGGCATCTGCGCTCGCAACTCCGTCCCGCCTCAGGTCGTCGTGCGTACCTTCCATCTTAGAAGTGGTCGTGCTGTTGCCGGCATCGCTGAACGGCAGACCTCCATGCCGGCTCTGAGCAGAACATTTCGGCGCGCGGTCGCGGACGTGGGTTGACGGCGATTCTGCGGTCGCCCACCGTTCTTGAACGCGATCCTGCTGAGGATGCTCAGATGCGAGAGGAATCCCCTCGGGCTAGCTATACCCTGTAAGTGGTTTTCGCGGCCACGTTCTCGACGGATAATTTCGAACACCAGCGACCAGCGTCTTTCAGATAGCTTCCCGTGTCTAGCCCCGCGAAAGCGGGTGCTTCATAACGCAGACATCTCAAAACCCCATGGGATACGAGACGCGAGGTCGTGTCGCAGAGAGGCACCTGGCGGGCACTCCAATAACTTTGCGGGCGCTGCGATGCGGCAAAGGTCGAGGCGTACTTTTGCCAAGCGTCTTGCGGGCATGTGCGTCGTGTGGCGTGGCTTGGTGAACCGCTGATCGGTTAGCGCGAAACGGGCTGTGGCGGGGAGGCGCTGGCGCCATCCGGAACCCCCGCAGCCTGACGACGGGCCCTCACGAGACCAGCCACGATCGCGATCACAACCAGAGCGACATCCAGCGCCCCGTACACGACCGCGGTGGGTTCGAGACCGAAGCGCTCGACGGCGAGGCCCGCCACCAGCGCCGGGACGCTGAAAGCGATATAGCTGACGATGTACATCGTCGAGAAAACTTGTCCACGCTCGGCATCCGGAGCTGCCTCACCCAGCGCGCCAACGGCGAGGCGGAAGGTCGCACCGAAACCGAGACCCGCGATCGCCGAACCGACGATATACAGCGGCGCACCGGCCATGACGAGTGCCGCGATCGTGATCAGCACCCCGAGAATCAGTGTTCCGTAGCCGAACAGTGTGCCCAGGCGCGGGGGGAGAAATGCCGAGATAGCTGTGCCGACCGTACCGGCGACGAAGAAGACCCCGAGCACGAGGCCGATGGTGAAGTGGCTCTGCACGCCGAGTACGGTGCCGAGGATCGACGACCCGAGTGACAGGTAGAGGCCGCCTAGGGCCCAGGTCGCGGCGATCGACGGGACAAGGGCGAAGAAGATGCTTCTTGCGGCGGGAGGAAGCCCGATGCTCGGCAGAAGCGACCGCCAGATCGAGCGGGGTGTGGGGCTGTCTGGCCGGACGTGTTCTGGAACCAGCCAGATGAGAGCGGCGATGACCAGATAGCCGACAGCCAGGATCCAGAACACCAGCTGCCGAGGGAAGGGCGCGAATTCGACCAGCGCGCCGGCGAGCACTGCTCCGAACGCGATTCCCAACGACGGGACCGCGCTGCTGACAAGCGAACCGGAGCGGGCGCTCGGCGCTTTGTCGATGATCATCGCCGTGAAGGTGCCGGTGGCGGCGCCAACCGCGAAACCCTGCACGAGTCGCGCCGCTACCAGAGCGCCCGTACTGTCGGCCGTTGCGAAGAGAACCATGCCGAGGGTCAGCAGAACGAGAGAGGCCGATGCCACGGGGCGACGCCCGATCCGGTCGCTCAGCGAACCGACCGTGAGCAGAGCGACGAGCAACGCGACGACGTAGGCCGCGAAGATGACCGTCAATGTGAACGATGAGAAGCCCCAGAGCTGTTGGTAGACGGGGTAGAGCGGAGACGGAGCCGATGCGGCAGTCAGCGTCGCCGCACCGGCGAGGCCAGCGAGCGCAAATGAGATGGGGCGTGAGAGCACGATACCTCCGTCGTAAAGCAACGATCTTTGCTTTAAATATAGGCGTCGGTGTTGGTTATAGCAAATTTCTTTGCGATAATCTGATCATGTCATCTGCTGCAGCGTCGACCCGGCCCGGTGGCCGGAGCGCACGAGTTCTGAACGCGATCTACACCGCCGTCGGCGAGCTCGTCGGTGAAGGAACAGAGAGGGTCACCTTTCCGCTCATCGCCGAGCGCGCAGGAGTCAACCCGACCACGCTGTATCGCCGATGGGACGACGTCGACGCTCTGCTCGAAGAGGTCTCCGTCGCGGCGCTGACGCGAGAGGGTGACCAGATTCCCGACACAGGCACCCTTGAGACGGATCTCACGGAGTGGGCACTCATCATCACCAAGGACATCGCGCGGCCACACCGCACACGGTATCTGCGAGCGATGGTGGCAGCGCGCGCTGAGACCGTCTCGAGTTGCCCTGTGATGGAGCGGCGGCGCGACCAGGCGGCGGAGATGGTGCGTCGGGCATCAGGGCGTGGACAAGAAGTGCCGACCGTCGGGCAGATCCTCGACCACATCGTCGCACCGCTCTATCACCATGTCGTCTTCGCCCTTCCTGTCGACGAGGAATATGCGCGGCTACTCGTTCGCGACGTGCTCTTGATGGTGCGCTGAGCCCGAGTCGACCCCGACGAAGGGTCATCCTTCCTCAGGCCACGAGAGCGATCATCACGCCGATAGGCACCAGGCTCTCAACCGAGGCCCGAGCGAAGAGGCCCGCGGTCCAAGACGCAGTGGGACTCGTCGGCATCCCGAACACACCAACCAGGAACAGCAACGTTCCAAAGATCAGCACCGTCAGGACGAGTGCCCACCACCCATGAGCCCGCCTCGGCTCTGCCACGTCGCGAGGTGACTGCGGCAAGGTCGGCTGCGTCATGGGGTGATTCTAGGGACCCGACCCCGAGGCCAGGGCGCCTCGCGCACAGCACAAGACGCCCCAGCTCACGTCGACCGTTGCGCCGAGTTAACCTGCTGCCGCCTCCGCGACCAGGGCAGTGTCGACGAACTGCTCGAACCGCACGATGAGTCCGCCGCGAACCACGAAATGGTGGGCAACCCGTGCGTTCAGCGCCTTGCCCGTGGTTCGGTGGGTTGCGGTGTACCGCGCAAGCACGACCACATTCTCCCCCTCGACGATGTAGGAATCGTCGTGGGCAGTCCAGTCCTCCCAGTCGCGGCCGAGGACTTCCATGACGTTCGAGGTCACCCCTCGGGGCGTTCGGTACGTCCCTGCGAGTGGGAACCCTGCCATTTCGGTCCACTCGACGTCGGGGGCCAGGGTGGCCCGGAGCGCGTCGAGGTCGCCCGCCGCTGAGGCGAGGTATTGACGGCGGACCACATCCCGCGGTGCAGCGCTCGTCGTCTCGTTTTCGTCGTCGTTTGTGCTCTGGTTCAGCCCCATGTCGTCTCTCCCTTGGCAACTTTGGTCCCGATCTGAGCTGCGATGCCCATCCCGGAGTCGGGGTACTCCTGGTTCAGCAGTGCAGTGGCGGCAGCGCCGTCCGTGGTTTCAGCCAGTACCTTCTCGAACGTGTCGAGGTAGGTGCGGGTGTACCGAAGTGCGCTCGCGTCGTTCGCCGTGTCGGGCAGGCGATGACCTGGGATGACGGTGATCGGGTCGAGGGCCGACATCGCGTCGAGCTGGTCGACCCAGGCCGAGCGCAGTTCGGGCGTTGCCGTGTCAGCAGTCCAGACGTGCTCCTGCTGGAACACGAGAACACCGCCGAGGATGACGCGCTGCGCGGGGTACCAGAGGTAGTGGCGGTCGGGGAGGAGCTCGGAGCCGCCACGGAGCTCGAGCTCTTCGCCGTCGACCGTGATGGTGTCGGAGGTGAGCGGTGAGATCTCGGGGAGGCGTGTCGGCAGGTTCGTGCCGAGCGTGGCCCAGGCCTTGAGCTTGCCCTCGAAGGAGGCTGAGATGTGCTCGATGACGATCGGGGTCGCTGTGACGGTTGCCTCGGGGAACGCCTCGGCGATGACTTCAAGGCCGAAGTAGAAGTCCGGGTCCGCGTGACTGACGAACACGGTCGTGAGGGTCTTGCCGGAGTCGAGGATCGCAGCCACAAGCCGGTGCCCGTCAGCTCGAGTGAAGCCAGCGTCGACGAGGACCGCCTCTGTCGGCCCGGTGACGAGCACGGCGGACTTGTTGAGGGAGCCGACGGGGAAGTTGAGATCGAAGACTTCGAAGGAGAGTGTCATGGTCGGTGATCGCTTTCTATGGCTGTGCAGCGTCTGCCGCACACAAGAAACAACTTAGCTGAGTAGTCAGCTATTCCCGAGACTTTTGTGGCATGACTCCACCCCGGTCAGGGCATGATGGGCAGCGCCCGTGCAGCTTCCTTGCTGAGCGCCTCGACCGAGGCAGCGAATGCCGCGCGGTGCTCTTCCGGAAGCACCGCGAGCAGCGTCCGCTCGATGTTGGCAGCGTGCACAGCACTCGAGTGCAACAGCATCCGCTCCCCCTCCTCGGTGAGGTTGACCAGCTGGACGCGCGCATCCTCCGTCGAGGGTTTGCGCGTGACGAAGCCGCGCTGCACGCCGCGCTGCACGAGCCGAGTCGCACCTCCCGACGTGAGCACGCGCGCCTGAGCGATATCTCGGACCGCGATGCCGTCTGGGCCAGCCCTCCCGACGACGACCAGGAGCTCGAACAGGGTGTGCTCAAGACCCGTCTCGTCCTGGAGCGCCTTGGCGAGGAGATGCTCCCACCCATTGGCGGCCCCAAGGAGTCGGCCGAAGAGAAGGATCCGTGGGTCGCTGACCGCCTCGCGCACACTCGGAATGACGGTCACTGAACTCATGAAGTCACCCTAATCCGCCTCCTCGCCAAGAAGGTCGTGGTGCTCACAAGAACGCCGCCGGACGACGAAGTGGAGATGGGCGAGACCGCTGCCCACCGGGGAGATGACAACGAAGCCCGGCGATCAACCACCCCACCTAAGGACAACAACCCGGGACTTCGAGCTCGGGAGCCGCTTCCCGGTCACGAGCGCCGGGCCGCCATGACTTGGGGACTACGCCTGCCCCGGAAGGGCGTCGAAGTCGGCGCCATTGGCGATAGCGGTCAATGCGGCGAGGTGAGCCTCCACCGCGGTGGACCCGACCGGTGTGAGCTTGACCCAGGTGAGACGCCTTGAGTCGGCTCGACTGGCTGACCTCTCCTTACGGAGCGACACGAAACCGGCGTCGGTCAGCACTTTGATGTGCTTCGAGAGCTTGGCATCATCGATGGCGAGCGCGTCGCGAACGACGGAGAACTCAAGCTCGTCGACGCTCCGGAGCAGTCCGCAGATCCGCAGTCGCAGCGGCGCATGAATGACCTCGTTGAACGCGGGAGCGCGACCGGCCGTCACGCTCCAGCCACCTTCGGAGCGGCGACCTCCTGGCGGAGAGCCTCGTCGTACCGGCGCCCGAGGATGACGGTGGCCGCGAAGGTGACCCCAGCAGGAATGAGCGCCCACCACGGATCGATGCCCAGGAACTTGAACGCCAGGCTCGACATCATCGCGGCGACGAGCACACCAAGCGTTGCCAGGAGGAGGCGCTTGCTTCGCGGGCCGGCCGGCTTCGTCACGACCACCCCGAAGCGCTGAGAGTAGGTCGTGGTCAGGATCGGGATCGCGACGATCCCCAGCACGAGCAGCACCATTGGCCACGCCCCGGGAAGCGCCTGCGCGCCCGCGAAGATCGCGGTGATCACCCCAAGAGCTGGGTGGTACCACCATGGCGTGACGATGCGAGCAGCCAGCCCCTGACTGTCGCGCCCGAGGTCGTCGAGCGCAGCCTGCGCCTGATCCCGGCTGGGCGACTTGGCCTGGCTATCCGGTGTCTGATCCTCGAAGTCACTTGCCATGATCGCAACTCTATCCAGTGAGTTGCGAACGTGGCAAGTCATCCAGTGCGAGGAATCAGAGAACGACCCTTGTGAGCTCCTGCCCTTCCGGGGTGGTGACCGTGAGGATCGTGCCTGAGTAGGAAGCGATGCCTGCGAGACCCAGAACGAACTCGTACGTACCGGGAACTGCTCCCGTCGAGGTGAAGCGCGCGCCGCGACTACCCAATCGAGACCAACCCCACGTGCCGGGAGTCGTTCCCGAGGAGTTGAGGGCCCACTGATTCGCAGTGCCGTCGATGTCCACGTCGAAGGTCGTGCCTGCCGTCAGGCCCTCCGTCGTCGTGAGTGAAATCGGGAACCGCGTGGCGTCACTCGTGTTCGCAGAGAGGGTGACCGGCTGCGCTGGGCTCGCTGCCATGGCAGGCGCGGCGACGCCGAGAGCAAGAACTGGAGTGGCCCACGCGAGACCGATCACGGTGCGACGCGAGACAGCCTCAGGTTCGGGTGCAGTCATGGTGAAAAAGATAGCGATCGCGTGGTCAGGTGCCTAGTGCCAAATGAGTGCCCGAGATGAGTGGACCAGGAGCATCACCATCACGACCCAGGACTCCGAGCGGTGACCGCGCGGAAGCCTGATCCACGGCCGATGGCATGTTGCCGAGCTCGCGGAGCGTGAGATCACGAAGAGGCTGCGTGAGCCAAGGCGGCCGAACGCTCATGGAAACGGCCGCCTGGGCCCTGCCTGCGATATCGGGACCGGAGGTCAGCCCGACGTTCTATGCGCTTCGCTCGCTGGCCTGG
This sequence comes from Pseudoclavibacter sp. 8L, assembly GCF_902506465.1. Taxonomy (NCBI): domain Bacteria; kingdom Bacillati; phylum Actinomycetota; class Actinomycetes; order Micrococcales; family Microbacteriaceae; genus Pseudoclavibacter; species Pseudoclavibacter sp. 8L. Next base: position 75,967 of record NZ_LR733196.1, on the reverse strand, counting down.
AGCCACCCCTTGATGGTGTCAGCGACCTCATCCAGGTGAGATTCGAGCAGGAAGTGTCCGCCATCAATGAGGTCGACGCGAGCGTGCGGAGCGTCGCGGGTGAACGCCTCGGCGCCGGCGGCGTCGAAGATCTCGTCGTTGCGCCCCCAGACGACGAGAACCGGCACCTGCGAGGTGCGGAGCCAGGCGTGCACCGCTGGGTACAGGTCCCGGTTGGTGATGTAGTCGCGGAAGAGGGTCAGCTGCACGTCGTCCTGTCCCGGCCGGGCGAGGAGCGCGAGGTCGTGCTCCCACGCGTCGGGGTCGACGGTCGTGATGTCCGGCACGCCGTGGGTGTACTGCCATTCGACGGCCTCCCGGCCGAGGGCGGGACGGAGCGCGTCGCGCGTCTCGGTGGTCCGCTCGGCGGCGTCGGCCCAGATCGGGTCCCAGAAGCCGGGCACGAAGCCCTCTTCGTACGCGTTGCCGTTCTGGGAGATGACACCGACGACCGCAGCGGGGTCGGCGAGAGCGAGGCGCCAGCCGACCGGGGCGCCGTAGTCCTGGACGTACATCGTGTACTGCGTGACCCCGATGGTCGAGAGGAAACGACCGGTCACCCGCGCGAGGGCCGCGAAGGTGTACTCGAACTCGTCGACCGAGGGCGCAGCGGAACGTCCGAAGCCGATGTGGTCCGGGGCGATGACGCGGTACCGGTCGGCGAGCGCGGGGATGAGGTGCCGGAACATGTGGGAGCTGCTCGGGTACCCGTGCAGGAGCAGAAGCACGGGAGCGTCGGCGGGGCCGGCTTCGCGGTAGAAGACGTCGAGCCCATCGACGGAGACGGTGCGGTGGTGGACAGTGACCATGGCTAACCCCTTTGACTTGTTTTACTGGTTAGCAGGACGGTAGCATGGATTCATCGCACCAGACAGTGCGGGAAAGCGAGGAGAGGTGCTTCGCAACGAGGAGCTGCTGCTGAGCCTGCTGAACAGCGCACCGGTCATCGAGGGCACCCCGACCGACAGCCTCCAGGGCGATCCTGGGCGAGATATCGCTCGCAGCTGGGGCGGGACAGGATCCGCGAACGAGTTGGCGCGCCTCCGACGCGTACGACAGGCACTGCAGGCCGTCGTCCGTGGAGACGACGGAGGGGCGATCGGAGAGCTCACGGGCATCCTCGACGACGCCGTGCAGACGCCGAACGTCACCCCGGATGGCGTGACCTGGGAGCTTCAGGCTCCCGACGACGACCGCCTTGCGGCAGGGGCCGTGCTGGCGTGGTCGAGCGTGATCGCGGACTTCCCCGGGCGCCTCCGCGCCTGCGCGAATGACGAATGCAGCCAGTTCCTCGTCGACCACAGTCGCCCTGGAACCGCGAAGTGGTGCTCGATGGCGGTCTGCGGCAACCGGATGAAGGCGCGCACGCACGCACGCCGCTCCAAGGTCTGAGCCAAGCTGCCCGCGAGCGCAGCCCCCAAGCGATCACTCTGGTCGGGTCCGGCGACGAAGGTTGTGGACCCCGTCAGGCCTCGCTGCGACGACGGGAACCCAGCCCAACGGCCGTCAATCCCGTGATCGCCATTCCCAGCACCAATGCGGTCCCCAAGCTGCGGTCGCGTGACGCCGCGCAGGCACCGATCGCTTCCTGCATCCCGTTCCCACCCGTGTCACGAACACCGAGTCGGTAATCCGGGTCGGCGCCGAGGACGGGGGTGCAGACGACCTTGACGGGGTCTTGCGTGGACACGACGACGGACGCGGGAAGCGTGAGGGCGAGAATCATGACGCAGGCTGCTACCGCGGCCAGCCCCCAGGCGATGACAGCAACAATGCGAGCTCGGTTCATTCCGGGATCCTACAACCGTGGCCGTTGCGGTCATCGCCCCTGCCGAGCAGGCCGCCCGCAGTGTCACACGCTGACCACTCTCGGTCTCGCCGCCTAGGTTCGGAGTCGAATCGCCGAGTCGAGTTCCCTCATGAGCTGTGCCACTCGTGAACTGCCGGACGGCGCCGATGGGTATCGCCGGAGTATCTCGGGCAGGGGTGAAGTCGCCCGATCAGCCAGGCGTCGAACCTCATCGCTGCCTGCTGAGCCTGTCTTCAGTTCGGCGACCCGCGCAGCACAGGCCGCCGGGCGGAGAATATGCCCGAGCTGCGTTGCTCTCGCAATCGGGTGGAGATACGCGGCCGCCGCGGCGTCCCCACAGGCCAGCGCTGCGAGCTGGGCGGGCTCCCCTGAGACACCCTTGGCGGCGCGGTGTGCTGCGAAAGCGGCCGCACGTTGCAGGTTCGAGCGTGTATCGCCATCGACAAACAACCGGGCAGCGTCGAGCGCGTCGCGAGGCCGCGAGTCGTCTGGGGCAGCGGCTTCGAAGTCGAGGAGAAGCTCTTGAGCGCAGTCGGCGGCGAACTGGACCACCGCTCGCAGTTCATCCATCGTCAGCTCAAAGTCTCCGGCCCCCATCTCCCCAGTCTCCCCTGCACGCGCAGCGCTCCGCAGTCATCTGAGGCTGAGAAGTTTCGGGGACCTGCGCCTAGAGCATTCCGAGCACGGCCGGCGGCCTCCGAGTGCTGGGTGGATCTCGCAGTGCGAGCATGAGGCCATGCTCAACCAATTGACCCTTCCGGCCGAACTCTCGACGGCAGCCGAGCCCATCGTGGTCCGTCGAGCGACGCTCGAAGACCTGCCCGCGCTCATGGGGCTGCTCTCCGATGACCCGATCAGCGCGTCTCGGGGCGACGTTGCCGATCATGCTGATGAGACGCTGTACCGCAGGGCGCTCAAGGGCATCATCGCTGACCCTGGCAACGAGGTCATTCTGGCGACTGACCTGGCCGGAGCCGCCGTCGGCACCCTGCAGCTCACCCTCATCCCCGGGATGGCCCGCCGAGGCGCCTGGCGGCTCCAGGTCGAGGCGGTGCGGGTTGCGACCCACCATCGTTCGTCTGGGATCGGCACGGCCCTCATGAACTGGACAGTCAGCGTGGCTGCGCCGGCACTCGGCGCCACGCTCGTGCAGCTGACGTCCGACAGTGCTCGCGCCGACGCCCACCGCTTCTACGACCGCCTCGGTTTCCGGCCCTCGCACACGGGATTCAAGCTCACCCTCTGAGACTCTCGTGAGACAGCCGTCGCGCCCGAGACCTAGTGGCTCGATGCCATCCCTCCGCTGAGCCGCTGGTGGAAGGCGGTGGTCGCGTCGTTCATGCCCTCGATGTGCACGCTCTTGCCGTGGGCTTCATACTTCGCGACGACGGCGTCGAGGGCGGCGACAGTCGAGGCGTCCCAGATGTGGGAGCGGGACATGTCGATGACGATGCGGTCCGGGTCTGTCGTGTACTCGAACTGCGTCGTGAGGTCGTTGCTGGAGGCGAAGAACAGCTCCCCCTCCACGTCGTAGTGGGCGGTGCCGCCGTCGATGCGGCGGGTGACGTTGGTGAAGTGCGCGACTCGGCGGGCGAAGAGGACCATGGCGACGAGCACGCCGAGCACGACGCCGATAGCGAGGTTGTGGGTCCAGACGGTCGCGACGACGGTGATGAGCATGACCGCGAGCTCGCTCTTCGGCATGCGCTTCAGCGTGGCGGGGGTGATGCTGTGCCAGTCGAAGGTCGCGATGGAGACCACGATCATGACGGCGACGAGGGCTGCCATGGGAATGACCGCGACCACGTCTCCAAGCGCGAGGACAAGGACCAGCAGGAAGACGCCGGCGAGGAACGTCGAGATCCGGGTGCGAGCACCGGACGCTTTCACGTTGATCATGGTCTGGCCGATCATCGCGCATCCGCCCATGCCGCCGAAGATGCCGGAGAGCATGTTGGCGACGCCCTGCGCCCAGGTCTCGCGGGTCTTGCGGGAGTGGGTGTCGGTGATCTCGTCGACGAGCTTCGCGGTCATCAGCGACTCGAGGATGCCGACGACAGCCATCGCGATGGCGAACGGAGCGATGATCTGCAGCGTCTCCAGGTTGAGCGGCACGTTCGGTATGAACAGCTCGGGCAGACTGCGCGGCAGCTCTCCCTGATCGCCGACGGTGGGCACGTTCAGGCCGAAGACCACGGCGGCGGCGGTCAGCAGCACGATCGCGATGAGCGGCGCCGGCACGACCTTCGTGAGCCTCGGCAGCAGGTACATGATGAGGAGGCCCGCGACCACGAGCGGGTAGACGAGCCAGGGCACGCCGAGCAGCTGCGGCACCTGCGAGATGAAGATGAGGATCGCGAGGGCGTTCACGAACCCGACCATGACGCTGCGCGGGATGAAGCGCATGAGCTTCGCGACCCCGAGCAGGGCGAGGACGATCTGGATGAGGCCGCCGAGGATGACGGTGGCGATGAAGTAGTCCATGCCGTAGTCGCGGGCGACGGGCGCGATGACAAGCGCGATCGCGCCGGTCGCGGCGGTGATCATCGCGGGTCGACCGCCGAGGAACGCGATGGCAACGGCCATCACGAACGAAGAGAAGAGGCCGACGCGAGGGTCGACGCCGGCGATGATCGAGAATGCGATGACTTCGGGGATGAGCGCGATCGCCACGACCAGACCAGCGAGCACCTCGCGAGTCAGGATGCGGGGGCTCCGCAGCGCCTGCAGCACGGTCGGCTCGATGCGGTAACGGGATGAGGGATCGGAAGTAGGGGTGACGATGGTCACGGGAGGAGCTCCTCGGTGGGTGCAGGAATAGGACGAGGGAGCACGCGCCGTTGCGCACCACGAGCGCCTGAGGCGTCTCGAAAAGAGTGAGAGGATCGCGGAGAACCGCAACCCCACGCAAACCTACCGTAACGTGAGGGTTAAGCCAAGAGGGGCACGAGATGACCGAGGAAACGATGCAGATCGGCAAGCTCGCCGACCGCACCGGCATGTCGATCCGGTCGCTGCGCCACTACGACGAGATCGGGTTGCTTGTGCCCTCGGCCCGCACCGAGGGCGGGTTCCGCCTCTACACCGCTGAGGACGAAGAGCGGTTGCTGCTCATCCGCCGCATGAAGCCGCTGGGCTACAGCCTGGAGCAGATGCGAGAGCTGCTCGACGTCGTCGACGAGCTGACTGCGCATCCCGAGAACGCCGGAAATCGAACGCGGCTCGAGGAGATCCGAAGCGAAGCGCTCAAGCGGCAGGCGAAGCTCCGAAAGCAGGTCGCCGCGGCGGATGAGTTCGTGGAGCGCCTCACCGCGCTGGAATAAGGACGCCGTGTTGGGCGCGTCTTGGTCATCGAGCGCCTGTCCTGCACGACTTACCCGATGACCGGGCGCTCCTCGGGGAGCGTGAAGAGGACGTTGCGCTGGCGGACAGCGAGGGCTGTCGCGAGGGCGATCGGCCCGACGCGCCCCATGAGCATGAGCGCGGAGAGCACGTACTTGCCGAAGGGATTCAGCTCCTCGGAAAGACCGATGGACAAGCCGCAGGTTGCGAACGCCGAGATGACCTCGAACAGCGCGCGGTCGAGTCCGACCGGATTGGTGAGCATGATCAGCGAGGTGGAGACGAGCACCAGGGTCGCCCCGAGGAAGGTCACGCTGATGGCGAGGCGCTGCGTGCTCACGGGGATGCGGCGGCCCGCGACGTTCACGTGCTTCGTTCCGCGTGCTTCCGCGACGATGGCAAGGAAGAGGACCGCGAGCGTCGTGACCTTGATGCCGCCGGCAGTCGAAGCGGACCCGCCACCGACGAACATCAGCGCGTCCGTGAACAGCCACGCGGTTGGCGAGGAGAGCGCGGGGTCGAGCACTGAGAAGCCACCAGAACGCATCATCACCGAGGCGAAGAGCCCCTGAAAGAGTCTGTCCGGCACCGGGCGTTCGCCGAGGGTGGCCGGGTTGCTCCATTCCGCGACGCACCAGCCGACTGCGCCGAGGCCGAGGAGGATGAGGGTGGTTGCGAGGGTGAGCTTCGTGTGGAGCGTCCACTGCTTGCGCACCCAACGCGCACGGAGCAGGTTGAGGAAGACCGGGAACCCGAGGCTCCCGACGAACACACCGACCATGATCGGGATGAGGATCGCGAAGTTCCCATCGAATGTGGCAAGCCCGTCCGGATGCAGCGAGAAGCCCGCGTTGCCGAACGCCGAAACGGCATAGAACAAGCCATGCCACAGGCCAAGCCCCAGGGATCCCTCCGCGACCGCGAAAGCTGGCACGAGCACGATCATGAGGGCCGCCTCGATGGTGAACGTGGTCAGCAGCACCACCCGCAGGAGGCGCCACACGTCTCCCAGGCCCGACGCGCCGATGACATCCTGCGCGAACACCTTCCCTCCAACGCCGAGACGGCGCGTGACGATGCGCGCGAGGAGCAGAGCGAGGGTGACGACACCGAGCCCACCGGTCTGGACAGCGAAGAGAATGACGACCTCACCGAACAGAGACCAGTGGTCCGCGGTATTCACGGTCGTCAGCCCCGTCACGGTCACCGCGGAGACGGCGGTGAAGAGCGCGTCGTGGAACGGTGTCGGCGCGCCATCCGCGGCGGCGATCGGGAGAGCCAAGAGAGCCGCGAACAGCAGCGCCGCAGCCACGAAGACGAGCACCGCCGCTCGCGCCGGCCACCTCGTGACGAAGCGATTGAGGACACTCGACAGACGGGAGCCGACAGTCGTCACAGCTGCGGGCGCCCGCGCAGGCTCACTGCTGAACATCATGCTCCTCGACTCTGCTCGGGCGCGTGCGCGCTCGCGAGGGTGACCGGTCCATCATCGGGCCCCTGGTAAAATCGGCGCTGGTGTGTCGGGAAGCCTGGTCGACGATGTCCTGTCGTCGAACCCGCTCGGAGCCCTATGACGTCTGCAACCTCGTCCCCAACCACCGATCAGACTCCCACCCCTGTCCCCAGCAGGGGCAGTCATCGAGAGTTCCGCCGCATCGGCGACATTCTCCGCAAGGAGACCGTCGGCGGCGTCCTGCTGGCGATCATGGCCGTCATCGCGGTCGTCTGGGCGAACTCTCCCTTCGCCGAGAGCTACTTCGCCCTGCGCGACTTCCGCATCGGCTACGAGCCGTGGCACCTCGAGTTGAGCCTCGGAGCGTGGGCCGCCGACGGCCTGCTGGCGATCTTCTTCTTCATGGTGGGCCTGGAGCTGAAGCGGGAGTTCGTCTCCGGAGATCTGCGCAGCTTCCGCACTGCCGCCGTGCCGATCGCCGCCGCGGTGGGTGGCGTTGCCATCCCGGCTGTCATCTACACGCTTGTCGTCGCCCGTTCGCCTGAGCTGCTCGACGGCTGGGCCATCCCCACGGCCACCGACATCGCCTTCGCGGTCGCCGTCCTCGCCCTCATCGGCTCGCACCTGCCGAGTCCGCTCCGCATCTTCCTGCTCACGCTGGCCGTAGTGGATGATCTGCTCGCGATCAGCATCATCGCGCTCTTCTACACCGACACCATCGACCTGCTTCCCCTGCTGATCGCGCTCGGTGTCATCACGGTTTACGGATTCATCGCGCAGCGCTACCGGAGCCTGTTCGACCGTCATGCGTTTGCGGCCTGGCTGGTGCTGCTCCCGATCGGCGTCGTGGCCTGGGCCTTCCTTCACGCCTCCGGCATTCACGCCACCATCGCCGGCGTCCTGCTCGCGTTCACGATCCCTGTCCTGCGCAGCAAGGGCGACGCGACCCCGGACCGTGCGGGGCTCGCCGAAGAGTTCGAGCACCGGTTCCGCCCGATCTCCGCGGGCGTCGCCGTGCCCATCTTCGCGTTCTTCTCCGCCGGCGTCGCCATCGGAGGCATCGACGGATTCTTCTCGGCTCTGACCGACCCTGTCACCATCGGCGTGATCGCAGCCCTCGTGCTCGGCAAGCCCATCGGAATCGTCAGCACGACCTGGCTCGTCACCCGTTCCAAGAGATTCGCGCTGGATCCGCAGCTGCGCTGGATCGACATCACGGGCGTCGCACTGCTGGCCGGGATCGGCTTCACGGTGTCGCTGTTGATCGCCGAGCTCAGCTTCCCCGCGGGCTCCGCCGAGCAGGACCACGCTAAGGTCGCGATCCTGCTGGCTTCCCTGATCGCCGCGGCTGGCGCGGCGCTCATCCTGAGCCTTCGAAACCGCACCTACCGTCGACTGCACGCGGCGGAGCGCGTCGATGCCGACGGCGACGGAATCCCGGATGTGTTCCAAACTGATGCCGCTTCGGCTCAGCAGTAGTCGCTCGTCGCGGCGGCAGCGATGCTGTTGTGCTCCACATCCCGCCATTTCAATGCCGTGTCGGAGGCGGCGCCCGCCGGACGCTGAATGTGCGCGGCCAGCCGCCGCGTCAGCTGCTCCGGCGCAGTGCAGGCCGTGACATCCAGCAGAACGACGTCCGCAGATTCGCCGAGCTCCCGCTCAAGCGAAGCATGCACCCTCACCGCCAACCCTGCGGCTACCGAATCAAGACGAGCATCGTCCATCTTGCCTGCAGCGTAGACGACGATGAAATGCGCGAACTGCCCATACCGTCGTGCCTCCACGACCGCATCCTTGAGCACTGCTTTCAGCTGTCGCCTTGCGTGCAGCGATGTCGTGGAGACACGAAGGTCGACCGCAAGGACAAGGGCTCTCGCGCTCGTCGTGAGCGAAGCAGGCCGCTCGATGCGGCAGTCGATCACCCCATCGGAGGTTGCGAAGGACTCGAGCACATGCAGCGAGTTCCCGAACAGGAGCGTGGGGCGAGGCATAAATGGGGTCCTTTCGTCAGCGAAGCGATCACGTGATCACTGCCGACCAGACTTCCCGGCGCACCAAGCCCGCAAGGGGCAGGTGACCCACCCTAGTCCGCTCCAGCCCGTCAGCGCCCGGGGCGCCCGAGCAGTCGAGCGAAGAAGCCGCCATCATGTTCTGACGCCACTGCCCGGCCCTGTTCCCCGATGATCCGCAGGGCGTGCTCTACGCAGCTCGTCACCACAGCGGCATCGTCCATCTAGCCCTCCGTTTGGATCGGCACGAGGCAATCGATCTCACCTTCGCGACGGTAGGACTCGATGTGCGGCCTCTCGTGGTCGTGGTCATGATGAGCGAGAGTGAAGAGAACGTCGAAGGCGGCTTCGATCTGGCAGTAGAGGCCTGGGACCTCCCCACGGAGGCGCAGTCTGAGATAGTCGCCTCCCGGGATGATTGATTCGTCCAAGCCGAGGGCGTTGCCCACATCGCGATCTAGCCGCGCGGTGGCGAGACGGTAGACGGCATCGCCGCCGAAGATCAGGCCCATCATTCTTCGCCCCTGAAGCGAGTCGAAGGCTCCCTCGAAGGCTGGCCATGCCGTTTGTACCTCATTGAGATCGAGGGGGACGTCTCGACTCAGCGCAGGTCGATCTTCCAGCGCAACAACATCGATCCGGCCGAGCTCATGGACCATCGGGGAGGAGGTCATAGTGTCGTGTCTAGCATTTTCCTTCAACAGCTCAGACAGTGAGGTGAGCTTCGTGTCGAAACGCAATTCCGGCAATCACTCGGCTCCGGTTGCGGGCGAGACGAAACGGAAGATGACGTCGCCGCACGGACCAGTCACCTTCCTGCGGACTTTCCACCCTCGTCGATCCGTTGCCAGATCTGTCCGCAGAGCAGCCCGATCGACCCTGCGACGGCGGAGATGACGATCGCCATGGTGAGCGAGCCGGCAGGTATCACCCCCGCGACGACGAACAGCGACAGCATGAACGCGATCCCGTTCAGGAGCAGCGAGAACTTGCTCGACCAACGGTGCCATCGCCGGGCACGCGCCGTCGTCTCGTCACCTGTCACGCGGCGGTCCAGGAAGAGGGCGATGAGCAACAGCGGAACGACCTGCAGCGCGGCCTCATAGAGGAGCGAGTTCATGAGGCACTCCAGGCGGCCGTGACGGCGTGCACGGCGAGGTGGAGTGTTTCCGTCTCAGCCTCCGTCCGCACCGCTTCGGCGGGCAGAGCGCGCTCTGTCATGAGGCCACTGAGCACGGTCGCGAGGAACCGTGCCCGCCGCTCGACGTCGCCCGCGGGCACGGCCCCCTCCTCGATGAGCGTGGTCAGCCATCGCTCGATACGGTGGCGTCCCATCCGTTCGAGTGCGAAGTAGGTCGCCGCTTCGTCTTCGGACGGCGGGGATGCCACGTATGCGTTATACAGGGCACCCCATTGCTCCCGGGCGCGATCGCCTACACCCACTTGCGCGAGGATCAGGCGCAAGCAGGCCATCAGGCGATCGGCCGGTGACATGGAGCGATCGGTGATGGGATCGTCGGGGATATCGAGGTCGTAGAGGCCCGCGACAACGGTGTCGATGAGATCGCGCTGGGTTGGAAAGAAATGGCGGAGCGAGCCGGTGCTCACCTGCGCACGGGCGGCGACCGCCCTCACACTCAAGCGCGCGGTCGGGTTCTCGCCGAGCATCGTCGCCGCGGCGATCAGGATCTTGTCGCGCGTGCCCGGCCCCTTGGGTACCTCAGTCATGTCTGCCCTCCTCGCGACAACACTCTATTACGGTGTGCTAGCTTAACGCCTCGTTGACTATCACGCTGTACTAATTCGGATCGAGGACGGAATGGGGCTCAAGCAATGGCGCACCCGGCGCGTGCGTGCAGGATCTGGCGAGCCACTTCGCCGCTACCGGTGGTGGCAGATGTTGAGCAGGTCGCTCCGCGCGATCACGCTGCGCTCCGCCGACGGCACCGCATCCATCTACACGGTCGATGTCCGGCACGGTGGCGATATGACGGACGGCGAGATCCGTGCCCGCCTATACGTAAACGGGGCACTGCAGTCGTTCGCGAAAATGCCGACTCGATTCCCGGTCCCAGGGGGTCACATCGAAGTCGCCATCACCGGCTTCGGACTCAAGCGCTGCCACTACGTGCGCGCGGACGGCAGCGAGGTACAGCTGACCCCCGATCCCGCATCGGGAGAAGGTCGCCGCGCCTGGCTGCACCACAGGCACCCCAGTGTCAGCCGTCTCATCGGCGTCATCTCGACCCTGCTCGTCGTCGTCGGCCTGGGCGTCGAAGTGCCGCAGATCCTCGCATCGCTCTCGCAGATTCCCCCCATCGCCGACTCGATTGGCACCTTCACCTCTCCCGTGCAACTGCCGCTTCAGGCCAACCTGCTCATCGGTCTCGCCGCCGTCATCGGCAGCACGGAGCGAGCGCTGCGGATGCGGTCGAGCTGGATCGATGAACTCGCGAGCTGACCCACGAAAAGGAACGACGATGCCGAACACCACCACGAATTGGCTCCTCCAACACGACCAGCCGATACCGACGCCCCGCGTGCCCACGGCCGTGGAGTACCACCGCGTCTACGCGGGTGAGAAGCGTCGAATCCTCCGCGGCGTCCTCGCGATCGTCCTCCTGTTCGGCGGCCTCGTGGGCTTCGCGCAGCTGTTCCTGTTCGGTGCGGCGATCGTCGACTCGCGAATTCTCGGGCGCACCGGCTTCACGCCCCTCCAGCAAGCCGCGGGAGCACTCTCCCTCGGCGTGCTCATCCCCTACAGCATGCTGCTGCAGCGCCTGCTCTACGGAGTCCCCTTCCGGTCGCTGCACTCCGTGGCCGGGCGTTTTCGATTCGGCGTCTTCGGCCGGGCACTGCTCGCTTTCGGCCCGATACTGCTTGTTGTCGTTGCCTCCGGTTTCCTCCTCGCCCCCGCCGAGCAGGTTCCCTGGACCACCTTCGACCTCGTCGCCTACTTCGTGATCGGGATGCTGCTGACACCACTGGCGGCCGCCGGCGAAGAATACGGCTTCCGCGGGTTCATGTTCCGCGTGGTCGGCGGGTGGACCCGTGGTGCGCGCGTCGGTGCCGTGATCGGAATCATCATCCCGACCGTCCTCTTCTCGCTCTTCCATGGCTCACTGGACCCGTACATCCTCACGTCCTACCTCGTGCTGTTCGGCTCGCTGGCAGTCGTCACGTGGCGCACCGGCGGACTCGAGACCGCCGTCGTCCTCCACGTCGTCTACAACGTCACGGCCCTCGTGCTCGGAACCACGCTGCACGTCGATCTCGGCGGCGCGCTCGACAGCCGCGAAACAGCATCCGGTTCGCTTGCCACCCTCATGCCGAGCGCGACGCTCATCCTCATCACCGCCGTCATCTGGTGGATGACGCGCAGAACTGGACCGGCGCGCACCCCCGAACGCTGAGACGTGTGGCTACAGCAGCCACTCGGCGAGCGGGTGGATGAAATAGCGGAGCGAGATCGCCTCCCAGATGGCCCCGATGACGAGGAGGGAAAGCGCAGGTACGGCGAGCAGCCCCATGCGCTGCAGGCCACGGAGGTATCCGCGTCGCCGAGTGGGGGCGCCGATGGTTCGCGGGAAGAGCCAGTGCCGCCCGAGGAGCCACGCGCCCAGCAGCAGGAGGATGTAGGCCTGCAGCTCGATGATCAGGGTCAGCGAGTGCGGGATGAGCTGCACCCACGCGACGGGCGAGGTGGGAGCGAGGGTGATGCCGGTTTCCACGGCGAAGTAGGCGAAGAGGCCCAGGCCAGCGAAGGGCACGATGAGGGACGGCAGGACGATGAAGCCCAGCCCGACCTTGCCGATGTTGACGGCGAGGATCACGAGAGCGAACAAGGGCGGCGTGAGCACGAGCTCCTGGACCAGCCCCGCCGTGCCGTCGTTCTCGAGGGCATCCGCTCGAGCTGCGTTGAGGTCCGGGAAGACGATTCCCAGCACGAAGCCGACAGCGGTGAGGCCGTAGGCGCCCACGTTGAGCCAGGCGTAGGCGCGTGCGTTGTCGCGGATGAGGCGGAATGTGCGCCGCCACAGGGGTGGTCCTGAGCGGTGTCTCGTTGAAGCTACTGAGGTCATGGTTCCACCTCACCGTCAGACGGGAAGAGTCGGTAGTGACGTCAGGTCACCGAGGAAGGTGACACAGCGTCACTACCCGGAGCGCGTGGAACTGGCCAGAGTTGGAGAACTATGAAGGCAATCGACCTGACACTCAACGCCGTGATCGCCGTGACGGTGACGGCATTCCTCGCGTACCTCGGTTTCCATTTCTGGGACTTCGGCATCTTCACCACCCTGCCGGCGGACATCACCGGCTTCTTTCTCGACAACCCCAGCCTGCAGTACATTGCGCTCGGCATGCTTGTTGCTGCGATGATCGCCAAGGTGCCCGTCGGACGCAGAATCAAGACGCGGGACGCTGAGACTCGGAGGTGACCATCGACATGGTGGGGCGAGATGACGTCCCGTCCGAGCGGCGGATGCGCCAGCTGGCGATGGTCACGGCCGTCGTGGCGATCGCCCCGCTCAGCCTGCTGGGCGTTGCGGTCACCGCCGCATCCTGGTGGGAAGGCGCGACGGCCGCCATCGGCTACCTCCTGGCCCTCGGGGTACTCCGCGAGTGGAGCCTGGATCGGTACCCGCGGAGGGCCATGTTCGCGCTGATCTTCACGGCGGTGGGCTGGGGTGTCGGCTCGCTCACCGCATCGAGCCCCATCAGCTTCGTGCCGCTGTCACTGATCGGGGCCATGCTTCTGGCCAGGTCGCGGAGGCGGACGCTGTGGTTCGTCGTGTTCGCGGCCGGTGTCGCCGGCATGGGCGCCAGTGCGCTCGTCTTCCACCCGGTGACGTGGGAGCTCGTCACTCTCTATCTGGTCTCTCCGGCCCTGGGAACGTTGTTCATCACCGGGGTCATCGTCTTCAGCGAGCATGTCTGGCTCGTCGTCCGGCGCCTGAAAGTGGCTGCCAGGACGGAGGCGGAACTGGCCGTCGCGAACGAGCGGATGCGCTTCGCAGGAGACCTGCATGACATCCAGGGCCACACGCTGCACGTCATCAAGCTCAAGGCCGCTCTCGCCCGTCGTCTCGTTGCGACAGATCCAGACCGGGCCATCAGCGAACTCGATGACATCCGCCAGCTCACGAGTGACACCATCGCGGAGACTCGGACGCTCGCCTACGCTCGGCATCGACTCAACCTTCTGGCCGAGCTCGAGAACGCCACGAAGCTGTGCCAGGCGGTGGGCATCCAGGTCAGGACGGAGGTCGCAGATGGGACGGGGGCCAGCCCACATGAGCTGCTCGCGCAGGTGCTTCGCGAAGCGACCACGAATTTGCTGCGTCATGCCAGCCCCGAGCGCGTGACCATCATCGCGACTCCAGACCGCATCGAGATCACCAACGACGGAGTCGGCGCGGAGGGTGCTGCGCTCCGTGGCCTCGCACGACTCCGCGAACGACTCGAGGCGAATCGCGGGACGCTGTTCGTGCAGCACACCCCGCCCACCTTCACCGTCTCAGCTCACATCAACTCGCCGTCGGTCGAGACTCCGGCGCGGAGTGCGTCGTGAGCAGCGGCCGCGGCCCTGTCCGCGTGGTCCTCGCGGACGACGAACTCCTCCTGCGCACCGCGCTCTCGGCGCTCCTCCCCCTCGATGGCCTGATCCAGGTCGTCGGCCAGGCGAGCAACGGGGACGAAGCCGTCGCTTCCACGCTCGAGCACGAGCCTGACGTGCTTGTCATCGATCTCGAGATGCCCGGGACAGACGGGCTGCAGGCCGTTGCACGGATCCTGGCCGAGCGGCCCGCCCAACGCGTCCTCATGCTCACTCGACACGCACGGCCCGGCGTGCTCCGGCGAGCCCTGGACCTCGGTGTGCTCGGCTTCATGAGCAAGGCCTCCGACCCGGAAGACATCGCGGACGCCGTCGAGCGCGTTCACGCTGGGCAGAGGTGGATCGCCCATGATGTCCTCGAGGCCGCCATGGCTGATGATTCGCCGCTCACCGCCCGAGAAGTCGACGTCCTGCGCGAGACGCGTGAGGGGTACTCCGTCCGCGACATCGCACGGAGGCTCCACCTCGCCCCGGGAACAGTCCGCAACTATCTCTCCAGTGCGATGCAGAAGACGAGTGCCGGCACGCGCCATGACGCAGCCCGAGTGGCCCGCGAGCGCGACTGGCTCTAACGTCTGGACGCAACGCAACGAGCTTCGAGCGGAAGAGCACAGCAGCCTCCTGAGTTCGATGGAGCTGTCGGCTGTGGCTGATACCGTGCCCGGCGTGAAGATCCTCCTGCTGTCTCGCTGTCCGGGTGCGCTGTCGTCTTTCCTCGCGGAGTCGACAGATCGCGAAGGCCCGCTCCGCCTCGGCTACATCGACGACGCCCAGGTGGCGTTCTCGGAAGCTCCGTTCGTGCGAGCAGAACGCGACTCTGTGGAGGAGCTGGGCCACGAGGTCGTCGGCATCACCGTTCGGGGCCTGAGCGTCGCCGAGTTCGAGCGCGTGCTCGGAGGGCTGGATGCGCTGTACGTGGCGAGCGGGAGCACCTTCGCGCTCCTTGAGGCGCTGCGCGTGTCTGGCTGCGACGCCCCCTTGGTCGAGCACGTGCGAGCGGGGCTCCCCTATGTCGGGTCCAGCGCCGGATCGATCATCGCGGGGCCCGATGTCACGCCCGCCTCCCTGATGGACGACCCCGCAGATGGGCCCCTGCTCACTGATCTCACCGGCCTCGGGCTGGTCGAGCAGACCGTCATCCCGCATGCGGATGGGCAGCTGCCGCCCTACCCACCGGACCTCATTCGCTCGACGCTGGACACGTACGGAGCTGACTACCCGTTGCTCCCCCTCGCCGACGACCAGGCCCTCCTCGCCGATGGAACAAGTACGCGAGTGATCGACTCAAGCTGCTGATCGGAGTGCTCCGATCCTCACCGAACGATGTGCATATCTCTCATCGTGATTGCGTCGCGATGTCGAGAAGTCGCCTCGTCCAGTCGGCCAGCGCGGCGGTGGCGCATCGAGAGATGACCGCGCCCGGCATCATGCTCGTGAATCCGTGGAAGGCACCCGGCCACACGTGGAGTTCCGCGTCGCCGCCTGCTGCCCAGATGCTGCTCGCGTACGCGACTGTCTCATCACGAAAGACCTCGACGCTGCCGCAGTCGATGTAGGTGCGCGGGAGGTTGGAGAGATCGGTTGCTCGGGCGGGGGCGGCGAAGACGGAGACATCCTCGCCGGCGCGGCGGGATCCGAGATAGGCGTCCCATCCGAAGCGAGTCATCTGCCGATCCGCGACCCCGATGCCGTCGATCTGCCTGGTCGACACCGTGCAGTCCCGGTCGTCGAGCATCGGCGACACCAGGATCTGCGCCATCAGGGCTGGCCCTTTCCGTTCCCGGGAGAGAAGGGCAGTACCTGCGGCGAGCCCACCGCCGGCGCTCTGGCCGACGACGACGATGCGTTCTGGGTCGATGTCGAGCGCATCGGCGTTTGCTGCGACCCAGGCCAGCCCCGCGTAGCAGTCCTCGACCGGATACGGGTCGGGATACTCGGGGGCGAGGCGATAGTCGACGCTGATGAGCACCACGTCGTGGTCGTTCAGGAGCCAGTCCTCGTATGAGTCCAGATTCCCCAGGTAGTGGCCGAACACCATGCCACCGCCGTGGATCGTGTAGAACGCGCTCGTGATCCCGGTGCGACCGATGCGCTGGACAACGGCGAGGGTGATCGGATCACCGAGGTGGCCTGGCACGGTGAGCGTCCGCCGTTCGTACCCGCGAGCCCGCAGCCGCTCGTCGAGTTCATCTTCCGTGATGTCGAGGCCGCGCAGGTGCGGGAGCATCTCGGTCGTGAGGGTGAGAGGCCCGTGCGCTTCGAGTGCGGTGAGGAAGGTGGCCAGCTCGGGATCGAAGGCCGGGCGAGGTGTGAGGTCAGACATCGGTGGACTCCTGTGTGGTGATCGACGTGGGAAGGGTGCGACGCGAACGTTGGATGCCGATGGCGACGAGCGCCGCAGCGAGGACGGTGATGCTCAGACCGGCGATGAGCATCGCGTCTTGCAACGATGCGAGTCGGTCCGGGGTCCAGGTCACCGTCGCGATAGTGCCGGCGACATGGGCGGCCAGGATCGTGCCAGCAGCGGTGATCCCGGCTGCGGTGGCGATCTCGCTCGCGGTGTCGACGAGGGCGGCACCGATGGAGGTGCGGTTCTCGGGGAGGCCGCGCAGGACGTTGTTCCCGGCGACGGCGCCGACGACCCGCATCCCGGCGGCGACGAGCACGAGCGCAAGCAGGATCCAGGCGTAACCGAAGCGACCCAGGAGCGCGAACACGGCAAGGCCCGCGACGACAGCGGTCGCGCTCATCCAGGCTGCTCGATCAAGACCCAGCCGTCTGACAACCGGGCCGACGAAGCGGCCGCTCACGAGAAGCACCACGATCTGCGGCAGCGTGGCGATCGCGGCGAGGGCGGGCGGCCACCCCCACGCGAGCTGCAATTGCACTGTGACCAGGTACGACAGCCCTGCCATCGCGAGGCCCGCGGCGGCCTTGTACGCCAGACCACTCGCGACCTGAGGCTGTCCGACGAGTCGCAAGTCCAGCAGCGGATGGCGCGCCATGCGGATACGGACCACGAATGCGACGGCCGCGACGACCGTGGCTGTCGCTGTGCTCCACTCCACAGTGACGTCGGCACCAGCGACGAACAGGGTCGGAGTGAGCAGGACGCCGACGACGGTTGCCGTGCCGAGGATCGCGCCGATCACATCGATGCGGTCGCGGTGAAGATCTGCTTGCTGGTCAGCGGCGATCCCCGCGCGAATGCCAAAGAAGGCGATCGCTGCGATCGGAGCATTGGCCACCATCAGTACCTGCCACGGTGACACGGCAAGAGCGAACCCGCCAATCGTGGGCCCGGCGGCGAGGCCCACCAACCCAGCAGTCGAGATGACCGTCAGCGCCCGCACGCGCAACTCGTCTCGAGCGAAGAGCCGGAAAGCCAACGCCATCGACCCTGGGGCTGTCATCGCCGCGGCGACTCCCATCAGCGCGCGTGCGGTGATGAGCTGCTCAATCGACGTGACGAACACGGTCAGCGCGCTCACGATCGCGAGCAACGTCAGGCCGGCGAGCATGATGCGGCGGCGACCGAACCGGTCAGCGACCGAACCGAACAGAAGCATGAGGCTGCCGAAGGCGAGCGAGTACGCCCCGGAGACCCACTGCAGCGAGGCGGTGGGTGCGATGAACTCGCGCCCGATGGAGGGGAGCGCAACGTTCAGGACAGAATTGTCGAGCATCTCGAACAGGAACACCGCAGAGAGGCCGGTCAGCGCAACCCACGCATCGCGCAGACGTGGCGGGGGAGCCTGTACGGCGGCAGGCGTCGTGGATTCGAACATGAGCGCACTCCTTCAATGAAGAAGTGGCGACTCCGACGAGACCGCTTGTGCGTTTCCGTCTGCCTCAGCAGGACGGGATTTTTCCCTCTGCGTGAAGGCTAGCGCATCACCGCCCTATCCCGAGCGTGGTGACGGGCGCCGCATTCTCCAGGCCTGTCGTACCCGTCTTCCCGTGTGCCCTCCCAGGAGTCTCGGCGCTGGGTCGCGTTTCGCTAGCATCGGCTGAATGTCGAACACCACGGACGCGTACTCCCTCCGAGCCGACGAGTACAGCAGCCTCCTGGGTTCGATGGAGTCGGTGCACGACTCCGACCGTCAGCTCATCGACAGCTGGGCGGCGGCAGTCGAAGGTCGGGTGCTGGACGCCGGCTGCGGGCCCGGGCATTGGACGAACTACCTCGCCAGTCGCGGGCTCGAGGTCCGGGGCATCGACCTGGTCCCGGACTTCATCGAGCGTGCGCGCTCCTCCTATCCCGGCGTGCGATTCGATGTCGGGAGCATCGACGAGATCGACGAGCCCGACGACTCCCTCGGAGGCGTTCTGTCCTGGTACTCGACGATCCACCACGACCCGTCTCGCATCTCCGAACCCCTCACCGAGTTCGCTCGAGTCCTGCGCCCAGGCGGCCTGCTCGCCATCGGGTACTTCGAAGGCGCCGTGCGTGAAGCGTTCGATCACGCCATCACAACCGCGTACCGGTGGCCGGCGAGCGAGCTCGAGCGAGCTCTGGAGGCGTGCGGATTCGAAGTACTCGAGTCCCATCGGCGAACGAGCAGAACCCACAGACCGCACGGCGCCGTCGTCTGCCGACTCGCTTGAGCCTGGCTGGACGGCTGGTGGCATCGCAGAACCTCAGCGCATCGAAACGCAGGGGGCCTCGAGGCGTATCAGGAGGGATGCTTCGGCCCAGCCCTTCAGGCGAGTTCGAGTTTCCACTCAGCGACATTGCACTGCCCGTCGTCACCCTAGGGACGCAACCAGCGGATGAGTCGCCGGAGGAGCTCTCGGTGCTCCGGAGCTTCGAAGGATCGAGCGTCGTGCCCGAGCGCATCGTAGGCGGCCCGGCCGTACTCGTCCGTCTCGTCGCGCGTCCAGATGAGCGGGTGCGTGGCGCCGTCGTGGTCGTGGGTCAGCAACGTCCGCATGGCGTCAGCCACGCGCAGGTGGCTGTAGCGCTCATCGTTGATCGTGAAGTCCTCGATGCCGACGGTGATCGGGTCTGCAACGACCTGCACCCGGGTCTCGTCCTGCTCCGGGTGCATGGAAACCCCTCGAACCCACCGACCGCCGAGCGCTTCTTCCCATTCGGGGGACTCGGTGAAGCTGGTCGAGGAGACGTGCATGGCCAGCAGCGGGGTGCCGCTCATGAGGAGTCGACGCAACCCGTCTCGGGCACTGGCCGTGGGCACCTCCCCGCCGTCGCGGGGAAGACCGAGGTTCACGACGAGCAGGTCGGGAGCGGGCGGATCCGAGCTCAGAGTGGAATCGACATCGGTGGCGACAGTTGATGCGAATCCCTCTTCCTCGAGGAGCCGCACCAGCTGAGCGGTGGTTTCCGCGAAGGGATGCCAGGGGTCTGCGTAGCGTCCGACGCCGTTGAGGACGAGGGCGGTGAGTGGGGCGGGCATGTCCCGGAGTGTAGGTGACGCTCGCGCGGAGGGGTCGAGGTGTGTTTGCATTCGGGTGTTCTTGTTCGAATGAGTCCGTTTGGAGTACGCCATGGTCGCCGCCGCCCGTCGGGATGTCATTCTGCGTGAACTGGAGCTGCGCGGTTCCATCACCAACGCCGCATTGGCGGCGAGGCTCGGCGTCTCGCAGATGACCTTGCGACGCGATCTGATCGCGCTGGAATCGAACGGGTTGCTGGTGCGGGTGCACGGCGGAGCGCTCTCACCGGGAGTCGCAGTCCAGCAGGAGCGCGCCGATCCGCGCGCATCACGCGCGAGCGAACGCCCCGTGGCGACCATCGGGATGATCGTGCCCACGAGCGCGTACTACTTTCCGGAAGTGATCAGAGGGGCGAGCCAAGCCGCCCGTGAGCTGAACTGTCGACTGGTGGTGGGCGCGACAAGCTATTCCGAGGCGGAGGAGCTGCGCCAGGCGCAGCGCCTCATCGATCGAGGCGTGGATGCTCTCCTGATCACGCCGCACGACACGATCCACGAGGACTCGCCTCTGCTTGAGCTCCTGGAGCGCGCGCCGGTCCCGATCGTGGTCGTGGAGCGCTCGATCGACGAGGCGATGGCTGGCCGATTGGAGTGGGTGCGCTCAGACCACAGCTATGGCGCGGAGATCGCCGTGCGGCACCTCGTGGATGAAGGACACGAACGGATTGCCCTCGCCGCCCGCCCCGTTGCCACGGCCACCGGACTGAACATCGGGTACCAGCGGGCGATGCGCGCAACAGGGAACAAGGCCGGCCGGATGCGGCGGGAGCTCCCCCATCCCCCGGCCGGCCAGAACGTGCTCATCTCCGAGCTCACGCAGCTGCTGGACGACTGCCTCGCCCAGGGCGTGACCGCGGCGATCATTCTCGGCGACGCGGATTCGATGGCGTTCACGGACCTCGTCATCGAACGAGGTCTGCGAGTGCCCGAGGACTTCGGGGTGATCGCCTACGACGACGAGATCTCGGCCCTCGCGGCAGTGCCACTGACGGCGGTTGCGCCGCCCAAGCACGAGCTCGGCCACACGGCGCTCCGCCTGGTCATGGACCGCCTTCGCCTGGGCGATGAGCGAGCGCGTTCTGTTGTGCGCATGATCCTCCTACCGAGTCTCATAGTCCGGGAGTCGACGCTTCGCACCAGAGATTCTGTGCGTTTGTGAGCGTTTGAGGGACGAACGCTTGGCGCGTGGGGGTGGAGCATCGATGATCGATCCACACCACCGTTGTTGTCTCAGAGGAGTCCCTCATGCGTCTGCGTCGTCTCCCGATCCCCGCTGCCATCCTGGTCACGGCGATCGCTCTCACCGGCTGCGCGCCGACCGGTTCCGCGCCTGCTGCCCCACCGGCCGGTCCGGCCACCGGCGAGGTCACCTTCTGGTCCTCACTGAGCGGCATGGCGGATGTCGCGGCCGCCTTCAACGCGAGCCAGGACGACATCACCGTCTCGTTCGAAGAGATCCCCAATGGCGCGAACGGCGGGTACACGAAGCTGGCGGCAGCGATCACCTCCGGCACGGGCCCGGATGTCGTCGGCATCGAGTACGACCGACTGCCCGGGTTCGTCGCTTCCGGCCAGGTGCTCCCGCTGACCGACCTCGTCGATGAGGAGACGCGCTCCGCCTACGACGACCAGGTGGAGAACCTGGTCACGTTCGGCGACGACAGCTACGCCCTCCCGTACGACGCGCCGCCCCTCGTGAACTGGTACCGCCAGGACGTTCTCGACGCCGCCGGAGTTGCCGTTCCGACGACCTGGGAGGAGTTCGAGGCGGCGGCTCGTGCAGTGAAGGCGTGGAACCCCGACGCGTACCTCGCGAGCTTCTTCACGAACGAGCCACCGCTCGCCCCCTTGTCCTGGCAGGCCGGCGGGAAGTGGTTCTCCGCGGAGGACGACCACTGGAACGTCGCCGTGGACGACGCAGCGTCGGTGAAGGTGGCCGACTTCTGGCAGCGGCTGATCGATGAGGACCTGATCAAGAAGCAGCTCGGCTACAGCGATGAATGGACCGCGGACCTCGGCAACGGCACCGTGAACGGTTGGATCGGCGGCTCATGGAGCGCATCCGGGCTGAAGACGCGCACCGAGGCCGCTGGGCAGGCAGGCAAGTGGATCGCCGCGGCACCACCGACGTGGGACGGCGAACCGACCGGCGCGCTCAACGGGGGTACCGGCTTCGCGCTCGCAGAGACGAGCGAGAACACCGCGGCCGCTGCAGTGTTCCTCAAGTGGCTGGCGACAACCGAGGAAGCCGTGCAGGCCCGTGGCGCCGTGGGAACTGCGTACCTCGCCTACCCCGGCTTGAACGAGGTCGCCGAATCCGTCGCCCCCGTCGACTACTACGGCAACGACATCTACCAGGTCTTCGACGACGCGTCCGCGAACCTCGCCCCGTGGGCCTGGGGCCCCAGCTACGACATCACGAGCACTGAGCTGAAGGAAGGCGTCACCAGCGCCCCAACCCTCGCCGACGCGCTCAGCAGCACGCAAACGGGAACCGTCGAAGGTCTCGAGGGGCTCGGGCTGGACGTGACCGAATGACACTCCTCAAGCGCGTTCAACCCAGGGCGCCGCGCCGCACCGGAGTGTCGGGCACGGGCGGGCGCACCGCCGCGATCTTCCTGGTCCCGTTCTTCGCCCTCTTCCTGGTCACCATGATCGCCCCGGTCGTCTACGCGATCGGCATGAGCCTGTTCGCCGAGTCCCGCTCCGGCCTGGGCTTCGGTGAGACGACAACAGAGTTCGTGGGACTCGGGAACTACATCTCCGTCCTCTCGGACCAGAGCTTCATCGAAGGGTTCGGCCGGCTGGCCATCTACTGCGTGCTCTACGTTCCCGTCCTGCTGCTGGTCGCGCTGACGCTGGCGCTGCTGCTGGACGCGGGCGTCACCTACGCGAAGCGCACCTTCCAGCTCCTCCTGTTCCTGCCTCACGCGGTTCCCGGCGTGATCGCCGCACTCATCTGGGCCTACCTCTACACCCCCGGTGTCAGCCCGATCGTGAAGGCGCTCGCCTCCGGCGGGATCGAGATCAACTTCCTCTCGGTCGAGCTGGTCCTGCCGTCCATGGTCAACATCGCAGTGTGGGAATGGGCCGGATACAACGTCATCATCCTCTTCACGGCTCTGCAGGCAGTGTCCCGCGAAGTGCTCGAGGCAGCCCGCATCGACGGCGCCGGCGGGATCCGCACCGCCATCTCCATCAAGACGCCCCTCATCGCCCCAGCCCTGGGAGTTGCGCTGCTGTTCACCGTCATCGGCTCGCTGCAGCTCTTCACCGAGCCCCGCATCCTCTCCTCCGCCACGACCGCAGTGACCAGCACCTGGGTGCCCAACATGTGGGCCTACGACGCGGCCTTCAACCGCAACAACCTCCCAGAGGCGGCCGCGGCCTCCATCGTGCTCGCAGCGCTCGCTGGAGTCCTGTCCTGGGCCGTGACCCGATTCACCTCGAAGGAGCCCACATCATGACCGCGACGCTCGACTCCGTTGACGCACCGACCGTCTCGACCGAGCCGCCCACGGCTCCGCCACGTCGCCGTCGCGCGCGGCGCCGCTCCGGTGGCGCTGCACTCACGGTCAACGGCCTGCTGATCGTCGGCACCGCCTACATGGTGCTGCCCCTGCTCTGGCTCGTCTTCGCGGTCACCAAGGACGCCTCCGGCCTGTACTCCGGAGACGCGTTCTCCATCGGGAGCGACTTCTTCGCGAACATGTCGCGACTCCTCACGCAGGACGACGGCATCTTCCTCCGGTGGCTCGCGAACAGCATCCTCTACGCCGGTGCGGGGGCGATCATCGGAGGATTCGTCGCTCTGATGGCCGGCTACGCGTTCGACAAGTTCATCTTCAAGGGCAGCAGACCCCTCTACGCCCTGGTCCTCGTCGGTGTCCTCATCCCCAACACGGCAACCGTCATCCCGCTCTATCTCCTCGCCGCGTCCGTCGGCGCGACGAACACGATCTGGGCTGTGCTCATCCCCGCCTTCTGCAACCCGTTCAGCGTGTACCTCGCCCGCGTCTTCAGCGCCGGCTACCTCCCCAATGAAGTCCTCGAGGCGGCCCGGGTGGATGGGGCTGGCCCCATCCGCACCTTCCTGCAGATCGGGTTCCCGATGCTGCTCCCAGGTTTCGTGACCATCGCCCTGTTCCAGTTCGTTGGCGTGTGGAACAACTTCATGCTGCCGCTGATCATGCTGCAGGACCGAAGCCTCTTTCCCTCCAGCGTCGGCATCGCGCTCTGGCAGAGCCAGGTGCAGCAGAACCCGGATTTCTCCACCCTGGTCATCGCCGGCTCCTTCCTCTCCATCGTGCCCCTCGTGATCGCGTTCGTGATGCTGCAGCGCTTCTGGCGCGCTGGCCTCAGCGCCGGGAGTGTGAAGTGAGTCCCCGCAAACGCGTCGCCTTCGCGATGACCACGGCCGCACTGAACCGCGTCTTCCCACCCCGGCAGATCGATGCGATCGCTGAGACCGCCGACGTCCTCGGGCACATCGTCGAGTTCGAGTCCGACCGGGCTCGGGGCATCCTCGCGGACGTGGAGGTGCTGATCACCGGCTGGGGCTCTCCTCGCGTCGACACCCGCGTCCTCGCCGCCGCCCCGAACCTGGAGGCGATCCTGCACTCTGCCGGCACCATCAAGCCCTACGTGAGCGAAGCTGTCGTTCACAGCGGGATCAGGGTGAGCACTGCGGCGGCGGCGAACGCCGTGCCCGTCGCCGAGTACACCGTCGCGATGATCGTCTTGGCCGCGAAACGCGTCCTGCCCATGGCGCGTCACTACCGGGACGCTCGACGAGCGTTCGACGTCGAGAGCAGCTACCCCCAGCTGGGGGCGTTCGAGAAGCGCGTCGGAATCGTCGGCGCGTCCACGATCGGCCGTCTCGTGATCGAGCTCCTGCGCGCCTACCGCTTCGAGGTCGTCGTCTACGACCCGTATCTCAGCGACGACGACGCGGCGGACCTTGCGGTCACGAGCGTCGGGCTGGATGAGCTGCTCGCCACAAGCGACGTCGTCTCGGTCCACGCCCCGTCCCTCCCCAGCACGCACAATCTCATCGACGCCCGAGGCATCAACCTGATGCGCGCGGATGCGACGCTCATCAACACGGCGCGGGGCGAGATCATCGACCAGGATGCCCTGACCGCTCGCGTCGTCGCCGGCGAGCTGTACGCGATCCTGGATGTCACCGTCCCCTGGATCCTCGAGGCCGAGCACCCCCTCTACGTGGCGGAGCGTGCCCTGCTCACGCCCCACATCGCCGGTTCGTACGGCACTGAACTCGGTCGTCTCGCCGAGTCCGTGCGGGAAGAGCTGGCGCGCCTCTCCAGCGGTGACGATCTCGCACACGGTCTCACGGCGGCACGGTTCGCGGTCACCGCCTGAACCCCAACCCCAGCAACAGCCCCGCGGGGCGCCCTCTTGTACCCGACGTTCTCATTCAGGGAGTCCCCATGTCTCAGATCTCTCGCCGCACCGTCCTCACCGCTATCGGCACGACCGTCGCGTTGGCCGCCTTCGCGACCCCCTCCTACGCTGAGGATGCCGCCCCTCGCGCACCGAGGATCACCTCGCTCGGCCCCGCCATAGAGCAGTACGCGTTGATGAGCAGCGTGCTGCTGGACGGCGTCGCCTACATCGGATCCCGGAACCTGGAGACCACCGGCGTCATCGCGCTCGACATCGCATCAGGAAAGGTCATCGCCTCCACCACGGTCGGCAACGGGCACAGCATCCAAGCACTCGGGCTCGACCCGATTCGGCGCTTGCTGTACATCGGAGTTCTGCAGAAGTCGGCCGGCAGCCAACCCAATGTGTTCCGGTGGGACCTGGACAGCCCGAACAGTCCGGCGACCGCGATCGGCGCCATCGGCGATCGCGATGTGCGTGCCCTCGCGGTCGCGCCAGACGGAGTGCTCTTCGCTGTCGGCGGGGGCGGGACGACAGCCCCCGCGCTCTGGCAACACGACCCCGCGGTCGGAGGCCTCGTGAGTCTCGGCGTGCCGGATGCGAAGGTCACCCTGGCACGGACGGTCGCAGCGACCGACCAGACTGTCTACTTCGGCGCCGGGAGCACCCTCGGTGGCGGCGGCAGCACCAGCCGCGCCGCCCTGTACGCCTTCGATCGAGCCGCAGCCCAGTTCTCGAACATCACCCCAGCGGAGATGACGAACGACCCGAGCATTCGTGATCTCGCCGTCGTCGACGAGCAGCTGCTCGTCTCCACTGCCGGCGCCGCAGAATCGAGCAAGATCGCCCGTCTCGAGCTGGCGGATCCCACTTCCTACTCGCTGGCGGCCTCCATCGGCAAGGTCGCCAAGAACTTCGCTGTCCTCGACGACACCGTCTACTGCGCCAACGAGACGGGCATCCTCTCCTGGGACCCCTCAGGAACGACCGTGCGACAGCTCGATCTCAAGGGGCTGGATCTCGGGGAGATCTGGGGCTTGGACGCTCTCGACGGGGCCCTCGTCGCGACCTCCGGATACGCGATCGTCGCCGTGGTCACGCTGCCCGATGCAGCCACGCGCGTCATCGACCTCGGTGAGGCGGGTGCCCCCATCGGACCGCAGGCCTGCATGGGCATCGCCGTCGGCGCTGGATACGCCTACGTCGGCGGCAATGGCGGTGTAGCCCGGCACAACCTCAGGACGGGGGACGTCTTCAACCTCACGATCCCTGGCGAGGCGAAAGACGCCGAGGTCATCGACGGCGTCCTCTACACGGGCCAGTACAGCGGCCAGGGCATCTGGGCGCACGACCCTCGAACCGGCACCACGACCCGGCGCGTGGCCAGCTTCCCGGAAGCTCAGAATCGCCCCCTGGACACCACCTGGGATGCCTGCAACGAGCTGCTCCTCGTCGCCGCACAGGCGGACACCGAGGGCGGTGGCTCCCTGTGGACCTACCAGCCCGCCACAGGGGTCGCGAGCATCGCGGTCAACCCGATCGACGACATCCAGCTCGTGCGTGCCGTCGCAACCGCCGACGGTGTCGCGTACCTCGGCGGGGACAACGCCCAGAAGACCGGGCCGCGCGGCACCATCGTCGCCTGGGACCCCACGCTGCAGAGCGAGCTCTGGCGGGTGGAGACGAACCAGGCCAATGGCATCGCCGCGCTCGCCGTCCAGGGCGAGCACCTGTTCGCGATCACCATCAAGGGCACGCTGATCGTCATCGATCGCACTGAGCGTGCCATCGTGCACACGTCCGACCAGCGGTCCCTCACCCCGGGCTTCGCGGCGATGACCAATGCCGGCGGCAGCGTCTACGTCGTCACGGACACGACCCTGTTCCGCATCGACCCGCAGACATTCGCGATCACGGTCGTCGTCGCCGGCATCGATGGCGGCTGGTACAGCGGGCCGCACCTCGCGGCCGACAAGCACGGTGCCATCTACACGCTCCGCTCCCGCGAGCTCGTCCGCATCGAAGACCAAGCCCGGTGACCGCGCCGACTCTGCGCTTCGTCGGCCTCGATGTCGGCGGCACGAAGACCCACGTTGCTTTCGAGGACACCTCGGGGCTGCGCGGGGAGCTCGTCGTCTCTTCCACGGAGTGGCGACGGGGCTCCCTCTTCTCCGACACAGGCAACCTCAAGCGCCTTGCTGGCATCGTCCACGACCACGGGAGCGTGGACGCCGAGACCAGCGTCGCAGCTGGCCTGAACGGTGTCGACACTCCCGAACAAGCCCGCCGTGCCGAGCGCGAACTCTCCAGCGCACTCGGCACGGGGCTCATCACCGTCTCCAACGACGCGGAACTCCTTGGTCATGCCCTGGGTCCCGAGCCCTCCCTGCAGCTGATAGTGGGAACTGGAACCGTCCTGGTAGGACGTGACCAGTCCGGCGCTCCACTGCGCGCAATGGGGTACGGCTGGCGGTTCAACGACTTCGGCAGCGCACCAGCGCTCGTCCGTGAAGCGCTTCGTGAGCTGCACCGCCTCGCTGATCACACGACTACCGGCCCAGACCCTCTCGCTGAGCTGCTGCAGGCTGCATACGGAGCAACGAACCTCACCGAGCTCACACTCGCGATGTCCGACCGGGCCAGCCTGACCGAGTGGGGAGGCCACGCGCCTCTCATCTTCGAAGCCGCAGATCTGGGCTCCCCCAGCGCCATCAGGGTGATCGCTGATGCGGCCGACTACATCGCCGCCGCCGTGCACGCACTGCGGCAGCGGGGTGCAGTCGGCGAACGCATCGTGGCGGCGGGCGGTGTCATCACCAACCAGCCCCGGCTCCAGGGCGCACTCCGGGCTGCGCTCACAGCGATCGGGGAGCCGTTGCAGCTGCTTGTGCTCGAACGCCCGCCGGTCACCGGAGCGCTTGTCGTTGCCGGTCTTCGTCTCTGCGATCTGCGCAGGGCCCCTGATGTCCCAGCGCCCTGCGCCCCACTTCCGTGAGGTAAGCACCTCTTCGAGGCCGCTCGAAGACGAGGAGCGCCCCGACCGCCGCGACACCAGCCAGGAGCGCGACCGCGAGCGGGAACGAGCCCACCGCAGCCGCGAGAGCGACCCCCGCAACCGGGGCGAGCGCGATCGATGCCGTGATCGGGGCGCTGAACACCCCGTTGAGCGTGCCGAGCCGTTCGGTGCCCCAGCGCTCGACGACGGCGGTGGCCTGCACGAGCGTCAACGCACCGCGGGCCGCCCCGGCGAGCAGCGCGAGGAGAACGAGCACGGCGAACGGACCCGAGATGAGCGCGAACGCCACGAGCGTGAGGCTCGCGACAGCGCCCACGAGCAGTGCGCGCAGCGGCAGCGGAACGACGCGGTTGAGGACGGTGAAGAGCACGCGGCCTACGACCTGCCCCACGCCCACGAGCCCGAGCAGCAGGGCCGCCGCTCTCGCGTCGATGCCCCGCTCGGAGAGCAGCGGGATGAGGTTGAGGGACACGGCGTAGACGCTGAACGAGAGGAGCGTCACGCCGAGGCAGAGCCTGATGAAGCGACTGCTCCTGACAACGACCGGATTCTCCATCCGCTCCCCGTTCGGCACCTGTCGGGGCACGGGGTCGCGTCTCGGCAGCAGGAGCGCGTGCAGCGGGATCGTGACGACGGCGAGGAGAGCACCGAGCACGAGGTAGGTGCCGCGCCAGCCGACAACCTCGGCGAGCAGTGTCGCGCCCGGCACGTACAGCGTCGAGGCGAGGCCGGCAACGAGGGTGACCACCAGGAGAGGTCTTCCGGCGGCTGCTCCGTAGCGGAGCCCGATGACCGTGAAGGCGGCCTGGTAGAGCACGCCCGCCTGCGCGACGCCGACCACGACCCAGGCGACGACGAACATGGGGAAGGTGCTGGCTGTGGCCACGAGCACGACGCCAGCAGTGGCGAGTGCCGATGACCACGCCATGACAACGCGGCCCCCGAAGCGGTCGAGCAGACCCCCGAAGCCGACACCCACGCCGGCCGAGACGAGAAGACCCGCGGAGAAGGCGGCCATGACGCTGACGAGACTCCACCCGGTGTCGGCGACGATCTCGGCGGCGACCGCGGGGAGGACGTAGTAGAGCGTGCCCCAGCTGATGAGCTGCGTCACGCAAAGGGTGACCAGCACCGGATCCGGACGCCACCGCGTCTTCTGTACTTCCGAGCGCTGAGGAGACGGGGCAGCCGAGGCGCTCATCTGGGGGTGACCGCCGCCTTGACCTCACGGGTACGCCGCTCGCCACGCGGGGCAGTCCCCGCGCCGCACGATGTCGACAGATCTATGCCGACACGTATGGGGCCCCCGGTGGCAGCCAGCGCGACGCCGTCTCCGAGACGCTCGAGGGGGAAGGTGGCCTCGACGAGTTCCGCGAACGGCCACCGGTCGGCGCTGCCTTCGACGAACTCGAGAGCCGCCGCCAGGTCAGCCGACGTGTAGTTGTGGACGCCGCGGACGGTCACGAGACCCCGGACGAGGGATTCGGGGTCGAGGGCGACGGGCTCGGTGGGGAAGACGCTGCCGACGAGGACGACGGCACCGCCGATCTCGACGGCGTCGAGCGCGGCGGATACGGCGGCTCGCGACCCGGAGGCCTCGATGACGATGTCCGGACCAGGCAGGCCGAGCCCCGCCCAGGTCTCGGCCGCGGCGCCGGGAACACCGGGATCGATGGCCGCGTGCGCGCCGAAGCGCGCGACGAGGTCCCGCCGTTTGTCGTCCGGGTCAGCGACGACGACCGTACAGCCTCGGTCGCGCGCGAGCGCCGCGACGGTGAGGCCGATGAGCCCGGCCCCGGAGACCAGCACCGCGGGCGAGTCGACCTCGACGACGCGGAGCGCGGCGCGCATCGCGGCGACCGCGGTCGCCGTGCCGCAGCTGACGGGGGCGAGGGCAGCAGCCGGCGTCGTCTCGTCGACGGCGACGATGCCCGTTCCCGACCGCAGATGCATGTGCGTCGCGAACCCGCCGCTCAGCTCCCACCTGGTGGTGAGGCGCTCGTGCCCGTACTTGAGCAGGCTCCGGCACTTCTGTGTCAGCCCTCGCGTGCAGCGGTCGCATTCGCCGCAGCTGGCCATCACCGACCAGACGATCCGAGCACCGGGCTCGAGGGCCTCCCCGTCGATGGTGCGGGCGCCGCCGTCACCGGTCGCGACGACCCTGCCCACGTACTCGTGGCCGAGCACTCCGGGCGCCGGGGACTGCCGGTGGCCGAGCATGGTGTGCACGTCGGAGCCGCAGATCGTCGCGAATTCGAGGGCCACGAGCACCTCGCCCGGCCCGAGCACGACGTCGGGCACGGCGACAGCCTCCAGCGGCCTCTCGACGCCGAGCCACACCATGGCCGTCGCGGCGGGCTGCAGGTGGATCCGAAGCGCAGACGGCTCTTCGACTCTCGGCGCCAAGGCCGACCTCACGATGCGGGCCGCTGGAACGCGGGCAGCTCGCGGAGCGCGGCGACGCTCTCGATGACGGCGTGGGCGCCACTCGCTTCGAGCGTCTCCTGGTCGTGGGCGCCGCTGAGCACGCCGACTGCGAGGCCGGCCCCCGCGTGAAGTCCCGATTGCACGTCGCTCGCGGTGTCTCCCACCACGGCGACGGCCGCGACGCTCGAGGTTCCGGTGCGCAGCACGGCGCTCAGCACGAGGTCGGGGGCGGGACGGCCACGGCCGACGTCTGCGGGCGACAGCGCGAGATCGACGAGCTGCTCCCAGCCGAGGGCTCGGAGGATCGCGTCGCGCGTGACCGGCGCGAAGCCTGTCGTCAACACGACCGAGAGACCGGAGCCTCGCAGGGACTCGATCGTCTCCCGCGCGCCCGGGATCTCCTCGACGCCTTCTTCCTCGACGAGCTCGGCGTAGGCGACCTCGAATGCGGCGGTCGCCTCCGCTGCGGCTGCGGTGTCTCCGTTCGCGAGGTGCGTGAAGACGTCGAGCTTCGATTGGCCCATCGTCTCGCGGACGTAGGCGAGCGCCTCGGGCCATGGGAGATGCGCGGCGACCCCCGTGCGGTTCGCGGCGCGCTCGAACGCGCGCTCCACGACGCCGTCGTCGAGCACGGTCGTTCCTGCCATGTCGAGCACCACGAGCTCGAGGGGCACGCGAACGGACGCGGCAGTCTGCGCCTGCGCGGAAGTGGTGAGGGTCGTCATCTCAGGCCTTTCGAAGGTGTTCGAGCGGACACGGCGTCCAGCTCGAGAGCAAGGTGGTGCTCGGCGAGGCCGAGCCCGGTGGTCATGCCGATGCCCGTGGTCGCCGCAATGGCGAGCACGCCCGGCTGCGGACGTTCGACGAGGAACTCGTCTGGTGCGGCCGCGTACACGCCCTGCCAGCGCTCCCGCACGCGCAGCGGCCCGATGTCGAGGAGCCGTTCGGCTTCGGCGAGCATGAGGTTCACGGCTGCCTCGGATTGGAAGGGCGACACCGTCACGCCACGCCAGTGCGTGTCGCCGACCAGCAGCGAGCCGTCTGGGAGCTGCGTGAACATCTGGTTGAGGTCGATCGCCGCGAGGTCCGGGCGTTCGCCGTGGAGGCGTTGGCGGACCGCCGAAGCCTCTGGGAGCCCGGCGAACCCGCGGTAGCGGATGAGCGACCAGCCGGTGAGGAGCGGGGCACCGAGCGGCCTCGCGAGCGGCGCATCCACTCGCAGCATGTCGAGCGCGCACCGTTCGACGGCGTTCTCCTCGGCGGCATCCGGGAGGAGCTGATCGATGTCGTGGTTGACGGCGACGACCACGAGCCCCGTGGCGATATCACCCCGGCTCGTCTCGACGACGCCGCTGCGGACGCGGCCGACGGCCGTGCGCATCCGGAACTCGACGCCCATGCTCTGCAGGCGCCGGATGATCGCGGCGACCGCGGAACGCGGATCGGTCTGCAGGTCTGCCGCCAGGAATGCGCCACCGGCCGCGACGCCGTGTCTCACCGGGGTGCGATCGGCGACCTCGGCCGCATCGAGCATCCGGATCTCCTCCCCGACGGGGAGTCGGTCGGCTTCACCGAGCGGAGAGCGCCTGGCAGCGTCGAGCAGCGCCAGTTCATCGTCGTGCCGAGCGACGACGACGGTGCCCGTCTCCCGAAGCCAGAACCCGGCATCGGTCGCGAGCTGCAGCCAGAGTTCCCGGGCCAGCACTCCGTACCGTCGGGCGTCGCCCGTCTGCGGCGTGAAGCACAGGTGCCCGAAGTTGCGGATGCTCGCACCGATCGGCTCGCTCGTGCGGTCGACGACGACAACCGACAGGCCTCGCTTGGCTGCAGCGTAGGCGGCACCGAGACCGACGATGCCGGAGCCGACGACGGTGACGTCGAAGCCGCGGCTCATCGGAACACCCGCCTCATCCACATCGCGAGGCCCTCGACCAGGAGCACGGTGACCAGGATCATGAGCACGATGGCCGTCACGAGCGGGTAGTTCGAGCCCTGTCCGGCGTTGAGGAGGTAGTAGCCGACGCCACCGCCTCCGACGATGCCGAGCAGCGTCGCCGCGCGGATGTTCGTGTCGAGCAGGTAGAAGGTGTGGCCGATGAGGGCGGGCATGCCCTGCGGCAGTGTCGCGCTGGCATAGGTCTGCAGGCGGGTCGCTCCGGTCGCTCGGAGTGCCGTCTCGGGGCCGCGGCGCACCTCCTCGAAGGAGTCGGCGATGAGCTTGCCAAGCAGGCCGATGCCGCCGATCGCCAGTGCGATCGTGCCCGCCTGCGTGCCGAGCCCCGTGATGATGATGAGCACGATCGCGAGGATCACCTCGGGGATGCCGCGGATGCCGACGAGCAGCAGGCGCATCCCTCCCTGCACGGTGCGGTTCGGCGCGACGTTCCGGGCCGCGAGGGAGCCGATGACGAGGGAGACCAGGAAGGTGAGGAGCGTTGCCGCGAACGCGATGGCGATCGTGTCGCGCATCGCCTCGAGCATGGTCGCGAGCTCGTAGACGCCGAACGACGGCGGCCAGAACTGCACGGCGATCTCGGGGATGCGGGCCCAGAATGTGAGGAAGTCGAGCCAGTTGATGTCGGCGAACGTGACGGCGGCCACCACGACGAGCGCTGCCACCCACCCCCAGACGACGTGGCTCACGCGGGTCGCGTTCCAGGGGCGGCGGATCGCTTCCGCCGGCGACCGGAAGCGCCGTGCGCCGCCGAGCTGGCCGCTCCGCGAGGTGCCTCGCGAGCCGCGCATCCGGTCGACGAGCCGGTCGATGGGGTTGCGGCTGCCTTCGTGACCGCCGAGCATCGCGGCGCGCACCAGGCTCGAGACCACCTCCATCGCGACGCAGAGGACGAAGATGACAAGCGCGATGCCGAGGCCCAGCGAGTAGTCGAGCGACTTGAAGGCGGTCGACATCTCGAGGCCGAGCCCCGCGACGCCGACGTAGCCGAGGATCACGGAGCCGCGAAGGTTGATGTCGTTGCGGTGGAGCACCGTCGCGACCCACGACGGCAGTACCTGGGGCAGCACTCCCGACGTGAACTCCTGCAGCTTGGAGCCACCGGCTGCGCGGATCGCGAGGCGCGGCCCCTCGTCGATCTGCTCGATCGCGTCGGCGAACATCTTCGAGATCATGCCGATCGAATGGATGCCGATCGCCAGAATTCCAGGAAGCGACCCGAGGGAGAACATGAGCACGAAGACCATGGCGAGGACCACGTCGGGAAGCGCGCGGGTGAAGACGCCGAGGAAGCGGGCGGCGGCGCGCCAGGACTGGCCTGGGGTCGTGTTCGCGGCCGCCAGGTACGCGACTGGAATCGAGACGACGGCGGCGAAGAGCGTGCCGCACAGCACCAGCCCCAGGGTGAGGCCCGTGAGCTCGAGCAGCTCGGGCCATTCCGGGAAGGCGAGTCCGCCGACGCGGGTGAAGAAGCGCTCGGTGTTGGACCAGCTCTCGAGCATCGCCGGCACGGAGATGTCGATCTCGATGAGCGCGGCGACCGCGATGCCCGCGAGCGCGAGGAGGGTGAGGACGGCGGCGATGCGCTCTGGGGTTCGGCGCTGGCGAGGAGCGCGAGCCTCGACTGCCGTCTGGTGAGGGGCGGATGTGCGCGGGGACGGGGGCGCAACGGTCGCGGTCATCGTGCCGCCTCCGCCGCGAGGAGTTCGTTCTGCACGGCCTCGAGCTCGGCGGTGCTGGTGGCGACCCGGCCGTAGATCTCCATGACCTCGGCCTTGGTGAGGCCTTCGACGGGGGTGTCCAGCACGACTGCCCCGTGGCGGAGCCCGACGATGCGGTCCGCCCAGGAGATGGCGAGGTCGACCTGGTGGAGGCTGCAGACCACGGTCAGGCCATCCGCGGCGGCGATCTCGCGGATGAGGCGCATGACCTGCTCGCTCGACTCGGGGTCGAGAGAGGCGACGGGCTCGTCGGCGAGGAGGATGTCCGGGCGCTGCATCAGGGCGCGCGCGATGGCGACGCGCTGCTGCTGGCCGCCGGAGAGCGTGTCAGCGCGCTGGTAGGCGCGGTCGAGCAGGCCGACCCGGTCGAGGTGGCCCAGCGCCTCCAGCTTCCTCGCCTTGGAGTAGCCGAACAGTCCGAGGCGCGGGCCGCGGATGGTGGCGAGCGCCCCGGTCAGCACGTTCTCGAGCACCGTGAGCGACGGCACGAGCTCGAACTGCTGGAAGATGAACCCCACCCTGCTGCGCAGCCGCCGGAGTGGGCGGCCGCGCAGTCGCGACACCTGATCGCCGAGGACGGTCACGTCTCCCGACGTGGGCTGCTCGAGCGCGTTCAGGTGGCGCAGCAGGGTGGATTTGCCGGACCCGGAGAGGCCGAGCAGCACGACCATCTCGCCGCGAGCGACCTCCAGGCTCACGCTATCGAGCGCGGTGGTCTCGCCGAAGCGCTTGGTGACGTCGGCAAGCGAGATCACTGGGGACGTGTTGTCAGCGGTGGTGCTCATGTCGGTGCTCATCTCGGGTCTCGGCTGATCAGACGGGGTCAGGCGTGGGTCAGCTCTGGCACTGCGTGGCGTTCGTCGCCTCGCAGATGTCGCGGACCGTGTCGTAGTACTGGTCGTCAACCGGCTTGGTCTCGAAGAAGACGCTGCGGAAGCCCTCGCTGTCTGCGCTCTCCACGCCGGCGGCGATGATGTCGTCGATCGTGACCTCGGAGAGGATGTCCCGGAGCTGCTGCTTCAGGTCGTCCGGCAGCTTGTCGGACTCGACGATGGGGGCACCGGGGACCATGGTCTCGGCGATGACCTTCACCTTGTCGGATTTCTCGACCTCGCTGTCTTCGGCGAAGCCTGCCTCGCACTCGACGCCTTCGCCCACCTTCTGCACGCTCACGTCGTGCTTGCCTGCCATGACGGGAGTGATGTCCGCTTCGGGGTCGATGCCTGCTTCGAGGAGGTTGTAGCTCGGGAAGAGGTAGCCGGAGGTGGAGGAGGGGTCGACGAAGCAGACCTTCTTGCCCGCGAGGTCTTCGATCGATGCGATGTCGCTGTCGACGGGCACGATGGCCTGCGAGTAGTAGCCGGGCTCCTGGCCCTCGGACGTCACGATGGAGGAGATCGGGGTGAGCTCGGCGCCGTTGTTCGTGGCGGTGACGTAGGTGAACCCGGAGAAGGACGCCACGTCGACCTTGCCGGCGATCGCGGCTTCGATGAGCGCCGCGTAGTCCGTGGACTCGTGGTACTCGACGGTCTTGCCCGTCTCGAGCGCGATGTAGTCCATGAGCGGCTGGTAGTTGGTCTCGGTGTCGACGGAGTCGGGGACGACGCCGAAGACGAGGGTGTTCGAGTCGACGGCGAAGCCGGAGGAGTCGGTGGATCCGGAGGCGTCTGCTGCGGGCGTGGAGCAGGCGGCGAGGCTGAGTGCGAGGATGCCGGCGCCTGCGAGGGCGATCGCGGGCTTGAGAGCGCGGGTCATGTGCTGTGCCTTTCGGGCGGGGTCTCGGAGCGGGACGTGAAGAGACTGCCAGAGACACCGCCAACCTGTATGCCTATCTTCGCACAATTCACGAGTTGTTCACCTATGTTGAAGACTTCGGCAACCAGGCTTCGCGAGAAAAGGCCTTTAAGAGCCCGGTTTCATGCTCCACCAGCACGCTGGAGGGCATGAGCAAGTAGTATGCCTATGTGACCGACGTTATGTACAAGCAGATCGCTGACGACCTCCGACGACGCATCGCCAGCGGTCAACTCGCACCCGGCGATGACGTCCCGTCCGAAGGGGAGCTCGCCGAGCGCTGGAGCACCTCCCGGGGCCCGGTCCGCAACGCGCTCGCGGCACTGCGCAGCGAGGGCCTCATCGAGACCGGCCGCGGTCGACCGGCCCGGGTCGTCGAGCGCAAAGCCCACCAGGCCGTCGACGTGTCCATCCCGTTCACGAAGTGGGCCAAGGAGATCGGCACCGTTCCTGGCGCCGAGACGCAGGAGGTGAGCCTGCGGCGTCCAGACCCAGCGCAGGCTGAGATCTTCGGGATCGACCCGTCCCAGCTTGTTGTGCACGTCCTTCGACTCCGCAGCCTCGACGGCCGGCCGACGATGCTCGAGCGCCTCACGTTCACGGAGGAAGTCGGACGCCACCTCTTCGAGGTCGACCTGAACACCGTGTCCATCACCGAGTTCCTCGACAGCCGCGGCTACGGCTACAACGACATCGACCACGAGATCGACGCGAAGGCCGCCGATGCACTGGACGCCAGGCTGCTGGAGATCGAGGAAGGATCCCCCGTCCTGCGCCTGCGCCGGGTGACGCGAGACAACGACGGCCGCGTCTTCGAGGTCTCCGACGACCGCTACCGGAGCGACATCGTGCGCTTCACGGTGTCAGCATCCGGCAGGTCGCAGCGGGGGACGCACTACGTGCGGCCGATCGCGTTCTGACCTTCGCCGGTCGGCATCCGAGGCCGCCGGTACTGCCATCTGCCGACCCCCTTGGGCCCGCCTGAACGGGCGCTGGCCTCACGCTTGTGTCAAGCGTGCTTGACGTGTATAACTATCTCGACAGTCAAGTTAGCTTTACACATGGGAGTGAGACATGGACACCGAGAGTTCTTCGTACACAGCGGACACTCGAAGCCGGTGGGGCCGAGTGAAGTTCGGTGGTCACTGGTCTGCACTCTGGCTGGCGATCCCCTCCGGCCTGCTCCTCGCCTGCGTCATCGCAACGATTCTGGTGCTGACCGGGTCCGCCGGCCCGCACCCACTCGTCGGGTGGTTTGCGACGGTACTGGTGTCGTTCTGGGCCTGTGCTGGCCTCGTGTGGGCGCTGTCCGTCGACCGAGACAGCCTCCGAGGAGCCACCCCGCGCCCCGAGCAGTCGGTGGAGTCGGCATGGATCGAACGCGCGACGAGCGGAGCGTTCGGCGACACCCTGCTCGTGACCGGACTCGGCACCGCGGTCATCGCGGTCGGGAACCTCGACATTCCAGCACTCCTGGCCCTGGTCGCCGTGATCGTCGTCGCGATGGGATCGGTGAGCATCCGGTATGGCCTCGAGCGAAGGCGAGGCTAGTTCGTGAAGAACGCGCTCCCCGACCTTCGCAAACAACGCGGGTGGTCGCAGCAGCGCCTCGCGGAGGAGCTCGGCGTCTCCCGCCAGACGGTCATCTCCATCGAGCGCGGCCGCTTCGACCCCTCGCTGCCCCTCGCGTTCCGCCTCGCGCGCGTCTTCGAGTGCCCGATCGAGAGCATCTTCGACGACGATGACGCCGACGGGGCCGACGACGCCGAGTGACGGGTCCCGCCTGACGACTCCCGCAGGCATCCGCGAGAAGGGCCGCGTCAGCCGTCGTCGCGCGAGCGTTCCGTCAGCCCGAGGAGGGCGATGACCTGCTCGGCGTGCGCGCGAGCAGCCGCCGCGCTCGGTGCGGGTGCCAGCCCGAGCAGGCGGCGGCGGTGCGGCTCACCGAGGAGCAGCCCGAACAGCGCCTCCGCCTCCACCTCCACCTCCACGAGACCACTCGCAGGAGAGAGGTGCTGCGCAAGCAGAGCCACGTACCCCCGTGGCCCGCTGGAGTAGAAGCCAGACGCGAGCTCCGGGAACTGCGCCGCTTCTCCGACCATGAGCCGGTGCAGGCCGACGGCGCTGTCCGAGTGCAGGACGAAGACGAGCCGCGCTGCCGTCTCGAGCAGTGACTCGGCGGTCGCCCCGTGGTTCACGAGGTCGCGAGCGCGGAACCGCTCGATCGCTGCAGTGAACACCTCTGCCTTGTCGCCGAAGTAGGTGTAGATCGTGCGCTTGGTGACCCGCGCCATTGCTGCGATCTCGTCAACGGTGACCTGGCCGTAGCCATTCGACACGAACAGCGCGACGGCGGCGTCCAGGATCTGGTCTCGGCGCTCCTCCCGCTCCTGGGCGGTCGGGCGGCCCCGCTTGCGGCTCGTGCTCGACACGGTCTCGCTCATCCCCAGTGCTCCCCACCTCGTGCCTCGCATGTCGACGCTCGACGACAACCATCCTATAATGAGACGTATTCGTTTCATTACACGCGTGGTCATCCCTCGCGGTCGATCGAGCCGAGCCCCAGAAGGGCCAGGCGAGAGGAGCTCCCAATGGCTGCACGCAGATCCACAACCCCGCGGAAGACAGCGTCGAATCCACCACCAGTGCACACGACAGCCCTCGACAGCGAGGGACTCGTCGAGTTCTACCGCCAGATGGTGCTGATCCGGCGGTTCGAGGAGCGCGCCGCCCGCTCGTACACGCAGGCGGAGATCGGTGGCTACTGCCACCTGAACCTCGGCGAGGAGGCGACGGTGGTTGGCCTGATGGCGGCGATGGAGTCCACCGACTACCTCTTCACGAACTACCGGGAGCACGGGTACGCGCTCGGTCGAGGCATCGCGCCAGGACGGATCATGGCAGAGCTCTACGGGCGCAGCGGCGGCGTATCGAAGGGGTGGGGCGGGTCGATGCACCTCTTCGACCTGGAGTCGCGCCTGCTCGGCGGGTACGGCATCGTCGGCGGGCAGGTGCCGCTCGCCACCGGTGCGGCCCTCGCGATCGACTACCGCAGCGGACAAGAGGCCGTGGTCTGCGTCATGGGAGACGGCACCACGAACATCGGGGCGTTTCACGAGTCGCTGAACATCGCCGCCTTGTGGGACCTGCCGGTCGTCTACGTGGTCGTCAACAACGGCCTCGGGATGGGCACCACGGTCGAGCGCGCCTCCGGCGAGCCCGAGCTGCACAAGCGGGCATCCTCGTACCGGATGGCGTCCGCCCGCGTTGACGGGAACGACCCCGTCGCCGTCCGGGACGCCGCGGCCAGCGCGCTCGCGAGCGCCCGGGCCGGCAAGCCGTTCCTGCTGGAGACGGTGAGCGAGCGCCTGAAGGGGCACTCGGTCGTCGACCCCGCGAAGTACCGCACCCGCGAGGAGGCCGAGGCCCTCAAGGCCGGTGACCCCATCGCCGCGTTCGCGGTTCGCCTCGCCGAGCGGGGACTCCTGACGGACGACGCGATCGCCGACATCGACGCTGCCGCCATGGCCGCCGTCGCCGAGGCCGTCGCGTTCGCCGAGGCGAGCCCGCACCCGTCGGTCGACACGCTCTTCGACTACACCTACGCCACGCCGGTTCCCAACGATTCCCGCAGGCTGCCCGGCCAACCGCTCTTCGAACCATCCCCCTCACCCACGATCGGAGCATCCGCATGAGCATGATGACCTACCGTCAGGCGCTCCATGACACCCTCCGCGCCGAGATGCTGCGAGACGAGAACGTGCTGCTCATCGGCGAGGAGATCGGCGTCTTCGAGGGCTCGTACAAGATCACCGCCGGCATGCTCGCGGAGTTCGGCGAGAAGCGCGTACGAGACACCCCCATCGCCGAGGAGGGGTTCACGGGAGCCGCCATCGGCGCTGCGATGCTCGGGCTGCGCCCGGTCGTGGAGATCATGACCATCAACTTCTCGCTGCTGGCCCTGGACCAGATCGTCAACCACGCCGCGAAGATCTACGGCATGTTCGGCGGTCAGGCCCGGGTCCCCCTCGTCATCCGCACCCCGGGCGGAGGCGGGCAGCAGCTCGGCGCCACGCACTCGCAGAACATCGAGCTGTATTACGCGTTCGTGCCAGGCATGAAGGTCGTCGCCCCGTCCAGCCCCGCTGACGCGAAAGCGCTGCTGCTGGCCGCGATCCGCGACGACGACCCCGTGCTGTTCCTCGAGAACCTCGCGCTCTACAACACCAAGGGCGAGGTGCCGGACGACGACACCCCCGCCGAGATCGGCCGGGCCGCCGTGACCCGCGAGGGTGCCGACATCACGGTGGTCGCTTACTCGCGCATGGCGGCCGTCGCCCTCGAAGTGGCCGAGCGGCTCGCCGAGACCGAGGGCATCGACGTGGAAGTGGTCGACCTCCGCAGCCTGCGCCCGCTCGACCGCGACACCGTCATCGCATCCGTGAAGAAGACCCACTGCGCCGTCGTCCTGGAAGACGACTGGCTCACCTACGGCATCGGCGCCGAGATCGCCGCGACCATCTCGGACGGCGCCTTCGACTGGCTGGACGCACCCGTGCGCCGGGTCGCGATGGCCGAGGTGCCCATGCCCTACTCCAAGCCGCTCGAGACCGCCGCGCTCCCCTCCGCGGACGACGCCGCCACCGCCATCCGGCAGACCCTCGCCGCGGTCTCCCGCCGCATCTAAGGACACCCCATGATCGATATCCTCATGCCCCGCCTCTCCGACACCATGCAGGAGGGCGCCATCGCCGCGTGGCACAAGCAGCCAGGCGACGCCGTCGCCGTTGGCGACCTGCTCGTCGAGATCGAGACCGACAAGGCCACCATGGAGTACGAGGCCTACGACGCCGGCGTCCTGCGCGACATCCTGGTCGCCGAAGGCGAGGTGGCAACCATCGGCACGGTCATCGCGCGCCTCGATGACGGCAACGACGACGCGCCCGCGAGCGCATCCGACGCTGCCGCGCCAGCGGAAGCAGATGCGGCTGGCGCGATGGGCGCACCCGACGCAGCGGCCGCGAGCGCGGACGCTCAGGCTTCGGAGGTCGCCTCCCAGGTCGAACCTCAGGGCGCAGTAGGACAGCGGCTGTTCGCGACGCCGCTCGCGCGCCGACTCGCTCGCGAGCACGAGATCGACCTGTCGGCTGTGCTGGGATCCGGCCCCGGCGGCCGGATCGTCCGCGCCGATATCGAGGATGCACGCGCACGTCAGGCCTCCCCCGAGGACACGGCCATCGCGTCGCCCGCTCGGTGCGCGTCGAGCCCGACGGCGGGCCAGGGCACCGGCGGCGCCACCAGCACCAGCACCAGCGCTTCCGATGCGCGACAGCCGACTGCCGTCCCGTTCGACAAGACCCGCGAAGTGATCGCTCGGCGCCTCAGCGAGAGCAGCAGCACGGTGCCACACTTCTTCGTCACGGCTGCGGCCGATGTCGAGGCCCTCATGGCGCTCCGCGCCGAGCTGAACGGCAGCCTCGAATCGACGGGGCGCCCGAAGATCAGCGTCAACGATCTCCTCGTGCGCGCATGCGCCATCGCGCTCCGCGAGCATCCGGGAGTCAACGCCTCCTACTCCCCGGAGGGCCGCGGAGAGACCCTGCTCCACGGGCGCGTCAACATCGGCATCGCCGTCG
The DNA here is from genome assembly GCF_902506465.1 of Pseudoclavibacter sp. 8L. Classification (NCBI taxonomy): domain Bacteria; kingdom Bacillati; phylum Actinomycetota; class Actinomycetes; order Micrococcales; family Microbacteriaceae; genus Pseudoclavibacter; species Pseudoclavibacter sp. 8L. The sequence goes on along the minus strand of NZ_LR733196.1, from coordinate 34,287 downwards.
CCTCCCCGACTGGCCTCGTCGTGCCGGTGATCGGCGACGCCGACCTGAGCCCGGCGTCGCACATCGCGCGCGAGTCTCGGCGACTGGCCGGACTCGCCAAGGAACGCAAGCTCGGCCCCTCGGAGATGGCTGGCGGCACGTTCACGATCAGCAACCTCGGCATGTACGGCGTCGAGCAGTTCACCGCCATCATCAACCCGCCAGAGGGGGCGATCCTCGCGGTCGGCGCAGCGAGGCCAGAACCCGTCGCGGTCAACGGGGCGGTCGAGGTTCGCCACCGCCTGCGGTACACCCTCTCCGCCGATCACCGAATCATCGACGGAGCCCTTGCCGCAGCGTTCCTCGCCACGCTGACGGGGCTCCTCGAACGGCCCATGGACATCATCGCCTGAGCGCCTGGAATGGCGGTCGCGGGGGCGGTCGCACCCCCGCGACCCCGACCTGGTGATGGCGGTCCGGCTTCCCGGGCGGTGATCTCGTACTGTGGTGGGACCGTCGCTCGAACCGGAGAGCCCGGGCGACGCCCACTCCAGGTGGGAAGCTGAAGGAGGGACCACATGGGTCGACCGAGTCTTGTGCACGAGCGGCGCCCGCAGATCGTCGCGGCCGCGAAGCGAGTCATCGGGAAGTACGGGGTCGAGGGCGCGACCCAGGAGCGCATCGCCTCCGAGGCGCAGCTGAGCCGGGCGCACATCCGTCACTACGTCGGCAACCGCGACGAGCTCATCCAGCTCGTCTGGAACTCGACGATGGACCCGTACGCGCAGGAGATGCACGAACGGGTGCAGGCCGCGCGCTCCGGCCAGGGGCTCGAGGGGGTGCTCGACTTCCTCTTCGGCACCGGCGTCGAGGCGAGTCCAGACGATGCCGTCTTCGATGCGTTCCTGGCCTGGTCCCAGCACGATGAGCAGGTCAGGCGGCGCCTGCTCGACAGCTACGCGACCGTGGTCACCGAGGTTGCCGCGGCGATCAGGGCGACGTACCGGGAGATGGACGTCGCACGGAGCGAGGCGCTCGGCTACGCCATGCTGTGCCTCACCATCGGGTCCTCGAGCATGAGCGTGCTCCAGTTCCCCGACGCGCAGACCAGTCCGCTTCGCGACCTGGCCGCGTCGATGATCCAAGCGGCGGCGGCTGCCTGAGCGCCGCCGCTCGATCGTGGCTCAGCTGCGATCGGCGCTCGGCACCTCGAGACTGCGGGTGCTCTCGTCGTCGCCGACCTCGTCCTCCGATCGGATCTGCGCGGGCAGACGGCGGAAGCCCTTCGTCATGAAGCCGAGGTAGATCACGCCGATGATCAGCCAGGTGATGCCGAGCATCTTCGCTGAGGAATCGATGCTCACCCAGAGGGCGACATTGGTGGCGACGCCGATCAGCGGGAGGACGAGGTAGCGGATCACATCCATCCCTGAACGCCGGCGCAGGCGAACGAAGTAGTGGTTGATCACGGCGATGTTGACCATGATGAACCCCGTGATGGCGCCGAAGCTCGTGAGCGAGGTCGCCCCGAGGAGGTTGTCGGTGAAGAACACGGCGCCGAGCGCCGCGACGGAGACGAGCACGATGTTGTTGACCGGGGTTCCGAACCGCGGCGAGAGCTTGCCGAAGAACCGCTTCGGGAGCAGACCGTCGCGCCCCATGCCGTAGAGCACGCGGGAGACAGCGGCGACGGCGGCCATCGCGCAGAGGATGCTCGCGGCCTGATCGGCGACGAAGAACGTGATGTTCAGGGCTTCTCCCCCGATACGTGGCAGGAGCTCGAAGATGCCGGTATCCGGATCCTCGAACTCCGCGTACCCGGTGGGCCAGGCGATCTGCAGGAAGTAGGCGATCGTCGCGAAGCCGAGGCCCGCGCCGATGCACATGATCAGGATCGCTCGCGGGATCGTGACGGTCGGCTGGTGGGTCTCCTCCGCGAGCGTGGAGACGGCGTCGAAGCCGAGGAAGGAGACGGCGAGGATCGAGGCCGCCCACATCACGTTGCCGAAGTTGAACGTCTCGGGGTTGTAGATCGCCTCCGGCACGAAGAGGCCGCCAGCTCCACCGCCCTGCAGGACGTAGCTCGTGATGAGGCCGATGAGCACAACCGCGAAGATGATCTGCGCGGAGACGACGGCGATGTTGAGACGGCCGGAGACTCGTGCTCCGAGGATGTTCATGACCGCGCCGAAACCGGCCGCGAGCAGCACCCAGATGGCAGTCGGGATAGCGGGAACGTACTCCTCCATGTAGATCCCGAACAGCAGGTAGCAGATCATCGGGAGCAGCATGTAGTCGAGCAGGAACACCCAGCCGGTCGCGAAGCCGAGGTAGGGATGCACGCTCTTCTGCACGTAGGTGTACGCGGATCCGGCGACCGGGAAGGCCTTCACCATCTGCGCGTACGAGTACGCGGTGAAGAACATGACGACCAGCGTCACGAGGTACGCGAGGGCCATCATGCCCCCGCTGAGCTCGGTGGCGATGCCGTAGAAGTTGAAGATGGCCGTCGGGGCGAGGTAGGCAAGCCCGAACGCCAGGAGGTGACGCAGCTTGAGTGATCGAACGAACTGGGTGGCTTGACTCACGGGTGCTCCTCTGGGGGTCTCCGTCGACTGCACTGTCGCGTGGAGTGGGGCACGAAGCGTGCCTCTGGCGAATAGATTACCAACATTGCTAATTTATGCCAGACTGCATTTCCAAGTTGTTACGTCTCTACCCGCAAGGAGCGCTCATCGTGGACCTGATCTTGACGAACGGCAGATTCTTCACCGCCGACGAGGCCGCTCCGTGGGCGAGCGGAGCCGTCATCCGTGACGGCCGGATCGCGCAGATGCTCAGGGAGGAGGCCCCCCGCGCCCTCCCAGAGGAGGGGCTCCCCGTCTACGACCTGGGCGGACGACTCGTGCTGCCCGGTCTGATCGACGCCCACACGCATCCCAGCGGCGTCGCGAAGAGCGCCTGGCACGTCTCCCTTCCGCAGACGGACGACGTGGACGCGATCCTCGCCTTCATCCGCGAACACGGCGAGCGGCACCCCAAGGAGGAGGCGCCCTACCTCTTCTTCGAGTACTACCCGAGCACGCTGTTCGCGGGAGGCGCCCCGACGAAGGAGCTCCTCGACTCGGCGATCAGCGACCGCCCCGTGCTCTGCCAGGACTTCAGCGACCACGCGCACTGGGTCAACTCGAAGATGCTCGAGCTGCTCGAGGTCGACGAGCACACGCCAGACCCCGTGCCTGGCCTCGAGATGTTCGTCCGTGACGCACACGGCGTGCCGACGGGGCACATCCTCGAGTTCGCGCACCTCCGCTTCATCGACCGCCTGTACGACTCCATCGGGTGGCGCCCACCAGAGGAGCTGACCGCCGAGAGCCTGAAGCCGTTCTTCGAGTTCATGACGCGGCACGGCGTCACGTCCCTCTTCGAGGCGCTCATCGAGGACGAGGACGTGCTCCCCGCGCTCCGCGAGCTCCACCGACGCGGGGAGCTGCACACCAGGTACGAAGGCGCGGTTCGGTTCCGGACCCTCGCCGACCTCCCCGACGCGATCGAGCGAGCTCAGCGCCTCGACCGCGAGCACGGCACGGATCACATCCGCGTGCGAACGCTCAAGCTCTTCCTCGACGGCACGAACGAGAGCGGGAACAGCGCGGTCCTCGCTCCGCTGATCCACGACGACTCCGGTAGCCTCGGCGAGATGCAGATCGAGACCGACGAGCTCGTCAGCTGCCTGCTGCTGGCGAACGAGGCGGAGATCGACGTGCACATCCACATGGTCGGCGACCGCGCCTTCCGGGCTGGGTGCGATGCCGTCGCGGCCGCCAAGGAGTCGCTCGCCGAGACGGGCGGTGCCTGGCGGACGCAGGTGACGTTCGCGCACTGCGAGCTCATCGATCCGGCCGACATGCACCGGCCGGCCGAGCTCGGCATCATCGTGAACTGGACCAACCACTGGTCGGCGGGGTACTTCGGTGAGGAAGCGAAGAGCTACCTCGGGGACGAGCGATGGGATCGGATGTACGACTTCCGGGGCGTCCTGCAGGCCGGCGCCTCGATGACCTTCGCGAGCGACGTCGTGACGAACTTCGAGCTCCACCGGGGAAACCCGTTCTTCGGCATGCAGGTGGCCGCGACGCGGGTCGACCCGGAGCTGCCCCTCGATCCCGACCGCTACCCGGGGAGCGTTCGGCCGAGCCGCGAATCCCGCTTCGAGGTCACCGCACTGCTGCGCGGGCACACCATCGAGGCGGCTCGACAGCTCCGGATCGATGACAGAGTCGGGTCCCTCGAGGTCGGGAAGGACGCGAACATCGTTGTCCTCGACAGGGACCTCTTCGACGTGGAGCTCGACCAGCTCGGCCAGGTGAGCCCGTCGGCGGTCCTGTTCGAAGGAGAGCTGGCCTTCGGCTCGCTCACCTAGACCGATAGCGGTCTCCGTCCGCGAGGTCCTCAGCGAGATGTGCGCTTCGGAACGAGCAGAGTGATGAGGAGAACGGCGAGACCTGCGCCTCCGGCGACGAATCCCGCCATCTGGAGGATCCCGGCACCGATGTTCGCGTCGAGCGCGGTCGGGTCGGTGATGAGGACCGCCGAGGCGAGCGCGATGAATCCGATGGCAAGAAGAATCGTTCCGAGAAGTCGCATGCAGTGTTCCTTTGGTTGAAGCGCGGTTGGGTGTGGTCGTGATGCGTGCCTGGCTCAGCCCTCGTGGAGCGTGTACCCGACCCCGTAGACGGTGAGGAGCCTCGACGGCGTCTGAGGATCGGCCTCGATCTTGGCCCGGAGGTTCTTCACGTGGGTGTCGATCGTGCGGCCTCCGATCCAGCGATCTGTGCCGTGCAGGCGGTCGAGCAGGCGGGCGCGGCTGAGGACGATACCGGGGTGCAGGGCGAACTCCTCGAGCAGGTCGAACTCCGCGCGGGTGAGGTCGAGGAGCCGATCGGAAAGGGTGGCTCGACGCCGCTCCGGGTCGATCTCGAGGTCGCCGACGGCGACGACCCTCGTGGCCGGCGCCGTGCGGTGGACTCGCCGCAGAAGCGCTCGGACTCGGGCGACGAGCTCGCGCGGGCTGTACGGCTTGGCAAGGTAGTCATCGGCGCCGAGCTCGAGCCCGATGAGCAGATCGTTCTCGGTGGAGCGTGCGGTGAGCAGGAGTATCGGGAGCTCGAACTGCTCCTCGCGCAGCGTGCGGCAGACGGTGAGGCCATCGGCCCCGGGGAGCATCACGTCGAGGACAAGCAGGTCGGGCGCAGAGCGACGCACCTCGGCAAGCGCTTCGGCGCCGTCGGCCAGCACCGTCACGTCGTGCCCCTCGCGTTCGAGGTAGCGGCGGACGAGCTCGGACTGCAGCGCATCGTCCTCGACGATCAAGACTCTGGTCACGACCCAACCCTAAGCACGAGCCAGTCATGCGGTCTGGCTCTGCACTGAACGCTCACAAGTCCCTCACATCCGAGGACGAGCGTGGGTCACGGCCGCTCACGACACGAGGAGGACTCATGCTCCGCATCACCCACCGATCCCTGACCGCCGCAGCAGGCGCCATCGCGCTCGTCGGAGTGCTCGCCGCGTGCTCCGCGCCCTCAGCCGACCAGAGCCCTGAGGGTGGCACCGGCATCGCGACGTTGGAGACGGCCGCTCCGGCCCCGACCGAGGCCGCCGATGCGCTCATCGCGGAGTACGGCGAGCCGGTGCGCCTGCGGCTCGACATGTCGGATGAAGAGGAGGCGGACGCCTGGAAGGCGCGGGATCGCTGCCTCGAGGATCACACCGATGCACCGAAGGACGCCCCTGTGGGCGGCGGCGGAGACTCGGTCAGCGCCAGCGACGGTGGGGATCCGGCGAAGGCCGCCGAGGCCGAGGCCCTCTGCCTGCGCGTGGCGCCGCTGCCCCCGTGGGAGCTCGACGTGCAGAACCCGGATGCGCTGCGGTTCGCGCAGGGCGTGGTGGACTGCCTGCATGATCGCGGTGTCCGCGAGGTCGAGATCGCGGAAGCGGACCAGTTCGGCCGGATCAATATCGCCTTCGGCGGTGAGACGAACGATGCCACCTCGATCTCGCTCGGCATGCAGTACGTGGAGGCCTGCGTGGCATCCGAATCGGGTGGGAGCACTGCGTGACCCGGGGTCGCGGGCGCACCGCGCTCATCGTCACGCTCGCGGTCTGCTTCGCGCTCGCCGCGGGCGCCGGCGGTGCCGCCCTGGTGCTCCGGCCCGCGAATGACGCAGGCCCCGTGGAGGAGACAGCCGCGCCGGCCACCGCGGTCGTCGAGCGTGGCGAGCTCGTGCAGACCGCTCGCCTCGACGGTTCCGTCGGCTTCGGCGCCGCGGCCCCCGTGACGACGAAGGCGGACGGCATCATCACCTGGCTGCCCGAGGTCGGCGAAGTCCTCGATCGGGGGTCGGTGGCCCTGCGCGCGAACGAGCGCCCGGTGCCCGTGCTCATCGGCGAGGTCCCGCTCTACCGAGCGATCGACAAGCCGAAGATGGAGGGGGCCGATGTCAGCATGGTCGCGTCGAACCTGATGGACCTCGGCTATCTGTATCCCAGCGACATCGACACGTTCGAGACGGGGAAGCACTTCAAGCAGGCTGTGCGGGACTGGCAGGAGTCGCTCGGCGTCGAGCGCACCGGCATCCTCGGACCCGCCGACGTGGTCGTCCTGAGCGCGTCGAGTCGCGTCGCCGCCGTGAGCGCCCGCCTCGGCGACACTGCGGCTGGTCAGCCCTACACGGTGACGCTCACGACGCGCATCGTCGAGGCGTCCGTCCCGGCGCAGGACGCGGGGGTCATCGGCGCCGGTGCACGAGCCACGATCGAGCTGCCGGATGGACGCGTCGTCGACGGTTCCATCGACAGCGTGGACACGACCGGTGAGGGGGCCGAGGCGAAGGTCGACGCGATCGTCGCGATCGACGATCAGGCCGCCCTCGACGGCGTCGACGCTGCCGCCGTGACCGTCCGCATCGTCACCAGATCTGTGCAGGACGTGCTGATCGTCCCCGTGGCCTCGCTTGTTGCCCTCGCCGAAGGCGGGTACGCGTTGCAGGACGACCGGGGCGGACTGCACGGCGTCGAGATCGGTCTGATCGCGGACGACCGCGTCGAGGTCAGCGGCGAGGGAATCGACGCCGGCATGACGGTGGTGTCGGCACGATGACGACGACGCCTGCACTCGAGCTCGAGCGCGTCAGCCGCATCCACCCCGGCGGAGTCGTCGCCCTCGACGACGTCTCGCTGCAGATCGACCCCGGTGAGCTCACCGCGATCGTCGGACGCTCCGGCGCCGGCAAGTCGACGCTGCTCAACGTGCTCGGCACGCTCGACCGCCCCACGAGCGGTGCGGTTCGCATCGGCGGGACCGACACCCGAAATCTCACGGATCGCGGGCTCTCCACCCTGCGGGGCAGCACGATCGGGTTCGTCTTCCAGGGCTTCCACCTGAGCGACGGAGTGACCGCCGAGCAGAACGTCATGATGGCGCTCCTCTACAGCGGCGTTCCGAGGCGAGCGCGCCGCGATCTCGCCCGCGCGGCGCTCGAGCGCGTCGGGCTCGAGCACCGCATGGGGCACGCGGCGCAGGAGCTCTCCGGCGGCGAACGGCAGCGAGTCGCCATCGCCAGGGCGATCGTGACCGATCCGCTCGTCGTCCTCGCCGACGAACCGACCGGCGCCCTCGACACCGCGAACGGCGAACGCGTGCTCGGCCTGCTCGAGCGACTGCACGACGAGGGCACCACCGTCGTCGTCATCACCCACGACGTCGAGCTCGCCACGCGACTGCCGCGGCGCGTCGAGCTGAGAGACGGCCGCATCATCGCCGACACGAACACCGACACCACCACCGATGCCAGCGCCAAGGCGGTAGAGCATGCGTGAGCGCCGGAGACGTCTCGGCCTCCGAGACCTGCTCGAGGTGGGCACGGTCGGGCTTCGCACTCGGCCGCTGCGCGCCGTGCTGTCCACCATCGGCATCGCCATCGGCATCGCCACGCTGGTGACCGTCACCGCGGTGCCCGCGTCCTCGCAGGCCGCGCTCGACGAACAGCTCACCGCGCTCGGCGCGGACCTGCTGCGCGCCGACCCACGTGCAGGTGCCGACGGAGACCCCGTCCCGCTTCCGGCCGAGGCGCTCGGCATGCTGCAGCGCATCGGGGCCGTGACCGATGCCGCGACGGTCGGCAATGCCCACGCCCCCATTCGCAGCAACGAGCTCCGCGAGTACCCGGAGACCGGGTTGACGACGCTCGCCGTTCGCGGTGACCTCCCCGCGGTGCTCAGGGCGGAGGTGGCCTCCGGTCGCTGGCTGACCGAGAGCGACCTGCCCACAGCGGTGCTCGGCATCGACGCCGCTGAGCGGCTCGGCCTGTCCCAGCTCCCCGACCGTCCAGTCACGATCGACGTCGGCGGCGTCGCGTTCACCGTCATCGGAGTGCTCTCAGCGACGCCGCTCTCCGGCGACCTGCAGTCAGCTGTCCTCGTCGACGATGCTGCGGCGCAGCGCTGGCTCGGCTTCGATGGCGCACCGACGGTCGCCTACGTCACCGGTGACGAGGCGTCGATCGAGGCGCTGCGTCCGGTCGTCGCCGCGACCCTCTCCCCGGGGGCGAGCGGGCTCGTGCAGGTGAGTCAGCCCTCAGCCGTCCTCGCCGCGAAAGACGCCGCCCGTTCCAACTTCGATGGGCTGTTCCTCGCGCTCGCCGCGGTCGCGCTCGTGATCGGCGGCATCGGCATAGCGAACACGATGTTCGTCTCCGTGCTCGAGCGTCGCCGGGAGATCGGCCTGCGACGCGCGCTCGGCGCACACCGGGGGCAGATCCGGGCCCAGTTCCTCGTGGAGGCGATCCTCCTCTGCGCGCTGGGCGGCGCATCCGGAGTGCCGCTCGGGCTGCTCGGCACCGCAGCCTGGAGCGTCGTGCAGGGGTGGCCGCTGGTCGTTCCGGTGGAGACGATCGTGGCAGGTATGACAGCGGCGCTTGCGACAGGCGCTGTCGCCGGACTCGCCCCCTCGATCCGCGCCGCGCGACAGTCGCCGACGGCGGCCCTTGCCGCGACGTGAGCAGGCAGGGCGTCGACCGTGCGGATGCCATTCCGGGCAACAGCGATGAGAGCATGGCGGACGACATGAGCAGAAGCCGAAGAACCGGGGCCGCGGGCGCCCGACGTGTGCCCCGACTGCTCGCCCGCTACCTCGCGGCTGGAGTGCTGCTGGTCATCGCGTCGGCGGGCGGCACGATCTGGCTCGCGGAGACCTCCGAGTACCGCTACGACGAGCAGGCGTCCGGCGCCGCGCTCATGTGGGACGAGCAGGTGATCGACGAGCTCACGAACTGGGCTGGGAGCCACACCGACTGGAGCACCGTCGGGCCAACGCTGCTGCTCCTCAGCAACGAGACGGGGCGCCGCATCGCCGTCATCGACGCTGCGGGGACGGTCATCGCCGACACGGCGCCCGAGCTGCCCCGCCCAGCGAGCTCCACTCGGCTGCTCGACCCGCTCGAGCCTCTCTCCGACCCGGTGACGCTCGAGCCGCAGCTGCACGAGGGAATCACCGGGCCCTTCCTGCTCGATCAGACGCAGCGCGACCAGCTCACAGGGCAGGCGAGCGCGGTGGTGGAGTGCCTGGGTGACGCGCTCGTCGACACGACGGTGTGGGCGAGCGGTCGCCCCGTGGTCGTCGGCGGAAAAGACGCCCCAGATTGCGGCCGTGCGGCCCTGGACACGCCGCTGCCGAGCGAGCGGACCGCCCTCGACGAGCTCCGCGATCGCACGAACGCGTGCCTGCTCGCGGCAGATGCCCCTCTCGTCACCGACGTCGAGCTCGCCCTGCCCCCGTCGAACGACTCCGCGCGTCTCGCGCTGCGCGCCGTCCCGGCGAGCGGCGATACCGCAGACGAGTGCCTCCTGCAGGCGCGCATCGACCAGTCCGAGGCGACGACCGCGCCCGCGGTGCACGTGGTCCTCACCGACGAGCGAGGCGGCCCGCGGGGTCCGCTCGACGCGAGCCCAGGATCGATCGCCCGCTTCGGAGTCTTCATCGTGGTGCTGCTCGCGCTCCTGTCGGCAGCTGCCGCGCTCATCATCGGGCCGACCCTGCGGAGCGCGCGCCGACTCGAGACCGCCGTCGATCGCTTCAGCGCCGGTGACCGCGACGCTCGCACGGGGCTGCATGCCCGCGACGATCTCGCCGGGATCGGTGCGGCATTCGACCGCATGTCCAGCGAGATCGCCGGGCACGAAGCGTCCCGCCGGCGTCTGCTCGGCGATATCGCTCACGAGCTGCGCAGCCCGCTCACGAACATCCGCGGATGGGTCGAGGCTGCGGACGATGGACTCGGCCTCGATCATGCGGCGCTCCGCCGGCTCGTGCTCGACGAGGCCAGTCGCATGGAACGCATCACCGGCGACCTCCAGCTCCTCGCACTCGCGGAGTCCGGTGACCTCGCGCTGGAGCGCACACGGTGCGATGCGGCCGCCGTCGTGCAGGAGCTCGCCGAGGCGTACCGAGCCCGCGCGGCCACCGCAGGCGTCGAGCTGAACGTCACGACCCCCGAGCAGCTGCCGCTCACCACCGATCCCGCCAGATTGCGGCAGATCCTCGACAACCTCCTCTCGAACGCGCTCCGGCACACGCCGTCCGGCGGACGCGTCGACGTCGAGGCGGCGACAGCAGACGGCACGGTGCGCATCGCCGTGATCGACACCGGGACGGGCATCGCCCCAGCCGACCTTCCCCGCGTCTTCGATCGCCTCTGGCGCGGGGAGCCCTCCCGGGCCCGCGCAGGGCAGAGCACCGGCCTCGGCCTCTCGATCGCCCGCAGCCTCGCCGAAGCGCTCGGCGGCACCATCCAGGCGTGGAGCACCCTCGGCGAGGGCAGCCGGTTCGAGGTGTCACTGCCTGCGCTCAGGCCGCAGTGACGAGTTCCGCGTGCGGCGGGATCAGCCCTGAGCCAGCCAGAAGTCGACCTCCTGCTGGCGCGGCCTCGGGACGACCCTGGTCTCGTCGCCGAGCTCGAGGACGTGATCGGGAGAGGCCTGGAGCGTGGGCCAGGCAGGCCGCGCACCGCCGTTCGGGTTTCCAGTCGTGACGAAGGCCAGCCAGTAGCCGGTCATCTCGGCCTCGAGACGACGATCGATCGCCTCGTAGGCGACGTCCCCATCGGCCCCCAGATTGCCGTACGCGTACATGACCTCGGCCCCGTGGTACGCGCCGAATCGCTCGAGTGCGGGGTCCGGAGGCACCCGCGTGAAGAAGTACGGATAGACGTTCCCGGCACCCGTCGCCGCCGCGCTCACGCCCCACTCGTGGGTCGGACTGATCATGGATCTGTCGGTCTCCGCCCGCACGCGCGAGTCGAGCACCTGCTCGGCGGTCTCGCCCGGGTACAGCTGCAGGAAGGCATCCGCCTCCGCGCCGTAGGCCTCGCGGGCTTCCTGCTCGTAGGCGCTCGGATCCGTGTCCAGGCTCCCCAGCAACGACAGCGAGGCTTCGTCCGCGTTGCTGCCCAAGAGCAGAGGGACATCATTCTGCGCCCCGGCGGCGTAGATCTCGGTGGGCGAGGCGGGGAGCAGCTCGCCGTCGATGTGCGGCCACCAATGCGCCGACAGCGAAGCCGCAGCTTCCTGGATCGTCTCGGAGGGCAGTGCGCGCAGCTCGGCCAGACTGGCGACCCCGAGCGCTTCCTGCAGCGAGGCTGCGGCCGCGCGCGCGTTCTCCGCGGTGTCGTACAGGTCGCCGGCGCCTCTGTCACCGGCCGTTCCGAGACAGCTGCCGCTCTCGCCGATGAGGCCGTGGACGAGCCCCGCGGCGAGCGGGGAGACGCCGAGGATGCAGGCGCTGCCGGAACCCGCCGACTCCCCTGCCACGGTGACCCGGCCAGGATCGCCCCCGAACGCCGCGATGTTGTCCTGCACCCAGTGCAGCGCGGCGATCTGATCACGCAGACCCTGGTTGCCGCCGGCATCCCCCAGCTCCTCATCCGCGAAGAAGCCGAACACGCCCAGACGGTAGTTGATGGTGATGACGATGGCCTCGCCGCGAGCAGCCAGCGCGGCACCGTCGTATGCGGGAAGCGCCCCAGACCCACCGGTGAATGAGCCACCGTGCACGAACACCAGCACCGGAAGCCGCTCTTCGGGCTGCGCCGAACTGCTGCGCCAGATGTTGAGCCGCAGCGCATCCTCGTCCGTGGCGTAGCCACCGAGCAGGGTGTTCTCGAGCGGCACATCCATCACCTGCGTCGCCGCGCGGACGAAGAACGACGGCTCGGATTGGACAGCAGAAGGGCCGAAATCGTCCGCGATCAGGGTCTCCGCGCGAGGAAGCGCGGGCTGCGGCGCCGCCCACCGCAAGTCGCCGACGGGAGGGGCCGCGTACGGTATGCCGGCGAATGCCTCGACCCCGGCTTCCTCGTCGCGCACCCCGACCACCGCTCCCTGCTCGGTCGCCACGGCGGCGGTGTGCGCACCATCGATGGTCCGGGTCACGATCGGCGGACCAGCCGCGATGGCAATCGCTGCGACGAGGGAGGCGGACACCAGCCATGCCGGCACCTGCACGAACCACCGGCGAGAGCCCCACGTGTGCGCCGCGAGCGCGACGAGCAGCACGCTGGCGCCCACCAGCAGCCAGGCCCACCAGAGCCCTTGGTTGAGCCAGACCAGAACCCCGCCGAGGGCCGAGACCAGCGCAAGCGGCACCCACCACCTGGCGCCGACCTTCGGCGTCCGGGACGCGCGCGGAGTTCGCGGACTGCTCATGGTCTTCTCCTCGTTTCAGCTCTCAGATACCTCACCGCACCGCGACCTCCGCAAAGGCAGGATGCGCGACGATGACTCGCGTCGTGGTGGGTCAGTAGAGCTCGAGCGCCAGTTCCTGGGCGAGTTCCATGCTGCGCCAGCGCGCGGGCGAGAAGTCGTACGGCATCATCTGGACGGCCTCGGCGAGGCTCGTCCCGCGCGCTGCACGGGCGTCTTCGGCATCTTCGGCGGCGTCCTCGGCGTCCTCGGCGCCCTCGTCGTCATCGGCAGGAGCAGGAGCATCGGCAGGAGCAGGAGCGGGATGCGACTCCTCCCAGGCGTCGAAGCGGTCGTTGTCGGCCTGCGCGAGGCCGGAGCTCTCGATGACCCCGTTGAGGGTGGCCTCGAAGGCGGCCCGTTCAGCGGCCACCTCAGCCACGCGGGGGTCGTCGACGGCGACGGTATCGTCGAGCGCCTCCTCGGCGGCGTCGATGCGGTCGGCCTCCTCCCGCAACTCCGGGTGGGTGGCCAGGGCGATGAACCGCGATGCCTGGACGGAAGCACCGAGTGCGCCGAAGATCCGCTCGGTCACGAGCAGGGTGTCCAGGTCGTCCTGCCGCAGGGCCCCCTCTGGCAGCTCTGCCAGGCGGTCGCTCACGACATCGGAGAGCAAGCCCAACCTGCTGCCCTGCGCGCGCATGCGCTGCACCGCCGTCCGCTGCCGCTCGAGTTCGGCCTGCCGCGCGACGAGGGACTCCTCCAGCCGCTCGAGGATGCGCGCGACATCGCCGCCGCTGCCGATTGAGTCGGCCACGCCCGCGTCCGCGAAGGCATCGCGGATGTCGTCCAAGGCGATGCCGGCGTCGGCCATCCGACGGATCCACAGCAGCTGGATCATCTCGTCGTAACCGTAGCGGCGGCGGTCGTCGCTCCCCCGCGCCGGCTCCGGGATCAGCCCCAGCTGGTGGTAGTGGCGAATCGCGCGGGGCGTGGTCCCGACGAATTCGGCGGCTCCGCCGATCGTGACCTGGCGGGGCGGGATGAACGACGACAGCATGTGGGGCCTTCCTCGGGGGTGGCTGGATGCATCCACTGCACCACATGACGCTGCGGAAGGTGCAAGTCCGCCGTCGATCCGCGCGTGGGAAGACAACCGCCACAGTGAAGTCCGGGCCCCTGTCGAGTCAGATTGTCCCGAACCCGAAGCACTCCTCAGCGTTGTCGACAAGCAGGCGTTTGAGGCCATCTGCGTCCGGCACGATGTGCGTGAGCGCGTCGACGAGAGCCTCATCTCTTGGCACGAAACCGTGCGTGTTGGGGTGCGGATAGTCGCTGCCCCACACACATCTCTCCGGGAATGCTGCAGAGAGGCGCCGGGCAATCTCGATGCCGTCTCGCATGCTGGGCAGTTGGCGCGACATGCGGTCGATTCCGCTCAGCTTGACCCAGACATCGGGCCCTGCCAACAGCTCGGCCACCGTCTGGAAGCCGGGGCTCAGCACTCCGTCCGTGTTCTCGAAGCGTCCCATGTGGTCGAGCACGATGCGGATGGGGAGCCGGTGCAGGAGATCGGTGATCCCGCGCAGCGCGTCACCCATGGCATGAACCTCGAGGTGCCATCCGTACGGACCGACGAGGTCGGCGAGACGCTCGATGTCGGCTTCCGTCGGCCCCTGTCCCAGGTGCGGGGCGAAGTGGATTCGTGTCCCGCAGAACCCTGCCGCATCCAGGCTCGCGACTTCGGCCTCGGTTGTCGTTCGCGAGAGCAGCGCAGTCGCACGGTAGCGACCTTGTCCACGTTCCAGGGCGTCCAGAAGAACCGAGTGGTCGCTGCCGTGGGCTGCAGACTGAACCAGCACGGCCCGCTCGAATCCCAGCGTGCGATGCATCGCCTCGAGGTCTTCCAACGACACGTCCTCGGGCGTGAACGTTCGATCTGGCGCGAAGGGAAAGCGGTCGTGCGGCCCGAAGAGGTGCACGTGCGCATCGCAGCTGTTCTGCGGGAGAGGCACGCTCGGTGCGCGCGTGTCTCGGTGCGGGCCGGGAGTGGTGACCTCGAGGTCATGCATCGGAAGCCAGATTCCTTTCGTTGTGGTCGACGTGAGCGCTGCAGACCTAGCTGAAGACGACTGGCGCCCAGAGCCAGATGAAGAGCACGATCCAGAAGATGCCCATGATGCTGACGAAGAATCCGTTCCTGACCATTTCTCGGATCGTGACGAGTCCCGTGCCGAACATGATGCTGTTCGGTGGCGTGGCCGCTGGCAGCATGAAGGCGCAGTTCACGGCCAGGGTTGCTGCGAGCATGACCAGCAGCGGATCGTAGCCGAGCGAGAGGGCGAGCGTCCCCATGAGCGGCACGAACAGAAGCGCGGTGGCCGAGGTGGAGGTGAATTCCGTCATGAAGACGAGGGCGGTCACGATGAGGAGCACCGTGACGAGGAAGGGCAGGCCGCTCAGACCGAGGAACTGGTCTCCGACCCACTCGGAGAGACCGGTCTCGCTGAATGCCTGCGCGAGCGCGAGCCCTCCGCCCAGCATGATCAGGATGCCCCACGGCGTCTTCTTCGTGTCTTCCCAGACCAGGACCCTGGGGCTCTCTTGACTCTTCGCAGGCAGCACGAACAGCAGCACGGCGCCAAGAATCGCGATCATGCCGTCCGAGATATCCGCGACGAACGGATCGATGAGCCAGGGCCTTGAGATCCAGAGGAACGAGACGAAGAGACCGACGAAGGCGATCTTCTTCTCTTCGCCACTCATTCGACCCAGCGCGGCGTGCTCCTTGTCGACGATCTCCTTGCCGCCGGGGATGGTCTTGAACGACATCCGGTAGCGGATCTTGGTGAGGTAGAGCCAGAGGAGGATCAGGAAGGTGAAGGCGAAGGGGATGCCGAAGGCGATGTACTGCACAAACGAGACCTTGACACCGGCGAAGATCTCCGCCTGAGCCAGGAAGAGCGGAATGCTCGTGCCTCCCAGCACGGTGCCAGTCCCGGCAATGGTCGCTGCATAGCCGACACCGAAGATCAACGCGCGTTCGAACTTCTTCACGTCCGAGGTCTCGGCTTCGGTCTTCATGGTGTTGACCTGGGCGACGAGCGCCATGCCCATGGGGATCATCATCATCGCCGCCGCCGTGTTGGTCACGAAGAAGGAGAGGAAACCTGTCGCCAGCATGAAGCCGAGGATGAGGCGCTGGACAGAGGTACCCAATATGCGGATGATTCCGAGCGCAAGGCGGCGATGGAGCTGCCATTTCTCGAGCGCCCCGGCGATCAGGAAGCCTCCGAGGAACAAGAAGATGATGTTGTTCCCGTACGCCGAGAACGTGTCGCTCGCGGACATCGCACCGGTGAGTGGGAAGACGAGGATCGGAACGAATCCGGTGACCGGCAGTGGGACACATTCGCTGATCCACCAGATCGCCATCCAGGCAGTGACGCCGAGTACAGAGGCGGACATGTCGGACATGCCCTCTGGGCGGTAGAAGAGAGCGAGCACCGCGAAGGATGCAGGCCCCGAGACGAGGGCAATCCACTGCCAGAGCGAGAGCTGCCCGGGTGGGCGCTGCTGTTTCCCCTCGGCCTCGGCGGGGACGTGGATACTCCCGGTTTCTCCCCGCCCGGAGAGCGGGTTCATAATGCGCTTGAGGACGAGCTTCGTTTTATCGTGCTCGTTCCACATGCCCTGGTAGATGCTGATGACTGACATGTTCCTACCTGTCTTCTTTGACGTGGGTGTGGCGTTCGGCATCCGCCGCCGGTGCGGGGGCGGGTATCTCGTGCGCTGGAGCTCGCGGCCGATCAGCACCAGGCGCAACAGCGCTGATCAGCGGCGAGTGTCCTGGCTGGGGAGCGCACGAGCGTAGTCCGCGACCGCTCGAGCGAACGCCTCGGGCTGCTCGGGAAGCAGCGCGTGACCGGCATTCTCGATCGTCTGCACTGTGACCCGTTCTCCAAGCATCGGCCGATAGATGTTCGGGATGACAACCGCGTCGAACTCTGCCTGCAGGTCGAGGATGGGCTTTCCACCCGCTTCGAAGTACGCGTCAACGGGTGTCGCTTCCCTGGCATGGGCCTGCGCTTCGTGCGCGGGCTGCGACCAGCCGTCGAGCCAGACGCGGGGGTCGTGCCCAGGGGCGAAGAATGCCGCCGTGAGGCAGCGGATACGCTCTTCTTCGCTGAACCGCCGGTCGCCCGAACGATCGATCTCCTGACGCAAGCGCTTGTACGGCTGCTCCTTCGAACCGACCGGAACCTTCCCGGCCGACGCTGCGGCGAGGACGAGCGCACGCACGAGATCAGGGCGGAGCTCGGCGAGCATCCGAGCCGGCTGGCTTCCGAACGCATGACCGACGACGATGGCGTCTGAGATGCCGAGATGGTCAAGAGCGAGAGCGACATCCTGCGCCAGGTCGTGCATGGTCAGACCCTGAATCGGGCCGGTGCTGGCACCGACCCCTCGTGGCTCCGGCCTGAGGACGCGAAACCCATCTGCGGCCAACAAGCGCGCGACGACATCAAAGTCAGCGGCGCCTCGCCCGAGCGACGGCAGGAGCACGACCGCGGCCCCGGCGCCCTGGTCATAGACCTCCACGGAGACGCCGGCGGCCGTGGTGACAACGGCCGACTCAACGTCTGCGGCGGATGGTGAAGCGATAGATGACATTCTGCACCTCCATGTGCGGCATGGCCAACGAAGCGACCAATCGGCGTACAAACGTACGCATGACGTACGTTTTCATAAATCGAAACGGAGATCAACCCCCCTCGGACAGTCATCCACCGAATGCGGAGACAGGAGGGCTCTACAGTTGAGAGTTCCGGCGGGGCGTTCGCATGCTCCCCTCGGAACGAAGAATGACCTTTGCGATCGCGGGGCCGGCGCTGCCGCTTACGCTCGATATGGAGGCCACTATGGGCGGAACCGACGAGATCGGCGCGGTAGTCAAGGCGTTGAACGTGCTTCAAGTGTTCTCCTCCGAACTCCCAAGAGCCTCGATCAGCGAGGTTGCCGAGGCCAGTGGCTACACGAGGCCGACTGCGCGGCGCATCCTGATGACGTACGAGCAGCACGGCTTCCTGGCGACTGATGGCAAGTACTTCTGGCCAACCCCCAAGGTGCTGCGCCTCGGGTTCACGTACCTGTCCTCCCTGCCGTACTGGGACATCGCACAGCCCCACCTGCGTCTACTCGCCGACGAGCTGGAAGAATCGTGCTCCTTGGCGACGCTTGACGGCACCGAGGTGGTCTACGTCGCCCGCGTGGCGGTGCGGCGGTCTGTCATCCAGCTCAACGTCGGATCGCGACTTCCCGCCCATGCGACATCGCTGGGCAAGGCCATCCTGGCGTTCTCAACGCAAGCCACGCTCGATGACTACCTGGCGCATGCCACCTTCGAGCAGCTGACACCGAACACCGTGCCCGATCGAACACGCTTCTCCGAGCAGCTCGAGCAGGCACGCGTCGAGGGATTCGCCATCAACGACGGAGAGCGTGAGATCGGCGTCTCGTCCGTTGCGGCACCACTCCTGTCCCCGGCCGGCGTCGCCCTCGGGGCGATCAACGTGTCCGTGAATTCGCTTCGCGTTCCGTTCGACACGCTCAAGACGCAGTACGCGCCACGCTTGCTCGAGACCGCGCGGGCGATCTCCGAAGAGATGTCGTATTCAGGCCGGTAGCCCCGGCGGCCATCTCGGCCTGGACCTCTTGAGCGGGTGAACTCTGCCCCGCCCGCCACCGAGCCGATTCTGGGATCGGCTTGACGTGGCGCTTTGCCGTGCCTAAATTGTATGGCGTACACACGTACGCATGGCGGTCAGAGAGGACAGCATGGCAAGGATGCCGTATGTAAGCGACGTATCGGACGTCGATGACGAGATTCGCCAGCGACGAGGCGGCACCCTCCGCCCACTGGACCGGATGCTGCTGCACAGTCCCCCGTTCGCGAAGGGGTGGAATTCCTTCCTGGGTGCAGTGCGGGAACGAGGAACGCTCGATGGCGGGCTCCGTGAGCTGGTCATCCTCCGAGTTGCCGTGCTCAACGACTGCGCGTACGAATGGGACGCTCACGAACCGGTCGCGCGCCGCGAAGGCCTCTCCGACCAGAGCATTCAGCTGGTGCGCCTGCCAGACGCGCCGAGTTCGCTCACTGGCCTCGAGTCGAAGATCTGCACGTATGTCGACCAGATGACTCGCGACGTCGTCGTCGATGACAACCTCTTCGACGAGCTTCTCGATGAACTCGGCGAACGAACCATGATCGAGCTCACCGTCACCTCCGCTGCGTACAACATGGTGTCCCGCTTCCTCGTCGCGACAGATGTCGGCGAAACCAGGACGGCAGCGCCCAATCGAAAGGAACTCTGCAATGACTGATCGCCTCAAGGGAAAAGTTGTCCTCGTCATGGGCGCCGGGTCCGTCGGAGACGGCTGGGGCAACGGCCGCGCGACAGCGTTCGTCTGTGCCCGAGAAGGTGCCACGGTCGTCGGCGTCGACCGCTCCCCGGAAGCGCTCGCCGGGACCGCGGAAGTCCTGGAAGGCGCCGGCTATTCGATGTCCTCGGTGACCGGCGATGTGACCTCCGACGAGTCCGTTGCCAAGATCGTGGCGACCACGGTGGCCGAGCACGGCCGGATCGACGTCTTGATCAACAATGTCGGCGGTTCCGCCCACGGCGGTGCAACAGAGCTCTCGCCGGAAGCCTGGCAGCGCCAGATCGACCTCAACCTGACCAGCGTGTACCTCGCCCTCCGCCACGTGGTCCCCGTGATGAAGGAGAACGGCGGCGGCTCCATCATCAATACCGCTTCCACGTCAGGAGTGCGCTTCACCGGCTCTCCCCAGATCGCCTACGCCGCTTCGAAGGCCGCAGTCATTCAGGTCTCCAAAGTGAGTGCGGTGGAATTCGCTCCCTTCGGGATCCGAGTCAACACTGTCGTGCCCGGCCAGCTGCACACCCCCATGGTCGAGGCTCGCCTGGCCGGACAGCGAGCGGGGGGAGACGTCGACGCGCTGCTGCGGCAGCGCGCCGCCCGCACTCCCCTCCAGGTGTCCGGCGACGGCCGTGACACTGCGCACGCCGCCCTCTTCCTCGCCTCAGACGAAGCCAGGTTCATCACCGGCTCCGAAATCACCGTCGACGGCGGCATGTCCGTCCGTTGCAACTGACATCAAGAAAGTGACATCACCATGACCACTCCCCTCCTCCGTCGTGTCGGCAGCGTCGCCGCCGTGGCGGCGCTTGTCGGAACGCTTGCCGCTTGCTCATCGCAGAGCGAGCCGGGCGCGTACCCGGACGGGCCGATCACCTACGTCATCCCCTTCTCCCCCGGCGGATCCAGCGACCCGGTGGGGCGCGAGTTCGCGCGCATGCTCGGAGAAGAGCTCGGGTCGCGCGCCATCGTGGAAAATCTGCCAGGTGGCGACCAAGCCATCGGCATCGCCAACGTGCTCACCTCGGATTCCGACGGACAGACGCTCGGCCTCGCGACGACCAGCGGCCTGGTGGTGCAGCCCATCATCAACGACAACCTCGGGTACACGGGTCGCGACGACTACGACCCCCTCGTCAAGATGGTCACCGGGCCTTACGGGCTGTTCGTCCCGACCAGTTCTCCCTACGAGACGCTTGAAGACTTCATCTCCGCGGCCAAATCTCAGCCGGGTGAGCTTCGTGTGGGCACGACGGCACGGATCTCAGACAACTCCTTCGCACTCTTCACGCTCGAGGACGAAGCGGGCATCGAGACGACGATGGTCCCGTATCCCGGCGGTGCCGGCGAAGCTGTCCTTGGCGCCCTTGGCGGACAGATCGACGCGGTCGTGGCAACCGCATCCGGCCAGATGGGACTCGTCGAAGCCGGTGACCTTCGTCCACTCGCACACACCGGACCCACCGAGTACAACACCTTCCTCGACGGCACGCCCTCGTTCGAAGAGCTGGGCTACGACGTGCCCTTCGCGTCGCAGTTCATGACGATCGCGCCCCCTGGCCTCTCGGATGAGACCCGCCAGGCGATCACCGACGCCTCCCTTGCTGTCGTCAACAGCCCAGAGTGGATCGAGTGGTGCGAATCGCAGTCGATCCTTCCCGACAATCTCAATGGTGCAGAACTCGACGAGTTCCTCGACAAGGCCGACGAGGCGAGCGTTCGCGCCCTCGAACTCGCCGACAGCCGCGAAGGATGACCGTCACGAACGGCGGCGTCACCGAAGACACCGCCGCCGAGCACACGACACCGATCAACGTCGGCCGCTGGCGGGCGTACGCAGGCGGCTTCTGCTTCCTCCTCTTCGCGGGTTACCTTCTCGAAGCGACAACGCTTCCGACCGGCTCTGCGTCCTCCCCCGGCGCCGGCCTGTTCCCCCTGGTCGTGGGCATCGGCGGGCTCCTCGTCGCAGTTGTCGTCGTCATCGAGGGCCTCCGGAGCCGAGACGAGACCGAGACCCTCCCCAAGGGTCGCGAGCTTCGACATGTCCTCATGTTCGTCGGTACCCTCGTGCTTCTCGCGCTCGTCCTGCCGGTCCTTGGCCTCTACATCGCAGCTCCGCTCTATGCCGGAAGCATCGCGGCGCTGCTGACTGCCGGCAAGAGATGGCGCGCAGCGCTGATCGGCGCGGTCGTCGGGCTCGCCATCTCCGCGCTCTTCATCGAGGTGCTCGAGGTCCAACTGCCTCGCGGCATCTTCTGATCTCGAATCACTAGGAACAGCCATGAATCCCATCGAAGGCCTCATCTACGGCCTCGGCATGAGCCTCACCCCCGAGATCCTCATCGCGGCGGTCGTCGCAGCCCTGGTCGGCACACTCATCGGTGTGCTTCCCGGGCTCGGACCGGTCGCGGGAGCCTCCCTCGTCCTCCCCCTCACCTTCGTCTACGAACCAGCCATCGGCATCATCTTGATCGCTGGCATCTACATCGGAGCCCAATACGGCGGCTCTACGACCTCGATCCTGTTGAACATTCCTGGGGAAGCCTCCGCCATCCCCGCGACGTTCGACGGCTACCCGATGACGAAGAAAGGCCGCGCGGGCGCAGCACTCGTCATCGTGGCCGTCGGCGCCTTCATCGCCAGCACGATCGCGCTCGCTCTCCTGCTGCTGAGTGCTCCATTCGTGACCGGACTCGCTATCAGCTTCGGACCACCCGAGTACTTCGCGCTTACTGCCGGTGGCCTGTTCCTGCTTGCCCGTATCTCCGGCGCACGTGCCGGAGCTGGCATCGGAGTAAGTCTTCTCCCGATGCTGATCGGACTCGCCATGGCGACCGTTGGAACGGAGCCGACGCAGAACGTGCAGCGGTTCACGTTCGGCAGCCTGGACCTCACGCTTGGGCTCCAACTCGCCCCAGTTGCGGTCGGGCTCTACGGGATCTCCGAGATCATGATCATGCTCGAGGAACGCATCCGCGGACCGAAGGTGCCGAAGGTGCGCATCAAGGAGCTCGTCCCATCCCGCGCAGAGTGGCGGGAGTCGCTGGCTCCATGGGGCCGAGGATCCATCCTCGGATTCGTGTTCGGACTGCTCCCTATCCCCTCCGCCACGATGTCTGCCTTCGCCTCCTACCGCATGGAGCAGGCCATCTCGAAGCACCCGGAACGCTTCGGCAAGGGCGCTGTACCGGGGCTCGCAGGACCAGAGGCGGCCAACGCGGCTGCTGCCGTCGGGAGCATGGTGCCAGTCCTCATGCTCGGCCTCCCCTTCTCGGCCACCCTCGCCCTCGCCGTCTCGGCGATGACGGTGCAAGGCATCCAACCGGGACCACTCCTCATGGAGCAGCACCCGGACATCTTCTGGACCGTCATCGCGGCTCTGCTCATCGCCAACGTCGCCCTGCTCATCCTGAACGTCCCCCTAGCTGGAGTGTGGGTGCGCGTACTGCAGACGCCTCGGCACATCCTCGTGCCGGTCATCGTGATCCTTGCCATGATCGGTTCCTACAGCCTCAACGGCAACATGCTCGACGTCTACGTCATGGTCGCGATGGGACTCGTCGGGTACGTGATGCGGAAGATGGGATTCGGCCTCGCCGCGCTCCTCGTCGGCCTTGTCCTCGGACCCCTCATCGAGAAGTACTTCATCCAAGGAATGCTGATCAGCGGTGGCGCGACCTCGTACTTCGTGTCGACCCCCGTCTCCGCGATCGTCTGGGGCCTCGTGGTCTTCTTCACCGTCTTCTCGGGGATCCAGGCCATCCGGGGAGCCCGCAAGGCTCGCAGGGATCGTGCCGAGCTGAGCGCGACCACCGCGCGCGACCACGAACCCGTGGCTTGACACAGGGAGTCTCTGCGCGCGTGCACGCGCCGGGCGAGGGCAGCAGGACGTGAGCAAACGCGCGTTCTGGGCTGTCCTCGCCCATTGCCTTGTGGTCCACGTCCTGGTCTTCCTCATCCGCCCGGCGATCACCTACCAAGCCCTCGACCTGGGAGTTCCCGTCTCCAGGGTCGGCCTCATCGCCGCGAGTTTCGCTCTTCTTCCCCTGCTCCTGGCGATCCCAACCGGTGCTTGGACGGACCGCATCGGCACCAGGGCCATGATGTTCTGGGGCGGCGCGGTCGTTGTGGTCGCGAGCGCGATCCTCATCCTCGGCAACGGTTCGCTCGCGGGTCTTCTCGCAGGCAGCACCCTCCTCGGCGCCGGCCACCTGGCCTGCATGGTCGGCCAACAGGCTGCCGTCGGCGGCGGATCGACGGGCCGCGGCCTGGATTCGAACTTCGGCCGGTACAGTCTCTTCGCCTCGCTGGGGCAGGCTGTTGGCCCGGCCCTGCTTCCGGTTCTCGGCGGATCCTCCGTAGTACCCGACACCGCTCCCATGTTCATTGCGGGGGCAGGCGCGAGCGTTGTGCTCGTCGCCATCGCACCGTTCACCCCCAAGCCCGCAACGTCAGCATCGCGGCGCAGCGCGAGGGCCCGCCCAAAGCTCCCCCTCCGGGAGCTGTTCCGCATTCCAGGCGTGGCGAAGGCGATCATCACCAGCGCCCTCTTCATCGCCGCCGTGGACATCACCACCGTCTACATCCCCGCACTCGGCAACGAGTACGGGCTCTCTACCGCCGTCGTCGGCGGGCTGCTGGTGGCTCGGGCACTCTCATCCATGGCGGCACGATTCTTCATCGGGGCTGCTTCGGCGAAGTTCGGCCGTCTCACCGTCATCAGGGCGAGCGTCGTCATCGCCGCGATCTGCCTCCTCGCGCTCGCAGTTCCGATTCCACTCTGGCTCCTCTTCGCCACAGTGACGCTCCTCGGCGTCGGGCTCGGCTCCGGCCAACCGCTCACGCTCGCGTGGGTCACGCAGCAGACCCCCGCGGACCACCTCGGAAAGGCACTGTCGATCAGGCTCGCGGGAAACCGACTGAGCCAGGTCGCCATGCCAGCAGTGGTGGGGCTTGCAGCGGGAGCAGGTGCAGGCATCCCTCTCGCGGCTATCGGCCTGCTGCTCGCGTTGGCACTCGGACTCGTCCGCGACCCCAAGGACGGCCGTGCCTCGTGAGCGTGGTCACCACCCTCTATCGCTTGTGACAAGGGCTCGGGAGAACTAACCTGTACTCATCACGTACGTTTGTACGTATAGCGAACAAGCTCAAGGAGGAGTGATGATCGACAAGTCGATCGCGACGACGGACGAGGCGGTGTCAGCCGTGAATGACGGTGACACGGTCATGATCGGGGGATTCGGGATCGCCGGCCAGCCGGTCGAACTCATCAACGCCCTCATCACCCACGGCGCCCGAGATCTGACCATCGTCAACAACAACGCGGGCAACGGCGACACCGGCCTCGCCGCGCTGCTGGCGAAGCGACTCGTTCGCAAGGTGATCTGCTCCTTCCCACGCCAGCATGACTCCTGGGTCTTCGACGAGCTCTACCGGAACGGTGAGATCGAACTCGAGCTCGTGCCCCAAGGAAATCTCGCGGAGCGGATCCGAGCTGCAGGTGCGGGGATCGGCGCGTTCTACTCCCCCACTGGGGTCGGCACCGAACTCGCCGCCGGCAAGGAGATCCGGAACTTCAACGGTCGCGACTACGCGCTCGAGCTCCCGATCTCGGCGGATGTCGCCCTGATCAGCGCGCTCTCCGCTGACCGATGGGGCAATCTCGTCTACCGCAAGACAGCACGCAACTTCGGCCCGATCATGGCCAGCGCCGCCACCCTGACCATCGCGCAGGTCGACTCCATCGTCCCGCTCGGGGATCTCGACCCCGAGGCGATCGTCACGTCCGGCATCCACGTCGACCATGTGGTCGAGGTCGGCGAACGGAGCTGGGTGAACGACGGGGTCTTCATCGGCGGTACCGACCTGAACGGCGTCCGACTCACCGCAACGGAGGCAGCATGACCACTCGCATCTCGCGCCAGGAGCTCGCGGCGCGCATTGCCAGCGACATTCCGGAAGGAGCCGTCGTGAACCTCGGTATAGGTGCCCCCACTCTCGTCGCCGATGCCTTGCCGCAGGACAAGGAGATCATTCTCCACACGGAGAACGGCATGCTCGGCATGGGCCCTGCCCCCGCCGCCGACCACATCGACCCCGACCTCATCAACGCCGGCAAGCAGGCGGTGACCGCCCTGCCCGGCAGCTCGTACTTCCACCACGCGGATTCCTTCGCCATGATGCGAGGCGGCCACCTCGACGTCTGCGTGCTCGGCGCCTTCCAGGTGTCAGAACGCGGCGACCTCGCCAACTGGTCGACGGGAAAACCCGGTGCGATTCCCGCCGTCGGTGGCGCCATGGACCTCGCGATCGGGGCGAAGTCGGTCTACGTCATGTCGGACCTGCTGGCACGGGACGGCAGCTCGAAGCTCGTCTCCAGTTGCACCTACCCGGTCACCGGAGTCGCCTGCGTGACCAGGATCTACACAGACCACGCGATCTTCGACGTGACACCCGACGGCCTCACCGTTCGAGAGGCGTTCGGGGACAACACCGTCACGCAGCTGGAAGAGCTCACCGGATTGCGCTTCACCCATCACGAGTCACCCACCGACCAGGAGTCAGCCACATGACCGCAAGCTTCGTCTACGACGCAGTCCGCACCCCGTTCGGCCGCCACGGACGGGGCCTCGCCGACGTCCGTGCCGACGACCTCGCAGCCGTGGTCATGGCCGCAACCGTCAAGCGAACCGACATCGACCCCGCACGTATCGACGACGTGATCTTCGGCGACGCGAATCAGGCCGGTGAAGACAATCGCGACGTGGCGCGGTTCGGGGCGCTCCTTGCCGGCTTCCCGACGACCGTGACCGGGACCACCGTGAACCGTCTCTGCGGCTCATCGCTCGACGCAGTGTTCCACGGCTCCCGCGCCATCGAGTCGGGCGACGCTGAGCTCATCCTCGCGGGCGGAGTCGAATCCATGACCCGCGCCCCGTTTGTCGTCGAGAAAGCGCCACGACCGTTCTCCATGGCCAACCAGACGCTCTGGAACACGGCAATCGGCTGGCGCATGGTCAACCCCCGCCTCCCTGATGACTGGACCATCTCCAACGGCGAGAGTGCCGAGAAACTCGCGTCGCTCTACAGCATCAGCCGTGAGGAGCAGGATGAGTTCGCTGCGCGGAGCCACCGGCTCGCGTCGGAGGCCTGGCGTGATGGCGTGTTCCAGAACGAGATCGTCCAAGTCCCAGAGCACCACCTGGTCCGCGACGAGAGCATCCGCGACGAATCGACGGCGCAAGTGCTCGCTACCCTAAGACCCGCTTTCTCGCGAGACGGATCCGTGACAGCGGGGAACTCCTCCCCCATCAGCGATGGAGCCTCTGCGGTGCTCATCGGCCGCGAAGGCGCCCTAGACACTGAACCCCTCGCCCGCATAGCCGGCAGGGGAACGTTCGGGAACGACCCGGACGTCTTCGGCGTCGCTCCCGTCGAGGCGGCGAACCGAGCTCTGAAGCGCGCCGGCCGCGCATGGAGTGACGTCGACTTCGTCGAGCTCAACGAAGCCTTCGCAGCCCAATCGCTCGCCTGCCTTCGCCTCTGGGCTGACCTCGATCCCGAGATCGTCAATCGACACGGCGGCGCACTCGCCCTCGGACACCCCCTAGGCGCTTCCGGCGGACGCATCGTAGGACGCGCAGCACACGAGCTCGCACGCCGCGGACGTGGAGTGGCCGTCGTCGCCATCTGCATCGGAGTCGGCCAGGGTCTCGCCCTCGTCCTCGAACGCTGACCAGCTAGACGAACAGCCTGTCGATCGCCGCCTCGAGTCCCTGCGTCGGGCCGATCGATGGGTCGATGAGCCATTGAAGATTGAGCCCGTCGGCGAGCGCCATCAGATCCGAGGCCGTCGCATCCGGGTCCACGTCTGCGCGGATTCTCCCCTCCTACCTTCACGCAGTTCGTCATCGGCGCCGTCCTCATCGCTGCTGAGCGTGGCCTCTACCTCGCGATCGGGTGACGGTGACGGTGACGGTACTGTCCGACAAGAAGAAGGCGGCCAACTACCTGGGACTCATGCAAATCGCCACCAGTGGCCCGCAGATGCTCGCACCTGCCGTAGCGCCGCTGTTTTTCGCCATCGGCGCAGTCGGAACCAACTACGTCGCAGGCTTTCTCATCGCCGGAGCGGTCGCCCTCCTGGGTGCACTAGCTGTACTCCCCATCCGAGCGACTCGCTAGCCACGGGTCTCCCGAAACGGGGATACTCCTCGCTCGTCACAATCAGCGAAGCGCCAGACAGGAACCCCTGCCTGGCGCTTCGTCACACCACCTGCGCACATCCAGGACATTCGAGTCGATCCGAGCCAGAGAGAACACCGGTCCCTCATCCATAGGGCGGAGCGCAGAGGGCAGAGGCTTGCCGGTCTGTCATGCCGGAGACGGCGGGGTCTAGAATGAGAACTGTTCTGGTGTTATGGTGTTTATGTACAGTGGAGTTCGCATGCGGAAAGTACTGATTTCAACGAGCGCCTCGTTGCCCATCTACGAACAGATCAAGACGCAGGTACGGTCGGCGATCCTGTCCGGAGATGCCGCGGCAGGCGAGACGTTGCCTTCACTGCGCCAGTTGGCGGCAGACCTCCGAGTGAGTGTCATCACCGTGACTCGCGCGTACAACGACCTCGTCCACGAGGGCCTGGTCCGCAACGAGCACGGCCGCGGATTCGTCGTGCTGGAGGTCGACCCCACGATCGCCTCCGGAGCCCTGGAGGAACGAGTCGCCGCCGCACTGCACGAGCTGCTCATCGCAGCTCGAAGCGCCCACATCGACATCGACGAAATGCACCGACGCCTTGATGAGGCTTGGAGGAACAATGACTGACGACGCAGCGCAGATCTCAGACCTGCGCATCACTCGACCCGACTTCACGGTCGAGGACATCTCATTCAGCATCCCGCGCGGTTCCGTGGTCGGGCTCGTCGGCCCGAACGGAGCCGGAAAGACCACCATCATCCGCTCCCTACTCGGCCTGATCGCCCCTGACGCGGGACGCATCGAGGTCTTCGGGGGCCCAGCTGGAGCGAGCACGGCCCTCGCAAAGACGGGCATCGTCCTCGACCGGCCGACAGCCGCCGAGGACTGGCGCGTGACGTCGCTCGGCAGAAGGCTCGCACCGTTCTACCCGAGGTGGGATCATGCTCGCTTCGCGCAGCTGCTCGACCGGTTCAGCATCCCCGAGAAGCGACGAGTCGGCGAGCTCTCCCGCGGCCAGGGCGTGAAGCTCGCGCTCTCGTGCGCCCTCGCACAGCAGCCGGAGCTCCTCATCCTCGACGAGCCCTCAAGCGGACTCGATCCGGCATCGCGCCGGGAGATCACCGACGTGATCCGCGAGTTCATGGTCGACCCGCAGCACGCGGTGCTGTTCTCGACGCACATCACGACCGACCTCGACGAGCTCGCCGATGACCTCATCGTGCTCGTGGGCGGGCGCATCGCGCGCCGAGGCCCACTCCCCGACGTCAAGGAGAGCTACGCCATCGCGCGCGGCACAGGCATAGTGCCCGCGAGCGCACTCGGCCCCCAGCACACCGGCCAGGGGTGGTCCGCGCTCATCCGCGTCGACGACTCCCCACAGTACGGGCCCGAGGTCGTGATCGACGAGGCGACCATCGACGACATCATCATCCACCTGGCCGCCGCACACGAGGAGGCAACAGCATGACGCTCGCATTCACTCGATTCGACCTGATGTCCTGGGCCGTCAAGAAGCAGACGCTGCTGCTGCTCGCGTTCATCGCCCTGGTCGGCATCGTGCTCCCGCTACCGGGGATGGCGATCGCCGCATCCGCCCTCGTCACATCCCTGATCCTGTCCGCCCCGTTCCTGGGTGACGAACGCGATCGACTCGACACGCTGTACGGGGTGCTCCCGATCTCGCGGGGCGCAGTCGTCGTCGGGCGCGCGATCTCCGTGCTGCTCTACGGCCTCGCCGCGGTGGCCGTCGCGACAGCAGTGACCTTCGTCATGGCGTGGGTGCGCAACCGCGACCTCGCGCCCGAGCTGCTCCTCGTGAACTACGCGGCGGCGTTCGCGATCATCGGCCTGGCGGTCGGCGTGCAGCTCCCCGTGCTCTTCCGTGTCGGCTACACCCGTGGACGCTTCATGGTCTACGCCCCGGTGGCCGTCATCGCGGGCGGAGCTTGGGTGGGCCAGGCCACCGGCGTCCTCGGCGACGACACGTTCTCGACCCTGCCCCTCGAGGGAATCGTCGCGGCGTGCGCCGCCATCGGCATCATCGGCATCACCGTGGGCACCGGTCTCGCTGCACGCTTCTATCGGGCGCGCGAACTGCGCTGACCACGTTCCTGCGGTCCGGGGCGTCTGCATCAGACAACATGCTTTGCAATACCTTGCATTACAAAGTAAAGTGCAATGCATGACAACCTCAGTCGGTGCGCAACTCCGCAAGGGCGTCGTCGAGTACTGCGTACTCGGACTCCTCCAACAGGGGCCCATGTACGGGTGGCTGATCTCAGAACGACTGGTCTCCCTCGGGCTCATCGGCAGCATCGGAACGCTCTACCCGTTGATGACTCGACTGCGCGAGCGCGAGCTGATCGCCGCGCACGCCGACGACTCCGACTCGGCGCGACCCCGGAAGTACTACGCCATCACCAGTCAGGGACACGCCGAGCTGGAGCAGTTCAGGTCCCAGTGGGCGCCGTTCGCTTCCGCCGTGGAGGAAGTCACACAATCACGAACGACCACCACCACGACCGCGAGCGACAGCATCCGCTCACGCGACCAGACGGAAGCAGGAGACCGATGAAGCCTTTCGAATCGCAGAACGAAATCGCAGGCAGCTACCTGAAGGAGCTCCAAGCAGCGCTCCGCGACGGGGTGCCCCAGGTCCGGGACGAGGTGCTCAACGACATCGCGGACACGCTCCGCGGTCTCGACGCCGACGAGACTCGAGCCCGCATCCGGGAGCTCGGGGCGCCGAGCACGATCGCAGCCGACGCCATGGCGGAGACACCCTCGCTCGAAGCGCCCGGGCCGAGCCGCGCCTACCCGATCATCATGTCCATCGCCCTCATCGCCGGCTGGTACCTGGTGCCGGTGCTCGGCTGGGTGGCCGGACTCATCATGATCGGCGCGAGCCAGCACTGGTCGTCGCGGGTGCGCAGGAACGGCATCCTGGCGTCTGTCGCCGTGATCGCCGTCTCCACCATCGGCATCTTCGCGTTCCGCGGGACAGACGCGTGGGTCGTCGGCGTGGTCATCTTCGCTGTGCTGCCGCTCCTCGGCAACATCTTCGTCGCCGACTACCTCCGCCGCCGGTGGGCAGTGCCCAGCCAGCGGTAGAGCCCTTGCGCCGGCCCCAGGCCGTGCCAGCTCGACAGCTCCCCCCGGCGAGCCGTGACCCTCATCCTGCAGGAGAATGGCGGTATGCGCCCCCGTCGATTCACCCCAGCACTGCTGGTTCCCCTCGCGCTCGCAGCACTCGTTGGATGCTCGCCCACCGCACCAGCGGAACGGGAGCCGCCGAAGTTCGAGCTCTCCATCAACGAGGTGCGCGACGCCTCGAAGGAGGTCGCCGAGGGGATGATCGCGGAGTTCCCCGAAACGACCGGGCTCGTCGAAGCCGACCCCAACGTCTTCGCCTGCAGCGGCGAGGAACCCGGAATCGGCCGCTGGGTGTGGGCGACGACGTTCTCGTCCACTGACCTCGCGAGCACCATCACGGAACTTCAACAGGAGTACGGCGACGCCGTGACCTCCACAGGCACCGCGAGCGAGACCGTCGAGTATGCCGACGGCTCGACCTGGCCGGCGACAGGCGCACACACCCTGATCGAGGAAGAAACCGGCCCGTACCTCCTGAGCTACCCAGCAGGAGCCGAAGGCCAGGTCCTGCTTCGCGTGGTCACCGCCTGCGGCGTGGTGCGCTGAGCGCCCCACCATCGGGACGATTCGGAACCCACGGGTCTCACGAATCTGGGCGCTTGCGCCTCCCTGCCGTGTCCCTCAGACCCTGCCAAACCCTGCTAAGTTAGGGGCAATCGTTCAGCCCGCCCGGTCCACCGGTGTGGGCTGGATTTTTTTGTCCGAGAGGATGCCGAGCGTGTCACCTTCACCGAAGAAGTACCTCACGATCGGAGAGCAGGCTCAGCTCCTCGAGAGCCGGGGCATGGAGCTCGACGGCAACCCCGAGCAGTGGCTGAAGTCGACCAACTACTACCGGTTGAGCGGGTACTGGTACACGTCGCGTCGACTCGAGACAACCGCTGAGGGCGCGCCCTCACGATCCGATCAGTTCCGACCGGGGACCAAATTCTCAGAGGTTGCGGCACTGTACGAGTTTGACCGCAAACTTCGCTCTCTCGTGCATGTCGGGCTCGAGCGGGTCGAAGTAGCACTCCGCAGTCAGGTCAGCTACGTCCTCGGGCGCTACGGCCCCTTGTCCTACGAGGACAAGTCCTTGTTTCGGGATGCCTTCAACCACTCGTCGTGGGTCGACAAGACGCACGAACGGGTGAAGCGGGCGGCCCGCAGATCGATGTTCATCAACCATCACATGCAGAATCATGCTGGGGTGATTCCCATCTGGGTGCTCGTTGAGGTCCTCGACTTCTCGGACGTATCGATGCTCTATGACGGAATGCGCGCAACAGACCAGTTCGATGTGGCTGAAGGCATGGGTATTTGTCTCCGACTTGACCGGTTATCGCAGAGGCAACGCGGCAAAGCCGTCAAGCATCATCCGTTCGCCCGGTGGCTCGAGCAGCTGACGGTTGTTCGCAATATCTCTGCCCATCATGGACGCCTTTGGAACCGCTCCCTCGTCCCGGCTGCGACAGGGGCGATGAGGACGATCGAAGAATTGGAGAGCCTTCCTCCTGGACAGAGCGAAGATCTCTACGGAGCACTCGCGGTCATCGCGCAGATCTTGACAGCTGCCGCGCCCGACTCGAATTGGGCACTCAAGGTCGCGTCGGAAGTCGAGCGCGGGTTCGCGGCGCTGCCCGGGCGGGATGTCAGTGAGATGGGCTTTCCCGGCGATTGGCGCGATGTCGACGTCTGGAGGGCCTGAGAAGCGCACGGTCCGCGGTGGTTCGTTTGCGCAGGATTTCCTGGGTGGGCCACACCTATCTGGCCGGGCACGCTCGCGGAGCGTCCCCTCGGAACCGGTGACCCGATCAGCGATAGCGTGAGCGCATGACAGGCAGCATTCT
Source organism: Pseudoclavibacter sp. 8L (assembly GCF_902506465.1). Classification (NCBI taxonomy): domain Bacteria; kingdom Bacillati; phylum Actinomycetota; class Actinomycetes; order Micrococcales; family Microbacteriaceae; genus Pseudoclavibacter; species Pseudoclavibacter sp. 8L. The sequence goes on along the minus strand of NZ_LR733196.1, from coordinate 1,947 downwards.
GCGTTGGGCGACCGAAGCTGACGCGCGGGGAGTTGCCGTCGTACACGTCGACTCGTGGCGGGCGGCGTACGCGGGTCTCATCCCCTCGGAGGTGCTGGCTGCCCTGAGCGTCGAGCAGCGCACCGCCGGCTGGACGCGGTGGATCGCCGCCTCGCTGCGCGGTGATCCGACGGACCTCGACGCCGCGCGCCCGCATCGACTGCTCGTCGCCGAGGACGGGGAACGCATCGTCGGCTGGGCCGCGTTCGGGCCTGGGAGAGACCCCGACGAAGGGCACCGAGGGGAGCTGGGCGGCCTGTACGTGCATCCAGACCACTGGTCGACGGGGGTCGGCGCTTCGCTCATCCGTCGCGTCGAACAAGAACTCCGCACGGCCGGCCACGCGAACGCCTACGTGTGGGTGCTGTCGGGCAACGAGCGGGCGATCGGCTTCTACGAGCGACAGGGTTGGCATCCGGACGGCGCCAGCAAGATCGCGGACGAGGGCAGCGCTCGCGCGCTCGTCGAGCTCCGACACACGAGGCCGCTGACGTAGGACGCGCCTCGGACGGCGGCGCTGCCCCCGCAGCGAAGTCCACTGTCGGCGACAAGAAAGCCGCACCGGTTAGCTCTGCAATTGCCGTTCGACTACGATCCTTGCTCGGAATTGCCAGCCATGTCACGAGGGTCGCCTGACACCTCGTGCCGACCGAGCAAGGAGCCGGCCGTGCAGTCGCCCGAGTCAGAACTCACCCCAAGCAACTACGGCGCAGTCCGCCGGACGACCAAGGGAGAGAAGACTCCCCGGATCACGCAGAGCTATGGCGCAGTCTCGAAGGCGATCCGTGGGCAGGGACTCCTCGATCGCACGCTCGGGTTCTACGGCGCCCTCGCGGCAGGCCTTCTCGTCGCGCTCGCCGCTGCGATCGCCGGTTTCATCCTGCTCGGAGACAGCTGGTTCCAGCTGCTCATCGCTGCCGCCCTCGGGGTCATCTTCACGCAGTTCGCGTTCCTCGCTCACGAAGCCTCCCACCGCCAGGTCCTGACCTCGGGGCGGGCGAACGACCGGCTCGGTCGTTTCCTCGCGGCCGGCATCGTCGGGATGAGCTACAGCTGGTGGATGACGAAGCACACGCGTCATCACGCCAACCCCAACAAGAAGGGGAAGGATCCCGACATCGACTTCGACACGATCTCCTTCACGGAGGAGTCGGCGAGCGAGCAACGGGGCCTGCTGGCACTGATCACCCGCAAGCAGGGCTACCTGTTCTTCCCGCTGCTCACCTTCGAGGGCTACAACCTCCACTTCCGGTCCATCAAATCGCTCTTCTCCCGGGAGAAGATCACGGGTCGGTGGGTGGAGCTGACGATGATCGCGGTCCGCTTCGCGATCTACCTCGGCGCGATCTTCTGGATGCTCCCGTTTGGTCTCGCGGTCGCGTTCGTCGCCGTGCAGATGGCGGTCTTCGGGGTGTACATGGGGGCGTCGTTTGCGCCCAACCACAAGGGAATGCCGCTCATCCCCGCCGACGTGAAGCTCGATTTCTTCAGCAGGCAGGTCCTCACCTCCCGCAACGTGCGGGGCGGCTGGTGGGCCAGTGCGCTCATGGGCGGACTCAACTACCAGATCGAGCACCACCTCTTCCCGAGCATGCCGAGGCCGCACCTCGCCCGCGCTCGCGAGATCGTGCGCGCCTACTGTGAAGAGCAGGACGTGCCGTACACGGAGACCTCGCTCCTGGAGTCGTACCGCATCGTGATCGAGTACCTCAACCGGGTGGGGCTGCACGCTCGCGACCCGTTCGACTGCCCCGTCGCCGGCGACTTCCGACGCCGCTAGGTGTATTGACCTGGGACGTTGTGAACGTTTGATGGTTTGAGGGAAGCGAAAACCTCCGTGAGGATGTGGGTTACCACACTCGCATCGCAACACGGAGGTTTTCGTGACCCACGCTAACGCACCCCTGA
>NZ_LR733199.1:0-55693 GCF_902506465.1 Pseudoclavibacter sp. 8L | reverse complement strand
CGACTTGCATGTGTTAAGCACGCCGCCAGCGTTCGTCCTGAGCCAGGATCAAACTCTCCGTAAATGAATAACAACCAAACAAACCCAAAGGCTCGCCGGTAAACATCACGCCACCACACCGAAGTGCGATGACAAGTTTGAAACTGACAAAAAACAAAACAACACCAAACCCGAAAGTTCAGTACTGACTTGTATTGTCCAAATATGTTTCCAAAAGGAATCCTTACCCCTTCCAAAGGAAGAGGCACGGGATCAAATTGGCATTTGACATAGTGCACGCTGTTGAGTTCTCAAGAATCGGACGCTTCTCGTTTCCGGCCTGTTCGACCTTCTCCCGAGAGCAACCTCTCTAACCTACATCAGGTTTGGAACCTTGTCAACTTGGGCTGTGCGAGATTCGCAATTGCCACTGGACATTCCAGGTCCTGATGTTCAGTTTCGTTGTGCTCCTTCAAGCCGATTTTCCGGCCGCTCGGAAGCAACCTGTGTAACTTACCCTCGCGCCGATCCTGGGGTCAAACCAGGGCGCAACCCGGGCGTGTCGCACACCAGGAGGGACGTTGACTCGGCGGTCGAGTGCTGAGCCGGCATGCGGTGCCCGCCTCGCTTCGGCCTGCCCCGGAGGGCGGGCCCCCGTTGGAACGGCCAGTCGTCGCCCGGATCGACTATCCCGGCCGGCGCACCCTGACGTGAGGAGGGACGCGCCCGCCTGCCTGAGTGAAACTCAGCTCAGGGCAGCCGCATCCGCCGTCACGAGCCCGTGGCGTGCAAACGCGTCGAAGATGCCGTTCTCCAGCACCGTCGATGTGACTTCGTCCGCGAGCTCCTGCAGCTCAAGGGCTGCGTTGCCCATCGCGATTCCGACGCCGCACACCTCGAACATCTCGACATCGTTCCAGCTGTCGCCGATGCCGATCGCATCAGCACGGTCGAGCCCGAGGTGCTCGAGCACCTTCTCGATCGCGGCGCCCTTCGTCGTTCCGTGCAACCCGATCTCGCCATCCGAACCACCAGGCAGGGGCATGCTCCCGCGCACGATGTGGAATCGCTCGCCGAACTCCTGCCGCGCACGCTCCACAGCACCGGCTTCCTCGGTGAAGAAGACGGCCTTCGCGATCTCGTCGAGCGGGGCGTCCTCGATCGGCTCTGCAGAGAAGCCGGCCTGCGGCGCCGTCTGCGGCTCCGACTTGTCGACGCGGGCAGCCGCAAGGTGCTCCTGGATGGCAGCTCGAGTACGCGCCGAGGCGTACACCCGCCGGTTGGTCTGCAGGAGGTAGTGGAGCTCGTACTCCTCGAAGTGCGCGAGCAGCGCGTCGAGCTCTGCCCTCGGCATGGTCTCCCCGTGCACGAGAACGTCACCCACCTTGGCGAACGCACCCCCGTTCGTCACGGCACCGTCGAAGCCGATCTCGAGAACCGACTCAGGGATGTGCCCCGCTGCTCGCCCCGTGCACAGGTAGACGAGGTGGCCAGCGGCGCGAGCCTCCCGAATCGCGCGAACGGTGGAGGGCGCTATCCGGCGACCGTGGTCGAGGATCGTGCCGTCGACATCGAGGAAGGCGATCTTGGGAGTGGACGAGCGTTCTGGCATGTGACCTCACGATGATTCCGCCGAGAGGGGGCTCGGCCAGACAAGCCTATGCCGCCCCGAACCTAGAGGACCATGCCGGAATGCAGAAGAGCGACCGGGGCCCAGAGGAGCATCCGGAATGCAGAAGACCCGGTGGCCAGAATGGCAACCGGGTCTTGATCTGTAGCTGGAGAGAGATTCGAACTCTCGACCTCACGATTATGAGTCGTGCGCTCTCACCAACTGAGCTACCCAGCCATGGGTGTCGAGGATGCTTTCGCACCCAAGATCAGAGCCCCGAGTCGGGTTTGAACCGACGACCCCTTCCTTACCATGGAAGTGCTCTACCACTGAGCTATCGGGGCAAGATGCCAATCGAGCTTGTGGCTCGGAATGGCACCAGATGAGGATAGCACCTCACGGAACCCCGTGAGAACACCACCCTCGTGGTGTGCCGCGTGTTACGCGCCCGCGCTCTCGCCGGGCATCGTGACGACCGTGGAAACGTTGTTGAACTGCGTGAGGAAGGCGATCGGGTCGATCTTGTTGCCATCCGCCGTGTGCACCTCGAGGTGCAGGTGAGGGCCAGTGGATGCGCCCGTGTTGCCGACCTTGCCGAGCTCGTCGCCGACCTTGACGACGTCGCCGACCTTGACGCCGATGGAGCCGGTCAGCATGTGGCCGTAGACGCTCTCGTAGCTCTGGCCGTTGATGACGTGCTGCACGATGACGTGCACGCCGAGTCCGCCGTTGTCGGTCGGGGTGACGCTCGTGACCGTGCCACCGGCGATCGCGCCGATCGGCGTGCCCTGCGCAGGTGCGAAGTCGATGCCCATGTGGTTCGTGCTGCCGATGCCGCCGGGCGAGACGCGAGGACCGAAGTCGTCGGTGATGGCGACGCCGACCGGGAAGGGCCACTGGACCGTCGAGGACAGGTCGTTCTTGTACGTGCCGCGGTCGACGAGGCTCATGAGGTTGGCCGCCGTGGCCGACCCCATGGTCGTGACGGCGTAGGCGTCTTCGCGCTCGACCGTGGTGGCTTCGCCGCCGGCGACCGTGAGGGTCTGGCCGGGGACCGAGGAGACGGCGTCGGCGAGCGCTGCTGAGCTGTCGCCTGCGACCTGATCTTCCTGCGTGGAGGTGGCGTTCGCGGGCATCGTCGAGACGACGGCGATGGTGGCGGCGAAGCCGAGCGCCGTGACGCCAGCTGCGCCGCGAAGGAGCGCGCCGCGCTTCTTGTGCGACTTCTCCGAGTTCTTGACGCGAACGAGTCCGCGACGGCCCGTCTTGCTGTCGACCTCGGGACGGAGCGCCTCTTCGTTGCGAGCGAAGCTCAGCGGAACCTCGAGCACCGCGACCGAGGCTCGCTCGATGCGTGCCGTCGACTCGGTGTCGTCCGAGCGGATCTGGGCAACCTCGGCGATGCTCGGCGTGGAGATGGACGCCGGGGCCGGGGCTGGTGCGGAGACGACCGGAGCAGTCTCGGCCTGGCCAGCCGAGACGATCTTCGGTGCGAGCGCTGCCGTTATGACTGGGGCCGAGGCGACGGGAGCCGTCGTGCGCTCCGCCTCACGCCGAGCGCGGCGCGAGCTGAAGGCTTCGGGAGTTGCCGCCGGTGCGATGGTCGCGAGCGATGCGAGACGCTCTGCTTCGCGGAGTTCTCGACGGGTCATGGGCGCCGGCAGAGCCTGCTCCTGGCCCGATGTGAGAAGGGAAGTCAACGATTCATATCCTTACCGCGGTTTATAACGAACTGGTAAATAGTAACGCGCAGGTCACGGAAACTTCAAGGTCTCCAGGGAATCCTCCTCGGCCTCGCCCGGTCGAGACGGCTGCGACTCGGGCCGCCTCGCCCGGAAACACGCGGGAGACGGACAGGAGGAGGCGTCCTCGATCGCGTCTGAATTCACCCCACACCCGGGCGAGCCGAACCCAGCCTGAGCCGTTACCAACCACGCCGAGCCGTCAGGAGCCGCCCGCGAGGGGCAGCGCTACTCGTCCGTCAGGACCTTGACGTAGCGAACGAGCTCCTGCTCCAGACCCGGCCTCGCGGCGATGATCAGCCGCCGCCCCTCGCGCCCGAGCCCCTCACCCACGACAACTGCACCCGCCTCACGGGCAACCAGAGCAGCACCGGCATGATCCCAGGGGTTCAGCCCCGACTCGTAGTAGGCATCCAGTCGGTTGATCGCGATGTTGCACAGGTCGAGGGAAGCGGCCCCCACACGGCGCAGGTCGCGCACGTGCCCGGACAGTGTCATCCACTGCTCAGCCTGCTGCACCCGGCGCTGGGCGGAGTAGCTGAACCCCGTGCCGACAAGAGCGAGCTCGAGAGGAGGGGCAGCATCCACTTCAAGTCGCTCGCCGTTGCACCACGCACCCTGGCCACGCACCGCCGTGAAGGTCTCGCGCCCCTCCGGGTTCACGACGGCCGCGGCGAGGGTCGTGAAGCTCGAGGGCTCCGACCCCGGGTCGCCGACGACCACGGCGACGCTCACCGCGTAGTTGGGGTAGCCGTAGAGATAGTTGACGGTGCCATCGATGGGGTCGACCACCCAGGTGAGCCCCGTCGTGCTCGCAGACGCGTCCGATTCCTCGCCGAAGAACCCGTCGCCGGGGCGCAGCGCCTCGAGACGACGACGGATGTGCGCCTCCGACTCCCTGTCGGAGGCGGTGACGATGTCGACCGACGACGACTTCGTGTCGGCGACGGCCACCCCCTCCAGGCGGCGAGCAGCGACGAGCTCGGCGGCCTCCGTCGCCACCGTCACCGCGAGGTCGAGGAACGCTCGGAGCTCATCGGGAGTGAACTGGTCGGCGTCGTGAACGGTCTGAGCATCGTCGAGTTCTGGCACGCCCTGGAGCGTAGCAACGCCGGGCTTCCGGCGCCTTTCTGTGTTTATCTTTGCTTCTCTTGTTTTACGTCCGTTTGCCGCGTACGCTCTCCACCAGAACCAACACCCGGATCGCACAGGAGCATCCATGTACGCAACGGAGCGGCACGCGCTCATCCTCGAACGCATCACGCAGCACGGGAAAGTCGCCGTGCGAGAACTCGCGAGCGACCTCGACGTCACCCCCGAGACGATCCGCCGAGACCTCGACCAGCTCGAGCTGGAGAGCCTCGTCAGGCGGGTCCACGGCGGCGCCGTCGGCAACTCCCTCGGTAGCCTCGCCGAAACCGCAGTCGCCGAACGCCAGCCCCTCAACCACGACGCGAAGGTCCGCATCGGCGAAGCCGCAGAGCGGCTCATCCCCCGCGGCTTTAACGGGTCCATCCTCATCGATGCCGGAACGACAACCGCCGAGATCGCCGCCGCCCTCGTCCGACGCCCCGCCGACGAACTCGCCAAGCTGCAGGTCATCAGCAACTCGCTCCCCATCCTCGCTCTCCTCGCCGCACGCAGCGAACTCACCACGATCGCCATCGGCGGACGCGTGCGAGGCCTCACCAGCGCCGCCGTCGGCCCCAGCGCCCTCACGCAGCTCGCCGCGCTCCGCCCAGACCTCGCCTTCATCGGCACCAACGGCATCAGCGCCGAATTCGGGCTCAGCACCCCGGACCCCGACGAAGCAGCCGTGAAATCCGCCATGTGCCGAGGCGCCAGACGCGTCGTCGTGGCCGTCGACGCCTCCAAGTTCGACCAAGACGCCCTCACCCACATCGCACCGCTCTCCAGCGTCGATGCACTGGTCACCGACCAGCCCCCGCGAACGGCACTCGCCGCCGCGCTCACCGAGAACGACGTGGAAGCAGTGCTCGCATGATCGTCACCGTCACCGCCAACCCGGCAATCGACAGAACCCTCGCCCTCCCCCACGAGCTCGCTCGCGGCGACGTCCAGCGCCTCACCGGCAGCGAATCGCAGGCCGGCGGCAAGGGCATCAACGTGTCCCGCGCCCTCCGCGCCTCCAAGCTCGACAACCTCGCCGTCTTCCCAGCCTCCGCCGATGACGACTTCACGCACCTCGTCGAAGCCGAAGGACTGCGGATGCTGCCCGTGCGCATCGAAGGCAGAGTTCGCACCAACTTCGCCATCACCGAGGGGGACGGAACCACCACCAAGCTCAACGAGCCAGGGCCCCACCTCACCGCAGACGAAGCAGACGCCCTCGTCGCAGCCGTCATCGCAGCATCCCGCGACGCCGAATGGCTTGTCCTCGCCGGCTCCCTGCCACTCGGCCTCGACTCCTCCTTCTACGCGGCCCTCATCGAGGCGGTTCGCGCAGAGCTCGGCGAGGCCGCACCCAGCGTCGCCGTCGACAGCTCCGACGCACCGCTCAAAGCGCTCCTCGCATCCGGAACCCGCGTGCAGCTCATCAAGCCGAATGCCTTCGAGCTCGCCGAGCTGAGCGGCATCGCCGACGGGGACGCCCTCGAAGCCGACCCGCAGCTCGCTGCCGACGCAGCAGGCTGGGCTCTCGAGCACGGAGCCGACGCCGTCCTCGCCACCCTCGGCGGAGCAGGCGCCATCTACCGTGACGCCACGACAAGCCTCTTCGCCGCCCCGCCACCCACTCGCGTGCGCAGCACCGTCGGAGCGGGCGACTCGTCGCTCGCCGGCTACCTGCTCGCGAGCGTCACCGGGGCAGCCCCCGAACGCGCCCTCGCCCAAGCCGTCGCCCACGGAAGCGCCGCCGCTTCCCTGCCGGGCAGCGGCGTCCCCTCCCCAGAACAGACACGACCGGACCTCGTCCGCATCACCCACCTCGCAAGCAGCACCAAGGAGAACGCATCATGACCACCTACATCACGCCAGGGCTCGTCGCCCTCGACGTCGACCTGGGTGCGGACAAGACCGATGTCATCCGCAACCTGGCCGAACGCGTCGTCTCGCAAGGCCGCGCGACCGACGCCGCGGCGCTCGCCGCCGACGCCCTCGCCCGCGAAGAGCAGGGCGCCACAGGCGTCCCCGGCGGCATCGCCATCCCCCACTGCCGCTCCGGCGCCGTCACCGAGGCCACGCTCGCCATGTCGCGCCTCACGCCAGGCGTCGACTTCGGCGCTCACGACGGCCCAAGCGACCTCGTCTTCTTCATCGCGGCCCCGGATGGCGCCCACGACGAGCACCTCCAGATGCTCTCGAAGCTCGCCCGCTCCCTCATGGTTCCCGAGTTCAACGACTCGCTCCGCGCCGCGACCACCCCGGAAGAGATCGTCGCGATCGTCGAGAAAGCACTCGAGCCAGAGGAAGAGAAGCCAGCGGCCGCACAGGCAACCCCCGCCACGAGCGGCGCATCGACCGGCCCCGTCATCGTCGCCGTCACCTCCTGCGCCACCGGCATCGCCCACACCTTCATGTCGGCGGATGCGCTCACGGCGAAGGCCAAGGAGATGGGCATCGAGTTCTACGTCGAGCCGCAGGGTTCCTCGAAGGTCACCCCCCTCGACCCCGCCATCATCAAGCGCGCCGATGCCGTCATCTTCGCCAACGACGTCGACGTGCGCGACCGCGGCCGGTTCGCCGGCAAGCCCGTCGTGCAGTCGCCCGTGAAGCGCGGCATCGACCACCCGGACGAGCTGCTCAACGAAGCCGTCGCCGCTGCCAAGGACCCGAACGCGAAGCGCGTCCCCGCAGCGGACTCCAGCGAAGCCTCCGAGAACACCGCAAACGAGAGCGTCGGCGCCCGCATCAAGCGCTGGCTGCTCACCGGCGTCAGCTACATGATCCCGTTCGTCGCAGGTGGTGGCCTCCTCATCGCCCTCGGATTCCTCCTCGGCGGCTACGACATCGTCAGCGATGGCCGCAACACGGACATCATCCTGCAGAACTCCCTCTTCAACCTGCCCCCAGACGAGGCAACCCGCTCGGGCCTCCTCGTCTACCTCGGCGCCGTCGCATCCGCCATCGGGCAGGCCTCGATGGGCTTCCTCGTACCAGCCCTCGCCGGCTACATCGCCTACGCCATCGCGGACCGGCCAGGTATCGCACCCGGATTCGTCGCCGGTGCCGTCGCAGGCATCATGGGCGCCGGCTTCATCGGCGGCATCGTCGGTGGCCTCATCGCAGGTGGCGCGGCCTACTGGATCGGCTCGTGGAACGTACCGCGGTGGATGCGCGGCCTCATGCCCGTCGTCATCATCCCGCTGATCGCCTCCATCATCGCCTCCGGACTCATGGTCATCCTCCTCGGCGGACCCATCGCAGCCCTCACGAACGGCCTCAACAGCTGGCTCACGGGCCTCACCGGCGCAAGCGCGGTCCTCCTCGGCATCATCCTCGGCACCATGATGTGCTTCGACCTCGGAGGCCCCGTCAACAAGGTCGCCTACGCGTTCGCCGTCGCCGGCCTCGGTGCGGGTTCGTTCGACAACCAGGCACCGTGGATGATCATGGCAACCGTCATGGCCGCCGGTATGGTCCCGCCGCTCGCCATGGCACTCGCAACGTCCATCGCGCCCCGCCTCTTCTCCCCCGTGGAGAAGGAGAACGGTCGCGCGGCCTGGCTGCTCGGTGCCGCCTTCATCTCCGAAGGCGCCATCCCGTTCGCCGCAGCCGACCCGCTGCGCGTGATCCCTGCCAGCATGCTCGGCGGCGCGGCAACGGGCGCCATCACCATGGCCATGGGCGTCACCTCGCAGGCACCCCACGGCGGAATCTTCGTGTTCTTCGCCATCGGCAACCTGCTCTGGTTCGTCCTCGCCATCATCATCGGCATGGTCATCTCGGCGCTCACCGTCGTCGCCCTCAAGAAGTGGGTACGCAAGGCGCCCGTCGACGCCGACGTGCCGGTCGCCGCATCGCTCCAGGGCGAGATGGCGCACTAGTCCACGACCGCCGGGTGCGGAGGTCAACGCCTCCGCGCCCGGCCCGCACGATTTCTCGGGATGGGTTTCGCGCTTCGGGATGGGTAGCTTCCCATCCCGAAGCGCGAAACCCATCCCGAGAGTCGTTGGTGACGAGGCCGGGCCCGCATCCACTGTCACGTGGATGCGGGCCCGACCTGTCTCTCCTCGGAGCTCTGCGGTCAGCTCTCCTTGGTGTGCGGCTGTGCATCACGCCCGTCGACCTGCGCGTCGATGGCGGACTCGTCGGCTTCGCTTCCGATCGGCGTCCGGTCGATGTCGGGGATACCGTCCTCGTTCATGTCGTCGTTGCGAGCGCGCTTCGCGTCGTGGCGCAGGGTGATCGCGGCCAGCACCGCCGCGAGGAGGCTGCCGCCGAGCACCGCGAGCTTCGCAGCCGCCGTGTGCTCCGAGTCGGGGAACGACAGCTCGGCGATGAGCAGGGAGACCGTGAAGCCGATGCCGGTGAGGAAGCCCACTGGGAGCAGGTCCCTGACGCCGATCGCGTCGGGGAGGCGGAGCGGTGTGAGCTTCACGACGAGTGCGGTCATGCCGAGCACGCCGATGAGCTTTCCGAGCACGAGCGCCGCTGCGATCGCCACGAACACGGGCTGGGAGAGCACCGCCCCGAGCCCATCTCCATCCACGATGTTCACTCCGGCGGCGAAGAACGCGAAGACGGGCAGTGCGAAGCCCGAGGAGAACGGGCCGATCTTGTCGCCGAACCGGTGCGTGCGCGAATCGGCTTCACCGTGGATCTTCTTGGACGGCACGCAGAAGCCGAGGAGCACTCCCGCGATGGTCGCGTGCACGCCTGCCTCGTGCATGAGCACCCAGGCGACGAGGGCAATCGGCAGCAGCAACCACCAGGAAGGCCGCTTGGAGCGGACGACCAGCAGGAAGACGGCGACGGCGACGAGCGATCCGAGCAGCGCGAGCAGGTTGATGCCCGCCGTATAGAAGATGGCGATGATGAGGATCGCGAGCAGGTCGTCGACGACGGCGAGCGTCAACAGGAAGGTGCGCACTCCACGTGGAAGCCCTCGCCCGAAGATGGCGAGGACTCCGAGCGCGAAGGCGATGTCCGTCGCCGTCGGGATCGCCCAACCGTGGAGCGCCGAGGTGTCGCCGAGGACGGACACCGCGATCACGTAGAAGATGGCCGGCATCGCCATTCCCGCGACAGCCCCGAGAACGGGGACAGCCGCTTCCTTCGGCTTGCGGAGACTGCCCGAGACGAACTCGTGCTTCAGCTCCACGCCCACGGTGAAGAAGAAGACCGCGAGCAGGCCGTCGGCCGCCCACGTGGCGAGCGACAGGTCGAGGTGGATGGCGGCGGGCCCGATCGTGATCGCGCTGAGCGCCTCGTAGCCACCGCGCCACGGCGAGTTGGCCCAGATGAGGGCGATTGCGGCGGCGAAGAGGAGAAGCGCTCCCCCAGTGGTCTCGCGCATGATCCACGCGTTCAGTCGCGCGAAGCCTGTCGGTCGTGTGGCGGGTGCAGTCATGGTTCTCCTGACGTCTGAGACCGGCCGGCGAATCCCGACTCGGCCGCCGACCAGACTTCCCGGCACACCGAGAGTAGATCCTACCGCCAAGCACCGCCTGCCGGAGTGCCGCTCTGGAACGCCGCGTCGAAACGCCGCGCCGCAATCGCTGCCAGCCGAAGTGCCGCTCCGAGGCGGCGTGGAGGGGCACTTCGACTGGCAGTGATCGCCTGGCGGGAAGTGAGCGCTCCGAAGAGCGCCACGAGGCCAGCGTCGGGAGGCGCCGCGACTAGAGGCCGCGCGTGAGGACCTCGTCGAGGGTCGCCACGAACCTGTCCGCGCTCTCCTTCGTGAAGCAGAGCGGGGGCTTCACCTTGAGCACGTTCCCGCGGTCGCCCGTGGGCTGCACGATGACGCCGAGGGCGAGCATCCGGTCGCAGAGCGCCTGCGTCTCGGACGTGGCGGGCTCGAGGGTCTCGCGGTCGCGCACGAGCTCGATGCCCTGGTAGAGCCCTCGCCCGTGCAGCGCGCCGATGAGGGGCTGTCGTTCGGCGAGCGCCACCAGCTGCTCCCGGAGGTAGCCGCCGACCTCGTGCGCGTTCTCCTGCAGGCGGTCGTCGCGCATGATGTCGAGCACGGTGACGCCGAGCTTCGCGCTGAGCGTCGAACCGCCTGCCGACGAGAAGAAGGTGCCCTGGTCGGCGAGGGCCTGCGCGATCTCGGAGCGCGTGATGACGGCACCGAGCGGATGCCCGTTGCCCATGGCCTTCGCGACGGTCACGACGTCGGGAACGATCGGATCGCCGCCCGGCCCCGCGTGCTGCTCGAAGCCCCAGAACACGTCGCCCTGGCGTCCGTAGCCGACCTGGACCTCGTCGGCGATGACGGCGCCCCCGCCGGCGCGCACGGCGTCGTAGACCGCGGCGAGGTAGCCGGCGGGCACCTCGATGGCGCCAGCGTTGCCGTTGCGGGGCTCGGCGATGAACGTTCCGATAGGGGTGCCGGCCTCGGCGAGGCGCTCGATCTCGGCGATCGCGTCGGCCGCGTAGCGCTCGCCGGCGTCCGCTCCGCGGTGGGTGCCGCGGTACGCGTTCGGGGCGTCGAAGGCGTGCACCCAGGGGGCGCGGAGCTCAGCGGCGAGGGGGTTGTCGGAGGTGGAGGTCGAGACCGCATCCGAGGCGTAGGACCAGCCGTGGTACGACTCCTCGACGCAGGCCACGTCGTCGCGGCCCGTGTAGGCCTTCGTCAGGCGCAGCGCGAGGTCGACGGCCTCGGTGCCGCTGTTGACGAGCAGCACGGTGTCGAAGCTGTCCGGGAGCGTCTCGAGGAGGCGCTCGCTGAACTCGGCGACCGACGCGTAGTTGAACCGCGAGTTGGTGTTGAGCATGCGCCACTGCTGGGCCACCGTGTCGGCGAGCACGGGGTGCCCGTGACCGAGCGCCGTCACGTTGTTGACCATGTCGAGGTAGTGGCGGCCGTCGGTGTCGATGAGCATCTCGCGCCAGCCGCGTTCGATCTGCGGCGGATGCGCGTAGTAGTGGCCCTGCAGCGGCGCGTAGGCGTCGAGGCGCGCGCGGAGCGTCTCGTCGGCCCCGGCCCCGCCAATGCTGCTCGGAGCGAGCCCGATGAGCTCGCTCGGGTCGCCGAATACGGCGCACCAGGCCGGGAACTCCTCGGCCGTCACGAAGCGTGGCAGGGGCGCGGCGGCGGCATCCAGAGCGGAGACCTCGCCCGCCTGGAGCGTGACCTGCGCCCAGCCCGCGATCTCGGCGAACGACTCGCCGGACTCGACTCGAGCCGGCGCGGCGGCGCTCTCGCCGTCCAGCGTTCGCGCTTCCGTGAGCCCGCGGGCTCCCGCGATGACGATGGTGCGCGCGCCGTCGGAGATGGTGACGTGGCCTTCGGCCGCGGAGACGAGCCCGCCGAAGGGCGCCGTGAGCGCGAGGTCGCTCGCGCTGTACAGCTCCACCCCGGTCGCGACGTTGACGGGCGCATCGTGGGAGACCCCGAGCGAGCGCGTGAGGCGGGCCTCACCAAAGCGGGTCGCTGCGACTCCGCCGCTGCGGGCGCCGAGCAGGAGCAGCTGCGCTTCCGCCTCGGCCCCTTCTTCGCCGAGCCAGGAGCCATCGCGCAGCGCCGTGCTCGTGTAGTCGAGGGTGATGACGCGGGCGCGGCGGGCGAGGTCCGCGTCGAGGAGCGTGGCGCCGCCGTCAGACGAGGAGCTGGGGCCGGCTGCGGCCTCGCGGCCGAGGGCGCGGCGGATGGCGGCCGTCGCGGCCCGCGCATCCAACCCCGCAGGGACAGCGAAGATCGTCCATTCCCGTTCGAGGGCTGCCTCGGCGTAGTCGTTGCCATCGTCGATGGCGACCTGCTGCAGCCCGCTGACGACAAGCGCCGCGCCGCGGAGCACGATGAGCGGCCAGAGCGCGTCGATCTCGGCGTCGGTGAGGGGCACGACCGCGTCGAAGGCGCGGATGAGCGGCAGCACCGCGAGTGGTCGCGCGGGGTCGTGATGGAACACGGCCGTGCAGGCCACGGCCAGCTCGGCGACGCGCCATCCGGTGCCCACATCGCCGAAGTCGATGATGCCGGAGAGCTCGGGGCGGCCGAGCACGCCGGAGGTCGCGACGAGGTTGTCGTCGGTGAGATCGCCGTGGATGGCCTGCAGAGGCAGCTCGTCCTTCAGCGGCGCCAGCGCCGCGGCGGTCGCCTCGAGCGCGGCGAGGACAAGCGCCTGCCGCTCGGGGTCGGTCACGTGGCCGATGAGTTCGTCGACGAGCCGCTCGCCGACGCGAAGGTCCCACTGGAGCTCGCGGTCGAGGCCGGGATGCTCGAAGCCGTCGAGCGTCTGGACGACCTGGCCGACGAGTGTGCCCATGGCTGCGATGGTCGACGCCGAGAAGTGCTCGAAGTCGATGAGCGGCGTGCCGTCGACGAAGGTCAGGAGGCGGATGCTGTGGGGAGCACCGTCGACGTCAGCCGTCTCGATGTCGAGGCCGGCGAGGCTGGCGACGGGGGCTGGCGACGGGTGGCCCGCGGCGTGCATGCGCCGCATGGCCTCGTTCTGCGCCTCGATCTCGTCGCGGCGCACCGCCCTGTTGCTGACCTTGAAGAGCACCCGACGGCCGGCAGGCCGCGCGGGCGAGGCGGGCTCGGTGAAGAGGAAGTTGCGGTCCTGCTGACTGCCGAGCTCGCGCACCTCGCCGGAGACCCCGTAGAGCTCACCGGCCAGGCGACGAACCTCGTCGATGGTGATGTTCGGGCGCGGCAGGCCCTCAGAGAACGATGGAAGACCTGCGTTGGATTCGGGCATGGCTACTCCTCTTCGAGTCGGCGACCGGCGAGCGGTCAGATCAGTGCAGTGCGAGTGGATGGATGCGGGCGGCGCCGCGCGTGATGGAGGTCTTCACCGCGCCAGGCCGCGCACGAGTGCGGCGAGCCCGAGTTCGAAGGCCGGGCCGGCGACGGGGTCGTCGAGCCCCTCCTTGGTTACGCGCGCGACGGCGGAGGCGAAGGCGGGCACCTCGGTCTCCTGACCGCTAGGGTCGAAGAGCACGCTCGGGCCAGACATGTCGAGCACCGAGCCGAGGATGAACGACTCGTAGGCCGTGAGCATCCGCACGATCTCCTCCTCGGGCCAGCCCGCGGCGAGCGCGCCCTTCGTGAAGCTCTCGTGCACACGGAGGATCGCGGGAGAGCGCACCTGCGACGACATGAGAAGGGGAATGCTGCGCGGATGCGCGGCGAACGCGTCGCGGTAGGAGTGCGCCCAGACGAGGACGGCGTCCTCCCACGGCAGCCGGTCGAACGCCTCGCCGTCGATGCGGCCGCAGATGCGCGTGCGCACCTCCTCGATGAGCTCGAGGCGCGAGCCGATGTGGTTGTAGAGCGACGAGGGGGCGACGCCGAAGTGCGACGCGATGCGGCGCATGCTCACTGCCTCGGAGCCTTCCCTGTCGATGAGGCGCACGGCAGCGTCGACGATGCCGTCTCTCGTCAGGATGCTCGTTGTGGGTCGCCCCATGTCTCCGCCTTTCGCTGCGTCGAGGCTCAGCGGCCGGTTCCGGGGCCCGTATCTGCCACTCGCGTGAAGAGCGTGTTACAGCTTCGTTTCGAGGCCCGGATCCTGCGCATTCTCACTCTAGCGTCATGAAAACGAACGGTGTACGTTTACGTCACTCGTTCAACGGAGAAGGAGACCGATGCCTCACATCGAATTCGCTGGCGGCACGATCGGGGTCCCCCACGGGACGCCCGACGTGACGACCCTCGTCGTGCACGACGGCATGATCGTCACAGCGAACGGCGCACCAGCTGCCGGGCGCACCGAACAGATCGACCTCGGCGGCGGGTATCTCGGCCCCGCGTTCGGAGACGGCCACGCGCATCCGCTCTTCGCGGGACTCGAGCTCCAGGGGCCGCAGATCCGAGGAGCCGGAAGCGTCGCCGACATCGTCGACAGCGTGCGGCTCTGGGCGGATGCGCACCCCGAGGCCACCTGGATCGTCGGTGGCAGCTACGACTCGACGCTTGCCCCGCTCGGCAGCTTCGATGCGGCCTGGCTGGATGCCGCGGTGCCCGACCGCCCCGTCGTGCTGCGCTCCTGGGACTACCACTCCGCGTGGTGCAACACGGCGGCCCTCGAGGCGGCAGGCATCACGGCAGACACGGTCGACCCCGAAGACGGGGTCTTCGTGCGCCGGGAGGACGGCACCCCGCTTGGCACGCTCCTCGAGTCCGGGGCTGTCGAGCGTGTCCTCGGCCGCGCCCCGCGGCGCCCCGTAACCGACGGAGTCGAGGCACTGCGCGCATCCACCGCGGTCCTCGCCTCCCTCGGCATCACCTGGGTGCAGGAGGCGTGGGTCGAGCCAGCGGACATCGAGGTGTGGGTCACCGCCGCCGAGGCGGGAGCCCTCTCCGTCGACGCGGACCTCGCGCAGCGCGCCGACCCGAAGGCGTGGCCGCAGCAGCGGACGCTTCTCCGCGAGCGCCGCACCCGCATCGAAGCGGCGCCCGGGCTCACGGCGCAGACCGTCAAGTTCTTCCTCGACGGCATCATCGAGAACCACACCGCGCACCTGCTCGAGGACTACGCCGATGCATGCACGCGCGGACTCCCCGTGTGGCACGACGGCGAGCTGCAGCAGGCGGCGCTCGACGCACACGAGCTCGGCTTCGACCTGCACCTGCACGCGATCGGCGACGCCGGCGTGCGTTCGGCCCTCGACGCGGCGCGGCGCATTCGCGAGCGCCCGGACGGGGCCGACAGGCGCATCACGATCGCCCACGTCCAGCTGCTCGACGACAGCGACCTCGACCGTTTCACCCAGCTCGACGTGACCGCCTGCTTCCAGCCGCTGTGGGCCACCGCCGACGAGGTCATGGTGCAGCTCACCCTGCCGCTGCTCGGCCCGGGGCGGGAGCTGCACTACCGGATGCGGTCGCTGCTCGAGAGCGGTGCCCGCCTGAGCTTCGGCAGCGACTGGCCCGTCACAAGCCCGGACGTGCTCGCGGGCATCCGAACCGCCGTGACACGGCAGAACCCGGACGGCACACCGCTCGGCGGGTGGCATCCCGCCGAGCGGATCTCCGTCGATGCCGCTCTCGAAGCCGCGACGTCGGCCGTCGCCTACCAGGCGAGAGCCGAAGCCACGCGGGGCACCCTCACGCCTGGCTCTCGCGCCGACCTCGTCTGGCTCTCCGCGGACCCGCGTGCCGTCCCCCCTGAGCAGCTCGGCGACATCACGGTGCTCGGCACCTGGCGCAACGGGCAGCGCACCTTCTGACCTCCCCGATCGACCCCTCACCCCAAGGAACCCCATGACCGCACACCCAGCCCCGCACTCCCAGGGCGTCACCCTGAAACGCACCCTCGGCATCCCGGCGCTCATCATCTTCGGCCTCGCCTACATGGTCCCGCTCACGGTCTTCACGACGTACGGGCAGGTCACGAGCATCACCGAGGGGCACCTGCCCGCGGCGTACCTCATCACCCTCGTCGCGATGCTGCTCACGGCGTGCAGCTACGCCGTGCTCGTGCGGGAGATCCCCCGCGCGGGCAGCGCGTACACGTATGCCCGGAAGGCGTTCGGCGGGCACGTCGGGTTCCTGACGGGGTGGACGCTCATGCTCGACTACCTCTTCCTCCCCCTCATCAACTACCTCCTCATCGGCATCTACCTGAACGCGCAGTTCACGGCGGTCCCGATCTGGGTGTTCACGCTCGCGTCGATCCTCATCGTGACGGCGCTCAACATCGTGGGCATCTCGATCGTGAAGAACGCGAACCTGTTCCTCGTCGGGGTGCAGCTCGTGTTCGTCGCCGTGTTCCTGGTCGTCGCGGTCGCCTACGCGGCGAACAACCCTGGCGCTTCTCTGCTGCAGCCGCTCTACGACACGGGGATGAGCATCCCTGCCCTCGCGAGCGGTGCCGCGGTCATCGCCCTGTCGTTCCTGGGCTTCGATGCCATCTCGACGCTGTCGGAGGAGGCGAAGGATGCGCGGCGCACGGTGCCGCGCGCGATCCTCATCACGACGGTGCTCGGCGGGCTCATCTTCACGGCCGTCGCCTACGCGGGCCACATCATCCAGCCGGCCTGGCAGGACATGGTCGATCCGGATGCCGCAGCCGTCGAGATCATGCGCATCGCGGCGGGCCAGTGGCTAGAGATCTTCTTCCTCGTCGCCTACATCGCAGGCTGTGTGGCCGCGGCCATGGCGTCGCAGGTGAGCGTCTCCCGCATCCTGTACGCCATGGGCCGCGACGGGGTGCTGCCGAAGAGGCTGTTCGGAGCGTTCAGCGAGCGCTTCCGCACGCCCATCGGCTCGACGCTCTTCGTCGCCGTCGTCTCGCTGCTGGCGCTCGTCGTCGACCTTGCGACCATCGCGTCGCTCATCAGCTTCGGCGCGCTGGCCGCGTTCTCCCTCGTCAACCTGTCTGTCGTGAAGTTCTTCCTCTTCGACCGCAAGGAGCGCGGCGGCAAGGCGGTGCTCGCCTACGGGGTGCTGCCCATCCTGGGCTTCGCGATGACGGTCTGGCTCTGGACGAGCCTCTCGGGCCTCGCCCTCGTCGTTGGCCTCGGCTGGTTCGCGATCGGGCTCGTCTACCTCGCGTTCCTGACGCGTGGGTTCCGTCGCCAGCCGCCGGAGATCGATTTCGAGGCCGAGAACGCGGCGCTGGATGCGGAGCGCAAGATGACGACGCGGGCGCCGATCGCGTAGACGGGCCGCTGCGGCGGTCGGGCGCGGGGCTCGCGAGGAGCTCCGCGCCCGACCGTCTACGCCAGTTCTTCCGCGAGTTTCCTGGCTCCGCGGACCGCGATGGCGACGCTCATGAGGGTGGGGTTCATGGTCGTCGCGGTGGGGATGAGGGCGTTGCCGCCGACGTAGAGGTTGTCGATGCCCCAGATGCGCGAGTACGGGTCGGCGACGGTGGTGCCGTCGTCGTTCGCTCCGGCGCGCATCGTGCCCTGGTAGTGGAGGCTCGAGCCGTTGGGGAGGAGGCGCGGCTCTGCGATGAACGTGCCGAGCGCTTCACCGGCACGGCGCAGGTGCGCCTCGCCGTCGGCGATCTCCGCCTTCTCGACGTCGGTGAGCGCGTACTCGACGGTCATGTTGGGGAAGCCGCGGTAGTCGAGCTCGTCGTCGTGGAACGTGATGCCGTCTTCGACGCGCGGATGCTTGCGCATGCCGTACCCCATGTTGACGTAGCCCCAGCGGTTGCCGGCGTGCGGATGCGCGGGGTCGAGCGGGAATGGCGGGTTCTCGGCGTACATGACCTGCAGGGAGAAGGGGTGGTCTGGCTCGGAGAAGGGGATGCGGTTGACGGCGCCCACGGGGTCGGCCGGGTTGAGGGCTCGGCGGGCGAGCTCCTCCTCGAGGTCGGCGTCGGTGGCGAAGCGGCTCATGCCGGCGGGGTCGAGGGCGACGGTCGAGATGACGACGGGGTGCTCGGTGAGGTAGCGGCCGAGGGCGGCGGGGCGGATGCCGGAGGCCCAGAGGAGCTGCGGGGAGCGGAACGCGTCGGCCGCGACGACGACGGCATCTGCGGGGAAGAAGCTCGTCTCTCCGGTGCGGAGGTCTTCGACGGTGACGCCCGTGACGCGGGCGTCTGCCCCGTCGCCGTCACGCTCGACGCGGCGCACGAGGTGGAGGTCGCGCAGCTCGAAGCGCAAGGCGAGGGGGTTGCCCGCTTCGACGAGCGGCCCGAAGACGACGTCGGCGCCGGCCCAGCGAACGGTGCCGTCGGGCTGCGCGTCTCCCGCGACGGGGAGCGTGCCCGGGCCGAAGCCATCCGGCAGCTCGGCGGCGAACTCCTCGGAGAGGATCGAGCGGATGGCACCGCCGACGCCGGAGTCGGCGAACGCGGCGGACTGCACGTGCAGCAGCCGCTCTGCGTTCGCGAGCAGATCATCCCACTCGCCGCTCTCGATGAAGTCGACGCGTTCGCTGAACTCGGGGGCCGGCGTCGCGCAGGTCCAGTGCGCGCCCATGCCGCCGACGTTGGTCGACGCGGCCGCCGCAGGGAACGTGTCCGTGTGGGCCGACCCCTCGCCGCCGAAGTCGAGGAGGTGCGTGCCCTGGCGGGCCGTGAACATGCCCTCGACGACGGCCGATTTCGGGATGCCCAGCGAGTCACGGAAGTCGCCGGCCTGCGGCCCCTGCGACCGCTCGCGGGCGCGCTCCTTCTCGTCGGGGTCGGCGATGTTGCGCACGCTCTCGCCCGGGATGTCGGTGAGCTGGGGGCCCGCCTCGAACATGGTGACGCGCACGTCCGGGTTCTGCTCGAGGAGGGTCCGCGCGTAGGCGGCCCCGATGGGTCCGCTGCCGACGATCGCGACGACTGGTTTGGTGGTCATGTGCTTCCTCCTTGGAAGGGCGGCTGGTGAGTGGATGCGGCGGACGCGGTCAGGCGCGCGACGCCGGGATGTTCTGCGCTTCGACGACGGGGATGCTCCCCGTCTCGTTGGACAGGCGACCGGGCGGCAGCAGCAGCGCCGCGACGAAGCCGATGGCGTAGGCGATCGAGAGGCCGATGAAGATGGGCGCGAACACGTCGCGGTAGATCTCTGCGACGGTCGACTGGAAGGCGGGGTCGCTCGCGTGCACGAGCTGCGGGGTGAGGCTGGCGGCGTCGAAGCCGATGGGGAGCAGCGCCGCGACACCGGCACCGATGACGCCGCCGATGATGGCGGTCGTCACGGTGGAGCCGACCTGGCGAACGATGTTGACGCTCGCGGTGACGGCGCCCGTCGCATTCTTGGGGGCGGCGCTCTGCACGACGGCGACAATGAGGCTCATGAAGGAGCCCGTGCCGAGGCCGACGCCGAACATGACGAGCATGGGCGCCCAGAGCGGGAGCCCGACGGGGAGCGTGGCCATGATGAGCAGGCCCACGGCGCCGAGGGCGGTGCCGACGATCGGGTAGACGCGGTAGCGACCCGATCGGCTGGCGAGGAAGCCCGTGAGGAGGTTGCTCACGAGCATCCCCATGACGGTCGCGATGGGCACGAGCCCGGAGACGGTCGCCGTGGTGCTGTACGCCATCTGCACGTAGGTGGGCAGGTAGGCGGTGATGGAGAAGAGGCCGACGCCGATGATGGCGGAGAGTGCCGTACCGGCCGCGACGGTGCGGTTCTTGAAGATGTGCAGGGGCACGACCGGGTTCTCGGCGCGCACCTCAGCCCAGAAGAAGAGCGCGAACGATGCCAGGGCGACACCGAACGCCGAGAGCGCCGAAGTGAGGAGCTCGGCGTCGGAGACCCAGCTCACGCCGAGCACGAGCGCGACGAGCGCGATCGTGAATGCGAGCGAGCCGAGCACGTCGAAGCGCGGGGCAGACGTGCGGGGGATGCTCGGGATCGCGACGAGCGCGAAGATCAGCGCGGCGACGCCGACGGGGAGGTTCACCCAGAACACCCACTGCCAGCCCCAGTTGTCGGCGATGAGACCGCCGAGCAACGGGCCGATGAGGATGGCGACGGGGAACGCCGCTCCGATGATGGCCATGTACTTGGGCCGGGCCCTCGGGCTCGTGACCTGGGCGATGATCGTCTGCGACATCAGCTGCAGGCCCGCCGAGCTCATCCCCTGGAAGACACGGGCGACGATGAGCAAGCCCATGTTCGGCGCGAAGCCGCAGGCGAGCGAGGCGAGCAGGAAGAGCACGAGGGAGGTCAGGAAGACCGCTCGGGGGCCGACGATGTCGCCGAGCTTGCCGAGCACGGGCAGGAGGACGGTGCTCGCGAGCGTGTAGCTGACGACGACCCAGCCCATCTGCTCGAGCGCGCCGAGGTCACCGGCGATGGTCGCGAGCGACGTCGATACGACCGTGTGGTCGAGCGCGCCCAGGAAGGAGACGGTGAGGAGGGAAGCAACAAGGAGGCGGAGTCTCGCCGGTGAGAGTGGCATAAAAGGGCCCGAACGATCGGACGATCTACGCGACATGGTGTGCCTCCGGTCGCTGCGTCGCGGCCGGTGACGGGTTCGTGGAACCCCTGCGTCGAGGTCAGCCTACCGAGGCTTATGTCTAAAATCAACTAAAGAGTGTCCGCGAACGGCAATTACGGGGAGTCACGCCCACGCGCACCCGTGTTCAATCCGCCGACTCAGTTCGAGATCTTCGAGCAAGCAGGACAGCTCATCGGGCGAGTCCGATGCACACGGCGCCTCGATGGCACACCGCAGCTCCCGACGGGCACCGCCCTCGAACGCCTTCCGCACGCCCCGCTCCCCCTCCGCGGAGCGACTCGTGAGGCGTGCGACGCCAGCCCCGGCATCGATGGCGACCTCGACCTCGACCGCGCCGAGCGCCGAGACTCGCAGCCACGGTGCCCCCGCGTCCGGGGCCCAGGAGAAGAGGACGGGGATGCCATCGTGCGATTCGAGCAGAAGGGACACGGTCGGGCCACTCTCGTTCTCCGGAAACACGGATCCCAGCCCGAGCTCGCCCCCACCGGTCAGCACACGCGCCCAGCCGAGCGCGTCCCGCAGCACCCCGCTCGAGGACGGACCGCTGACCTCGACCGTGACGAGGACAGCCTCCGCTCCGGTCGGGGCCACGATCGCCCGAGCCACTTCCACCAGATCTCTCGGGAGGAAGCGCCGCGCGGCCAGAACGTGCGCGCCACCTGCTGGCAGCCGATCGCGGCAACCTGCGTCGGGCACGACGGCCTCGTCGACGACCACGCCCCGGGCGCCGTCGGCCAGCGCCGCCTCGACCGCGCACAGCCAGCCCCCGGAACCGCGAGCGTCGATCACGACGACCGCGCCGGTCGCACTCGAGGCGAGCTTCGCACTCAGCGGCAGCTCGGCAACCGCGACGCGATAGGGCGCGAGCCGGTCACCGTCCGCCCCTCGTGCGCCCGGCGCACTCGACACCAGAACCGGAATGCGAAGACTCACGACGAAGGTCCCTCGATGTGGGCGGCGACTGCCTCGGCGAGCACGATGGCGTAGCGCGTGTCCTCGAGCTGCTCCTCGTACTCGAGCGGCGCCTCACCCGAGAGCAGCTCGGCAAGCGCCAGCCATTCCGCCTCGTAGCCGTCGAGCTGCGACCTCGGGGGCACCATGACGCCACCCTCCGACCCGCGAACGGCGACACTCGCCGCGCCGTCGTGCACAAACGCCGGCGGGAAGTCGACGTCGACGCGCGACTCCCCCGCCGAGACCGTGAGGCGCCAGCGAGCATCCGCCCCCTCTGCGCGCATGACGGCACCGAGCTGCACCCGGGCGCGACCAGCCCGGTACCCGACGGCGTAGCCGAGCGGTGCGACGAAGCGAGCGAAGTCGACGCCATCGAATCCCGGCACGAGGTCGCGGATGGCGGGCAGGTCATGCACCGCGAGGCCGGAGACGAGCTGCCGCACGATGCCGGCCTGCACGTGTGCGGGCAGTCCAGATGGGGGATGACGCACGGGAGACTCGACACCCTCGGCGAACTCGGTGACGAGCCGGTGGTACCGCCCGTTCGGCGGGAGCGACAGCGTGACCCGCACGCTGTCGACGGGAGCCCGCAGCTCGCCGATGAGTCGTCGCGCCTGCACCCAGCCGGGGTCATAGAGGTGGTTGGTGCCGATCAGCAGCGCCACCCCCCGCTCCCGGCAGGCGACGACAAGCGATTCCGCCTCGGCAACGGACGTCGCGAGCGGCTTCTCGCACAGAATGCCCGCGACCCCCGCATCGAGCGCGGCCCGCACGTGGCTCGCGTGGTCGGCGGGTGGGGAGCAGATCAAGGCGAGCTGCACCCGCTCGTCCTGGAACACCTCGCCGATGCCGGAGCTGCTGCGCGCGCCGATGCGCCGAGCGAGCTCCTCCGCACGGCCGCTCCCGGAGTCCGCGATGTGCACGACCCGGAACAGCTCGGGGAGACGCGCGAGCGTGGGGAGGTGGAGCGCGGAGACGCCCGGCCCGGCCCCGATGACGCCGACTGACCACATGCGACCACTTCCTTGTGCGCTTTTGTGTGTTTGATACGAAAGTTTGCTGTGCACGAACGTATCTGGGCGTTCTCTGCGGCGCAAGGTCGACATATTGGGTACAGTTCGGCCATGAGAGAGTCAACGTTGCGCTTCGGTGCCCAGACCGATGAGGTCACGAGCCTTCTCCGAGTCGTCAACCTCGTGCGCATGGGCGAGGCACTGACCCGCCCGCAGATCGGCACCGTCACCGGCCTCGGCCGCGGCGTCGTCACCCAGCGCGTCGAGCAGGCCATCAGCATGGGCTACCTCGAAGAGGGCGACGTCGGCCCCTCCTCGGGAGGGCGAGCGCCACGCACGCTGCGCTTCCGCGGAGAGAACGGACTCATCGTCGTCTGCGCCCTCGGCGCGCTGCACATCCACGTCGGCCTCGCACAGCTCGAAGGCGATGTCATCGCACAGGCGCACCTCGACTGGGAGATCTCGCGCGGACCAGCCGCGACCCTCGACGCAGCTCTCGGGCTCGTCGAAGAACTCCTCGCCGCAGACACGAAGAGCCGAGGCAGCGAGCTCCCCGTCTGGGGCATCGCGGTCGGCGTCCCCGGCCCTGTCGACTTCGAGTCCGGCAGGCCCGTTGCACCGCCCATCATGCCCGGGTGGAACGGCTTCGACATCCGCCGCCGCTTCGAGCAGCGCTTCGACGCACCCGTCTGGGTGGACAACGACGCCAACCTGCTTGCGCTCAACGAGCGCACCAACCGCCAGGTCCCGTCGGTCGATCTCATCTACGTCAAGGTCGGCTCGGGAATCGGCGCTGGCCTCGTCTCGCGGGGGCGCATCCACCGTGGCGCGAACGGCGCGGCGGGAGACATCGGGCACGTGAAGGTGTTCGGGTCGACCTCGCAGTGCCGTTGCGGGAAGATCGGCTGCCTCGAGGCGGAGGCCGGCGGATGGGCCCTCGTTCGGGATGCCCAGCTCGCGATCGAAGCGGGCGACGACGGACTCCTCGCGCGGCGCTCGAAGGAGGGGGAGGAACTCAACCCGGAGCTCATCGCACTGTGCGCCGAAGACGGCGACGCGCTGGCCATCCAGCTCGCGCAGCGCTCGGCGAAGATCATCGGCGAGTCGATCTCCGCGCTGGTCAACATGTTCAACCCGAAGGTCATCGTCGTCGGCGGCGCCCTCGCCTCGGCCGGCGAGATCTTCCTCGCCGAGGTCCGGCAGCGGGTCTACGAGCACTCACTCCCGCTGGCGACCCGCGACCTCAACATCGTGGTCTCCGCGAACGATGTCCGCGAACCACTGCGCGGGGGCGCCGCGATGGTGCGCGAACAGCTCTTCGAGGAGACGTTCACGCGCTGGTTCGCTGATGGGCGCCCCACGATCGCGGGGCTCGCCCTCGGCCGCTGACACCAGCGCACTACCCCGGGCACACCTGGAACTTCTTCCGATTTTCGACATAAGCCTGTAGGTTCACTCCTAAAGCCGGTATCGGCCGTCACAAAGGAGTGTCATGCCCAGAATCGACCCGTGCTGCCCCGACCACCGGGGAGCACGCCCGTGAGCCTCGCGATCCTGCTCGACGACGCCCTCCGCAGCGATGGCGACGGCTTCTCCCTGCGCGTCTCCCTGCCCTGGATCCGATCCCTCCCCCTCGCCAGCCTCCACGAGCTGCGCGTCACGATCGACGGACAGAGCGCCCCGCTCCCCGAGCTGGCGCCGAGCCCCACGTGGTGGTTCGTGCAGGACCGCATCGTCGTGCACTCGAACGTGCGGCTCGAGCCCGGCCAGCACGAGGTGCTCGTGGGCTTCAAGCTCCTCATCCCCAATATGGGCGCAGGCCCGAACCAGCCGCTCATCCTGCCCTTCGCCGCCGCCCGTCGCCTGGAGCTGGACGCGCCGCTGGCCGCGCCGCGCGCATCCCGCGACCTGCCGCTCGAAGCCGTCGGGAGCCCCGCGTGAGCACGCAGCTGCCCGAGGGATGGACGCTCGCCGCCTCGGCGTTCAACTGGTCGCCCGAGCTCATGGTCGCCGACCGCACCTCCCCCGAGATCGCGGCCTCCATCGGGGCATCCGGCGTCGCGAACGTCATCGAGCTCGAGGCCGCCCAGACGTGGCGCACGTTCCCTGATCCGACGGATGCGGAGACCTCCAGCATCCGCTCCGCCCTCGACGCCACGGACACCTCGGTGAGCATCGTCGGCGCGAGCCTCGACGACTGGCTCACGGCCACCACACGCCGCTCCGAGGATGAGCGCTACGAGTTCCTGCTCCCCCAGCTTCGGGCAGCGGAGCGGCTCGGCGCGGAGGGCATCCGGCTTCCGCTGGGACAGGCTGGCCCCGCCCTCCTCGAGCGCCTCCTCCCCCGCCTGCACGAGCACGGCCTCACGCTCTACGAGGAGCTGCAGGGCCAGCAGTCGCTCGACAAGCCGCAGAACGCGGCGGCCGTCGAGGCCCTCGCGGCGATGGACGACACGAGCATCCGCCTGCTCCTCGACATCAGCATGCTCATGCCGTCGCTGCCGCCCAGCTACCTCGCGAGGCTGCGCGCGGGCGGGGTGGATGCGTCACTCGTGGACGCGCTCGAGCACGACTGGCGGAGCCCGGCGACGCTCGACGCCGTCCAGGCCTCGCTCCGCGGCGGGACCGTGCCGCCGCAGGTGCACACCCTGTTCATGAACCTCGTCATCCGATTTGGGCGGTCGGACGCGCGCGAGCTGCGCGAGATCCTGCCCCTCGTCCGCGGCGTGCACCTGAAGTTCTGGGACCTCGACGACACCGGTGGCCGCATCTCGAACCCCATCCGCGAGATCTCCGCCGAGCTTGCCGCCGTCGGCTTCACGGGCACGCTCTGCAGCGAGTGGGGCGGCCACGAGTGGATCGACTCGCTCACGCCGGAGCAGGCAACCCGCTCCCACCTGGCCCTCGCCCGCGAGGCGATCTCGGAAGGCGCCTCCACGTCGGCGCCTGCCTGAACTGCCCCGCCCACGCAGAGAAGTGCGGCAGATGCAGGCTCCCATTCTCGGGAGCCTGCATCTGCCGCACTCTTCGAGCCACGCGAACCCGCCAGTGGCTAGTCCTGCTTGCTGGAGAAGGCCGAGTCGAACGCCGCCTCCGACGGACGATACGTCGACAGCTTGCGCACGAACCCCAACGCCTCCGGAGCACCCATGAGACGGTCCATACCCGCGTCCTCCCACTCCACCGACAGCGGACCCTCGTAGCCGATCGCGTTCAACATGCGGAAGCAGTCCTCCCACGGCACGTCCCCGTGCCCGGTCGAGATGAAGTCCCAACCACGCCGCGGATCCGCCCACGGCAGATGCGACGACAACCGCCCATTCCGACCATTGCTGAGGCGCTTCTTCGTGTCCTTGCAGTGCACGTGATAAATGCGGTCCTGGAAGTCCCACAAGAACCCCACCGGGTCGATGTCCTGCCACACCATGTGCGACGGATCCCAGTTCAACCCGAACGACTCCCGATGCCCGATCGCCTCCAACGCACGCTTCGTGGTCCAGTAGTCATACGCGATCTCCGACGGATGCACCTCGTGCGCGAACCGCACCCCGACCTCCTCGAACACATCCAGGATCGGGTTCCACCGATCCGCGAAGTCCTGATACCCCGCGTCCACCATCGCCTCCGTCGCGGGAGGGAACATCGCCACGTACTTCCAAATGCTCGAGCCCGTGAAGCCGGTGACCGTCTTCACACCCAGCGCCGCCGCGAGGCGGGCGGTGTTCTTCAGCTCCTCCGCCGCACGCTGCCGCACCCCCTCCGGCTCGCCGTCACCCCACACGCGGTCGGAGACGATGTCCCGGTGGCGCTGATCGATCGGGTCATCACACACGACCTGACCCTTCAGGTGGTTCGAGATCGTCCACACTTTGAGACCGTTGCGCTCGAGCACGTCGAGCTTGCCCTGGACGTACTCGGCGTCGTCCCACCGCCACGGATCCAGATGATCACCCCAGCAGGCGATCTCCAAGCCGTCGTAGCCCCACTCCCCCGCGAGGCGCGCGACCTCATCGAACGGTAGATCGGCCCACTGACCGGTGAACAACGTGACAGGACGAGACATGCTTCTCCTCTTAACTAACGTTCCAGAATGCTTGGGCCGCGCTGCTCAGACAGCGACAGCGGACCGGGTCTCGACCCACGCGCTCTCCACGGCCGAGCTGCGCTCGACGGCGTCGAGCACACGCTGCACGCTGAGCCCCTCTTCGAAGCTCGAGTGCAGCGGGGTGCCGTCTGCGATGGAGGTGACGAGGTCGACGACCTGGTGGGTGAAGCCGTGCTCGTAGCCGAGCATGTGACCGGCCGGCCACCAGGCTGCGACGTACGGATGCTCGGGCTCGGTCACGAGGACCTGCGCGAATCCCTGCGCCCGGCTATCCGCCGTGCGGTCGTAGTACTGCAGCGAGTTGAGGTCCTCGAAGTTCCAGGCGAGGGCGCCGAACTCGCCGGAGACCTCGATGGAGAGCGCGTTCTTGCGGCCCGTTGCGAAGCGGCTCGCGTCGAACGAGGCGAGCGCCCCGCCTGAGAGCCGTCCGGTGAAGATCGCGATGTCGTCGACAGTCACCGCCCCAGTGCCCGAGCCGTCGGCGAGCGGACGCTCGGCGATGATCGTGTCGATCGTGCCGGAGACCCGGTCGACGCTCTGGCCCGTGACGAACTGCGTGAGGTCGATGGCGTGCGCCCCGATGTCGCCGAGCGCGCCCGAACCCGCGAGCTCCTTCTGCAGGCGCCACGAGAGCGGTGCGTCCGGGTCGACCAGCCAGTCCTGCTGGTAGGACGCACGCACCCGGTGGATGCGCCCGATCTTGCCCTCGGCGATGAGGTCGCGGAGCAGGGTGACGGCCGGCACGCGGCGGTAGGTGAAGCCGACCATCGACTTCACGCCACGCTCTGCTGCACGCGCAGCAGCATCCGCCATCGCCTCGCCCTCGGCGACCGTGTTGGAGAGCGGCTTCTCGACGATGACGTGCTTGCCCGCCTCGAGCGCCGCGATGGCGATCTCGGCGTGCGAGTCACCGGGCGTGACGATGTCGACGATGTCGATGTCGTCTCGCGCGATGACCTCACGCCAGTCGGTGGCCGACTCCTGCCAGCCCCACTGCTTCGCGGCCTCCGCGACCGCGTTGCCGTTGCGCCCGACCACAACCGCCATCTCGACCTCGGCTGGCAGGCCGAAGACGCGAGGCGCCTGCCGCCAGCCGACCGAGTGAGCGGCTCCCATGAAGCCGTAGCCGATCATGGCCACGCGCAACGGCCGGGTCATGCGAGGACCACTTCGCGCTCGACGGGGACGCGGTTGGTGACATAGCGGCCCGGCGCGATCTGCATGTAGAGGAGTCGCATCGTGAGCACGACCTCGACCGTGAGCTTGTCGCCGGCGGCGGGCACCTCATCCAGCTGGATGACGATGTCGGGCCGGTCGGAGAGGAACCAGAGGGTCTCCGACTGCTCGGGCAGCTCGTCGATCGTGTAGGAGCGCCCGGCGAGGTCGAAGCGCAGCTTGTCCTTCGGGACGGACACCCCGTTGACGTTGACTTCGACGTTGTCGACGGCCGACAGCCAGAGGCTGCGGTACCAGGGGATCTGCACGGAGACGCTGATGCCGTCCTCGCGCCGGGTGACGTCCTTCTCGGCGAAGAGCGAATTGTGTGTTGCCATGTGTCTGTTCCCTAGCCTCAGGCGACCGTGAGGCTGTTCGCCTCGGCCGCGGTCTCTTCGATGGCACGGCGCATGAGCGCGTGCTGCTGGCGCACCTGCTCGACCGGGTCGCTCTCGCCGAGGTCGGCGAACGCGTGGCCCTCCCACTCGCTGGAGAGGTAGCCCTGGTAGCCGCCCTTGACGAACTGGCGCACGATGCGCGCCGTGTCCATGGCCGGCTCCTCGCCGTGCTCGTCGATGTCGTAGAACTTCGCGTGCACGTGGAACATCTGCGGCATGATGTCGAGCCATTCCTCCGGCTCGACGAGGCCGTGCATGTTGAAGGCCAGGCGCGTGAACGGGCCGAGGCGGGCGAAGTCGAACTTCTCCTCCGTGAGGAAGTCCTCGAAGGCCTGGTTGCGCACGTGCATCGGCTGCGGGCGGCGCCAGATCTCGTCCATGACGGGGAAGTACTCCTCCGGCATGCCCATGCTGCTGAGCGTGCGCAGCAGGCGCGGCGAGAGGCTGTGCATCGTCGAGCTGAAGTCGGCCGTGAAGCCGAGGCGCTCGCTGCCGAGCTCCTCGTACATCTCGCGGATCGCGTGGATCTGCGGGGCGTTCGGGCCGGAGGGGGCGTGGATCTCGTAGCCGAGGCGCTGGTCGTACTTCTCGGCGAGCGGCAGGAGACGCGCGAGCAGCTCCTTGCCCGCCGAGCGGATGACGACGGTGCGGAAGCCGAAGTCGTTGGCCGTCGCGAGCTGGCGCGCGAAGAACTCGTACTCCTCGTCCGGCGTCATGTCGCGGTCCTTGCGGCGCCCCATGTCGAGGTTGGTGCCGACGGCGCTGGGCTCGAGGCCGTCGCGCTCGAGGGTGTCGCGCCAGAACTTCACGAACTCCTTGTCGGTGTCCGGGTAGGTGCGCAGCAGCTGCGCGATGTTGAACTCGACGCCAGTGCCGAGGCCCTCCTTGTGCACCGCCTCGACAAGCGTCTCCGGCGTGTAGAGGCCGGCCGCGAACTCCGAGGTCAGCGAGTAGAGGGTGATGCCGAGCTTGATGCCCGTTCCTGCGATTCCATCTGTCATGGTGTTCTCCTTCTGGTCCCGGCGGTCAGCTGCGTACGGGCAGCGCATGGTGGGCGGCGAGGATGCGGCGCGCCTCGGCGGGGTCGGTGATCATGCGCGATCCCGCATCCGCTGCAGCGGAGCGCTGCACGGCGTGTTCGGCGCGGATGATGTCGAACGGGCTCTGCCAGTGGTTCCAGTGCCAGCCCTCGTACTCGCTCGAGACGGCGCCCGAGTAGCCCTGCTCGACAAGCAGCGCGATGAGCTCGCGCACGGGAACCGAGGGCTCCTCGCCGTGCTCGTCGATGCCGAAGAACTTGCCGTGCACGTGCTTGACCCACGGCATGATCTCGAGCCAGTCCTCGACGCGGGCCGGGCCGAAGAGGCCGGTGCCGTTGATGGCGAAGTCGATGCCGAAGTCTGGACGGCCGTGCTTGGCGGCGAGGCCGATGAACGAGCCGAAGCGCTTGCCGTGCACGCCCTGGTCGGCCGGCGGGCCCTCGGCGTAGTAGCCGTCCCACAGCTCGACGAGCTCGGCGAGCAGCTCCTCCGAGGCGCCGCGGCGGCGGTAGGCCTCGACGGCCGATGGGGCGAACGCCTTGGTGGTGGCGCCCCAGTCGGCGGTGAAGCCGAGGAACGGGGAGCCGACCTGCTCGAAGCGGTCGCGGAGCGCGAGGATGCGGGGGTGCGAGGCGTACTGGTCGGCGTGCACCTCGAGGGCCAGCGTCACGCCGTGCTTCTCGGCGATCGGCGCGAGCTGCTCCATCGAGTCCGGCGTGATGGAGATCTGCACGCGGGCGACGGGGAAGCCGAGCTTGGCGGCCGCCTCGATCTGCCGCGTCATGTACTCGACGAGCTCGTCCTGCGAGAGCAGGCGGTCGCGGTGGATGCCGATGTCGGCGTTGACCGCGAGCGAGGTGCGGACCAGGTCGAGCTCCTCGACGAGGTCCAAGAACCAGCCGGCGAACTCGTCGGTGATGTTCGGGAAGCCTCGGATGCTCGAGAACCCGATGAGCTCGAGGCCGGGCCCGAACCCCTCGGCCGCGACCTTGCGGATGAGCCCTTCGAGGTCGTACTCGCGCCCGTGGAACGCGCGGGTGAAGCTGTAGAGGGTGACCCCCTGGATGGGGGTGCCGAGCTCGCTGCTCATGCGGAGACCGCCTTCATCGTCTTGGAGTTGTGTTCTTCGATGCGGAGCACCCCGTGGTCGGTGATGATGTACGGGATGTAGAGCTTCAGGTCGACGTCGACCGTGTGGTCTCCGTCTCCCGCCGTGATGGGGATGTCGCCTTCGACGACGACGGAGTCGGTCGGGAACCACCACTCGCTCGTGTCGCCGGCGAGCTCATCCGGTGCGTAAGTCCGGCCGTTCATGGTCCAGCGCAGCGACTCGAGCGGGGCGGCGATGCCGTCGACCGAGAGGCCGAACTCCGAGATGCAGGATGCGGGGAGCGAGCGGTACCAGGGCAGGCGCACCTCGACCGAGGTTCGCGTGCCGTTCGTCTTGAGCGTGTCCTGCTCGATGATCCGATCAGGAATCATGGTGGCCTCCTAGCCAGTTGTCAGTCATGGTCAGTGCTCGGTCGTCTGCGACGCGAGCGCTGGTGCGGTGGTGAGCTTCGCCGCGACGTCGCGGGCGCCCTTCACGGCGAGCGCGACGCTCGTGAGGGTGGGGTTGCAGGCGGTCGAGGTCGGGATGACGCCGTTGCCGGCGACGTAGAGCCCCGGCACTCCCCAGACCTCGCTCGTCGGCGAGCAGACGCTCTCGCCGTCGTCGGTCTCGCCCATGCGGGTCGTGCCCTGGTAGTGCAGGGACGCGCCGAAGGGAAGGCGGATGACCCGCTCGTCGAGGGGTTCGCCGACGGCGTCGCCGAGCACGCGCAGCTCGGCCTCCGCCGCATCCATCACCGCCCGGTCCTTGTCGGTGGCGGTGTAGTGGATGCGCACGGCGGGCATCCCGTAGCTGTCGAGGTGCCCTTCGGTGAAGAGCACGCGGTCGTCGCGTTGCAGCTCCTTCGCGCAGAACATGCCGAGCCCCACGATGGAGCCGGGGATGACGGCGTCGTCGACCGCGACCGGCACGGGGGACGCGTCGAGCTGCATGATCTGCCCGTGGAACGGCTTCGCGTCCGTGTACGGCACCCAGCTGACGCCACTGGTCTCGCTGATGGCGCCAGCGGCCTTGTCCTGCACGGCGGCTGCCGACGCCTCCGGCGCTTCGATGCCCGTGATCCGGGCGGCGAAGACGACCTGCGACTGGTCGTTGAGGTAGCGGCCGAGCGCGTCGGGTCGGATCCCGGAGGCCCACAGGACCTGCGGGGTGCGGAGCGCGTCCGCGGCCACGACGACCACTCGGGCCGCGACCACGCTGAGCTGCTCTGCGCCGGCCTCGCTGAGGTCGCGCACCTCGACTCCCGCG
The DNA here is from genome assembly GCF_902506465.1 of Pseudoclavibacter sp. 8L. Lineage (NCBI taxonomy): Bacteria > Bacillati > Actinomycetota > Actinomycetes > Micrococcales > Microbacteriaceae > Pseudoclavibacter > Pseudoclavibacter sp. 8L. The sequence goes on along the minus strand of NZ_LR733199.1, from coordinate 24,295 downwards.
ACCGCGCCGTCGTCGCCGAGGACGGTCCGGGTGACGAGGGACTCGTCGAGGAGCTCGAAGTTGGGGTTCTCGCGCGTCACGTCACCGAGGACGACGTCGGAGCCCGACCAGACGAGGCGCCCATCGTCACGGCGCCGCACGGCGAGCGGCATCCGCTGCACGCGGGCGGCAGGCTCGCGGCCCTCGTCGACGACGGGCGAGAGCCGGTCGCGGATGAGCTGGCTGAAGGGTGCACCCTCGAACGCGTCGGTCGTGACGCCGAGCAGGCGCTCGGCCTCGCCGAGGAGTTCGTCGAGCTCGCCCGTCGCGTCGAGGAAGCTGATGCGCTCACTCTCGCCCGGGCGCGGGCAGGCGCCCGTCCAGTGGGCGGACATGCCGCCCACATTGCTCGACATGGCAGCGACGGGCATCCCGTCGCCGCCGTCGACCGAGAAGTCGCCGTCGGGAAGGATGTACGTGCCCGGGCGCGACTGTCGCTTCCCCTGCGCGAGGGCGACGGGGCTGTTGAGCTTGGAGGCCGCTTCCCCGGTCCCCTCGGAGCGGCGCTGGGCGGAACTCCGAGCTTCGAGGTCCTCGATGTTCTTGACGTGCGCGCCTGGCGGGTTCGAGACGGTCGGCCCGACCTCGAACATCGCGACGCGCAGCTCGGGTGCCGTCTCGCTCAGGATGCGCGCGTAGCTCGCGCCGGCTGGTCCGCTGCCGACGATGGCGACGTCGACGCGCTCCGGGTAGCGGCTCATGCCGATGCCGCGGCTTCCTTCACGAAGGCCACCGATGCAGCCGACTCCGTGGTCGGGTAGTACTCGAGTCCGATGGGGCCGTCGTAGCCGGATGCGCGCAGCACGGAGAACTTCTCGGCCCAGTCGAGCGAGCCGCTGCCGGGCTCGCCGCGGCCCGGCGCATCCGCCAGCTGCACGTACTTGACGATGTCTCCAGCGTTGGCGAGCTCGGCCGCCATGTCCTCCCCCTCCACGGCGGAGTGGTAGATGTCGTAGAGCACGCCGAACTTGGGCGAGTTCACGCCGCGGGCGACGTAGACGGCCTCCGAGGTGCGGTCGAGCAGCGCGCCCGGGTGGTCGACGCGGATGTTGACCGGCTCGAGCACGAGGGTGATGCCGGAGCCGTCGATCTGGGCGATGGCCTTCTCGTAGATGGCGATGAGCTCGTCGAGCTGCGTCTGGCGCTTGGAGCCGCCGAAGCCCGTGCCGCTGCCGACGACGAGGCGCGGGCAGCCGAGCTCCTGGGCGATGGCGACGCCCTCATCGAGGCACTGGTAGAAGAAGGAGTGGTCCTTGGGCGGGATCATGAACTGCGTGCGCGGTTCGGCGAGCTGCGCCGTGAGCTGCGTGCCGGTCTCCTCCAGCGCCGCTTTGAGGGCGGGGATGTCCTTGGGCTTGGCGGGCGCGTCCTTGCCCGTTGCGCCCCACATTTCGACGGCGTCGAAGCCGGCTGCGGCGGCCGCGCGGACACGGTCGTGGTAGTCGCCTGCCTCGGCGAAGAGGAGTTCGATGTTCGGTGCGAGCTGGTACATGTGTGGATCCTTTGCGGTGATCGAAAGTGGGGAGGTCGACGCTTCAGAGGCGGTCTGCGAGCTGACGGATGAGGGAGTGCTGGCGGCGGACCTGCTCGATGGAGCGCCACGGCTCCCGCTCGCCCTCGTACTCGCTCGAGAGGTAGCCCGTGTAGCCGACGTCCTTGAGCGCTTTGAGCACGGGCTCCCACGGGATCTGCTGGTCCTCGAGGTGCTCGTCGATGTCGTGGAACTTGGCCTGGATGAACACGACGTGCTCGATGATGCTGGCGATATCGGCGGGGTCGACGCCGATGCCGTCGAGGAAGTCGGGGCGCTTGCCCGGCAGCTCGCCCGGGCGCAGCGGGATCGGCCGGTCCTGGAAGATGCCCGTGTCGAGGAGCAGCCCGAAGTGCTTCGTGCCGGTGCGCTTGATGAGCGCGATGTAGTCGTCGACGACCTCGTGCTTGATGGGCGTCGGCGAGTGGATCTCCGGGCAGATGATGACGTCGAGCTCTGCGGCGAGCGGGAGGCTCAGCTCGACGGCTTCCGTCCAACTGTGGTGGGGCACGAGGTCGCTCGTGACGACGCCGATCTTCGGGCGCACGAACCTGAAGCCGAGGCGCTTGGCGAGGCGCAGGTCGCGTTGGAGGATCTCGGCGCCCTCCGCGGCCGTGAGGTCGCGGGCCTGCGGTCCGCTCGAGTGCAGCCGCGTGTCGATCCAGGAACCGTAGTTGGTGGGCTCGAGCGCGTACTTGTCGAGCAGCGCGAACCATTCATCGACCCACTCGTCGCTCGGGTTCGGGTAGTTCGGGATGTGCCCCTCGCCGAGAATCTCGACGCCCGTCGCGCCGAGGTCGGCGATCGTGCGGAGTGACGTCTCGAGGTCCATGACCGTGCCGAAGTCGCCCATGTAGCTGTAGAGGGAGACGCCGTACTTGAACTGAGCGCCTGCTGCCTCGGGGGTGAGGGTGACGTGCTTCGTCACCTGGTATCGGCTCGGCTGGTGCTCGAGCGGGATGTACGACATGCGCAGGCGCAGGTCGACCGAGAGCTCGTGCACGCCGTCGGGCAGGCCGCCCTCGAGCGGAACGGTGACGGTGGCCGGTTCGTCGAGCTGCCAGCGCACATGCTTCGACACCCACAGCTCTTCAAGCGTGTACGTGTTCCCCTGGAGCGTCCACAGAGGGATGGTCGGGTCGACGTCCACGACGCCCGGGATCTGCACGCCCACCCCGTCGATGAGGGAGGCGGCCATGCCGCGGTACGACGGCATGCGCAGCTGGAACTGGAATCCGGTGACCTTGTCGCCCTCGCGCACGTTGCGGAAGCCGACGGACTGGATGAGGTCTCTCTCGAGAAGCATCGTTGCTCACTCTCTGTGTCTGTGCGTCCACTCTACGCACTTATGTCGGTTTCAGTCATAAGAAAGGCTGATGTGCGCCTTAGGTGCTGCGGATGCGGGCAGTCCGGCAACAGGAACCGCGCCGGAGCAGCCGGAACCCGCCGCCGCCCGGCCGGCCGGCCGCCCGGCCGGCCAGCCGCCCTCAACTCAGCCGGTCCGCAAACCTGGGGCTTGCGCACCTACAGACGCCCCTCCGCCTGCACAACCCCCAGGTCTCCGCAAAACCCCCGCCCGCGCACCCACGCGGTGCCCACAGACCTGGGCCCCGCGCATCCACCTGAGCCTCAGCAGCTGCACAACCCTCAGGTCTCCGCAGAACCCCGCCCGCGCACCCACAGACCTGGGCCTCGCGCACCTGCGGGAGCCCCTCCGCCTGCGCAAACCCCAGGTCTGCGCAGAACCCCCTGCCCGCGCGCCCACTTGCCCACAGACCTGGGGCTCGCGCATCCACCTGAGCCTCAGCGCCTGCACAACCCCAAGGTCTGCGCGGCGGCCGGGTTCGCGCCTCCACCCGGTCCACCCACACCCCCGCCTCCCCGGGCCGCCACCAACGCCACCCACGCACCCTCCGAGCGCAGATGTGGGGGTTGCGCACGTGAATCACCGGATTCACGTGCGCAACCCCCACGTCTGGTCAGCGAGGAGCGCGGCTGGCCGGTCAGGCGAGCGCCTGCACCTCGCGCATGCTGCGGCGGATGAGGGCGTGCTGGCGCTGCACGAGCACCAGCGGGTCGACCTCGCCGAGGTCCGCGAACGCGTGGCCCTCCCACTCGCTCGACATGTAGCCCGAGAAGCCTCCGCGCACGAACTCCTCGGTGATCGCGCGGTAGTCGATGGCCGGCTCGTCGCCGTTCTCGTCGATGTCGTAGAACTTGGCGTGCACGTGCAGGATCTGCGGCATGATGTCCGACCACTCGCGCACATCCACTCGCCCCTGCATGTTGAAGGACAGATGGGCGAGCGAGCCGAGGATGCCCGGGTTGATGCCGCGGCCCTGGAGGTACGCGATGAACGCCTGCTGGCGCTCGCGCATGGGTACATCGGTGCGCCAGATCTCCTGCAGCTTCTCGACGGCCGCGTCGTCGAGGCCGCGCTTCTTCACGGAGCGCAGCAGCGTCGGCGCCATGCTGTGCATGGTCGACGAGAAGTCGGCGACGAAGCCGAGCAGCGGGGAGTCGAACTCCTCGAAGACCTCGCGCACCTTGACGATCGGCTCGGCGTTCGGCCCGAGGGGTGCGTGGATCTCGTAGCCGAGTTTGAGGTTCAGCCGCTCCGCGATGGGCAGGATGCGCCGCAGCAGCTCCGGCTTCGCGCTCTGGATGCGCACGAGCGGGAAGTCGAGCTTCTTCGCCGACTGCAGCAGCGTCTCGGTGAACTCGAACTCCTCGTCGAGGCTCATGTCGCGGGAGCGGTTGCGGCCCATGTCGAGGTTCGCGCCGAAGGAGCTGGCGTCGAAGCCGTACTTGTCGAACGCGCTGCGCCACTTCGCGACGAACTCGTCGGAGACGTGCGGGTACGTGGGCACCATCTGGGAGGCGACGATCTCGATGCCGGGTCCGACGCCGAGATCGGCGACGCGCGCCAGGAGGGAGTCGAAGTCGTACCAGCCGGCCGCGAACTCGGCGGTCGCCGAGTAGAGGGTGAGGCCGAGCTTGAACGGGTCGCTGTCGCGGGGCTCGGCGAACTCGCCGAGCGCATCCGCTGCTGATGCCTCGAAGTACGGGGTGGTCGCAGCCTCGACGGCCGCGCTCGCGACGAGCGCGCGGGTCACGTCGACGTGGTTCGGGACGTAGAGGCCCGGCTCGGTCTCGCTGCCCGGCTTGATCTGCATGTACGGCAGTCGCAGGTCGGCGACGAGACGGACCTCGTGCTCGCTGCCATCCGCGATCGGCTCGTCGAGTTCGACGACGAGGCGCGGGCGGTCCTGCAGGAACCACAGCACCTCCGACTGCTCGGCGATCTCGTCGAGGCGGTAGCTCACGCCACGGTGCTCGAGGCGCAGCTTCGAGGCGTCGATCGCGGCGCCGTCGATCTCGAGGGCGAGGCCCGTGACCGAGGAGAGCCACACGCTGCGGTACCAGGGCAGCTGCAGGCTGAGCGCCGCGCCGTCCGGGTGGGGGAAGAGGCTCTGCTCGCTGAGCAGGGTGTCTTGCGTTGCCATGTGAGGTCTCGATTCCTAGTGCTTGAGTCCGCCTGCGAAGCCCTGCATGAACTGCTTCTGGGCGACGAGGTAGAAGATGAGGATCGGCACCATCGAGATGATGACGATGGAGAAGATCTGGTTCCACTGCGAGACAAGCGCGCCGACGTAGTAGTACATGGCCACGGGCAGCGTCTGGAAGTCGGAGCCGCCGAGGAAGATGAGCGACGTGAAGAAGTCGTTCCACACGATGAGGCCCGCGAGGATCGCGACCGTCCCGGTAGCCGGTGCCATGAGGGGCAGGATGATCTGGAAGAACACCTGCGTGGGGCTCGCCCCGTCGAGGGCCGCAGCCTCCTCGTAGTCGGTGCCGAGTCCGCGGAAGAAGTTGGCGTACAGGAAGATCGCGAGCGGGAGGAGCATCCCCGTGTAGAGAACGATCATGCCCCACAGCGAACCGGTCAGGCCGAGCGCGCGGGCCCCCATGTAAAGGGGAACGGTGCCGAGCTGCGTTGGCAGGATGATCGCGATGAGGAAGATGTAGTACGACACCTGCGTCCAGCGGCGGGTGCTGCGCGTGATGACGTAGCCCGCGAGCGCCCCGAGGATCACCATGCAGAGGATCGTGCCGCCCGTGATGATGATGCTGTTGAGCAGGCCGATGAGCACGTTCGATTGCCCCGTCGCCGTCATGACGTTGGCGAAGTTCTCGACCGTCCACGTTGCGGGGAGCTCGGTGGCAGAGGTCGAGAAGACCTCCTGGTCGCTCTTGAACGCAGTGATGACGAGGAAGTAGAACGGCAGCAGGAACACGATGGCGACGAGCCAGACCGCGACTTCCCTGATCAGCGTGAACTTGGTGTACCTGAACATGTCAGCGTCCCTTCTCGGGGCGTTCGGCCGTGAGCTTCTGCTGGAGGACGGCGAAGATGAGGATGATGACGGTGAGGATGAGCGCGAGCGCCGCGCCGTAGCCGAAGTTGCCGAGCGAGAAGGTCTGCTTGTAGACCTCGGTCGCGAGCGTCTCCGTGGCACCTGCCGGCCCTCCACCCGTGAGCGCCATGACCTGGTCGAAGATGCGCAGGCCGTTCACGAGGCCGAGCGTCGTCGCGATGGCGACCGCCGAGCGGATGGAGGGCAGCGTGATGTACCAGAAGCGCTGGAAGAGGCTCGCTCCGTCGATCGCGGCTGCTTCTTCGATCTCGACGGGCACGCTGGCGAGGCCGGCGATGTAGATGACCATCGTGAAGCCCGTGTTCTGCCAGACGATGACGATGAGCACCGCCCAGATCGACCAGTTCGGGTCGGCGAGCCAGGCCTTCTGGTATTCGGCGAAGCCGAGCGTCCCGAGCAAGGCGTTGAGGGGGCCATTGAACTCGAAGATGAACTTCCAGATGTAGGCGACCGCGAGGGGGCTCAGCACCACCGGCATGAAGAACAGGGTGCGGAGGATGTAGCGGCTCTTGAGGCCGCGGTTGAGCGCGAGGGCCAGGATGAGGCCCGCGACGTTGGTGAGGATGACGGAGCCGAACGCGAGGAACAGGGTGTTCCCGACGGCGCCGATCTTGGTCGGGTCGGCGAAGATGTCGGCGAAGTTGTCGAAGCCGACGAACGTGAACGAGCCGATGCCGGTCCAGTTCGTGAACGCGAAGAAGCCTCCGGCGGCCGTCGCGGCGTAGTGGATGAACGCTACGAGCACGAGCCCGGGCAGCACCCACCACCAGTGACCGAATTGCAGGAGTGGACGCCCCTTGCGGGGAAGGGCGGCGTTCTTGCCACCCTTCCCCGTGGGCGACTGATCTTCAGCAGCTGACTCGGTCTTGCCGTCGCTGTGCAGTGTCGCAGTCATGAACTGGCTCCTTTGCTACGTGTGGATGCGGTGGGTGCCTGACCTTGGAGGTCAGCTGTCCCAGGCCGCATCCATTGCCGAGAGGACGCCATCGACCGTGGTCTGACCGGTGAAGAGACCCTGGACGCCCTTCTGCAGCTCGTCGTAGACGGCCTGGTTCGGCCAGAGGCTGTTCGGCAGCGGCGTGTAGGAGCCGTCGACGAGGACCTGCTCGACGCTCGCGTACGCGGAGCCTTCGAATTCGTAGTTCTCGATGCCGGAGACGGGGAGCGCGCCGGACACGTCGGAGAAGAGCTTCGCGCCCTCGTCGCCCGCGACCCAGTCGAGGAACGCCTGGGCAGCCTCCTGCTTGTCGCTTGCCGCGTTGATGGAGAGCGAGTAGTTGGAGCTGGCGAGCACGTACGGCTTGCCGCCGTCAGCGGACGGGAAGGGCTCGATGGAGAAGTCGAGGTCCGGGTTGGCCTCGGCCAGCTCGTTGGCGGAGGAGCCGGGGAGGAAGCCGCCGAGCGAGGTGCCCTGCGTGATGTTGTTCGTGATGACGTCGAAGCCAGCGCCCTCGGCACCAGGCTGGAAGCAGCCCGCATCCTTGAGGTCGATGATCGTCTCGAGCGTGTCCTTCCAGCCCTGCGAGTCGGCGAAGGTGACGTCGCCGGCTTCACGCTGCTCGTTCCAGTCGGGGGTCTCCGCGTAGACGCGGGTCGCCGAGATCGACATGGCGGTCATCCCCGTGTTGGGGCCTGCGGCACCGGCGATGACGATCATCGACTTGCCCTGCGAGGTGAGGTCGCCGCACTTGCCGATGAGCTCGGCCGTGTCCGCGGGGTAGCTGGTCACGCCAGCAGCCTCCGCCGAAGAGTTGCTGTAGACGAAGCCGGCGACGGTGAAGTCGACGGGCTGCGCGAGCACCTGGTCCTCGTAGGTGTAGAGCGCCTCGCTGCCGTCGGGGATGACACCGGATGCGGTCTCGCCGAGCGGCGCGAGGAAGCCCGCCTCGCCGAGGCTGAGGACAGCCTGGCCCTGGCCGGATCCGGGGGCCGTCTGGATGACGTCCGGGGCGTTGCCCGCCTGGAGCTGCGTGCGGAGCGTCTCGCCGTAGCGGTCGTTCGGCTGCGGGTTGAGCGTGATCGTCACGTCGGGGTTGGCTTCCATGTACGCGTTCGCGAGCGCCTCGTACGGGTTCTCGAGGTTGTTCGAGGTTGCGTAGGTGAGGGAGAACTCGGTGGCGCCGCCGCCTGCGGTGTCGCCGCCGCCGCCGCTTGCGCAGCCGGAGAGAGCGAGGACACCGGCAACCGGGAGGGCGAGTGCTGCGCTGAGGCGCATCCGCTGGTTACGGGAGTGAGACATTTTTTGCCTTTCTTGACAGCGTTGTCGAAGATCCTCCGGCCGTACCGGAGCTGGGTTCAGTCTGGCAGGCTTGTGCGCAAAACACACATAAGTAGTTGCGATGCTCCGCATAACTGACGGCGCGGAACCCGCCGAGCGCATCACCGAGACGGATATGCTGGCGCCACACCCCCCGATCCGGAGACACAACGACGTGACCACAGAAACACCGCTCTCCAGGCTCGACCTCAACCTGCTCGTCTCACTCGACGCCCTCCTCACGGAACGCAGCGTCACCAGAGCGGCAGAGCGACTGCACCTCAGCCAGCCGGCGCTCAGCGCATCCCTCGGTCGTCTTCGCACGCACTTCAACGACAAGATCCTCGCCCGCACCGGCAACACGTACGAGTTGACGCCCCTCGCCGTGCGCCTCAGCGAGCTCACCGCCACGGCCCTCGACTCAGCCAGGCGCGTCTTCGACAGCCAGGCCGAATGGAACCCGACGCAGTCGACACGCGAGTTCACGGTGCTCGGCTCCGACTACGGCTTCGCGACCATCGGCGCCGCCGTCTCCAAGCTCGCCGCCGAGACCGCCCCGGGCGTGCGCTTCCGGTTCCGGATGCACAACCCCTCCATCGTCGAGGACGCCATCGCGCAGCTCCGCTCGGTCGACGCCATGATGATCCCCCACGGCTTCCTCAGCGACCTCCCCTACAACGACCTCTTCACCGACGAGTGGCGCATCATCTGCACCGACGACAACCCGCACGTCGGCGAGCAGATCACGATGGAGAACATCGCCGAGCTGCCGTGGGTGTTCAACTACCTCTCCCGGTCGGCGTTCACCTCGGCGAGCAGGCAGATCCGCGAACTCGGCATCGAGCCGACCGTGGCCGCCGTCGTCGAGGGATTCCACGTGCTCCCCCACTTCGTCGAAGGCACCAACCGGCTCGCCCTCATGCAGAAGCGGCTCACCGACGTGCTCATTCCGAGCGAGGGGTTCCGAGTGCTCGAACCGCCCTTCGACGCGACCCCCATCTCGGCCGCCCTCTGGTGGCATCCCACCCACAACAGTGACCCAGAGCACGCGTGGATGCGCCGCCTCTTCGCGCAGGCCGGCGCCGCCATGCAGGCGGAGGTCGGCGCGGCGTAGGCGTGCAGCTCGGTTCGGTTCGGCTCGGTTCGGTTCGGTTCGGGCGAGCAGCAACCTCGGGATGGAGAAATCACCTCGTTGCGGGAAGGTTCCCCGAAAACAGCGACAAACCCATCCCGAGACGTGACAAACCCATCCCGAAACCGAGACGAGCACACTGCCCGAAGAGAGCGGACCGGGGCAAGCTGAAGCGTCAGATCGGAAGCCGTGCCGGCGTAACGGCAGGTCGACTCGCGAGGCGCCGCACCCCGGGAGGCCGGCAACTCAGGGAGACCGGCCACCTCGAGAGGCCGGTCACCTCGAGAGGCCGGCCACCTCGGGCGGCCAGCAACCTCGGGATGGAGAAATCACATTGTTGCGGGAAGGTTCCCCGAAAACAGCGACAAACCCATCCCGAGACGTGACAAACCCATCCTGAAACTGGAGAGGTGGGGTTCAGGCCAGGGGGTAGCTGTCAGCGGGTCAGCGAGTCAGCGAGTTGGCGGGTTGGCGGGTCGGCGGGTCAGCGGGTTGGCGGGTCAGTGGGTCAGGATGAGGGCGTCGCCCTGACCGCCTCCGCCGCAGAGGGCGACGGCCGCGGTTCCGCCGCCTCGACGGGCAAGCTCGTGCACGGCATGCACGACGACTCGGGCACCGGATGCGCCGATCGGGTGGCCGAGGGCGATCGCGCCGCCGTGCGGGTTGACCACCTCGTCGGACACTCCGAGCTCGGCCTGCGACTGGACGACAACCGCGGCGAAGGCCTCGTTGATCTCGATGTGATCGAGCGTGGAAGCCGCGATCCCCTGCTTCTCGCAGGCGCGGGCGATGGCGCGGGACGGCTGCGACTGCAGCGACGCGTCGGGGCCAGCGACCTGGCCGGCGGCGCCGACCACGGCGAGCACGTCGTAGCCGTGCGCGTCCGCGAAGGCACGGGTCGTGAGCACAACCGCCGAAGCACCGTCGGAGATGGGTGAGGCGTTGCCAGCCGTGATCGTCCCGTCCGCGGCGAAGGCGGCGCGCAGCCCGGCAAGCGACTCAGCCGTGGTCGAGGGGCGGATGCCCTCGTCGCGCGTCACTCGCACGGGGTCGCTACGGCGCACCGGCACGTCGACGGCGACGATCTCAGCGTCGAAGAGCCCAGCGTCCTCGGCCGCGGCGGCACGCTGATGGGAGCGCGCGGCGACGGCATCCTGCGCCTCGCGCGTGATGCCGAGGCTCGTGTTGTGCTGCTCGGTGAGCAAGCCCATGCTCTGGCCGGAGGCCGCATCCGTCAGCCCGTCGTGGGCCATGTGATCGAGCGCCTCGACAGAACCGTAGGCCCAGCCCTTGCGGGAACCGGCGAGGAGGTGCGGTGCCTGGCTCATCGACTCCATACCGGCCGCGACGACGAGCTGCGCGTCGCCCGTCTTCAGCAGGCGAGCGGCGTCGATGACGGCGGTCAGGCCCGAGAGGCACACCTTGTTGATGGAGGCGACGTGCGCCGAGGCTGGGATGCCCGCGGCGAGCGCCGCCTGACGTCCCGCGTTCTGCCCGACGCCGGCGGACAGCACGTGCCCGATGAGGACGGCGTCGACCAGCGAGGCATCGATGCTGGCCTGCAAGAAAGCACCGCTGATCGCGGCGGCACCGAGCTGCGGAGCGGTCAGGGTTGAGAGCTGCCCGTTGAGCTTGCCCTGCGGGGTGCGCGCGGCGGCGATGATGACGATGTCGCTGGGGCGCGAGCTCTGGACGCCCGCCGCCTCGCCAGTAGGAGTGACCCGCTCATCGACGAGTTGGCGCTCGCTTTCGCCCGCTTGGGTGGAAGCGCGGCCCGCGTTGAGACGGCTACCGACGTGGTCTGCGCCGTCGGCGGGAGTGCTGGGCACCGCGCCCGCGCTGAAGACAGGGGCAGTGACATCGCCAGCGGCACCGCCGGTCTCCTGTCCGGCTACCGAATCGGTGCCGGTGTTTCCCACGCTCATGCGCTGACGCGCCCTCTCGTTCGTGCCCGCGACGCCGCCCGGGCGCGCGGGACCGGCACGGCTTCGACGGCCGCGCCAATGACGTTGCTGACCTCGCCGATGCGCTCGACGCGCAGCTCGACGACGTCGCCCTCGGCGAGCGGGGGCGGCGTGAGCGAGCCCGCGCGGCCCCACAGCTCGGCGAGGCACCCGCCGTTCCCAGCGGTGCCGGAGCCGAGCACATCCCCCGGCACGACCCGCGAATTGCGGGACGCGTAGACCAGAAGCTGAGGGAACGACCAGCCCATGTTCGAGAGCAGGTCGCTGCCAATCAACTCGCCGTTGACAAGCACCTGCAGCTCGAGTTCGAGGAATCCGTCGGCGTCGTGCGCATCCGAGAGCTCGTCTGCCGTGACGATCCACGGGCCGAGCGTCGCCGCGAAGTCCTTGCCCTTGCACGGACCGAGGCGCACCTTCATCTCGCGCGACTGGATGTCCCTGGCCGACCAGTCGTTGAAGACGCTGTAGCCGAAGACGTGCCCGGCGGCGCTGGCCTCGTCGAGGTTCGCCCCGTCGCTGCCGTCGACCGCGCCGACGATGGCGGCCACCTCGAGCTCGAAGTCGAGCCGCTCAGTCACGGGCGGGCGGATGCTCGCCCCGCTGCCCACGAGCGAGTGCGGGTTCGTGAAGTAGAAGGTGGGGGCGTCGTACCACTCGGCGACGACTCCCGAGTCGCCGTCGATGGACTTCACGACGCCCTCGACGTGCTCCTCGAACGCCACGAAGTCGCGCACGCTCGGCGCCTCGATGGGTGCGAGCAGTTCGACGTCGGACACCGACGGCGCGAGGCCGAGCGAGCCATCCGCCCAGGCCCGCTCGATGAGCGAGGTCGCGGCCGCGTTGGCGCGCTCGAGCCCGAGCCTGGTCGCCCCGAGCACGGTGAGCCCATCGGCGAAGGCGAGGAGTCGGTCGCCGCCCTCGTGCGCGACGACAACCCCGTCACGCGCGCTGCCGTCGTGCATCCACCTGGCGTATCTCACCGGGCCGCCTCCACCGTGTTCCACAGGCGCGGCAGGCGCGCGGCGTTGCCGAACAGGACCTGCGCCTCGTCGTCGGCGCCGAGCTCCGCGTCGTGCACACGCTCGACGGGGTTCTCGACGCCCATGTCGAACGGGTAGTCGGAGCCGAGGAGCACCCGGTCGGCGCCGACGGCGGCGACGAGGTTGCGCAGCGCGGTCGGCGTGTGCACGAGCGAGTCGAAGCTCAGCTGCCGCAGGTACGTGGACGGCGCGCGCAGGCACGTGCGCGCTTCGGGCCGCACCTCCCAGGCGTGGTCGGAGCGGCCGATGAACGTCGGCAGGTAGCCGCCGCCGTGGGCCGCGATGAGCACGAGGTTCGGGAAGCGGTCGAGCACGCCGCTGAAGATGAGGTGCGAGATCGCAGCGGCGTTCTCGGCGGGCTGGCCGACGGTGTTGGAGAGGTAGAAGCGGTCGAGGCGCTCGTCGAGGCTGCACCCGAACGGGTGCAGGAACACGATGGCCTCGAGCTCTTCGGCGCGGCGCCAGAAGTCGTCGAGGCGCGCGTCGCTCAGCTCGACATCGCCCGCGAACGACGACAGCTCGACGCCGGCCAGGCCGTTGGCGAGCACGGCGTCCTCGAGCAGTTCGACGAGGCGGTGCGGATGCTGGAGCGGCACGAGACCGAGCCCGCGGAGGCGGTCGGGAGCACCGGCGACGTGCGCGGCGATGGCCGCGTTGGCCTCCTTCGCCGCCCAGACGGCGAGCTCTTCGCCCGCCCACGGGTAGTAGTGGCTCGGCGAGGGGGACACGAGCTGCACGTCCACGCCCTGCGCATCCATGATCGCGAGGCGCTCCTCGAGCGAGATGAGCTTCGGGAAGCGCAACTTGATCATGGCGCCGGAGGCGGCGAGGCTCTCGGGCCCGTTGCGCTTGGCTTCGAGCTCGCCAGCGGCGGCGAAGCCCTCCGGGTCGCGCCCCTGAACGGCGCCCTGGAGTGCGGGGAGGAGGAGGTGGGCGTGCACGTCGACGATCTGGCCGGCAGCGCCGGAAGCACCGCCGGAAACGGTCGCGGCGGTCATGCCGGCACCGCCACGAGCTGCGCGACGCCGCCCATGAGGGCGGGCACGTTGCCGTCGCGCTTGCCGTCGAGCTGCCACTGGCCGAGGGTCGTGGACGCCTCGACGACGTGGGCCGCGCGAGGGAGACGGCGGGCGTGGAAGTCGTCCCAGAACGGCTGGTCGAGCTGCTCGCGCTCGAGCAGCATCGTGGCGAGCACGAGCCCGTCCTCGGCGGCCTGGGCCGCACCCTGCGCGATCGTGGGAGGGCAGCTGTGGGCGGCGTCGCCGATGACGACGACCCGGCCGCGGTTCCACGCATCCGGTACGACGTGCGAGGTGAAGAGCGTGTAGTGCACGCGGGCCGACTCGGTGAGCGAGTCCCGGATCTCCTGCCACGGTCCGCCGTAGCTGCCGGCGAGGTCGCGCATGATCTCGACGCTCTCGGCGGGCGTGAGGCCGCTGCGGTCCTGCGCCTTCTCGACGAGGTACGCGTAGATGCTGTTCTCGCCGGTCGGGCAGTAGCCGGCGATGAAGCAGCGGCCGCCGTAGTAGAGGTCGGTGTGGGTGACCTCGGCGGGGCGGGCCACGAAGGCGCGCCAGATGCCCATGCCGGTGCGCTCCGGCTTCGTCTCGATGCCGATGAGCGATCGGGTCGGCGAGTTGAGGCCGTCGGCGCCGATGACGAGGTCGACACGCGACGTGTCGCCTGCATCCGTCGTCAGGGTCACGCTGTCGGCGTCCTGCTCGAGGCCCGTGACCGTGGTGCCGTAGTGGATGCGCGCACCGACTTCGAGGGCGCGCTCGGCGAGGATCTTGGCCAGGTCCGGGCGGTACATGCCGGCCGTCGCGGGGTACTCGGGGCCGCCCGTGCGGGTCTCGGTGAGGCTCGCGATGACGGTGCCCGCGGGGTCGGGGGCGCGCATGCTGACGTCGTCGAACGAGTAGGACTGCTCCTGGATGCGCTCCCAGACGCCGACCTGGTCGAAGACGCGCAGGGCGTTGCCCTGCAGGGTGATGCCGGAGCCGAGGGCAGTGATCTCGGACTTCGCCTCGTAGACGTCGACCTCGACGCCGCCGTCGGCGAGGATGATCGCCGAGACCATGCCCGCGACTCCGCCTCCGACGATGGCGACCTTGGAAACTGCACTCATGATGGTCCTGCTTTCTGCGTCTGCGTTGACGATGAAGGTGTCTGGGTCAGCGGCGGCGGGGCTGCCTCTGGGGTGGTCGAGTGGTTGCTCAGCGGATGGCGATGGGGTTGACGGGCGAGCCGACGGCACCCGTGATGGGCAGCGGTGGCGCGACGAGCAGGAACTCGTAGACGCCGTCGGCCTGGCATGCGGACGCGAGGGCTTCGAGGTCCCACATCTCGCCGATGGTGAGCCCCATGTTGGGGATGACCACCTGGTGGAGCGGCTGGAAGGCTTCGTCGAACTCGTTGGGTCGCACCTCGAAACCCCACGTGTCGGTTGCAATGGCGGCGATCTCGGTGCGGTGCAGCCAGCCGGCCGTCGTGAACGAGAGCCCGGCGCTCGGCCCGCCGGCGTAGCCGTGCCAGCCGTCGCGTTGCGCGCGGGCGTAGCGGCCAGTGCGCACGAGCACGATGTCGCCGCGGCCGACCGCCGCGGTGGCGCCCTGCGCGTGGATGCACGCTTCGAGGTCGGCGGTCGTGATCGCGTAGCCGTCCTCGAGCTCTCCGTTGTCACGCAGGTGCCTGCCGAGGTCGAGGAGCACGCCGCGGCTCACGATCTCGGCCGCCGTGTGCTCGATGCCCGTCACGAGGTCGCCCTCGCTCGTCACGACCTCGCCCGAGCGGCGGCCGTTCCACGCGTAGCCGTGGTCGAAGATGTGGCCGAGGCCGTCCCACTGGGTTGAGCACTGCAGCGGCATGGCGATGACGTCGTCGGCCCCGCCGAGACCGTGCGGGAACCCCTGGTTCGCGAGCTGCGCATCCGTGCCCGTGTCGAGCATCGTGTGCACGGGGTTCGTACGGCGCCGCCACCCCATCTGGGGGCCGTTCATGTCGAAGGGCTGCGAGAGCGAGAAGCTGCTACCCGTGCGCACGAGCTTGGCCGCGGCGGCGCGCTTGGCGTCGTCGATGAAGTTGAGCGTGCCGATGCGGTCGTCCTCGCCCCAACGACCCCAGTTGCGGAAGGCCTTCGCCGCGCGGGCGACCTCGGTGGTTGGGTCGGTGCGGTCGAGCTCGGCAGGGTTCGCGGTTGGGGCTCCCGTGACTTCAGGGGCTCCGCCGGCACCGGTGCCGGCGGTGTCGGTGAGGGAGGTCACGAGGAGGCCGCTTCTGCGCGCACCTGCGTGGTCTGCGTGCCGAGCCCCTGGATGACGCTCACCATGACGTCGCCATCGCGGAGGAGGCGGCCGTGCACGATGCCGTTGCCGGCCGGGCTGCCGGTGAGGAGCAGGTCTCCGGGGAGGAGCGGCATGTTCTCGGAGGCGGCCGAGATGAGCGCGGGGATGTCGAAGAGGAGGTCGTCGCTGACGGCGTCCTGCATGGTGTCGCCGTTGAGCGTGAGCTTCAGCGTGAGCGAGTGCGGGTCGGCCACGAACTGCGCCGGCACGAGGAAGGGTCCCGTTGGGAGGAAGCCCGGCGCGTTCTTGCCCCGGTACCAATCCGTGCCGATCTCCTTCATGTCCTTCCGGAAGATGAGGTCGCGCGTCGAGATGTCGTTGACGATCGTGTACCCGGCGACGTGGCCGAGGGCATCCTCGCGGGAGACGCGGTGCGCGCGCTTGCCGATGACCACGGCGAGCTCCAGCTCCCAGTCGTGCTGGTCGCTGTAGCCGGGCAGCTCGAGCTCGGCGTCGACGCCGGCGACGGCCGTGGGGAGGCCGATGAAGAAGTACGGCTCGCCGTCCCTGGCGCGTGCATCCATCATCTCGGCCGCCCACTCGCGCAGCTCCTCAATGGGGCGCGGGTCGTTCTTCGCCCGGCCGGCAGCGACGAGGTCGATGACGTGCGTGCGGTAGTTGGCGCCAGTCTGCAGCACTTGGCGTGGCTCGACGGGTGCTTCGAGGGTGACGTCGTCGAGGGCGAGCCAATCGGCGCCATCGGCGGCTGCTGCGAGCTGCGCGAGGCGGTCCCATGAGGCGGGCGCTTTAGCGAGGAAGTCGTTGAGGGAGTCTGCGCCGAGCTCCTCGCTGCTCAGCGGGCGGATGCGGCCGGCCACGACGAGTCCGAGCTGCGGCGTCCCCTCCCCCACACTGAAGCGGGCAAGAGCGAAGTCGGCGGTCAGGCCTTCGGACGACGATGTCACGGCTGGTCTCCAATTCACGACGCTTCGGTGCGTTCGTGACATAAGTCAACCGCGTCCGGCGCCATCAGCCAAGCGGGGATCCGTTATCCAGGGCATCAGGGCTGGTGATGGGGCCGCTCACGTGCTCGATCCAGGGCCGAACGTCGACGATCCCCTCCGGCAGAAGATCTCTGGCGGCTTCGAAACCGTCTGGCAGCTGGGTCACCAGAGCGTGTGCGTAGCGTTCGCCTCGGTCGGTCGTTGCCTCCCCGATCTTCAGCACCTGATCAGCCGGCACCGAGTCGACAAGGGCTCGCGCGTCTTCGAGCTGCGCCTCATTCCACCGACTGGGGAAGACGACGACGGGGCCAGCCGACCCCTGCGCCACGAGCGCCTCGACCCGCTCCGGCTCGGGTGAGGAGAGGACGTAGACCCGACCGTACTCGGCCAGAGCTATGTGAGTCATGGCGAGCACAGACGGATGCTTCCCCAACGTGGCGGCGAATGCCTCGAAGTCTGGATGCTCTTCGTGCGTGTGAACGAAAGCCTCCCGAACCCGCTGCGCAAGGACTCGGAGGGAGGCCACGGCGGGATCGACGGCAGCGTCCTCATCCCAGCGGGAAACCAGCAGAGCTTCTCCATCCCAAAAGCCCTCTACTTCCACGCACCCCTCAAGAAAGGCCAGTTCCGTCTTCGCGACCTCGTCGAGACGGAGTGGCAGGAAACGGTCATCCCAGACGAACACCTTCGATGGCCGGAACGGAGTGAGATACGACGCTGCGCGCGCCGGGTCGAACACGAGCCACCCACGCGCACGGAACCTGCCGCCAGTCGCCAGCCCTGCGTACGCGCTCATGTCAGCCATACCGGTCCACGGTAGCTCGGGAATCCGCCCCGAACACCGTCTCGCGTTGAACTTCGAGACAGGATTCGACGACTCGTCAATCTGTGGCCTTAGACATCAGCCTGCGCTCGTCGATCAAGCGCCGCCGCACGAACACGTGCCGGATGCCCGATTGAGATGAGGATCTTTCGAGCCGGAGACTCCCCGGCCAGCAGGGGGCTGTCCCTATATCCCCAAATATTCCGGATGGAACCGACGAGCACGCTCACGGTCACCAAAATCGGAATCACCAACGGCACATCAAGACCCAAACTGTCGTAGAGGAACCCGAACGAGATATTGGCAGCAATGAAACCGACTGTCGAGAGTCGTTCTTCTACATTCACCATCAGACCAAGCCCAACGGCGGCAAGGAGTACGCCGATGTAGGCGGCGGCATTACTCGAGAGAAAATCGATCACCCTTGAGATTCCTTTCTGAGAGCTTCGACTCGAACCTCGTGAATTGGACCCGAACTGGCAACGAGGCTTCAGAATGGATGTAGGCGACGGAAACGCCACGAGCCCGGCCGTGACCACGCTCGCCGAGGCAGCCCACGACTGAAGCCACGTCCGCTACACAACTTGTGGGCACCTCGGGAACAAGAGCCGAGACGAGGGCACCTCCGACCCGTCGCGACAGGAATCCGCGAGGGGTGAAAGCCGTATTCCAATGCAACATTCTCCCTAATTTCGTCGCCGCCGCGGAACGCAGCGAAGAGCAACTTAGCGGACAAAATCACCTCAGAAATCTCCCGACTCAATTGAGGAACACTTCTGGCACAGCCGCAGCCGAACTCACGCAAGTCCTATATCCCCTATTTCGAGAGATTCTGACTTATTTCACGTGCGATTGGTGGGTAGAGGGTAGGGGGACGAGCCCGCACGGAATCGTGCACCACCTCGTCACCAGACGCCTCGCACTCGGACGCGCACGTCCGCTGACGCCTGGCAACGGAGCAGGTGCCCGAAGCTCGAGTTTCGGGCCCGCTAGGCAGGCAGGGCCGGGGCGGCGAGCAGCGGCAGGGTCTCCGCCCGACTGCGCTCGACGTGTGCGAGAGCGAGCGCGGCCGCTCGTTCGACTTGGCCGCGAACGATCGCGTCGCAGAGGTCGCGATGCTCACGGTGGACGTCATCGTCATCGCGTTCGCTGGCGATGTGGAAGAGCCGCTTGACCCGCCCCTGCACGGGGAGGAGCAGGTCACGAAGGAGACGGCTGCCCGCGAGCGCGACGACGGCATCGTGGAAGTCAGAGGTGGCGTCGGCGATCCTCGACTCGTCCGAGGAATCGACGGCAGCGTCTGCGGTTGCGAGGGCCGCCAGGAGCCCCTCCCCCGACTCCCCTCCGGCGCATCGTGCGGCGGCGAGGCGCGCGGCGAGCACCTCGAGGGAAGCGCGGACGTCGAACAGCTCGATCACGTCGGCGAGCTCCATGGGCGCCACCACGGCACCGCGACGCGGCAGCGTGTGAATGTACCCCTCAGCCTCGAGCCTGGGCAGCGCCTCTCGGATCGGGATGCGCGAGACGCCGAGCGCCTCGGCAACCTCGCGCTCACGCACCCGACTGCCTGTAGGGAATCTGCCGTCGATGATGCGATCGCGCACCCACTCGTACACCCGCTCACCATGAGAGATCGAGACCCCCGAGGGCTCCCCCGTCACGTTCGGACTCGTCATCGCCACGAACATCCCCTCCTCGATCCACTGACTGGCTACGTTACGCACCCCACAGCGGCGGGGATGCTCGTGCATCCGCGGCCGGTCCGACGAGTACCGCATCTCCACACTTTAGTATGCCAAAACTTAGACCCAGACCACCGGGTTGCAGGCAATCTGTGCGAACAACTTCCCGTTTGCCGAGTTTTGGCATACCATCGCTCCTGTTCGGGCTCAGCCCGACATCGGTGCATCCCCCACGCAAAGGAGCCTGAGCATGACCGATACCGTCACATCAGTCGAGGAAGCGCGGCCGCGCACCCTCAAGCGCGCCCTCGGGCTGCCCGCCCTCATCGGGTACGGACTCGCCTCCATGGGCGTGCTCTCGGTCGTCTCCGTCTACGGCCCGGCCACCGAGCTCAGCGACGGGCACCTCCCCGCCGCGTACATCGCGGCGATCATCATCATGCTGTTCACAGCGCACAGCTACGGACGCATGGCCGCGCATGTGCCGATCACGGGCGGCGCCTACGCCTACGTGACGCGCGGCTTCGGACCTGCGGTCGGCTTCGTCACCGGCTGGGTGATGCTGCTCGACTACCTGTTCCTGCCGATGGTGAACTTCCTGCTCTTCGGCCTCTACTTCAACAGCCTGTTCACCGCGGTGCCGGCCTGGGTCGGCACGCTCGTGTGCATCCTGATCGTCGCCCTGTTCAGCATCATCGGCGTCAAGTGGTTCAAGCGCATGAACTTCGTCGTGATCATCGCGTCGGTGCTCGTGATCGTCGTCTTCCTCGTCCTGGCGGTGCTCAACGCCCCAGATCTGACCTTGGCATCGCTGACCGGTCCGCTCTCGATCGGCGAAGGCGGGCTCGCGCCGATCCTCGCGGCGGCGGCGATCGTGGCGTTCGCCTTCCTCGGGTTCGACGGGGTCTCGACGCTCGCCGAGGAGACGCACGATCCGCGTCGCAAGGTCCCGAAGGGCATCGTGCTCGCGACGCTGTTCGCGGGCCTCGGCTACCTGGCCTTCTCGATCGCCGGCAGTCTCATCGCCCCCGACTGGACGCAGCTCGACAACCTCGACGCGGCCGGCACGGAGCTCATGCAGCAGGCGGGCGGTGACGTGCTGATGGTCGTGTTCGTGATCGTGAACACCGTCGGCATCGTGCTCTGCGGCACGGCGGCGCAGATGAGCGTCAGTCGTGTGCTGTTCGCGATGGGCCGCGACGGCATCCTGCCCCCGGTGCTCGCGAAGCTGCACCGACGCTTCCGCACGCCGTACGTGGCGGCCATCGTCGTCTCCGTCATCGCCCTGGTCGCGCTCTTCGTCACCCTCGACCAGGCCGTCTACATGATCAACTTCGGCGCACTCGTGGCGTTCGCCATGGTGAACCTCGCGACCGCCAAGGTGCTCTTCTTCGACCTCCGCCTGCGCAGCGGATGGGGACTGCTGCGGCACCTCATCATGCCGATCATCGGGTTCGTCTCCGTCGCCTGGCTGTGGACCTCGCTGGCTCCGTTCACGTTCGTGCTTGGCACGGCGTGGCTCATCATCGGCGTCATCGTGTACCTCGTTCGCCGCAAGCGCCGCGGAGGGCCCCTCGCGCTCCGGCTCGACGGCTCATCGACGGAGGCCATGCCCACGATCCCCTACCAGGCGTGACCCGGCCCCCAGCACGCCCTCGCCTTCCGGGAGCTCACGACCATCCCGGGGAAAGCAGCACCATGACCGATTCCACGCCCCCGCAGACACTGCGCACGCCCGGGCTCGTCGACGCGCACATCCACCCCGACAAGACCTCGTGGGGTCGGCCCTGGCAGTCGCGTCGACCTGCGGCGACGCTCGCCGAGCTGATCGAGAACGACCGCGCAACCCAGGCGGCCTACGACACGAGCGTCGAGGAGCGCGCGTTCGGCCTGTTCTCGCAGGCGCTCGCCAACGGCACGTTCGGGATGCGCGCGCACGTCGACGTCTCCTCGGAGCTGGGCATCGGCAACGTGGAGGGGGTGCGTGCCGCCGCCGAGCGCCTCGCCGGCGACCTGACGGTGCAGATCGTCGCGTTCCCCCAGTTCGGGCTCCTCTCGAACCCTGGCACCCTGGAGGCGATGGCGGCATCGCTGCAGTCGGGCGCGGACCTCGTCGGGGGCATCGACCCCGCGGGGCTGGAAGGCGACCTGCACGGGCATCTCGACGCGATCTTCGGGCTCGCCGATCGCGCCGGACGCGAGCTGGACATCCACCTGCACGACGGCGGCGAGGAGGGCTTGGCGCAGACCCGGGAGATCGCGCGGCGCACGATCGCCGGCGGCCGGCAGGGCGGCGTGACCATCGGCCACGCCTTCGCGCTCTGCGATCCCACACTCGCGTCACTCGGCGAGACACTCGATCTCGTCGCCGAAGCGGGCCTCTGGATCGCGGTGTGCGCGCTCGGCCCCGACCCGGTGCCCAACCTCGACCGCTTCGAAGCCCATGGCGTGCGGGCGGTTGCCGGCTCCGATGGGGTGCGGGATGCGTGGAGCCCGTTCGGCACGGGCAGCATGGTCGACCGCGCGCACCTCCTCGCCTACCGCACCGGTGCGATGACCGACGAGGAGCTTGAGCGGGCGTTCCGCATCGCCTCCATCTCGGGCGGCGAGATGATGGGCCTCGCGAGCGTCGCGGAGTGGAATGAGCGCAGTGACACCCGACTCGAGTTCGCTGCCGAGAATCTCGCTCAGCTCGTCGTCGACCGACCGGCTCCCCTTCGCGTCATCCGCGACGGCCGGGTGCTGCGGTGAGCGCTCAGCGCCGACAGGGCGTCGCGGCCGGCATCCTCGTCATCGCCGTCGGGCTGAGCGTCAGGTTCCCGATCACGAACACTTCGGCGCTGCTCGGAGAGATCGGGACCGGCTACTCGCTCTCGCCGTCGGCGCTCGCCGTCCTCAGCTCGATCCCAGTGCTCCTCTTCGCGCTCGCCGCGCCCCTCGCCCCGCTGCTCGTCGGCCGGATCGGGCTGCCCAGATCGATCGCGCTGCTCCTCGCGGTGCTCGCGGGCGCGACCCTGCTGCGACCGCTCGGACCCGCGCCGCTGTTCGTGTCGACCGTCCTCATCGGCGCCTCCATCGCGATCCTCGGCATCCTCGCCCCGCAGATCATCCGGAGCGCGCTCGCCACGCGCGGCGGGTTCTGGACGGGCGTCTACACGGCATCGTTCGGCGTCAGCGCCGCGACCGGCGCAGCGTTCTCGGTGCCGCTGTTCCACGCCTTGGGCGATGAGGTCGGGCCGGCGCTCGCAGCGTGGGGAGTCCCTCTCCTCATCGCTCTCGCGTTCGCCCTGGCCTTCGGTCGCCGCATCGCGACCCGCGGCGCTGGGCCACGGCCGGTATCGGCTGGCGAGCGCCAGCCGATCCTGCGCGCCCGCGGGCTCTGGCCTGTGACGGGGTTCTTCGCCTGCCAGGCGCTCCTCTACTTCTCCATGACCGCGTGGCTCCCCACGATCGCGATGGACCGCGGGGCCACCCCGGCGGCGGCCGGACTGCTGCTCGCGTGGATGAGCGTCGCCGGGCTCCCGGCGGCCCTGTTCGCGCCGATGCTCGCATCCCGAGCTGGCTGGCGCACGCCGATGCTCGTCGTCACCGCGCTGCTCGGCGCCGCGAGCCTGCTGGGCCTCGCGATCGCACCCCTCGAGGCGATGACCGTAGTCGTCGCGGTGCTCGGCGTCGCCCTGAGCTCGGCGTTCGGGATCTCCGTCGCGCTCATCGTGCTCACCGCACCGAGCAGCGCATCCACTGCCGCGTTCTCAGCCGTGGTCCAGGGCATCGGCTACGGGGCCGCGGCGGCCGGCCCCCTGCTTTCCGGCCTGCTAGCCGGAGCGGGCATCGGCTGGCCGGTCATCATCGGCGGCCTCGCGGCCATAGGGCTGCTTGAGCTCGGGTTCGGCGTCGCGAGCTCCCGGGCGTCCCTCGCCGTGCAGCGCACGGGAGAGCCGTCCGCCTCAGCTGATCGCGCGGGCGATCGGGAGGCCGACGCCGTGCGAGGTGAGGCCGCCGTCGATCGCGAGCTCGGCGCCCGTCACGAATGAGGTCTCGGGCGAGAGCAGGCTCGCGATGACGTCGGCGACCTCACCCGGCGATCCCGTCCGGCCGAGCGGTGTCAGCTCGACGTTGATGTCGTGGAACGCCGCCGAGGCGCTCGCCGTCATGGGCGTCTCGATGTACCCGGGATGCACGATGTTCACGCGGATCCCCCGCGGCCCCAGCTCCATCGCCGCGGTCTTCGTGATGCCTCGCAGCGCCCATTTGCTTGCCGCGTACGCCACCGCGTAGTGGGCCGTGACCGCCGCCGCGGAACCCACGTTGACGATGGATGCGCCGCTCGCCATGAGCGGGGCGAGTGCCTGGATTCCGAGGGCGGGGCCCGTCGCGTTGACCGCGAAGGCCAGCTCGAAGTCCTCCGCAGTCGCTGCCTCGAGCCGGGCACGCCTCGTGATGCCGGCCGCGTTCACCAGACCCGCGAGCGCGCCGGTGGTCGCGGCGAGCTCGGCGAGCGACGCCCAGCCCTCCGGGTCGCGCACGTCGAGGACAACGCGTCGCACGCCCGACGGTTGGGCAGCATCCGCGGGCCATGCCAGGTCGGCGGCGATGACCGGGACGTCGCCCTCGAGGAGCCGCTCGACGACGGCCGCGCCGATGCCGGAAGCGGCCCCCGTCACGACGACGGCTGCGGCGAACGCGCTGGTGGTCTCAGGCACGGGGCTCCTCTCGGCGCGCGGCTCTGCGCATCCACCTCAACTCAAGCAGGGAGCGCGGCAGGCGGACAGCGGCAATCGCTGATCCGGCCCATCCGCTCCCTGGATGCCACGGCGGCGGCAAGCACGGCCGCGTCGACGGCCACGCCGAGCGCCGGTCTCGGGCTGGCCGAGCAGTCTCGAGCTGGAGAAGTCACTTCGTGCTGGAGACGTTCCCAGAACGAAGTGTCTTTTCCATCCCGAGACAGAAGTGGGAGCGGGAGAGGAGGCACGGAGTCGAGGTGGAGAGTCGAGGTGGAGGTGGAGAGTCGAGGTCGAAATCAGACGGAGGGAGAGGCCTGCTGCAATAGGCGTACTGCAGGGTTGGCGAGCCCCTGAAACAAGACCCCCCCCCTGGGAC
>NZ_LR733198.1:0-13371 GCF_902506465.1 Pseudoclavibacter sp. 8L | reverse complement strand
CCCACAACTCCCTGCGGGAGGGGTGGGTGCGCGGGTGCGTGGGTATCCGTATCCGTTCCGCGTCCGCAGAGTTGTGGCGTGGTGCGTTTGGGGGCGCGGTTGGCGGCACTTGGCCACAACTCTCCGAGTGCTCGCGCTGTGTGGAACCGGCGCCGCTCCCGCAGAGCTGTGGCGTGGTGCGTTTGGGGGCGCGGTTCGCGGCACTTAGCCACAACTCTCCGAGTGTCCTGGCTTCCTGCGTGAGTGGATAGGTTCCGCTCGCCGCTCGCCGCTCGCCGCTGGAACTCGGGCTCCGGCGTCGACGGACCCGGCGCGGCTCCCGCAGAGTTGTGGTGTGGTGCGTTTGGGGGCGGGACGGGCAGCACTTGCCCACAACTCCCTGCGGGAGGGGCGGGTGCGTAGCAGCGTTGGGTGCGTCCGCGTCCGCAGAGTTGTGGCGCGGTGCGCTTGGGGGGCGGGTTGGGCAGCACTTGCCCACAACTCTCTGTGGGAGGCGCGTCTTTGTGGCGGCACCGCACCACGCCCGCGTCCGCACCGCGTCCGCAGAGTTGTGGCGCGGTGCGCTTGGATCCGGGGTGGGTGGCACTTGGCCACAACTCTGGGCGCGGCCTCGGGCCGCCGGGCCGCCGCGCCGGGCCGCCGCGCCGCGCCTGAGCCCGCGCCGGGGCCGAGGGGCTGGTCGTGCTAGTCGCGGATGCGGCGCCGCTCCCACGCGAGGGCGATGTGCTCGCGCATCTCTCGGGCGGCCGCCTCGCTGTCGCCCGCTTCGATGGCGGCGTAGACGCGCTGGTGCTCTTCGAGGGTGAGGCGCACGGCGTCGGCACCTGGCGCGCCGTAGTAGCGGCTGCTCTCGCCGGCGCGCTTCGACAGGCTGCGGGCGATGCCCGAGGCGAGGCGGTCGCCGGCGGTGTCCATGACGGAGAAGTGGAAGGCGACGTCTGCGGCGGCGAACGCCTCGCGCTCGTCGGCTGTGGCGTGCATGGTCTCGAGGTGGTCGTGGATGACGCGCAGCTCGTCGTCGCTGCGGCTCGTGGCGGCTGCTGCGGCGATGCTCGACTCGAGCTGTCCGCGCACGACGGCGAGCTCGTCGAGGATGCCGAGCGTCTCGTCGTTCTCGATCATGGTGCCGAGCACGACCTTGTCGAGGATGTTCCACTCGGACTGCGGGGCGATCTGCGTGCCGCGTCCTTGCACGACGGAGACCATCCCCTTCTCCTCGAGGCGCTTCATGGACTCGCGGATGACGGTGCGGCTGACGCCGAAGTTCTCGCAGAGCTCGGTCTCGGTGGGGAGGAGGTCGCCTGGTGCGACCTCTCCGGTGACGATGGCGGAGACGAGGTCGTGCACGACCTGCACGCCGAGCCTCGCGGCGGGCGTGCGGTGAGTGCCGAGCCGGGGCGTCGTGGTGCTGGACATGCGGTGATTGTAGTCACGAAGTGGCCCGGGAATCCGCGCACACGAGCAAAAGCCAGAAAAACGTATGACGAATAAATCATGTGATGTATGCTGAATCTCCCATCTGAAGATCAAGGACGATATGAAGATCACCGGCTTCCGCTTGCTCACCACCCGGCACGACTGGGGGCGGTCGATCGGCGACGTCAACGGCCACATCCGCGCCGCAGTCACCGACGTCCCCATCGTGATCCTCGAGACCGACGAGGGGGTCGAGGGGGTCGGCATCGGCTCGCACGCCGACATCGCGAGGCTGTTCCCGGCGCTCGAGGGGGAAGACCCCCGAGGCGTCTCGGCGCTCTTCGACCGGATGCTCGCCCAGGTCTTCAAGTCGGGTCACGCGGGTGCCACCTACGGCGGGGTCGCGACGCTCGATGCCGCTCTCTGGGATCTCAAGGCGAAGCTCGCCGGCGAGCCCCTCTGGCGCCTGCTCGGCGGACGCGACAGGTTCGTGCCCGGGTACGCATCCGGTCTGGACATCGCACTCGACGACGGCGAGCTCGTCTCCTTCTACGAGGACTTCGCTGAGCGCGGCTACGTCGCCGGGAAGCTCAAGGGCGGCGTCGACCCGGTCGCCGATCTGCGCAGACTGCGGCTCCTGCGCGGCGTGCTCGGTCGCAACACCCCGAGCCCCGGTCTCATGCTGGATGCCAACGAGTCGTGGCAGGTGAAGCAGGCGGTGCGGTACGTGTCCGCGATCGAGGGCGAGATCGACCTCCTGTGGGTCGAGGAGCCGCTGCGGCGCTGGGATGCGCTCGGCCACGCGCGCCTGTCGGCGGCGGTGCGCGCGGCGGTCGCGACGGGGGAGAATCTGACGGGCGTCGACCAGTTCCGTCCACTCTTCGATGCCGGGGCGCCTGACATCGTGCAGGCTGGAGCGATCTGGGGTGTCACGCACGTGCTCCGCCTCGCCTATGCGGCGGATGCCAGGAACCTTCCGGTGAGCCCGGTGGGCTACAACACGAACCCGGCCGTCGCCGCGGCCATGACCGCGGTGCCGAATCACCTGACGACCGAGGTGCAGGCCCTGCATTGGGCGCACGGCATGAGTGTCGATCAGGAGTTCGCCGACGGTGGCATCGTGCTCGGGGATCAGATTGGCTCCGGCATCAGCATCGACGAGTCGGCGATCGTGGATGCGGGGCGCGGGTGGGCGGACCCGGCCGGCCCGCACATGCGCCCGTCTCGTGCTGGGCTGCGGGTCGTGCTCGATGGTGTCGAGCGCTGAGGTGACGTCTGGTGTGAGGTGGACTCTGCCGACTGGCACGCGAGAGTTGTGGGCAGGTGTCGCTCGCGGTCAGGGTCAGCGCGTCGCGCCACAACTCTGCGGGGTTGGGTGGTCGCGGGATGCCGTCGCGACCGCGGACGAGGAACCTGCTGCGAGGACTTGCGGCGGGGGCGTCGCATCGGTACATTGGGTGCAATGGCAGCGCTACCAGTAGCGCTCACATAGACTGGATTCCCCATCCAGTTCGCACACGCTCACGCAACGGCGCGAAGGAGTCGCAGTGTCCACGAGTTCCCTTGAAACGCAGGCCGGAGAGGCCGAGGTCGGCAGTGCCGCCCTCTTCCCGGACGGCCCCGTGCGGGCCCGCTCCGCCAAGATCGGCGCCATCGGCGCTGGCGCCATCATGGCAGACCAGCATCTCGCCGCCTACAGCGAAGCCGGCTTCCCGGTCGTCGCGATCGCCTCCCGGACCAAGGCCAACGCCGAGCGTGTCGCCGAGCGGTGGGGCATCCCGACCGTGCACGACACCCCAGAGCAGCTCATCGAGGACGCCGAGGTCGAGATCGTCGACATCGCGTACCCGCCCGACCTGCAGCCGGCGCTCATCCGCAAGGCCCTCGCGCAGCCGCACGTCAAGGCGGTGCTCGCGCAGAAGCCCCTCGCCCTCACGCTCGATGAGGCCATCGCCCTCCGCGACGAGGCCGAAGCCGCCGGCAAGATCCTCTCCGTCAACCAGAACATGCGCTACGACCAGTCGATCCGCGTGCTCAAGCAGCTCCTCGAGCGAGGCGAGCTCGGCGAGCCCGTCTTCGTCGAGATCGACATGAAGGCCGTGCCCCACTGGCAGGGCTTCCTCGAGGGCTACGACCGCCTCACGCTCGCCAACATGAGCGTGCACCACCTCGACGTCCTCCGCTTCCTCTTCGGCGACCCCGACGAGATCATGACCGTCACGCGGTCCGACCCCCGCACCCAGTTCCCGCACACCGATGGCATCGTCGTCTCCACCCTGCGCTTCCCCGGCGGGCTCCTCGCCCTCTCCACGGAAGACGTCTGGGGCGGCCCGCGTGAAGAAGGCTTCGACGACGACTTCTCCATCACCTGGCGAGTGGAAGGGACGCGCGGCGTCGCGAAGGGCACGATCGGCTGGCCGAGCGGCACGCCCTCGACCATCACGTACGCCTCGGCCGCCCGCACGGACGGGGGACCGTCGACCGACGGCAAGTGGGTGACGCCCACCTGGGACACGCACTGGTTCCCGCACGCGTTCATCGGCGTCATGGAGCAGCTCCAGCACGCCGTCGCGACCGGCAGTGAGCCCGCCCTCACTGTCGCAGACAACGTCAAGACCGTCGCCCTCATCGAGGCCGGCTACCGCTCCATCGCCGAACGCCGCCCCGTGCGCCTCGACGAGTTCCCCCTCTGACCTCGACCCCCCCCGCATCCATTCACCACCCCTCAATGGGCCAACGGCCCCAAGCGAAGGAGCAAAGAAGCTCATGATCCAAGTCGGCATCTTCAGCGGATACTTCCCCTACGACCTCAAGACCACCGCCCAGAAGGCGCGCGAGCTCGGCTTCAACACCGTCCAGCTCGACCTGCACTTCAAGGACCTCGACCTCACGGCGGGCCAGATCACGAAAGAGAAGGCGAAGCTCGTCGCCGACACCTTCCGCGACAACAACCTCCCCATCTCGGCGATCTCGGGATACACGAACATCGTGCACCCGGACCCGGACCACCGCCGCGCGAACGTCGACTACCTGAAGGAGATCATCCGCAACGCGCGCTCCTTCGGAACGCCGTACGTCATCAGCGAGTCGGGCACCTTCAACCCCGACAGCGAGTGGGACAGCGACCCGCACAACAAGACCGAGGACGCCTACGAGCAGGTGCGCGACGTGCTCGCCGAGCTCGCCCAGGAGGCGTACGACCACGGCTCGATCTTCCTGCTCGAGACGTACGTCAACAACGTCATCGGCTCGGTCCGCGAGACGGTCCGCGTCTTCAACGACATCCGCTCGCCCGGCATCGAACTGCTCATGGACCCGACCAACTACTTCGACGCGTCGAACATCGACGACCAGGCTGGCGTGCTCAACGAGGTCTTCGACACGCTCGCCGACAAGGTGCGCGTCGCCCACGCCAAGGACGTCAAGCGGGCGGGTGACGACAAGAGCGAGAAGCACGCCGACATCGGCGACGACGACGCGCTCGCGTCGCACACCTTCCGCGGCGTCGGCGAGATCGAGCTGCCGGCCGCCGGCCTCGGCTCGCTCGACTACGAGCTGTACCTGCAGCGCCTCGCCGAGCGCAGCCCGAACGCGCCGCTCATCATCGAGCACCTCGACGAGTCGGACATCCCGCGCGCGAAGAAGTTCATCGACGACATCCTGCGCAAGTACTCGATCTAGCCAGCGCTCGCGCCCATCGGGGCGCGGCGCGCAGCGGCCAGCTTCCGTGATGACTCGAGCCGGATCGCCCGAAGAGGGTGGTGTCCGGCCGAGTTGTCACGGAGATTGGACGGGGCGAGCAGCAGTGCATGCAGGTTCAGCAGACAACAACGGGCTTCGGCCGGAGGAACCATGACGGAAACAGGTGAGAAGCCGGTCGCGATCGTGACCGGCGCTGGCGGATCGCTCGGACGGGCCACCGCCCTGCGACTCGGGCGCGACGGCTACGCCGTAGCGGTGCTCGGGCGAGGCGGCGCGACGCTGGCGGAGACGGCAGACGAGCTTCGGGCTGCGGGCATCCCCACCTACGTGCTTGAGGTCGACCTGCGCGACGCTGCTGCAATCAAGGCGGCCGTGCGCGAGGCTGAGGCCGAGTTCGGGCCCGTGCACGCGCTCATCAACAACGCAGCGATCTACCCGCCGACGCCGTTCTTCGACATCACGGTCGAGGAGTTCGACGACGTCGTCGCGGTCAACCAGCGCGGCTACTTCGTGGCGGCGCAGGCGGCTGCCGAACTCATGCGCGAGCGTGGCACCGGCGCGATCGTCAACATCGGCTCCATCACCTGGAGCGGCGGATGGGACAAGCTCGCGAGCTACGTCACGACGAAGGGCGCCGCCGTCGCTATGACGCGGGCGCTCGCCCGTGAGCTCGGCGAATTCGGGATCCGCGTGAACCTCCTCTCTCCAGGGGCCTTCCCGACGAAGGCCGAGGAGATCCACGAGAACCCGGAGCAGTACACGCAGTTCGTGCTCGACCACCAGTCGTTGAAACGACGTGGCGACCCTGACGAGGTCGCGAGTGTCATCTCCTTCCTGGTGGGCAAGGACTCGAGCTTCGTGACCGGGCAGACGATCAACGTCGATGGCGGATGGGTGATGATGTGAGCGAGCAGCAGACTTCAGGGGCGGCGGGCACCGGCAGCGCGGACGGGGTCGACGTCTTCGGCGCCGAGCTGTCGATCGCCGATCTCCGCAGGCGCACGGGCGACCTCTCCGCCGTCGCGGGCATCCGCCAGGTGGTGCTCGACAACGGCGTGGAGCGCGGCGTGCGGGCGATCGACCTGCGCACCTCCGCCGGTCTCGAGCTCGAGGTGCTCGTCGACCGGGCGTTCGATCTCGGCTCGATGCGCTTCCGCGGTGCCCCCATCGGGTGGCGCAGCGGCAACGGGTTCCGCCATCCCGGCCTGCACGAGCACAACGACGAGGGTGGGCTCTCGTGGCTGCGAGCGCTCGATGGGCTGCTCGTCTCCGGCGGCCTCGACCACACGCTGTTCGGTGGCGAGGTGGACGCGACTCGCTACAACTACCCGCCGAAGCAGACCGTCACGCACGGGCTGCACGGGCGGCTGACCGCGATTCCGGCGCGGCTGCTCGAGGCACGTGAGCTCGAGCGCGACGGTCGAGTGGTGCTGCGGGTCGTCGGCGAGGTGATCCAGGCGACGGCGTTCGGTGAGCATCTGCGCCTGACGCGCACGATCGAGCTCGACTTCGACGGTCGCGAGGTGCGCTTCGACGATGTCGTCGACAACCTCGGGTTCGATCCGACGCCCCACATGTTCCTTTACCACATCAACGTCGGCTGGCCCTTCCTGGATGAGGGTGCGAGGTTCGTCGCGCCCATCACGAAGCACCTCTGGCAGTCGGACTCGGTGGCGGAGCAGGGCACGAGCTACCGCGTCATGCCAGCCCCGATCGACGGGTTCGTCGAGCAGGTCACCGAGCACGAGCTTGTGGTCGGCGACGACGGCAGGCACCGCGTCGCGCTCATCACGGCCGGTGGTGAGCGGGGCGTCGAGCTGAGCTGGGAGGCCGCGGGCATGCCCCACTTCTTCGAGTGGCAGAACCTGCGCAGCGGCCAGTACGGCATCGGGCTCGAGCCGAGCACGCACCACGTGTCCGGGGATGCGGCTTCGCGCCAGGATGGCACGGCCCTGTTCCTCGAGCACGGGGAGTCGCGCAGCTACTCGACGACGATCCGCGTGCTCGACGGCGTCGTGGAGACGAGCGCGGCCGAGGCCGCTATTCGCGCTATCGGCGATCAGCCGGAATGAACCTCCATGCCCGGGGCTGACGACGATGTTGGCTCCGGGCGTCCTACACTTGACATGTTAGCGCTGCCAGCGGCGCATCCACCGAAACGAGGAACACCATGAGCGGCGCAGACGGCACCAGCGACACCCACCAAGCAGACTCCGGGGCAGGCGGTGGGATCCTCTCCGGCATCCGTGTGCTCGACTGCTCGATCGCCATGGCCGGCCCCTTCGCCGCGCAGCGCCTCGGCGATCTCGGCGCCGACGTCATCAAGGTCGAACCACCAGCAGGCGAATGGCAGCGCCACGCACCAGCCGGAGGCGCGGCGGGCAACGAGATCAACGTCTCCTTCCTCTCCCTCAACCGCAACAAGCGCTCCATAGCGCTCGACCTCAAGTCCGACGACGGCCGGGAGGTGCTGCGCGAACTCGTCGCCACGAGCGACGTGTTCCTCCAGAACTACCGGCCGGGCGTCGCCGCCCGCCTCGGCGTCGACTACGAGACGCTGCGTGCCATCAACCCCAGCATCGTCTACGTATCCGTCTCCGGATACGGCGAGGACGGGCCCTACAAGATGCGCCCGGGCCAGGACCTCCTGCTCCAGGCCATGAGCGGCGCCATGCTCTCCACGGGCCGCGACGGCGAACCCCCGCAGGCCGCCGGCCAGTACCTCGTGGACGCCATCACCGCGTCCACCGCCTTCGAAGGCGTGCTCGCGGCGCTCTTCCACCGGGAGCGCACTGGCGAAGGCCAGCTCGTGACCGTCAACATGCTCGATGCCATCACGACCCTGCAGATGCAGGAGCTGTCCGTGTTCACCGCAGGCGGCGTGCCCCAGCAGCGTAGCGCCGAACCGCACGCGCACGTCTACATCCGCTCGCCCTACGGCTCCTTCGCGACGTCGGATGGCTTCATCGTGCTCGCCATGCCCGACCTCGAAGAGCTCGGCCGCACGATCGGGGAGGACAGCTTCATCGGCCTCCACACGCTCGACGACTCGTGGCGCCTGCGCGACGAGGTCTTCGCGAAGACCGCCGCCCGCCTCGCGACCAACACGAGCGCGCACTGGCTCGACGCTTTCTCGAAGACCTCGATCTGGGCCGGCCCCGTGTACGGATACGCCGACCTCGTCGCCGATCCGCAGATCGCGCACAACGGCACCTTCGTCGAATACGAGCACCCGACCGAAGGGCTCGTCAAGACGCCGGGGTTCCCCTACAAGTTCTCCAAGACGCCCGCCCGTATCGACCGTGGCGCGCCCCTCACCGGCGAGCACACACGCGAGATCCTCGGCGAGCTCGGCCACGCCGCGGCGCACATCGCAGAGCTCGCCGAGCGCGGCGCCATCGCCGTGCGCGACACCCTCACGAACGTGCAGGAGCACCTCGACGGGGCCGCGCTTGCCGACGGCGCCGTCCTGCCGGGCGGATCGGACGCGGCGCTGCCAGGAGAGGGAGCACCGGAGAGCGTCGCAGCGGAGAGTGTCGCCGCGGGCGCCCCTGGACCGGCGCCGGCCCACGCGGAAGCCGCCGGCGAACGATCATGAGCGAGAGCTCGACGTCCTCCCCGGACGCAAGCACGGGCGGGGCCCGCTACCGGGGCCTCACCTGGGACCACCCCCGCGGTCGGAACGCGCTCGAAGCGGCGGCGGCGCTCACCGCCGCAGCCCCTGGAAGCCGACAGGCGCTGATCGAGTGGGACGCGCATCCGCTCGAAGGCTTCGAATCGGCCCCCATCGCCGAGTTGGCCGACCGCTACGACCTCATCGTGCTCGACCACCCCCACCTCGGCGAAGCGCTCGCGAGCGGCTCGTTCGTCCCGCTCGAGGAGATCTTCGACGCCGCCCTGCTCGACAGCGTGGCCGCAGATGCCATCGGCCCGAGCTTCACCTCCTACTCGCTCATGGGCTCGCAATGGGCGCTGCCGCTCGACGCCGCGACGCAGGTCGCGGCCGCAAGAGTCGACCTCATCGCGGGCGAGGTTCCGACCACCTGGGACGATGTCCTCGCCCTCTCGGAGCGCACCAGCGTGGCCCTCTCGCTGGCAGGCCCCCACGCTTTCCTCACCTTCGCGTCCGTGCTCGCGGGGGCTGGCGCGCCACTCGCCGACGCACCCGAAGCCGGCTCCCTCTTCTCGTCCCGCCGCCTCGCCCGCGACGCCTTCGAGCTGCTCGCGACCATCGCCCGCCGCTCACCCGCGGCGGCGCACAGCGAGAACCCCATCGCACTCCTCGAGCGCATGAGCAGCACAGACTCTCTCGCCTACGTGCCGCTCGTCTACGGCTACGTCACCTATTCCTCACCCACCCTCCAGTTCCGGGATGCACCCAGGTGGGGCACCTCCGCCCACCTCGGCTCCACGATCGGCGGGACCGGCATCGCCATCTCGAGACGCTGCCGCGTCACCCCGGAGCTCACCGCCCACCTCGCCTGGCTGCTCGACCCAGAGACGCAGCGGACCTTCATCCCGGAGCACGCCGGCCAGCCCGGCCTCCGCTCCGCCTGGCACGACACCGCCGTCAACGAGGCCTCGCACGACTTCTACACCAGCACCGCGACGACCATCGAAGAGTCCTGGGTGCGGCCGCGCTACGACGGGTACATCGCCTTCCAGACCGCGGCGTCCGCGCTGCTCCGCGACGCGCTGCTCGGCGACGCCTCCTCATCGACCGACGCGGCTGCCTCGACAGCCCTTGCCGAGCAGTGCCTCGACGCGCTGGACGCGGCCTTCGCTGCATCCACGCGCATCGATGCCCCAGCCACGCGCATCCACCCAGCCACCCCAACCACCTCAGGAGTCACCCCATGACCGGCAGCGTTCCCCAGCTGGAGACCGACGAGATCCTCGTCGACCTCGACGGCTTCACCGCGACCGTCACCATCAACCGCCCCGCGAAGCTCAACTCGGTGACGCAGGAGATGTCCGACGCCCTCGTCAGCGTCGCGACCTGGGCTAACGAGAGCGACGACGTGCGGGTCGTGATCCTCACCGGGGCCGGCGAGCGCTCGTTCTGCGCGGGCAGCGACATCCGCTCCCTCGACAAGTACGCGACCCCGTGGGACTTCCGCAACCGCGAGGACTACTGCGACGCGCTCCGAGCGCTGCGCAAGCCCATCATCGCCGCCATCAACGGCTACGCCTTCGGTGGCGGACTCGAGACGGCCATGATCTGCGACATCCGCCTCGCCGCCGACACCGCGTCGCTCGCCGCCCCAGAGATCAAGCTCGGCTGGATCGGCGGCGGCGGCATGGCCTCCTTCCTCGCCCACTCGGCCGGCGCCAGCAACGCCGCCCTCATGCTCCTCACCGGCGACCCCATCTCCGCGCAGCAGGCACACGCCTGGGGCATCGTTTCCGAGGTGCTGCCAGGGGAGCAGCTCCTCGGACGTGCCCGCGAGCTCGCCGCGACCATCGCATCCCGCCCACCCATCGCCGCCGAGACGGCGAAGGCGAACCTCCGCGCCTCGTTCAACATGGGCCAGGACGCGGCCGTCGCCTACGAACGTGACCTCCAGACCATCACCTTCGCGACCGCCGACGCCGACGAGGGCCGCGCCGCCTTCGCCGAGAAGCGCCAGGGCACCTTCCGCCGCCGCTAGCTGCGGCCTGCGACGCGCCGCGCTGCCGCACGTCCCGTCCCGCCTCGTCCCACCTCCGGGTCCTCGCTCGCCCCCCCACTTTCGTCTCCGGACGGCTTCCCCGCTTCGAGGTGGTTTGCATCTCATTCCGAAGCGCGAAAGCCACCCTGAAACGGGTGGGTGCACCCCCTGCGAACACCTCTCCACATCACTTTCGTCTCCGGATGGCTTCCCCGCTTCGGGGTGGTTTGCATCTCATCCCGAAGCGCGAAAGCCATCCCGAGCCAAGTGGGTGCAGACCAGAGCCTCACGGCCCACACCTCACGACCCAATCTCCACGACAAGAACCTCAGGAGCTCACATGACATCGCAGCAGACGGCCGCAGGCCAGCAGGCGGCAGCAGGATGGTCGGGCAGCGCAGCCCAGGCGCTCCCGGCCGACGGCACGACCGGCACCCTCGTCGGTCGAGTCTGGGACCCGGCCGTCGGCGGCCCGTCTCCAGTTCTCGTGACCGAGGCGGGCGTGCTCGACCTGAGCCGGACGTTCGCGACGGTGAGCGACATCACCGAGGCACCCGAACCCGCCGCGGCAGTGCGGGCCGCGGCAGCGGATGCGCCCAGCCTGGGCTCTCTCGAGGAGCTCTTCGCGAACACGGAGCCCGACACCCGCGACGAGTCGAAGCCGTGGCTCCTCGCCCCCGTCGACCTCCACGTGCTGAAGGCTGCAGGCGTGACGTTCGCGGTCTCCATGATCGAGCGGGTCATCGAGGAGCGGGTGCGCGGCGATATCGAGGCGGCGGCGCGGATGCGCGAGCAGATCCTCGCCGAGATCGGCACGGACCTCGCGAGCCTCAAGCCGGGCTCTGAGGAGGCGACGGCCCTCAAGGCCTACCTCGTGGGAGAGGGCCTGTGGAGCCAGTACCTCGAGGTGGGCATCGGACCCGACGCGGAGATCTTCACGAAGGGCCCGACCCTGTCTGCGATGGGCACGGCCGTCCAGGTGGGCGTGCACTCCTCCTCGGAATGGAACAACCCGGAGCCGGAGGTGGCGCTCCTCATCGCCTCCACTGGCCTGATCGTGGGTGCGACGCTCGCGAACGACGTGAACCTGCGCGACATCGAGGGCCGCTCCGCGCTGCTGCTGCCGAAGGCGAAGGACAACAACGCGTCGTGCGGGCTCGGCCCGTTCATCCGTCTGTTCGAAGGCGCATTCGATCTCGACTCGGTGCGGGGGATGACCGTGGATCTCGACATCGTGGGCCTCGACGGCTTCACGCTGCACGGGTCGTCGGACCTCGCCCAGATCTCGCGCGACCCCGCCGACCTCGCCGCCCAGCTGCTCGGCCCCCACCACCAGTACCCGGACGGGGCCGTGCTGATGCTCGGCACCATGTTCGCGCCCATCGTCGACCGCGACCAGCCCGACCACGGCTTCACGCACCACGCCGGGGACGTCGTGCGCATCTCCTCACCTGCCCTCGGTAGTCTGGTGGGCCAGGTACAGAGCAGTGAGGGGTGTGCGCCGTGGACATTCGGGATCGCAGCGCTCATGCGCAACCTGGCGGCCAGAAGGCTGCTGTGACCAGGCGGTCGACGCAGAAGGTGACGCTCACCGACGTCGCCGCGTCTGCGGGCGTCTCACCGCAGACGGTGTCGCGGGTGCTGCGGACGCCGGAGCTGGTGTCCGCGGACACGCTCGAGCGGGTGCAGTCGGCGATCGGTGCGCTCGGCTACGTGCCGAACCTGGCCGCGTCGAACCTCGCGTCGAACCGGTCGATGACGGTCGCGGCTATCGTCCCGTCGATCTCCGCGTCGGTGTTCGCGGATGCGCTGCACGGCTTGGAGGCGATGCTCTCACCCTTCGGCTATCAGCTGTTCATCGGCACGACGGGGTACAGCCCCGAGCATGAGGAGGAGCTGGTTCGCGCGTTCCTGGGGCGTCGGCCGGATGGCATGTTCATCGTCGGCGCCCAGCACACGGATGCGGCATCGACGTTGCTGCGAGCGTCCGGGATCCCCGTCGTCGAGGCGTGGGATTCGAGCGAGAACCCCGTCGACAATCTGATCGGCTTCTCCAACGAGGACGCTATCCGCGCGCTCGTCGAGTACGTGCAGGGCAAGGGGTACGAGCATCCGACGTTCGCGGGTTCCTTCCAGTCCGGCGACTTCCGCGCCGCGGCGAGGCGCGAGAGCTTCGAGGCCTCGGTCGCCGAGCTGTACCCGGGCGAGCCGGTGCGGGTCGTCGACTCCGGGGTCGCGTCTGTCGATCTCGAGACGGGCCGCGATCTGCTCGACGCGGCGCTCCGCGTGCATCCGGAGACCGATGCGCTCATGTTCGCGAGCGATGTCTTCGCGGCTGGTGCCGTGCTGGAGTGTGCTCGCCGTGGGGTGTCCGTGCCCGGTGAGCTCGCGGTGACGGGGTTCGGTGACTTCGAGCTGTCGTCGCACCTCACGCCCACGCTCACGACGGTGGCTGTGCCGAACCGCGAGATCGGCACGAAGGCGGGCGAGCTGCTGTTGGCGCGCATGAGCCGTGGCGGCGCGGATGCTCCCCAGGGGGAGACCGTCGACCTCGGCTTCGAGATCGTGGCCCGCGAGAGCGCGTAGCGCCGCAGCCCTCCCC
>NZ_LR733201.1:0-9730 GCF_902506465.1 Pseudoclavibacter sp. 8L | reverse complement strand
GAGGGGGTGAGGGAGAAGGTGGGGGTGAGGGTGCTAGGCGAAGGCCAGCTCGAGGGCGTCGAGCCATACGCCCCAGTGCGCCTTCCACAGCTCGATCTCGTCGACCACCTGCAGCTTCTCGTGCGCGATCGCGAACTTCGTGCGCCCGTTCGGCGCCGGGTCGAACGTGAAGAGGAGCCCGCCGATCGGCTGCCCGTCGCGAGCGAGGAGCACCTTGTAGGTCTTCGACGCGACCTTCGAGCGGAACTCCGTCTCGAAGCCGAGCAGCGCATCCCGGGCCGCGTCGTCGGCGATCAGCTCCCGCAGCACCTCACGGTCGACGGGCAGCGTTCGCGAGCGGTTCGCCGTGAACGTGCCGTCCGGCATCTGCCCGGCAAGACGCCGACCGGTCATGCGCTCGAAGCTGACCGCGATGCCCTGGCTCCACCAGCCGTTCTGCGCCGAGTTCGCCATGACCCACTCGACGATGCGCGGATGCGCCGCGTCGCGCCCCACACCCGCGTCGATCGCGTCGATCCACTCGTCCCACCCCTGCCCGGTCTGCGCGCGGATGGCGGCGTCGGAGTGCATCGGCGGCGCCGCCCACTCGTGCCTGACCGCCTCACCGATGCTGGCTGCGGCCGGCACGGCCGATGCGGCGGCCGATGCGGCGGTGGATGCGCCGGTGCCAGCCTTCCCTGCCGCCTCGGCGCGTGCATCCACCCCGACGCCGAGCAGCTCGGCACGTCGCGCGAGCGTCTCCTGGAGCCGGTCTCGCATCTTCGCGCCGACGGCCTCTGAAATCTCGGCAGGTGATCTCACGTCGCATCC
Source organism: Pseudoclavibacter sp. 8L (assembly GCF_902506465.1). NCBI lineage: Bacteria > Bacillati > Actinomycetota > Actinomycetes > Micrococcales > Microbacteriaceae > Pseudoclavibacter > Pseudoclavibacter sp. 8L. The sequence continues at coordinate 8,920 of NZ_LR733201.1, read as the reverse complement.
CCTCGTCGCATCCACTCGTCGCTGGCCACACTACCGAGCGCGGCCCCACGCCCGGCCGCCGACTCCTCAGTCCCTCGGCCACCAGCCACCAGCAGACCTGTGAGAAGTGCAGCTTCCCGCGCTCGGGGAGCTGCACTTCTCACAGGTCTGCGTTTCGGTGCGGGAGGTGAGGGCGGTGAGGGCGGTGAGGCGAGACGCGCGGGACAGCTCTCGGAGACCTGCCGCTGGGCTGGTGGCCGCATTCAGATAACTGTCCACAGCCAATTTGGCAGCGCTACTGGTAGCGCTGCCATTTTTGGGCTAGTGTCACGAAGCAAGCTGGCGAACAGCCCCGGATCTCGGTCAGAGGCCCTCCACTCCACTCACGCCGTCAGCAGCATCCGCCAGATTTCAAAGGAGAAATCATGCACACTCGTCGACCCAAATCGCGCTTCAGGATGGGCACAGCACTCGTCGCCACGGCCTCCGCCGTGGTCCTCCTCGCCGGATGCACGAGCGCACCGGCAGAGGGCGGCGGCGGTTCCGCAGGAGGCGAGGACGGCAAGTTCGTCATCGGCTTCCAGCAGCCCCTCGGCGGCCAGGCCTGGCGCGAGATGGGCCTCGCCTCCCTCCAGGCGCTCGCGAACTCCCCCGAGTACGTCGACAAGGTCGAGCTCAAGATCGTGCGCACCGACGACAACGACGCGGCCCAGCAGAACGCCGCTATGCAGAACCTGATCGCCGACGGCGTCGACCTCATCCTCTTCGACCCGGCTTCCTCCAGCGGCGCAGACCCGGCCATCGCGCAGGCGACCGCACAGGGCATCCCCGTGATCGCCAACGGCGGACCCTACGAGAGCGAGGACGTCTACACGGTCTCCACCGACTGGGCCAGCGCCGGCACCATCGGCGCAGAGTGGCTGCTCGAGAACCTCACCGACAACAAGGACGTGGCGGTGCTCGAGGGCCTCGCCGGCGTGCCCCTCAACGAAGGCTCCATGCCGGGCGTCATCGACGCGCTCGAGGCCGGCGGCGCATCCGTCGTCGCCCAGGACACCAACGGCTGGAACGAGGCCACCGCGCAGGAGTCGATGGCCAACATCCTCCGCTCCAACCCGGACATCGGCGGCGTCTACTCCTTCCTCACGGGAGGTCAGGGCGTGGCCGAGGCCTACAAGGCCGCCGGCATCCCCTTCGTCCCCACCGTCGGCGGCTCCGGCTACAACGGCGAAGCGTGCGCCCTCGTCGAGTACGCCCCGGAAGGCTTCACGGGCAACATGATCTTCGGCCAGCCGTCGATCTACGCGAAGGGCCTCGAACAGGCCGTCCTGCTCCTCGAAGGCCAGGAGATCGAACGCGAGCAGTTCTTCCCGCCGCTCGAGATCACCACTGAGAACGCCGCCGACTACTGCCTCGAGGATCGCCCCGCGAACTTCCAGCTCGGCTACGACTTCCCCGGCCTCGACCTGAAGCTCGAGGACGTCATGGAGTACTACTCCGGGTCCTAGGGCACAGCGGCAGCCCCCACCAGCAGGGCTGCCGCCAGCTCTCACTCGAATCGATCAGCGAGGACACATCGAGTCATGAATTCAAGTGAAGTGGGCGCCGCAGACGTCGCGGCGGCGCCCGGGCAGGCGGAAGCCACCCGGCCGGCACGCACCGGGAACGCGGGGTCGGGCGAGGCGCTCCTCGTCGCGACCGACCTGGTGAAGAGCTACGGCCCGGTCAAGGCCGTGCAGGGGGTGAGCTTCGTCTGCCACCCAGGCGAGGTGCTCGCCCTCGTGGGCGAGAACGGCGCGGGCAAGAGCACCGTCGCGAAGATGCTGGCGGGCGCGGTGACCCCCACCTCCGGCACCATCACGGTCGAGGATGCGCCGCTCGCCTCAGGGAGCGTGCGGCTGTCGCGTCGTTCCGGCGTGCGCTGCGCGTTCCAGGAGCTGGCCCTCGTGCCCGAGTGGACCGTCGCCGAGAACTTGAGCCTCCCGGACGGGGCGCCGCTGCGCGGCTTCTCGCAGAAGAAGGCGATCGGCGCAGCGAGCGCCCTGCTCGATTCGCTCGACCTCCCCCAGATCGACCCACGGGCGCTCGTCTCCGACCTCTCGCTCGCCAACCGGCAGCTCGTCGAGATCGCGCGGGCCTTCGCCGGAGAGCCGAAGCTGCTCATCCTCGACGAGGCGTCCTCCGCGCTCACCCCTCCCGGTGTGGAGTGGCTGTTCACCCGCATCCGCGAGCTCACCGAACGCGGCGGCAGCGTCATCTACGTGTCGCACCGCCTCGGGGAGATCGCGGAGATCGCCGACCGCGGCATCGTGCTGCGCGACGGCGGCCTCGCCGGCGAGTTCTCGCGCGGCTCCTGGACCGACGATGAGCTCATCTCGCTCATGGCCGGCCGCAAAGCCGAGCGATTCTTCCCCGACCCGCCCGCACGGGCCCGCGAGGGCGACGTCCTCGACGTGGAAGGGCTGCGAGCCGAAGGCGTGCACGGCATCTCCCTCACCATCGGCGCCGGCGAGATCGTCGGCATCGGCGGACTCGCGGGGCACGGGCAGGCAGAACTGCTGCGCTCACTGTTCGGCGCATCCGCCGCCACGGCAGATTCGTGGACGATCGACGGCGAATCCGTCACCCGACTCACCCCTGTCCGCGGCGTCCGGCGCGGCCTCGGCTACGTGCCGGAAGACCGCAAGAAGGAAGGGCTCGCGCTCGAGCTCGGCGTCGGAGAGAACCTCCTCGCGCCCTGGTTCAAGGCCTGGCAGCTCGGCGGCAAGCCCCGGCTCGCCCGCGAGCGCGGCTGGCTCGACGGCGTGCTCGCCGCCCTCTCCGTGCGAACGCGCGGCCCCCTCGAGGCGGCGGGCTCGCTCTCCGGCGGCAACCAGCAGAAGCTCGTCTTCGGCAGGTGGATGAACCGTTCCCGGTCCGTCATCCTGCTGCACGACCCCACGCGCGGCATCGACGTGCGTGCCAAGCAGGAGCTGTACGGCGCGATCGTCGACCTCGCCAAGCAGGGCGTCGGCGTCCTCTGGTTCTCCACCGAGGTCGAGGAGCTCGTGCACGTCTGCCACCGGGTGCTCGTGCTCTACAACGGGCAGATCACCGACGAGCTCGCCGGTGAGCGACTGACCGCGGACGCGATCGTCGGCGCCGCAGTCGGCGTGACGGGCAGCATCCAGACCGTCTCGGCCGCCGAGCTCGAGGAAGCGGCGAGCGAAGCCGCGAAGACGACAACGCGCGGTAGGACAGCGCGTGAGAAGACATCGAGGAGCAGCACATGACCGCCACCGTCACCCCGCCACCGGCGCAGCCGGTCACCCGGGCCGTCGCACGCCGACAGGGACTCGTCAGGCTGCGACGCGAAGGCGCGTTCGCCCCCGCCGCGGCGTTCGTCGTGTTCCTGATCGTCTACCTCATCATCAACCCGGAGCTGCTGACGCGCTTCCAGCTGCAGACGGCCGCGAACCTCGTCGTGCCGCTCGCGTTCGTCGCGCTCGGCCAGCTCCTCATCGTGCTCGTCGGCGGCATCGACATCTCCATCGGCGCCATCATGAGCCTCTCCAACGTGGTCTTCGCGGCCCAGACCGAGCTCGTGCCCATCCCCATCGCCGTGCTCCTCGGCCTCGCGACCGGCCTCGCCTGCGGCCTCTTCAACGGATTCCTCGTCTCCTACGGCGGACTCCCCGCCATCGCGGTGACGCTGGCGAGCGCCTTCATCTTCGGTTCGCTCGCCCGCGAGGTCATGGACAGGCCAGGCGGCAACATCACCACCGAGTTCCACCTCGCGACGAGCGGCGAAGCCATCCCCTTCGTGCCCGTCGCCCTCGTCTGGCTGACCCTCATCGCCGTGCTCCTCTGGTTCGTCCTGCAGCGCAGCGCGCTCGGCAGGCACATCTACGGCGTCGGCTCGAACATGGACAGCATCCGCGCTGCAGGCCTCAACGCCCGCCTCACGAAGCTCGCCGCCTTCGGCATCGCCGGCGTGCTCACCGCCACGGGCGCCATCATGCTCGCCGGTTCCACCATGACCGGCGACCCACGAAGCGGCGACCCCTACCTGCTCTCCTCGATCGCCGCCGTCGCCCTCGCCGGCGCCAGCTTCACGGGCGGACGGGGCAGCATCATCGGCACCATCCTCGCCGGCATCACCCTCGGCCTCATCGGCAACCTGCTCTTCTTCGCAGGCATCAACTCGTACTGGCAGTACGTCATCTCGGCGCTCATCATCGTCTCGGTCGTGGGCATCCCCGTCGTCTGGCGAAAGCTGTCGTTCGCTCGGAAGGGAGCACGGTCATGACCGCAACAGTTCCGGCCGCAGTCGGCAATGCGGGGACAGCGGGCGCGGGAGCCCCCGGGCCCGGCGACCACGAGGTCGAGTACGCGCCGTCGAAGTCGCTGCTCGCGCGAGTCCCACGCAGCGTGTGGCCGCTGGTCGCATTCCTCGTGCTGTTCCTCATCGGCGGCATCATCCGCCCGAACCTCATCACGATCGAGTCGCTCATCGGCACAGCGACCTTCGCGATCATCCTCTCCATCGCCTCGTTCGGGCAGACGTTCGCCGTCATCCAGGCGGGCATCGACCTGTCCGTCCCCAACACGATCGCCTTCTCCGCGCTCTCGTTCCTCGCCATGGTGGGCCCCCTCGGCCCGTTCGGTGCCTTCCTCGGCGCGCTCGGCGCAGGCGCCGTCATCGGACTCCTCAACGGGCTCGTCATCGCGAAGCTCGGCCTCACCCCCATCGTCACGACGATCGCCATGAACGGCCTCCTGTTCGGCGTGATCCTGCTGCAGTTCAACTTCTCCGAGCTGACGCAGATCCCCGACTTCATCACGGCGATCACCTCCGCGCAGATCAGCGTCCTCGGCTTCTCCATGGCCGCGGTCCTCCCCCTCGGACTCGTGCTCATGGTCGTGCTGCAGCTCGTCCTCAGCTACACCGGATGGGGACGCTCCCTCTTCCTCGTCGGCGCATCCCCCGAGACGGCGCGGCTCGCGGGCCTCCCCGTCGACCGCATCCGCATCACCGGGTACGTCATCTCAGGGATGCTCGCCGCCTTCGCCGGCATGGTCATCGTCGGCTACTTCCAGCAGGCGTCCGCGACCATGGGCGACAGCTACCTGCTCTCCTCCGTCGCCGCAGTCGTCGTGGGTGGAGCATCCATCTTCGGCGGGCGAGGATCGGTGGTCGGCACGGTCGGCGGCGCGCTCGTGCTCGGCCAGGTCGCGACGCTCGTCACCGTCCTCAACCTGGGCTCCAACGTGCAGCAGCTCATCTACGGCGCCATCATCCTCGTCGTCATCTCCCTCTACGGGCGCAAGCGCGGCTAGCACGCATCCCGCCTCGCTCGCGCAGCATCGTGGCCTCCTGCTGTTCCCTCCACCGGGAGCGACAGGAGGCCATAACGCTGCCGAGTCGAGGCGACCCACTTCGGAAACCGAGCCGGAAGCGCATGACCAGATTCCCGTGCATGGGCGGGGCAGCGAACGGACCGCCAGGAGTCGCGTAGGGTCGGACACTGCCGAAGCCTCGCCGTCGCGCGTCGGCAGCTCCCGACCAGACGCGCACCAGCAATGACCTCACCCTCACCGCAGTCCAAGCAGCCGCCCGCCGCACGCAGCGCGCAGAGCGGCGCAGCAAGGGCTCGCTGGATGGACCTCATCCGCGGCGGCGCGATCCTCCTCGTCGTCCTGCTGCACGCCACCGCCATCCCATGGATGTTCGCCGGCATCAGCTCGGGCCGCGTCGTGAACGACGTCAACTCGTTCTTCGCCCCCTACCGCATGAGCCTCCTCTTCCTGCTCTCCGGGGTGCTGCTCACACGCTCGCTCGCGAAGCCGCCTGGCACCTACTACTGGAACAAGGTCCGCACCCTCCTCTGGCCGTACCTCGTGTGGATGGTCATCGGCATGCTCACCGAGGGCTACACCGACCTGCGCGACCCGTTCTTCTGGATCCCCAACAACTGGCTGTGGTTCATCTTCTTCCTCGCGGTCTACTACGCCGTCGCGCCACTGCTCGCCCGCATCCCCGGGACCTGGTTCGCCGTCGTGCCCGCCGTGCTGTGGCTCGCGAGCTGGCCGCTTCCCGACGGCGACATCTCCAACCTCACCTACTACGGCGGATTCTTCTTCGCCGGCCACCTCTGCGTGCGGCTCGGCTCGCGACTCTCCCGTTTCGAGACGCGCACCCTCATGTGGGTGTGCCTCGCCGTGGCGACCGGATTCGGGGCGTTCATCATCGCCGGCAACCGGGGCTACGCGAACGCCATGACAGCTGGCTTCGACGCCCACCGCCTCGAGCTGCTCCCCGTCGTCATCGCCGGCATCGCCGGCACGGTCATGGCCGTGCGACGAGCCACCGGCGCGCACACCGGCCAGAGCCACGACCGCGCCAGGTGGCTGCAGTACATCGGTCGGAACTCGGTGGTCTTCTACCTCGTGCACTTCCCGACGCAGGTGTGGATCACCAACATGCTCCTCGAGCTCGGCGTCACCAACCCCAACATCTCCCTGCCGCTCTGCTTCTTCGGTGCCCTCGCCGTCGCCTACCTCGCGTGCTGGCTGCGTCGCTTCCGAATCGTGGATGCATTCTTCGTGCTCCCGAAGTTCGCGAAGCGCACCGCTCCCGTCGCACCGCCAGCCTGAAGCGCCTCCCCATCCCACCAGCAACCGCCACCGCAGGAGAACGCCCCGTGTCGAACTTCGTGTCCCTCATCCGAGCCAGCACGCTCAGCGACGCCGCCGAGTACGCCTACGCCTCCGCCGTCGCCCCCGGCGCCCGCCTCATCTTCCCTGCAGGCGCCTGCCCGCTCAACGACGACGGCACGACCGCCGCGATCGGCGACTACGCCGGGCAGGCAGCCAAGTGCGTCGAGAACCTGCGCGTCGCCCTCGCCGAAGCCGGGGCGGAGCTCAGCGACGTCGCCAGCACCCGCGTGCTCGTCGCATCCACCTCGCAAGCCGACCTCGTCACCGCGTGGGAGGTCGTCCGCGACGCGTTCGGCGACCACGACGTCCCGAGCACCCTCCTCGGCGTCACCGTGCTCGGCTACGACGACCAGCTCGTGGAGATCGAAGCGGTGGCCGCCGTCGCCCCCGGGGCGTAACCCGCCGGCGGAGTCCTCCTGAGCGGGTCGCTGGGGTTGCTCCCATCTGCGGTCAGCAGTATGGGCAGCGGGTGCGAGACGTGCACCCACCTGACAGGCGCGGACGGGCGCAATCCGCCCACCGTGCCGCCTGCGTATCGATCAAAGGAGATCGCCGTGTTCAAGAGCCCCTACCCAGACGAGCAGATCCCGAACGTCTCGGTCTTCGACTTCCTCTTCTCCGAGCTCAGCGAAGCGGATGCCGCCCGCACCGCGATCGTCGACGGCACCACCGGCGCCGAGACGACCTTCGGCACCCTCAAGCAGCACATCGAGCTCATCGCGGGCGCGCTCGCCGGGGGCGGGCTCGGAATCGGCGACGTCGTCGCCCTGCACTGCCCGAACGTCCCGGCCTTCGCTTCGGTGTTCCACGGCATCCTCCGCTCCGGCGCGACGGCCACCACCATCAACGCGCTCTACACTGCGGAGGAGATCGAGACGCAGCTGCGCGACTCCGGCGCGAAGCTCCTCTTCACGGTGAGCCCCCTCCTCCAGCAGGCCCATGCCGGTGCCATCGCCGCCGGCCTCGAGCAGGACGCCATCATCGTCCTGGACGGCGCAGAGGGCTACCACGACCTCCGCGAGCTGCTCGGCGCGGGCCTCCCCGCCCCCGACGTGAGCTTCGACCCAGCGACACACGTCGCCGTGCTCCCCTACTCCTCCGGCACGACGGGCAAGCCGAAGGGCGTCATGCTCAGCCACACGAACCTCGTCGCCAACGTCGTGCAGACCTACCCCGTCCTCGACGTCGAGGACGACGACGTCGTGCTGGCCCTTCTCCCCTTCTTCCACATCTACGGCATGACCGTGCTCCTCGACATCGCCATCAAGAAGCGCGCGCGACTCGTCACCATGCCGAAGTTCGAGCTCGGCGAGTTCCTCCGCATCATCGAGACGCATCGATGCACGTACCTCTTCATCGCGCCGCCCATTGCGGTCGCGCTCGCGAAGCATCCGCTCATCGACACCTTCGACCTCTCGAGCGTGCGGTCCGTCTTCTCCGGAGCAGCCCCTATCGACGCGGCCCTGATGAAGGCCGTCGCAGACCGCATCGGAACCCGCACGAGGCAGGGCTACGGGATGAGCGAGGCAAGCCCCGTCACGCACGTGCTCCCGCCGACGGAGACCGGCATGTCCCTCGGGTCCGTCGGCGTGCCCATCGCCAACACCGAGGTGAAGCTCGTCTCGGTCGAGACTGGCGAGGAGATCGAAGCGGTCGAAGACGGGCAGAGCGAGCCAGGTGAGATCTGGGTGCGCGGGCCCCAGATCATGCTCGGCTACCTCGGCCGCGACGACGCCACACACGAGGCGGTCGACAGCGACGGGTTCCTGCACACCGGCGACATCGCCACGGTCGGCCCGCTCGGCGAGTTCACCATCGTCGACCGGCTCAAGGAGCTCATCAAGTACAAGGGCTACCAGGTCGCGCCCGCCGAACTCGAGGCGCTGCTGCTCACGCACCCCGACATCACCGACTCGGCCGTCGTCGGGGCGCTGGACGCCGACGGGCAGGAGATCCCCAAGGCATTCGTCGTGCGCCGCGAGGGCTCGCCGCTCGACGAGGCGGGCGTCGAGGCCTTCGTCGCAGGCCACGTCGCGCCGCACAAGAAGGTGCGGGCCGTCGCGTTCATCGACGTCATCCCGAAGTCGACCTCGGGAAAGATCCTGCGCAAGGACCTCCGCGGGCGCTGACGCGCGCGGGCACCCACTCCCGCCCAGGGACGAGTTGTAGTCGTCAAGACGGCCGCGGAGCGACCACAACTCAGCCCTCGGCGAGAGGAGCACGCGCGGCGGGGGCAGGGAGG
>NZ_LR733200.1:0-23956 GCF_902506465.1 Pseudoclavibacter sp. 8L | reverse complement strand
CTTCCGGGCGGTGTTGACGACCACAACTCAGCTTTCGGCGGCGGCGGCGGGGGCAGGGGCGGGGGTAGCGCGTCGACGGCGCACCTTCGTTGCCGGGGCTTCGCTCGGCAGTCGCGCCTCGAGGAGCGGCATGGACTCGATGCGGCCCCGTTCGACGTGAGCGGCCGTCAGCAGCTCTGCCACGTCGGCTTGACCCGCCACGATCGCGTCGACGATCTCTCGGTGCTCGACCCACATCGCGGCGGTGTCGCGCTGTGGTGTGAGGCGGAAGAGCCAGCGCACGCGTCCGCTCATCAGCTTCGTGACCCGGCGCAGGAGCGCGTGGTCGGCGAGCGCGATGATCTCCTCGTGCAGGTCGGAGTTGCGCGTCGAAGGCGGTGCGTCCGACTGGGCGTCGGACGTCGACCCGCCGTGTGCAGACTGCAGGGCCGCCAGCATCGGGCCGACGTCGGCGCCGGCCTGCGCCCGCCTGGCGGCGAAGGCGGAGGCCATCGGCTCGAGCTGTCGGCGCAGGTCGAACACCTCCATCGCATCGGTGACGGTGAGGATGTGCACGACGGCGCCACGCCGCGGCTGCGAGGTGATGAACCCCTCGGACTCGAGGATCGGCAGGGCCTCCCGAACGGGGATGCGCGACACCTCGAGTCGCTCCGCGATCTCGCGCTCGTTGAGCTTCGACCCCATAGCGAGCTCGCCCGTGATGATCTGCTCGCGGAGGGCGTGCGCGATGCGTGCTGGGGTCGGCTCGAGGCTCATGGGGACCATTCTGGCACGGTCACAAACCGGCTTTTGGAATGCCAATGGCCGCTTAAGACGACTCTAAAGATGCTGAATCGCGGTTTTGGTATGCAAACGTGACGCCAGGGTAAGAACTGTGTGACGAGCGTGTTACTTCGTGCCGAAGCGCGCAGGAGGTCGCATAGCGTCGCCGACGTGCTCCCGTTTATCGCCCGCCGACTGGCCCTCGCCGTCGCCACCGTGCTCGCCGTGGTGACCATCGCTTTCGCGCTCGGCCGCGCCACCGGTGAGCCCGGTGCGCTGCTCCTGCCCGACAACGCGACGCAGGCCGAGGTCGATGCGCTCAACACCGCGCTCGGCTTCGACCGCCCCCTCATCGTGCAATATCTCGACACCATCGCCGGTCTTTTCACCGGCGACTTCGGCAGCTCGTACCGGCTGCACGAGTCAGCGCTCGGACTTGTCCTCGAGCGGGTCCCCGCCACACTCGAGCTGGCCTTCTGGGCCTTCGTCATCGGACTCGGGCTCGCCGTCGCGGCTGCGCTGGCCATCCAGCTCACCGGCAGCCGGACGCTGCGCGCCGTGGTGGGGTGGGCCGGCGCCGTGCGCCAGTCGGTGCCGGACTTCTTCTTCGCGCTGCTCCTGGTGCTCGTCTTCTCGGTGCTGCTCGGCGCGCTGCCCTCGCTCGGGCGAAACAGCTACGCCAGCCTCGTGCTGCCAGTGCTCACGCTCGCCACTGGCCAGTTCGTCATGTACCTGCGCCTGCTCGACTCATCCCTCAGCGAGCAGGCCGGTCAGGACTACGTGCGCACCGCCATCGCGCAGGGCCAACGCCGCTCGACGGTGCTGTTCACCCGCATGCTGCCGAACGCGGCGCTGCCCGTGCTCGGCATGGCGGGACTCAACCTCGGGGGGCTGCTCGGCGGCACCGTGGTGGTCGAGGTCGTGTTCGCATGGCCGGGGCTCGGCCAGCTCCTCACCACGGCAGTGAGCCAGCGTGACTTCCCGATCGTCCAAGCGGGCCTCGTCTTCGTCGCGCTTGCCTTTGTCATCGTCAACACCGCGGTGGACGTGCTCGTCCGCCGAATCGACACGAGGACGGCCGCAGCATGACCGCTCAGCTCACCCCCATCACCCCCGTCACCCCAGTTACGTCGGCCACGCCGGTGCCGCGTCGCCTGCGCCTGCGCCCCGGCGCCGTCGTCGGCGCGATCATGATCGGCGCCGTGCTGCTCCTCACGGCCATCGTGCCGATGCTGCCCGGCTTCGACCCGATGGGGCAGGACCTGCGCGCCGCGATGCTGCCGCCGTTCACCGATCCGGCGCATCCGCTCGGCACCGACGCCCTCGGCCGGGACCTCCTCGACCGCATCGGGCTCGCCTCCGCGGTGACGCTCGGCATGACCGTGCTCATCGTGGTGATGAACGCCCTCATCGGCAGCACCGTCGGCATCCTCGCCGGCTACTTCGGCGGGCGTCTCGAAGCGCTCGTGACGCTGCTCAGCAACGTGACGCTGGCCATGCCCGTCGTCCTTCTGCTCATTGCCATCTGCGCCGTCCTGCGTCCGAGCGCTGGGCTCACGATCCTGGTGCTCGGCTGCACCTGGTGGGTCGGCTACGCACGGGTCACGCGCAACGTCGCTGCCTCGCTGCGGCGCCAGGACTTCGTCGTCTCGCCGCTGACCCAGGGCGGCGACACCATCTGGGTGCTCACCCGCCACATCGTGCCCAACATCTGGCCGCACACGCTCATCATCGCCGCCACCGACCTCGCCACGATCGTGCTCATCACCTCCTCACTCGAGTACCTCGGCCTCGGCGTGCAGCCCCCGGTGCCGAGCTGGGGCGGCATGATCTTCGACGGCCAGCGCCACCTCGGCAGCGACCCCTGGTTGTCGCTCCTCCCAGGAATCGTCATGCTCCTCGCCGTCGGCGGAGTGCAGTTCCTGAGCCAGCAGTTCACAGCAGAGACCCGCGGCTCGCTGCTGCGGAAGGGAGGCATGCGATGAATCCGGTACTGCGCATCGAGGACCTGCGTATCGAGACGACAGGCGAGGCGCCACGCACGCTCGTCGACGGCGTCACGCTCCAGGTCGACCGCGGCGAATCGCTCGGAGTGGTCGGGGAGTCCGGTTCGGGCAAGAGCCTGACCGTGCTCGCCGCGCTCGGCCTGCTCCCCGCTGGCACCCGCATCGCCGCCGGCCGCATCCTGCTCGACGACACGGTGCTCGTCGACACGGAGGCCGATATCTGGATGCGCGAGCGCGAGCTGCGCGGTCTGCGCGGACGCACGGCCGCGATGGTGTTCCAGGACCCCATGTCCTCGCTCGACCCGCTCCGCGCGGTCGGCGCGCAGGTCGCAGCAGCGGTGCGGGTGCACCAGCCCATGAGCCGACGGGCGGCCCGCGACCGCGCCGTTGAGCTGCTGACCGCGGTCGGCGTGCGGGAGGCTGCCGAGCGTGCCGCCGCCCGACCCCACCAGTGGTCCGGTGGCATGCGCCAGCGAGCCATGATCGCGATGGCGATCGCCCACGACCCGCTCCTCCTCATCGCCGACGAGCCCACCACCGCCCTCGACGTGACGGTGCAGGCGCAGGTCATGGACCTGCTCGCCGAAGTGCGCGAGCGCACCGGTTCGGCGCTCGTGCTCATCACCCACGACCTCGGCCTGGTCGCCGAGAACAGCGACCGGCTCGCCGTCATGCACCACGGCCGGGTCGTGGAGACCGGTGTAACACGAGCTGTGCTCGACAACCCCGCCGAGGACTACACCAAGCGCCTCATGGCGGCCATCCCCGCCGAGAGCGAGCGCGCCGCGAGCGCCGTGCGCCCCGGCGAGCCGGACGCGCTGGTCGCCGACGGCGTCGTGGTCGAGTACCGCGTGCACGGCCGAAGGCAGCCAGTGCGGGCAGTGGACGGCGTCTCGCTGCGGATCGCGGCAGGCGAGACGGTCGCCGTCGTCGGGGAATCGGGATGCGGCAAGTCGTCGCTGGCCAAGGCCGTGCTCGGCGTGCAACCCGCCGCCGCAGGCAGCATCGAGCTCGGCGGGGTCGCAGTCCACAACGAGCTCGCGGCGCGCAGTGCGGCGGAGCGGGAACGCGCGCAGATCGTCTTCCAGGACCCGTACTCGGCCCTCGACCCGCGCTTGACCGTGCACGACCTCGTGGCCGAGCCTCTGCGCATCCGGCACGCCTACGACCGAGGGACCGTGACCCGCCTGCTCGCCGATGTCGGCCTCGACGAGCAGCACGGCGCCCGCCTCCCTGCTCAGCTCTCCGGGGGCCAGCGCCAGCGCGTGGGCATCGCACGCGCCCTGGCGCTGCGCCCTCGGCTGCTTGTGCTCGACGAGCCCGTCTCGGCCCTCGACGTGTCGATCCAGGCGCAGGTGCTCGAGCTGCTCGACGCACTCCAGCGCGAGCACGGGCTCGGCTACCTCTTCATCTCACATGACCTCGGCGTCGTGCGGAGCATCGCCGACCGCGTGGTCGTGATGCAGGAGGGGCGGATCGTCGAGGAGGCCTCGACCGCCGAGATCTTCACCTCCCCCAAGCACCCGTTCACCCGACAGCTCCTCGACGCCGTGCCCCGCCTCGACGGGGCGCGCCGCGGAGCGCATCCGCTTCCCGTCTCCTGACCCACCGACCCCCCCCGAACTGAGGAACTCCATGCCCAAGCACGCCCTCCGACGTCGCCTCCTCGCGACCGGTGCATTCGCCGCCACCGGCACCCTCCTGCTCACCAGCTGCGCAGGTGGCTTCGAACCCACCAGCGCCGAAGGCGAGACCCCCACCAAGATCGTCGCCGCCATCCCCACCGACCCGAGCTCCATGGACCCGATCCGCTCGGGAGCCCTCGTCGTGCTCTCGGTGTTCTTCCACACCTTCGACCAGCTCGTCGCGATCACCGCCGAGGGCGAGCTCGCACCGAAGCTCGCCACCGAATGGACCTCCAACGACGACCTCACGCAGTGGGACTTCACCCTGCGCGAGGGTGTCACCGCCAGCAACGGCGAGGCCATCACCGCCGAAGACGTCGCCTTCTCCTACCAGACGATCCTCGACGACCCGACCGGCGAGAACTTCGCCTACCTCAGCTCCGTCGCGTCGGTCGAGGCCGTCGACGAGCTCACCGTGCGCTTCACCCTCAACTCGCCGTTCTCGGCGTTCCCGCGCAACACCTCGCTCATCTCGATCGTGCCCGCCGACACCTACCAGGAAGTGGGCGCCGACGCCTTCGCCCAGGACCCCATCGGGTCCGGTCCCTACGTCTTCGACAGCATCCAGACCGGCGTCTCCTACGACCTCGCCCGCAATGACGACTACTGGGGCGAGGCTCCCGCCATCGAGCAGATCTCGCTGCAACCCGTCTCCTCCGACGAATCACGCGTCAACGGGGTGCTCTCCGGCAGCCTCGATGTCGCGCCGATCGGACCCACGCAGGTCTCCTCGGTCGACGGGCAGGGCTCCGCGCAGGTGTTCTCCGCCCTGTCGAACGGCGTCGTCTTCCTCGGCGTCAACTCCACCAGCGGAGTGCTCACCGACGTCCGCATCCGCGAGGCCATCGCCCTGGCCATCGACAAGGAAGCCATCACCGGCGGGCTGCTCGGCGGCCTCGCCGAACCCGCCAGCGCCATGCTCGCGCCAGCCGTCGAAGGCTACAGTGACGACGTGACTGACCCCGGCTACGACCAGGAGCGGGCTCGCGAGCTCCTCGCGGAAGCCGGCTACGCGGGCGAGTCGATCCCCTTCGACTACGCGACCGACGGACGCATCCCCCTCTCCTCGGAGGTCGCGCAGACCATCCAGGCGTCGCTCGCCGAGGTCGGCATCACCGTCGAGCTCCGCGGCGCAGACCAGCAGGCCCACACGCTGAAGGTCCGCAGCAAGGAGATGCAGGGCATCTACCTCAACACCTGGGCGCCCTCGACGGTCGACGGCGACCTCCCGCTGACCGACTTCTACGAGACCGCAGGGAACAACAACTACGCGCAGGACCCGCGCACCGCCGAGCTCGCGGCCGAACAGCGGGCCGTCACGGGCGAGGAACGCCTCGACGTCTTCGCCGAGCTCCTCAACTACAGCAACGAACAGGGATACTTCGTGCCGCTCTACGTGCCAATGAACAACTACGCAGCAGACCCCGACCTCGACTGGACGCCCCGCGCGGACGGCCTGTTCGACTTCACCCAGACGAGCTTCCGTTGAGCGCCGCGCTGATCCGCGACGCCCGCCCCTGGGGTGGGGAGCCAGCCGACGTCCGGCTGCAGGATGGCAGGATCGCCGCCATCCTGCCGACCGGCACGCCACCGGAGCCGGGTGAGACGGTGATCGAGGGTCGCGGTCGCATCCTGCTGCCCTCCTTCGCCGACGTGCACGTGCACCTCGACTCCACGCGCATCGGCCTGCCGTTCCGCCCGCACACCGGCAGCCCTGGCGTCTGGGGGATGATGCTCAACGACCGCGTCAACTGGCGCGAGGCCGAGGCGTCCATGGAGGAGCGGACGAGCGGCACGCTGGCGCGAATGATCGCCCACGGCACGACAAGCGCACGCAGCTACGCGCAGGTCGACGTGGATGCGGGACTCGAGCGGCTCGAGGCGGTGCTCGCCGCCAAGCAGCGGCACCGCGAACGCGCCACCGTGGAGGTGATCGCCTTCCCCCAGGCGGGTCTGCTCCGCGAGGAAGGCTCCTTCGAGCTGCTCGAGGAGGCCATGCGCTCCGGCGCCGACGTGGTCGGCGGCATCGACCCGTGCCAGCTCGACCGCGACCCCGCCAAGCACCTCGATCTGGTCTTCGGGCTCGCCGAGCGCTACGACGCCCCCATCGACATCCACCTGCACGAGCCCGATCAGCTGGCTCGCTTCTCCGCCGAGCTCATCGTGGAGCGCACCCGTGCGCTCGGCATGACCGGACGAGTGACCATCTCCCACGGCTACGGCCTCGGCGAGCTGCCGCGCGAGCAGCTCGTCCCGCTTGTCGAGCAGTTCGCAGAGCTCGACATCTCCTGGGCGACCATTGCACCGGCCAAGCCCCTGCCGACGCTCCTGCTGGCGGAGCACGGCATCCGTCTCGGCCTCGGCCAGGACGGGCAGCGGGACTACTGGTCGCCGTACGGCAACGCCGACATGCTGGATCGCACCTGGCAGCTGGCCTTCACGAACGGCTTCCGTCGCGACGCGGACATCGAGCACTGCCTCGCCATCGCCACCATCGGCGGACGCTCCGTGCTCGGCACCGCGCCAGCGCTGCAGGGCGCGCTCGACCGGCCGGGCGTGGCCGTCGGCGACCCCGCCGACCTGCAGCTCATCGAGGGGGAGACCGTGACCAGCGCGATCATGGACCGCCTCCCCGATCGCACCGTGCTCTTCGGCGGGGTGGTCGTGGCAGACGCGCTCGAACTCGTGGGCACCGCGTGATCGTGCTCACCGCCTCGCAGCTGGAGCCGCTGGTCGACCGGCCGGCCACCGAGCGTGCCGTGGCGAAGATCTTCTCCGAGATCGCGCGAGGCAGCGCCGACCAGCCGCCGCCCACCTCCATGAAGACGGAGGCTGGCACCGGCCGCTACGTGCTCATGTCGGCACTGTCGGAGGCCACCGGCACCGCCGCGGTGAAGCTGCTCGCCGACGTCCCCGACAACGCGGCGCGGGGGCTGCCGACGCAGCGTTCGATGATCACCGTGCTCGACCGCGAGCTGGGAGCCCCGGTCGCACTGCTGCACGGCGGGGTGCCGACCCGGGTGCGCACGGCAGCCGCGAGTGCCGTCGCCACGCGGGCCCTGGCCCGCGACGACAGCCGCGTCCTCGGCCTGGTCGGCGCTGGCGGGCTCGCGCGGGAGCACGTCGAAGCGCTGCGAGGCGTGCGCGACTGGGATCGCCTCGTCATCTGGTCGCGCACCAGAGCGCGGGCCGTCGCGCTCGCGGAGTCGCTCGAATGGTCGGGGGCGATCGAGGTCGTCGACTCGTGCGAGCGCGTCTTCGGGGTGGCGGACACGGTGTGCACGCTCACTCCATCGGTCAGCCCCATCGTGCGAGGCGAGTGGCTGCGCCCCGGGCAGCATCTCAACGTCGTCGGTGCCCGGCCGCGAGCCGACGAGCGCGAGGTGGATGCGCTGACCATGTCGCGATCGTCCGTGTGGGTCGACGACCTGGCGACGGCGCGCACGAAATCGGGCGATCTCATGCTCGCGATCGCGGAGGGTGCGCTCAGCCTCGACGACCTCGTCGGAACCCTCGGCGAGGTGCTGGCTGGGCTACGGCCTGGGCGGACGAGCGCCGACGAGATCACGTTGTTCGATTCCGTCGGCATCGGCGCTCAGGACCTCGCCATCGCCGACCTCCTGGTGCGTGAAGCCCGCGTTCGGGGTGTTGGGATCGAACTCGATCTCAACGGCTGAGGGTCGGCCGGGCTCGGCTATCGGGCTCCGGCCATCACGGTCGCGTGCCAGGCATCCAGGAGGCGCGCGACCGTGCGGGTCTGCTCCCAGGGCATGGCGCGCGACTCGAGCCGCCCGTCCCTGAGGGCGCGCGAGACCGCATCCGCCTCGGCCGCGAACGGGTGGACCTGCGCCACCTCGATCGTGTCCCGCTGCCCGTCGTGGAAGTGGTCGAGGGTCTTCGGCGAGTGGTTCCGGTCGCCGAACGCGTTCTCGAGCGTGATCCAGCCCCCGTCCCCGACGATGTCGGCCCGCTTGGACAGCTGGGTGTCGATGGAGCAGTCGACGTAGGCGGTGAAGTCCACCGCCGCCAGCCTGGCCGAGGCGTACACGTCGACGCCTCTCTCGACCCGTCCGTGCGCGGCCTCGAGGGCCAGGTCCTCGAGCGCGACGCCAGCTGCAGCGGCAGCCGCGACCGCGAAGGAGACGGGGTAGCCGCCGACGTCGAAGATCGCCCCGCCTGCTAGCGCCGGGTCGAACAGCCGGCCGTCGCTGCCGCCCGCTGCGAAGCCGAACTCTGCGCGCACCTGCATCGGGGCCGCGACCTGCCGCCATGTCAGGCGCCGACCGATCGCGCGAGCGAGCGGACTGAAGCGATGCTTGTACGCCTCGACGACGGGCAGGCCCGCGCGCTCGGCGGCGGCGAGGACACGCTCGGTCTCGGCGGCGCTCGGTGCGAGCGGCTTCTCGCAGAGCACGGCCTTGCCCGCCTCGAGCGCCGCGATCGCGAGCTCGGCATGGGTCGTATGCACCGTGGCGACGTAGACGGCATCGACATCGTCGCGCGCCAGGACGTCCGCGTAGGTGCCAGAGACCTCCGCGCCATAGCGCGCCGCGAAGACCGCCGCGCGGGCAGGGTCGCGACTCGCGACCGCTAGCAGCTCGCCGTGCTCGGAGCTGGGAAGCCACTTCGCGAACGACTCCGCGATCGCGCCCGGTCCGAGGATCGCCCACCTGGTCTTCTGCATGACGCGAAACTATCGGAGGCGGCTCGCACTCATCCACAGCTCGACCGCGAACGTCGTGTTTGGCGGTAGGTTCTGGATGCAGCGGTGCAGGGGGGCGGGGCCCCGATGGGAGTCCAGGAAGGGGCGGCGACGTGGCCGAGCCGAGACAGCAGGTGGTCGCCGTCGATCTCTCCAAGCGCGACCTGACGCTCGACCTCGCGCGCGTGTTCTGCGTGCTGCTCGTGGTCCTCATCCACCTCCTCATGGTCGGAATCGGTGTGGATGCGACCGGGCAGCTGGTCGCGTCCCGTCCGCTCGAGGCCCAGCCCTGGTTCGCGCTCGCCACCTGGGCCGGGCAGATCATGCCGCTCTTCTTCGTCGTCGGAGGCTTCGCGTCGATCACGGCCTGGCGAAGTGCCGTGCGGCGGGGCTCCACGCCGGCGGACTACGTGCGCTCGCGGGTGCTCAGACTGGCCCAGCCGGCGCTGCCCCTGTACGCCTTCTTCCTCGTCGGCATCGGTGCGGCCACGCTCGCAGGACTCGACCCGGCGCTCATCGACCTGGCGGCATCCGGCGCCGGCACACCCCTGTGGTTCCTCGCCGCGTACACGCTGTGCCAGGCAGTCGTGCCCTGGATGGCGGGCTGGCACGCCCGCGCCCCGCGGAGCACCCTGGGCGTCCTGCTCGCCGGCGTGATCGCGGTCGACGCGGCCCGCTTCGTGACTGGCGTTCCCGAGGTGGGCCTCCTCAACCTGTTCTTCGTGTGGGTGCTCGTGCAGCAGCTGGGATTCTGGTTCGCCGACGGGTGGCTCGACCGGCGGCGCCCGCTCACCCTCCTGGCCATCGCCGTCCTGGCGTACGCGTCGCTCGCACCGCTCACGACGCTCGGGCCCTACTCGCCGGACATGCTCTTCAACCTCAACCCGGCGACGCTGCCGCTTGTGGTGCTCGCCGTCGCGCAGGCGTGCATCCTGCGTCTCCTGCGGCCCGCGCTGGCGAGACTCATGCAGACGTCGGGAGCGCGCGCGGTCGTGTTCCTCGTCGGGTCTCGGCTCATGACGGTCTACCTGTGGCACCTGCCCGTGATCCTGCTCGTCTCAGGTCTCGCGCTCCTCATCCCGGGCGGGGCACCCGAGCCTGGCTCCACGGCGTGGTGGTGGAGCCGCATCCCGTACTTCCTCGTCGTGCTCGTCTCGGTCTACGGACTGTCGTTCATCGTGGGGCGGTGGGAGACCCCGCGGGAGGTGGGGCGCACCCCGCCGGGGCGGGTGGTCGCGGTAGCCGTGGTCTGCGCCTTCACGCCGTCGTTCCTCGTGCTGCAGTTCCTCATGGACCTGCCCCTCGCCGTGACCGGCACGGTGCTGCTGAGCGCGGCCATCCTGCTGCTCGGGCGTTGGCCGTCACGCGCGCCTGTGCATCGGCCGAGGGGAACCTGACGGTTCGCCATCACCGCTCGTGGACACGGCGATCGACCCGCCAGACTTGGCGCACAGCTCTCGACGAGGACCGGAGACGACCGTGACCGCACCGAAGCAAGGCGAAGACCCCGTCAGCAGCTACCGGCCCCGCCTCGTGCCGTGGGCCCTCGGCATCGCGATCGGCATTGCGATCGGCGTCGTGATCTCCGTCATTCTCTCGATGAGCGCGGGGTTCACGATCGCGTTCCTCTTCATGGGCGTCGCGATCGGCGTCGGCTTCGCGATCGCCCTGCAGGCCGCGTTCGACGACATGGCGCGCAAGAGGAAGTAGGCGTCAGATCGTGGCGGCGAGGGCCAGCGTCGCGAGCGGGACGATGATCGCGACGCCGACCAGCCCGAGGGCCACGAAGCGGAGCCACGAGATCGTCACGCCGAGCGCCACGAGACGCTCGTGCCAGAGCAGCGTCGCGAGCGACGCCCAAGGGGTGACGAGCGGGCCGAGGTTGACCCCGATGAGCAGCGCGACCAGGCGAGCCGGGCTGTCGGCCACCGGCTCGAGTGCCAGGTAGGCGGGCAGGTTGTTGATGCCATTGGCGCTCGCGGCACCGATCGCGGAGAGCTGCAGGAGGCTCAGCGGGTCGTCCCCGCTTCCCGAGACCGCGGCGAGCAGCTCGCTCAGGCCGTGCGCGTGGGCCGCCTCCACCAGCACGAACAGCGAGCCAGCGATGCCCAGCGCCTGCCACGGCACGAGCCCGAAGCGCAGCGCTCCGCGGCGGCGGACGGCGAAGGCGACGATGAGCAGCAGCGCGGCGGCTCCCGCCGGGATCGCCACCTCGACGCCGGTGACGAGCGCCGGGAGGAGCAGCGCGGTGACCACGGCGGCGAAGATCAGGAGCGGCCGGTCCTGGATGCTCGTCGGGGTCGGCATCCGGTAGCGGCGGTCGAGCTCTCTCCGGAACACGAACGACAGGATGGCGGCGCTCGCGAGCACGCCCACGAGTGCAGGGGCCCACGTGATCGCAAGGAACTGCAGGGGCCCGCCCTCGAAGGAGCGGGCAGCGAGCAGGCTCGTGAGGTTCGAGACCGGGAGGAAGAGGGAGGCCGTATTCGCGAGCCACACCGTCGCGAGCGCGAACGGGATGGGCGAGACGCCGACGTGCACGGCGAGCAGGACGACGACGGGCGTTACGAGCACGGCGGTCGTGTCGAGCGAGAGGAAGGCGGTGCTGACGGTGGCGAGCAGCAGGACGAGCATCCACAGCAGCCAGAGGCGCCCTCGCCCGAGCTTCGCGAGACGGTCGGCGAGCACCGAGAAGACCCCGGCGTCGCTCGCGAGCTCTGCGACGATCGTGATGCCGACGACAAACGCGAGCACGGGCACCACACGCTCGCCCAGCTCCAGCAGCTCAGGGGCCGGGAGCACTCCGATGGCCGCGACGACGACCGCCGCGACGACAAGCACGGCGGTGGCGATGATGGGGGCGACGCGGGCGACGCGGGACTCAGCCATGGCTGAGCAAGCATAGGCCCGCGAAGGGCTTGCGATGTCGGAGTCCGCTCGTAGGATTCGAGCATGACCTCGAACGGGGATGTTCCTGCGCGGAGAGCGGCCGTCATCGTGAGCGGGCTGCGCGTCGAACGCGGGCGAGCGACGGTCTTCGATGGGCTCGACCTGTCCATCCCCAGCGGCCAGATCACAGGGCTCCTCGGGCCGTCCGGATGCGGGAAGACGACGCTCATGCGCGCCATCGTGGGTGTGCAGAAGACGGCAGGCGGCACCGTTACTGTGCTGGGTGAGCCCGCCGGCTCCCGGCAGCTTCGCTCGCGTGTCTCGTACGCGACGCAATCCGCATCCGTGTACGACGACCTGACCGTGGCGCAGAACCTCAGCTCCTTCGCGAGCATCCTCGGCAGCCGGCGAGCGGACGTGGCCGCCGTGATCGACCGGGTTGGGCTGAGAGGCCAGGCGAAACAGCGGGTGGAGTCGCTCAGCGGCGGGCAGAAGAATCGCGTCTCCCTCGCCGTCGCCATGCTGGGCGATCCCGAGGTGCTGGTGCTCGACGAGCCCACCGTCGGACTCGACCCCGTGCTGCGCGAGGAGCTGTGGGCCCTGTTCCGTTCACTCGCCGACGGAGGCGCAACGCTCCTGGTGAGCAGCCACGTCATGGATGAGGCGATGCGCTGCGACCGCCTCATCCTCATGCGCGACGGGCAGGTCGTCGCCGACACGACCCCGCCGGAACTGCTGCGAGCCACGGGGACAAGCGACGCGGACGCCGCCTTCCTCGCCCTCATCCAGCGCGACGATCACCGCGGACGCCACGCGGGTGCCGAGGAAGGCGCCGCATCATGAGCCCCCGGAGGACGCTGGCGACGGCAGGCCGTGTGCTGCGGCAGATCCGCCACGACCCCCGCTCGATCGCGCTCATGGTCGTCGCGCCCAGCCTCCTCGTGGGCCTGTTCTCCTGGCTGTTCTCCGAGCAGGACGGCGTGTTCCAGCGGCTCGGGCCTGCGATCCTGGCGCTGTTCCCGTTCATCATCATGTTCCTCGTCACGAGCATCACGACCCTCCGGGAGCGTCGTTCGGGCACGCTCGAGCGCCTCATGACGACGCCGCTCGCCAAGGGCGACTTCATCGTCGGCTACGCACTCGCCTTCGCCGTCGCCTCCGTCGTGCAGGCAGCCGTCACCGTCGCGTTCGCGGTTCTCGTGTGCGGCCTCACCGTCGAGGGGCCGCTCTGGCAGCTCGCACTCGTAGCAGTCGCGGATGCTCTGCTCGGCACCGCGCTGGGGCTCCTCGCGAGCGCATTCGCGCGCACCGAGTTCCAGGCTGTGCAGTTCATGCCGGTGCTCGTCATCCCGCAGATCCTGCTCGGCGGCATCCTGATGCCCCGCGAGCAGATGCCGGAGGCGCTGCAGGCGATCTCCGACTGGCTGCCGCTGAGCTACGGCATCGACGCGATCAACGCGGTCACTGCGGGCGACGCGGGCTGGGACCTCTGGGCGCCCATCCTCGTCGTCCTCGCCTTCGCATCCGGCGCGCTGGCGCTCGGCTCGCTCACGCTTCGCCGCCGCACGGCCTAACCCGCCTGGCCTGGCGCGGCGCGTCCGGTTCCGGCCCGGCCCCTCCGTCTTCGCTCCCGGATGCTCCGGGAGCGGGCGAGGCCGCCAGGGGAGTGCGGCTACTTCGCGGCGACGCTGTCGAGGTGCTCGCGCAGCGCGATGATGATGTCGTCACGCGTCGCGTTGCGCGCGTGTGCGAGCTCTTCGATGAGCCAGTCGAGGGTCATGTAGTTCGCGTGGAGCAGGTTCGAGAGCTCGATGTTGACCTTGACCTGGTTGGGGCCGCCGTCGGCGGGCTGCTCCGTATCCGGGTCCGTGTCAGCGTCGAGTCCCTGCCCCTGCTCGACCTTCACGACAAACGCGCCGACCTCGACGAGGCGCTCGTACGCGAGTGCCGCCGCGTCCGGAGAGACCTCCGTGACGGAGACGGCGTCGAGCAGCACGTGCGCTGCTTCTCGACTGGTTGCTGGAGTGGACATGCAACGAGGATAGGCGTGCACTTCGCGCAGACAGTCAGGGTCCATCCATGCAAGGCACAATCGGGGGCATGAGCAGCAAACCCACAGCGAAGACCCGGCCGACCTCGGACGCGCCTGTCGTCGTCGTCGGAGATGCCATCGTGACCGAGCTGCGGGAGACCGAGGCGCGCGGCGGGCTCACGAGCCGCAGCTACGTGGGCGGCTCAGCGCTCAACGTGGCGATGGCGCTCGCCCGCCTCGGCGTGCCCATCGCGCTCATCGCCAGCATCGGCGACGACCCGGACGGGCTGCGCATCCGCGACCACCTCCACAGGTGCGGCATCCAGTTCGCTCCGTCCGTCTCGCTCGCCGGAACCGGGCGAGCCGTCGGCGAGTCCGCTGATGGGGAGCCCCTCTACACGTTCGACGACGCCGCGAGGGCGCGGCGCATCCGCTTCGACGACGAGCAGGTCGCCCTCATCCGGGCCGCGCCGTTCGTCGCGATCTCCGGCTTCGCGTTCGATGACAAGAAGCAGCACCGGCGCCTGCTCGAGGCGGTCATCCGGCCACAGGAGCGGCTGCTCCTCGACCCCAATCCCCGGCTCGGGCTCGTGGAGGACGCGGGCGCCTTCCTCGACAACTTCGAACGGCACGTGTCGAGTGCTCTCTTCGCGCACCTGTCCGACAACGACGCCGACCTGCTCTTCGACGCGCCCCTCGACGAAGCGACCAGCGACATGCTCGACCTCGGCGCGACCCACGTGCTCGCGACCGAGGGCACGCGCGGCGGCCGCTGGGTGAACCGGGCCGGCATCGACGTCGCCGAGCCGATCGTCGACCTGCCCGGCGACATCGTCGACACCATGGGTGCGGGTGATGCGGTGTTCGCGACGGCTGTCGCGTCGATCGCGCAGGGCGGCATCCCGCACGATGTGGCGGATGCGCGGCGCATCCTGCAGCGCGCCATGACGGTCGCCGCCGCGACGGTCCGCGTCACGGGCAGCTTCCTCGCGGCCGACGACGACCTGCCGCCCGCCGCCGACGCGTAGCCGCGCCGACCGCCGCCTGCGCGCCCCTGCCGTTTCGGGATGGGAAAGTCGCTTCGTGCTGGAGAAGTTCCTGCAACGAAGCTACTTTGCCATCCCGAGTTGGGGGCTTTGGGGTGGCTCGGCTCTTCCGGTGTCGGCTCGTGTCGGGACAGACCTCGGGCCGACCTCTTCGGGTTCGGGATGGGAAAGTCGCTTCGTGCTGGAGAACTTCCCGCAACGAAGTGACTTTTCCATCCCGAGTGAACCCGCCTCAGGAGAACCCGCCCTGGGGCGCGCGCTGCAGGGGACGAACTAATGCGCCGAACCCGAGCCCGAGCCCGCAGAACCCGAAGACTTCGTAGAACCCGCCGAAGTCGCCGAGCGCGAGCCCGAGCCCGCCGAACCCGAACCCGAACTAGTGCGCCGAACCCGCCGAAGCCGGATCCGAAGTCGCGGGACCCGAAACCGCGGCTGCCGCCGAGCGCTCGCGCTTCTGCTTGCGCTGCACATAGACGCCCGCGACGATCGAGATGCCGGCGATCACGAAGCTCGTGGTCACCTCGATAAGGCGCGTCTCTCCCGCGAAGAACATGTAGATGAGCAGCGCCGACAAGGCGATGATGACCACCCAGGTGAGCCAAGGGAAGCCCCACATGCGGATGCTGCCCTTCGCCGCTTCGTTCGGGTCCTCGCCGGCCGCGACGGCGTCCTCCGCGAGGATCCGGCGCGAGCGCAGCTGGGAGACGGCGATGACGATCCACACGAAGATCGCGACGGCGCCCGTCGAGTTCACGAGGAACGAGAAGACGTACTCGGGGGTCGTGTAGTTGAGGACGACGGAGAGGAGGCCGACGACGGCGGAGGCGAGGATCGCGACGTACGGGGTGCCGCGCTTCGAGACCTTCCGGAACGCCTTGGGGGCTTCGCCGCGGCGGGAGAGTGAGAACGCCATGCGGGATGCCGTGTAGAGGGAGGCGTTGAGGGTGGAGAGCAGCGCGGAGAGCACGATGATGTCCATCGCAAGGGCCGCCCAGCCGATGCCCGCCGCGTTCAGCATGGTCACGAAGGGGCTCACGCCTGCCGTGATCTGGTCCCAGGGCAGCACGATGAGCACCACGAGGATCGAGCCGATGTAGAAGAGCAGGATGCGCCAGACGACCGAGTTGACGGCCTTGCGGACGGCCTGCGCCGGCTGCTCGGATTCGCCGGCGGCGATCGTCGCGACCTCGGCACCGAACATCGAGAAGATGACGGGGAGGAGGGCAGCCAGAATGCCCGCGACGCCGAACGGCGCGAATCCGCCGTCTGCTGGCGCCAGGTTGCCGAATGTGGCCGTGTTGTTGGGGATGACGTGCGCGATGAGGAGCGCGCCGACGATGATGAAGACGATGATCGAGACGATCTTGATCGACGCGAACCAGAACTCGAACTCGCCGAACGACTTCACGCTGATGAGGTTCGCGATGAGGAACACGAGCGTGATGATGAGCGCGGGGATCCACTGGGGGACCTCAGGAAGCCAGCCGCTGATGATGACGGCGGCCGCGGTCGCCTCGATGCCGACGACGACCACCCAGAACCACCAGTAGAGCCAGCCGATGGAGAGGCCGGCCCACGGGCCGATGAATCGCGTCGCGTAGGCGGAGAAGGAGCCCGTCTCGGGGGAGATGGATGCCATCTCGCCGAGCATCCGCATGACGAGGACGACGACGACGCCGGCGAGGGCGTAGGCGAGGATCACGGCGGGGCCGGCGGCGAGGATCGCCGTGCTGGAAGCGACCAGCAGGCCAGCGCCGATGACGCCGCCGAGCGCGATCATCGACAGGTGGCGCGGCTTGAGCGTGTTCGCGAGGGCCTCGCCCTGCTCGACGGGGCGGCCGTTGCCGCGCTGGTGGCCGCGTTCGCTGAGATCGCGGCCCTTCTCGGTGAAGACGGCCTCGGTGTGAGGCGCTGCTGCGCCTTCGGGAATCTTGCCGTCAGCGCTTGGGGACGTCATGGATCACGTTTCTCCTGGTGAAGGGGGCCCCGGGCGTCACGTGCTCGCTGAGGACTCAGCACGTGGGGGAGGAGCGCGGCGGGCGCCTCGAGGTCGGTACCGAGCAAGGGTAGGGCCCTGCGCTAGTCCCGTTCACCTTGTGTTCATAAGTGACGCGGCGGGGTGGGGCTCGACCCGTCCGGGATGGCGGTGCGCGTCAGCTCGCGGGCGAGTCGCCCGGCAGCATCTCGGGGTCGCTCGGCTCGACGCTGCCGCGCACGTCACGCTCCAGGGGAGTCTCCGACTCGGCTGCGTCTCCCACATCGACCGTGAACCAGCGGATCGTGACGCCGCAGATGGGGCCGATGAGCAGCGCGAACGCGACCGTGCCGATGCCCACGTCTCCGCCGAGCAGCCACCCGATGGCGAGCACGACCACCTCGATGCTCGTGCGCACGATCCAGATGCGCCATCCCGTCACCCGGTGCAGGCCCGTCATGAGGCCGTCGCGTGGCCCCGGCCCGAAGAGGGCGCCGATGTAGAGGCCCGTCGCGAGGCCCAGGGTCAGGATGCCGCCGGCGAGCAGCAGGATGCGCCACCACAGGTCGAGGCCGGGTGGGATGATCCACAGCCCCAGGTCGGCGAAGGGGCCGACGAGCAGCGCATTCGCGAGGGTCCCGAAGCCTGGCCGCTGCCGGAGCGGGATCCACAGGCACAGCACGACGACGCTGATGAGCACCGTGATGAGCCCGAACGGCAGCCCGGACTGCACCTGGACGCCGAGCGTCAGCACATCCCAGGGCGAGACGCCCAGCTCGCCGCGCACGATCATGGCGATCGCGAAGCCGTAGAGGAAGAGGCCGATGGTGAGCTGCGTGGCGCGGCGGGGCAGGCGGACGATGGAGCGCATCCGTGTATCTAAGCCTCAGCGCGCGCGGGTATCGCGGTCCACTCCGGAAGAGTGGATGGGTGGGTGCTCCTGCGCGCGTCCGGACCTAGCTGACAGAGCGCACCCAGCTGACGGGTCTAGCTGACGGAGCGCACCGTCGAGCGGATCTCCTCAGCCGACGCGAGGAACTTCTCGAGCTCGCTCGGCGACATGGGGGTATCGAGGATGCGCTCCACGCCTCGTGCGCTGACGATGACGGGGGTGGAGATGGCGACGTCGTCGATGCCCCATTGCCCCTGCAGGAGCGTGGAGACGGGCATGATGGCGTGCTCGTCGTTGACGATCGCCTCGGCGATGCGGGCCCCGGAGAGGCCGATCGCGTAGTTCGTGGCGCCCTTGCCCTCGATGACCTTGTAGGCGGCGGTGCGCACGTCGTTCGTGATGCTCTCGAGGGTCTCCTCGGTGAAAGGGCGCTCGCCGTCGCGCTCCCAGTCGAGGATCGGCACGGGCCCGATCGTGGCCTGCGACCACAGGGCGAACTCGCTGTCGCCGTGCTCGCCGACGATGGTGGCGTGCACGCTCGTGGGGGCGAGGCCACCGGCGAGCTTCGCGATGATCCAGCGGAGGCGGGAGGTGTCGAGCACTGTTCCGGAGGAGATGACACGCCCTGGCGGCAGGCCGGAGATGCGCTGGGCGACGACCGTGAGCACGTCGCAGGGGTTCGTGACGAGCACGAACACGGCGTCGGGGGCGAGCTCCACGAGTCGCGGCATGAGCGACTCGAGGATGCCGACGTTCACGCCGACGAGGTCGAGCCTCGTCTGCCCCGGCTTCTGCTTGGCGCCGGCAGTGATGATGACGACGTCGGCGCCGGCCACGGTCGTGATGTCGCTCGAGCCGGTCATGACGCTCGAGCCCGTGAACTGGGTGCCGTGGGCGAGGTCGAGCACCTCCGCCTCGACCTTCTTCGTGTCGATGTCGTAGAGCGTGATCTCTCGGGCGACACCGCGGATGAGGCAGGCGTACGCGAGCGAGGTGCCGACGCTGCCGGCTCCGACGATGGCGACCTTGGACTGCTTCTGAACGGGCATGGTGCTTCCTTCCACGAAGCCTCCGCGATGGAGACGCTGAATGAGGAGACCGTCCCGGGAAGACGAACGCGGAGCAACGCGGCGTCGACCGTCGCTTCGGTCGGCAACGCTCTGATCGTATGGGCGCGGCCCGGCGCACTGCGGCGTGTCGCGGCGCGGCTCGGGTTGGCCCGAAGGTGCGCTGGTTACGCTCGTTCGCATGCGCATCCCGTCGGAACCCAGTGAAGAATCACGGCACGACGGCGCGACTTCCCCGAATACCGGTGCGAACGACCGTGGCGATGGCGACCGCCGCGCTCGCGGACTCGAGGAGGTCGACGCCAGGCGGGTGCAGCGCGCCGATTTCGTGAAGCAGGTGCTCGCGAAGCGCGACGGGGGAGCGGAGGCAGACCCCGAGTCGCCCGAGTCCGCCTCGATTGGGTCGGCTCTCCCGGGGGCCGGTTCGCCCGCCGCGCAGCTCTCGCCGGACGAGACCGTGACGGTGGACGACTCGATCGTGCGTGCACTGCGCGCAGAAGGACGGACGGCCTCCAGCGACAGGGACGCCGCGAGTGACGGTGCCGATGGTGCTGACGCCGACGGTGCTGATGGTCCCGTCGCCGAGCGCACCGTCGCCGTGGACGACTCGATCGTCGCCGCCCTGCGAGCCGAGGGGCGCACGGCGACGGGCGACCGCGACGCGAGCGACGCATCCCGAGCCGCATCGAGACCAGCAGGCCCCGCGGCGACCCCGCCCGCCACGCCAGAACCAGCCGCTCCAGCACTCAAGGGTCCGGTCGACGCCGCCCCGCCAACCGCGGCGATGCCCGTCGTGACGCAGCTGCGCGACGTGCCCGTCTCGGAGGTCCTGCCGGCGGCGCTCGCGACGCTGCGCGGCTGGCGCGAGCAGCTCGCCGCCTCCGATGCGCAGCGCGCGGCCGCGGTCGAGGTCGCCTCCAGCGCCCGAGCGAGACGCCGCGCCGACACGACCTCCGAGCTGGACCGCGTGCTCAGCGGACCAGACGGAGCAGACTTCCTTCGCTCCCTCATCGACGACGTCATCCGGCCCGACGACGCCATCGCAGCCGGCAACGGCCTCGGCGACCTCGCCCCGAAGCTCCCCGCGAGCCTCTCGCCCGGCACGAAGCGCGCGTTCCAGCTCGGCGCCTTCGCGGGTCCCGGCGTGCCGTGGCTCGCAGTCCCCCTCATGCGCCGCGCCACGTCGGCGTTCTTCGGCGATGACACCGTCCGCAACGTGCCCTCCGAGATCTCGGCGGCCGCCGAGCGTGCGGCCTCCCGGGGAGCCGTGCCGCGCATCCGCCTCCTCGGCGATGCTGTGCTCGGCGAGCGCGGCTCGAACGCGAGCCTCGAGATCTACACGCAGCTGCTCGCCGCGGGTCAGGTTCGCGAGCTCGAGCTGTGCGTCGCCGACATCGAGGCGCAGCCGGCCCTCTGGGACTTCGACGGCACCCTCGAACGGGTCGTCTTCAAGCTCGCCGCGCTCGGGCGCGCGGCGCTCACCGCCCCGAACCCGCCGCTGATCATGCTGCGCACGCAGTCCTCGGCCGACCTCGAGCTGACCGTGCAGGCGTTCATGCGCGCCTTCGAGCAGGAGGAGCTGCGTGGCCTGCACGTCGGAATCTCCCTCCCCGCGCAGTTCCCCGAGACACCCGGCCTGCTCCGCCGCATCGGCGGGTGGGCGCACATGCGACGCGAGGACCTCGGCTCCGACATCACGGTCGCCATCACCAGAGACGCGAACCACGAGCTCGAGCGCGCCGACGCCGTGATCAACGGCTGGCGCCTCGCGACCTACGCGTCCGACGCCGACGTCGACGCCAACTTCGCACGCCTCCTCGACGAGGCGCTCGCCATCGACCACGCCGCGGCCTTCAGGGTCGAGGTCGAGGCGGATGCACGCCGCGACGTCGCGCTCGCCGCAGCCATCGCGAAGGCACGCGGCCTGCCGCGGCCGGTGCGGGTCGTCGTGCCGCGCTCAAGCGACGAGGCGGCGCTCGGCCGCATCCGCTCTGCCGGGGTCGAGCTCGTCGAGCGAACGCCCGTCATCACAGGCAGTACGCAGCGTCATGCGGCCAGCTACCTGCAGCACCGGGTGGATGTTCGGGCCCGGCAGCTCGGAGCGGACCCAGCCGAAGGCGCACCCGCCGCCGCGACCGGCCTCCCAGCCGACGCCGTGCATCCCGACGACGAGCGCCTCCTCAGCGCGACGGCGCGCATGCGGCAGATCGATTCCGGCCCGAACCGCGAGCAGGATCGCGTGCTCGCGGACGACGCCGCGACCGTCACGGCCAGCATCCAGCTCGAGCTCTTCCCCGAAGGTCTCTTCGAAGACGAGGCGCCAGCGCCCGAACGCCCGGCGCGCGTGAAGAAGCTGAAGCCGGCCTCGAAGCCCGTCATCGAAGACGAGGAAGAGGTCACCGAGAACCCCGCCGACACTGGGCCGAGCCCCCGCCTCACCGAAGTGGTGCTCGGCCTGAAGCGCGGCAGGCTGCTGCGCAACACGTTCAGGAACGCGCCAGGCACCGACCCTTCGCTCGCCAGCAACCGCGAGTGGCTCCTCTCCATCCAGCGCCGCGTGCCGCGCAGCGAACTCGGCATCGACGAGGTCGAACGACACCTGCTGCACGAGCCGGGCGACGTGGATGCGCTGCTCTCGAGGGCAGAGCGTGCGGCCGAGCCGTGGGCACAGAAGCCGGGCTGGGAGCGGGCAGCGGTGCTCGAGAAGGTGGCGAAGGCCCTCGAAGCGAACCGTGCGCGCCTCATCGAGGTGGCCGTCTCCGAGACGGGGACCCCGCTGCCCGACGTCGACGCCGACGTGAGCCGCTGCGTCGACCTCGCGAACTACTACGCGCACCTGGCACGCCAGCTCGACCGCATGCAGGGGGCCGACTTCGAACCCGTCGCGGTGACCGTCGTCACGCCCTCCTGGGTCCCGGCAGTCGCAGGCAGCGCAGGCCACACGGCGCAGGCGCTCGCCGCAGGCAGCGCGGTCGTGCTGAAGCCCTCGCCTCGAACGCGCCGCACGGCGGCGGTCTTCGCGGAGGTGCTGTGGGACGCCGACATCCCGCGCGATCTCGTGCAGCTCGCGATCTGCGACGAGAGCCTCCTCTCCGACGAGCAGCTCGGGCAGATGCTCATCACCGACGACCGCGTGCAGCGAGTGCTGCTCAGCGGCAACTGGGAGACGGCCCGCTCGTTCCTTCGCTGGCGCCCCGACCTGCCGCTCATCGCCGCGACGAGCGGCAAGAACTCGATGATCATCACGCCGAGCGCCGACCTCGACCGGGCCGCGCTCGACGTCGCACGCAGCGCGTTCCTCAGCGCGGGACAGCGTCCGGGACATGCGGGCACCGTCATCCTCGTCGGCTCCGTGGCCCGCTCGAAGCGCTTCCACGAGCAACTCGCTGACGCCGTCGCCTCCCTGCGCATCGGCTACCCGAGCGACCCCGGCGCCGTGGTCGGCCCCCTCGTGTCCCCGCCGGACTCGCAGCTCCGATTCGCGCTCAGCTCCCTCGGCGAGGGAGAGTCGTGGCTCGTCGAGCCGAGGCAGCTCGACGACACCGGGCGCCTGTGGTCGCCCGGCATCCGCGCCGGCGTGAAGCCAGGCAGCTACCAGCACGTCACCGAGTTCTTCGGCCCTGTTCTGAGCGTCATGCACACGCACACGCTCGACGAGGCGATCCGCCTGCAGAACTCGACCCAGTACGGGCTGACGGCGGGCATCCACTCGCTCGACCGGACGGAGATCGCCGAGTGGCTGCGGCGAGTGGAGGCCGGCAACCTCTACGTGAACCGAGACATCCTCGGGAACACGCCTCAGCGTCAGCCGTTCGGCGGCTGGCTGCGCTCCATGGTCGGCACGGCGACGAAGTTCGGCGGCCCCAACTCGCTGCTCTCACTCGGCACGTGGCGTCCGAACCACGGCGAGCAGTCGCAGACGCTGCACCTGAGGGGCATCGACGAGCAGGCGACGGCCCTCATCGAGTCGGCGGCTCCCTTCATGGACTACGAGACCTTCGACCGGCTGCGGCGTGCCTCGCTGAGCGACCAGATCGCGTTCAACGAGGAGTTCGGGGAGGTCTCCGACGTCTCGAATCTGGGGTTCGAGCGCAACCTCATGCGGTACATCCCGGTGCAGGCCACGATCCGTGCCGCCGAGGACGCGACGCTCGCCGACCTCATCCGCATCATCGTCGCGGCCCGCATCGTGCGTTCGAAGCCGCTCATCACCTCCGGCATCGAGGTGCCTGATGCGGTGCTCGCCGAACTGCAGGCCCAGAACCTGACGGTGCGGCGAGAGACGGACGCGGAGTTCGCCGAGCGGGCGAGGGCCGGCGGCATCGAGACGCTGCGCGTGCGCCTCGTCGGCGGCAAGCGGCGTGAGTTCTGCGACGCCCTCGAAGGCGATCCGGACATCTCCATCTGGTCGGATGAGGTCACACCGGCCGGTCGCATCGAGGCGCTCCCGTTCCTCCGCGAGCAGGCGATCTCCATCACGGCGCACCGCAGCGGGCATCCGGACCCGCGCATGCAGCAGCTCTTCCCGTACGAGCAGACGTTCGATCCAGACGCGCCCATCACGCAGGGCCCCACGAAGTCCCGCGGGTAGGCGCGCTGGCCGAGCGGGCTCCGGGCGGCGACGTCGGGGTGCAGCGGTCCAGCCGTCCAGTTGTGCAGATGCTCGCTGTCCGCGCCGCCGCTGTCCAACATCAGTGCGAAATCGGCGCTTGAGGCGAGTTGGCGGGGTTCTGGTGCTGCTTTTTCACTGATGTTGGTCAATGGCTCCGGCAGGGGGAGCCGGAGGCGCGGCGGCAGCGGGTCTTCGCCAGCTGCTGCCGCCTGCCAAGCGGACGCCTGCCCCGTGGGCAGAAACCTCCAAGCAAAAGCCTGCCCCGCCACCCGGACCCCGCCTCCGGAC
>NZ_LR733189.1:0-24744 GCF_902506465.1 Pseudoclavibacter sp. 8L | reverse complement strand
GCCCCGAAGGTGCCAGCCCCGAAGGTGCCAGCCCTGAAGGTGCCCGCCCCGGCAGTGCCAGCTCCGGCAACTACCCCTTGACTCGCGGCAACGCGGCAGCGGCGACGACGTCGCCGCTTTCCCCGCGGATCTCGACGCTCAAGACCTCTTCGCGCAGTGCTGCAGCGTTGACGGCGCAGTTGATCTCGACCTCGGAGCCGAGGAAGGTCCCCGATCCGACGTCGTCTCCGGTTGCATCCACGACGACCACCGAGTAGAACTCGCCGCTCGGCAGGCCGGTGACGGTGAGGAGGGTCTCAGTGCCCCAGGTGTGCGCGACGACGCTGCCGTCGATCTCGACGCCGGCGGGTTCGCCTTGGAAGTCGACGGGTTCGACGGCACCGAGCGTTCCTGGGCCGCCGACGGGCGGTGGCGTCTCGGGGCGGGGGAGGAAGAAACCGCCGACGACGCCGACCAGGAGGCCGACGGCGGCGACTCCGGCGAGCAGGGCGCCGCCGAAGCGCGGGCGACGCAGTCGCGTGACGGGCGTGACGGGCGCGGCCTGCGCTTCTGTGTCACGGTCACTGCCACTGCCACTGCCACTGCCACTGCCACTGCCACGGTCACGCGATTGAGGACCATCGGCACCACCATCGGCAGCCCCGAATGCCAGCACGGCGTCACGAAGCTCTTCGCTCGGCGTCGCATCCAGCCACTCGGGATGCTCGGAGAGCTGTCCCGTCAGGGTGCGCAGCTCGGCCAGCTCGGCGTCGATGGTGGGGTCGGAAGCGCGCATCCACTCGAGCTCGGCGGCTTCGACTGCGCTGAGTTCGCCGACGAGGGCGGCGGCGATGAGCTCGCCGCGGCGGTCTGCGTTGTGGTCAGTCACGAGCTCCTCCAGGTTCGTCGAGGTGGCCGCGGACGGCGCGGAGGCCGTAGAAGACGCGGGTGCGGAGAGTGGGGACGGGCACCCCGCAGCGGGCGGAGAACTCAGCGTAGCTGTACCCGGTCAGGTGGATGGCGATGATCGCTTCCCGCTGCTCGTCCGGCAGGCGGGCGAGCGCTTCCGTGAGGCCGAGCCCGGTGAGCGGGTCCGGGATCTCGGCGGGGAGGTCCGCGGTGGCGGTGGATGCGTCGGAGGCTGCGATGCGGGGGAGCCGGTCGCGGGCCCGCAGCGCGTCGGAGATGACGTTGCGGGCGATCGCGAAGAGCCAGGTCCGCTCGCCGCCCTTGGTGGAGTCGAAGCTGTCTCGGGCGCGCCAGGCTCGGAGGAAGGTCTCCTGCACGCAGTCCTCGGCGAGCGGCCGGTCGCGGAGGGCGTTGACGGTGAAGCCGAGGAGCACGGTGCCGTGGTCGCGGAACGCCGAATGCAGGTCGAACGAGTCGGGCGCATCCGCCATGCGGGCGTGTCCTCTCGTCGTCGACCACCGTGCGCGGTCAACGATAACGTCAGTGCTCACGGCTGCTCCCTCCGGCGACTCAACTCGGGTTGGTACAGGGGAGTACCGCCGGATCGGGTCCAGCGTTCAGGGGCTTCCCGAAATCTTCGTCAGAAAAAGTTCGAAGTCCGATGAACGCGGGACGGGTCGCCGCCGTATGCCCCTGTACGACGGCTCCATCGGGGAGCTGCGAAGCAGGAAGGCACCCCTCATGCCCAAGCACACGTTCGCGAAGTCGCTCGCCCTCGGCGCCACAGCTGCCGCCGCCATCGCCCTTGTCGCCGCAGCTCCCGCCACCGCTGAGACGGAGGTCGCCGAGCCGGACTCGTTCACGAGCGCCTACACGGTCATGGCGACTCCGGATGCGGTCATCAACAACGACGGCGACGTGACGCCGGGTGAGCCGGGGGCCATGGGCCAGTTCGACTTCCGCATCAACTCGGACCTGAACATCATCTGCTACGACATCACCCTCACGGGAGTGACGGGCGAGTACGAGAGCCCCGCGAAGACTGCCACGCACATCCACGAGGCTGCCGAGGGCCAGGCCGGTCCGCCGCGCATCGCCTTCCCGAACCCCACCGACAACGGTGACGGCACGCGCACGAGCAGCGGATGCCTCGAGGGTCCGTTCACGACGGGCCTCAACTCGGACGCCGGCGCGGACACTGGTGAGGGCTTCACGCTCAAGCAGATCGAGGCGAACCCGGCCGGCTTCACGGGTGACTCGCACACGGCTGACTTCAAGGCCGGCGTCGTCCGCGGCCAGCTCGTGCAGGTTCCGGTCGGCGGCGTCGACACGGGTGCCGGCGGAGCTGCAGCCGCTGGTGGCCTCGACGCGATGACGCTCAGCTTCCTGGGTCTCGGCGGCCTCGCCGTTGCCGGCGTCGCTGGGCTCGCGGTTGCGCGCAAGGCTCGCGCAGCGGGTCAGTGACCAGGAACTCCTCTCGGGTGCCGGGCCGCGCGCTGCGCGTCCCGGTGCTCGTCGTGGCGGCCGCGCTCCTCGTGAGCGGATGCGCGGCCGCCCCGAGCGGGGACGCCTCGCCCTCCGAGGGTGTCCAGTCTTCAACGACTGCGGTCGAGTCCGCTTCGGAGTTCGCTCCGGAATCCGCGCCGGAGGCAACCCCGCCGGCGCAGGTCGAGACCCCGGCGGCACCCCCGGCGGGTGGCGTCGAGGTGCTCCCGGAAGGCGTCGCCCCCACGGCGGTGTCGATTCCGGCGATCGGCGTCGAGGACACGCTCATCGACCTCGGCATCGCCGCCGACGGCAAGATGGAGGTGCCCGTGGACTTCGACGAGATCGGCTGGTTCACGGGTGGCGGCAAGCCTGGCGGTCGCGGGCCGACGGTCATCGCGGCCCATGTGGACGGTCTCGCCGGCCCCGCCGCGTTCTTCCGGCTCGACGAGCTCGCCGCTGGCGACGTTGTGAGCGTGAGCGACGTCGAAGGTGGCGTCACCAGCTATCAGGTCACCGAGGTCGTCACGGTCGAGAAGGCTGAGTTCCCGACGGCGCGTGTCTTCGGCGCGGTGCCCGGCGACGAGCTGCGGCTCATTACGTGCGGCGGCTACTTCGACCGCGACGTGGGGCACTACGACAAGAACGTCGTCGTGTTCGCGACGGCGGTCTAGCGCTCGGCGCGGGTTTCGGCTCGCCGCTTGGCCGGTTGCTCAGGATCCTTCTGTGGCTCGTCGCTTCGGGGTGGCCGGTTGCTCAGCCTCCGCCTCTCGTCAGTCGCTCCGGCGGGTCCCGTCGCGCCTAGAAGAAGGTGGAGATCGCAGTGGCGATTCCGGTGCTGATGATGACCACCACGCCGCAGATGGCGATGGCTTCTCGTGGCATCGTGCTGCGCTGGTAGGCGTCCCAGAAGCCGTCGGCGGGGGTTGCCTGTCGGTTCTCGACTTCGTGGTCGACGCTCGTATCGGACATATAGCTAGTCTAACTAACTAAACCCCAGTAGCAAGCCAAAAGACGATCTGAGTGAGGGCGGCGCAACCGGAGGTCACGGCCACGCATCAGCACTCGAAGGCTCGCAATCCCATCTCTCGTCCGCTCCGAATGGATGGCAGGCGCGGCGATGCGCCCGGGTTCCGCGGGCCACTCGAAGGGGTGGGGAGCCCTCCAAGAGTGGCGCGCCTGACCTCACGTCGGGCAGCCGGAGGCGAGGTCCGTGTCCATGCTTGCCCTTGACTCTCCACGGGAGCTATCCGCTGAATCCCGCGCCAAGACTCGCGGTCGCTCGCAGGCTCTCGCGCAGTTTCGGAGTGTGGCGGACGCCGACGACAGCGATGAGTTCCTCGCCGGGCTCGCCTCGCTCGGTGACGCGCGCGCCTTCGACCTGCTCGTGCAGCGGTACCGGACCCTCATGTACGTCTGCGCGCGACGTCGCCTCGGCTCTGACGCCGAGGCCGACGACGTGGTGCAGGAGTCGCTCGCCGACGCATGGATCAAGATCTCGACCCTCAAGGATCTGGCCGCCGTGCGGTCCTGGATGCTGCGCATCGTCGCATCCCGGAGCGTTGACATGCTCAGGCGCCGACGCGAGCACGACAGTGTCGAGGACGGCGACTATGCCGCTTCCGACACGCAGTCGCCGACGACCAACGCGCAGCTCGCGCTGCTCTCCGCCGCCCTGCACATCGCGCTGTCGCGGCTCCCCGAGCAGCAGCGGCGCTGCTGGGTGATGCGCGAGCTGGAGTCGATGAGCTACCAGGACATCGGCGACGAACTCGAGCTGCCCGTAAGCACCGTCCGCGGTTCGATCGCCCGGGCCCGCAAGGCCCTCGCGATCGCCATGGCCGACTGGCGCTGACGCACGTTCGGGGTGCATTCGGCTGTCGCGGCTGCCGGCGCATCCTTGCCTGCGCACCTGATGAGGCTGCCTGCAGGACGCATCGAATGATTGTGGCCCGCGGGGCTGTTCTCTAGGCTCGGGTCCATGAGAGCGACGCGTCTGCTGGCTGTGCTGAGTGCATCCGCCGTGTCGCTCGGCGGGTTCGTGGGGTGCGTGAGCGACGTGACCTATACGCGCAACGGCGTCGAGGTGACGCCGGATGAGGCGCTCGTCGAGTCGGGCTACGCCGACATCGACCCGTGCACGGCGATCTCCGACGAGACGTTGAAGGCGGCGGGGTTCGTGTCGCCGTCCTCAGGGCAGACGCTCTCGCCAGACCCTGACTGCGAGTGGCGCGACGGCATGAAGTCGGCGCCGACGCTGCTGCTGTGGGTGGATGGGCCGACCGAGGCCGATGAGCTCTCGGAACTCATCGAGGTGAGCGGCGTCGAGGTCGAGGTGTTCTTCCAAGCCGGCGCCTCGGGCCGCTACGTCGCCAGGTTCGACGACCTCACGCTGACGCTCAACGCCGACCTCGAGCTGGAGGGCGAGTTCGACGAGAACTCCGACGCCTTCGGCAAGGACATCCTCGCGCGGGGGCTGACCGACGCCATGGAGGCGTACGGGAAGCTCTGAGGCGTCCTAAGCGGGGTCCCGGGCCTCGGCATCGTCAGCCGACCCGTCCAGCCGCTCCCCGACGAGTGCGAGCGCGCGCTGCTGCGTCGCGTTGAGCACCGACTCGGAGTACTCGTCGAAGAGGCCGGCCGCGTCCGACAGGTCGAGGTCTGGCGCATCCGTCCGCAGCGAGTCGACGACCTGCGCGAAGGTCGCCACGAATCGCTCGACGAAGTCGTCGAATGCTGCCTCACTCGTCTCTTCACCGAGCCCGTGGAATTCTGCTGTGATCGCCACGATCTGCGGCACCAGCGCGGGGTCGCTGAGCTGCTCGTAGTATCCGACGAGGTGCGGCATGCCCTCCTCGCCGACGAGGTGCGCGAGCAGCACCGTCTGGTCGCGGTCCATCTGCTCGAGCTCGGGCGAGAGGTGGCCGGCGAGCGTGCCCATGTACGCGGCGAGCTCCGGTGGCAGGTCCGGCGTGGTGGGGAGGTGTCGCAGCTGCGCGATGAGCGCGCGTTGCGCGGTGAGGCGGTCGATCTGGGCCGCGAGCTCGGCGTCGAGACGGTCGAGCACCGCTGGCGCCTCGGCGCCGTGCTCGTCGAGGAGTCGCGGCATCTCCTCGAGCGCAATCCCGAGCGCTGAGAGGCGGCGGATGCGCAGCACCCTGATCAGGTGGTGCACCCCGTACTGCCGGTACCCGTTTGAGGAGCGGGGCGGCTCATCCAGGACCCCGACCTGGTGGTAGTGCCGCAGGGCGCGCACCGTGACCCCGGCGCGACGGGCGAGCTCGCTGCTGTTCACCGCACACCACCCGCGTTCGCGCTCGTTGCCTGGGGTTCCAGTGTACGAAGCGGGCGGGCGACGAGGCCGCAGAGGAACGC
Organism: Pseudoclavibacter sp. 8L; assembly: GCF_902506465.1. Classification (NCBI taxonomy): domain Bacteria; kingdom Bacillati; phylum Actinomycetota; class Actinomycetes; order Micrococcales; family Microbacteriaceae; genus Pseudoclavibacter; species Pseudoclavibacter sp. 8L. The sequence goes on along the minus strand of NZ_LR733189.1, from coordinate 18,996 downwards.
GCATCCCCACGCCCCGAGCAGAGCCAGCGCGGCGACGTTGACGCTGGCGTACTCGGTGAGCACGGCCGCGAGCATGATGCCGAGCGACGGGGCCGCCGTGGTGAGGGCGTTCTGGGTGCCCATGATGCGGCCGCGCAGCTGCTCGGGGATGCGCTCGATCATGAGCACCCCCATGAGGCTGCCGAAGAGGCCGCTCGCGGCGCCCATGACGAAGGCGCCCGCGAACACGACCCAGACCGAGGTGAGGAGGCTGATGAGGCCGATGCCGATGGTCGTGCCGATCATGCCGACCACGAACCAGGCGCGGCGGGGGCCGCGCGTGCCGGCGACCGCGTACGTACCGCCGCCGAGGAGCATGCCGAGGGCGAGTGCGCTGAGCACGAACCCGAGCAGTCCCGGCTGCTCGACCAGCGTGAAGTAGACGGGCAGCACGAGTCCCTGCAGCCCGGCGAGCACAAACACCGACACGAGGCTCAGCGCCGTGGTTGCGATGAGGAATGGGCTGCGGAAAAGAGCCCGCCAGCCGTCGCGCAGCTGCGCCCATCCGGTGCCCTTCGTGGTGGATGCGCGCGATCCGTCGTCGGCGACGATCACGCCGACCGCCCGCGGGATGAGGAGGGTGATGAGGGCGGCGAGGAGGGAGGTGGCGGCGGTGATCCACAGCACGGTGGAGCCGTCGAAGAGCACCATGAGGGTGCCAGCTGCGGCGGGGCCGACGAAGATGGCGACGGCGCTGAGGCTCTCGCGCACGCCCATGAGGCGTTCGGCGCTGATGCCGCCGTGGCGGACGATGGCGGGGAGGAGCGCTTCGCGGGCGGTCATGCCCGGCACGTCGCCGAGGGATCCGATGATGCCGAAGAGCACGAACCAGCCGAGGTTGAGCCCCGAGACGAGGTCGATGATCGGGAGCGCGGCGATCGACGCGGCCGAGATGAGGTCGGTGACGACGGATGAGGTGCGCCGGTTGATGCGGTCGATGACGACGCCCATGAAGAGGCCCGCGAGCACCGCCGGGATGGCGGTGCCTGCCGCGACCGTGCCGGCCCCGAGGGCGCTGCCCGTCGTCGAGAGAACGATGAGCGGGAGGGCGATGCCGGCGATCGAGTTGCCGAGCAGGGAGAGGACATGCGACGCGAGGTACGTGACCGGCAGAAAGTTCATGCGGTCAAGCAGAAACTATGACGTTGGGGCGGGGTCAAGTGGGTTCGGGCAGCCGAGTTCGGGGTGCGCTGAAGCGCACCCCGAACAGGTTCTACATGTCGCGGCAGTGGTCGCAGAGGCGCCAGCCGTTGGTGCCCTGTTCACGATTCCAAGACGGAATCTGACTTCCGCTGACGCAATTGTCGAAGACGTGGTGGACGTCGGGGTCGGAAGGGTTTGTGGAGTGGTACGCGGAAACGCGCATGGCGGATCCTTTCTTCTGGAGGAGAGTGCCGATCGACACGCTTTGAAGCTAGATGCAGCCACCGACAATCTGCGCCGTAATCCGCGGGATCAGGGAACGCGTGACCGATGTGTTTGAACGACTGTGACAGCAGGAATCGTGACCGTCATGTACGTTCGGACGGTGGTGAATGAAGAGACAGCGGATGAGATTCGGTCGTTTGTCGCCGAGCGCGACTGGTCGCAGTTCCACACTCCGGAGAATCTCGCGAAGAGCATCTCTATCGAGGCGGCCGAGCTGCTCGAGTGCTATCAGTGGCACGCGGATGCGGATCTTGCTCGGGTGCGAGAAGAACTCGCCGACGTAGTGACGTACTCCTTCATGCTCGCGGATCGCCTCGGACTGGATCTCGACGAGATCGTGCGTGCGAAGCTCGCGAAGACGAGAGAGAAGTACCCGGTCGAGCGTTCGAAGGGGCGGAGCACGAAGTATGACGCGCTTTGAGATCGAGCCCGTCAGCTTTCGCCCGGATGCGGTCCAGCGGTGGTCGGCTACTGCTGATGAGCGGCGTAGGAACTGGCCCGTGGTCTACGTGCTCGACGGCCCCCGTGGGGCGCGCCGTGGGTCGGTCTATGTCGGCCAGACCATCAGCGCCGAAAGCCGGCTGACGCAGCATCTCGCGAGCCAGACGAAGGCCGGGTTGCGCTCGGCGAGGGTCATCCTCGACGACACGTTCAACAAGTCGGTCTGCCTCGACCTCGAGTCGCATCTCATCCGCTGGTTCGCCGGTGACGGCGAATACACGGTGTTGAACGGCAACGAGGGCGTCGCCGACTCTGCCTACTACTCGCGCGAGGACTACCGGGAGTCGTTCGAGGAGATCTTCGAGCAGCTGCGGGCCGACGGCCTGTTCGAGCAGACGATTCCAGAGATTGAGAACAGCGACCTCTTCAAGCTGTCGCCGTTCAAGGCGCTCTCCCGTGATCAGACGATCGCGGCCGACCAGATCTTGAAGGGGCTGTTTGAGGATCTCGAGCTCAAGGGTGAAGAGAGATCCATGAGCGTCGTTGAAGGGAGCCCCGGCACTGGGAAGACGATCGTCGCCATCTACCTGCTCAAGCTCCTCGCGGAGATCCGCGACTGGGACGAGAACGAGCCGCGAGAGTCGAACACGCTGTTCGCCGACTTCTTCGTGCGGGAAAACAAGGACCTCCTTGAGGGCAAGCGAATGGGGTTGGTCGTACCACAGCAGTCACTTCGACGCTCGATCCGGAACGTCTTCAAGAAAACCCCGAACCTCCACCCGGGCATGGTGCTCTCCCCATTCGACCTCGGGAAGGTCGAGGAGCCGTTCGACATTCTGTTCGTGGATGAGACGCACCGGTTGAATCAGCGAGCGAACCAAGCATCTGGTGTTCTGAACAAGAAGTTCGCCGAGATCAACAAGGGTATCTTCGGCGCTGACAGCCCGCAGTACACGCAACTCGACTGGGTTCGGAAGCGGTCGAGGCACAGCATCTGCATGCTCGACGTGAACCAGACGGTGCGCCCCGCCGACTTGCCCAGAGAAGTGATGCTCGGACTCCTGGACGAGGTGCGGCGCGACGAACGCCACTACCCGCTGATGACGCAGATGCGCGTCAAGGCTGGGACTGACTACATCGGCTTCGTGCAGCGGTTGCTCCGCGGCGAGAGGGGGCTCATGCTTCCGGATCTCGGCGAGTACGACCTGCGGTTCTTCGACGATGTGGGCGAGATGCGCGCGGCGATCCGCGAACGCGATGCGGAGGTTGGGCTCTCCCGTATGGTCGCCGGCTACGCGTGGGACTGGGTCTCGAAGGGCAAGACGGACGTCTACGACATCGAGCTCGACGGTGAGCGGATGCGCTGGAACAGCACCGACAAGGACTGGATCAACTCTCCCAACGCGTTGGAAGAGGTTGGGTCGATCCACACGGTGCAGGGCTACGACCTGAACTACGCGGGTGTCATCATCGGGCCCGACCTCAGGGGTGACCCTATGACTGGCGAAATCCGGGCTGACAAGGCTGCATACCGCGACAAGAAAGGCAAGGAAGCCAACAAAGTCCTCGGCAAGACCTACGGGGATGCGGAGCTGCTGGAGTACATCCGAAATATCTACTCGGTGCTGATGACCCGGGGAATGCGGGGAACCTATATCTACGTGACAGATCCCGGCGTGTGTGAGTTCTTTTCCAGGATATTTTGCACCATGCGAGGAGCCAGAGAGGCGTCGAACTGACTTGGACGAATTCCTGTGGATCGACAAGTGGTAGTCCGATGCTGCAAGAGCTTCAAACTCGGGGTGGCTTTTGGACGAAGCTCTTCTGTTCGCGATTCGAGTCACCGGTAACGAGGTCTCGCTCGGGTTGACCGGGGGCCAGAATTGCGTTGCCTTGCACGCTGGTATTAGCCCCCGGAGGGACGATCCCCTCGACAGTCCTAGTGCCTGCAGCAGCTCCGGCGTTTACCAGTTTCCCCTCCGTTCCCAGCGTTTTTGCATCTCGTTGAATCCAGATGCTCTGGCTAACTCAGTGGTCTCCTCGGGGGGCCATGCCGTGTCGGTCACGAAGGGAAGTAGTGAGTACCTGACGGCCGCAGGGTGATGCCAAAGGTCGGGGCATGATGCTGCGCCCATGAGGTTGAGAATACTCAGACGCGCCGAGGTGTTAGAGGTGGCATCCAGGATTGATTGGACGTGCCGGAGGCCTCCTGCTCGCACCGTGTTCAAAGTGCTCGGAGTTCTCGCGGTGGCGCCCCTCGGGTAACAAATTCTCCCGTACAGAGGCGATGCGGGGTCGGTTGACCGAGGCGCGGTCGGATTTGCATTCGCTTCGGCTAGGACACTGCACCAAACGTGACTGTCGCATATGTTGTGGGTTTCCACATCACCTCCAACGATTTTCAGTGCCCCCTCGGCTAGGCTTCTGACGAAGACCTCACGCTCTTCTCGTTCATCCGGTGGTAAATGGACGCTGGATCGAGCGATCAAGGTGAAGGCGGCGTGTAGGGCCTCATCCAGGACTAGGGTTTCTGTCCAAGTCGCGCCTCGCCCGCGTTCGAGGTTGAGGTCTGCAAGGTCATCTGGCACTCGTCGACGAGATCTTGTCTGAGTGTCCCTGACGTTTAGATGAAACCCGCCGTAGACGCTCTCCAGATCAAGAGCGAGTTGATGGATACTATTCTCCCCATCTGTCGTGCACGAGACCGCTCTCGTAAGTAGATCAATCTGGTGGCCGGCACCGTGGCAGAAGCAGTGGCAGGAAGAGTTTTTCGCCCGCTCGCAAGCGGAGTTGTGCTCGGCAAGTAGGTGCGTTTTGGCCGCCATCAGGATCTCCGTTCGCAAGGCGTCGTCGCCTCAGAGGGAACCTTAGCGATTTTTCGCACTGAGCGAAAGGCGAAGTAGGAGAATCTGGTCTTGAATGTGTCGGTCAGTGCATCAGGATGTTCAGTAAGAAATTCGAACCTTATTTCCGTCACTGACGCGGTCGAATCGCTCTGGGCTCGCACGGTTGTGGGACATAACTGCAGCCTCCACCCCAACCAGCTGGACCACAACGTCGAGTTTGAAAGCTACCTCGGCTCAGTCTTCCCGGACTGTAAACGAAGCACGATTCAGGCCCCTAGGTGAGGTCATCGTGTCCGTTTTTGGGTCTTCTGATGCACCACGCTCGAGCGTCGCTGCAACGGGACATTCTGGCTGTCGCAGCGTTGTCTAGATGTCGCTGATTCGGGTCAGGGTCGCCACCCCACTACAGTTCTCAGGTACCCGCGCGAGCCCCACCCCCTTCTTCGGCTCGCCCGAGAAGAGGACTACTCCCTTGACGCAAACGCTCACCCGCAAGCTCGGCGTGCCCGGGATCGTGTTCATGGTGATCGCGGCCGCCGCGCCCATCACCGTGGTCGCTGCGAACTTCCCCATCATCTTCGGCGTCTCCGGCTCCGTCGGCGCACCGCTCATGGTGCTCGTCGCGACCGCGATCCTGCTGCTCTTCTCCGTCGGCTACGCGTGGATGACCCCGCACGTGCCCGACGCTGGTGCCTTCTACTCGTACGTCGACCGCGGGCTCGGGCGACGCCTGGGACTGGGCACCGCATCCATCGCCCTCCTCTCGTACGTGCTGCTCACCGTTTCGATGACCTGCTACCTCGGCGTGCAGGCCGGCAACCTCTTCGAGCTGTGGACCGGGATGCAGGTGCCTTGGTGGCTCATCTCGGGCCTCATGATCGCGATGGTCGGGTTCCTCGGCTACCGCAACATCGACCTCTCCGCGAAGGTGCTCGGCGTCGTCCTCGTGCTCGAGGTCGTCGCCGTCGTCGTCATCGACGTGGGCGTGCTCGCCTCCGGGCGGGAGCTCACGACGCTGCCGTTCAGCATCAGCGAAGCCGTCTCCGGCACCCCGGGCCTCGGCCTGCTGTTTGCGTTCCTCGGCTTCTTTGGGTTCGAGGCGACGGCCGTCTTCCGCAACGAGGCCCGCGATCCTGAGCGCACCGTTCCCCGCGCCACCTACATCGCAGTGATCGCCGTCGGCGCGCTGTACTTCGTCTCGTCCTGGCTCGTCATCGCGGGCCTCGGCGCCGACAACGCGGTTGCTCTCTCGAACGAGGACCCGGCAGGCGTCGTCGTCGGCCTCGCGGGCGAGGTGGTCGCGCCGATCATGGCCGACATCGTGCAGGTCCTCGTCGTGACGAGCATGTTCGCGTGCATGCTCGCGTTCCACAACATCGTCACCCGCTACCTGTTCACGCTGGGGGAGCGCGACGTGCTGCCGCGCACCCTCGCCGCCGTGCACCCGAAGCACTCGGCCCCGTCGCGTGCATCCCTGTGGGTGACGATCATCACCGCCGTCGTGGTCGTCGTCTCCGCGCTCGCGCAGCTCGACCCCGTGCTGCAGATCTACACCTGGTACTCCGGCGCAGGCGCGGTGGGCGTCATCGTCATGATGACCCTCGCGAGCTTCGCCGTCGTCGCCTTCCGCGCGCGCCTCAAGCGGGATGCCGCCGAGGGCACAGCTTCGTCGTGGGTCACCGTCGCATCGCTGGCCGGTGGCATCGGGCTCGTCCTCGTGCTGATTATCGCGATCTGGAACTTCCCGTTCCTCGTTGGCGGCATCGTCGCCGCGATCATCTGGGGTGTCGTGCTCGCTGGGTTCTTCGCGATCGGGATGCTGCTGCCGGCTCGGGTCGCGGCAAAGGAACGGGTCGAGGAGAACGCCTGATTTCGGTGTAACCGGCGTTGACGCGGGGCCCGGCCTGGCCTGGTCCGGTTCGGATCCATCTGAGCATTCATCTTCTAGACACATGTCTAGAAAACCTCTAACCTCAGATAGTGAGCAGCGAAGCCACCGACATCGCGGTCGTCCGCGAGAACCTCAAGACCTCCGGCGATCCGCGCGCTGAGCGCACCCGTCAGGGGCTCTTCGACGCGGCCGCGCGTCTCTGCGCCGACAACCGCGAGGTCTCCGTCTCGGCGATCACGCGCGAGCTCGGTGTCAGTCGCTCCGTCTTCTACACGCACTTCGCCGACGTCAGCGATCTCGCGCTTCGGATGCAGGAGCCGCTCTTCGCGGACATCGCGGCGACGGCGAACATCGCGCGCACCACCGACCCACACGCCGCGATGCTCGACTCCCAGCGCCGCCTCGTCGGGCACTTCGCGCAGCACCGCGCGCTCTACAGGGCCGCACTCCGCCTCCCTGGTGTCTCGGCAACCCACCGCATTCAAGAGGCGATGGAGCCCCCGATCGCCGCCCACATCAGCAACGTGGGCGCCCCGCGCGGCGTCCGCGCGGACATCGCCTCGCGCTACATCGCCAGCGCCGCCGCCCACCTGCTCGCGGCCTGGATCCTCGACGAGATCGAGGCCGACGAGGAGACGATCGCCAACCATCTCTACGCGCTCATGCCGCCATGGATGCATGGGCCCACGAACCACCGTCAACGCTGACGGCCTCCAAAGAAAGGCACCCTCATGAAAGCATCCATCGTCCGCGGCTACGGACAACCCTTCGAGATCGCCGACATCGACATCGCCACCCCGATCGGGCGCGAGGTGCTCGTCGACGTCCGCGCCTCGGGGCTGTGCCACTCCGACGAGCTCGCGGCCACGCATCCACTCGGCTACGAGCCGCCCATGGTGCTCGGCCACGAAGTCGCCGGCGTCGTCATCGGGGTTGGCCCTGACGTCTCCGAGGTGAAGATCGGCGACCACGTCGTCGGCTGCCTCGTTCAGTACTGCGGCACCTGCAAGCGCTGCCTCGCCGGCAAAGTGACCCTCTGCTCCAACCCGAGCTACACGGAACGCAGCGCCGACCAGCCGCCCCGCCTCTCGGAGAACGGGCAGCCGGTCGCGCAGGGCATGGCGCTCGGCGGGTTCGCGCAGCAGATCCTCGTGCACGAGAACCAGGTCGCCGTCGTCCCGAACGAGATCCCCTGGCCGCAGGCGGCCCTCCTCGGCTGCGGCGTCGTCACCGGAGCCGGCGCAGTCCTCAACACCGCCAACGTGCAGCCCAGCGACGCCGTCGTCATCATCGGAACGGGCGGCGTCGGACTCAACGCCCTCAACGGAGCCATCACCGCTGGTGCCGCGACTATCATCGCCATCGACATCGCCGACGAGAAGCTCGAACGGGCCAAGAAATTCGGCGCGACCCACGTCATCAACTCCACCAAGGAAGACCCCGTCGCCGCGGTCCTGCGCATCACGGGGGTCGGCGCCGACTCGGTCTTCGACTTCGTCGGGCTCGGCCCCGTCACCCAGCAGGCGCTGCAGATGGTGGCCCCGGGCGGAGGGCTCTACCTCATCGGCGTGCTCGACCCCACCGCCACGCTCACCGTCTCACCGGTCGAGCTGCTCTCGATGAAACGTCGAGTCGAAGGCGTCTACATGGGTGGCACCAGCGCGAAGCGCGACATCCCCCTCTACGCGAACCTCTACCTGCAGGGACGGTTCGAACTCGACGCCCTGGTCTCCAGCGAGATCTCACTCGCCGACGTGCAGGACGGCTACGCGTCGCTCAAGAATCCAGAGATCGCGCGCGTCGTCGTCACCGACCTGAGCTGACCGCCCGGCAAGCCACAAGCAGCCGACAACAACCTCTCCCACGTCAGGGGCCGAGCACTTCGCTCGGCCCCTGAAGTGCTCTTCTGAGCGCGCATGTGCCGACTTCGTGAAGACCTCCACCGGGTTCCACCCCGCCGGTGGCGCCAGCGTGCACGCGGTCGAACTCATGAAGAGCACGGTCGGCGACCGGCTCGAGGTCAAGGCCTCCGGGGGTGTCAGGACGCGGGCTGAAGCGGATGCCTTCATCGCGGCGGGAGCGACCCGTCTCGGCGTCTCGGGCAGCCGAGCGCTGCTGAACGACGACGCGGAGCCCGCGGCGCCCGCCGCGTACTAGCGTCCCCGACCCGTCGCGACAGCGGTGGCCAGTCGATGCTGGCCACCGCTTTGTCGGCGGTTCGTTGGACACTGGAGTCATGACACTCACGCCAGCCCAACTCGACCGTGCCCACGGCGCCGTGCTCGCCTCCGCCGTCGGCGACGCCCTCGGCTCCCAGTACGAGTTCGGGCCGCCGCTCTCGGACGACACACCCGTCGTCTACGGGGTCGGCGTCTTCGGGCACGGCGCGGGGGAGTGGACCGACGACACCTCCATGGCCATGCCGATCCTCCAGGCTCTCTCGGGCGGAGCATCCCTGAACGACCCGGCAACGCTCGCCAGCGTCGTCGTGGCCTGGCGCGAGTGGGCCCGCGACGCGAAAGACGTCGGCGCCCAGACCCGGACCGTGCTCTCCGCCCTCGAAGGAGACGTCACGGAAGACCGGGCTCGCGACGCCGCCCACGACGTGCACACGCGAGCCGGCCGCAGCGGCGGCAACGGCGCCCTCATGCGCACCGGACCCGTCGCCCTCGGTCACCTCGCCGACGGGCAAGAACGCGACCTCGTCGAAGCCGCGACCCGCATCGCCGAGCTCACCCACTGGGAGAGCGACAACGCCGACGCCTGCGTGCTCTGGTGCCTCGGCATCCGCCACGCCATCCTCACCGGCGAACTCGACCTCCTCGGCCAGCTCGAGGCGATCCCCGCCGAGCGTCGAGACCGCTGGCGCGCCTTCACCGAGGAAGCCCTTGCACCCGGTGCTCACCCGCGCGACTTCTCGCAGCAGAACGGCTGGGTCGTCCGCGCCTACCAGGGCGCCCTCGCGGCCATCGCCGGCGCCAGCTCCCTCACGGACGCACTCGAACGGGCAGTTCGAGGAGGAGGCGACACCGACACCGTCGCGGCCATCGCCGGCTCCCTGGCCGGCGCGGTCCACGGCTCGCGGTCACTCCCCGCAGTGCTCGTCGAGACGGTGCACGGCTGGCCCGGCCTCCGCAGCGGCGACCTCGAAGCGCTCGTCGCTTCCGCCGTATCGCGCTGACGCCGCGACCCCGGGGAGGCCGGCCAGCGGGCGCCGCCGGACCCGGCACACCTTCCTCGGATCCGTCCGGCGAAGCGCCGGAGAGTGCCCAGCATCGCCGTCATCATCTAAAATAGAGATGTAAAACTGTTGGCAATATCTCCGTAACATATTCGAAACGAGGGGCCATGCGCTCACCAGGCCGCAGCGACGTCTCGCTCACGCAGCTCCGCTACTTCGTGGCGGCCGCCGAGCACGGCAGCATGACCTGGGCAGCCGACGAACTGTTCGTCGCTCAGTCCGCCGTCTCCACGGCCATCGCCAACCTCGAGACGGCCGTCGGCGCGCAACTCCTCATCCGCCGCCGCGCCAAGGGGCTGCAGCTCACCGCGACCGGCGCCGACTTCCTCGTCCGCGCGCGCGGCATCCTCGCCTCCGTCGACGATGCCCTCGGGGCCCTCCGCCCCGAGAACACCGCCGGCCGCCTCACCGTCGGCTGCTTCCGCACCCTCGCACCCTTCTACCTGCCATCCGTCATCAGCGGACTCGCCGACGAGCATCCCGAACTCCTCGTCGACGTCACCGAGATGACCGCCGAGCAGGTCCCGGATGCGCTCGCCAGCCAGGCCATCGAGATCGCCCTCACCTACGACCTGGGCTTGGATGCCGCCGTCGAGCGCGAAGTACTCGCCGAAGTGCCCCTCTACGCGGCTGTCAGCGTGCACCATCCACTCGCCGACCGCGACAGCGTGAGCCTCGCCGAACTCGCCGAGCTGCCCATGGTGCTCCTCGACATGCCCGTCAGCCGCGACTACTTCCTCCAGTGGTTCACGCGCGCCGGCCTCCGCCCCCACGTGCGCTACCGCTTCGCGAGCTTCGAAGCCGTGCGCGCCATGGTCGGGAGCGGGCACGGATTCACGCTCCTCAACCAGCAGCCGCGCGTCGCCTCCACCTACTCCGGCGGCGAACTGCGCCACCTGCACATCACCGACGACCTGCCGCCCCTCGAGCTCGTGCTCGCCCGCTCCGGAGGGTCGAAGCAGCTCACCAAGAAGGCCGAGCTCTTCGCCGCCCAGTGCAGGAAGTCAGTCGCCGAGCAGGATGCGACGGCGCCTCATGGCGCCTGGTAGACGACCACCCCGCCGACGTACGTGCGGCGCACGCTCGCCGAACCGTAGGCGTCGAGGTCGCTGAGGTCGGCGTCCACCCACACCAGGTCGGCGAGGCGGCCGGCCTCGAGTCGACCCGTCTCGCCCTCGAGCCGGTTCACCCAGGCCGCCTCCGAGAGGTACGCGTCCAGGGCGACCCCGAGCGGCAGGGTCTGCTCGCCGAGCAGCGGATGCGTGAGCACGCCGTCGCCGATCGCGTGCGGATCCTCGACCAGCCCCGTGCGCGTCACGGCCGTGCGAATCGACCAGAGCGGATTCGGCGTCGTCACCGGCCAGTCGCTGCCGCCCACGATGCGCGCCCCCGCACGATGCAGGTCGCCGAACGGGAAGTGCGTCAGCTCCCGCTCGGCGCCGAGAAGCGGCAGCTTGCGGTGCACGATCTCCTCGTCCCGCCGCGCCCACACCGCCGTGACGTTCGCCGCCACGTCGAGCTCCGCGAACCGCGCGATGTCGGACGGGTCGATCAGGTCGAGGTGCGCCACGTGGTGGCGATTCCCGCGGCGCCCATTGCGGCGGATCGCCGCCTCCACCGCGTCGAGCGCGTGCCGGGTCGCCGCGTCGCCGACGGCGTGGAAGTGCACCTGGAAGTCGGCCGCGTCGAGCGCCGTCGTCAGCTCGACAAGCGCCTCGGGGGAGAGGAAGGCGATGCCCACGTCTCCCGGGTGCCCCTCGAACGGTTCGAGCATCGACGCCGTGTGGTTCTCCACCATGCCGTCGATCATGACCTTCACGGTGCCCGCATCCACCCCCACCTCCGCGGCCTCCGCCCGGACGCGCTCGAGGTCGGCGATCTGCTCCACACCACGCGCCCGGTCCCACCACTGCGCGAGCACGACCCGCGCGGTCAGGCGGCCGTCGGCTGCGAGGCGCAGGTACGCCGGCAGCGGGTTCGGGCCGAGGTCGCTGTCGCCGACGGCGGCGTCCTGCCACGCAGTGACCCCCACCGAGTGGAGCTCGCGCTGCGCCGCCTCAAGGGCCGCCTCGACAAGCGCCTCGTCGGGAGCCGGCATGATGTGCTCGACCAGTGCGACCGCCGACTCCAGCAGCATGCCCGTGGGCTGGCCCAGTCCGTCGCGGATGAGGCGGCCGCCCTCCGGATCCGGAGTCGCCCCGTCGATCCCTGCGGCCCGCAAGGTCGCCATGTTCACCCACATGCCGTGCGCGTCGTGGCTGTGCAGCATGATGGGCCGCTCGTCGACACCCTCCAGTTCGGCCGCCGTCGGGAACCCGCCCTCGAAGACGTCGCCGAACCAGCCGCCGCCCGTCAGCACCGGCGTGGTCGGGTTCGCGGCCGCGTAGTCGGCGATGAGCCGCAGGTACTCGCCCCGGTCGTGCACGGGCTTGAGGTCGATGCCGAGCGATTGGAGCCCGGCGAGCAGCGGATGCACGTGCGCGTCCTGGAACCCCGGGAGCAGCGTGCCGCCCGCCAGATCGACCAGGTGCGCGGCGGTCGGAAGCTCGCCGCCGTCGGGGATCACGTCGACGATCCGGTCGCCGACGACCAGCAGCGACGCCCGCTCGAAGGCGCCCGTGCCGAGGTACAGCGTGCCGTTCGTGAAGAGGGTGGCGTCCATGGGGCTCCCGTCTCGCGCGGCCGCGGTGACCGACGCTCCCCGCCACACTGAGCACCCCATGTTTCGTATGCATTTCGCCGATATTGCTGGTCAATTGCATCTCCCTTTTGGATCTCGAGCTTCGAGTCTCGCTATTTGCTTGTCGCCCGGGACCTGCCGATTCTTGACCAAAGCCGCTCCCAGCGAATCCGTCCCGGAAGGACCCTCATGACCACCACCAAGAACGCACTCCGCACCGTGGGCGCCCTCGCGTTGAGCGCCGCGCTGCTCGCCACCACCGCCTGCACGGCGGACTCGGCAGCCTCGAGCGAAGGCGACGCGGAAGCCGTCGGGATGGGCATCCAGCCCTGGCTGGGCTACGGCCCCTGGTACATCGCGCAGGAGAACGGCTACTTCACCGACGCCGGCGTCGAGGTCGAGATCACGAACTTCATGAACGACGCCGACATGACCGCGGCGTTCGCCGCCGACCGCATCCAGGTCGCGAACGTCGCAAGCCACAGCGCGCTCCAGTTCATCGAGCAGGGCCTCGACGTCAGCATCGTGCTGCTGCTCGACGCGTCCCTCACGGCCGACGCCATCCTCTCCGACGGCAGCGTCACCGACGTCGCCGACCTGGCCGGCCAGCAGGTCGCCTTCGAGGAAGGCTCCGTCAGCAACCTCCTCCTCGGCTACGCGCTGCAGGAGAACGGCCTCTCGCTCGACGACATCGAGCCCGTCCCCATGGACCCCTCCGAAGCGGCAACCGCGCTCATCGGCGGCAGCGTCCCCGTCGCCGTCACCTACGAGCCCTACATCTCCGAGGCCCGCTCCTCCAGCCCCGACATCACCGAGATCTACACGGCGGCCGAGAACGCCGGCCTCATCAGCGACGTCCTCGTCGTCGACAACACCTACCTCGCCGAGAACGGCGAGACCGTTCAGGGCATCGTCGACGCGTGGGGCCCATCCATCGACTTCTACGAGTCGGACACCGACGCGGCGCGCGCGATCATCGCCGAGAACATCGGCAGCGACGTCGAGTCGCTCGACAGCGCCTTCGACGGCGTGCAGTTCTTCACCCTCGAGGAGAATGCCACCGAGCTCGGCGGCCACTACCTCGAGACCGTCCTCCCCAGCGTCGACAGCGTCGCCACCGACATCGGCATCCTCACGGGCGGCACCGACCTCCCCTCCGTCGTCGACCTCACCTTCGTCGGCGGCGCCAAGTAGCCACCGGCACCGCGGTGCGGCGGCAGCACAGTCACCCAGCAGCCACCGGCACCGAGTAACCACCGGCACCAAGCAATTACCGGCGCACAGCAACCACAGGAGACCAGAGCCCCATGGCAGTTCAGAGCACGGCCCCGGTCGCGAGCACGCAGCCCGCGACCGGGGCGCGCCGGAAGCCGGTCAGAGCACCGCTCACCAGGCGCCAGTACCTCATCACGTCCGTCATCACCTTCATCCTGCTGCTCGCGGCCTGGACGGCGATCTCGACCAGCGGCCTCGTCCGCCCCCTCTTCCTGCCGTCGCCGATCGCGGTCACCGAGAAGCTCATCGACCAGGGCGTCAACGGCCAGCTCTGGTCGGACATCGCCGTCAGCACCTACCGCGTCATGGTCGGCTACCTCCTGGCCAGCGTCATCGCCGTGCCCATCGGCGTGCTCTGCGGCTCCATCCCGCGGGTCGAGGCCGCGATCGAGCCGATCATGGACTTCATCCGCTACATGCCGGTCGTCGCGTTCGTTCCGCTGACCATCCTCTGGGTCGGCACCGACGACTCGCAGAAGGTGCTGATCATCTTCCTCGGCACCTTCTTCCAGCAGGTGCTCATGGTCGCCGACGCCGTGCGGCGCGTGCCCATGTCGTACCAGAACCTCGGCGCGACGCTCGGCCTCAGCCGCACCAAGATCCTCATCCGCATCGTCTTCCCCTCCGCGCTCCCGCGCATCTGGGATGCGCTCCGCATCAGCCTCGGCTGGGCCTGGACCTGGCTCGTGGTCGCCGAGCTCGTCGCCGCGACGGAGGGTATGGGCTACCGCATCACGCAGGCGCAGCGCTTCCTCGAGACCGACCTCATCATCGGCTACGTGATCGTCCTCGGGCTCCTCGGCCTCCTCTTCGACCAGGTCATGCGCGGGCTCGGCCGGCGCTTCTTCCGCTACCTGAAGGGACGTGTCTGATGACCGTCGAAACCGCCCTCCGCGACCCCAAGGTCGTCGTCTCCGACGTCACGAAGCGCTTCGGCGAGGTGACCGCGCTCGCCGACGTCGACCTCGTGCTCGGCGACCGCGAGTTCGTCTCCGTCGTCGGCGCATCCGGATGCGGTAAGAGCACCCTGCTCTCCGTCATCGCCGGTCTCGAGGCGCCCACCTCCGGCACGGCATCGCTCAGCGGCCACGAGATCCTCGGGCCGGGCCGCGACCGCGGCGTCGTGTTCCAGCAGGCGACGCTCCTGCCGTGGCTCAGCGCCATCGACAACGTCGTCTTCGCCCTCGACGGCGAGCCGGGCCTGACGAAAAAGCAGCGCATCGACCGGGCCCGGGACGTGCTCGACCAGGTCGGCTTGACCGGCTTCGAATCGAAGTACCCGGCGCAGCTCTCCGGCGGCATGCAGCAGCGCGTCGCCCTCGCCCGCTCGCTCGCCTACGGCCCCGACGTGCTCCTCATGGACGAGCCCTTCGGCGCCCTCGACGCGCTCACCCGACGCACCATGCAGGAGCTGCTCACCGAGGTCTGGGAGCGGCACCGCATGACGGTCATGCTCATCACCCACGACATCGAGGAGGCCGTCTTCCTCTCCGACCGCGTCATCGCGATGACCCCGCGCCCCGGCAAGGTCGCGGCCGAGTACGCGATCGACCTCCCTCGCCCCCGCGAGGTCGACGTGCTCGGCAGCCCCGAGTTCCACGGCTACTACACGGAGATCCTCGACCTCATCCACCGCGGCTGACGGCGGCGCTGAGGGCGGCGCACTTCGGGCCGCGCGACCTGCCCGGTGTGCCGACCCGAGGCGGCGGGCGCGGGCGCCTCGGGGTGCTTCGGCCCGGCATACTGAAGAGATGTCACACGAAGCTGAAGCCGACCGTCGATGGATGCAGAACGCGATCCGGATGCTCGAAGCCGACGCCAACCGCAGCGCTGACACGCACCTGCACGTCTTCCCGCTGCCGCGCGAGTGGGGCATCGACCTGTATCTGAAGGACGAGTCGGTGCACCCGACGGGCTCCCTCAAGCACCGCCTCGCCCGCTCCCTCATCCTGTACGCCATCGTGAACGGGCAGGTGGGGCCGCGCACGACGCTCGTCGAGGCGTCGAGCGGTTCCACGGCCGTATCGGAGTCGTACTTCGCCCGGATGCTCGGCCTGCCGTTCGTGACCGTCGTGCCGCGAACCACGAGTCCGGAGAAGATCGAGCTCATCGAGTTCTACGGCGGCCGCTGCCACCTGGTCGACGAGCCTCTCCAGGTCTACTCGGAAGCGGAGCGCCTAGCCGCCGACGTCGACGGGCACTACCTCGACCAGTTCACGAACGCAGAGCGCGCCACCGACTGGCGAGGGAACAACAACATCGCCGAGAGCGTCTACTCGCAGATGTCGCTCGAGCGCTTCCCCATCCCGAGCTGGATCGTCGTCAGTGCCGGAACCGGCGGTACCTCCGCCACCTTCGGTCGCTACGCCAGGTACTGCGGGCACGACACCCGCCTCGCGGTCGTCGACCCCGAGGGGTCGGCGTTCTACGAGGCCTGGAAGACCGGCGACCGCACCCACGCGACCGGCCGGGGATCCAAGATCGAGGGCATCGGACGCCCGCGCGTGGAGCCGTCGTTCATCGAGACGGTCATCGACGACATGATCCAGGTGCCGGATGCGGCCTCGGTCGCGGCGATCCGCGTCCTCCGGGAGAAAACCCAGCACTGGGCGGGCGGATCGACGGGAACGAACCTCGTCGGCGCGTTCCAGATCATCGCCCGCATGCTCGCCGCGGGAGAGCAGGGCAGCGTCGTGACGCTCATCTGCGACGGCGGAGCGCGCTACGCGAACACCTACTACGACGATGCCTGGGTTGCGGCCCAGGAGTGGGACCTCGAGCCGCACCTCGAGCGGATGCACCGCTTCCTCGACACGGGCACCTGGGCCGACTGACCCCGGCTGCGGCCGGTCAGACGACCTTCTTGACGACGCTCGACTTCAGCTGCATCTGCCCGAAGCCGGGCACCTTCGCGTCGATGTCGTGGTCGCCGACTCCGTCGGAGATGAGGCGGATGCCGTTGACCTTCGTGCCGACCTTCACGGTTCCGCCGCCAGCGCCCTTGACCTTGAGGTCCTTCGCGATCGTGACGGAGTCGCCGTCGGCGAGCACGTTCCCGACCGCATCCTTGATGGCCGGTGCCGCGTCGCCGTCAGTGCCAGCATCAGCGTCGCTCGGCGCCCACTCGTGCCCGCACATCGGGCAGACCAGCAGCGCACCCATCTCGTAGGCGAGGTCGCTCGCGCATTCCGGGCACGGTGGCAGCTGCTCAGGCATCGAAGGTGGCCTCCAGGAGAACTCGCCGATCAGGGAACATCGACCACGTTAGGGCACCAGGCGGCCTGATCTCGCCGATCCCGTGCCTCGTGCGCAACCGCGCGAGTCCATTTTCTGGACAATTGTCCGAAACTTGCTAGGCTCGTGGTGTGCCAACGACCGCCACACCCCGCTCGCCCGACCCTCGTCCAGCCCGCACCCAGGCCGCGATCATCGACGCGGTCGAGCGCCTCTCGGCTCGCGGCGAGGAGGTCACCGTTCCGGCGATCGTCGCCGAAGCCGGCGTGAGCCGCTCGACGTTTTACACGCAGTTCCGCGACCTCGACGCGCTTGCCGTGCGCATCCTCACCGAGGTGTTCACCGAGATCGAGGCGCTCGACCTGCGCCTCCGCGCAGCCGCGACCCCCATCGAGACGGCGAGGGCGACCACGTCGCAGCTCGTCGCCGAGTTCGCGAAGCGGCGCACCCTCTACGCGGGGGTGCTCGGCAGCCGAACGACGACGGAAGCCCACCGGGCGGTCCGCGCCGCGTTCGCCGACCAGGCCCTCGGCACCATGCAGCTCACCGTGCCGGAGGGCCTCGACCCGAAGGTCGCGGCCGACTACGTCGCCGGCGGCACGCTGGCCGTGCTCACCGCCTGGCTGCTCAGCGACGCCCCCGAACCCATCGAGCGCGTGCAGCAGCAGCTGCTCGCGCTCCTCCCGACCTGGCTCATCAACGAAGACAAGGACCCAACCTCATGACCCGTACCTACGTCGTCACCGGCTCCGCCTCCGGAATCGGCAAGGCCACCGCCGAGAAGCTCCGCGCCGACGGGCACACCGTCATCGGCGTCGACCTCAAGGGCGCTGACATCAACGCCGACCTCACGACCGCCGAGGGCCGGGAGGTGCTTGTCACCCGCGCGAGCGAGCTCAGCGGTGGTGTCGTCGACGGCGTGCTGGCCATCGCGGGCCTCGTCATCCCGGCCCCCGTCACCGTCGCCGTGAACCACTTCGGGGCCGTCGCGACCCTGGAGGGGCTGCGGCCGCTGCTCGCGAAGTCCGACGCGCCCCGCGCCGCCGTCGTCGCGTCCCTCGCCGCCCTCGAGGAGATCGACGGGCAGCTGCTCGATCTCATCGAGTCCGGCGACGAGGCCGCCGCCCTCGCCTACGCAGACTCGCTCGGGGCAACCGCCAACGCGACCGGCTCGTCGGTGCTCTACACGACCTCGAAGCTCTCCATCGCGCGCTGGGTGCGCAAGAACGCACCGAGCGCCGAGTGGGCGAAGGCAGGCATCGCGCTCAACGCCGTCGCCCCGGGCGTCATCCTCACGCCGATGACCGCAGCGGCCCTCGAGACCGAAGAGGGCCGAGCGGCACTGGATGCGGGCGCCCCGGCACCATACGGAGGCCCGGCCGCCGACCCCCGCCAGGTGTCCAACCTCCTCGCCTGGCTCACGAGCGAAGACAACGGCTACGTCACCGGCCAGGTCATCTTCATCGACGGCGGAGCGGAGAGCATCCGCCGCCCCGAGCTCGTCTGACTGGCGGCCACTCGCGTCGGCGGGCGTCGGCAGCCGTCGCCGATAGGTCACTTTCGCACCGTGTGCAGCGCTCAGGTGGGGTGAAACTGCCCCATTGTCGGCGGGCACATCCCACAGTCTCGCGTAGAGGTCACTTTCGCACCGTGTGCAGCGCTCGGGTGGGGTGAAAGTGCCCCTTGTCGGCGGGCATATCCCACAGTCTCGCGTATGGGTCACTTTCGCACCGTGTGTAGCGCTCGGGTCGGGTGAAACTGCCCCGTAGTCGGCGGGCATATCCCACAGTCTCGCGTGTGGGTCACTTTCGCACCGTGTGCAGCGCTCGGGTGGGGTGAAAATGCCCCCTTGTGGGCGGGCATATCCCACAGCCTCGCGTAGAGGTCACTTTCGCACCGTGTGCAGCGCTCAGGTGGGGTG
>NZ_LR733213.1:0-37006 GCF_902506465.1 Pseudoclavibacter sp. 8L | reverse complement strand
GGGCGGGGAGTAGGTGCGGAGGTGGGGTCAGCTGCTTCGGGGTCCATTGCCGCTGAACGTCGAGCCGTATTGGTGCGGCGCTGGAGCGGAGGGTTCAGGAGCAGACGCTGCAGGCAGAGCAGAGGGTGCAGAGGCAGAGGTACCGGGGGCAGGGACAGGAACAGGGATGGCGGGCCGTTGAGCGACTTGGGGCGAACCGGACGGAGCGGGAGCGGGAGCAGACGTTGCGGCAGGAGCAGGCGGTTGTCGACCAGATTGGGGCAGAGCAGGAGGGGCAGGCGCGGCAGGCGGAGCGGGCGTGTACCGAGGCGGGGCTGGAGGAGCCTGCGTCCCTTGGTCCTGCGCCCCCATGCCGTGAGCCGTGGGCCCCGGCACGCCGGACTCCGCGACGCCGGGCGCGCGCGCCCCAGCCCCCGGGGTTCCAGACGCGCGCTGCACTGAAGCCGGCAGCCAGGCGGCCTGCCGTTCGGCAGGGCGGGGCGCCGCCGCCCAGGGCGAAGGCTTGGCGGCGGCGTTGCTCGGCGCATCCGGCACCGCTTGCTGCACAGAGAGCCCAAGGAGGGAGATGCCGCCGCTCGTGTCGGTGTCCTCGTGCAGGCCGGCGATGCCCGCGTCGGCAGCCCTGCGGCGCTCGGCTTTCCGGAGCTCCGACGCGACCTTCGCCTTCTTCGCGCGGTGTCGCTGCACGAAGATGGCGACGAGCAGGCCGAGGCCGAGCACCAGCACGACGAGCAGCGCGAACGCGACGATGGTGAAGATCTGACTTGTACCGCCCATGGTCTGGTGCGCGTCCTCAGCGCATCGGGCGGATCTTGAGCTCGTCGACCGCCCCACCGGCTGGGGTGTCGACGGCGAGGCGCACGGCTTGGGCGACGGCCTGAGGGGTCAGGTAGCGCTCCCGCTCGTAGCTGCCATGCTCGAGCTGGCGCAGCTCCCGCTGCATGTCGGTGTCGACGCGCCCCGGGTGGATGCTCGACACGCGGACGCCGTGCTCGCGCTCCTCCTCGCGGAGCGCGTCCGTCAGCGCGCGAAGCGCGAACTTCGTGCCGCTGTAAACGCTCGTGCCCGCGCCGCTGGCGTAGCCGGAGCCCGAGTTGATCATGACGATCGTCCCCTCGCTCGAGCGGATGAGCGGCAGCAGGAGGCGGGTGAGGTCGGCGACCGCGAACACGTTGAGCTCGAAGGCACGGCGGAAGCGTTCGCGCGAGCTCTCGGCGATCGCGTCGTGCCCGCCGAGCACGGCTGCGGAGTGCACGAGCACATCGAGACGGCGGATGCTGCGGGTCGCCTCGGCAAGCTGTCGCTCGTCGTAGAGGTCGGCCACGAACGGGGTGGCTCCGGGGATGCGCGCTGCGGCTTCGGCAACCGCGCGCGGCTCCCGGCCGCCGACCAGGACGTGGTGGGTGCGACCGAGCTCCTGCGCGATGGCCTCGCCGATGCCGCGCGTTGCGCCCGTGACGAGTGCAACAGGTCGCTGGGAGTCGTCTTCGGACCCAGCGGGTGAACCGGCCTGGCCTACTTCAGTCATGGATGTTCCCCCGGGGGTGTGCGGCGTGTGACCGCGGGCAGCCGCGGCTCCCACATTCTGCCACCGTCATGCCAGGCGCTCCCTCTGAGTTCGCTCGCGAGGAGAGGATGTGAGCTTTGCGATCGTTGCCCCGCCCTGTGGCAGTCTTGAGCGGCAGACCCGCTCGAGAAAGCTCCAAGTGCCTCCCACCTCCTCACCCGCCGCGCGCCGTTCCGTGCACCGTTCCGGCCGCCGTGCGCTCGCGGCCGGAGCGCTCATCGGTGTCGCGGCCCTGCTCTCGGGATGCACGCCGCTCGCTCCTCAGGCGACGTCGCCCGCTGACGGCGGCACCGCTCCCGAGTCCAGCCAGCTTGTCGACCTTGCCGGCGAGGTCGAGGCGGCCGCCGCCGAGGGCGACGCTCCGGCATCGTTCGCCGCGGATGCCCTCGACGTGCTCGGCAAGCTCGACGTCGCTCCGCGCGACGAATGGCAGGAGTTCGATCGCGAGGGCTCGTTCGGCGAGGGCTGGCAGGACCCGGACGGCAACGGCTGCGACGCTCGCAACGACGCACTGGCCGCATCCATGACCGAGGTCAACCGCAACCGAGACGGCTGCCGAGTTGACACGGGCGTCTTCGTGGACCCGTACTCGGGGGACGAGATCGATTTCCAGCGGGGCCCCGACACGAGCCCGCTCGTACAGATCGACCACGTCGTCGCGCTCGCGAATGCGTGGCGCACGGGCGCGAAGGATCTGTCGTTCGAGGAGCGGGTGGAGCTGTCGAACGACCCCATGAACCTGCAGGCCACGGCGGGATGGGTGAACGACGACAAGAAGAGCCAGGATGCGGCGAACTGGCTGCCACCCCAGGAGTCGTACCACTGCACCTACGTGGCACGGCAGATCGTCGTGAAGGCCACCTACAGCCTCTGGGTGACGCAGGCCGAGCACGATGCGATGCGCGACGTGCTCGAGGACTGCGCGTAGGAGCGACCCCAGAGCACGCCGCGCCGGTCCAGTGCGGCCCGCCGGTGCGCTGACGTCTCAGCTCAGATGACGAGCAGCGTCGACACGAAGATCACGAGCACCACGGCGAGGCCGATCCAGCTGAGCCAGGCCAATTTCTTGGGCTGGAAGCGGAGTGCCGGGGAGCGCAGCACGCCGACCGCGACCGCCGCGAGCGCTGGCGCCAGCGCGAGCCCGAACGCCCAGCCGCCGACGCTCGCCCATGGCCCAGCGAACCAGAGGCTGACGAGGCCCGCGGCGGCGAGCAGCAGCCAGTTCACGATGGGCAGCGCCGCCTTCGAGCGGAACGCGAAGAGCAGGGCGAGGCCCGAGGCGAGCACAGCGAATCCGAACGTCACCCACAGCAGGAGCGAGCCCTGCGCGCCGAGGTCGGGCACCTCGGCTCCGCTGAGCAGCGACACGGCGATGGGGTCGACGACCTGCTGCGTGTTCCCCAGCACGACGACCGCCTTCTGCGCTTCGCGGTCGATCATGACGACGGAGGCGAACCCGCCGGTTCCGCCGCTGTGCCAGGTGAGCGTCGGGTTCGAGTCGGCCGTGGGGTTCGTGACCTGCGTGCTCTGCCAGACCCAGCCGATGTCGCTGCCTTCGGCGAACTGCGCCGTCGGCTCGAGCGCCGATGCACCAGGTGCGGAGCCGTCGAGGTTGGCGGCAGCCCACGCGGCGAGGTCGTCGATGTCGGTTGTCGTCGAGGATCCGGTCGGCGCATACCCCTCGCCCCACCAGTGATCGGTCGAAGCGCCGTTGGTGAGGAAGCCTGGAGTGGTCTCAGCCGGCACCTCAGCCTCGGTCGTGGCGATCGTCGTCGACTGCATGCCGACTGGCCCGAACACGCGCTCCTCGAGCAGCGACGGGTAGCTCTCGGCGCCCGATGCGCTGACGAGGGCCGTGCCGAGAAGCGCCACTCCGAGGTTCGAGTAGACGGGGCCCTGCGCCGGGTCGACGGGAGCGGAAGCCGCGTCGGCGATCATGGCGTCGCGCGTCTGCGGGCCGTAGGGGTTGCCTCCCGAGAGGGAAGCCGCGAGCGATTCGATGGCGAAGGCCGGGCCGAGGCGCGGGAGGCCGGAGCTGTGCTGGGCGAGGCTTGCGAGCGTCACCTCACCGGCCGGAGTTCCCTCGAGCTCGGGGATGTGCGTCGAGAGCGGGTCTTCGGCGCCCACCTCCCCGCGTTCGATCGCATCGGCGAACACCGCGGCGGTGAAGGTCTTCGTGACCGAACCCAGCTCGTAGAGCGTCTCGTTGGTGGGCGCCGGTCCGTTGCGTCCATCACCCGTCTTGCCCACCCCGGCCCACGTCGTGCTCTCCGGCGTGACCTCGGCGACGACGACGGAGCGGAACCCGCCGTGCCCGCCCACGGCATCAACGACCCTGGTCGCGAGCGCCTCATCGCCGGTGACCTGCGCGCCAAGCGCCTGACGCTGCGGGCCGACCACCATGCCGAGCACCACCGCGACGATCCCCGCCACGAGTGCGGCGATGACGAGGATGCGCCTCGCCGGACCTCGCGATGCTTCTGCGATCTCCGGCGACCCGGCAGGGTGCTCCTGCTGATGTTCGTGTGACATTCGCTTCCCCAGTTCTCGGCCGTGTTCCTGTCCCGTCCTTCAACGCTATGGGCAGCCACCGACACGGGCCTCGGCCGTGGGCTGGAGATGCATCCGCCCCACGCGGGAGATGCGGCGGGCACTCGAACCCGTCGCATGGCGTCGCCCGAGCGCGCTGCAGCGCGCGGCGTGGCAAGATCGGGGGATGAAGATCCTGTCGATCCAGTCGTCGGTCGCCTACGGGCACGTGGGCAACTCGGCCGCCGTGTTCCCGCTGCAGCGCCTCGGACATGAGGTGTGGCCGGTTTCGACGGTCGTGTTCTCGAACCACACGGGCTACGGCGCGTGGCGCGGCCCGCTCCTTCCTGCGTCCGATGTGCGCGACGTCATCCTCGGCATCGAGGAGCGCGGCGCGCTCGCCCAGGTCGACGCGGTGCTGTCTGGCTACCTGGGTGGCGAGGAGATCGTGGATGTCGTCGTCGACGCGGTCAAGCGCACCAAGGAACTCAACCCGGCGGCGAGCTACACGTGCGACCCCGTCATGGGCAACGCGAAGTCGGGCTGCTTCGTCGCTCCCGCGATCCCGGAGCTGATCCGTGAGCGGGTCGTGCCGGTCGCCGACATCCTCACCCCCAACCAGTTCGAGCTGGGTTTCCTCACGCGCACGACACCCGCGACGATCGAGGAGACCCTCGACTCGGTGCAGCGCGCCCGCGACCTCGGGCCGCGCACGGTGCTCGTCACGAGCGTCGAGCGACCCGACCGACCTGAGGGCACGATCGAGATGATGGCCGTCGACGATTCGGGGGCGTGGATCGTGCAGACTCCCTACCTGCCCTTCAAGGCGAACGGCTCCGGGGATGTCACGTCGGCCCTCTTCACGGCGCACTACCGCACTTCGGGCTCGGCAGCCGAGGCGCTCTCCGCGACCGTCTCGAGCGTCTTCGATCTGCTGCAGACCACGCTCGACTCCGGCGAGCGCGAGCTGCAGATCGTCGCGGCTCAGGATGCGTTCGCGAACCCGCGCATGCAGTTCGAGGTGCGCGAGATTCGCTAGACAGCTGACGCGCGTCCGGGTACCCGCGCGCGTCCGGGCTGTCCTTCGCGTCCGAAGTTGTGGCGAAGTGCATCCGGTCGACGCCCGGACAGCACTCCGCCACAACTCTCGAGCCCCGAACCGCCGGGCCGGCCGGCGCCCGCCGTCCTAGACGCGCGTCCCGCCCTGCATGACCCAGTCGAGGCGCGACTCGGCGAGCACGCTCACGTCGCCGAGCGGGTCGGCGGATGCGGCGATCAGGTCGGCGTGCGCGCCCGGCGCGATCACGCCGAGCTCACCTTCGCGCTGGAGCAGGCGGGCGGCCGTGGTCGTCGCGCTGCGGATGATGTCGATGACGGGCATGAACTCGGCGCGCACCTCGAACTCGCGGGCCTGGTGGCGCTGCATGCCGCCGAGCAGGTCGCTGCCGTAGCAGAGGTTGACGCCGCCCTTGTGGGCCTTCTCGAGCGCGACCTTGCCGCCTTCGAGCACGTCGGAGACCTTCACCCAGTTGTCCTGCGGCAGGCCGTGCTCGCGGCCTTCCTCCATGAGCGCCCAATAGGTGACGAGGTTCATGGTGAGGTAGGCGTCGTGCTCGAGGAAGAGCTCGATCGACTCGTCGTCGAGGAGGTTGCCGTGCTCGATGCCGCGCACGCCTGCCCGGAGGGCGCGGTTGATGGCGCGCGCCGTGTAGGCGTGTGCGGTCACGTAGCGGTTGGCTGCGGTCGCCTCCTCGACGACGGCCTCGATCTCCTCGACGGAGAACTGCGTGGAGTCGACGCGGTCGGTGGGCGAGGCGACCCCGCCGCCCGCCATGATCTTGATGTGGTGCGCGCCGCGCCGGATCTCGTCTCGGGCCGCGTGCCGGACGGCGGAGATGCCATCCACGACCCTGCCGATGTGGGAGCACGTGTACTCGCTGTCATGGCTGTCGCGGCCCCGCGAGCGCGGGTCGCCGTGCCCGCCGGTCTGCGAGAGCGCCTTGCCGCCGAAGAAGAGCCGTGGCCCTCGCACGAGGCCGTCGACCTGCGCGTCGTGCAGGCCGAAGTCGGCACCGGCGACGTCGCGCACGGTCGTGAAGCCGCGGTCGAGCATCTCGCCCATGAGCTTCGCCGCCTGCAGCGCGACGTAGTTCGGCGATTCCTCACCCATGGAGGGCAGGTCAGCCGTGTGGGCGGTGACGTGCACGTGGCAGTCGATGAGGCCGGGCAGGAGGTATCGACCGGCTGCGTCGAGCTCTTCGACGCCGTCCTGCGCTTCGATCTGGCCGCCGACCCGCTCGAAGCGCCCGTCGCGGATCGAGAGGTCGCCCGTGCGGTACTCCCCCGCGTCGACGTCGAGCCACGTGGCGCTGCGGATGATCAGGTTCGAGGTCATGCGGATGCTCCCTGCTGCTTGGCGCTCTCCACGCCGGTGTCGATGATCTGCACGGCGCGTTCCTGCGCCGTCGGGGTGTAGGTGCCCTCCGGGGCGCACATGTTGACGGTGGCGAGCGGGGCGCCGTCCGGACCCGGGATGGGCACGTTGAGGATCGAGCCGCAGCCGAGGGCCTTGATCGTGCTCGCGTCGTCGAAGATGCGGTCGAGGTCTGCCGGGGTGGCGCCGAGGAACGGCTCCCCCGAGTCGCGGCAGGCGGCGACCCAGTCGGGGGAAACCTGCGTCGCGACCTGCTTCGTGCCGCCGACCGGGTACTCGTCGGCGTGCGACGAGTAGATGCGCTCCATGACGGCCCCGCCCTCGGTGAAGCGAAGGACCGTGAACAGCACGACCCCCACCTCCTGCTCGATCGTGTGGTGGATGCTCGCCCAATCCACCGCATCCAGTGCCACCTCGCTGTTCCGCCCGAGTTCTCCGTTGCGCACTCGTTCTCCGTTCGGGGTCATGCGTTGCTCTCCTTCTTCTCGATTGCCTGCTTGTCCGTGCCCTTGCCGCTTCCCGTGATGTCCTCGAGCGAGCGCCCTGCGGTGCGAACGGCGAAGAGGAGCGTGCAGGCGACGCCGATGACGAGCACGGTCGTGGTCATGCCGAACACTCCGACGAAGCCCCACTGGGCGGCGAAGGTGCCGATGATGATGGGGGCCGTGATCGAGCCGATGCGGCCGAACGACGAACTCATGCCGACGCCGGTCGCGCGCAGCCAGGTCGGGAAGACCTCCGGCGTGTAGGCGTAGACGCCGGCGTAGGTGCCGTTGAGGAAGAACGAGAGGACGATGCCGGCGACCGTGACCATGATCGGGTCGTTGGCCTGGCTCATCCACAGTGCCGCACCGGCGGAACCGATGAGGTAGAGCGCGATCGTGAACTTCCTGTCGAGCTTCTCGTTGAGGTACGCGGCGCTGAAGTAGCCGGGGATCTGCGCGAGGTAGATGTAGAGCGAGTACGTGAAGCTCGTCGTGACGTCGATGCCGCGGTCGACGAGAAGCGTCGGGATCCAGGTGAAGAAGCCGTAGTAGGAGAACGTGATGACGAACCAGATGAGCCAGGTCGTCGCCGTGATGCGCCACATGGTGCGGCCCCACAGGAACTTGACGGCCTTGATGAAGCCGAACTTGACGGGTGCTTCCTCTTCCGGCGCGTTCGGGTCGACGGCAGGGAGGTCCTTGCCGGTGGATGCGCGCACTCGGTCTTCGAAGCTCGCGACCACCGCTTCCGCTTCCGCGTGCCTGCCGACGCTGGCGAGGTAGCGCGGCGACTCGGGGAGCGAACGTCGCCACCAGAGCAGCATGACGATGGGCAGGAAGGTGAGGACCTGCGCCCAGCGCCAGCCATCCTCCGAGGCCGGGACGACGAAGCGCCCGATGAGTGCGGCGGCCACGAACCCGAAGGAGAAGAACCCGGCGAGCGTGCCCACGAACCACCCGCGCCGGTGCTTGGGCACGAACTCGGAGAGGAAGGGCGCGATGATGGCGCTCTCGGCTCCGGCTCCCATTCCGGCGAGGATGCGCATGAAGAGGAAGATCTCGAAGTTCCAGGAGAGGGCCGCGACGAGGGATGCGACCGCGTACAGCACCAGCGACCACATCATGACCTTCTTGCGGCCGATCTTGTCGCCGAGGTAGCCGGCGAGGAGGGCCCCGAAGAGGAACCCGAAGGGGGCGGCGGAGCCGACGAGGCCGAGCTGCGCGGCCTCGAGGCTGAAGACGTCGCGGACGCTCGGCATGAGGAAGGCGACGATCGCGCCGTCCATGCCATCGAAGGTGTAGCCGAGCCCGCCGATGAGGAGGAGCGCGTAGTGGGGTTTGCTGATCGGCAGGCGATCGAGCCGTGCTGTGAGTGACAACGGGTTCTCCTGAGGGATCGGAACGTCGGTGTTCGAGAAAGCATGATCCAGCCGCATCCATCATGCAACAGAGATTGCAGAAATGTAACCCGCGCGAAATCTCTTGCAGGATTGCCCGGGGAACCGAACTGCGGCACACAACCCCCGGCGGATCCGTGCTGAAATGAACACATGCCAGCCGTCGAACCGCCCACCGACGACGAGACCCGACTCTCCCCCGACGCGTGGCTGCGGGGCGTCCTCGCCGGCAGCAATCTCGGCCCCACCAGCCAGAAGCTGGCGAACTACCTCGTCACGAACATCAACGCCGCCAGCTACGCGCAGGCCTCAGAGATCTCGGCGTCGGCGAGGGTGAGCGCATCCACGACGACGCGCCTCGCCCAGCAGCTCGGCTTCAAGGGCTGGCCGGACCTTCAGCAGGCCCTGCGCACCCGCTACCTCGCACAGCTGTCGATGGTCGACATCGCCGAGATCCACGGCCTCACGGACACTCCGTTCCAGAATGCGCTGCGCAACGACGCCGCACTGCTCGCGGCCACGATGCGCGACATCGACGACGTCGCGATCGCCCGCGTCGCGTCGGCCGTGCAGTCGGCGAAGCGCGTGCACGTCACGGCGATGGGCAGCTTCGCCGCGGTCGGCCAGGCGCTCGTCCACAACCTGCAGATCGCCGGCTACCACGTGCACGCACTCCTCGACCGCGACAGCGCGCTCTCGAACAGCGTCGCCCAGATGGGGTCCGGAGACCTGCTCATCGTGTGCAGCTACTGGCGGCACTACCGCACCATCGTGGCGGCTGCGAACGCCGCCCACAGGCAGGGCGCGACGGTCGTGGCACTCACCGACTACCTGCCCCCTCAGCTCGAGGGCGCCGTGGACGACCTCATCAAGATCCCCGCAGAGGGCACGTCGTTCTTCCCGTCGCTCACCGTCCCCATGGCGGTGCAGCAGGGCCTCGTCGCAACACTCGCGCAGCTCGACCCCGAGGCCACCAAGGTGCGCATCGACGCCGCCGAGCGGTTGTGGAACGAACTCGACATCCTCATCGACCCGCGCGCAGCCGAGTAGGCACGACAGCATTCCCGCGCCCCCTGCCGCGTCAGAACATGGGGTGGTCGTGGATGCTCGTGGCCGGCACCTGCTGGAGCACGTCCCAGTGCTCGACGATGCGGCCACCCTCGAAGCGGTAGATGTCCGCGACGGCCGCGTCCGGGGCACCGGGGCGGGAGGCACGCACGTGCACCATCGCCAGGTCGCCGTCGACGATGACGCGCTCGACGCTGAACGTCGCATCCGGTGACCCGTCGAACTTCGGGGTGAGTGCCTCTACCGCCGCAGCCGGCCCGTCTGCGATGCTCGGGTTGTGCTGCCGGTAGTCGTCGGCGACCAGGTAGTCGAAGGCGTCAGCAACGCGCTTGCGTGTATAGAACAGCTCGACGAAGTGCTCGAATGCGGCGCGGTTGTCAGTCATCGGTGGGGTCACGACCTTCGGTTCGAGGGCGCGCCGGTGCCGACGCTGGCGACTCCAGCTTGGCGGCCGAAGACCCGAAGCGCACATCAGAGGTGCGGATGCGCAGCATCAGCGCCGCGAGCACCACCCCCGCTCACCCCTTCGGATGAAACGGGACACCCCATGCGCCCACGTCGCCCTCCCCGACCGGAATCGCCCCTAGCTTGGTGAGCATGCTGCACATCCTCGATCGCCTCTCAACCGCCCGACTGCGCTGGATTCTCGAGCCCGCAGTCGGTGCGCTCTTCGTCGCACTCTGGTGCTTCGCGGAGGTTGGGCGCTGGAACAGTCACCTGCCGTTCTACGCGGCACCGGTCATCTATGGTGCGGCGATCGCTCTGTCTCGCCGCCTCCCACGGGTCGCCTTGGCCATGGGACTGCTGGTCCCGGTCCTGCAGCTGTCGGGGATGGTGCCCATGGCCTCGGCAAACGACTGGCCTGAGCACCTCGCCATGCCCCTCATCGTGTTCCTCGTCACGGTTCGCTCCCGAGGCGCACTCACCTGGGGATCGCTTGCAGCAGGCGTGGCCCATGCAGCCGGCCTTGCGTTCATGCTGGTCTACCTCGGGCAGTGGCTGCTCTGGACCGGGAGCTACGGAGCCGGTGTCGAACGATACTCCGCGAGCGGCGAGCTGTTCTTCCAGGACGGCGCCCAGGATATGGCGCGCAACCTGGGCCTCGGAGAGATCGACCTGACCACGCAGGAGAGCATGGTGCAGCTGATGACCGGGCCGGACGGACAGATCGCTGGCGTGACAGTCGCGCCACCCATGCCCGAGCTCCTGCTCTCGTCGGCCACCCAGCTGGCGCTGATCTTCACAGCGTTGACCGTCTTGGCCTGGGCACTCGGCACCTCGACCCAGTTCGCGATCAAGTGGGCGCGCGAACGCGCCATGCGCACCGCGTTGACGGTGGAGCTGTCGGCGTCCTCTACGGAGGTCCTCGTGCTGCACGAGCGGTCCCGCATCGCTCGCGAAGTGCATGACGTGCTCGCGCACTCGCTGACCGTGACGATCTCGATGGCGGACGGCTCGAGGCTGCTTCGCGAGTCGCGCGGCGAGTCGGCAGATGACCTGCAGAAGATCGCCGATAACGCTCGGAGCACGCTCCTCGAACTGCAGGGCCTCCTCGAGGACATCGGCGGGGCGGGCTCCGCCCCGCAGCCGAAGCTCGATGAGCTGGGCGCCCTCATCGATCAGGCCTCTGACGCCGGACTCGAGGTCGAGCTGCGACACCTCGGCGAACACAAGCGGCTCTCCCAGGTGCAGGAGCTGAGCGTGTTCCGGATCGTGCAGGAGAGCCTCACGAATGCGATGAAGCACGCGGGCTCCGGAGCGTCGGCGACGGTCTCCCTCGACTGGCGCGGCGCCGGGCTCTCCCTCAACATCGTCAGCACCGGGGCCTGCAGCTCCGGTTCCGCAGAGGATCCCCCGCAGCGCAGCGGCCTTGGCCTGACGGGAATGCGCGAACGTGCGCGTCTTGCGGGCGGCTGGCTGACCGCGGGAGCCGAACCGAGCGACGGCGAGGCGAAAGAGCGCCAGGTCTTTGTGGTGACAGCCTTCATCCCGACGCAGGACATCGTGCCGCGGGTCGCTGCGACCGAAGACACCCAGCTCACGACCGACAACAAGGAGGACGTGCAGTGACCAACGACGCCGCCACCCAGCCCGTCGACATCCGCGCCGCTCGGTCACGCTCAGCCGCGCGCATCCGCATCGCCCTTGTCGATGACCAGGAGCTGTTCGTCTACGGCATGCGGATGCTCGTGGAGTCGCAGCCCGACCTCGAGCTGATCGGCACGGCGAGCAATGGCGAGGAAGCCGTGGAGCTCGTCGTGGGAGAACGCCCCGACGTGGTGCTCATGGACATCCGCATGCCCGGACTCAACGGGATCGCCGCGACAAGGCGCATCCTGGAGGCAGCCCCGTACGCCGATGAGACGGGTCCGCGCCCGCGCGTCGTCATGCTGACCACGTTCAGGCAGGACGAAGCGGTGCTGCAGGCCATGCACAACGGCGCGAGCGCGTACGTCACGAAGGATGCGACGCCGGAGATGCTGCTGGACACGATCCGCGCCGTGCACGCGGGTGACGCCCCGGCGATGCCGGTGGGGCGCATCGCTCGCGGGGCGTCTCCGACCCCGGAACCGGCCGAGATCGCCCCTCGCCCCGACGTCGCGATCGCCGCACTGTCCCCTCGAGAGCGGGAGATCTTCCTCCTCGCCGCGAAGGGTCTGCGCAACAGCGAGATCGCCGCCGCCGCGTTCGTGAGCGAGGCGACCGTGAAGACGCACGTCCGCAACGTGCTCGCGAAGCTCGAGCTGTCGAGCCGTGCCCAGATCGTCGTATTCGCCTACGAGCACCGCCTCGTCACCGGGTAGCCCACGGGCGTTTTTTCGCCACCACCTCGCCCCGCCACTGCAGCCGTCCGGCAAGATTGTGGCGGAGCGCTGTTCGAGAGCTCTCGAACAGCACTCCGCCACAACTCCTCGAGCATCCGCCCGCGTGCGACGGAGCTCTGGCACTCGCTACTTCTCGTCGACCCGCTTGCGCCTCGCTGCAGCAACCACGACGAGTCCAGCGGCGAGCGCAAGTGCCCCGGCGAGCACACCGAGACCGAGGGATGCATCCGCTCCAGTGGATGCGAGCTGACTGCCACCCGCCACCGGAGTCGGTGTCGTGGTCGTCGGCGTCGGCGTCGGCGTCGGCGTCACCACACCGGGCACGGGGACGCCGGTCGGAGTGACGGGGACCGTCGTCGTCGTGGGAGTCGGAGCGACGGTCGGCGTCGGCGTCGGCGTCGGCGTCGGCGTAGCGCCTGGCAGTGCCGCGAGGAATCCGACCGCGTCCACGAGACCGGCTCCCGCCGAGTCAGCCACCGGGACGGACTCGACGATGCTGTCGATCGGGATGGCGGTCTCCGTGAGCGCGTCCCGCGTTTCCTGCGGCGTGAGCCCGGGGTGGAGCTGCATCCCAAGTGCGGCAACGGCCGCTGCCGATGGTGCGGCCGCCGAGGTTCCGGTGAAGGAGTAGACGCCGGTCTGCCCTTCGACTTCCTGTCCGAAGAAGTTCGTCCAGCCGCCGTCGAGCGAGGTCACGGTCGGCGCGCCCGAGATCGGCTCAGGGAGCGCGTTTGTGCTCGGGAACGGCTCGAAGTACAGCGTCATCGGCCCCGTGCCGCTGAAGTACTCCAGCTCGGTGGGTGTCTCCGCGTCCGCGGCGACGATGCTGAGCCCACTCGGCGTGCCGGCGTGCCCGTAGATGGATGGGCCGACGACATCGCCGCCCTCGCTCTGCGAGTACTCGGCCGCACGCAGGTGGCTGCTCGGGAAGATCGTCTTCACTCTCGGGTTGAGCGCCGGCACTCCATCGCTGGTGTCTCGCACGATCGTGTAGTTGTAGTCGCCCGCAGAAGGCTGGAACGCAGCGACCTGTACCGGCGAGCCGGGAGCAGCGAGGGGGGTGCCGGCGACGAGCTCGCCTGACGCGTCCGTCACCGCGACAACGAGGTTGTTGGTGGCCGCCCCGGCGGGCTCGGCCCACTGCAGCATGACGAGCGCCGTGAGGCCGCGGGCCTCGAGGTCAGGGAAGGTCAGGGTGTTGGTGGGATCTTCCCCAGCGCCTGGGTCGAAGTCCATGCAGTCAGCGCTGGTGATCTGGAACACGTACAGGTAGTCCGCGATGGCTGCGGGGCACTCCGCGGGTCGGTACTCCGGTGCTTCCCAGGACGAGATGACGCGTCCGTCGCTCTCACCGATGCTGCCGATGGACGTGTCATTTCCGGCGGCGGTGAAGAAGGGGATGCCGAGCGCGACCGCGTCGTTCATCGAGTTGGCGGCCACCCCGTCTTGGAACATGGTCTCGTCGGCATAACCGAGGTCGTCGACGATGATGTCGGCGCCACCCGCTGAGAGCGTTTCGACGGCGCTCGCGAAGCCTGCCTGGCCCCCGCCGCCCGAGGCGAACAGCAGTGTGGCCCCCGGCGCGATGGAGTGGACAAGCTGTGCCATGGCTCGCCCCTCGTCACTGCCGCCGGCGGAGCTCTCCTTCAGGACCTCGACAGCTTGCAGGTAACCGCAGGGGTTTCCTGGGCCAGGGAGCATGCCTGACGCGACGTCCTCCGCAGCAGTCGTGTGCGTCGCGAAGGCTGCGTGCTCGAAGGAGTCCGAGATGATTCCGATACGGACCCCTTCCCCGTCGACGCCGTACAGCTCGCGAGCGAGTGGCACGTTGAGCGGCTCCGTCAGGTTGGCTGGCACTGCACGGCACGAGTCTGCCGCGACGTCCGTGCTGGGCTGAGTGGGCGCATCCGTGTCGGTGTCCGTCACGGTGAGGGCGTTCGCCGTGTTCCACGCCGACCCGCTGGAGGTAGGCGTGAGCGTCTCCTGAACGGACTGCACGTTGCTGAGCGCGGCAACCGCTTCGAGGTTCCCAGCCGGAACCGTTGCACCCACCACCAGGTACTTCGCCGCGATGGAATCGACGGTGCCCAGGGCGGCGAGCGCATCGATGTCGGCTGCGAGTGGCGGTGTCGTGTAGTAGATCGTGACCGCCACGCTGCCACCGTTCAGCTGCAGGCTCACGGGGCCGGATCCGGGGAGCGCGAGCTCGGCGGGCGATGCGTTCGCGAGCTGCTGCTCGGCCACGGCCGGATCAGACGAGACGTCGACCGCCGCGAGCGCGGTGAGCCGTCCGGAGAGTTTGTCGCCGTCGTCGGTTGCAGGCGCAGCCGACGCCACCC
Source organism: Pseudoclavibacter sp. 8L (assembly GCF_902506465.1). NCBI lineage: Bacteria > Bacillati > Actinomycetota > Actinomycetes > Micrococcales > Microbacteriaceae > Pseudoclavibacter > Pseudoclavibacter sp. 8L. The sequence continues at coordinate 22,362 of NZ_LR733213.1, read as the reverse complement.
CGACCCCGAAGCCGCCGACGACGAGGCCGACGGTCAGCGCGGCAACTGCCACACGGGACAGATTTCGAACGGTTTTCACGTGAACACCTTTGTTGGGAGGGACTGCGCTGTTGTTGGTCATCGCTCGCCGGTCCGTCGGCGGAGCGTGGTGATCGTGATGCCTGCTGCGAGGGCGAGCGCGCCGATCACCGCGGCAAGCCCGATCGGGGCGTCTGTGCCAGTGGATGCGAGCGCACCATCGGCCGCCGCGGCGGGCGTTGCACCCGCGGGAGCCGGTGCCAGCGTCTCGGAACCGGGAACAGGAGCTCCCGTCGGGCTCACGGGCACGACGCTCGGCGCTGCTGTCGGAGCGAGCGTCGGGGCGGGGGTCGGAGCAGGAGTAGGAGTCGGAGTCGGAGTCGGGACAGGGGTTGCCGAGGGCAGTGCCGCGAGGAATCCAACCGCATCCACGAGTCCGGCCCCCGCCGAGTCGGACACGGCCACCGACTCGACGATGCTGTCGATGGGCAGGGCCGTATCCGTGAGCGCGTCTCGCAGCTCCTGCGGGGTCGCCCCGGGATCCAGCTGCAGCGCGAGCCCGGTCACCGCTGCCGCGGCTGGGGCTGCCGCGGATGTGCCGGTGAACGAGTAGACGCCGTCGAGGTCGCCGACGGGGCTGCCGAAGAAGTTGGTCCACCCACCATCGAGCGACGTCAGCGTCGGCGCCCCCGAAACTGGCTCCGGGAGAGCGTTGGTGCTCGGGAACGGCTCGAAGTAGAGCGTGGTAGGCCCAGTCGAGCTGAAGCGCTCGAGCTGCGTCGGTGTGGCGGCATTCGCGGCCGCGACGCTGACAACTGCTGGGGTTCCGTTGTGCCCGAAGATAGCCGGTCCGACGATGTCGCCCCCTGCACTCTCGGAGTACTCTGCCGCCTGCAGGAAGCTGCTGAGGAAGATCATCTTCACTCGTGGGCTCACCGCTGGAACCCCCTGAGTCGTATCGCGCACGATCACGTAGCTGTAGTCACCAGCGTCCGGTTGGATGGCTGCGATCTGAATCGGTGAGCCCGCGTTGCCTGGCGTACTGGCAGCGACGATGCTCCCCGAATCGTCGGTGACGACGACGGCGAGTTCGTTGGTTGCAGCACCTACGGGCTCGGCCCACTGCAGCATCGTGGTCGCCGTGATGCCCCGGCTCGCGAGGTCCGGGTAGGTCAGCGTGTTCGTCGGGTCCTGCCCGGCGCTCGGGTCGAAGTCCATGCAGTCGACGCTCTCGAGGCCAGTCTCGGGCAGCAGATCCGTCACCGCTGCCGGGCAGGCCGTTGGTCGGTACTCGGGGGCCTCCCAGGACGAGATCACGCGTCCTGCGCTCTCGCCGAGAGTTCCGATGCTGGTGGTGTTCCCGGCTGAGCTGAAGAACGGGATACCGAGCGCGACTGCGTCGTTCACGGCGTTCGACGGCACCCCGTCCTGGAAGATCGGCTCGTCGAAGTAGCTGACGTCGTCGACGATGATGTCAGCGCCGGCCTCGGTGAGACGTTGCACTGCTTCCGCGAAGCCCGCCTGGCCCGCCCACCCCGAGGCGAACATCAGCGTCGCTCCGGGCGCGATGGAATGCACCAGTTGCGCCATGCCTCGCCCCTCATCCGAACCGGAGTCGGTGCTCTCCATGAGCACCTCGACCGGCTGCTCGTATCCACATGGATTCCCGGGGCCAGGGAGCATGCCAGCCGCGACATCTCCAGCCGGAGTGCTCGGGAGCGGCACCGCGGAGTTATCGAAGGAGTCGGAGATGATCCCGATGCGAACGCCCTCCCCGTCGACGCCGTACAGCTCGCGAGCGAGCGGCACGTTGAGCGGTTCCGCGAGGTTCGCTGGCACTGCACGGCAGGAGTCGACGTCAGACGATGTCTCAGTCTCCGCGCCTGCCCCAGTGTCGGTTTCTGTCACCGTAGACGCGAGCGCGCCATCCCAGGCCGTCCCGCTCGAGCCGGGGGTCAGCGTCTCCTGCACGGACTGCACGTGCTCGAGCGCGGCAACCGCTTCGAGGTTGCTCGTCGGGATCGTGGCGCCGATCACCAGGTACTTCGCGGCGACGGAGTCGACGGTTCCGAGCGCTGCGAGCGCATCGATGTCGGCCTCGACGGGAGGCGTCGAGTAGTAGACGGTGACTGCGACGCTGTCACCTGTCACGCGCATGCTGGCCGGCCCGGAGCCTGGCAGGGCGAGCTGCTCGGTCGTCGTGGACTTGAGCTGCTCTTCGGCAACCGCCGGATCTGACGAGACGGCAACGTCGGCAAGCGCGGCGAGCCTGCCCGAGAGCTTGTCGCTGTCGTCGGTGGCGGGTGCCGCCGTGGCAGCCCCGACCCCGAAACTTCCGACGAGGAGACCAGCCGCGAGGGCCGCGACCGTGATGCGAGAAAGGGGACGAACGAGTTTCACCAGAACACCTCAAGGTAGGGACTGAAACAGGAGCGGGGGCTGGAACAGGAACCGGTGGAGCAGATGTTGCGGGTGGAGCGGATGGAGCGGATGGAGCAAGTTGCGCACAGCGCGCAAGGGAATCGCGTCAGTTGACGAGAGATGACGAGCGGAGCGGGGCGTGGGGACGGAAGCGGTCAGTCGAGGACGACGCGCACTGCGTCGAACGCGCGGGTGATGTCGTCGTCACTGACCTCGAGATCGCCGAGGTTCGACGCCGCATCGACCATGATGGAGCTGAAGGCGGCGTGACAGAGGCCGGCTGCGATGACAGCTTCTCGACCGGGATCCCCCGGGAGGCGAGCGTGGTCGGGGCGGCGGACGAGCCACCCGACACCGACTTCCAGGAGCTGCGCCCCGATCGCGAGGAGTGACCCAGTCGATCGGGTGACCGTGTCCGGCTGCTCTGCGCTGAGCTGGGCTCGCTTGCGTGCAACATCACTGTTGATGTGGGCGTGCCCGATGGATGCGAGGACCAGTGCGAGCATCCCGTGCGCAAGACTCGGTGCGTGCGCGTCGAGGATCCGGTCGGCGTCTGCGCCTCGCAGCAGTTCGACGATTCGACCGGTGATGGCCGTCTCACGGCTGGGGAAGTAGTTGAAGAACGTGGACCTCGAGATGCCAGCGCGATCGCAGATCGCCTCGACCGTTGTGGCATCGAAGCCGACCTCAAGGGCCAAGTCGACGGCGGCGTTCTCGATCGCATTCTCGGTCTCTCGCTTCTTCCGGGCACGGAGGCCACCAGAAGGCGAGTTGGGTGCATTCATGGTGTGCTTCCGAGACTAGTGAGAAGTTTGGACTCTGGTCAAGTTTGGACATCGTCCAGAGATTTATCCGGATGCGGACCCGGGGAACTGCGACAGCCCGCCGACCTGTCCGAGACGCCACGACGAGGGTAATCGACGGGACAGGACCTGAACCCCACACCCCTCTTCCCGACTTGACACCGAGGTCCACACGAGCAAAAGTACAACTGGTACAGACCAGTGAGCAGGACCGAGTAGACGGAGCTAGCAGAATGATCGTCAGCGCCGCGAACGTCATCACGCCGCACAGTCACCTCTCGCCCGGGTGGGTGCAGATCGAGGGAACCTCCGTGCAGCACGTGGGCTCGGGTCGACCCCACGCGAACTCCGGCGACATCGTGGACCTCGGGGAAGCGACGATCGTGCCCGGCTTCGTGGATGGACACGTGCACGGCGGAGGCGGCGCAGGGTTCGACAACGCGGGCGCGGCCGACGGACTCGGCACCCTCGCGGCGAAGACAGCGGCGCGCACGCATCTCGAACAGGGCACCACCTCGCTCGTCGCGAGCCTCGTCACCGACGAGCTCGGCGCGATGTGCGACTCGGTCGCGGCGCTCGCGACACTTGCGGAGGAGGGAACCCTCGCGGGCATCCACCTCGAAGGACCATGGCTGAGCCCCGAGCATCCGGGCGCCCACGCGCAACAGCACCTCATCGAGCCGAACAGCCGCGATCTCGCCGCCTTGCTGTCGGCAGGGCGCGGGCAGGTTCGCATGGTCACGCTCGCACCCGAGCTGCCCGGTGGCATCGAGGCCATCAAGGCGCTCACCGACGCCGGAGTCGTCGCCGCCATCGGACACACCGACGCCTCCTACGACATCGCCCGCGAAGCGCTCGACAACGGCGCGACGGTCGGCACGCACCTCTTCAATGCCATGCGAGGACTGCATCACCGCGAACCCGGCCCCGCAACAGCACTGCTCGAGCACCCGGATGCGGTGATCGAGCTCATCGCGGACGGCACCCACGTGCATCCTGCGGCCCTCCGCCTCGCCGCAGTCGCGAAGCCGCACCAGTTCATGCTCGTCACCGACGCGATGTCGGCCGCATGCATGCACGATGGCGACTACACGCTGGGCTCGCTCGACGTCGAGGTGCGCGGCGGAGTCGCCCGCCTCACGCAGGGTGGTGCGATCGCCGGATCGACGCTCACGATGGCGCGCGCAGTGCAGTACGCGGTGGCCGTGGCCGGGCTGCCGCTCATCGACGTCGTGCGGGCCGCGTCGACCACGCCGGCGACTGCCCTCGGCCTCGAGAAGGTCGGGTCGCTGCTGCCGGGATACTCGGCCGACCTCGTCGTACTGGACCAGTCGCTCGGCGTGCAGCGGGTCATGCGTCGCGGCGAGTGGGTTCACTGAGCGACGCCCGCTCCCCGCCGCGGCCTCTTTCGCGCCACGTCGACGGCGAGCCCCGCCACCCTGGGCTCGTGATGGGTTTCGGCGACCGTGATGGGTTTTTACCCATCACCGGTCGGCAAAACCCATCACGCGCATCCGAGAAACCCATCAGCGTCACGAAAACCCATCAGCGTCACCCGACCACGCGCGACCTGACGCGCCAGAACCAGCAGCGGATGCGCCGCAGCAGCCGATAGGCGGAGGTTGCAACCCCTGCCACCTTCACCCTGCATCAACGGCGAGCCCCGCCACCCTGGGCTCGTGATGGGTTTCGGCGACCGTGATGGGTTTTTACCCATCACCGGTCGGTAAAACCCATCACGCGCATCCGAGAAACCCATCAGCGTCGCGAAAACCCATCAGCGTCGCCCGACCACGCGCGACCTGACGTGTCAGAACAGGCAGCGGATGCGCCCCGGCCGCTTCGCAGTCGAGGGAGCCGTCGACCCGCAACGCCGCAACGCTCCCGCGACCGCTCCCCCGCCGAGGGAGCTCCAGGCCGCGAATGTCCCAGGCTCTCGCCCAGCCGAGGAAGCCGTATGCCGCAGCTGCCCCCGGATGTCGCCCCACCGAAGGAGCCACAAGGCCGCAGCTGCCACCCGAACGCCGACCGGTCGCAGCAGTCGAAGAGCCGAGCTTGCTTCCCTTACCACCTTGGATCTGTGCTGGCCGCGAACCCAGCCCCCCCTGGGCGCGTGATGGGTTTCGGCGACCGTGATGGGTTTTTACCCATCACCGGTCGGCAAAACCCATCACGCGCATCCGAGAAACCCATCAGCGTAGAGAAAACCCATCAGCGTCGCCCGACCACGCGCGACCCGCCGCGCCAGAGCAGGCAGCGGATGCGCCCCGGCCACTTCCCCGCCGAGGAAGCCGTGGGGCCGCAGCCGCTCCAGACGGTCACCCGGTCGCAGCAGTCGTCGGGGCGAGCCCCCTGCCACGTTCGCGACGCCGACGGCGAGCCGCGCCGCAGCGATCACGAGGTCGAGGCTGCTGGCCTCGCGGGCTACGCCTCGGGCTGGACGCCGGCTCGGTGCTCGACCGTGTACCGGTAGTAGTCGGCCATGGTGAGCTCCGCGGCCGCGGCCTCGTCGATGACGATCGTCGCCCGGCGGTGCAGCTGCAGCACGGAGCCCGGCCACATCGAGGAGACGGGGCCCTCGACCATCGCGGCGACCGCGCGCGCCTTCGACGCACCCTGCGCGACGAGCACGACACTGCGCGCGTCGAGAATGGTGCCGAGCCCCTGCGTGAGGCAGTGCACCGGCACGTCCTCCGGCTTGTCGAAGAAGCGTGCGTTGTCGGTGCGCGTCCTGGGAGCGAGCGTCTTCACGCGCGTGCGGGAGGAGAGCGAGGACGTGGGCTCGTTGAATCCGATGTGCCCGTTCGCCCCGATGCCGAGGAGCTGCACATCGACGCCTCCAGCGGCGGCGATCTTGGCCTCGTAGTCCTCGCAGGCGGCGTCGAGGTCGGCCGCGAGGCCATCCGGCACGTGCACCCGCGCGGGGTCGAGGCCGAGCGGCTCGACCACCTCGCGGCCGACCACGGCGTGGTACGACTCGGCGTGCGACCTGGCGATGCCGACGTACTCGTCGAGGGCGAAGGCGCTCACTCGACTGAAGTCGAGGCCTTCAGCGCGTCGGGCGGCGAGCGAGCGGTAGGCCTCCAGAGGGCTTGAACCGGTGGCGACGCCGAGCACCGCTTCCGGATTACCCGCGATGACGTCCGCGATGCGTCCAGCTGCAAAGGCGCCGACCTCTGCCGGCCCGGCCATGATGACAACTTCCATGCGCTGCTCCTAGAGATCGAAGGCGATCGGGGCGCCTCAGTCCAGTCTCCTGGACGTGCGGCCGGATCGGCGAGGCGTGTTGCGGATCACATTACCGGGAAACTGATGTGTGGTCTAGTCCACCGAACGCAGCGGGGTGAGCTGCCGATCCGGCAGCCCACCCCGCTGATCAGAGCGAGAACTCAGTCCTGGCGCAGCCTCAGTTCGACGTCGCCACCCCCGAGCACGATGACCGGAGTCACGGCAGGATGCCCAGCCGCGCGGATCGCGTCGAGATCGAACCGCAGGAGCGGGGTGCCCTCCACGACCTCATCGCCGACAGCGACAAGGGTCTCGAATCCCTCACCCTTCATCTCAACGGTGTCCACACCGACGTGGACCAGGAGCTCCGTGCCATCACTGAGCTTCAACGCGACCGCGTGACTCGTCGGGAAGATGTGCGCGACGGTGCCGTCTGCCGGCGCCCACACGGTGTCTCCCGTGGGCTCGATCGCGACCCCAGATCCCATGATCCCTTGGGAGAACGTCGCATCCGGAACCTCGGAGAGCGCAACGACGCGACCGGCAACCGGCTGGCGCACGGTGAGCACGGTCTTCGTGGCGACGCCACCCTGTGACGGCGCAGCCACCGCGGCATCCGCCACCGCGACGGGAGCGGAAGGCGCTTCGACTCGGCCCGCAATGAGGTCCTCCATCGCGTCCTTCACGAACTGCACCTCGAGGCCGTAGATGACCTGCACCGATTTTCCGCCCGGCTTCATGATGCCGGCGGCACCAGCACGACGGATGGCCGCATCATCGACCTTCGACACGTCGGCGATCTCCATGCGCAACCGCGTCGCGCAGTTGTCGAGCTCGAGCACGTTGTCCTTGCCACCGAGACCCTTGAGGATCGCGGATGCCTGGTTGAGGAACTTCGACGACCCTGTCGATGTCTCATCCACTTCGACCTCCTCGTCTTCGCGACCCGGCGTCTTCAGATCGAAGCGCTTGATGATGAAGTAGAACGAAACGAAGTAGATGACGAACCAGATGGCGCCGGCCAGGAAGATAGCCCACGGATTCTGCGCCAGCGGGTTGACCCAGCCGAGCATGAGGTCGATGAACCCGCCGGAGAACCCGAAGCCCATGCGCACCGGCAGCAGCGCCATGATGAACATCGAGATGCCGGTGAAGATCGCGTGGACCACGTACAGCGCGGGTGCGAGGAACATGAACGCGAACTCGAGCGGCTCGGTGACGCCGACGAAGAACGACGCGAAGGCACCGGACAGCAGGATGCCGGCGGTGACCTTGCGGCGATTGGTCTTGGCCGTGAGGTACATGGCGAGCGCCGCACCAGGCAGACCGAACATCATGATCGGGAAGTAGCCGGTCATGTACTGGCCGGTGACGCCTGCCGTGCCCGTGCCGTTCAGGAAGTTGCCGAGGTCGTTGATGCCGGCGACGTCGAACCAGAACACCGCGTTGAGCGCGTGGTGGAGGCCGAGCGGGATGAGCAGGCGGTTGAAGAAGCCGTAGAGGCCGGCGCCGACCGGGCCGAGCCCGACCATCCACTCACCGAAGGAGACGAGGCCGCCGAACAGCACCGGCCACACGAAGTAGAGCACGAGTGCGACGACGAGGGATGCACCGGTCGTGACGATTGCGACGGAGCGCTTGCCGGAGAAGAACGACAGCGCCGCCGGCAGCTGGACGTCCTTGAACTTGTCGTAGCAGTATGCGCCGATGAGGCCGCAGATGATGCCGACGAAGGCGTTCTCGATGCGCCCGAAGCCGATGTTGACATCCTCAACCGGGATGCCCTGCAGGGTCGCGACCGTCTCAGGACTGAGGAGCCGCGTGACGACGAGCCACGATACGAGCCCCGCGAGCGCGGCGGTACCGTCTGGCTTCGATGCCATTCCGATTGCCACGCCGAGCGCGAAGAGCAGGGGCAGATTGTCGAGCAGCGCGCCACCTGCAGCGGTGAAGAAGGCCTGAACGAAGTTCTCGCCTGCCGTGTTGAGGATCCAGTACCCGATACCGGACAGGATCGCCGCTACCGGCAGGACAGCCACCGGCAGCATGAGCGACTTGCCGAGTTTCTGGAGATATTTCATGGCGTGACTCCATGGTCAAAGGAAAAGTTAGGGGGACTCTACTTGGAAAATCCGCCCTGGTATAGACCAGAGTTCGCCGGTGGTTCGGTTTGCGTCAGGAGAAGGGCAGCGTGAGGCGCTCCTGGAGCGGGAACGTGAGCTCGAAACGATCCGCGGGGAACGTCGCACGCGAGTACGACATGGGCAGGCCGCGGGCGATCGCGGCGCGAGTGAGACGCAGGACCGGGTAGCTCGCGGCGATGCCGAGCACCTCGATCTCCTCGGGGCTCGGCAGCGTGGCCGTGACGACCTCGACCCCCTCCGTCGGCAGCAGATCGAGCGTCTCGAGCATCTCGTAGAGACTCCCCTTGGCTGTCTCCTCGTCGAGCTGCGGCACCAGGGCCGCGGGCAGCCACTCGTCCTCGAGCGCAAGCGGACGATCATCGCCGAGGCGCAGCCTGCGCAGGTGGATGGTCTCAGCTTCCGGCGGGAGCTGCAGGTGCTCCTCCACCTCGGCCGGGCGCTCCGTGCTTCGCACGAACGACAGCACCCGCGTCTCCGCGCGCATCCCGTGCTCACGGACCGCACTCGCGAACGACCGCAGCCGAACCTGCAGGGAGACGGGCGGGGCGAGCTTCTCGGTGCCGATGCCGCGCTTCGTGCGGACGAGGCCCTCACGCTCGAGGACATCGATCGCCGCTCGAACGGTCATGCGTGCCACCCCCAGCTGTGCTGAGAGCGTGCGTTCGGACGGCAGCAACTCGCCCGGCGAGAGCGATGCGGCGAGGGCACGAACACCCTCGAGAGCTGTTGAACCACTGACGCGTGCCATCCCGCCAGTATCCCATCGCGTCCGGACCCGGCTGCGACGACCGCCACGGCTCGCCTCGCGGTCTCACCGTCCCGAAGAGGTCACTTTCCTCCCGTCAACAGCCCTCGGAAGGGCGGAAAGTGACCTTTTCGCACGGCGGGCAGGCGGACGGGCGGGCAGGCAGCGCGGCGCGGCGCAGCGGGCCGGATCGCCCGAGCCTAGGCCGCACCGCCGACGAGGCCGGCGCGGTGCGCGAGGATCACGGCCTGGATGCGATCGCGGAGCTCGAGCTTCGCGAGGATGCGTCCGACGTGCGACTTCACGGTCGACTCGCTGAGGAACAGCTCGACCGCGATCTCGGGGTTGCTCAGGCCCTGGCCGATCGCGATGAGCACCTCGAGCTCTCGCGGCGAGAGCACACTCAGCTCGGGTGCCCCGCTGGGAGGAAGCGTGCGAGCGGCATCGGGGTCTGCGAGCTCCCCGACATCCCTCGCCAGCGCCGGGGGCAGCACGAAGTCGCCCGCGTGGACGTCGCGGATGGCCTGCATGAGCTCGGCCGGGCGCACATCCTTCAGCAGGAAGGCGCTCGCGCCGGCGTGCAGCGCCTGCGTGACCGAGGAGTCGCTGTCGAACGTGGTCAGGACGATCACGCGGACCGGGCTGTCGCGGACAATCATTCGGGTCGCGGCGATGCCGTCGAGGTCGGGCATCCGCACATCCATCAGCACGACATCCGGCCGCGTTCGGGCGGCGAGCGCCACCCCCGCGCGACCACCGGATGCCTCACCGACGACGGTGAAGTCGCCGTCCGCTTCGAGGACGAGGCGGAAGCCGGTGCGGACCAGGTCCTGGTCATCGACGAGAGCGACGCGGATCTTCACGACGCGAGCCCCTTCTCCGCAGAGGCGGCGACCGACGGGATGACGGCCCGAACGCGCCAGCCGGGATGATGCGCTCGGGGGCCCGCCTCGAGCTTGCCTGCCACGATGTCCAGCCGCTGCCGCATCCCGATGAGGCCGGAGCCCGAGCCGCGGCTCGCTGCACCGAGCGGCGCTCCGCTCGGCGGCCCGTCGTCGACGACCTCGAGACACGAACCGGACGGCGAGTGGGTGAGCGTCACATCGACCCGAGCGTCGCGACCGGCATGGCGCAGCGTGTTCGTGAGCGCTTCCTGCGTGACCCGGTAGGCGACGAGCTGGCGCGTGGCGTCGAGGTCAGGGGTGCCCTCTTCCGTGAACCGCACGTCGAGCCCGGCGTCGCGGGAGCGATCGATGAACTCCGGCAGCGCGTCCAGCGACGGCTGCGGTGCAGGGTCGGCCGGAGTCTCGGCGTCGTTGAGCAGCGAGAACACGGTGCGTGCCTCGCGCATCGAGCGTCGCCCCGTGTCGGAGATGGCGGCGAGCAGCCCTCGAGCCTGGTCAGGGTCGCGGTCCAGGACCGCCGAGGCACCGTCGGCGCTGCTCACGATCACCTGGAGGCCGTGCGAGAAGATGTCGTGCACCTCGCGGGCGATGCGCGCTCGCTCGGCGTGCGTCGCGAGCTGAGCGGAGCGGTCGCGTTCGATCGTGAGCTCCTCGGCGAGCTGGATGAGGGAGGCGATGAACCTGCGGCGCATCCCGACCGCGAGACCGACGAGCAGAGCCGCGACGCCGACGCCGACGATGAGGAGGAGGTCGACCTGCCAGCGTCCGACGAGCGGCGGATCGTCGACGACGAGCCGGAGGGTGGACGCGCTGATCGCGGCGACGAGGCTGAGGCCGACCCACGAGAAGATCCCCACGCGGGGCGTGCCGCCCGCCGCGATCGAGTAGGTCACGACGGCGAGCACGAAGAGGTCGGCGGGGAGCTGCAGCGGCACCGCCAGCGCGAAGGTGGCGGCCGCGGCGGAGATCGCGACGGCGGGCGCGGCGCGGCGCAGGGAGATGGCGATGCACCCGATCGCGAGCATTACGAGCTCGGGGGCAAGATCGCCCACGGGGATGCCCACGTAGAGGGCCTGCCACCCGAGGATCGACCCGTTGAAGAGCACGTACACGGCCAGGAGCGCGGCGTCCCCGAGCGTGAATCGCAACGCCCTGGTCGGCTGCCCCTCGCTGGGCTCGGTCACGAAAGCACGCTCACGGGCAACACAGTAGCGCGGGCTCGTTCGGCGGGAAGGAGAGCCTGTCGCACCATGAGGCCAGCCAGCCAGACCACCCCGACCGTCATGGCGATGAACTCGAGGGTCGCGCCGAGATCCGTCCGGAACCGCAGGAGCGAGAGGGATGCGCCAGCTGCCGCGACGAGGCCGGTCGCGCCGGCAGCTCCCCAGGCGATGAGCCGCGTCGGGCGCGGCAGCGAACTCGTCGCGAGCTGCACCATGACGACGGCAGCCCCGGTGAAGCCCGTCGCGGCGAAGACGATGTGAACGAGATCCTGCAGCGTCGAGCCTGGCGTGAACGGGATGGGGCAGCCGTACGTGCAGGTGATCTGGGATGCCCCTACGAACGCCAGCGCCGTGGCGACGAGGGTGCCGGATGCGCTCCAGCTCAACCAGCGCAGCCCTGATCGGATCCCGGCGAGCGAAGGGGCCCCGAGGAGTGCGCCGACGCCGATCCCGAGGAGAGCGGTGTTGAAGACGTCGGCCGTTGGCATACCCGTGGCACCCAATCCGCTGACGTACACCTGCTCCGTCACCTGCGATCTTGTGAACCAGATCGTCGCAACGCTCACGAGGAGGATCGCGGCCGCCGCCCTCATCGCGGTCGGCGTCGTGGGAGGCCGTTCTGATTCGCTGAGTCTGTGCGCAAGCATCCCCTCACGTTAGGAATCCGCGGGCGGGGATTGAGCGAACGCCCGATTTCTCGTACCTGGGTACGAGCCGGGGGCCCGCGGGCTGACGGCGGAAGGTGGAAGGTGGAAGGTGGAAGGCGATCTACCGCGACGCTGCCTCTCCCGCTCGAAGAGGTCACTTTCCGCCCTCGGTCGGCCCCGCGAAGGGCCGAAACTGACCCATCCGGCACTGTGGATGCGGGTCCGGATGCGGATATGCGTCTGGGCGCGGATGCGGATGCGGATGCGGGTCCGGAGGCCGCCAAGCGGGCAAGCGGGCCTCGGCTCAGCCCGTGGCCTCACCACCCGAAAAGGTCACTTTCGGCCCATCCTCAGCCCTCCGGAGGGCAGAAAGTGGCCTTTTCGCGGAGGCAGACTCGGGCACGCAGGCGGACGCGACTCGGCGGCCACCCGGGCCAGGGCTCACCTCGCGGCCTGACCACCCAAAAAGGTCACTTTCCGCCCATCCTCAGCCCTCCGAAGGGCAGAAAATGGCCTTTTCGCGGAGGCGGAGGCGGAGACGGGTGCGGAGACGCAGGCGGTTGAGGATCAGGGTGCGCAGGCGGACTCGGGCACGCAGGCGGACGCGACTCGGCGGTCACCCCGGCCAGGGCTCACCTCGCGGCCTCACCACCCCAAAAAGGTCACTTTCCGCCCATCCTCAGCCCTCCGAAGGGTCGAAAACGGCCTATTGGCGGAGACGGGTGCGGAGGCGCAGGCGGTTGAGGATCAGGGTGCGCAGGCGGACTCGGGCAGGCAGGCGGATGGGGCTCGGCGGTCACCCGGGCTAGGTCTCACCTCGCGGCCTCACCAACCAAAAAGGTCACTTTCCGCCCATCCTCAGCCCTCCGGAGGGTCGAAAGTGGCCTTTTCGCGGGAGCGCAGCGCAGCGCGGCGCGGCGCGGCGCGGCGCGGCGCGGCGCGGCGCGGCGCGGCGCGCGGCGTCAGCCGAGGCTGACCTGCGACTTGTCGAAGGCGACGTAGCCGGCGAAGTCGTGGCCGACGCGTTCGGTCGAGCCGTCGAACGGCTCCGGGTAGCTCCAGGCCGCGTCGCGGTGCGTGGCACCGTCGACGACGACGTCCCAGTACTGCGCGTGTCCCTTCCACGGGCACGTGTACTGCGTGTCGCTCTTCGCGAACGACTCGGAGTGCAGCGACGACGGCGGGAAGTAGTGGTTGCCCTCGATGCCGACGAGCTCCGATTCGGGCGCTTCGGCGATGACGGTTCCGTTGACAGTTGCCTTCATGGTGGTCTTCCTCCGACGAATAGCGAGTGGGTAGACGGGAAGCGTCGCCCCGTCAGCTGGGAGAAGGGTGATGTGCGTGGATGCGCGTCGCTCGTACCTGGGAGAACGTCGGCAGCGACGCCGAACGCCTGCCCTACTCTCAGCGGCGGGGATCCGCGTCGGGCCCCAACTCCCCCGCCATTGGAAGGTCCTCCGTTGTCGAACTCCGAACCCTCCCGCCCGTATCCGCTCGGCCTCAGCACCATCGACGGCCGATCGAACTTCGCGCTCTACTCCGAGACCGCAGACTCTGTGGATGTGTGCACTTTCGACGAGTCTGGGGCTGAGACCCGCACACGCCTCGAGCACCGCACGGGCCACGTCTTCCACGGCTTCGTCGACGAGTTGCAGGTCGGCTCCCGCTACGGGCTGCGCGTCGATGGCCCATGGGACCCGGAGCGTGGCCTCCGCCACAACGTGAACAAGCTGCTCCTCGACCCGCACGCGACGGCGATCGAGGGCCAGTACGCCTGGTCGCAGTCGGTGTTCGGCCACGACATGAACGAGCCGGAGCGGCGCGACGACAGCGACTCGGCAGGCTCGGTTCCGCTGAGCGTCGTCGCCGACCCCAGCTTCGACTGGGGCGACGACGCTTCGCCGCGTGTCCCACTCGACAAGACGGTCGTCTACGAGGTGCACGTCAAGGGCTTCACGCAGCTGCACCCGGAGGTGCCGGAGGAGATCCGCGGAACGTACGCGGGCCTCGCGCATCCGGCGGCCATCAAGCACCTCGTCGACCTCGGCGTGACTTCGGTCGAGCTGCTGCCCGTGCAGCAGTTCGTGCAGGACAGCCACCTCGAGGAGAAGGGGCTCCGCAACTACTGGGGCTACAACTCGATCGGCTTCTTCGCCCCGCACGGCGACTACGCGGCCGCCGGCGACGGCGGCGGCCAGGTCGCCGAGTTCAAGGAGCTCGTGAAGGCCCTCCACGCGGCCGGCCTCGAGGTGATCCTCGACGTGGTCTACAACCACACGGCTGAGGGCAACCACCTGGGGCCGACGCTGTCGTTCAAGGGCATCGACAACGCCGCCTACTACCGGCTGGTGGAGGGCGACGAGAGCCACTACTTCGATACAACCGGAACGGGCAACAGCGTGAACGTGGGCCACCCGGCCGCGCTCGGGCTCATCATGGACTCGCTGCGGTACTGGGTGAGCGAGATGCACGTCGACGGGTTCCGCTTCGATCTGGCCACGACCCTCACCCGTCAGGGCGGCGACGCGGAGCTGCACAGCGCCTTCCTCACGCTCATCCAGCAGGATCCGGTGCTCGCGCCGGTCAAGATGATCGCCGAGCCGTGGGATACGGCCGGGTATCAGGTGGGCGGGTTCCCCGCGGACTGGTCGGAGTGGAACGGCAAGTTCCGCGACGACGCCCGCGACTACTGGAACGGCAGCGACGCGACCCTCGGCACGACGGCGCAGCGCATCCTCGGCTCACCTGACGTGTACGAGGCGAGCCGCCGCTCGCCGCTGTCGAGCGTGAACTTCATCACAGCGCACGACGGGTTCACGCTCGCCGACCTCACCGCGTACAACGACAAGCACAACACGGCGAACGGCGAGGACAACCAGGACGGCGAGAGCGACAACCGCTCGGCGAACGGCGGTGCGGAGGGCCCCACCGAGGACGAGGCGGTGAACGAGCGCCGCGCCCGCAAGCGCCGGAACCTGCTCGCGACGCTGCTCCTCTCGGCGGGCGTGCCCATGATCCTCGGCGGCGACGAGCTCGGCCGCACGCAGGGCGGCAACAACAACGCCTACTGCCAGGACAACGAGATCTCCTGGTTCGATTGGGAGGCGGTCGACAACGAGCTGCTCGAGTTCACGCGGACGCTGCTCTCACTGCGTGCTGAGCATCCAGCGCTGCGGCCGGTCTGGTTCCGCCAGGCACCGGATACGGGTGCCGACGACACCGTGGACGTGCTGCGCTCCGACGCGCGTGGCTTCGACGACGCGGACTGGGAGAACCCGGATGCGCGTTCCATCGCGTTCGTGTTCTCGCACGTCGGCGCCGACTCTTTTGCCCTGCTGCTGAACGCGGCGGAGAACGCCGTCGAGTTCACGGTTCCCGAGGCACCTCACGGTACCTGGGAGCTGGCGCTCTCGAGCGACGACGAGCAGCGCGTCAGCGACCCGGTGACCACGCTCATGGTCAAGGAGGGCTCGTTCACGCTGCTGCGTTCGCCCGCCGAGCGCTGACGGTCGCTGCGTCTTCGGCGCTCCCTGCGTCCAAGCTGACAGGGGAGCGCCGAGTGCTCAGTCTTCGACCCAGGGGCGCGCGAGGACGGCGTCCATCTCTCCGCGGACGACCTCGGTGAAGATGACGAGGGCCTCATCCCTGGGTACATCGGAGAGCACGAGTTCCGGATCGTGCGGTCGTGCCGCATGCGACAGCACCACGGTTCCGGATGCGAAGGCGGTGACGAACCAGCCGTACGGGTCGCCGGCGCCGACGTCCGGCTCCTCGTCACTCGCATCGTCGAGCTCGGCGAGCAGCGCAGGCAGGTCCTCCACTCGGGCGGGATCCGACGAGCCATCGAGGTGCATCACGTCCATGGCGTGCACACTACGAGGCCTCCCTGGGCACCCCTCCCCGCGAACGCCCAAGCAAGATCGACGCCGGTCCAGCAAGCGACGACGAGCAGCACGTCAGCGCCCGGATACCCGGTGAGCACGCTCATGGTCGAGGAGGGGTCGTTCACGCTGCTGCGTTCGCCCGCTCAGCACTGAGTTCGGTGTCGCGCGTGGAGCCTCTCCGGGCCGAGTCTCGCCGGAGGGGCCCGCGCGTGCCCCACGTGCCCCACCGCCAGAGCCATTCGAGCGGTCCCTGCGTGAAGGCACGCAGCCAGAGCGTGCTCGCGATCCACTGCAGCACGAGGATGCCGACGACGATGCTGAGCAGCAGCGTCCACGAGGTGCTGTTGGGCAGGTCGAAGAGCCCACCTGCGGCGAGCATCAGCGGGGCTGCCGCGACGTAGTTCGTGAGCGCCATCTTTCCGAGCGGCGTGAAGACGGCCTGCAGGCCGCGGGCGGCGCGGGTTGTCATGAGCAGTGAGAGCAGCGCGATGTACGCGCCGGCCATCGCGAATCCGGCGAGCCCGGAGGCGAGGTCGAAGCCGGACATCCGGATGTCCCCCGCCTGCCAGATCGCGAGCGGGATCGAGGCCGCGGTGAAGGCGAGGAGCGCTACGACGGAGCCGCCACGCGAGCGGCCGATCGACTGCACGATGCCGTACCGAGTGAGGGCGGCGCCGAGGAGGAAGACGCCGGGGATGAGGGTGATGCCGCCACCCGTCAGCGCGAGACTCGCGACGATGAGCACGGCGGCACCGACGGCGACAGCCCAGCGCGGCAGCCAGGTGCTGGGGAGCAGCACGAGCAGGCCGGCGATGGCGTACGGCCACAGCGCGGAGCCGCTCTGCAGGAACTCGAAGGGGATGCCGATGGCGAGGAGGATCAGGAGGCGCCTGAGCAGCACGAGCCTCGGTCGGCGCGAGCGTCGCGCGGCGGAGTCGAAGAAGAGCGCGAAGCCGATCCCGAAGAGCAGCGAGAAGATCGGGAAGAAGCGCTGCTGCACGAACAGCTGCAGCCAGCCGCTCGGGTCGCCGAGATCGGTGGGCTGGAGCACGCCGGTGTCGTAGCCGAAGTGCACGAGCGGGGCGATGTTGACGAACAGGATGCCGCAGAGTGCGGCACCACGGATGACGTCGAGGGCGGCGATTCGGCCACCGGCGGGTGCGGATGCAGGTGCAGGTGGTGTGCGTTCGGGGGAAGAGGGGGAAGTCAAGACATGCCTTTCGCGGCGCGGCCCGGATCTCGGGAATGACGCGACGACCCATCATCTGGCGGGGGCGGGACGGCTCGCGTCCGCCGCCGGGTGGACCCGAGTCAGCCTCTGGGGTGACCTGGACGCACCGCCGGGTTGGAGAATGGCAGCAGACACTCGGCTACGGACAGGACGACTGCATGAACTCGCGGACATCACGTGCACCGACTCGCTGGGCGAGCTCTGCGCTGCTTCGCCTCGGCGCCCTCGCTGCCCTGAATGCGGTGGTCGCTCTGGCCCTGGCACCCGTGACGACGGTCCTGGCCACGGTGAACCCGCCCGCCTACGCGGTCGTCGCGTCGATGACGATGATGCTGCCGATGCTCGCAGCGTTGCTCGTGCCCCGTTTCGGGAGCGCGATCATCGTCGCGTTCTGTACCGGCATCTTCCTCATGATCACCCCGCTCGGGGCCATCGCCATCGTCGCCCTCTCCGTGCCCGCGCTGGTGATGGAGCTTGTCCTGCTCCTCGGACGCCTCGTCCAGGGGAGGTCCCGCCCAGCGGACGAGGCGGCGAAGAGCGACGTGCCATGGACGACGTGGCTGCTCGCGTGCGCTGCCGGCGGGACCGCGATCGCCGCGATGTCGCTTCTGGTCCTCGCGCCGGGCGCAGCGACGCCCGCGCTCGTGGTGCTGCTCTTCTGCATCCGTGTGCTCACGTACGCGACTCTCGGCGCGCTGATGCGCCGCCTGCGCTCACAGCTGCGTTCGGCCGGTCTGGTCTGATCGCCCTCCGGGGCGCCGCTGGTCGTCGAGCAGATGGACGGTCAGCGCGGCGTTGATCGCTTCCTCGCGTGAACGCACCCCGAGCTTGCTGTACAGCGAACGCACCTGGGTGCGGACGGTGTTGATGCTGACGTCGAGGCGCGCGCTGACTTCTGCGTAGCTGGCGTTGTCCATCAGTTCCCGCAGCACGGCGATCTCCCTCGGCGTGAGCTTCGGCGGCGCGGGGTGCTGGGACCCGTCAGGCGCGGTGAGGCTGTCGGGCAGGCTCGGGAGGAAGATGCCGGTCTCCCTCGCGAGCGACGTGAGCTCGGCATGCCCGATCGAGCGATGGCCGAGGAGCGGGAGCGTCAGCCCGGCGTTCGTGAGGCTCGCCGCGGCGCTCCGGAGCAGGGTGACCGCTGAGTCGCGGTGTCCGGTCCGCTGGTGGGCCGTCGCGAGGGTGAGCTCGTGGTCGATGCGGTCGCGCAGGGGCGTGTCTCGCGCGGGTGGGTAGCGCAGCAGCACGCCGAGGGCATCGGTGTCCGACTGCCGAGCGAGGTCGACCTTGGCGTGGAGGATGGCTGCTGGCACGCGTCCGAGCACGTCGACGCCGCGCGAGTACTGCGCGGCGAGGGCGACGCGATGGGTGGCGAGCGCGACGTGAGCCGTCGAACGGTCCAGGTGCGCGGTCACGTAGCTCGGGAGTCGGCGCTGGCGTTCCGCGAGCTTCCTGATCTCGAGGATGCGGTCGAGCCCTTGGGCGGGGTCCAGTCCGATGTGCGCCCAGGTCTCGGCTTCGAGGAGGAGGTGGATGTTCTCGATGGTGCGGTAGTGGGGGTGGAGCCGCGCGAGCACCTCCAGCGCCGCTTGGTAGCGGCCCGCCTCCAGGTGCAGGTAGGCCTCGGCGAGACGAGCGGGCGAGCCGCTGTAGTCGTTGTGCCGATGCTCCTGGCCGGGGATGCCGTCCGATTCCACGATCGCCAGCTGCGCTTCGGCGAGCTCGCCCGCGATCGCGTGGGCGCCCGCGCGCAGGGAGAGCGGGAAGTACTGGGCGCGGAGCGGTGCACGCAGGCGGCGCGCGGTCGCCGTGCCGGAGATGAGCGTCTGCAGCGCGTCCTGGGTCGCCCCGGTGAAAAGCTGCGTTGCGGCGAGCTGGGAGATCGCGTGCGGGATGACGCGGTGGGCGTGCTCGTACTCGGCCGCGGGGAACTCGGAGAGCATCCTCGAGAGGCGATCTGCATGGTGCCGGGCTTGCTTGTACGACCCGAACACGGTTCTGGCTGCGACCATCTCGAGGAGCACGTACATGAGCTGCTCGGTGGCAGATGCGGTTCCCCGCCGAAGCCCGATCCCGGTCAGGCTGAGCGCGAAGACCTCCGCGGCTCGCCATTGGTGGTCCTTCATCGCGAGGTAGCAGAGGGCGAGTTCCACTCCGAGGAGCGGCCACCGCGCGATCGTCACGCGCGGCAGCCGTTCGAGCGCTGCGACCACCTGAGGACGGTCGTCGCCGAGCTCGAACCAGTGGTCCATGACGATGCTCGAGGCCAGCGCGTAGTCGGATCCATCGACGGCGGCCGTCAGCGCCGCGTGCGGTTGCCCTCGTTCCTTCGCCCAGGCGGCGAAGGAGCGGCGCTGGCCGAAGAGGGCTTTCGCGTCCTTGGCCTGCAACCACGCACGACCTGCTCGCGCGGTCGTCGGCGTGAAGCGGAACACCGCTTGGCTCTGGCCGTCCTCCAGCACGAGTCGCTCTCGCGCACCGAGTCCACTGCGCTCGAATGCATGGAGCACCTGGGCCCCGGGGCGAGCGGTGAGCTGACCTGCCAGGGTCTCATCGAGGAGGTCCGCGCCGATGGCGAGCGCGGCGAGGTCGTCGTCACCGCTGAGGATCGTCGCGGCGACGTAGTCGCCGAGCCGCTGGGTGAGCCATCGCTCCAGCACGTCGACCGTGGTCGGGTGAGCCCCTCCGGAGAGTTCGAGCAGGCTGAGCTTCACGAGCGCTGGCACGCCACCCGAAGCACGTTCGACGACCGCGGTCAAGGCTGGGGCGGCCATTCCGGCGCTTCGCAGCTCGGCTTCGATCTCGTCGGTCGTGAACAGCAGCTCCTCGGCCGCGATGACCCGCACATCCAACGACATGCGCGTGCGAGGGTCCTCGAAGCTCGTCTCCCGTCGGCTGGCGATCACGACCCGGAGACCGGGCGCGCGCGTCAGCAGCACGATGAGCTCCGCCTCCACGCTCGGCTGCTCGTCCAGATGCTCGAACCCGTTGACGACCAGCGTCAGGGGGTGCGCCAAGAGGGCGTCCTCGACAAGCGCCGCGGCCGGACGGGGGTCGCCAAGCGAGGAGTGTTCGGAACCCTGCCCGGCGAGTGCCGCTGCGACGTCGCGCCAGAAGCTCTCGCGGGTCGCGCCCTGAGGGGCGATGACGACGCGGACGACACGGCGACCGTCACCCTCATCCCACCCGTCGAGAACACGCGACTTCCCGAAACCCCATGGGGCGCGGATCACGACAGCTCGCGATGTGCTGGCGGAACCGAGCAATGCTCGGAGTCGGTCACTGCGCGGTTCCTGCTGGGGGGACGGCTTCACGGTGTTCGGACGCTTCCGGGGATGGACGCTCGTGCTCGGCTGGGGTCGCGCCGACGCTGGGGCAGCGCGCGCGAGTGGTGCGTGAGCATGATCGCACAGCTGCGGCGCGCACAGAGCGCGCGGCGGCGGGGCCGCCGGTCTCGAGGCGCCCGAGGAGCGCCTACTCCCCGCCGAGTGCTAGCAGGGGTTCACGGCAAGGTTGCCGAGTCCGATGACCATGTTCTGCGAGTTGGTCGAGTCGCCTGGCTGGAAGTAGCGGAACTCGACGGCCGAGACGGGCGCTGCCCAGGTGAGCTGCACGTTGCCCTGGTTCGACGTGGGTGCGATGTTGCCGTACGGCGTATCCATCCGGAAGGGATCCCCCGCCGTGCCGGCACCGATGACGCGCGCCTGGCGTGCGGCGGCGAACCCTGCCGTCAGGACCTCGACGTTGTCTCGGTAGCCGTTCGTCGTGGCGTCGATGTCGAGAAGGGAGAAGCTGAGGCCGGTCACCGGGCGGTTGAAGGCGATGCGGACCGTCGCCGAGTTGTTCGGGATCGGGTTCGAGAACTCGATGCGGTAGTAGTTGCCGGTGACGCCGCCCTGGGGGCCCGCTGCTACCCGACCGCTGGCAGCCGACGGAGTGGACCCAGACGAGTACGTGATCGAGAAGGTCGCGGTGGTGGTGGGGGCGGTGCCGGGAACGGTCACCGTCGTGACGTTCGCGCCAGCCGCGAGTGCTGCCCAGTCCAGGGTTCCGGCCGTGCACTGCGATGCGGAGGCGAGGGGGGTGGCCGTGGCTGCCGCGATGATCGGCACGGACCACACTGCACCGGTGACCAGCGAACGACGAGTCAAGCCGGACTTGGCTTCGGTTTCGAGCGCGCTCATAGGGGACTCCTTGTCGAGGCGGGGGCCTCGGAAAATTCGAGAAGAGCACCGGGCGGGGGCTGCGGTGCCACACGAGTCGCGATGCCGCTGGACTCGGTGAGACCTCACTGTAGGTACGGACGAAGCCCTGTCCGGATGCGCTTAACATCGGCCTTCGCATCGGCGAGATCCCCCTATCCCCGGGGGAAAACATGGGTGAAAGGCGACCTCGGGCGCCGAAGCTGTGCGCAAGCTGAGAGCCGAAAACGAGTTTGTGACACTTCCGGGGTCGCCTGCGTCTCACCTGTACAAGCCCACACGATGCATCTGCACCGGGGGCAGAGACCAGAAAGACAGAAGGAAGAGCATCATGGCGAACACCACCCCCAACACGACTTCCGCCCACGGCACGGCTCAGACGTCCAGCAGCGTCGTCCCGACGACCTCGAACGGACGCGGCACGACGACGATCGTCGATAGCGTCGTTGCTCGCGTTGCCGGTATCGCGGCCCGTGACGCTCGCGGCGTCTACGACCTCGGTGGCGGCGCCGCCCGCGCGATCGGTGCCATCCGCAACGCCATCAACGCCACCGACCAGAGCCAGGGCATCAGCGTCGAGGTCGGCGAGAAGCAGGTCGCCGTCGACGTGACCATCGTCGCCGAGTACCCCGTCTCCCTCCAGGACGTCGCCGACGGCGTCCGCGCCGACGTCATCCGCGCCATCGAGACGATCGTCGGCCTCGAGGTCACCGAAGTCAACGTGACCGTCAACGACGTGCACCTCCCCTCCGAAGACGACACCAACGACAAGACGGAAGAAGCGCGAGTCCAGTGAACACCGCATCCCTCACCCGAACCGGCATCCTCATCGGCGCAGTCCTCGCGCTCACCTGGATCATCCTCGGCTTCTGGGCGTTCTTCTTCGTCGCGATCGCGATGATCATCGGCGG
>NZ_LR733190.1:0-13035 GCF_902506465.1 Pseudoclavibacter sp. 8L | reverse complement strand
GGCTGGGCGCGCTGGGCGGGCTGGGCGCGCTGGGAGTCGTGGGCCCGCCTCCACACCAGGCGAGGAGGCCCACACCCTGCGACGACGCTCAGACCAGGTCGAGATCCATGAACACGTCGGCTCGCGAGTACGGGGTCGGGGCGTGCGCGGATGCGGGCACGTGGCGGAAGCCGACGGACTCGTAGAGGCGAACGGCCGGCGTCAGCGACTTGTTGCTCTCGAGCATGAGCTTCGTGAGGCCCTGCTCGCGCGCGTGGTCGATAGCCGCTGTCATGAGCATCCGCCCGATGCCGGACCCGCGGGCCTCTGGAGCGACCGACATCTTGACCAGCTCGGCGAGCCCATCTCCCACGCGCAACAGCGCAACGCAGCCCACGCGCTGCTCACCGGCGTGGGCGATGAGCACTGTCCCGCCCTGGTCGACGATCGCGCGCTGAGGGTCCGCGAGCACCGCTCGGTCGGCATCCTCGAGTGCGAAGTGCTCGGTGATCCACGCCTCGTTGAGGGTGCGGAAGGCCACTGCGTCCGCTTCGTCCTGCAACGGGGCGATGGTGATGGTCTGCGTTGTCATGTGCTGAGTTTCCTGAATCGGAGCCAACGAGTCCAATACGGATGCACAAGCATCCATAAGCTGGATGCATGGATCTCGACATTCGAGTGCTCCGCTCGTTCCTCGCACTCGCCGATGAACTCCACTTCGGCCGTGCCGCGGCGACCCTGCATGTGGCCCAGCCCGCACTCTCCCAGCAGATCAGGCGGCTGGAGGGCGAGCTCGGCGTCGAGCTCTTCGCGCGCACCTCGCGCAGCGTGAAGCTCACGGCAGCGGGCACCGTGCTGCGTGAACGCGCCCTCTCGCTCGTGGCGCAGTCCGAGCGCGTCATCGACGAGGTCGCGCGCGTCGGCCGCGGCGAGCAGGGGCGGCTCGACGTCGGGTTCGTCAGCTCCGCACTCCCGCTCGGGCCGGTGGAACATGTCCAGCGCTTCAGGGCCGAGTTCCCGGGCGTGCACATCGAGCTCGTCGAAGGATGGACGGCGAGGCTCACCGCGAAAGTCGCGCAGGGTGAGCTGGACCTCGCGATCGTGCGCGACCCGGACGTCGTCGACGGGGTGCGGCTAACGCCGTTTCGCAGGGAGCGCTTCGTGGCCGCGGTGCCGCACACGCATCCGCTCGCCGACCGTGGCAGCATCCGCGCCAGCGAGCTCGCCGGAGACCCGTTCGTGTTCTTCCCCGCCGAGGCCGGCGAGCTCGCGACCGAGCGCAACCTGGCCCCCGTGCTCGCAGGCGGTCGGGCACCGACCATCGTGCAGACGGGAAGTACTTGGACGACCCTGCTGCATCTGGTCGCGGCGGGCATCGGCGTAACCGTGACCCCGGCGAGCACGGTGCTCGTCCCACCGCCCGGAATCGCAGTGCTGGAGCTTGACGAGACCGATGCGTTCAGCGAGCTCGCGTGGGCGTCCCGCGCCGACGACCACCGGTCGATCCTGCGCGCCTTCATCGCGGCGGACTGATGCGGATCGCACGTATCCTGGAACCGTGACCCCAGAGCTCGCGCGCGCCGAGTCGCTCATCGCGACTATCCCGGACTTCCCCGAAGCGGGCATCCAATTCCGTGACATCACCCCGCTCTTCGCCGACGGCACCGCCCTGCGCGCCGCCGTCGACGCCGTGATCGAGCCCTTCGCCGACACCTTCGACGTCGTCGCGGGCGTCGAGGCGCGAGGGTTCCTGCTCGCCGGCGCCATCGCCAACGCCGCGGGCGTCGGCCTCATTCCCATCCGCAAGGCGGGGAAGCTGCCTCGACCCGCGGCGTCGATCACGTACGACCTCGAGTACGGATCGGACAGCCTGGAGGCAGCACAGGACCTGCCGGCCGGCACCCGTGTCCTACTCGTCGACGACATCCTCGCAACGGGCGGCACCCTCCGTGCGGGCCAGGAGCTCCTCGAGCAGCTCGGCTACGCGCTCGTGGGCACGGCCGTCCTCATGGAGCTCGTCGACCTCGACGGGAAGCAGGTCGCCGGCCCCGTGCACAGCCTCTTCGAGGTCTGAAACGCAACTCGCCCCGGGGCGCCTCCGAGTCGTGACAGGCCCGAAACATGGGCTGGCTAGCGTTGCGAGCATGTCCCTTCTTGTCACCCACGCGCGCCTCATCACGATCCCCACGGGCTCCACGGATGCCGGTTACATCGAAGACGGATGGATGCTCGTCGAAGACGGCCGCATCGCCGCGATCGGGAGCGGGACGCCGTCCGTCACCGCCGACGAGACGATCGACGTGGCCGGCAGATTCGTCGCCCCCGGCTTCGTGTCGAGCCACTCGCACCTCTTCACGAGCGGCCTCAGGGGCCTCGGCGTCGCCGACACCCTGTACGGCTGGTGCGACTCCATGCTCGGCACGACCGCCCACATGACGCCGGAGCAGCTGTACTGGTCGACCCTGCACGGCTCGCTCGACTTCCTTTCCAACGGCGTCACGACCGCCTACAACTTCACCGACCCCCTGCAGGCGTGGGAGTCGATGGTCGACGGGAAGCGAACGGGAACCGCGGGCATCCGCCCCCTCGAGTACCACTACCGCCAGGCGGACGGCACGCTCGATTCCGGTATCCGCTTCGTCGACGCCTCGGGGATGGATGCCACCGTCGGCAGCGACGACGAGATCTTCGACCGGCTCCAGGCGGAGGTCGCCCACACGAGGGCCATGGACCCGGCGTACGCCCTCGGCTCGTCCATCATGGGCCAGGTGCAGTGGTCGCCGCGGGCCGATGCCGCCGACCTCGAAGCCGAGGCCATGCGTCGCTTCGGCATCACGAACCAGGCGCACTTCCTCGAGTCGCCAGAGGCCGTCGAGCACCAGCAGTCGAAGTTCGCCCTGTACCGGGATGCTGGGGCCCTCGAGCTGGGCCTCATGTTCGGGCACTTCATCCAGACCACCCCGGAGATCCTCGCCGAGGCCGCCGCTCGCGGGGCGAGCATGTCGTGGCAGCCGGCCTCGAACGGGCGGCTCGCCTCCGGCGTCGCGCTCGTGCCGGAGATGCTCGAGCTCGGCATGAAGGTCGGCGTCGGCCTCGACGACCAGGCCTGCACCGACGTGAGCGACCCGTGGCAGAACATGCGCATGGGCATCTACATGCAGCGCTCGCGCACGAAGGATCCCCTGTCGATGATGCCCGAGCTGATGCTGCGCCTCCACACGCTCGGCGGCGCCGAGATCATGGGGGTCGCCGACCGGGTCGGCTCGCTGGAGGTCGGCAAGTTCGCCGACTTCGTCATCGTCGACCCGCGCTCCCCCGACGTCGGGCCGCTCTGGCACCCCGTGCGGTCGTACGTGCTCGCGATGAGCCCCCGGAACCTCAAGGCCGTCTACGTGGGCGGTCAGCTCGTGAACCGCGACGGGACATCCACGAACCCCCTCGCCGAGGAGGCATCGGCGAGGCTCCACGAGCTGCCGGCGGCGATCATCCCGCTGCGCGGCCACCCGCACTGAACGACGTCGCGGCCGGGAGGATGCTCCCGGCCGCGAGGTTCGAGCGCAGACGGCTCAGCGCTGGGAGACGCCCATCCCCATGCGGTCGAGGACGATGTTCTCGACGATCTGCACGAGGTTGTACGACACCAGCGTGATGATGGTGATGAGCGCGATCGAGGTCCACAGCTCGGCGAACTGCGCCTGCGCGTTGAACTTCAGGATCGCCCCGCCGATGCCCGTCCCGGTCGAGAGCCATTCGGCGAGCAGCGCACCGGTCACGGCTCCCGGCACGGAGACCCGGGCGGCCGCGAAGATCGACGGGAGCGCCCCAGGCAGGTTGACCTTCGTGAGGCCGGCGAGCCGGCCGCCACCGAAGACGTGCACGACGTCGAGGCTCTCCTGGCTGGCACGGCTGAGGCCGAACAGCACGCTCGCGAGCGCTGGGAAGAGCACGACGATCGTCCCGATCACCGCCACGGAGGCCGTGGTCCCTCGGCCGGTCATGAGGATGATGACGGGTGCGATGGAGACGAGCGGGATGGTTCGCAGCAGGAGCACAAGCGGCATGACGCCGGCCTCGATGGCTCTGGAGAGGCTGAAGGCGATCGCCAAGACGATGGCGACGGCCATGCCCGCGACGAAGCCGAGCGCCGAGTCCATGAGCGTCTGCCCCACGAGGGGGAACATCTGCGCGCGGTGCTCGGCGGCGTCCTCGCCCGCGAACAGGAACTGCCACACGTCGAGCGGCCCCTTCGCGATGAACGAGGAGATGCCGGTGAGGCTCACCACCGCCTGCCAGAGCAGGAGGAGCACGAGCAGCGTGATGCCTGCGGAGCCCAGCGAGCGGAGCACCGTCTTCCGGAGCGCGCTGCGCCGCTCGCGCGTGATCCGCGTCTCGGCGGCGTGATCGGCCGTCGTCGCTGTCTGCTCGTCCTGCACGATCACGGTCATCGCACTGCCTTCCCTGAGACCCACGGCGTGATGAACCGGATGACCAGCCCGAAGAGCCCGTACGCGGCGAGCGCGAACACGGCGCACAGCAGGAACACCGACCACACTCCGGCGGAGTCGAGCTGCCCCTGCAGGCGGATGAGGGTGGGCCCGACTCCCGCCGTGATGGAGCCGAGGTACTCGCCGAGCACGGCGCCGAGGAACGCCGACGGGACGGCGATCTGGAGCGCGTTGAGGATGGCGGGCAGCGCGGCCACGAGACGGACCTTGCGCATCTGCATCCACGAGCCGCCGCCGAAGACGCGGACGACGTCGAGCGAGGCCTTGTCCGCGGACTTGAACCCGAGGGTCGCGCCGACGACGGTCGTGAACACGCACACGAGGGCCGCGAGGAAGACGGCCGTCTCCGAGGGGTCGCCCGGGCTCTTCGCGCCGCCGAGCACCACGATGGAGATGCCGCCGACGGCGACGATCGGCAGGCAGTAGGTGACGACGGCGATCTGCGTGATGACGGTCTCCAGGCGGGGGAAGACGAGCACGACGGTCGCCAGGAGCAGCGCGATGCCGTTGCCCCACACGTAGCCGATCGCAGCCGCGGTGACCGTCGGGGCGAAGACGCCCCAGGTACCCGCGATGTTCCCCTGCACGAACAGCCAGTCGATGACGGCGAGCGGTGAGGGCACCGGCGTGAAGCTCGTGCCCTCCTGCGGCCGGAACGCCGTTGCCGATGCCAGCCACCAGATCGCGACGAGGGCGACCCCGCCGATGAGCGCGGCGAGCCAGCCTGGGATGCGCTCCCTCGCCACCGTCACGCCTCGGCTTCTGCGTGCCCGTGCACGCCGAACAGCAGCTCGGAGGCACGGTCGACCAGCGCGTGGAACTCGGGAGTGCGCATCATCTCCGGGGTGCGCGGCCGCGGCAGGTCGACCTCGATGATCTCCTGCACCCGGCCGGGGCGCGCCGACATGACGGCGACCCGGTCTGCGAGGAAGATCGCCTCGCTGATGCCGTGCGTGACGAGCAGCGTCGTCGCGGGCTTCTCCGTCCAGATGCGCAGCAGCTCCAGGTTGAGGTTCTGCCGAGTCATGTCGTCGAGCGCTCCGAAGGGCTCATCGAGCAGCAGCACCGACGGCTTGAGCACGAGGGCCCGCGCGATCGAGGCCCGCTGCCGCATGCCGCCAGAGAGCTGCGCCGGCTTCGCGTTCGCGAAGTCGCTGAGCCCCACGAGGGCGATCAGCTCATCCACGTACGCTTTGTCGACCGGTCGCCCCGCGACCTCGAACGGCAGCTCGATGTTCTTGCGGATGCTCCGCCAGGGAAGCAGCGCGTGGTCCTGGAAGGCGATCCCGAGCTCGCTGTTCGCACGCAGCTGGTCGGGCGTCTGCCCGTCGACGAGCGCGCTGCCGGTCGTCGGGTGGTCGAGCGCGGCGAGGATGCGGAGGATCGTCGACTTGCCGCATCCGGAGGGGCCGAGCAGCGCCAGGAACGAGCCCTTGTCGGTGTGCAGGTCCGTGTCCTGCAGCGCCAGCAGCGACTTCCCGCCGCGCAGGTCGAAGGACTTGGACACTCCGGAGATCTGGATCCCGGTGCCGGTTGCGGCACCGGAATCCGTCGTTGTATCGGTGAGGGTCATGAGCTTAGGGCTGGTAGTTCTTCAGCTCAGGGTTCTCGGTGTAGATCTCGTCGAGAATCGTCGTGTCGAAGAGGTCGTCGACCTCGAGCTCCCACCCTGCGGCCGCGAGGGATGCGATGGACTGGGCCTTGAGCTCGTCCGAGATGGTGAACAGGCCGTTCGCCTCCGTCTCCGGGGTCGAGATCAGCGCCGCCTGGGCTTCGAGGCCCGCCTTCACCTTGGCGGGGTCGAGCTCCCCGAAGGTGAGGTCGCCCGCTGCGGCCGAGGCGTTGTAGTGCTCGGTCACCTTCGTGACGGTGTCATCCGTCGGCTGCGTGAACGTGTCGGTCCAGCCCTTGATCTCGGCGATGAGGAACGCCTTCACGAGGTCGGGGTTCTCATCCAGGTACTGCTGGGTCACCGTGATCGCCTCGGCGACGTACGGCAGGCCGTTGTCGGCGTAGGCGAGGTTCGTGACCTCGTAGCCCTCCATCTCGACCGTGATGGCCTCGTTCGTCAGGTACGCCATGAAGCCGTCGACCTCCCCGTTCATGAGGGGCGTCGGGTCGAAGTCGACAGGGACGACGGTCACCTGGTCTTCGTCGATGTCGTTCGCGGCGAGGAGCGCCTTGAACACGGACGCGTTCGAGTCCTGCACGCCGATCTTCTTGCCGATAAGGTCCTGCGGCGTCGCGATGTTGCCCTTGTCCGTCAGCGAGAGCACCGTGAACGGGTTCTTCTGGAAGGTGGTCGCGACGATCTTCAGCGGCGCGTCCTGCTCGGCGACCGCGGCACCGACGGAGGCGGCGTCGCTGAGGGCGAACTGCACCGAACCGGAGAGCAGCTTCGCGACGCCCGTGTCGGGGCCGGCGATGCCCTGCACCGCGGAGAACCCCGCCTCGTCGTAGTAGCCGTTGTCGTAGGCGTAGTACTCGCCCGCGAACTCCTCGTTCTTGATCCACGAGTACTGCACGCTGATCTCGCCGTGGTCGACGGATGCGCTCCCTGGGGACGTCTCGGATGCGGTCGGTGAGCACGCGGTGAGGGCAAGCGCGGCGGTGGCTGCGAGAGCGAGGGCCGCGGTGACGCGTCGGCGTGGTCTGGTGAGTGTGTGCATCGGATCTCCTTGACTGCAGTGGGCTGGGTCGTGTCTGACGGTGTCTCGCCTGCTCAGCTCGTCCTGACACTCCCTAGCCGCGACATTAGGCAGTTCATATTTCGGGGACGGGTTCGTGGGTGTTACGGGCGTGATTCGCAATCCGCCAGACCCGGTCGCGGCTGAAGGGCTGCTCGAACGGGCGACTGCCGATGGCGCGCGCGATTGCGTTCCCGATCGCGGGAGCGACGGGGTTGTACGGCGACTCGCTCATCGATTTCGCGCCGAACGGCCCGAGGTCGTCGCTCGTGTCGGCGAAGTACACCTCGGTGAAGGGCACGTCGGCGAACTGCGGCACCCGGTAGAGGCGGAAGACGGGGTTGGCGACGCGCCCCTCATCGTCGAGGGTCACCTCCTCGTACAGCGCACTGCCGAGGCCCTGCGCGACGCCTCCCTCGATCTGCCCGCGGCACTGGGCGGGGTTCATGACGTACCCGGCGTCGGCGGCGTGCACCGACTGCAGGATGCGCACCGTTCCCGTCTCCGGGTCGACGGCCAGCCTCACGGCGTGCACGTTGAAGGCGAGCGAGCGTCGCGCGCCGAGCTCGCTGCCGTCAGCCGTGATCTCCCCGCCGTTCTCCTCTGCTGCCAGCTGCGCGAAGGTGACGAGCCCCGTGGGCGTCAGCACCCCGTCCGCGGTGAGCTCGCCGCCGTCCGGGGCCGACCCGGTGAGCTCGGCGGCCCGCTCCCGCATCCGCATCGCCAGGGTCTGGCAGGCGGCGTGCAGCGCCTTGCCCGCGACCGTGATGCCCGCGGATGCGAAGGCGCCCGTGTCGTGCTCGACCGCATCCGTGTCCGAGTTCCACAGCTCCAGCCGCTCGAAGCTCGTGCTCAGATCCGTCGCCGCGATCTGCTTGAGCACGGTTGTCGTGCCGTTGCCGAACTCGGCCGTCCCCGTGCGCAGCAGGTACGTGCCGTCGGCCCGAAGCGTGGCCGTCGTGTGCGCGATGTGCCCGAACGGCGCCATGGTGGCGATCATCGCCGCCGCGACCCCCTCGCCGACGAGCCAGCCGGGCGGGGCCGCCTGGCCGTTGCCTCGGCGAAGCGCGTCCTGCGCCAGGTCGAGGCACTGGTCGAAGCCGTAGCTTCCCCACACGAGGTCGTCGTGCCCCGGATCGTCGCCCTCCCTGATGGCGTTGCGTCGGCGCAGCTCGAACGGGTCGAGACCGAGTTTCTCGGCGAGCATGTCCATCGCCGATTCGACGCCGAGGATCACCTGGCCGAGGCCGTAGCCGCGGAACGCGCCGGACGCCACCGTGTTCGTGTACACGACCTCCGCATCCAGTCGCCGCAGCGGGACGCGGTAGATCGTCGTCGACTCGGCGAGGGAGTGGAAGAGAACGCCACGCGAGTGGTTGCCGTAGGCGCCGGTGTCGCTGAGCACGTCGAGCTGCATGGCCGTGAGCGCCCCGTCCGCGTCTGCACCCAGCGTCACCGACACCCGCATCGGGTGCCTGACGGCGGCGCGCTGGAACTCGTCGGTGCGCGAGAACTCGTACGCGACGGGTCTGCCGGTCCTGAGCACCGCGAGCGCGACGAGATCCTCCGTGAAGATCTCCTGCTTGCCGCCGAACCCGCCGCCGAGCCGTGCCGCGAGCACCCGCACGCGGTCACGGTCCAGGTCGAACAGGCGCGCGATCTCATCGCGGGCGAGGAACGGCACCTGCGTGGAGGAGCGGATCACGAGGCGTCCGTCGTCGTCGAGCCAGCCGATCGAGCCGTGGGTCTCGAGTTGTGCATGTGTGACGCGGGCCGTCTGCCACGTGCCGGAGACGGTGGCGGCGCTCGACGCGAGCGCTTCGGCGACATCCGGTCCGGCGTGGACGCTCGTGATGACGTTGCGGGCAGCCTCGTCGACCCGCTCCTCCGCGGTGCGGTCCGGGTGGATGAGCGGCGCCCCGGGCCTACGGGCCTCTTCCGGGTCGAAGACCGCTGGCAACAGCTCGTACTCGACGCGGACGAGGCGGCGAGCGGCATCGGCCGCCTCACCGGTCTCCGCGACGACGGCCGCAACGCGCTGCCCGACGTGGCGCACCACGCGGTCGAGCAGGAGCGTGTCATCCGGGTCGTCGGTGCGGTGCTCGTGGCGGGCCGAGGAGTACCGGAGCTGCGGCACGTCCTCGTGTGTGAAGATCTGCACGACCCCGGGCACGGCGAGGGCCTCAGCGGTGTCGATGCTCAGGATGCGCGCGTGCGCGTGCGGGCTCGTCACGACGCGCAAGGTCAAAGCATCGAGCGCCGGATGCGCCGGTGGCAGGTCGAACGTGAACGGCTCGAGCCCCTGCACGATCCGGCGCGCGGCCTCCGGGACGACGGAGTTTCCGACGGTCTGCGCTGTGGCCCTCGCTTCCGGGTCAGCGGCCTTGGGCGTGACGCACGTCTGCGCGCAGGAGCCCGCTCGCACGGAACCGCAGATCGCCTCCCGGATGGGGCGGTAGCCCGTGCAGCGGCACAGGTTTCCCCTCATCCGCTTGTCGAACTCGCCCAGGTCGGCTTCCCCGAGGGTCGACGCGGTCACGCTCATCCCCGGCGTACAGAAGCCGCACTGGAAGCCGAACCCCTCAGCGAGCGCCTCCTGCACGGGATGCAGCTGATCGCCAGGTGCGAGGCCGGCCGCCGTCGTGACGCTGCGCCCCTCCGCTCGCACGGCCGGCACGATGCAGGAGTGCACGGGAGTGCCGTCGAGAAGGACCGAGCAGGCTCCGCAGTCGCCGGCATCGCACCCCTTCTTCACCGTCGTGGAACCGGTCTCGCGCAACAGGGTCCGCAGGCATTGGCCCGCCCGCGGCTCGGCCGAGCGGTCTGTGCCGTCTACTTCGAACTTCACGCGAGTCCCTTCCGGATGCGCTCCGCCAGCACGATGCTCACGCCGCGGCGCCAATCTGCTGAGCCGAGCGGGTCGCTGTAGTAGCCATCCGCATCAGCGACGCGCGCGGCGAGCTCGACCGGGGTCGGGAGGTGCGGGAACGCGAGCACGGTCGGGGTCTGCGTAGCTGCGGTGACCGTGAAGACGCTGCGCCCCGAGGGGTCGACGCGCCCCGTGACGACGGCGCCAGAGCGCCCATGCTCTGCGAGCGCGATCTTGAGGAGCAACGCCCGCGAGCGCAGCGCGGCAGCCGGCAGGTGGATGCTGCGGAGCACGTCGCCCGCCTTGAGGACGGTCGTCCCGTCCCCGGTCACGAGGTCCGCGACCGGCAGGCGCACCACCTCGGCTCCTCGCCAGATCTCCGCCGTGCCGTCGAGCGCGACGCACAGCGAGACCATGCCAGCCGCTGCGAACGCCCGGCAGATGTTGCCGCCGACCGTCGCCGTGTTCCAGATCTTGAACGACGCGAGGAGAGCATCCGCGGCGGCTGGGACAAGCGAGAGCGCAGGCCAGTCCTGCTGCGACGGAAGCGTGCCGCCATCCCGTGCGTCCTTGGCCCACGCGACCAGCGTCGCGATGGTGCAGGTGGCCGAGATCCGGAGCCCATCGTCGTCGGCCTCGATATCAGGCCACCCCATGCCGGTCACGTCGACGAAGCCCGTCGTCGTCGGCTGCGGCTCGCTCATGAGCCACGTGCCGCCCGCCAGGATGGCCTCCCCAGGGGCGAGGAGCAGCTCCTCGCGGGTTCGTGCGACGCGGTACGAGCGCACCGTCGTGATGTCCATGGCCCTCCCGGTCGTGGCTCCGCGCCGTCAGTTGCTTGCTGGCGCGAGTGGATTCTCGGGAGTGAACCAGAACGCCGTTTCGGCGGTGTTTCGATCGTGGGTCGGGGATCGTGACGACCTTCACGTGCCCGCAACAGCCACGCAATGGGCCCGGCTTAGCGTTTCGTCATGCGTGGAATCCTGCCGATGGGCGCCGAGTGGTCGCGCCGAGGTCGACCGTTCGCGATGGCGACGCTCGTCGCCGTCAGCGGCAGCGCGCCCCGAGAGGTGGGCGCGAGCATGATCGTGTCGGCCGACGGCGAGGTGTTCGGCAACGTGTCCGGCGGATGCGTGGAGGGGGCCGTCTTCGAGCAGTGCCTGCTCGCGATCCAGAGCGGTGCCGCGAGCGTCGAGACCTTCGGGTACAGCGCGGCAGCGGCGTTCTCGGTCGGGTTGAGCTGCGGAGGAGTCATCGAAGTCCTGGTCCGCCCTGTCCTGCCGGGCAGCGCGGCGGCCGCTGACATGCTGCTGCTGGCGGAGCGTGAGGCGCGTGCGATGCCCGCGAGCTACACGCTGACGGTCTCCGGAGCCGACGTGGGCCGCGGCGTGATCGACCAGACATCGCCGCCCACGTCGGGAGCCGTGACGATCGCCCTCGGCTCCCCGCCCCGGCTGATCATCGTGGGCGCGGTCGAGTTCGCCGTGGCGCTCTCCCGCATCGCGATCGCCGCGGGCATGCAGGTCACCATCGTCGACGCGCGCGAGGTGTTCGCGACGACGGCCCGGTTCCCGGGCGCCGAGGTGGTTGTCGCCTGGCCGCACCGCTATCTGGAAACTGCGGAGGTGGATGCGCGCACCGCCGTGTGCGTCCTCACGCACGACCCGAAGTTCGACGTGCCAGCGCTGCGCGTCGCCCTGGCCTCTGCCGCCGGCTACGTCGGTGTCATGGGGAGCCGCCGCACCCACGAGGAGCGGCTCGAGCGGCTCGAGCGGCTCACCGACGCATCTGTACCCGCGGCAGAGGCCGTGCCAGCCGAGCAGCTGGAGCGGCTGCGCTCGCCGATCGGGCTCGACCTGGGCGGGCGCTCCCCCGAGGAGACGGCCCTCTCGATCCTCGCCGAGATCGTCGCCGACCGGCACGGCGCATCCGGTCGCCGCCTGTCCGAGCTGTCGGGGCCGGTGCACCGACCGCTGGGAGCACGCGTCGCCTCGTGAGCGGTATTGGGTGCGGGGGCGGGTGCGGCGTGGTGCGGGGTTCGGAGTTCGGGGTGCGGACCCAACGGCTTGGCGGGGGTTGTGCGCAGACCCGGGGTTCCTGCACCTGGGCTGGCGAATGCGGGTGGCGGAAGCACAGGTCTGCGGTGGGGGCGCGGATGGACCCTGGGCTCGAGCCAGCGGCCCGGACCTGGGCGAGACCCGC
The DNA here is from genome assembly GCF_902506465.1 of Pseudoclavibacter sp. 8L. Taxonomy (NCBI): domain Bacteria; kingdom Bacillati; phylum Actinomycetota; class Actinomycetes; order Micrococcales; family Microbacteriaceae; genus Pseudoclavibacter; species Pseudoclavibacter sp. 8L. Next base: position 793 of record NZ_LR733190.1, on the reverse strand, counting down.
TCAAGCGCATCCACCCGTACGCGAGGAATCCGGTGCGCGAATGAAGGCACGCCAATGAACGTGTGCGGAGTTGTCCTCGCGGCGGGCGCCGGTTCGCTCCTCGGCGGGGGCGCGTACAGACCTGCGACTCGAACCTGCGGCGAGTCCCACCGAGGCGCATCCGCCCCAGGCGCGCGGAAGACGGTGCGCAAATGAACGTGTGCGGAGTTGTCCTCGCGGCCGGCGCCGGGTCGCGATTCGGCGGGCCGAAGGCCCTGGCATCCCTGCCCGACGGCACACCCTGGGTTGCGCGCGCCGTGGAGACCTTGCTCGAGGCCGGATGCCTCGACGTGCTGGTCACCCTGGGCGCCGATCGCTCGAGGGCGGTTGCGCTCGTACCGGCGAGCGCGACGGTCGTACCCGTGCCGGATTGGGCTGGAGGGCTCGCCGCCTCGGTTCTCGCCGCGCTGCACGCGGCGGCGATGACCGACGCGGATGCCATCCTGCTTGTCCCCGTCGACACGCCCGAGCTGTCGGTAGCGTCCTGCAGGAGGGTCCTCGGCGCGGGTGCGCCTCTCGCCCGGGCGACCTACCGCGGCGAGCCCGGGCATCCGGTGCTCATCGGGCGCGCGCACTGGGCCGCCCTCGCCTCACGGCTCGACGGCGATCGAGGCGCGGGCCGGTACCTGGCCGAACACGGCGCTGTCTTGGTGGAGTGCGGCGACCTGTGGCACGGCCGCGACGTCGACGAGCCGGTCACCTGTCCCGTCGCGCCACGCCCTTCCGGCCACGCCCTCCGCGCCACCCCCTCCGC
>NZ_LR733191.1:0-58147 GCF_902506465.1 Pseudoclavibacter sp. 8L | reverse complement strand
CCCTCGCCTCGTCCCGCGCCTCTCCCCAACCGCAAAGTTGTGGCCCGTTGCTGCTCCCAGTGCCGGGAACAGCAACGGGCCACAACGATCTGGGGCGCCGCGATGGCGTGAGCTACACGGTGCGCGGTCTACACGGCCGCGGGGCCCGACTCGCCCGTGCGCACGCGGACGACGTGGCTGACATCCGTCACCCACACCTTCCCGTCGCCGACGTTGCCGGTGCGGGCCGCCTCGACCACGACGTCCAGAGCCTTCTCGAGCGTCTCGTCGGCGACCAGCACCTCGACACGTGTCTTGGCGCGGAACGAGACCTTCACGGCCTGCCCCCGGTAGTACTCGGTGAGGCCCTTCTGGTGGCCGTGCCCCTCCACCTCGGTGATGGTGAGGCCCGTGAAGCCTGCGGCCTCGAGAGCATCCTTCACATCGTCGACCTTCGTCGGCTGGATCACTGCGGTCACGAGCTTCATCGGCGTGCGCTCCTCTTCTGTGCTGGCGTTGTCTGTGCGTTCTGGTCGTGGGGGACGCGCGTCGACTGGGTGTTCTGATCGCGCGGGGTGAACTCGGACCTGCCGAGCGCCCCGAAGCGGCCTGTCTCCATCATGGTCAACGTGCCTCGAACTCGTAGGCGCTCTCAGCGTGGATGCCGCGGTCGAGACCGACCGACTCCACCTCGTCGGGCACGCGGATCGGCACGATCTTGTTCATGACCCACGCGATCAGGTACGTGACGACAAACGCGTAGACGCACGTGACGACGATGGCGACGAGCTCACGCCACAGGAGGCTCGGGTCCCCGCCGAAGAAGAGGCCCGCGATGCCAGCCGGTGCCGCGGCTGCGCCGAGGAACACCACGAACAGGGCCCCGACGATACCGCCGATGCCGTGCACCGAGAACGCGTCGAGCGCGTCGTCGACCTTGGCACGGTTCTTCCAGCTGATGCAGAGCGCCACCACGGCACCCGTGATGAAGCCGAGGGCCAGCGCGCCGAGCGGGGTGACCGCGTCCGCTGCCGGGGTGATGCCGACGAGGCCCGAGATCATGCCCGTCGCCATGCCGAGCGTCGTGGCGTGCTTGTCGCGGATGCGCTCGATGAGCAGGTAGCCCAACGCGCCGGTCAGGGCGGACAGGGTCGTCGTGAGCACCACGTAGCCGGCGAGGAAGTTCGCGCCTGCGGCCGTTCCGCCGTTGAAGCCGATCCAGCCGAAGAAGAGCAGGCCGGCGCCGAGAAGGACAAGCGGCATGTTGTGCGGGCGAAGCTCCGTGTTCTTGCGGCGGCCGAGTACAAGCGCGAGGGCAACTGCCGAAGCGCCGGCGTTCATGTGCACCGCCGTGCCACCCGCGTAGTCGTGCAGGCCGAGGACGTTGCGCATCCACCCGCCGACCGTCTCGCCGTCGTCGCTCGTGAACGCGAAGACCCAGTGGGCGAGGGGCGCGTAGACGAGGATCGTCCACAGCGCGGCGAAGATCAGCCACGCCCAGTACTTCATGCGCCCAGCCGCACCGGATGCGACGATCGCGATGCTGATGGCGGCGAACAGGATGTAGAAGGCACCCCAGTAGGCGTCGACGGCGATGATGTCGCCTTCGGACGAGTCGGTCATGAACGACTCCATGCCGACGAACGCGAGCGGGTCACCGATGATTCCGGCGCCCCCCACCGAGTTTCCGAGCACCATTCCGTGCACGAACAGCACGTAGATGACGGCGACCACGGCCATCGAGCCGAAGACCATCATGGCCATGTTGAGCATGTTCTTGCTGTTGAGCATTCCTCCGTAGAAGAACGAGATTCCGGGGAACATCAGGAGGACGAGTCCGAATGCGGCGAGCATCCAGGCGAGATCGGCAGCGGGCATACATGGCTCCTTGTGTTGGGGTCATGGAGGGAGATGGCGTGCGGGATGCACGGGTGGAGCAGTCTGGGGAGCGGGCGGCTCGCGGGCGTGCCACGCTCGTGGGGCCTTCGGCCTCGGGTGCGCGGCGGCGGTCGGCGGAGGTCGGCCGCGAGGGTCAGTCGATGAGCCAGGTCGGGGAGGTCAGGAACCGGTCGGCGGTGAACAGCGCGGCGTCGATGACACCACCGCCCTGCAGGTCCGGCGGGAGCGCCTCATCGCGGTGGGTCGTGCTCCAGCCGAGCATCGTGAGCGTGCGCACCATGGAGAGCGCGCAGCCCAGCTCGAGCTGCGCATCCGTCAGGCGCCCCTCGGATCGATACCCATCGATCCAGTTGCGGGCCATGACGCGCACCTCGGGCTTGTGCTCCTGGAAGGTGAGCGCGGACGCGAAGTCGTAGAGGAACCAGCTGAAGCCGGAGTCGTCGAAGTCGATGACGACCAGCCGATCGCCGTCCCGGATCACGTTCGTGGGGCGCAGATCGGAGTGCACGAGCCCCCAGTCCTGCCAGCCAGCTGGCGCCGCCTGCACGAGGCTGAGGGCCGACATCTCGGCGCGCTCCAGCAGATCGAGCTGCGCCGGCGTCAGCGAGGCGCGGCGCCAATCTCCCCACCTCGCGGTCGAGCCGAGGAGGTCGGGGAGACCCCACGTGAACCGGTCGAACCCCGCGGGTCGTCGCCAGCTGCGCGCGTGGTCGTGGAGGCGGGCCGTGATCTGCCCGAGCTCCGTGAACCACGGCGTCGCGTCCTCGACGTCCTGCAGGATCGAGCCGCGAACATGCTCGAAGTACACCGCCTTGAGGGCCATCCCGTCCGGCGACGGGATGCTCTGCGTCACCTGCCCGTCGGCGCCCGGGATGGGAGAGGGAACCTCCGCGCATCCCGAGTCGCGGATCGCCTCGACCCACAGCATCTCCGAGCGGAGCTGCCCCTCGCCCTCCTGGTAGCCGGGCTGCTGCAGGCGAACGACCCCGATCGGCTGCCCTGCCAGCTCGACGAGGTACGACGCGTTCTCGGAGACGGAGATGAGCTTCGTCGCAGCCTCGGACGGGAGTCCGAAGGCTGCGAGCATCCCGTCGTGCAGCCAGGCGGGAGCCGATTCCCCCTTGACGAGGGCGTCGAAGACGCGCAGCCCCGAGACGGGTTGCTTGAGCGTTGCCTCGATCATGGTCGTCTCCTCGGGCTGGGGCGATTCGTGCAGCGGACGTGCAGATCGCGGCGGCTCTGGTGTGTGCCGGCTGAGTGCGGGGTGATCCATGTCTAGGTGCTGATTCGCTGAAGATGAGCGATGTACGGGCACTCGTTACACACGATTTACCGGGAGGAAACAGTGTGCTCGACTGGGCCGGACAGGATCGAAGCGCCGACCGGGCGAAGTGCGCCCGCGGGAGAGGACACGTCACGTGAGCAGATCGACGATCATGGACGGCAACAGCTACCGGGTGGGGGAGTCCTCAGCAGCGGCAGAGACCGAGGCCATGGTCGAGCGGCGAACGCGGCTCCTCGGACCCTCCTACCGCCTCTTCTACTCGAACCCCGTCCACCTCGTGCGGGGCAGCGGCACGTACCTCTACGACAACGACGGCGTCGAGTACCTCGACATGTACAACAACGTCGCGAGCCTCGGCCACGCGCATCCGCGGGTCGTGGCGGCGATGGCGGCGCAGGCTGGCACCCTCAACACCCACACCCGCTACCTGCACGAGGCGATCCTCGACTACACGGAGGACCTGCTCTCGACGATGCCGGCGGAGATCGGCCAGGTCATGTACCAGTGCACGGGGTCGGAGGCGAACGACCTCGCCCTGCGTGTCGCCGCGGCGTACACCGGCGGCAGCGGCGTCATCGTCACGAGCGAGGCCTACCACGGCACCTCTGGGCTAACCTCGGGCGTCTCCCCGGCCCTCGGCAGTGGGCAGACGCTCGGGCTCGAGGTGCGCACCGTGCCGGGGCCGGACACCTACCGAACCGCCCCCGAGCTCGTCGGCGAGAAGCTCGCCGCCGACATCCGCTCGGCCATCGCCGACCTCGCCAGGCACGGGGTGAAGTTCTCGGCCTTCCTCGCCGACTCCGTCTTCTCTTCCGATGGCGTCGCCGCCGACCCGAGCGGCTTCCTCAAGCCGGCGTTCGACGCCGTGCACGAGGCAGGCGGCGTGTGGATCGCCGACGAGGTGCAGCCGGGCTTCGGTCGCCTCGGGCCACGCATGTGGGGTTTCGCGAGGCACGACATCGTGCCCGACATCGTCACCATGGGGAAGCCCATGGGCAACGGCATCCCCGTCTCCGGCATGGCCGCGCGCCCCGAGGTGCTCGAGCCGTTCGCCACGAACATCCCGTACTTCAACACATTCGGCGGGAACCCGGTCGCGATCTCCGCCGCGCAGGCGGTGCTCGATGTGCTGCGCGACGAAGGGCTGCCGGAACGTGCGGCGAGCGTCGGCGACCAGCTGCGCGCCGCGATCCGCTCGGTTGGGGACGCGCGCATCGGCGACGTCCGCGGCGCCGGGCAGTTCACGGGCGTCGAGATCGTCTCCGACGCATCGAGCAAGGAAGCTGACGGGGTGACGGCGCTCGCGCTCGTCAACGCGCTGCGCGAGCACCGCGTGCTCACCTCGACGGCAGGTCCCAGCAACAACGTGCTCAAGGTGCGGCCGCCCCTGTCGTTCCAGGAGAACGACATCGACCGGTTCACGGATGCACTCGCCGCGGCGCTCGCGGACGTGCCGGTGCGCTGAGGCGAGGGCGCGCGGTCGCGGACTGCGGTCGCGCTGCCTGCCTGAGCTGCCGTGCCCTGCTCGACCCGCCTGCCCTGCCCCGGGCCGCCTGACCAACTTCAGTGCTCATCCGGGGTCTGGCTGGCTTTGAGGAGCGTTTTCAGCCGAATGAGCACTGAAGTTGGTCAGGGGCGACGGGCATCGAGGCGGGCGAGGTGAGTCGGCGGACGGCCCGCCCGGTAGAGTCCACGGCATGCGGGGGAGCGAGGGGTGAGCGGCGGTCTGGTCGCGGCGCTCATCGGCCTCGCCGTCATCGACTCGCTGAACCTGTCGACGATCGCGGTTGTCATCCTCATCCTGCTCACCGTGCAGCGACCCGTCCCGACGGGCTGGGTCTACGCGGCGGGCGCGGCGGTCGCCTTCTTCGGGCTGACGATGCTCGTGTACTTCGGGGCGAGCTTCGCCGGGACGCTCGTCGACGACCTCGCCACGTGGATGCGCCGCATCATCTTTCTCGGCTTCGGGGTCATGTTCCTCGTGTTCGGGGTGCGACGCTTCCGAACTCGTGAGCGCCGCGGCTACCCGCTGCTGCGCTGGGTGAATCCGGGCACCGCGTTTCCGCTCGGCGTCGTCGCGACGGTCGCGGATCTGCCGAACGCGTTCCCCATGTTCTTCGCCGTGGAGCGCCTCATCGACGCCGAGGTCTCGGCCCCGACCGCGGTTGCAGCCCTCGCGGGATACACGGTGATCTACGCGGTGCCGACCGTGATCGCGCTTGTGCTCGGCATCCTCTTCAAGGATCGACCCCGGGAGCGCTTCCGCGAGGTGTACGCGCGTCTCACGACAGGGGAAGTGAGAGCGAGTCGCAAGATGGCGGCGCTGCACTTCGCGCTCGCGGCTGGCTGCTTCGCAGTCGCGCTGTTCTTCATCTGAATGGTGACGATGTCTCTCGCGACGATCGATAGTCTCGCTCGCATGAGCATCGAGAAAGCACAGCGGTCGGCCGTGGCCATCGTGATCGGCTCCGCTGGTTCCCTGCTCGTCCTCGCGTACGTGGCGCTCGGCGCGCTGCAGGTCCTTGTGCTGAACCCGCTTGCCGCGGTTCCCGACCGAACCCTGCCTGAGATCTATCGAGATGCGGCGGCGGCCAACGAGCCGTTCGCGGTGGGGTGGGTCGTGGCGTTCGCGGTGATCGGCGTTGCGCTCAGCGTGGGGAACCTGCTGATCGCTCTTCGTCGCCGAGCAACGTGGCGGGAGAGTGCCGCGTGCGGCTTCCTCATCCTGATGCTGGGCGCACCAGCCTACTTCTGGGCGTCGTTCCCGATCGGGATGTCGATCGCAGACGGCTTCGGAACCAGCGGTGGCGACCACTCGGGCTGGTCGGGCGTGCTGTTCGTCGTGAGCGGATGCGCCTTCCTGGCTCTGCTGCTGCTGGCGGTCGAAGCCGGTCTGCGAAAGGCGGCGCGGAGCGTCGGGATTCGACGCTTAGTCGCTGACTCGGCACATAGCGAGGCGTAGCATCGGACGGAACCCCCCTTCCGGGTTCGCGGCGCTTCGCGTCGCCCGATGACGCCGGGCCGTCCCTCCGCCCGGAGAGAGGCAGCGCCATGAAAGCACTGCAGTACCGCGCGATCGGCTCGCGCCCCGAACTCGTCGAGATCGACACCCCGACGCCTGCTGCCGGCGAGATCCTGCTCAAGGTGACGGCCGCTGGAGCCTGCCACTCGGACGAGTTCATCATGGGTGCCTCCGAGGAGGAGTACTACTTCAAGCCGCTCCCGCTCACGCTCGGCCACGAGGTCGCGGGCGTCGTCGAGGCGATCGGCAGCGGCGTCCACGACGTCGAGATCGGCGAATCGGTCATCGTCTACGGCCCGTGGGGGTGCGGCCGGTGCTACCACTGCGCAAGCGGAGCTGAGCAGAACTGCGAGAAGGGGATGCGCGCGCCTGGCATCTTCAGCGACGGCGGCATGGCCGAGTACATGATCGTCGACGATGCCCGGCACCTGGTGCCGATCGGCGACCTCGACCCGGTCAAGAACGTGTCGCTCACCGACGCCGGCCTCACCCCGTACCGCGCCGTGAAGTCGGCGCTGCCGAAGCTCGTCCCCGGCTCGACTGCCGTGGTCATCGGGTCAGGCGGCCTTGGCCACGTCGCCATCCAGCTGCTCAAGGCGCTCTCAGCGTCGACGGTCGTCGTGCTCGATGTCGGCGAGCCGCAGCTCGAGCTGGCCCGCACCGTCGGCGCGGACCACACGTTCCTGTCGAACCCGGACGCCGTCCCCGCGGTCAAGGACCTCACCCGCGGCCTGGGCGCGACGGTGGTCTTCGACTTCGTCGGCATCCAGCCGACGGCCGACCTGTCCGCGAAGATGGTCGCGGCCGCCGGATCCGTTGTCGTCGTCGGCGTCGCGAGTGGTGCGGTGCCGATCGGTCAGACGACGGTGCCGCTCGACGTCACCGGCCGCGCTATCAACTGGGGCTCCAGGACGGAGCTCATGGAGGTCGTCGAGCTCGCGAAGCGCGGGGCCATCAACATCCACGTCGAACGGTTCTCCCTCGACGAGGCCACCACCGCCTACGAGAAGCTGCACGCGGGCGAGATCCGCGGTCGCGCGGTCATCGTCCCGTAAGCAGCCCTCGCCTGACTGTCACCGGCCCGCCGGTCAGTCTGGCCGCCTGGCTGTCGCATCTCCCGGAGACCTGGGGGTTGCGCATGCTTGCCGAGCAACGAGCATGCGTAACCCCCAGGTCTGCGACTGGATGAGGAAGAGTGCAAGCAGCGTGAGGCTGGGGCTGCCGTCAGTCAGTACGCGACGCCGAAGCGGGCGCGGCGGTGGGTGGGGGTGTCGATCTCGGCGACGATCGCCGCTGCGAAGTCGGCGCCGGAGATGTTCGAGTCGCCGTTCGCGTCGGTGAGGAGCACGTCGCCGCCGATGCGGTACTCGCCGGTCGCCTCGCCCGGCGCCCAGGCGCCGAACGCGGCGGCAGGGCTCACGTAGAACCAGTCGAGTTCGGGGGCGGATGCGCGCAGGTCGTCGAGCACGCCCGCCATCTCGGAGGCCTCGGGCTTCACCGCATCCGGGAAGCCTTCCGTGTCGAAGAGTCTCGGGCCACCCTCGGCGACGAACAGCGAGCCGGCGCCGCCGATGACACCGAAGCGCACTCCCTTGGAAGCCGCGAGCTCGGCGGCCTTCGCGAGGAGTCCGCGGGTGCTTCCCTCGAGCTCGCCGCGGGGTGCCAGTGCGGAGACGATGACCTCGGCGCCGTCGATCGCGTGCTCCAGCGTGCCGTCCTCGAGCACGCTGCCGTTGACGTAGCTGACGCCGTGGATCGGCTCTGCGGGACGCGAGCGGCTGAACGAGGTGACCTCGTGGCCAGCGGCGGCTGCCGCCCGGACGAGGTGGCTGCCGGCGTATCCGGTTCCGCCGAGGATGGTGATCTTGGCCATGATGGTCCTTTCGTCGCGGCGGCCGTTTCAGCCGCCGAAGGTCACCGTAGGAGACCGACTGCGGGGAGGGGAAGAAGGCACTTTGCGGGGAGTCGGTTACCGCGAAGTGCCCTTTGTGCAGCTCTTGAGTCTCTGCTGGTGACTGAGTAACCTGTGGATACTCCGAAGAAGGGTGGGCCATGTCCGAGCCGCTGTGGGACCCGTACGTCCGTGACTGCCCGTCGCGGCGACTGCTTGATCGAATCGGCGATCGCTGGACGGTGCTGGTCGTCGGCACGCTGCACGACGGGCCGAAGCGATTCTCGGAGATCCAGGCGGCCGTCGATGGCGTCTCGCAGAAGATGCTCACCCAGACGCTCCGCGGACTGGAACGCGATGGCCTCGTCACGCGCACCGTCTTCCCGCAGGTGCCGCCCCGTGTCGACTACGAGCTGACGGAGGTCGGCCGCAGCCTGCTCGGCCCGCTCCGCATCCTCACCGACTGGGCGGCCGAGCACATGTCCGACGTCGGGGATGCGCAGCTCCGGTACGACGAGAGCAGGGCGGCATGAGCGAATCACGTGTGGACCGCATCGCGGTGACCGGCAGCACGGGCGCTGTCGGCGGACGCGTCGCCAGGCAGCTCGCGGATGCGGGAGCCCCGCAGCTCCTCCTCGCGCGCACGCCGGCGAAGGCGCCACAGCTGCCGGGTTGCGTCGTCGCTCCCTTCAGCTACGCGGATCGTGCCGCCTCGACGGCCGCCCTGCGAGGAGCGCGCACGCTCTTCATGGTGTCGGCGTCCGAGAGCGAGACCCGTCTCGACGAGCATCGCGCGTTCATCGACGCGGCGGCAGACGCCGGAGTGGAGCACGTCGTCTACACGTCGTTCTTCGGGGCGTCGCCGGACTCGACGTTCACGCTGGCGCGAGACCACTTCGCGACGGAGGAGCACCTCAAGGCGTCGGGGATAGCATGGACCTTCCTACGCGACAACTTCTACATGGACGTCATGCCCATGTTCGTGGGCGACGATGGCGTGCTGCGCGGCCCCGCGGGAGACGGGCGTGTGTCGATCGTGAGCCGCGCCGACGTCGCCGCGGTCGCATCGAGCGTGCTGCTCGCACCTGATGCGCACCAGGGTGCGATCTACGACCTGACGGGGCCAGAGGCCCTCAGTGCAGCCGAGATTGCCGACGCGATCGCGCTCGCCAGCGGCACCGCCGTCACGTTCCACGACGAGACGCTCGAGGAGGCGTACGAGTCGCGGGTGAAGTGGGGCGCGCCGCCCTGGCAGAACGATGCCTGGGTGAGCACGTACACGGCGATCGCGAGCGGTGAGCTGTCGAGGGTCTCGGTCGACGTCGAACGGGTCACGGGCAGGACCCCCGTCTCGTTCGCCCAGTACCTGGCGAGAGCGTAGCCGACGTCACCGATCGCGGAACCCCCGAGTGCGCCGATCTCCAGGCGCGCGATCAGGGACGAGCGCACGCGGAGCTCCGTGACGAGGTTCGCGTCGGTCAGGGACCTCCAGTCCGCGTCGAACGCGTCCGTCTCCGACGGGGATCAGGTTGTGCTGCCGAAAATCCGCTTCACCGGAGGCGACTCGGGCGGAGGCTGACCAACATCAGTGCAGATTCGGCCCGCTTGGCCAATCTGCGCTCGGTTTCGAGCGATTTTGCACTGATGCTGGTCACGGTAGGCGACGCCGCGGAGGTGGCGGGAGCGGTCTGGAGTTCGGTTGCCGACTCGGTCTCCGTCCTCAGTTCCGCTCGTCGGCGATCCGGGCACCGGGGTCGCGGTTGCTGCGCGGCGTGTCAGCTCTTCGTGAGGTCCTGAGCGAGCATCACGATGATGCCGCTCGGCCCCCGAAGGTAGGTGAGCCTGTACACGTCCTGGTAGTTCGCGACGCCGCGGAGCGGATGGCAGCCGTGCCTGGCGGCGATGGCGAGCGAAGCGTCGAGGTCGTCGACGGAGAACGCCACGCGGTGCATGCCGATCTCGTTGGGCAGCGTCGGCTCGGTCTCGATGGCCTCGGGGTTGAGGTACTCGAAGAGCTCGAGTTGTCCGTGGCCGTCCGGGGTCTGCAGCACGGCGATCTTCGCGTGGTTCCCGTCGAGGCCGACGGCCGTGGATGCCCACTCGCCGCTCACCTCGTCGCGGCCGAGCACGGTGAGGCCAAGGTCGGTGAAGAAGGCGATGGTCGCTTCGAGGTCACGGACGGCGATGCCGACGTTCTCGAGTTTGATGGGCATGGTCCGCATGCTACTCAGCTTTGCCGAGCGGATGCGGGACCCGCGCTACCGGTTCACTCGTCCGACCCGACCGCCGATGGGCCAGGTCGTCCGGCGCTCGGTCGAGGGGTCGCCCCAGAGCTCTGCGAGGTCACGGCCGACGTCTTCGAGGAGATGCTCCCGGCCGGCCTCGCGGGCAGCGCGGACGGCCGACCAGGTCGAGAAGTAGCCGAGCAGCGCATCGAGCGTGAGGTTCTTCTCGATGCTGGGGGCGTGGAACTCGAGCTCCTCGAACGGGAAGGGGAGGTCGCGGTACTCGCGTTCGACGAGGCGCCTCGTCGGTGGCCAGTAGGCGTCGAGGTCATCGGCGTAGAAGCGCTGAGCGCGGTCGTCGATTGCCGGATCGTCGACGTGGAGGATGCCGTAGCAGAGGAGTGCGAGGATGCCGCCGTCGGCGCTCACTCGGGTGACCTCGTCGTAGAACTGGGGTAGGTCGAACCAGTGCGCGGCCTGGGCGACGCTGACCAGGCTGGCGGAGTTGTCGTGGATGCTCATCGGCAGCGACTCGGCGGGCGCCTGCACGTACTCGACGCGCGGATGCGGCGCGGCGTTGGCGATCTGCTCCTCGCTCGGATCGAGGCCGATGACCTCGTCGAAGACGTCGCCCAGGGTGGTCGTGAACTGGCCGTTCCCGCAGCCCACGTCGAGGGCGAGGTGCGGGCTCGGCGTGAGCTCGGCCAGCTCAGCCGCCAGGGAAGCGGGGTAGCTGGGGCGGAAGTCGGCGTAGGCCCGCCCGCCCTCGGTGAACCAGTTGCGCGCAGCTCGAGTCATGCGCTGATGCTAGGTGCGGCGGCTGAGCGCTCGGCGGCGGTTCCGGCTGGAGTCAGGAGTCAGGGGTCAGGCGTGGGGTGCCAGCTCGGCGATGGAGCAGGTCGGCAGGGCGACCCAGCCTTCCACCTTCGCGGCGTCGAGCAGGTCTGGTGCGACGGGCAGCGTCTTGCCGAGCGCGTGGGCGCGCGCGTTGAGTGACGCGGCGAGGGCATCGAGGGCGTCGTCGGAGTGGCCGAGGAGCGTTCGCTGTTCGGCGGTCGTCTCGAGCCAGGGGAGCGCATCCAGCAGCGCCGCCGCCGCCAGGACGCGCGCCTCCGGCTTCGTCTTGTACCCGGGAGTGAGCAGCCCCCAGGCGCGCAGGGCTGCGGCGGGGTAGACCTCGGCGAAGCGTCCGCCGCCGGAGCGGTCGACCTCCTCGCCGGTCGACTCGAACGCCTCGAGCAACTCGGCGCAGTGGATGGCCGTCATGCCGAGCCGGTCCGTGGATACGCTCAGCGGCCACCGCCCTGTGCGCTCGCGCACGACCCGGTCGGTGTTTCGGTAGGCGAGACGCCGACGCAGGTCGATGCCGGAGTGCGTGCGCGCCCCCGTCGCCCGTCCTGCGTGCGCCGTCACGAACTCGACGAACTCGATGGGCCAGCCGAACGCGCAATCGATGCCGATGCTCGTCGCATCCACCGACAGGTCGACGATGTCCGCGTCGTGGATGCCGAGCCGCAGCTCGGCCACACGGGCCGTATCCGCTCCCCACTCGATGGCGGCGAGCGCCGTCCGGGTGGGCTCGGCGGCCAGGTCAACGCCAACGGTTCTCACACGAGCAACGCTACGGGAACGCGACTGGGCCCCTTTGCGACTCGCGCCAGGTCTCCTCAACTCGCGAGGGCGCGCGCCTTCACAGCTGCGAGGTCACGCTCGAGGCGCTCGATCGCGACGCGCAGATCGTCGCCCTGGTGCGCGGCGAGCCCCTCCAAGATGAACCCTCGAGTGAGTGTCGACAGCGACACGCCATTCTTCGCCGCAAGTGCTTGCAGTGCCTCAAGCGTCTCCGCGGGTACCCGGAGCGTCAAGAGCGGAGATGGCCCATGGTTGGGTTTCGTCCACTGCCCCTCAGCGGTGGCCTCTCGATACTCGGGGCTGTCCGCTTCGAGCTCGGCGCGGATCGCGTCGCGTGCGTCCTGGGGGAGTGCGTCAGTCATTGTCTCGCCGTTCTTCGTAGAGTTTTCGATGGGAAGCATTGGCAGGCCAGGCGTTGCCGCCGAAGAGGCATCCATCGTGCCTGATCACGATCACCACAAGTAGCTGTTGAAGTGATGTGCTCCATCCGATGTACCGGTCTGATCTGCCGGATCGACTTGCTGGGTCCGGTGAGCGGAGGAGAGCCTCCGGGTCGTCGAGCGCTTCCTCAGCCTGGTGGGGTTCGACTCCATGACGGTCGCGCATGTGCGCGACCGCGTCAGGGTCCCAGGTGATTCTGACCATGATCGAGTGTATAACACCCGTTGTACATTTCGTGGATGCTCAGAAGCACGCGGCCAGGTTCCGTCCGGTGCGAAGCGACCGTACTCGCGGTACCGCCTGGCTAGGCTGACGTGGTCGAGCCGCGTTCCGCTGCCCGGGTCAGGGAGGGTGCTCGTGAGTGTGGGCTCGTTGGGTGCGGCGCAGGATGCATCCGCTCGTCGCTCGCTGGTGATCGCGGTGCTATCGCTGCTCGGGGCGACCCTGTTCTGGGCGAGCAACTACATCGTCGGCGAGGCAGTGCTCAAGACCATGGACCCGCTCAGCCTCGTGCTGTGGCGTTGGACGCTCGCCGCCGTGCCGCTGCTCGCGATCGCGCATTTCGTGGAGCGTCCCAAATGGCGTGAGGTGCTGCGAGCCTGGCCGTGGCTGCTCGCCCTCAGCTGCACGGGGCTCGTCGGCTACAACCTGACGCTCTACGCCGCACTGCAGTACAGCGACGCCTTCAGCGCGTCCCTCATCAACGCGTTCAACCCCGCCGTGATCGCAGTCGCCGCCGCGGTCTTCTTGAACCAACGCCTCACCAGTACCGGCATCTGGGGCGTCGTGATCGCCCTCGTCGGCGTGTTCGTCGTCGTCAGCGGCGGCGATGTCGGCGCGTTCCTGAAGGCGGGGTTCGGGATCGGGCAGCTGCTCATGTTCGGCGCCGTCGGCATCTGGACGGCCTACACGATCATCGGCCGCCGCTCGCCGCCGCTGCCGCCGATCACCTCGACATCGATCCAGGCGGTCATCACCGTGGTCCTCGTCGCGCCGGTCACCCTCGCGACGGGCGGCCCGCAGCTCCCGGTCTCAGCGGAAGCGCTCACGTCGCTGCTGCTCATTGCCGTGTTCCCGTCGGTGCTGTCCTACCTGCTCTGGAACCGCGCGCTCGCTGTCATCCCGGCGGCTCGAGCAGGGGTGTTCCTGAACCTGATCACCGTGTTCACGGTCGCGTTCACCCTGCTGGCGGGCCAGCCGTTCACGATCGGGCAGCTCGTGGGCGGGGCGATCGTCATCGTCGGAGTCGTGGTCGCCAACGCACAGGCGTTCCGGCGGGCGGCTTGAATCGGCCTGTGTCGCAACGATCTGGGTAGCTGGCGCGCGCGAGCGTCTTCAGTGGTGCGAGGTCGAATTCTCGGAGTTCTATCGTGATGCGACTGCGACGTCGGAGCGCTCCTGCCGCGGTGCCCTGCGGCCGACCAGCCAGCTCGCGACGGCCGCGACGGCGACGAGGGCCAGCACGGCGATGAGCGCGGACCGGAGCCCGAAGTCCTCGCCGAGGAAGCCGAGTGCGGGCGGCCCGACGAGGAACGCGATGTAGCCGAGCGTCGCGGCGAATGCGACGCGCGCATCCGGCCGGTCGCCCGAGGCGCCTGCGGCCGAGAGCGCCACGGGGAAGCCGAGTGCGGTGCCGAGGCCCCACAGGATCGCGGCGCAGGCGGCGACCGCCTGGTTGTCGACGAAGATGATGAGCGCGAGCCCTGCCGCGCCGATCAGCGCGCTCGCGCACAGCACCGCGGGCCGGCCGAAGCGGTCAACGAACGAGCCGCCCACGAACCGTCCGACGGTCATCGACAGGGCGAAGACCGCGAAGATGCCGGAGCCCCAGGCCGCGTCGAAGCCGTGCCCGTCGACCATGACCAGTGGGAGCCAGTCGTTGGCACTGCCCTCCGCCATGGCGAGCGCGAGCACGATGACGCCGATCAGCAGCAGCGTCCTGTCGCGCCAGAGCGGACTGCTGGCTGGCGCATCTTCCCTGACGACGCTCGCCTCGAGCGCCGCCCTGCCGGTAGCCGGGGGAAGGAGGCGGATGGAGGCGACGAGCCCCACCGCGACGACCACGGCGGCGATGCTGAGGTGAGCCAGGATGGGGAAGGACGTGGCGGTCGCGACGATGCCGCCGACCGCGCCGATGGTGGTGCCGAGGCTGAAGAAGCCGTGCATGGCGGGCAGCGTCGACTTGCCGAGCTGCCGCTCCACGTCGGCCCCCTCGATGTTGAGCGCCACCTCGGCGCCGCCCATGCCGAGGCCGAAGAGGGCGAGCCCGAGGGCCACGACGACGCCGGAGGCCAGCGCCGCACCCGCCCCGATCGTCAGCGCGCTCGCCGCGACGAGGGTCATGCCGACGGCGATGACCGGGCGCGCGCCGAACCTGCTGACGAGGCGGCCCGAGCTGAGGATGCCGACCATCGACCCGACCGACAGGCCGAAGAGGATCAACCCCATCTCCGCGGTCGACGCGCCGAGCGCATCCCGAACGTCGGGGGTCCGGGTCACCCAGGAGGCGATCGTGATGCCCGGCAGGAAGAAAAGCACGAACAGCGCGAAGCGGCGGCGCTGGGGGGAAGCGGGCAATTGGGGTCCGTCTCAGATGGGGGGCGTGGCTTCGAGCGTATCGCCCGGCTGGCCGATGCGGCGCAGCAGGAGAGGGCCGCCATGCGCGCATGGCGGCCCTCTCGGGACGAATGGCCGCGGTCGCCGGCCGGTGCCTACGCGCCGGTTGCGGGCAACGCTTCGAGCGTCGCGCCGTTCGAGGTGATGAGCTCCCGATACCAGTGGAAGCTGTCCTTCCGCACGCGGTCGCCGCTGCCGGCGCCCTCGTCGTCGAGGTCGACGTAGATGACCCCGTACCGCTTCGTCATCTGCGACGTGGAGGCGCTCACGATGTCGAGTCCGCCCCACGACGTGTAGCCGAGCAGGTCGACGCCGTCCTCGATGGCCTCCCGAACCTGCTGCAGGTGCTGGCGGAAGTAGTCGATCCGGTACTCGTCGTGCACCGCCCGTTCGTCGCCGGAGCCTTCGAGCACATCCGTCGCCCCGAGGCCGTTCTCGACGATGAACAGCGGCACCTGGTAGCGGTCCCACAGGTCGTTGAGCACAAACCGCAGGCCCTCGGGGTCGAGGTGCCAGCCCCATTCGGTGGTCTGCAGGTGGGGGTTCTTGATCGTCGAGAACAGGTTGCCGCCCGTTGCGCCGTACTGCTCGGGGCTCACGGAGGAGACGAGGCTCATGTAGTAGCTGAACGAGATGAAGTCGACCGTGTTGGCGGCAAGGAGCGCCTCGTCGCCCGGCTCCATGGCGACGTGGATGCCCGTGTCGCGCCAGAAGCGCCGCACGGTTCCCGAGTACCGGCCGCGCACCTGCACGTCGGTGTGGAACAGGTTCATGTTGTTGTCCCACTGGGCCCGCACGATGTCGGCGGGCGCCGAGGTGGCCGGGTAGTGGGCCATGCGGGCGAGCATGCAGCCGACCTGCGCATCCGGGGCGATCTCGCGGGCGGCTTTCGTGGCGAGGGCGCTCGCGACGAACTGGTGGTGCAGCGCCTGGTAGCCGACCTGGCGTGGGTCGACGCCGTCTTCGGGTTCGCGCTCGATGATGCCGCCGCCCGTGTACGGCTCGACGAGGGTCGTGTTGATCTCGTTGAACGTGAGCCAGTAGCGCACGAGTCCCCGGTACCGCGTGAGGATGGTCCTCGCGTACGTCTCGAAGAGGCCCACGACGGCGCGGTTCGACCATCCGCCGTACTCGGTGACGAGGTGCAGGGGCATCTCGTAGTGCGACATCGTGACGACCGGTTCGATGCCGCGCTCGCGGAGGCGCGTGAAGAGACGCTCGTAGAAGAGGAGGCCTTCCTCATTCGGCTGGGCGTCGTCGCCGTTGGGGAAGATGCGCGACCAGGCGATCGACATGCGCAGTGACTTCAGGCCGAGCTCCGCGAAGAGCTCGACGTCGCCCTCCCAGCGGTTGTAGAAGTCGCTTGCCGAGCGCTTGGGGTAGCCGGCTGCGCCCGGGGTGGCGATGGCTTCGGCGATCTGCGCATCCGTCGCCTTCATGAGCGAGGTGATGTCGACGTAGTCGCCCGTCTTGCGGAACGGGATGACGTCGGCCTGCGAGAGGCCCTTGCCGTCTTGATCGAAGCCACCCTCGACCTGGTTCGCGGCGAACGCGGTGCCCCAGAGGAATCCGTCTGGGAAGGCGCCGGATGCTCCGTGCGGGCTCGGGTCGGTTGCGGTGAGCTGCTCGGTGGTGCGGGTCATGCGGTTGCCTCCTTGTGGCTGGCCTCGGCGTCGATGGTGGAGAGGACGTGCATGAGCGCGTCGCCGTTCTCGCGCGTGCCGGGGGTGCTCGGCACGATCGAGCGCAGGCCGAGGTTGGTGATGACGATGACCGTCACGGTGTCGTTGGTGGCGCTGACGGCGTCCAGGTCGACG
Source organism: Pseudoclavibacter sp. 8L (assembly GCF_902506465.1). Lineage (NCBI taxonomy): Bacteria > Bacillati > Actinomycetota > Actinomycetes > Micrococcales > Microbacteriaceae > Pseudoclavibacter > Pseudoclavibacter sp. 8L. The sequence goes on along the minus strand of NZ_LR733191.1, from coordinate 41,340 downwards.
TCGATGAGCGGGTCGCCGATGGCGACGCGGTCGCCCTCCGCGACGTGCGCTTCGAAGCCACGGCCCTGCAAGGAGACCGTGTCGATGCCGATGTGGATGAGCACTTCGGTGCCCTGATCGCTGCGGATGGCGACGGCGTGCTTGGTCGGGAAGACGGTGACGACTTCACCCGTGACGGGCGACGTGACGTGACCGCTTGTCGGGCGGATGGCGGCGCCGTCGCCGACGAGACGCTGCGAGAACGTCTTGTCTGGCACTTCGTCGAGGGAGATGAGGTCGCCCGCCATGGGGGAGGCGATGAGCTCGCCGCTGGAGGGCGCGAGGGGCGCATCCGTCGTCGAGGTGGCGCTGGCTGCGGTGGCTGCGGACGCCGGCTTCTCGTTCGCCGCGACGGTCTGGGAGGCCTTGGCGAGGATCGACTCGTCGATGCCGAGGATGGCGGAGATGACGGTCGAGACGATGAACGCGAGGACGATGCCGAGGATCGCCCACCCGAAGGTGGCTCCGACGAGGCCCGGCAGCCCGGGGAGGCCGCCGTTGCCGGCGAGCACGTAGGCCTGCACGCCGAAGCCGAGCGAGATGGCGCCGCCGACGCCGGCTCCCGCCATGGAGGCGATGAGCGGGCGGCGCAGCGGCAGTGCGAGGCCGTAGAGGGCAGGCTCGGTGACGCCCATGAGAGCCGTGAAGGTCGTCGAGAGGGAGAGTGCCTTGATCTGCGCGTTCTTGGCGCGGAGGAAGACGCCGAAGACGGCACCGGCGGTCGCGAAGGTCTGCACGTAGGTGAGGGGCAGGAACTTGTCGTAGCCGAGGGTGGCGAGGTTCTGCAGGATGAACGGGACGAGCGCGTAGTGCATCCCGGTCATGATGATGAGCGGGAGCAGCGCGCCGATCACGAAGCCGGCGGGTGCGCCGCCGTTGTCGAGCGCCCAGTTGATGCCGCCGGCGACGCCGTTGCCGACGAAGGTGCCGAGCGGGCCGAGGGCGACGAGGGTGATCGGGACAACCGTGACGAGCGTGAGCATGGGCACGAACGTCAGCTTCAGGAACGACGGGATGATCTTCGTGAAGAGGCGCTCAGCCCACGACATGAGGTAGACGCCCAGCAGCACGGGGATGACGGAGTACGCGTAGGAGACCGAGGTGACCGTGACCCCGAGGAGCGCGACCGGCTCGCCGGCGCTGAGCATGGTCGTGAGCGCCGGGTAGACGAGCACCGCGCCGAGGGACGCCGCGACGTAGGGATTCGCGTTGAGCTTCCGCGCTGCCGAGACGGCGACGACGATCGGCAGGAAGAAGAAGACCGCGTCGGCGATGGCCGAGAAGATGAGGAACGTCTGCGAGCTCGGGTCGACCCAGCCGAACGCGTTGATGAGGGCGAGCACACCCTTGAGGAGGCCCGCGCCGGCGATGGCCGGGAGGATGGGGGCGAAGACGCCGGAGATGAAGTCGAAGAAGCGGGTGTGCAGCTTCTGCTTGCCGCCCTCGGTGCCGGCGGATGTAGCTGCTGCGCCCTCTTCGGAGCTCGCGAGGCGCGGCAGCTCGGCGACGATCGCCTTGTGCACCAGCGGCACGTCGTTGCCGATGATGACCTGGTACTGCGAGCCGGCGTCGTTGACGCCGACGACGGGTCCGATCGCGGTGAGCGCGGCCTGGTCTGCCTTCGTGTTGTCCTTCAGGCCGAAGCGCAGGCGGGTGACGCAGTGGTAGAGCGAGGAGATGTTCTCTTCGCCGCCGACGGCGGCGATGATCGCTGCGGCGTCTTTCTCATACTTCATGGGGTGTCTCCTGGTTGGGGAGAATCCCGGCTTCACGCGGTTGCCCTCACGCTGCGGTGGATTCTTGGGGGTGTTGAAAACTGTGGGTGGATGCGGCGGTGCCGTGTCAGAGGAAGTTCGCGATGTGCAGGCCGAGGTAGACCTTCTCGGAGGCGCTCATCGCGTGCCCGTGGCTGCGCTTCACGAACGCATCCACCTTGTCGACGCTCGAGAACGCTGCCGGCTTCTGCTCGGTGAGGATGCGCAGCAGCTCGGCGTCGTCCCGTTGCACGGTCTCGCCGAGCAGCACGCGCTGCGCGAAGAAGCGCACGTGGGTGACGAAGCGGAGGTACGACGAGTTGGCGTCGTCGTAGTGCAGGCCGAAGTGGAGGCGCACGATGTCGAGGATCGAGTGGGTGAGCTCCATGAGGCGGGCCGCGCTGTCGGCGGCGCCGCCGACCTGGGCGTTGATGACGTGGAGGGCGATGCTCGTCGCTTCCTCCTCGGGGAGGTCGACGTCGAGGCGCGAGTTGAGCTCGGCGACGGCGCTCTTCGCGAAGGCGTACTCGCTCGGGTAGTAGCGGCGCACTTCGACGGCGAGCGGCACGGTGAAGTCGCCGCCGTCGCGGGCGCGCTGCACGGCGAACACGAAGTGGTCGGCGAGGCTCGCGTAGAGGCTGTCGCTGATCTTCGCGCTCAACTCGGCGCGCGCGCGGGCGACGAGGTCGGCGGTGGCGGTGAGGATCTCGGCCGGGATCGAGTCGACGATGGAGGCGAAGTGCCGGCTGGCCGCGTCGTCCTCGAGCCGGAAGACCTTCTCGACGAGCGACTGGTCGACACGCTCGCCCGGCTTCGAGCGGAACCCGAGTCCCTTGCCGAAGACGATGACCTCCTGCAGGGAGTCGTCCAACGCGTCAACAACGTTGTTGTTGAGTACCCGCCGAATGATCATCTTGCTCTCCTAGGAACACGCTTGCTGAAATCGTCGTCGAAACAGCTGCGGTGTTGCCTGCGGAAGCAGTGACAAGCCGCTGTCACTGTAACCACATCCTCGAGACATGGCAAGCGGATTCGGGCCATCGCGCTCGGGTGGATTATCCACAGAAAAGTATTGATTACCCGCCGCTACGGCTGTTATTGTCATTTTTATGGAGATAAAACGAGACTCCTCGGTCGAGGAATGGGAGGCCGCGCTCGGTGCGCAGGTGCGGCGAGCCCGCCTGATCGAAGATGTCGACCAGGCCAGTCTCGCTGAGCGCGCGAACGTCAGCGTCGGTGCGCTTGCCAACCTTGAACACGGACGCGGTGCGAGGGTGCAGACGCTGATTCGTGTCTGCCGGGCGCTTGGGCGTGAGGACTGGCTCGCCTCCCTTGAGCCTGAGCGGGCCAGGAGCCCGTTGGCGCTGGCGCGCGCGCAGGAGAGAAGCCACGAGCCGCGGCGTGCAAGCAACCGGAGGAGGTTGTAGTGGCCTACCGCAACGTGGAGGTCCTCCGCGTGGAGATCTTCGGTCGGAGGGTCGGGGCTGTTGCGGCCAGCGCGACGGGTCGGGTGTTTGCCTTCGAGTACGAACCGTCGTGGCTGCGGAGCGGGTTGCAGCTCGCTCCGCTCCTCATGCCAGCCCAAACGCGTGGCCGTCGTCAGTTCGAGTTCCCGCAGCTCAATGCGGAGACGTTCATGGGGCTGCCGCCGATGCTGGCTGACAGCGCCCCCGATCGCTTCGGGAACGGGATCATCGATGCGGCGCTTGCGCGTGAGGGCGTCGCGCCTGGTGAAGTCAGCGCGCTTGATCGCCTCTCATACGTGGGAAGGCGCGGGATGGGGGCGCTCACGTTCATCCCGGACACCGCTCCGCGCCTGGAGCCGACGTCTCTTGAGCTGCAGCGTCTCGTCGAGGCGGCGCGGGCTGCGGTTGACGGGACCCTCGATGAGAGGGGCTCGACGGAGAGCCTGAATCAGCTGCTCTCAGTGGGAACGAGCGCGGGAGGAGCGCGAGCGAAAGCCGTTGTGGCTTACAACCCGAGCACTCATGAGATGCGCGCCGGTGGGATCGCGGCACCTGACGGGTTCGAGCAGTGGCTCCTCAAGCTCGATGGAGTCGGCGCGGACCAGCAGCTGGGCGCGGGCGGTGAGTACGGGAGAACCGAATTCGCGTACTCGCGCATGGCTGCCGCTGCTGGTGTCGAGATGTCCGAGACTCAGCTTGTCGAGGAGGGCGGTCGTGCCCACTTCTTCACGAAGCGCTTCGACCGGATCGGCACGGGTGCTGATGAGCAGAGACTGCACATGCAGTCGCTCTGTGCTCTGGCCGGCGCGGACTTCAACCAGGTCGGTGTCCACGACTATGCATCGCTCTTCACCACAGCTCGGCAGCTTGGTCTGGAGGTAGCGGGCCCTGTTGGGGTGCAGCTCCTGCGCCGGGCCTCGTTCAATGTCCTCGCGAGCAACAACGACGATCACACGAAGAACCACGCGTTCCTGATGGACGAGTCTGGTGTCTGGTCTCTCGCCCCGGCCTATGACCTCACCTTCGCGTACAACCCGGCAGGTGCGTGGACGTCGCAGCATCTGATGAGCGTCGACGGTGAGTTCGGCATGATCACGCGTCGCCAGCTCCACGCGCTCGGCGACCGCTTTGATGTGCCCGGTTATCGGGCGGTTGTAGGGGAGGTTGCAGATGCCGTCGCGCGGTGGCGAGAGTTCGCGGACGAAGCGCGGCTCGGTGCCCCCCGTGCTGCCGTCATCGACGCGCGGCTGCGCGACGTGCGCGCGGGGTTCGGTTGACGGGCAGACCTTGTGCTCGTCTGCGCGCCCCACTACTCCAGGCCGAGGTCGATCACGACCTTGCCGCGGGTGCGGCGCTCCTCGAGGCTCGCGACGGCCTCGGCCGCTTCGCGGAGGGGGACGACCGCGGTGATCGAGGCGCGCAGCTCGCCGCGCTCGACGGCGGGCGAGAGCCGCGCCCACTGCTCGGGGAGCGACACGAGGCACTCGGGCATGAGCCCCTCCCAGGCCGCGCCGACGACGGAGATGTTGCCAAGCAGCAGCCGGTTGGTCTTGACGGTCGGGATGCTGCCGCCGGTGAAGCCGAGCACGACGAGGCGCCCGCGCTTCGCGAGGCACCGCAGGGAGTCGGTGAAGCGGTCGCCGCCGACGGGGTCGAGGACGACGTCGACGCCGCGGTGGTCGGTGAGCTGGCGGACCTCGGTGAGGAAGTCGGCGGCGAAGACCGTGTGGTCTGCGCCGACCGAGCGTGCGAGCGCAGCCTTCTCCTCGGTCGAGACGACGGCGATGACGGTGGCGCCGATGAGCTTCGCCTGCTGGATGAGCGCGACGCCGAGCCCGCCAGCGGCCCCCTGGATGAGGACGGTCTCGCCTGGCCGCACCTGCCCTCGGTCGCGGATGGCGAAGTCGGCGCTCAGGAGGTTGATGGGCAGGGCCGCGGCATCCACGAAGCTGATCGAGTCGGGCAGCGGCAGCACCCGGTCGGCCGGTGCGACGACGTACTCGGCGAAGGCGCCATGGCTGGCGACGCCGAAGACCCGGTCGCCTGCCGCGAACCCGGAGTCTTCGCCGGCCTCGGCGACGACGCCCGCGAACTCGCTGCCGAGCACAAACGGAGTCGGGATGCGGTGCTGGTACTCGCTGCGCGACTGCAGCACGTCGGGGAACGCGACGCCGCCCGCCCGCACCTCCACGAGCACGTGACCGGGAGCTCGGTGGGGCACGGGCACCTCGCGGAGCTGCAAGCGCCGCGGGCCGCCATCCGTCGAGTTCACGACCGCCCGCATCGAGGTGCCTCGGTCGCGTGGCGCGTCATGTGTGGGCTGGTCTGGCAGAGCATCCGGCATGCATTTCACGCTAGCCGCTGCCCCTGTGTCCGGCGGTTATGGCTGCGCTGCCCGCCCACCCGTGGAAACCCAGGACCCGACCGGTCGATCTGGGAGGTCCTCGAAGGTCTCCTCGGTTCCGGTGATCACGAATCCACGTGCTTGGTAGTTCGCCAGGGCGAGCGGGCCGTCGAGGGTGCAGGTGTGCACCCACACCCGTGAGACGGGTGCGAGCTGGGCGCGCTCCGACAGCGTCCACGCGGCGAGTACGCCGTGCTCGAGCAATCGTCCCCCGAGGCCGCGACCCTGGGCCGCCTCGGCGAGGCCGAAGTATCCGATCTCCACCTCGGTCCCCTTGTCGGACGGCTTCGGCTGGAGGTGGACGTAACCGAGCGGATTGCCGTCGCCGTAGAGGATCCAGAACTCGGTGCCTGGCTCGGCGAGCTCATCCACCCACCGGTGCCTCGTCCAGTCGAGACGCTCGGTCCAGAACCATGGCCCGCCGACAAGTCCGTAGAGGAACCGTGCGTACTCCGGCGAGATCGAACTCGCTCGGTCGAGGCGGACGTCGTCGGGAAACGCCCGAGGCTCGTCTCGGGGCTGCTCGAGCATCTCCAGGGTCGTGGTCGTGATCTTCATCGGGACTCCTTGTGGTTGCGCCGACGGGTCCAGCCCACGGCGCTCTCGGGTGCTCCGCCAGCGGCTTTCGTTGCGGCGATGGTGTCGAGCGTTTGCCCTCGGGATCAGGCTGCGACGAGCCGCAGGAGTCGGCGCTCGTTGAACTCGATGTGCTGCAGGATCGCGAGCTGCGCCTCCACCACGTCCCCGTCCAGCAGGTGCCGGTAGATGGCCGAGTGGTCGGCGACGACGTCGATGTCAGCCACTCCCGATCGTGTCTCGTCCTCGCGGAGCAGGGCGATCGCGAACCGCATCTCATCGCCGATGTGGCGGAAGAACTCGTCGATGCGAGGGCTGTCCGCGAGCCCGACGACGGCACCGTGGAAGGCGAGGTCAGCACGAATGATCTCGAAGGAGTCGTTCGATTCGCCGCTGGCCACGAGAGTCTCGTACGCACGGGCCAGGTGGGTGCGTGCTGCGACGGACGCGGTCGGCGCCGCTCGGGCACCCTGCACCTCGAGGATGCGCCTGACGCGGTACAGATCCAGGACATCGGCCTGGCGCATGCGGCGCACTCGCGCGCCGCGGTTGTGCTCGTGGAGGACCAGGCCTCGGCGCTCCAAGAGGAGGAGCGCCTCCCGGACCGAGCGCCTCGAGACCCCCAGTCGGGTCGCAAGCGCGATCTCCCGCAGCGGTGCATCCGGTGCGTGCTTGCCCTGGTAGATCTCATCCCCGAGCAGCGTCGCGATCGACTCCGCGGTGCCTTCAGCGCCGCGGAGAGCTTCCTTGTTCTCCGTGGACGCGTGGGTGGGGACTGCTGCCTCGGTCATGGGATCATTCTGCGCGACCAGCTGACGTCCCATGCACAACCTCGGTGCCGTCTTCGACCCCCGTTGCTGCCAGAAGGCGCACGATCGGCCAGGTGCGTGCCATGCGTGCGGCTCCGTAGCTCGCGTTGTGACCCTCGGATCGCACGGTCCACACCACCGCGTTCAGGCAGAGACGCACGGCCGCGCCCGCGAAGATCGCCGACACCTCGTCATCGGACCACGCGCGCACCTCCGACGCGCCGTCGACGACGTCGCTGAGCGCCGCGAGCGGGTCTGCGTCTGCTCCCAGCATCGCGTACGCCGCTGCGATGCTCACCTCGGACATCAGCGGCGCCAGTCGAGCGTCGTCGAAGTCCACGACACCGGTGAGGTGGCCTGTTTCGGGATCGACGAGAAGGTTGAAATCGTTGAAGTCGTGGTGCGTGAGGCCGTGCGGTGCTGCGAGCACGACTTCATGCAGCCCCTCGAATCGGCTGATGAGCCTCTCGACGCAAGAGCGGTCCGTCTCGGAGATCCTCGTGCGCGCAGCGTCCGTTCCCAGGGCGCCCCGGATCGTCTCAGGCATCGTCTCGAAGGCCCATTCGTGCTGGATATCCTCCTGCGAGCCCGGGTGTCCCGAGAGCGCCTCGACCATCGCGGCTGCTGCCCGACCGATCTCGCGACGGGTCGACGCGGCGTTCAGCGGGGTCGGGCGGTATTCCGCGAACGGGATGCCGGGCATCCACTCGGAGACGACGACGAGCAGCGTCGAGTCGTCGTGCTCGAGGATCGCGACATCGCCACCGACGAGACAGGGCTCCGGCAGGGCGGCGGGGATTCCTACGGTGGCCGCCGTGCGGGCCAGGGAGCTTCTCCATTCCAGGCGCGCGCGCAGCTGCTCGGCGTGATGAGCGTCGCGTGCCCCAACCGCCTTGAACATCCGACTGGTCCCGTCGGAAAGGTCGAGGCGAGCATTGCTGGCCCACTCGCCTCCGAGCGCACTCGCGCTCCGCACGTCGAGCCCGTGAGTGCTCGCTGCGATCCTCGCCACCTGTCGAAGCTCGAGATTCGGGGGAACAGGTGCGGACCGGTCGCCGACGGTGGCGAAGTCAGAAGTCTTCATGGTTGCCAAGTATTGATCATCAAAGATCCTGTTGCAAGGCCGAGGGGTTTGAAATACCGCTGTAACACGAAACAAGAACACTGTCATTGCGCGTATGTGGCAGTTGACACCCCGTGACCGCTCTGCGAAGCTTCCATTATTGGTGATCAATGAAGGGTTCCCCACATGACGACGAAGTCAATCACCGTGACGACGACCGATGCTCGCCGCATCGCCGTCGCTGCGTTCGCTGGTACCGCGCTCGAGTGGTACGACTACTTCCTGTTCGGCACGGCCGCGGCCATCGTGTTCAACCGCCTCTACTTCACGACCCTCGATCCGGTCGCCGCCCTGCTCGCCGCCTTCGCGACGTTCGGCGTCGGTTTCGTCGCCCGTCCGATCGGAGCGGTGCTCTTCGGGGCGATCGGGGACCGGATCGGACGCAAGCCCGCCCTCATCCTGACCGTGGTCCTGATCGGGGTCGCGACCGGGCTCATCGGATTCCTGCCCGACTACGCTGCCATCGGCGTCCTCGCTCCTATCGCGCTCGCTGTCCTGCGTCTCCTGCAGGGGCTCGCGGTCGGCGGAGAATGGGGCGGAGCCGTGACCATGGCCGTCGAGCACGCGCCGATCGAGCAACGGGGCCGCTTCGCTGCCCTTCCGCAGCTGGGCTCCCCGGTCGGCACCCTGCTGTCCTCCGGAGCGATCGCTCTTGTCCTCCTCATGCCGCCCGAATCGTTCGACGCCTGGGGATGGCGCCTGCCGTTCCTCGCCGCGTTCCCGCTGCTGCTCATCGCCCTCTGGATGCGCAACCGCATGGAGGAGTCCCCGGTGTTCCTCGAGCTCGCGAAGCGGGCCGAGTCGATGCCCAAGGTTCCTGCACTCGTCGTGTTCCGGCGTTCGCCCGGCCGGCTTCTCGCGGGAATCGGCGCGAGCCTCCTCGGCGTCGCAGGCTTCTACATCATGACGACCTTCGTCGTCGGCTACGGGACCACCACGCTCGGCCTGCCGCGAGAGTGGCTGGTGAATGCCACCCTGATCGCCGCGGTCGTCCAGATCGGGGCGCTCCTGATCTGCGGGCGCCTGACCGAGCGCTTCGGCGCGGGGCGTATGAGCGTCGTTGGCGGCATCGTCACCGCGGTGGTCGCGTTCCCAGTCTTCTGGCTGATCGACACGGGGGAGTTCCTCTTGATCGCACTCGCCATCACGATCGGCACCGCCTCCATCGACATCGTCTACGCGGCGGCTGGAACCCTGCTCAGCGAGCTCTTCCCGCCTGAGCAGCGGTACTCCGGCGTCTCACTCAGCTTCAACATCGCCGGCGCGATCGGCGGGTTCCTGCCGCTCATCGCGACTGCCCTGCTCGGAGTGACCGGCGGTGGGTCCTGGATCGCCGCGCTGCTTCTGGTTCTCGTCGCAGTGCTGACCGCGTTGGGCGGGTACTTCGGAGGACGTCTTCGGATCGTCGACAACGTCGTCGCGGCGGATCGAGCGAACGCGTGAAGATCGATCTTGTCATCGAGGCATCCGACATCATCACGATGGACGAGCGACGACCGCAAGCGCGGCGCCTCGGCATCCACCAGGGTCGAGTCGTGGGCCTTGATGAAGATCTCGACGGCGTCGAGGCGACCCGTCGTGTGGACCTGGGGGAGGTGACGGTCATCCCCGGGATCATCGACGCGCACTGCCACACGACCTGGTTCGGCCGCACGCAGATCGATCTCGACCTGTCGCGTATTCGCACTGTGGACGAGGCGCTCACGCTGATCGCGGCCCACACGGAGACAGTGCCTGCGGGGGAGTGGGTGCAGGCGGCCGGCTACAACCAGCACCTCGTCGGCGGTGCGTACCCCGATCTGGCGTCCCTCGACGCCGTCACGGCAGGGCGCCCTGCCGTGATCAAGCAGTCCTCGGGGCATGCCGTGATCGCCAACACTGAAGCGCTCCGAAGGTCTGGCGCTCTCCACGCCTCTGATCCCGATGGTGGCCGCATCGAGCGCGACTCCCGCGGTCAGGTGACCGGCCGTCTGGAGGAAACGGCGCAGGCTCTTGTTCTCGACCTCCTCAAGCCGATGTCCCACGCCGACATCGTCCGTTCGCTCGACCTGGCAACCAGCATCTACGCGTCCGAGGGCATCACCTCCTTCACGGAGGCCGGCATCGGGGCGGGGTGGATCGGCAACAGCACCGCCGAGCTCGGCGCCTACCAGATGGCCCGAGACTGCGGAGTGCTGCGGGCAAGGGCGCAGGTCATGCCAACGCTGGACTCCTTCGAACTCGCGCACGGTAATCCGGCAACCCCAGGTTCGATAGGTCTGTCCCTCGGCGCTCGAACAGGACTCGGAGATGACCGGCTCCGTCTCGGTCCGCTGAAGCTCTTCGTGGATGGCTCCCTGACTGGGCGCACCGCAGCGATGTCCGCCCCGTACTGCGGCGAGCCTGACAATACGGGCTTCCTGCAAGGCGATGCCGAGGACATCACGCGCAAGATCCTGGCGGCGGCCGCAAGCGGGTGGTCGATCGCTGCCCACGCCATCGGGGATGCGGCGATAGACCTGGCCATGGACGCGATCGAAGCATCCATCGCGGCGAACGGGACGCCGTCGACGCCGCACCGGATCGAACACGCGAGCTACCTGCGAGACGACCAGCTTCCACGGCTCGCCCGACTCGGGATCGCCGTCACTCCTCAGGCGATGTTCGTGCATAGGTTCGGCGACGAGTTCGTGAAGTCGATGGGGCAGGAGCGCGTTCCTGGCATCTATCGAGCACGGAGCCTGCTCGATGCGGGTGTGCTCGTTGCGGGAAGCTCGGATCGCCCGTGCATCGACGGCAACCCGTTCCTTGCGATGCGCACGCTCATCGAGCGGCGAACCGCCTCGGGGCAGGAGTTCGCTCCGCAGGAGCGGCTGACCGCGCAGCAGGCGCTCGCCTCGTACACGCGAGATGCGGCAAAGGCCACGGGGAGCCGTGACACGGGCTCTCTCTGGCGCGGACAACTCGCTGATCTCGCTGTCCTCGATCGATCACCACTCACCTCGACCCCGGATGAACTCAGCAAGACGCGGGTCCTGACCACGCTGGTGGGCGGGAAACCGACCCACGGCGATCTCTAGAGAGGAACACGACATCGTGCAGCAAGCCACCGGTGCAGGCGTCCACATGGCAAACGGATTCGACCCCGCGAAGGGCACGCGCCTCGAGCCGAGGATCGCCGAACTCGTCGCGCGTCGAGACCGAGCGCTCGGACCGTCCTACCGCCTCTTCTATGACGAGCCGGTCGCGCTTGCATCGGCGAGCGGTCTTGAGCTGCTCGGCATCGATGGGCGAACCTACCTCGACGCCTACAACAACGTTCCGGTCATCGGGCACAGTCACCCGGCCGTGACTGCCGCCGTGAGCGCGCAGCTGCAGACGCTGAACACGCACACCAGGTACCTCACCGAATCCATCCTCGACTACTCGGAACGACTGCTCGGGCACTTCCCCGCATCGCTGGAGCGGATCACCTACACCTGCACGGGCAGCGAAGCCGTCGATCTCGCGGTTCGCATCGCTCGCCATCGCACCGGACGCCGGGGGCTCATCATCTCCGAGCACGCGTACCACGGCACGACAGTGACGGCCGCAGGCATGTCCCCGTCTCTCGGCCCGAACAACCCGCTGGGGCCCGACGTCGTCACCATCCCGTCTATCGATACCGCGACGACCCCGCCCGATCAGGTCGGCGCCAAGCTCGCGGAGGATGTGAGGGCGGCCGCCGCGCTGCTCGAGGAATCCGGGGCGGGGGTTGCCGCAGTCGTCTTCGATTCGATCTTCTCGAGTGACGGCGTGCAGACCCATCCATTGGGCTTCCTGCAGCCCGCCGAAGCCGTGGTCCGGGAACTCGGGGCGCTCTGGATCGCCGACGAGGTGCAGCCCGGATTCGGGCGCACGGGAACGTGGTGGGGGTTCGAGCGTCACGGGATCGTCCCCGACCTCGTCGTCCTGGGCAAGCCGATGGGCAACGGCATGCCCATCGCGGCCGTCGTGGGCACTGTGGATGCCCAAGCATCGTTCGGCGCCGAAGTCAGATACTTCAACACCTTCGCCGGCAACCCCGTCTCGATTGCCGCAGCCACGGCGGTGCTCGACGTGATCGAGGGCGACGAGCTCGTCGCCCACGCGGCCACGATGGGAACGCGGCTCCTGGACGGCTTGCAGGAGCTCGTCCGGAGCCACGAATCCGCACAGCACGCACGCGGTGCCGGGCTCTTCGCGGCCCTCGATCTCGGCACGCCGACAACCCCGGACCCGGAGCTCGCCGCTCGGGTGGTGAACGGCATGCGTCAAGCAGGCGTGCTCATCAGCGCCTCAGGACCAAGCGCGGCATCGCTGAAGATCCGGCCACCACTCCCGATCTCGCCGGCACAGTGCGACCAGATCGTCGAGACGATCGACGCCGTCTTGACCGAGCTCGAGGGCACGCGCTGAACCCCGGTTGAAGCTGCCGCCTTCGCGCGAGCAGACCGCCCTTGCGTCGGCAGCCGCCAGGGGTGCAGAAAAGCCCGGGCGGATGAACTGATGAGTGCCAGTCCTTCCGCCCGGGCGTCTTTGTCGGTCCGCTTGCGCCTATTCGCTCGTCACGCGTCCTCGGCGCTTCTTGATGAGGAACGCCGCTCCGGTTCCTGCGAGGACAGCCCCGAGGAGGGCGAGGAAGCCGGCGAGGCTGCCGTCGACGCCCGTCGTTGCGAGGTCGCCGTCCTGGCCGCCGGCGTCGGATCCACCGTTCCCGGACCCGTTGCCGCCGCCGTTGCCGGGGCTCGACGTCGGCGCCGTGGTCCCGGTGCCGTCGGTGGAGGTCGGCTGGGGCGTGGGCTCAGTTGTCGGCTCCGGGGCGACACCGACCGTGAAGTCGAAGCTGCCGGAGGTGACTTCGAGCTGAGCCGTCCCGTTCTCGATGCCCACAAGCGTGACGCCCTCGGCATCGGCCGCGGCGAGTCCGCCCTCAAGCACGGTCATGCTCTCGTCGGCAACTGGCACGTAGACCGTCGCGGACGAGTTCGCGGGAACCACGACGTGGTACTCGAACGCGCCGTTCTCGGTCGTCCAGTCGGAGACGAGCGTGCCGTAGTTCGTGGTGAACGCGGCATTCGACCACGTGACGCGGCCGTCGGCATCCGGCTGCGGCTTGAGCACGGAGTGCTGATAGCCGGGGTTCGCCGGGTCCTGGTTGATGCCGGCGACCGTGTTGTAGATCCACTCGCTGACCGCGCCGTAGGCGTAGTGGTTGTACGAGTTCATGCTCACGTCGCCGAAGCCGTCCTCGAGCGTGTACGAGTTCCAGCGCTCCCAGTAGGTCGTGGCGCCCTGGTCGACCGTGTACAGCCAGCTCGGGTAGGCGTTGCTGAGCACGAGGTCGTAGGCGGCGTCGAGCTGGCCGCTGCCGGAGAGCGCCGGCAGGATGGCAGGAGTGCCGAGGAAGCCCGTCGTGAGCGCGGGCTCTCCGTTCTCGCCGGCGAGACTCAGCTGTGCGAGGCGCTCGGCGAGCCCAGCCTGGCTGCCATCCGGGTAGAGGCCGAAGTCGAGCACGATGGCGTAGGCGGCCTGCGTCTCGAGGTCGACGCCTTCGATCTGCGAGCCACCGCTCGGGAAGTAGGTGGAGACGAAGGTGTTCTTCCAGTCCTGGTGCCAGCCGCTGAACTTCTGCGCGTCCTCGGTCTTGCCGAGGGCCTCTGCGGCCTCGGCCATGAGTGCGATCGTGTGCACCTTGTACGCCTGCATCACGAACTCGGTGTCGGTCTTCGCGAACGACAGCCAGTCGCCGAGCACGAACCCGCGCGGGCCCTCGTTGAGCGCCGTCGCGTAGGCACTCATCTGCTCGTAGTTGACCTCGAGGATCTCGGTGTCGCCGTACGCCCTCCACAGCTCGTAGGGCACGATGATGCTGGCGTCTGTCCACGGGTCGGACGTGCCGTGCACGAACTCCCAGCCGGAGTGGTACGGCGCGAAGCGCGGGTACTGGCCGTCCGCGAACTGCGCGTCCGCGAGGTCGAGTTCCGTGTACTTCTGCAGGAAGTTGCGCACATCCGCGGTCATGGATGCGGTCGACGTGAACACCTGGATGTCCCCGAGCCAGCCCATCCGCTCGTCACGGGCCGGAGTGTCGGTCGGGATCGAGTTGAAGTTGCCGCGCAGGCCGTTGATCGTGTTCTCGTGCAGGGCGTTGAGACCGTCGCTCGACGTCTCGAGGTCCATCGTCAGCTCGGTGGCTGAGCTCAGCACGTGCGCCGTGACGTCGCCTGTGTCGACAGAGTTCGCGTCGAATCCGTCGAAGCCGGAGACCTCGAGGTAGCGGAAGCCGTGCATGGTGAACGTCGGCTCGAACGAGCCGGAGCCCGAGTCGCCGATCGTGTAGAAGTCGTTGGCCTTCGCCGAGCGGAAGTTCTCGTTGTAGATCGTGCCCGCGGGGCCGTCGGCTGTTGCGCTGCTGTCGTTCAGCATCTCGCCGTAGTTGAGCTCGACAGTCGAACCGGCGGGCCCAGACACGTTGATCGCGACGTTGCCGACGATGTTCTTGCCGAAGTCGAAGACGAGGTTGCCGTTTGCATCGACCGTGCGGGAGACGGGCGAGAGCTCCTCAACCTTCTTGATCGCGGATGCGCTGTCGCCGACGACCTTGAGTCCTGCGGGCAGCGAGGTGGTTGCGGGTGTTGCCCAGCCTGATTCATCGAAGCCGCCCTGCGACCATCCTGCGACTGCTGGCTCGAGCCGAGCGTCGTAGTTCTCGCCGTCCATGAGGTTGCTGTCGGTGATCGGGCCCTCGCCGAAGTACGACCAATCGGGTCCCGTCGCGACCGACTCGGTGCTGCCGTCGGTGTAGGTGATCTCGAGGTTCGCCATGAGCGCCGGTTGCGCTCCGTAAGGCTTCTGCAGCGCGCCGAAGGATCCCGAGTACCAGCCATCGCTGAGCTGCGCGCCGATCGCGTTGTCGCCGGCCGCGATCTGATCGGTCACGTCGTAGGCGTTGTAGAGCGCTGTCTTGAAGAAGTCGGAGGTGCCAGGCGCCAGGTAGGAGTCACCGACCTTCTCGCCGTTGAGCTCGAATTCGTAGACGCCGAGGGCGCTCGCGTAGAGGTGGGCCGACTCGACTGTCTTCCCGCTGGTGGTGAACTCCTCGCGGAAGAGGCCATCCGACGCACTTGTGTCGGCCTCCTGAGCGAGGCTGTCCGCAACCGTGATCCAGCCGTCGGCGATCTTCGCACCGTCGGCTTCAGCGAAGGCGGATGCGCTGGGATCTGCGGTGAGCTTCGCTTGGGTCTCCTCGAGCTTCTCGGCCGCATCGGGCACCGTCAGGGAGACATCGGTGTACTTGGCGCTCGTCCCGTTGTCGTTGTACAGGCCGACAAGACCCGCTCGCACCATCTGCCGGTTGCCCGGCAGCTCGAATTCGGCGAGCACTGCACCGTCGAGGCTGATCTTCCACGTCGACCCGGAGGGGAAGACCCCTCCGCCTCCGACGAGGCTCGCCGTGAGCGTGTGCTCGGCGGCGGGGTCGAAGCCGTCGAGTGCGACGTCGACATTCACGGGGTCGAAGCCACGGGGGCTGTCCGTGTTCTCGGCCGCGCCGTTGTCACGGGTGAAGTCTCGGATGCCCTGTGCGCTGCCCTCGTGTAGCTTCAGCCGGTACTGACCGTCGACCTCAGCCACGTTGAGGAGGATGAAGTCGTCGTCGATCCCGTTGAAGGTGAGGCCGGCGGACCCCTGCAGGATCTGGAACCTCGTCGAGACATCGAACGTCGTTGCGAGCGAGCGATCGTCAGCGAGCGAGGGCTCGGCGCCTGGCTGGGTGATCCACTGGGCGCCGTTCCAACCTGTGCTCCCGTCGGTCGCCTTGAGCCCGGTCCGGAAGGACGACGTGGCGGTGGGCAGCGTCTCCCCGCGCTCATCCGTCACCTGCACGGCCCAGAAGTAGCTGGTCTTCGGCGACAGCTCGGGGCCAGCGTAGGCAACCGCTGAACTGGCGTTTGATTCGACGACGCCGGAATCCCAGACGTCACCCTCGCCGTTGGAGGCCTTCTCGGCCGAGGTCGCGACCACGAGGCGGTAGGCGGTCTGTGCGGCGCCGCGATGCGCCGCATCCATCTGCCAGCTGAAGCTCGGTGTGGAGTCGACCAGGATGGGGGACTCCTGGCGGTCGACTTGAAGTACGACAGGAGTGGTGTCGGTCGGAGCGGCGATGGCGAGCTGCGCGCTCACGAAGGATCCTGCGAAGAGGCAGGTGCCGAGCGTCAGGGCTGTCGCGGCCTTGAATGATCGGCCTCTGCCGTGGGGGGTCTTCGATATCAAGTGCGATCTTCCGTTCTCTTCGTTGAGGTGCTTCATCGGGAGTGGAGGCACGCGGATGGGGCGTTCGTCGATGAACGCAGCGATGTGTTGAAACGCTTCAACATCCGGGTGACACGAAATTATCAGTCGCCATGCTGTTACACAACGGGCAATTTGCAGAGCGTGCGAACGGCCTCGAGGTGGGCCGCAGACAAGCCCACCGAGGCGGCGCGGAAGCTGGATCGCAGTTGCTCGACGGTGCCAGCGCCAATGACCGGAGAGCCTGGAAACGCAGAGGCGAGGAGAACGGCGACCGACAACTCGGTCGCGGGTACGCCGTAGAGAGACGCGAGCTCGTCGAGCAGCCGTGCGGTCGCCCTGTTGTGGTTGTCGTGGAAGAGCCGAACCGTCGCGTCAGCTGGACCGCGCCTCCAGCGCGAGAAATACCCCTTCGACTGCGACGAGTAGGGGCTGGCTGGAAGGCCCGACTGCTCGTGGAAACGATGCATCGTCCCGTCCATCGCCACCATCCCGGTCGGGAGTGCCGTCTCGAGCGGGCGCGCGAGCCCCCAGCTGGGCTGGTTGACCACGAATCCGGTCCAGCCGCGAGCCGCCGCGACCACACGGCTCTCCCGAAGACGCGTGGTCGTCCAGTTCGAGGCGCCGTACGCACCGATAAGGCCTGCTCGGGTGAACTCCTCCAACGGCGCCAGGAGCTCTTCGAGGGGTATCGCGGTGCTGTCCCGGTGCAGGTACACCAACGGGATCGTCTCGAGCCCGAGGTTGTCGCGTGCCTCCTCGATGTCGAGGCGCAGCGACTCGGGGTCGAGGCGCGTCACCGCGGGGTCATCCAGCGAGGGGTGGCCGATCTTGGTCGTGGCGTTGACAACTGTGCGCATGCCCCTGGACGACAGCCATGCACCGAGCATGCGTTCGCTCGCACTCGGCGGGGCCGCATGCTCCCAATCGCCATACACGTGCGCCGTGTCGATGGTCCGCCCGCCCTCCTCGACGAACGCGTCGAGGAGGGCGAACGAAGCATCCCGGTCCTGCTTCGTGCCGAAGCCGAGCGTCCCGAGCACGAGCTGCGCTCTGGGGTCGCGTGCGAGGGAGATCGTGCCGGACACGGTGAGCCAGCTCTCCCTAGCGCACCCGCGTCTCGAGTGCGGGGGCCGCGACGCGGTGCTCGAACTTCGCGCCAGACACGAGCTCGAATCGCTCATCGGCCCCTGGGAGTCGTACCTGCCCCGTGACGCCGGTCGGAAGCTGCAGCTCGTAGCTGACCCCCTCGAGGGTTCGCGTCCACGAGCCAGTGATCCTCCCGTACCTGGAATCGAAGGCGATCGTCGCGCTCGTGAGGTCGCCGCCGGGCTGTGGCGCCCAGACGACCCGCCGATAGCCAGGCTGCGCGGGAGCCAGCCCCCCGATGGTGCGGTGCATCCAATCGGCCACGGAGCCCAGCGCGTAGTGGTTGAAGCTGGTCATCTCACCCGGGTTGATGCTGCCGTCGGGGAGCATCGAATCCCACCGTTCCCAGATCGTGGTGCCGCCCATGCGCACGGTGTAGAGCCAGGACGGGCACGAGTCCTCGAGGAGCAGTGCGTACGCATCGTCGAGGTGCCCGGTTGCGGTGAGGGCGTCGCTGATGACGGGCGTTCCGGCGAAACCCGTCGCGATGCGGTGGCCCGCCTCGCGCACGAGCTGGGCCAGCCGTGCACCCGCAACCTGCTTCTCCGAGGCCGAGAGGAGATCGAAGCGTATGGCGAGTGCATATGCGGTCTGCGCGTCACTCGTGAGCAGGCCGCCATCCACGACGTACTCGCCGCGGAATGCGTCGCGCGCCTGGGACGCGATCGTCGCGTACCTGCTCGCTTCCGAGGTTCGGCCGAGGGTGATGGCGATGTCGGCGAGACGCCTCGTCGTGTACGCGAAGTACGCAGAGGCGACGAGGTACTTGTCGGTCTGCCCGTCTGCCGGGTCATGAGGCGGAGCAGCAGGGTCCAGCCAGTCTCCGAGCTGGTGTGCCGACTTCCAGAGTCGCGAGTCGCCCGACTGGAGGATCATCCGGTCGACCCAAGCTCGCCCGCTTTCGAACTGACGCGCGAGGATGCCGCGGTCGCCGAATCGCTCGTGCAGCACCAGAGGAGTGAGCACAGAGGCGTCGCCCCACACAGCGCCGGTCTCGATTGGGGTCCAGGTGGGCCCGCCCGGGACGACGGGCACGAACCACGGCACGGTGCCGTCGGGCAGCTGCTCGAGGGCGAGGTCCGCGAGCCAGCTCTCCAGGAACCCGGCGCAGTCGTAGAGGAAGGACGCGGTGGGGGCGAAGACCTGGATGTCGCCCGTCCAGCCGAGCCGCTCGTCGCGCTGCGGGCAATCCATGGGGATCGACAGGAAGTTGCCGCGCATGCCCCAGACGACGTTCTCGTGCAGCCGGTTCAGGTCATCGGATGAGGTGGTGAGCGTTCCCGTGCGCTCCATGTCGTTGTGCAGCACGCGCGCGATCACACCTCCGACGGGCAGCTCCGCAAGGCCGGTGATGACGGCATAGCGGAAGCCGTGGAAGGTGAACTTCGGCTCCCACAGGCGTGGGCCGCGGCCATCCAGGGTGATGATGTCGTGGGCGTCAGCGAGGCGGAGCGGGCGGACGCCCAGCTCGCCGTGCTCGAGCACCTCGGCGTGACGCAGCTCGATGCGGTGTCCGGCCGGCCCGTCGACTTCGACGCGGAGCCGACCGACGAGGTTCTGCCCGAAGTCGATGAGGTGGGAGTCCTCTGCGGTTCGAGTGACCGAGACAGGCTCGATCTCCTGCGTGCATCGCACCGGCGGGAGCGACGGCGCGACAAGAGTGGCGGCGTCGCGAGAGCGGACTTTGACGGGGGTCCATCCGTCATCGGAGGCACCGGGTGTGCTCCACCCGTCCTGTTCCTCGCGGGTGTCGTGCTTCTCGCCGTCATAGAGGCCGGCGCTGGTCATCGGGCTGAGCGCCGCTACCCAATCGGCGTCGGTCGCGACGACGTGGCGGGAGTCGTCGGTGTGCTCGATCTCGAGCTGAGCGATGAGGGACTGGTCGGTGCCGTAGAGGTCGTGGTAGCCGCCGTTGAAGCCGAGCCGGCCGCGGTACCAGCCGTCCCCGAGCCAGGCGCCGATGACGTTCGCGCCCTGCTGGACGTGCTGGGTGACGTCGAAGGTCCAGTAGATGAGGCGGTCGTCGTACTTCGTCCAGCCTGGAGACAGCTCGTGGTCGCCCACGCGCTGCCCGTTGATCTCCGCTTCGTAGAGACCGTGCGCGGTGACGTACAGGCGGGCGCTTCGGACGGGCTTCGCGAGGTGGAACTCGCGACGGACGAGGGATGGCCTCCGGTCGGTCCCGGCCTCTTCCTCCCAGGCTGCGCCGACGGGCATCGCCTGCCAGTCGGCCTCCTCGAGGAGGCCGACCTCGACCGTTGTGGCGTCGCTCCAGGCGGACCACGTGCCGCCGCCGAGCACGCGGACACGGATGGCTGCTGACTCACGGGAGAGAAGCGGCTCGAACGGCCACGACACGAGAACCTGCTCGTGGCCTCGACCACCTGACCGGCTGAGCTGCCCGCCGCGATCCACTTCGAGCTCCCAGGCATCTTGTGTCCACCCGGGAGCGGCGCTGATCTTCCAGCTGAGTCGAGGGGTGGGGGTGCCGATGCCGATGCTCTCGCGGAGGTGCTCGATCGTGGGGGGAGTGACGTGCACGGTGTTCCTGTTCGGAGTGTTGATGCTCATCCCTTGACCGCTCCGGCCGTGAGGCCCTTCTGGATTCGCTGATTGAGGATGAGGTAGACGATCAGGAGTGCGAACACGTTGATGCTGACGGCCGCGAAGAGCGGACCGTACTGCGTCGTGCCGAAGTTCCCGTTGAAGTTGAGGAGGCCGAGCTGCAGCGTGCGGATGCTGCCGGAGTTCGCGAAGGTGAGCGCGATGAGCAGGTCGTTCCAGAAGAAGAAGAACTGCACGAGCCCGACGGTGAACAGGCCGTTCTTCATCATCGGCAGTCCGATGGAGAAGAACTGCCTGATGACGGATGCTCCGTCGATGGTCGCCGCTTCGAAGATCTCTCTGGGGATGGATTGGAAGTAGGTCGCCATCAGGAACACGGTCAGCGGGAGCCCGGTCGCGGTGTAGGTGATGATCAGCGTCCAGAGGGTGCCGGTGAGGCCGATCTGGAAGTAGGCACTGAAGAGCGGGAGCAGGATCATCTGGGTCGGCACCATGATGCCGGCGAGGAAGATGAGCAGCACGTTGCTGCGCCCCTTCCACACCATGACCTCCAGCGCGAACGCCGCGGCCGTGCCGAGGAGGAGCATCAGGAAGAGCGAGGGCAGGACGGCGACTGCGCTGTTCAGGAACGTCTGGCCGAGGCCGGCCGTCTCCCACGCGACGCTGTAGTTGTCGAAGTTCCATTGCTCCGGCATCGCCCAGGTGGGTTCTTCGAGGAACTCGCGCTGCGTCTTGAAGGAGCCGAGGAGGAGCCAGAGCAGCGGGTAGCCGACGATGACGAGGAGGAAGGCGACGCCGATCCAGACCGGGATCCGGCCGAGCAGCCGGCGGACACGGGCCGGCGAGAAGCTGTTGGTCGTGGTCATGATGCGGCCCTCTGTCGGTTGCGGGCGGCCCCGCGGAAGACGACGAACGTGACGGCGAGGCACACCATCGTCAGGAGCATCGCGATCGTCGAGCCGTAGCCGTACTGGCCGTAGGTGAAGGACTGGTCGAACATCGCGATCGTCAGGGGGCTCGTGGTGCTGCCGGGCCCGCCGTTCGTGAGTGCGAGCACGCTGTCGAACACCTTGAGCGTTCCGTTGATCGAGAAGATCAGCGAGGAGATGAGGACGGGCAGCGAGAGCGGAAGCACGATGTGGCGGATGAGCTTCCACCCGCTGGCTCCGTCGAGTCTGGCGGATTCCATGACGTCTTCGGGGATGTCGATGAGCCCTGAGTAGAGGAGCACGCCGTAGAAGCCCATGGAGCGCCAGATGTCCATGATCGCGATCACGAAGAAGGCGCTGCCGCCGTCGCCGAACCAGTCGAGCGGGACGCCACCGAATGAGGTGATGAAGGAGTTCACGACACCTTGCGTGGGGGCGACGGAGAAGAGCTGCTGGAAGAGCAAGGCCACGGCGACGGTCGGCATGACGACCGGGAAGAAGACGAGTGTCCGGATGAGGCCCGAGGCCCGCTTCAGCGCGAAGGCGTAGAGCAGTGCCAGGCCGTACCCGAAGAGCACCTGGCCTATGGTCACGACGACCGCGTACTTCAGAGTGAAGAGGAGGGCTGCGTGGACTTCGGAGTCGCCGAACAGTCGCACGAAGTTGTCGAAGCCCACGAAGGTGAAGCCGACGATCGCGTTCCCCTCGAAGAGGGTGTACCCGAGTGAGACGAGCACCGGCACGAGCATCACGACTGAGTAGACGAGGAGTGCGGGGCCGAGCAGGATGGCGATCGTGCGCTTGTCGCCGAGCACGTTTTTCATGTGTATCTCCGAATCCGGTGGAGGTGCGGGAGCGGACGCTCCCGCACCTCGCGGGGACTTAGCCCAGGTCGGCCTGGACTTGCGCCATGAAGTCCTCAGCGGTGATGCTGCCCGTCACGAGCTGGGCGGCATTGCGCTGACTCGTGGTCGTCGCTTCAGGGGAGAAGAGCGCCTCGAACCAGAGCACGGTGGTCTCTGTCTCAGCGATCTGGTCCTGGACCAGCTGTGTCAGCGGTGGCACGTCGGCGACCTCTTCGGAGAGCGCGAAGCCGGAGACGCGGTTCTCCTGTGCGAGCGCGGTGCTGCCGTAGTTCTCGACGATGCAGCTCAGCCATGCTTTGGAGTTCTCTCCCGTGGCGTTCGCGTTCATCGTGAGTGGGAGGCCCACGTTCGCGGCCAGCTGGGAGCGGTCGCCTGCGCCGCCTTCGACGCCGGGGAAGGGCATGAAGCCGACGTTCTCGACGCCGATCCGGTTCGCCTCTGGGTCGTTGAGGCCGCTGAGGAACCAGCTGCCCATGTAGAACATCGCGGCGCTGCCGTTGAGGAACTGGTTCTCGGACGTCGCCATGTCGATCGAACCGACGCCCTGACCGAAGTAGCCGGCGGCGCCGAGGTCGGCGATCGCCTGCGCGGCTTCGACGTACTCGGGGTCGGTGAGCTTGGCCTCGCCGTCGGCGACCTTCTGCATCGCGTCGGGGCCGAGGGTGCGGAACAGGTAGCTCGAGATCAGGCGCGTGATCGGCCACCCCTGCTCTCCACTCGCGGAGAACGGCTGAATGCCTGCAGCGTCGAGCTTCTCCGAGGCCGCGGTGAGCTCGTCCCACGTCTGTGGCTCGGCGATGCCCTGCTCATCGAAGATCGTCTTGTTGTACCAGATGCCCTCGACGTTGTACTCGAAGGGGAGCACGGCGAAGCTGCCGTAGAGGTTCTCGATCGTGGAGACGGCTGCCGGCTCGATCTTGTCGAGCTGTCCGGACTCCGTCAGCAGCGCTTCGAAGTCGGCGATGTTGCCCGACTCCGCGAGTGTCTGCGTCAGGGCAGGTGCGTTGCCTGCTGAGAACAGCACGGGGAGGTCCCCCTGTCCTGCCTTGAGCTGGAGCTGCTGGTCGAGGTTCGTCTGGGGGACGGTCTCGACGCTCAGTGGCTGCGCGCCGGCTTCGGCTGAGCAGGTGTCCCCAGCTAGGGTTTCGAGGACGGCTGGAACCTCGGTGTTCTCCACGTTGATGAAGACGGATAACTCATCGTCACTGACGGATGCGCCACCTCCACCAGAGCAGGCCGTGAGCGCGAGTACAGAGACTCCCGCGAGAGCGGTCAGGGTCAAGCGCGTTGGCGCGACCCGAGGGGTTCGCTTCATGAATCCTCCTTGATTGGGCGAGTCGACCTCGCGTGCTTGAAGCGCTTCAAAGACAACCACGAACCTGCACGATTCGCAAGCGAACGGATAACTTTCCTGTCGTATAGAGTTCTGATCCATGTCACCGACGACCAATGAGACCAGGGATCGACCGCGGCCAGTGATGACTGACGTCGCGCGTCTCGCCGGGGTGTCATTGGGGACCGTCTCCAACGTGCTCAATACCCCGAACCTCGTCGCGGCAGGAACGCGCGAACGAGTCGAGCGCGCCATCGAGGAGCTTGGCTTCGTCCGGAATCGGACGGCGAGGTCGCTCGCCATGGGACGGGCTGACACGGTCGGTTTCGTCATCGTCGATCTCGCGAACTCGCTGTTCCTCGACATCGCCAGAGGGGCGGAGGAGGCCTTCGACACGAAGCACAAGCGACTCCTTCTCGCCAACAGCGACGTCGACCTCGCCAAGCAGACAGGGCACATCGAGCTCTTCGAGGAGACGCAGGTGGCCGGCATCCTGTTGGCTCCACTCGACGCTCCGCTCGACGCCGCGCAGCACGCGCGGGGCAGGGGCATGCCGGTCGTGCAGGTCAACTGGCCGGGAAGCGGCGACGCCTGCGGGGTCGTGGCCGACGAAGAGCTTGGTGGCTACCTGGCGGCGAAGCACGTCATCGCGCTCGGGCGTCGCAGGCTCGTCTTCGCGGGTGGCCCGTTCTCGCTCTCCGCGGTCGCGGCGCGTCGGCGAGGTGTGCTCCGGGCCTGCGAGGAGAGTCGAGGTGTCGAGATCGAGACCATCGAGACGCCACGCATCACCGTTCGTGGAGGCCATAGCCTCGGCGTGATGCTGGCCGAGCGCCCGCCACACGAGCGGCCGGATGCGCTCGTCTGCGCGTCCGATGCCCTGGCATTCGGGGCCATGCAACCGCTTCTGGCGGCAGGCGTCTCGGTGCCGGAGGACCTGGCAGTCGTCGGCTTCGATAACAACCGCATGTCGACCGACAGTCCAGTCCGCATCACGAGTGTCGGGCAGCCCGGCCTCGAGATGGGGAGGGTGGGCGCGGAGCTGCTCATGGAGGAGATCGCTCTCGGTGATCGGCACGAGCATCGCACGATCGTCCTGCCGCCCAGTCTGCACGAGCGCGCAAGCACGATCGGAGGCCGCGGCTGAGGGCTGCCGCGTCCGTCGACAGGCTCGCACTGCCTTCGAGGCGACCTCAATCGTCGTGCCTCTCGTGTCAACGGGATCGCCCGGACGGTCGTCAGCTGGGGCTGTGACGACCGTCCGGGCGATCTCGTTCGGACCGAGAGCGGCTACTCGCTCGTCACGCGTCCGCGGCGCTTCTTGATGAGGAACGCCGCTCCGGTGCCAGCGAGCACGACCCCGAGGAGGGCGAGGAAGCCGGCGAGGCTGCCGTCGACGCCCGTCGTTGCGAGGTCGCCGTCCTGGCCGCCGGCGTCGGATCCGCCGTTCCCGGACCCGTCACCGCCGCCGTTGCCGGGGCTCGACGTCGGCGCCGTGGTCCCGGTACCGTCCGTGGAGGTCGGCTGCGGTGTGGGCTCCGCAGTGCCCGTCGGATTCGGCTCAGCGATGCTCTCGACCGCGCTGTTCAGCGTGACCGGGCCGACGAGGCCGGCCGGGATGAGACCGGAACCGCCGTGCACGCTGTTGTACGCCTGGTACTTCACGTTGGCGACCGGGTCGCTGTTGTACAGCTCCTTGAGGCCTTCGCGGCGGTTGCTCTGCACGGGCTGCACGTCGATCTCGATGACATTGGAGCCGTTCACGAGCGCCGGCGCGATGTCGACCTCGTACGGCGCGGCGTACAGCTGCGTCACGAGCTCGTGCTCGGTGCCGGGGTTCACGCGAACTGTCGCCGCGTTGTTCACGGTGCCGAGGTTCAGCACCGCACCGCCCTCGAGGAGGTCGGCCGCATCCGGGATCTCGACCGTGGTTCGGTACGTTCCCGAATCGGTGACGTACCGCAGCTCGTTGCCGAGGAACCCGTCGGCGCTCCAGTCGCCGAGGACCTCGCCCGTGTACTCGGACGTGCTCGGCTCACCCGGTGCGTTCGTGCCCAGGTTGTCGGCCGTGACCTCGAGCGAGAAGGCACCGAGCTGGTGGCCGACACCGCGCTCGGTCGTGTCGATCGACGAGGGGGTCCCGTCGGAGATCGCAGAATCGGCGATGCCGGTGCCTGCTGGCTCGCAGAGCAGGACAACCGCTCCGCTCGCGTCGAGCGTCGCCGAGACGACGTTGCCGTCGACCTCCGCGTCGAAGATCTCGCCCGTCTCGGGGTCGAGCCACCAGCAGGAGTCGAGGTCGTCGGCGACCGTCAGGCTGACCCCCGTTGCCGCCTCCGCGGAGGTGTTGCGCACGTACGCGAGTTCGCCTCCGGTCGAGAGCGTGCGGCGCCCGAAGCGGATGTCCGCGTTCTCCTCGTAGGAGATGGGTGCGTCGACCGAGGCCGCGAGTGCCGCGGGGACGGCGGCTGCCTCGATGGCACCGCCCATGGCGGCGGCGATGTCGGACACCTGCGCATCCAGTGCCGCGTACTCGCCGCCCGCGTAGCCGGGCTGCGCGGCGGGAGCCGAATCGACGAAGACGATCGGCGCACCCGCGTTCTTGAGCTTCTGCAGCGCCTGCATCGTCTCGAGAGGCACGGTGCCGCTCTCGACGAGCATGGCGTCGAAGGATGCGTTGCCGCCGTTCGCGACGAGCTGGGAGCCGTCCCAGCTCAGGCCCGTCTGGATGGTGTCGTCGTTGATGGCATCCCACGCCCAGCCGTTGGCCTGGGCCGTGGTGACGGATGCGAGCGGCGTGGAGCCGCCGCCGAAGCCGCCGCCGCTCGCCAGCGCCCCGAAGAGCGGCATGTAGATCGCCACGTCGCTGCTGTTCTTGCCCGACTGCATGACGTAGTTGGCGCGCGACGCGTAGTCGTTCATCGACGCGTAGTAGTCGGCGATGCCAGCCGTGTCGGCCATCTCGACGCCGATCGTGGGCCAGGCGCGCCAGCCCTCCTCGGCGAAGAGGTTGTCGTCGGACGTGAAGGCGGGGTCGTCGTTGCCGCTGTAGGTTGCGCTGAGCCCGTGGTAGAAGAAGTTGTTCACACCGCTCGTGGCCATGAGGTCGTAGCCCTGCTTCATGAACTCCGGCGTGATCTGGAACGGCACCGAGCCCAGCGTGAAGACCTCCGAGGTGACGAGGTTCTTGCCGTAGAGGTGTGCTCCGGATGCCACGCGCTTCAGCTGGTACTCGTCGAGGCCCTCGGTCTCGGGGATGTCGACGTACTGCGACGACTTCAGGGTGTCGATGGGCGGGTTGTACGCCTGCTGGCGGTAGTCGATGCCGTACTCGCCGAGGGTGCTCGAGAACGCCTCGAGGCCCTGGAGGAACGAGTCGTTGAGGAGCACTCCGTAGTCGTGCACGATGCGCTGCGACTCCTCTTCGCTGAGGTTGCTGGCGAGCAGCGGCATTCCGCTGCCGCCGCCGAAGCGGCTGACCTCCGGTGTCTGCAGTCCGAGAGCTGCGTACTCCGGCTTGACCGTGGGGGTTCCGTCGATGAGGAACGAGTCCTGGTAGATGGAGTAGAGGGAGGGGAGGTACGGCGTGATGTCGTAGCCGAGCAGCTCCTGCGACTCCGCCGCGGCCTGGATGAGGTCGTTGTAGTGGCGGTCGGTGTAGAACTCGTAGCTGTCGTTGAAGGCGGCGCGGATGTCGCGCGACTCGACGATGTCGTTCAGCGCGGCTTCGCCGAGCCAGCCGTTGACGAGCTTCGTGATCGCGACGGGGTTGAGGTGGTCGACGACGTAGTTGCGCTTGTCTGTCGTCGTGTTCTCGATGATCGAGTTGAAGCCGTACGCGCCCGTCGTGGCGCTGTAGAGCGCGACGATCTCGTAGTCGCCCGCCGCGAGGGTCGAAGTGTCGACGCCGAAGGTCGTCTGCCCGTCGCTCGGGTAGGAGAGCTGCGCGGCATCGAGGTCGAGCACCGATTGCTGCTCGTAGGTCTTGACCGAGCTGAAGTCGGAGGTGAGGGTCTGGTTGGCCGTCGTCAGGTCAGCGCCCTGGCCCGTGATCGGGGCGAGCATGACGGAGTTCAGGTGCGCGTTCTCCGGTTTCCACTCGCCGAACTCGAAGCCGAACTTCTCCGAGGCGAAGAACGGGCTGACCTCTGCCTTGGGGATGCCGAGCGAGAGCTTGCCCGTGCCGGTCGGCACCGAGACGTCACCGGACACGAGGGTGAGCGCGCCGGCCGCATCCACCCGAACGGTGGCCCGGCCCAGCGCCATCGTGTTCTGGCTGTCCTCGAGGTCGATGGAGTCGTCGCTTGCGAGGTAGCCGCTGCCGATGTTGAGGTCGACGGTGATGCCGAGCTCGTTGGCGCGGGCGATGACTGCGTCGAGTTTCGCGAAGTACTCGGGCGACTCGTAGCCGAGCACGGCCTCCGTGTCGTAGCCGGGGGCGGCGTCGTAGATCGAGCCGCCGTTGCCGCCGTTGCCCGCGATGCCCTCCTCGGTCAGGAACCCCTTCGAGAAGGCCACGATCTCGACGGCGCCGAAGCCGTTCTCGTGCAGGTAGTCGACCTGAGCGAGCAGGTCCTCCTGGCTGGCCGCGTTGCCGGGCCACCACCAGCGCACGCCTGGGCGGAAGTCGACTCCTGGCTCTGCGAACTCGGTGGGGTCGATGGCGCTGGTGGTCGTGGTGTGCTCGTCGCCGACGGCTGGGCCGGCTACGGCGAGCGTGCAGGCGACGGTGAGCGCTGCGCCGAGCGCAACGGCTCGTCGCCCTCGTCTTCGTGGATCGTTCATCTTGTGACCTCTCTGGCATCTTTGCCAACGACGGGGTGTGAACTGCCGCGCCAGCTCGTGAGGTCCGAGGGCGCGAGTGAGACCGGATTCGGGGAGTTGAATCGATTCAGTCGCGAACCTAACACGTGTTAGACAATCTCGGCAAGGGAGAATGGTCGCCATGTCCTCAGGAGCAGCCGCCGATCCCGTCCCGCGGTTCTCGCAGAGGGACGTCACCCCGCATCCGAGGCGCGACCAGATTCTGGATGCGGCCATGCGGGTCTTCACGGTCAAGGGATTCAACGCGGCATCGATCCGCGAGATCGCCGTCGAAGCTGGCATGTCCCACACGGGAGTGCTCCACCACTTCCCCGACAAGGCGGTGCTGCTCGAGACGCTCCTCGAGCGCCGTGGCCAGCGCGCCGCCGCGGAGGTCGGCCTCGACTTCTCCACCGGGCTCTCGTACCTGCGCGGACTCCTGGCGCTCGCGGAACGCGACGTTGCGAAGCCGGACGGGGTCCTGATGTTCAGCATCGTGTCCGCGGAGGCGTTGGCTCCGACGCATCCAGCACACGCCTCGATCGCGCGGTGGTACGAGTTCCTCCGGTCGACGGCGTTCGACGCGCTCACAGATCTGCAGGAGAAGGGGCTCTACGCTCGCGCTGACGTACCCGTCGAACTCGCCGCCGTCCAGATCGCCGGCCTCAGGGCCGGGCTGACGCAGCAGTGGCTCCTGGCGCCCGAAGTGGATGCGGCCGCAGCGTTCCGCGTGCAGCTGCAGTCGTACGTGAGCGAGCCGCTGTAAGGCAGGAACCGCGCCAGGAATCGGCGAGCTCGTGCAACGAAAGCGGCCCCTGCATCCACACGATCATGGAAGCAGGGGCCGCGTTCTGGGCCGAACTACTCGCTCGTCACGCGTCCGCGGCGCTTCCTGATGAGGAACGCCGCCCCGGTGCCAGCGAGCGCCACCCCGAGGAGCGCGAGGAAGCCGGCGAGGCTGCCGTCGACGCCCGTCGTGGCGAGGTCGCCGTCCTGGCCACCAGCATCCGAGTCGCCGTTGCCCGAACCGCTGCCACCGTTGCCCGGTGCCGAGGTCGGCGCCGTGGTCCCGGTGCCATCGGTCGAGGTCGGCTGCGGCTCGCCGGTCGGCTGCGGGGTGGCCGTCGCCGTCGGTGCCTCGAACGCGACCGTGTCGCGGTACGGCGTCAACGTGACCGGGCCCATGAGGCCGGTCCGCTGCTGCTCCGCGGTCTGGTAGTTCGAGTCGCCGGTCGCTTTGACGGCATTGAACATCGTCGTGGCAACCCGAACCTCGATGCGGTTCTCGCCCGGCTCCAGCTGGTGGCCGAGGTCGATGCGTGCCCGGTCGGCCTGGTTCACGACGACCTGCACGCCGTTCACCCAGACCTGGGCAGTATCGAGCACGTCACCGAGGCTGAGGTAGGCGCCATCCGATTCCGTCCAGGCCTCCGGAAGCGTGACGGTCGTCGAGTACGTGCCGAGCCCGGATGCGTTGCTCAGGTCGACCTCGCCGGTCACCTCTCGCCACGACGGCAGCTTCCCGTCGGCGTCGGCCGTGATGTCGATGGCTGGCTGGTCGACCTTCTCGGTTTTGGATGCGGTCATTCCCGTCGCATCGGGCGCCGGGCCCCACGTCTGGGCGGCGAGCGACCAGGTGCTCAGTCCCTGCGGAGCCGCCAGGCCGGTCACGTCGGTCGTGGTCGACGAGCCGTCGCTGAACTCCGTCCCGAACGTGCCATCGCCGGTCGCGCGCACCGAGATGCTGCCGTCAGCTGCCGGTGCCAGCACATCAGCATCGCTGGACACCGCGTGCACGGCGGATCCGTCGTCGTCGACGAGGGCGAAGATCGCCGTGTCGTGAGCGGCGACGTCGACGGAGACCGTGACGCTGTCACCATCCTGCGTGAACTCGCCGACCGGCGTCACCTCTCCAGACCAGGGGTCGAGCTGGTAGGGGCGGCCGGTGCCCGCGAGGGTCAGCGACTGCTGGACAGCCTCGCCGGACCGGTTGTACACGAAGTCGTACGTGACGCCTTCTGCCGCGCGACGGACGAAGCCGAGTGCTGAGCCCTGGTCGCTCGGGGACACGGCGGGCGCGATCGAGTCGCTGCTGAGGGCAGAGGGCAGCTCCGCCTCGGTGCCGAGCTGCGTGACGCTCGGCTGCGCGAGGAGTTCCGCGACGACCGTCGCCAGCTCCTCAGCTCCCGGCTCAGCGCCCGTCAGCTCGCTCGGCGCCTGGCCGACGACATACACGCGGAGCCCCTGCTTCGCGAGGTTACGCAGCGAGCGTGCCCCGTCGAGGGAGATCGTGCGCTGCTCGTTGAGGACAACCGCCTTGTAGGCGGAACGGTCGCCGAACAGGCCGCCGTCCGCATCAGCTGCCAGTCCTTCTTCCGCGAGGAACTGGGGCGCGAAGTAGTCGTAGGTGTACCCGGCGGATGAGGTCGCGGAGTCGGTGCCGAGCATGTGCTGCTCTGCCTGCTGTCCGCTCACCGACGAGCCCTTGAGGCCCAGGTCCTCGTAGTAAACGCCGAGGTCGAGCTTCGCCTGGCCTTCGCGCAGCACGTACTGCGTGCGGGCGAGGGCGTCGTTGACCCCCGTCATGTCCTCCCAGTTGGCCTGGCGGGGTCCGAAGACATCGTTCACGTTGAGCGCGCCGAAGATGTCCCACGGCTGGTAGCCGGGCCAGGTGCCGCCATCGCGGCCCGCTGTGCCCACACCCGCAGGTGCATCCGGGTAGGCGAAGCCATGCCAGACCAGCTGATTCACACCACCCGCGTAGCTCTTGTAGACGCTGTCGAGGAGACCCTGCGAGTACTTGCCGCCGAGCACCGAGCCCTCGCCGCTGTCGGAGAACTGACCACCGATGTTCGGGCCGGCCATGCCGGAGCGGTAGCCGCCGAAGAACACGGCGCAGCACTCGACCGAGACGGTGTCCTTGCCGGCCAGGTGGGCGCCACCGCTGACGACGCGGTAGTTCTGCTCAGCGCCGAGCGGGTTCGGGCTGCCGAAGTTCAGCGACTCGCCCTCGGGGATGCCTGATGCGGAGGAAGCGTGCGACGTGGAGGTGGGCAGGCCGTACGCCTGGACTCGGAAGTCGAGGCCATGCGTCTGGGCCCAGGACTGCATGGGGGTCACGTACTCGTCGACGAACAGGTCGCTGACGGTCTCGCGGTAGTCTTCGCGGGCTTTCTCGCCGACCTCTCCGATCTCGAATGCCGCCTCGTGCGAGCCCTGGATGCCGATACCTGCGAGTGCGGGCAGTACCTCCGTGGCGTCGTAGCCGCGGCGCTCCTCGAACTGGTCGAGGAAGCTCCAGGTCCACTTCTGCGACTCGCCGAGCTCGAGGGAGTCCTCGAAGATGGCGCCGCCTCCGACCTTGTCGAGGTTCGCCTTCACGGCGTCGGTGAGGATGTTCTCGTCCCAGAAGTCGGCCTGGATGTCGACGCCGCCCCTGCCGAGGTGATCCACCACATAGTTCGGCTGTGTCGCCGTGTAGCCTCCGCGCTGTCCGACCAGACCGGATGCGGTCTGCTGGAAGTCGATGATCACCCAGCGTGCGCCGTCGGCTGGGAACGTGTAGTCGAGCTGGCCATCGACGACCTTGTCGGTCACGTCGGCGATCGATCCCGGCACGAGTGCGGCGGGCCCCTCGCTGCCGGGGGCGCATTCGGCTTCGCACTGTGCGATCACGGTGCGGAGGCGCGTGGTCTCCGCGACGTTCACGAGGGGCGCATCGACAGCGTGATCGCCGGAGATCGGCGTCACGGTGAGCATTCCGGTTGCGCCGAGGCGGTCGCCGACGGCAGTGACGGTGACGGTCTCGGACGTTCCCTCTGCCCCGAGCGTCACGACGTCGCCGATCGCGAAGCCGCCGAGGCTCGCGACGGTCAGGGCCGTCTGGCCTGAGGTCGCTCCCTCGGCGAGCTTCGTCGCGACCGAGGGTGGTGCTGTCAGGGGCGAGGGGAGGGCGCCGGTGACGGCCTCGCCTGCTGCGTGAGCTGACCAGCCGAAGACGAGCTGCTGCTCCGCCTCCGGCTGGTTGAAGCTGTTCAGCGTCGGCACGGTCGGCGGGTAGTGCGGCCCGAGGTTCTGGTCGACGATGAGGCCCAGCTCGGCGGCCTTCTCGGTGATGACCTCCATCTTGTGTGCCCACGCGGGGGTGCCCCAGCCATACTCGGCCAGGAACGCGTTGCTCTGGTTTCCTTCGCCAGCGACGATGAACGGAGCGACCTCGACACCGCCGGCGCCGGAGGCGGCGATCTGGTCGAGCTGTTCGCGCAGCACGCTGTCCTCCGTGTAGGCCAATGGCATCCACCACCGGAACATCGGCCGAACGGCTGAGGGCGGGTCAGCGAAGGCGGCGGTGTCGATGACGGGAACCGCGGCCGTGGGGGGTGTCGGGTCGGCCGTTGCCGGAGTGGCGAGCAGTGGGCTGAGGAGGACGGACAGGCTCGCTGCCGTGGCGATGGCGACGGTGCGCCGCCTTCGACCTCGTCTTGGTTGGGTCACGGAGTGTTCCTCTCCCTGCGCTCGGCAGGATTCGAGTGGGGCGATTGGAAAGTGAAACGATTCATAACTGGGCCGGAAGAACCCCGCTCCCTCGACTGCTCGAGGAAGCGGGGGTGACGGACTCAGGCTTGGATGACGGCTCCGCCGTCGGCGTTGAAGTTCTGGCCGGTGATCCAGCGGCTGTCGTCGCTGGCGAGGAAGATCAGGACCGGGGCGATGTCCGTCGCTGGGTCGCCGAACCTGCCAAGCGGGTTCACGGACATCTGCTGCTTCACGAACTCCGAGTACTCGGGCGCGAGGCCGTGCAGGATCGTGTCAGTGAGTGCAACCGGCGCGAGCGTGTTCACGCGGATGCCACTCGCCCCGAGCTCTCGGGCCGCCACCATGGAGAGGCCGCGGATCGCCGCCTTGTCGGGAACGTAGGACGCGTAGCCCTCCATCCCGGTCTCGTACACGCCGGAGACCAGATTGATGATGGAAGCTGTCCCCTCCGTCCTGCACATGTGCGGATGGCAGAGCTGCATGAGGCGCCACACGGCGACCACGCCGACCTCGAACGCGGTGCGAAGCGACGAGACGTCCTGCTCCAGGAACGGCGTGAGTTCAGCTTCGAAGTTGGCGTTGTTGACCAGCACGTCGATGCGGCCGAAGCGTTCGACGGTTCGCGCGACGTAGCGCTCGAGGTGCTCCACGTCGGTCACGTCGCAGACCACGCCGAGCACCTCTGCCCCTTCGGCTTCGCAGAGCGCCACGGTCTCGCGCAGTGCGGCCTCGCTCCGCGCTGAGATCGAGAGCTTCGCTCCGGCCTTCGCCAGCTCGATCGCGTTCTGCTTGCCGAGCCCCTTGCTGACGCCCGTCATCATGACGACCCTGCCGTGCAGGCGCCCCTGGTGCTGCGTCGACATCAGATCGTCTCCCCGGCGTCGGCGAGGAGCGTGCTGCCGGTCATGATCATCGACAGATCACTCGCGGCGAACAGCACGACGCGCGCGATGTCATCCGGAGTGCCGGTGCGGCCGATCAAGCTGTGGTTCATGACGTCGAGCTCGGGCAGTTCCACGCCGGCGGCCTTCGCGGCTTCCATGCCGGCGGCGGCAGCGGCGATATTGCCCTCGGTCGGCACGTAGCTCGGGGCGACCCCGAGGACGCGGATCCCCAAGGGAGCGAGATCGAGCGCGAGCGACTTCGTGAGTCCGCGTGCCGCGTGCTTCGAACTTGCGTAGGCGGCCATACCGGGGAATCCGACCGTGAACCCCGCCGTCGAGATGACGTTGACGATCACGCCGCCGGAGGTGTTCCCGCTCATGTGCTTCGCCGCCTCGCGGGAGCCGAGGAAGGCGCCTCGGGCGTTCACCGCGAAGACCTGGTCCCACATCTCGACCGGCATGTCGAGGACGGGGGTGTTCGGGAAGATGCCCGCGTTGTTGACCCAGATGTCGATTCCTCCGAGCTCAGCGGCGGCGCGGGCGGCTGCGGCGGAGACGGAGTCCGCGACGCTCACGTCTGCGGCGGCGCCCATGGCGCGGTTGCCGTGCTTGGTGGCGATCTCGTCGGCGGCGGCTGTCGCACGAGCCGCGTCGAGATCGACGATGAGTAGATCTGCACCGGCTTCGGCGAGCCGTTCGCAGATGGCCCGCCCCAGGCCCTGGGCGCCTCCGGTCACGACGGCGCGCCGGCCTCCGAGCGAGATGAGGTCCGAGATCGGGGCGTTCGAGACGTCGGGGAGCGGATGCGGCATGAGACCTCCACGTTGAGTTCAGGCGAGTATTGGCAGAGTATGTCAATACTCCGAACCCGGCAAGGAGCAACAATGTGGACATGAGTGAGACACGTCGGCCCGGGCGACCCGCGTCTGCAGATCCGCGCCAGCTCCGCGTGCAGATGCTGGAGATCATCCTCCGCGAGGGGTATGAGCACGTCACCATGTCGCAGCTCGCCGCCGAGGCGGGCATCAGCCTGCGCACCCTGCATCGGTACTTTCCTGCCAAGGGTGACATCGTCTGGTTGGGTGCCGAGGGTGGGCACGACGCGCTCAGGCGCGAGCTCGACGCGGTCGACCAGGGGTTGGCGCCCCTCCAGGCGCTCGCCGTCGCTGTCGGCAGGGTCTTCGACCTCGAGGTCGAAGAGGAGCCGACCGCACGCCTCCGGCTCCGCGCCATCGCAGCCATGCCCCCAGAGCAGTCTTCGCGCCCGGATGCCTATCTCGGCTGGCGGCAAGAGGTCGCCGTGTTCCTGGCGCGCAGGGCCGGACTGCATCCGGACGGCCTTGTTGCGCGTGCTGCGAGCGCGGCCGTGCAGGCCGCCATGGCCGAGGCGCTCTCCTGGTGGGCGACTGAGGCGAGCGCAGATGAGGCCGCCCACACTGCCGTCGAGCGAGCTTTCCAGGGGTTGGAGGGGTTGTTGGGGCCAGCTTCCGAGGGGCGTGGCGCACCCTCCGGTAACAACTCTGCATCCTTGGCTTGACGTTTTCTGCGAGCGTCGCGTAGTGTCGCATCCAGTCGCTTGAAACGATTCACAAAGTCCGTGAAACAGCAGGCAGGCTCACGCCGCTCACCACCGAGCACCCCTCAACACCCCCGCAATACTCAACGAAGAGAACGGAGCCACCGTGACGAGTTCGCAAGTCGTACTCGAGCTGCGCGATGTGCAGAAGTCATTCGGATCCGTCGTCGCACTCCGATCCGGCACGATCGCCGTCGAATCCGGATCCATCCACGCACTCGTGGGTGAGAACGGCGCCGGCAAGTCCACGCTCGTCAAGATCGTCGCTGGCCTCTACCAGCGCGACGCCGGCACCTTCCAGCTCGGCGGCGAAGACGTCAACTTCACATCCACGGCCCAGTCGAAGGCCGCGGGCGTCGCGGTCATCTACCAGGAGCCGACGCTCTTCCCCGACCTCTCGGTCACCGAGAACATCTTCATGGGCCGCCAGCCCACGAACCGCTTCGGCCGCATCAACCGCTCGGCGATGCGCGACGAGGCGAAGGCGCTGTTCGCCAGACTCGGCGTGAACATCGACCCCGACCGTCCGGCCGAAGGCCTCTCCATCGCCGACCAGCAGGTCATCGAGATCGCCAAGGCAGTCTCGCTCAACGCGCGAGTGCTCATCATGGACGAGCCGACCGCAGCCCTCTCCGGCGTCGAGGTCGACCGACTCTTCGCCATCGCCCGCAGCCTGCGCGACGAGGGCCGAGGGCTCATGTTCATCTCCCACCGCTTCGACGAGGTCTTCGCCCTCTGCGACAAGGTCACCGTCATGCGCGACGGCAGCTACATCGCGACGAACCTCATCAGCGAGACGACCGTGGATGCGCTCGTGCAGCAGATGGTCGGACGCGAGGTCACCGAGCTGTTCCCGAAGCAGGAAGCCGTCATCGGCGAGCCAGTGCTCGTCGTCGAGGACCTCGAGAGCCCCGGCGTCTTCCACGACATCAACTTCACCGTCCGCTCCGGCGAGATCGTCGGGCTCGCCGGCCTCGTCGGCGCCGGCCGCAGCGAGGTCGCCCGCGCCGTGTTCGGGGTCGACAAGTACAAGTCGGGTCGCGTCAGCGTCGAGGGCAAGGTCGTCAAGCCGGGCTCGCCCGTCGCCGCCATGCAGGCCGGCCTCGCGCTCATCCCAGAAGACCGCCGCAAGCAGGGCCTCGTCGTCGACTCCGGAGTCGGCGAGAACATCACAAGCGTCATCCTGAACCAGCTCACGAAGCTCGGCGTCATCAGCGGCCGCAAGCAGCACGACGACGCCCGCACCTGGGCGACCAAGCTCGAAGTGAAGGCGCAGGCGCTCGACACGATCGCCGGCACCCTCTCCGGCGGCAACCAGCAGAAGGTCGTCATCGCCAAGTGGCTCGCGACGAACCCCAAGCTGCTCATCATCGATGAGCCGACACGAGGAATCGACGTCGGCACCAAGTCAGAAGTGCACCGCCTGCTCTCCGAGCTCGCGGGCACCGGAATGGGAATCCTCATGATCTCCTCGGAGCTCCCAGAGGTCCTCGGCATGGCAGACCGCGTGCTCGTCATGCACGAAGGCCGCATCGCCCAGGAAATCGACCGCAGCCAGGCGACCAGCGAAAGCGTCATGCGCGCCGCGACCGGCGCAGTGACGGTGGTGCTCTGATGACCACGACCACCACCCAGGGGCCGCACCCCACCGCCGGCGCGCCCATGCCGCCCAAGAAGGCCATCCGCTTCGGCAACTTCGGCAAGGCCCGCGAGCTCGGCATCCTCCTCGCCCTCGCGGTCGTCCTCATCGTCGCGACCATCACCAACCCGAACTTCCTCTTCAGCCCCGACGGCTGGCGAGACCTGTTCCTCACGCCGTCCATCCTGCTGCTCGTCGCAGTCGGCCAGGCGATCGTGCTCATCACCCGCAACGTCGACCTGTCGGTCGGCTCCGTGATCGGCCTCACCGCCTTCCTCACGGGCCGCCTGTTCATCGACTACCCGGGCATCCCTATCCCCGTCGTCGTCGTCGCGGCAGTGCTGTTCGGCGCGATCCTCGGCTTCGTCAACGGCGCACTCGTCGCCTACGTGCGAGTGCCGGCCATGGTGATCACGCTGGGCACGCTCTACGCGTACCGCGGCATCAACGTCATGTGGGCCGGCTCGAGCCGCATCAACGCGAGCGACATGCCCCGCGACTTCCTCGCACTCGGCACGGGTCAGATCCTGACCATCCCGATCCTCACGATCATCGCCGTCATCGTGCTCGCCATCGCCGCCTGGGTCATGAAGAACACGCGAGCGGGCCGCGAGTTCTACGCCATCGGCTCCGACCCGGACGCCGCGAAGCTCTACGGGCTCCCCGACGTGCGCCGCGTGCTCACCGCGTTCGTGCTCTCGGGCGCACTCGCCGGCCTCGCCGGTGTCTTCTACGCCGCCCGCTACGGCACGGTCAGCTCGCAGGCCGGTGCCGGTTGGGAACTGGATGCGGTCGGAGCTGCCGTCATCGGAGGCGTCGCCATCACCGGCGGCGTCGGAACCCTGTGGGGCGCCGCCATCGGCGCGATGCTCCTCATGACCATCAACCGAGTGCTCCCGCTCGTCGGCATCCCGGACTTCTGGCAGCGCGCCGTCGTCGGTGTGCTCATCCTCGCCGCGATCGTCCTCGACCGCGTCCTCGCCATCCGCCAATCCCGCAAGCTCGTCGAAGCGAGGGAGGAATCATGACCGCTCTCACGACCCCAACGTCGTCCGCTGCAACGCAGCGCACCATCGAGAACTACTCGCAGCCAGCCTGGCGTCGGATGCTGTTCACCCGCGAGATGGCGATCGTCGCCCTCCTCGTCGTCGTGTGCGTCGTCTCGATGTCCGCGGTCAAGGGCTTCTCGCAGCCCATCACCATCACGTACCTGCTCATGGACGTCGCCGCGGTGCTCATCATCGCCCTGCCGATGACGCTCATCATGATCACGGGCGAGATCGACCTTTCGGTCGGCTCCATGGTCGGCCTCTCGAGCGTCACAACGGGTGCCCTCTACCAGGCCGGGGTGCCGTTCGAGCTCGCCGCCCTCGCCGCCCTCATCGTCGGCGTCGTCGGCGGAGCCTTCAACGGCTTCCTCGTCACGAAGG
Source organism: Pseudoclavibacter sp. 8L (assembly GCF_902506465.1). Taxonomy (NCBI): domain Bacteria; kingdom Bacillati; phylum Actinomycetota; class Actinomycetes; order Micrococcales; family Microbacteriaceae; genus Pseudoclavibacter; species Pseudoclavibacter sp. 8L. The sequence goes on along the minus strand of NZ_LR733191.1, from coordinate 3,173 downwards.
TCGGCCTGCCGTCGCTCGCCGTCACGATCGGTACCCTCGCGCTCTTCCGCGGCATCGCGGTCGGCGTGCTCGGCACCGCCGCGGTCACCTCGTTCCCCGAGTTCTGGACGGACATCGCGAAGGCCAAGATCGTGGGCACTCCCATTCCGGCCATCATGATCCCGTTCCTCATCCTGCTCGCGATCTTCATCATCGTGCTCCACTACACGCCCTTCGGCCGCGGCGTCTACGCCATCGGCCTCTCGAAGGAAGCCGCCCACTTCTCGGGAGTGCCCGTCGGCCGCACGAAGTTCGTCCTCTTCGTGCTCGCAGGCGGCCTCGCCGCCCTCGCCGGCATCTACTTCACGCTGCGCTACGGCTCAGCGCGAGGCGACAACGCGACCGGCCTCGAACTGCAGGTCATCGCAGCCGTAGTGCTCGGTGGCGTGTCCGTCTTCGGCGGACGCGGCAAGCTCTACGGAGTCGTCGCGGCAGTCCTCCTCATCGGCGTCCTCGCCAGCGCCCTGCGCCTCGCGAACGTCACCTCCGACGTCATCAACATCATCACCGGAGTGCTCCTCGTGGCCTCCGTCGTCGGAGCAAGCCTCCTGCCCAGGATCCGCCGCAAGCGGCCCAAGGCAGAGAAACCGCTGGTCGGTACGACCAGCGGGACAGTTCCCAAGGGCTGATCGCCTCCCAAGAACTGCAGCCCCACCTCAAACCCAACACGCAACACCCCAACCGTCGCCCGGAACACCGAGCGGCTCAGTACCCGAAGGGAACCCCCATGAAGCTCGCAACGAAGCGGCTGAGCGCAGCAGGCGCACTCGCAGTAAGCGCTGCACTCGTGCTCACTGGATGCACCACCGGCGGCGACGACACCGCTGCAGGCGGCGGAGACACCGGCAACCTCACCGTCACCTTCCTCCCGAAGAACCTCGGAAACCCGTACTTCGAGGCGTCCTCCGTCGGCGGCCAGGCAGCCGCCACCGAGTTCGGCGGAACGTTCGCCGAGGTCGGCCCCTCGGAGGCCACCCCCGACGCGCAGGTCAGCTACATCAACACGCTCACGCAGCAGGCCGTCGGCGGCATCGTCATCTCCGCCAACGACCCCGAAGCGATCTGCGACGCCCTCAACGAGGCACGCGACGCCGGCACGAAGGTCGTCACCTTCGACTCCGACACGAACCCCGAGTGCCGCGACCTGTTCGTGAACCAGGCAGACGCTGACGGCATCGCGAAGGCGCAGATCGACCTCATCGCCGAGCAGATCGGCGGATCTGGCGAGATCGCCATCCTCTCCGCCGCGGCCAACGCCACGAACCAGAACGCCTGGATCGAGAAGATGGAAGCGTACGTCGGCACCGAGTACCCCGACATCACCATCGTCGAGACCGTCTACGGCGACGACGACGACCAGACCTCGTTCGACAAGACCGCTGCGCTCCTCCAGACGCACCCGAACCTCAAGGGCATCGTCTCGCCCACGACGGTCGGCATCGCGGCTGCGGCACGCTACATCCAGACCTCTGACTTCAAGGGCAAGGTCGCGGTGACCGGTCTCGGCACGCCGAACCAGATGCGCGAGTTCGTCGAGGACGGCACCGTCACCTCGTTCGCGCTCTGGAACCCGGAAGACCTCGGCTACCTGTCGGCGTTCGCCGCCCAGGCGCTCATCGCCGGAGACATCACCGGCGCCGAGGGTGACACCTTCGAAGCCGGCAAGCTCGGCGAGTACACGGTTGGCGCCGACGGCGTCGTCCTCCTCGGCGACCCCTTCGTCTTCGACAAGGCCAACATCGGCGACTTCAGCTTCTAGGAGCTGAAGGCGGGGCCAGTAGCCCCGCTGAGCTGAACTGCGGACGCCGCGCCGGGACCATCTCCCGGCGCGGCGTTCGCGCATCCCGGCCCAGCTCCCGGCGCGCTCCGCGTCCGCGTCCGCATCCGCGCGGTCCGGTCCGGTCCGGTCCGGCACGGTCAGGGGTCACGAACTCCGGGAACACGAACGCAGATAGGAAGAACCACATGCCAAGAATCGGATTCCAGCTGAAGGTCGCACCTCAGCACATCGACGAGTACGTGCGCCGTCACGCCGAGGTGTGGCCGGAGATGCTCGCCGAGATCGCGGCGGCCGGCCGCCGCAACTACTCCCTGTTCCTCGCCCCGGACGGCACCCTGTTCGGTAGCTACGACGTCGACGACGAGGCGGCCGCGAACGCCTACCTCGCGGCCTCGCCGGTCGCGGCGCGCTGGGAAGCGGACATGTCGCAGTTCTTCGACGGACTCGAGGGCCGCGCCGACCAGGCGGCGTCACCCCTCGTCGAGGTCTTCAACCTCGAAGACCAGCTCGGCGCGTAGCGGTACGTCCCCGCGGGCGCCGTCGCGTCCGCCGGATGGGTCGCTTTCGCCCCGCTCGACGCCGCGTTCGTCGCGGATGGGTCGCTTTCGCCCCGTTCCGCCCCGCTCCGCCCCGCTCCGCTGTCGCGTCCGCCAGGATGGGGCACATTAACCCCGTTCCGCCGCCCCTTCTGCGGCCGATGGGTCACTTTCACCCCGTTTCGGCGCTCGATACGGGGTGAAAGTGACCTAATCAGCGGAGGTCGTGGCGCGGAGGGGTGGCGACCGGGCTGTCCGCCGCGGATGGAGCGCGTTCGCCCGGCTCGGCTGTCGCATCCGCCGCGGCTGCCGCCGATGGGTCACTTTCACCCCGTTCCGCCGTCGTGTCCGCTGCGGATGGGTCGCTTTCGCCCCGTTTTGGCGCTCGTTACGGGGTGAAAGTGACCTAATCAGCGGAGGTCGTGGCGCGGAGGGGTGGCGACCGGGCTGTCCGCCGCGGATGGAGCGCGTTCGCCCGGCTCGGCTGTCGCATCCGCCGCACCTGCCGCGGATGGGTCGTTTTCGCCCGGCTCGACGCCGAGTTCGTCGCGGATGGGGCACCTTCCCCCGGTTTCGCGGCCGCACCCGCACCCGCCGCCGCTGCCGCCGGTGGGTCACTTTCACCCCGTTCCGCCGTCGTGTCCGCTGCGGATAGGTCACTTCCACCCGGTTTTGGCGCTCGATATGGGGTGAAAGTGACCTAGTCGGCGGAGGTCGTGGTGTGGAGGGGTTATCGGCCGGGGCGTTCGTCGCGGATGGGTCACTTTCGCCCCGTTTTGGCGACCGCTACGGGGTTAAAGTGACCTCCTCAGCGGAGG
>NZ_LR733192.1:0-24129 GCF_902506465.1 Pseudoclavibacter sp. 8L | reverse complement strand
CCCGATCCCCGACTCCCCCGACGACTTGGAGCGCGCCCATGAGCGTCCGAAGCGAAGACCCGTCGACATCGACGTCGTTCTCCCCCTGGAAGCTCTTCTGGGAGCGCGGCGGCTGGTGGAAGGCGACGCTGCTCGTCGTCGTGTACTACGCGCTCTACCAGCTCGGGGGCCTGCTCTTCCTGCCGTTCAGGGGCGACCCTGCACCCGGTTCCGCAGCCGCCCTGCTCTTCGACTACATCCTGCCGATCGCGTTCGGCGGTGCGCTGCTCGTCGCCTTCGCGCTCTCGCTCGGCTGGCTGCGCGAGCTGTTCGCGCGGCAGCCGATCAACGGCAGGGGGTGGATGTGGATCGGCGTCGCCGTCGTCCTCGTCTTCAACGTACTCCGCTTCGCGTCGCTCGACTACGCGGCGGCCGGGCTCGATGTCGTCGCTGCCTGGCTGGTCGCCGGCCTCTGCATCGGCTTCGCCGAGGAGGTGCTGACACGCGGCTACGTCGTGAATCTCATGCGCAAGGCCGGCCACTCGGAGCTCGCGACCGCGCTCGTCTCGGCCGCGCTGTTCGCGGGACTGCACTCGGGGAACCTGCTCGGCGGGCAGAGCATGCTGGCAACGGGCATCCAGGTCGTCTACACGTTCGCGTTCGGCATCTGCATGTACCTCACGCTGCGGGTCACGGGCCACCTCATCTGGCCGATCCTCCTGCACGCGAGCACCGACCCGAGCATCTTCCTGCTGACCACGCACCCGGGGGACGGACCCCTTGCGAAGTTCGCCGGATTCGGGAACATCCCGGTCATCCTCTTCGGCCTCCTGGCGATCATCTTCATCCGCGGACGAGTCGCTGCGCCCACGCTTCCGGGACTGCCCGGAGGCGCGCCTCGCGACTGACAGCGCGCACCCTCGTCGCGAGCTGAAGTCAAGGGGTCTGGAAACTCCAGGGGCACCTGCGACGCTCAACCGGATCACACCGGGAGCCCATATGACCTCGATCTGGCACGACACCTCCGCTCGCCCCATCACGGACCCCTCCGACGAGTTGCCGAGCAGAAGCGACGTCATCGTCGCGGGCGCTGGCATCGCGGGGCTGACCGCGGCGGTCCTCCTCAGTGAGGCCGGGCTGAAGGTCACCCTCGTCGAGGCGCGCACCATCGCAGCGCTCGCGACGGGGAACACCACCGCGAAGTTCTCGCTGCTGCAGGGATCGCAGCTCTCCAGCGTTCGAGCGCAGCGCGGCCACGAGATCGCGGCAGCCTACGTCGAGGCGAACAGGCTCGGACTCGACTGGGCGGCAGCGTTCTGCGCCGAGGAGGGTGTGGGCTGGCAGACGAGGCCGGCCGTGAACTTCGCCACGACGAGGTCCGGGGCCAGAAAGGTGGACGAGGAGCGTGCGGTCGCCGATGAGCTCGGGCTGCGCGTCGAGACCAGCAGACACCATGGGCTGCCCTTCACGGTCGAGAACTTCTTCGCGGTCCCCGGCAACGGGCAGCTCGACCCGTACGAGCTGTCGATCGCGCTGGTCGCCAGGGCTCGCCGGGCAGGCGCGAAGGTCGTGGAGGGACTGACCGTCACCGCCGCGTCCCAGCACAAGTCGCACGTCGAGGTGCAGGCGACGAGGGCTCCGAACGCCGACCTCGTCTCGTTCTCCGCGTCGTACCTCATCCTCGCCACCGGCTTTCCCGTGCTCGACCGCGGCCTGCACTTCGCGCGCCTCACCGCCCACCGCTCGCACCTCGTTTCGTTCAGATCGGAACGCGAGGTGCCGACGGGCATGTACCTGTCAATGGATTCGGGCGGCCACTCGTACCGACAGTTCCGTCGCGGCGGTGACGACTTCCTGCTCGTCGGCGGGGCCGGACACCAGGTCGGGGCCGCCGTCTCGTCCCGGAAGCTCGTCGACGCCCTCATCGCCCAGGCCCACGAGCGCTTCCCCGGCCTCAGCGAGACTCACCGGTGGGCCGCCCAGGATTACACGAACGTCGACGCGACGCCGCTGTCCGGCCCCATCGACCCGCGCGACGACCGCATCCTCGCCATGACCGGGTTCGCGAAGTGGGGCATGACCAACGGCGTCGCGGCCGCCCACGACCTCGCTGCCCGCATCCTCGGCGGGCGGGCCGAGTGGATGAAGACCCTCTTCGATCGTGCCCCCAGCGCGAAGGGCGCCCTGGGGCTCGCTGAGCGCGGCGCACACACCGCGGCCAGACTCGCGAGCGAATGGGGCAAGGCGCTGAGCCACACCGCCGACGAGGCACCCGCGGAGGGTGAGGGGCGCGTCGGTCGCGACGGAGTGCATCCGGTCGCCACGAGCACCCTCGGCGGGACGACGCGCACGGTCTCGGCCGTGTGCCCGCACCTGGGAGGCGTCGTCGTGTGGAACGACGAGTCCTGTTCGTGGGACTGCCCCCTGCACGCTTCACGCTTCGAGGCGGACGGGACGCGGATCGAGGGGCCCGCCACGACGGGCCTGGCCAGTGCAACATAGGGCGTCTTACAAAGATCGAGTGTCTCCGTTGAGAGGTTTGCTGGGGCTCGAGCTTCCAGTTGCTTTCGAATGTGGAGTGGTCGTTGATCGAGGGTTCGTTGCCCGCCCCGACTGGGATGGTCACTGATGCTCGGACGACGGTCGAGGCAATCGCGTGCCGCGATCAGACGGGGATAGCCTGGCGTGATCTTGCCGAGGTGTTCGGCCGTGGTACAGGGTGTGGACCTGGCATGGCTGCGGATGGAAGCTGGGACCGCGCTCTCGCGAAGCTGGCCGCGGCTGCTGACAGCGCGGGTTCGTCCATTGGTCGATCTCGGTCGACTCCACGATCGCTCGCGCATCAGCACGCGACGACGCCACCCGCTACGACAAACTCGCCATCGTCTACCGCGCCGCCGCGATTCTGAACGCGGGGATAGCCTCACCCAGGGCCCTGTCAGGCACGCCCTCAGCGCCGCCATCGCCGCCTGCCCCGCCTCCACACCAAGTCCAGCAGCCCATTCCCTGCACCTCAGCTCGTCACGGGCGACGCGGGGATTCTTGAGTGCCGTCGCGGACAGATCGAGACAGGCTGAGTGATCGACCCAGCCGAGCAGCCGGTCGCCATTGGTGCGAATACATGGACCGTTCCATTTTGGACCGTTTGATGCCAAGCTTCGGTCGGACGCCAACCGTGCGCCGGAAAAGAGATTCGAAAATGAAAACACGTTCACAGGCCTCCTTGCTCCTCACCTCGGTCTTGCTTGCACGAACAGTTGTGTCCGCTCCGAACATGGCCGCCGCAGCAACCTCGGACCCGGCCCTTGAGGCCTGCCAGAACAGAACCGTGTCACCGGTCGACGTGGCTGGCCAAGCAGTACCAGCGGCACAGGTCGTACTCATGGAGAAACAAGTTGCGGACTACTGCAACAGCGGCGGCTCGACGGAGGAAACCCGGAACAGGAGTCGAGCAGCCTACTCCGGCCACGTCTCCGCGTACATCACAGCGAATCCTGGTGATATGCGTATCAGCGGCTACGCAGCAGGGCTCCCGAATGTGGGGCATGAGATCTCCTGCACGTACAAGAAGTCTGGTGGCTCGTGGATGAGTTGCGGCCACGGCGTGGGTCAGACTTTTCTCAGCACATCGACAGTCAAGTTCTGTCCTGTCAAGGGGACCTCTTGGACAGCCATCGCGACGGTCTACCGCAACGGTGCGGCCAAAATCAGCGACTCTACGACTAAGTTCGCAGTGTGAACTCGAATTTGATCAGAGCCGTTGCACTCGAGATTCCTTGCACTGACGACGTAAGCGCCCTCGTGAACTTCTTGGAAGTAACACCCGATCACGTCATCGTTCGACTTCGTTTCGAAACACCGGACCAAGTACCAGGTCGAGGCTCTGGACTGCGCGTTCTGGACAGCTCAGGCAACAATCTGGAGTGGCGCAGCACCATCGGTGGCGGCGACGTATTGAGTCCAGTTGCGGACTACATTTTCGAGAGGACTCGAGGCGTTTCGCTCGGGGATCATGTTGCGATTGGTTTTCAGGGACGATCACTAAACCGCATCGAGCTGGGCGGAATCTAGCTGTTGCGACCTAGAAGATTGTGAACAGCGGACCGTTCGAGGGAAACGACAACCTCCGTGCGGCACGCGGGTTACCACACCCACCCCAAAACACGGAGGTTTTCGTGCCCCACGAAATCGCACCCCTCATCTCGGAAGGGCGTCGACGACTCGCCAATCCCGTACTCGAACACGGGTGGACGATGCACCGCGCGGTGGAACGCCGCATGGTCGCGTTCAAGTTCTACCAGCACTGGGGACCGCAACGCATGGCCCATGGACTGCGCTTGCATCCATTGCTCGTGAGCCGGGACTGGATGCCGTTGCCGCGCCATCTCGATCAGGCCGCGAACATCACACACCGCAGGACCCGCGCCTACCGCCACAACCCAGGCGAACTCGAGCGCTTCAACCGGGCCCTCGCGAACAAATGGGCGTATCGCCAGCCCTTCGCGAGTAACACGGCCCGACACGACGCTCTTGCGGCCTGGATCGAGCACCACACCACTGAACGGATCCACTCAGGCCACGGGCTCACGCCCGCAGCCGGAGCGTCACCAACCCCGTGACTCAGTACATCTAGTCGACGGCGTCGGCCTTCTCGAACTTCCCCTTGAGCTCATCGAGGTCCAGAGCGTCCGTGGTGACCTGCTTCTTGTCGTCGTAGACGTCCCGGTCGATCTCGTTGGTGGCGTTGGCGACGAGCATGGCGACGAAGGTGTCACCGTTGACGTTGAGGAACGTGCGGAAGATGCCCGCGAACCAGTCGACGGCGATGAGGAGGCCGACAGCCTCAAACGGGAGGCCGAGCGAGGTGGCCAGGAACATGGCGACGACGGGGAAGCCGCCCGGCACGGTGATGGTGCCCATGTTCAGCAGGATGGCGAGGGCCATGCCGAGCACGATCGTCCCGAAGTCCAGGGTGATGCCGCCCGACTGCGCGAGGAACATGACGACGATCATGTAGTTGAGCACGGCGCCGTAAGACCCCATCGTGAGACCGACCGAGAGCGTGAAGTTGGCGACGGGCTGGCTGACGCCGACCTTCTCGATCGCCGTCTTCAGCACCGTCGGGTAGGTGACGGCCGAGCTGGTCGTCGTGATGGCGATCATCGTCTGATCGCTGAGCTTGGCGGGAAGCCGCGCGGGGTTGAGCCCCGTTCGCAGCCACACGACGATCACGAAGAGCACGAGCAGGATGAGCACCCCGATGAGGGTCGAGCCCAGGTACTTGAGTCCGCTCGTCACGACGGCGAACCCGACGGTGCCCGCGAGGTTCGCGAGCAGGCAGAAGACGCCGATCGGCGCGATGAGCATGACGAAGCGGATCATCGTGAGGACGATCTGCTGGATCTGGTCGAAGAAGTCCAGCACGAGGCGGTTGCCGGTCTTGGCGATGAAGGCGTTGAGCGCGACGCCGAACAGCAGCGAGAAGATGATGATCGGCACCATCGTGGCCGTCGACATGGCCGCGAAGATGTTCGTGGAGACGAAGTTCACCACCGTCTCCTGCCAGCCAGTCGCCTCGGCCGCGGACTCCTGCAGCGCTGGGTCGACCGCGGCGGAGAAGTCGATGCCGGCTCCGGGCTGGAGCACGGCACTGATGCACCAGGCGAGGATCGCGGCGACGACGGAGAAGCCGATCATCCACGCGAAAGTGCGGGCGGCCATCCGGCCCATGCCCGAACCGCTCATGGCCCCTGTCGCGACGATCACCGAGGTCATGACGAGCGGCACGATGGCCATCTGGATGAGCCGGATGAAGAGGTCGCCGACGAACTTGAGGTTCGCCGCCCACTCGCCCACGAGCAGACCGAACACGATGCCGAGGATGGCGGCGGACCCGATCTGGAGGGCGGGGTTCTTCAGAGTTCTCTTCACGGTGTCCTCCGGGCGACTGACGGTGAGCGGCGCAGAGCTGCGTCGGTGCGACCCAAGCTAGGGCCGCCAGAAGCCGCACTTCAGCAGATTGGTAGGACCGTTACATGCTGTTCACGTGGCGCCTCAGCCCGTAACACGCTCTTTACAGGAGCGGCCATCTCCCGCCGTGAATGGACCTCTCGGGCATGCCACACTGAGGATGTGGTGACGGTCGCCACACCGCTCACTCGAGAACAGGTGGCCCCGTGACTGACACGACCGACCGAACCCTCGGTCCGCTTCCGCGCACGCGCGCTCTCATCGCGGACGACATCGTGCTCCACCTGGAACGCCTCATCGTCGGGGGTGATCTCGAGCCAGGGGCGAGCCTGCCTCCGGAGCGCACTCTGGCACTCGAGCTCGGCGTCTCGCGCAATGCGCTCAGGGAAGCCCTGACGCGACTCGAGGGCCTGGGCCTGCTCGAGCGCCGCCACGGGAGCGCCAATCGTGTCAGCCGCGCCATCCCACTCACTGCGACACTCGCCGGCAGGCTCCAAGCGGTGCAGGCGGACTACGACCACTCGGCAGAGTTCCGCGCCCTCGTGGAACCGCGCATCGCACGGCTCGCGTCCGAGCGCATCGACCGGAAGCAGCTGGCGACGCTCGGAGAGCTGCTCGCGCGCTCGGCCGACGAGACCGATGCCGATCTCTCCGCCAGGCTGGACATCGCCTTCCACACGGCTATCGCGCAGGCCACCGCGAACCCCCTGCTCGCGACGCTCGGCGAGCTCACCGCGTCCTGGACCGTGGAAGCACGCGTGCTCTCGCACCTCGAGGGGCAAGGGCGGAGGGTTTCCCACGACGGCCACTCGCGCATCTTCGCCGCCCTCTCCGCTCGCGACCCGGAAGCGGCCGAGTACGCCATGCGCATCCACCTCTCGGAGATCCGGGACGTCATCGAGCAGGCTCGGAGCGAGGAATCCCCTGCCAGTGCCCACACCGAAGTGCGGGTTGAGCACGGCGGTTCTGGTCCAACCAATCTCGGGCCATCGAAGAGCTGAGGGCAGCCGAGGCAGATTTCACCTCGGGTCATTGCCTTCTTCTCGCTCGTCTCATCCAAAGGTGCTCAGATCACGAGAGTGGATCGTGCCCCTTTGCTTGCTTCAACCGAGCACACCGTGCAGCGCGCCGAATGAGGGAGACCGCGAAAAGCGCAACGGACACCAGGCGGGTGACCACCAGCCCGTCGCCACGGAGCGATGGTGAGGTCGGTATAGGCCTGCACGCAGGGGGACATTAGTCGCATGGTGGTGAACGACGGGCGCTCAGCGAGAGTCACCACGACGAAGAATGGAAGAACGCCCGCTCCGCGAGCTTGGCCTTCAACCATTCCGGTTGATGTTCCTGAACTGACCTAGGGCATGTCTCCTAAAGATCGTTGAGGTGGATGCGAGCCTGGTGTCGTGTCTCGTTTTCAGACGCTGTCGGATGCTCAGTGGGGTTTTGACGGGACCGGGTTGCCGCTCGCGATTCTGGTCACGCCGGGACAAGCGGGCGACTCCAATGTCCCTTGGAGCAGCAAGGTCACCGGAAGCGGCGCGGCTCCCGAGGTGGCCGACCCGTCGATTTCGACCGAGACGACTACCGCGGGCGCAACGTCGTCGAGCGCCGCTTCTGCTACCTCAAGCAATGGCGGGGCCTCGCAACCCGCTCCGACAAACTGGCGATCACCTACCGCGCCGCCGCAGTCCTGGACGCCGTCATCGCTTGGGCCAAACGTTGAGCAGACACGCCCTAGATGACGTTCGTCGCCTGGCTCAAACGGCTTTGAGTGCGAGCGCGGGTTCAATGCGTGCGGCCCGCCTGGAGGGGATCACCGCCGAGAGTGATCCGGCAGCTACTCCCGCGAGGATGGCCAGGGCGGCCCCAACCATGTCAAAACTCGGGGACCATCCGAGGGCAACGCTGATAGCAACGGTGGCCCCAACCCCCAACGCGACACCGGCCAGGGATCCGGCGAGTCCGATGAGAGTTCCCTCAGTCAGGAACAGGGCGCGGATGTCCCTCCGCGTAGCCCCAACGGCGCGGCGCAGGGCGATCTCCCGAGTGCGCGAAATAACGGTCAAGAACATCGAAATTGAGCTGGTCAAGCAGACGAGCATGAGCAAAATGACGGAGACAAGGAGGACCGTCAGAGCGAGGTCGGCGTTCACACCCTTGGTGAGCGTACGTATGTCTGCCACTGTCCGCACTTGGGCAGACTCAGGGTGGGCAGGGTCGATTGCGAGCGGTAGGGCCTCCGCGATGCGGGCCGGAAGTCCCGGCTGAGTTCGGACGGTGAGATCCCAACTGAGGTTGGCGGGTTGAACGAAGTCAGCCTGAGATACCAAGACGCTCGTGAGCAAAGTGGGGTCTCTCTCTGCCCCAGTGAGATGCCCCACTACGGTCACAGGTTGCCCGGCTATTTCGATCTCGTCGCCGATCGCGTCAGGCGCGATACCGAGGGAGGTCGCCGCCTCTGGGCCCAAGATCGCCGCCCTGGAACCATCGCTTGCGCTGAAGAGCGCTGTGGCGTGCTCGGGCCAGACTGAGACTTCAGGTGTGGCTAAGAAGCGGTCGTCAACGATACGTGTCGCTACCGCGCTTTCCATCGTGACATCACCAACGTATCGGCGGAGGGTCGCCTCGCTCTCGGAGAGGGCCGCTGAACCGCTGGCGAAGAGCACCCCCTGGAGCTCAGTTGCCCGTTCAGCAGCCTGCAGCGATGCTCCTGCATCGGGGAGTCGAACGACGACTTCGTCAAGTGCCGCAGCGCTGAGCGTTTCGGAGACTTGGTCGGCTGCTGTCGCTGTCAAGTTTGCCGCGACCACCAGTCCGGAAATGGCGACCACGAAGGCGACGAGGATTGCGAATGAGCGTACGGGGGCAAGCAAAAGCGATGTGAGAGCTTCCGGCAAGTGCCACCCGCGGAGACTGCGCGTTCTTGGGGTCTTTGGGGCAGGGTCGAGGCCAGCCAGTTGGCCGCAGTCGACAACCGTTGCCGGCGTCTGCGATGCGACTGATTGATCGGAGACGACTTGCCCGTCTTCGACTCGTACAACGCGTTCTGCAACTCGCGCGACTTCATCCGAATGTGTCACTACGATGACGGTCACCCCGGACGCGTTGAGCATCTCCAGGTGCCCCAAAACGAGCCTGGTGTTCTCGGAGTCCAAATTTCCGGTTGGCTCATCGGCCAACAGAATGACGGGCTTGCCGGCCACGGCCCGTGCAAATGCGACCCGCTGTCGTTCACCTCCGGACAGGGTTCCTGCAAGTTGAGATGACTTCCTGATGAGACCAAATTGATCGATCGCGGAGCTCACCAAATCCACTTGCTGGTCTTGGGGTATGCCTCTCATACGGAGTGGCAAGGCGACGTTTCTAGCTACCGATTCCTCGGGGAGCACGAAAGAATCCTGAAAGACGAAACCGAACGTCTGCGAGCGCAGTCTGTCGCGCTCGCCTTCAGTCAGGCCGCTAGTTTCAACCCCGTTGATCCTCAACTCACCGGAAGAAGGTGTGTCCAGGAGTCCGAGCAGGTTAAGAAACGTGGACTTTCCTGCTCCGGATGGACCGACGATCGCAACGAACTCACCTCGCTGTATTTTGAGGGAGACTCCTCGAAGTGCAGGTGCATCCGTTGTCGCATACACCCGGTGTACGTCCGTCGCCTCAAGGACGTTCAAGGTGTGATCCTCACCGAATCACCCGGTTCGAGCCCGACCTCTGAGATCTGTGCCCAGCCTGATCCCGTTGAGAGCACCCCTATGTCAGCGCGCTCGCCGGCCTCAAAGTTGGTAGCAGTATCGACGATCACGTGCGGACTACCGGAGGCGTCTCTTATGGCTGTGAGCGGGATTGCAAGCACCGGAGAGGAAGAGCCCTCTGGACTCATCTGAACGACCGTTCCTTCCGGCAACGCGTTCCAACCATCAGGGAGCGCCACAGTCGTTTCTCTGCCAGCGGGAGCGCCGCTTGTATCTGACGACGAGTCAGGGATCACGAGTTCCCCAATGCTGAGCACGGTTCCCGTTGCATCCTGCACCCCAGGGGCGCTCAGAACCACCGCTGTTCCCGCGATGAAATCCCCCTCATCGACCACAGAGACATTGAGTTGAATTTCTTTCGAGGCCGCGGAGAGCTGGGCAAGGGGTTCCTCGGCACCGGCCAAATCACCGACAGCTGCGATGGAGTCAACGGTCACATCGTTGCCCATGAGCTGGACGATCTCAGTCACTGGAACATACGAGTAACGGATGGGTGCCGTGTTCTGAGAGGGTGCCGGAGAAGCTGTTGACGTGGGTGGTGGACTGCTGGCTGCCACCTCCTCGGTAGGAAGTGCATACCCCCTGGTTTCCCAAAGTTCCTCTGCTGCGGACATGGAGTTTGCGCTGAAGAACTCATCGACATCGTAGTCGCCCGGAACGAGGGCAGACAGGGCGCGTTCAAACGCAAGCACATCGGATCCTGTGTCCCCTACCCGCAGAGGTCTGTAGAGCGGAGAGTCGACCCGGAGCGCAATCATGGGTCGCCCAGCCACCGCGAGTACAAGACTGCCGCTCGAGACGAGTGTCCCAACAGACACCCCTGTCGCCGTGACGTAAGGAATGACCCCCGGATCCTCAGCGGGAACGTACATCACGTCTGTTTTTCGACCTGGAGCGACACTTCCCTGAGCCACGGTCGTCTCTTCCACGACGCGGAGCTCAACGGGCGCGTTCACCGGAGCAGGTTCAGTGAGGTCTAGGCCCTCTGCAGCCGGTGAACGCGGAACAAGTAGCCCGGCTGCAAACCCCGCTGCAGCTATAAGTGCCGTTACCGAGGCAAAAACGATCGCTAACTTGAGCCTCGCAACCCGCGGAAGCTTTACTCGTGGCGCATCCTCCGGTTCAGGAGTGCTCCCCGATGATGTTTCGAGCTTGTTCAATGATTTCCTGTTGCTTCTCAAGAGAGCTATTCAGTGCTGTCTGTTGGTCGGCAATGAGGGCCGTCTGGTACTGGGACTCGATGTCGGCCAGGCGTTGGATTCGGCCCGTTGAGTCACTGCATGTCGCCTCAACGACTGCTGCGCGCAGTGCCCCCTCAGCATCTGCGGGCACGACTGGCCCAAGTGCTTCCCTGTCGGCGACGAAGCCGGCATCTTCGATGCATTGGTACCACTCGTCGTCGGCAGCCTGCCATCGGGCGTCACTCTGAGCGAGTTCGAAGGCTGTCGAAGCGATCGATGACGCCAAGTACGTCTCGGCGTCCTGACCGTCGGCAGCCATTGCGTCTCGAGTGACCAACGGCAGATACTTCACTGTGCCGCATTTGTCAGCCGCGAGCATGTCGGCCTCCGAGAGTTCCGAAAGAGGATCCGCGTACTTCTCCCCGGGCGGGAGGGCGTATCCATAGGCTGCGGCCTCGTCAACGTCCCAGAGTCCGTAGCGCCTCTCTGGCATTGCTGCTCTCTCTGATACGGGAACGGTAGGGACGGTGTACTGGCCACCGTTCTCGTTCACGCAAGCCTTGAACTCCAGATGGAACGCCTGGTCGATGAGGTCAGCGTCTTTGTCAGTCATGAGATAGGCGTCGAGCGGGTACGAGATCTGATGCAGCGAGTAATCGACGGTAGCGCGGACATCCGAGAATTCAGAGATATCCACCTGAGAGAAGGAAGGTGCTGTGGGGGGTTGAGTGTTGTCGGTTTCGCCAGCACAGCCTGCGAGAGCCGCGAATGCGGCGACGCTCAGGAGAGCGCCGCCGCACCGGACTGACGATCTGTGGCTCACTTAGAGCTCGAGATGATGTTGTCCATTCCCACCATGGGCAGGTACGAGTACATGCTGTTTGGGTGGGTTTGAATGCTCTTGCCCTTGAAGTTGTTGTGCTCATAGAGCATGTAGTAGCTGGAGGTGCGGTTGTTCATGCTGGAGATTTCGTCGTTCCAGAAGTCGTAGTACATCCATGCAAACGATCGCCCGGCGACGTTCGTGATCGCACCATCGAAGTTGACCTTCTCCCAGACACAGTGGTGCCCTACGGAGCATGAACCAGTGCCGGCAGACGCGGGCGCTGCGAACACAACCGCGCTTGTTGCAAGGCCGGCCGTGACTGCCGCGGCCGCCAGAACCTTCTTCAACGACTTCACTTCGCTCTTCTCTTTGAGGTGGGTTCAGGCTCTCGACCTGGACCGAGCCAAGTGCGCTTCTGGACCGGGCCATAATATCGGGCGCGTAACGAATCTGTCAATTTTCTATGAATACCCACGAGTTCTGCGGTTGCCCCTAGCGGGCCTAGTCAAGCTAGGGGCTTCAACCGCCGGGACTCCGGGACTCTCGGCATGGAAATCGGCGACGAACTGATCTACCGAGTCAAGGACTCGGACGAGTCTCAGCGCGTTCAGCTCTTGGCGGTTGAGAACGCGAAACGTCCGAGTCGCTTTCCTCGAAGCACCTGTCGGCGAGAAGCAGGAGCTACCCGTGCCGGGTGTTCGTCTGCGTGGACCGTGGGCATCCGTGGCCGAGCATGACGAGCCCATGGTCAACTGGGATCGACTGCCTCGAGTCGAAGCCCGTGAAGCGGATTGCGCTCGTTCGCGCTTGAGCGGCGGTCGAGGACGTTCTTCTGCAGCAGACTGAAGAACGATTCCATGGCCGCGTTGTCACCCGCTGCTCTCACTCGCCTCATCGAACCGCCGCGACCGCGAGGGACGACTTCCTGCGGTCGCTGATCGGATCGGCCAGTCAACGGTAGTGCGGCAGGCGAGCGATCTTCAGTACCCGGCACGTCACCGCGACAGGCACCCGGACCGGCGACGTCTTCGCGGCCAGCTCGCGGATGAGCGGGTAGATCATTGTGCGGAGCCCGGAGCCGCCGAGCTTGAGGTTCGCCTGCGACAGATGCGCTGCAGCCTTCCTCAGCACCT
The DNA here is from genome assembly GCF_902506465.1 of Pseudoclavibacter sp. 8L. Lineage (NCBI taxonomy): Bacteria > Bacillati > Actinomycetota > Actinomycetes > Micrococcales > Microbacteriaceae > Pseudoclavibacter > Pseudoclavibacter sp. 8L. The sequence continues at coordinate 11,291 of NZ_LR733192.1, read as the reverse complement.
CGTTCTCCTGCCCCAGCAGCCGGATCCGTTACTTCGCCTCACGCAGCTCGTCCGCTTCCGCCATGGTCGCACCGGGCCGCGTTCCGGCCTCGACATCAGCTTGGCGCATCCAGTTCTGCAGGCACGTCTCGCTGATCCCTAAGTCCGCCGCGACCTTCCGCAACGGCACACCCGGATCCCGATCACGCGCAACCGCGACGACACCCTCACGGAACTCGCGGGATAGGGCTTGGGCAAGATGACATCCTCAAAGCGGCACCCTCAGGCACCACAGATCAGGTGTCACCTATCCGCTCAGCAGACCCACCCGACCACCGGCGAGATCCTCGCCCAAGGCACCATCAACCCGAACCGCGACTACCAATCCGAAAACAAAAATCCCCCTCCCGAAGGAGGGGGATAATCGCCGAAGCGCGGGCACATCCGTCTACGATGTCCAGACACTTCACAATGGCGGTGACGGTGGGATTTGAACCCACGGTAGAGTCGCCCCTACACAACATTTCGAGTGTTGCACCTTCGGCCGCTCGGACACGTCACCGTGAGGAATCTTATACCGAGACCAGGGGTGCGCCGCAAATCGAGCCGCCCAGGCGTGTTCTCGAGAGACCAGCCGAGGGCGGGCTCCTAGACGATCGGGATCTGGAACGTCTCGGTGAAGGGCGGCAGCGCCACCGTCGACACGTAGGAGACGTTGGCCCCTGACGGTCCGGTGACGCGGAAGTTCGCGACCAGTGTGGTGACACCGGAGTCGACGGTGGCGGTGAAGCTGCCGTCTCCGTTGTCCGTGAGGACACCGCCCGTGATGGCCGTGTTCACGATCGTGACGCCGGCATCCGGCGTGATGACCACGGTGGAGTTGTCGGGGAGCACGGAGTCGTTGCCGTCTCCATCATCGCCCGTGAGCGTGAACCGGGCGACGTTCCCGCTCACGACGCTCGTCGACCCACCCGTGTACCAGGTGTTCGCGAGGGGAGCGGGCGTCGAGGCCACGGCGATCGGCGCCGCTACCGTGATGGCTACGGCCGGGACGGACCAGGCTGCGCCGGCCAGAAGGGTGCGACGGGAAGTGCTGTCAGAAGACACGAGGATCCTGTTCGAGAGGGGGAAGCACGCAGGGAGATGGACGAGTCGGCAGATGGGGAATCGGCTCGGCCAGGTGGATAATCGCACGCGCGAGAGAATTCGCGTTGCCCCTTGTATTTTGACGACACAAAGCGTGGCGGTCGCGACAGGTCTACCGACGCGTTCCGGTCTCGATCAGGTGCACAGCTCCCACGTCGATACGGAGATCAAGCGTGCAGGCGGCCCGGCCAGGCCCGCGGAGTTCCTCGCCGTCGGCGTAGACGAGCACGCCCTTCGGCACCAGCACGCGGATGCTCGTCAGGCGCTCGAAGGTGACGGCCGGGAGGCGCGTGTGCAGGCCGACCATGGCGAGTGGGAAGAGCGTGAGCAGCCCGATCCTCGGGAGCCCGCCGACGACGAACAGGTCGAGGAATCCGTCGTCGATGACCGCGTGCGGCGCGACCGCGATGCCCCCGCCGATCGACGAGCCGTTCAGCACCGTGAGCATCTCGGCGGCGACCGACTCGGCAGGGCCGCCGTCGATCCGAACAGCGAACTCGAGTGGCTCGAAGCGCCGCACGGATTCCAGCAGGGCGGCGACGTAGCGGGCCGTCCCAGGCAGCCGCCGCAGTTCATTGGCGCGCCGATTCACGACGGCGTCGAAGCCGATGTTGACCGAGTTGACGGCCACGTGCTCGGTGCCGTCGACCATCAGTCGCATCGCGTCGACGCTCCGAGTGCGTGCCGTGCCGGTGCGCAGCGCGGTGAGCATCCGCTCGATACCGACTGCTGGCGCGCCTCGTTCGATTCCGGCGGCTCGAGCGAAGTCGTTGCCCGTGCCAGATGGCACGACCCCGAGGGGGACCTCGGTGCCCGCGACGAGGCCGGCCCCCATCGACACCATGCCGTCCCCGCCCTGCACGATGAGCGCATCGGGGCGACGCTCCCCGGCGAGCTCGGCCGCAGCCTGGCGTCGCAGCTCCTCGAACGAGTCGGCCGCCACGAGCACGACCTCGAGATCCGGCGAGGAGACGGCACCCGCTCCCCCGGCGAGGCGCCTGCCGAGGTGCGCGGATGCGCCCAGCCCAGCCGTCGGGTTCACCACGTACAGGACTCTCTGCGCTCGCACGTGCCCATTCTGCACGCACCAGGTTCCCGCGCATCCTCACCCCGCACTTCGCGGCCCTCGAATCGCGACGCCACGGGCCCGCTGACGCGCCAGTGTCGGTGGTGCCACCTAGCCTTGGCACATGCCTCCCAAGACCAAGCAGCAACCAGCGTTCAAGTGCACCGAATGCGGCGCATCGTCGCTGAAGTGGTTCGGGCAATGCCCCGAGTGCCAGGCCTGGGGCACCCTCGTCGACCGCTTCGAATCGCAGACCGCTGGCCGCATCCAGGCGGCCACGATCAGCGAGTCACGCGCCGCACGGCCGATCACCGAGGCGCCCATCGACAACGTCGCCCACCGCCCGACGGGCATCGGCGAATTCGACCGAGTGCTCGGCGGCGGCTTGGTTCCTGGCGCCGCCATCCTGCTGAGCGGCGAGCCCGGCGTGGGCAAGTCCACGATCCTCCTCGAGCTCGCGTCACGCGTCGCAGCCAAGGGCACGACCGTGCTGTACGCGTCGGCAGAGGAGTCCGTGAACCAGGTGCGGATGCGCGCCCAGCGCACCAATGCCCTCCACGACACCCTGTACCTCGCGAGCGAGACCGACCTGTCGACCGTCCTCGGCCAGATCGAGCGTCTCGACCCGGGCCTCATCATCGTCGACTCCGTGCAGACCGTCGCGAGCGACACCGTCGACTCGCTCGCCGGCCAGCCCAGCCAGGTGCGCGAGGTCGCATCCGCCCTCATCCGAGTCGCGAAGACCAGGGGCGTGCCCGTCATCATCGTCGGCCACGTCACGAAAGACGGCACGATCGCGGGGCCCCGACTGCTCGAGCACCTGGTCGACGTCGTCGCCCACATCGAAGGCGACCGCCACACGGCGCTTCGCTTCGTGCGCACCATCAAGAACCGCTTCGGCCCCACGGACGAGGTGGGCTGCTTCGAGATGACCGGCGAGGGAATGACGGAGGTGCCCGACCCGTCAGGGCTGTTCCTCAGCGAACGCCCCGAGCCGGTCAGCGGCACGTGCGTGACCGTCGCGCTCGAAGGGCGACGCGCCCTGCCCGTCGAGATCCAGGCGCTCGTGCAGAAGACCAACGCCCCGAACCCGCGCCGCGTCACCAACGGCGTCGACACGAGCCGGGTGGCCATGCTGCTCGCCGTGCTCGAACGACGCACGAAGCACAAGCTCTCGGAGTACGACGTCTACGTGTCGACCGTCGGCGGGGTCAAGCTGCAGGAGCCTGCGGCCGACCTCGCCATCGCGATCGCCATCGCCTCCTCGATCCGCAACCGGCCCGTGCGCGATGGCACCGTCGTCTTCGGCGAGGTGAGCCTCGCCGGAGAAATCCGCCGTGTGGCATCCGCCAACCTCCGAGCGGCCGAGGCCAAGCGCATGGGCCTCGCCCACGTCGTCGACCCGTCCATCGGCAGCATCGACCGCGCCCTCACTGCCGCGCTCGGCAACTGAGCACCGGGCGCTCCCTCGGAGCGCGTGAAGCCCACAGGCTCGAGGAGCCCAGAAACGCGAGTAGGCCCGGAGCGATGCTCCGGGCCTACGTGCTCGTCGGCCGATGGCCGACTCAGTGCTGCGTGCGCGTGCTACGCGTCGCTGCCCGCGCGTCGGCGGAGCAGGATCGCGGCGCCACCGGCGACGAGGAGCGCAAGCGCGCCCGCGATAGCCGCGAACATGGCGTTCTCGTCAGCTCCGGTCGTGGCGAGGGCGCCGTCAGCGGCATCCGCCGTCGGAACCGGCGCGGCCGTGGCAGTGGCCGTCGGCTCAGCCGTCGCGGTCGGAGTGACAGAGACCGTCGGTCCAGGCGTCGAGGTCGGCGTCTCAGCGGCCGCCTGAACCGAGACCGGCACGGCAACGGATGCAGCAGACAGGTCCGCGAGGAACGTCAGCGTACCCTCCCCCACCGAAGAGTCGACGGGAACGGTGAAGCTCACATCGACGAGGTTCGCGTCGGCAGCAACGTCGACAGACCCGATGCCGATCTGCTCATCGCCGAGCCACGCCGTGACCGAAGAGCTCTGGATGAATCCCACCGACTGCAGGTTGAACTTCGCAACCTTCAAGGAGTAGCTCTCACCTGCCTGGAACTTGTTGTCCGTGGGCAGACCGACGACCTCGAAGCCGTTGCGCTGAACATCCGGGACCACGCCAGCCGATCCCGCGGCCGTCTTCGCGCGAACCCAATTGACGAACGCGTCGAGATCGATCAGGCCGGTGTCCTTGACGCTCTCGGCGTTGTTCAGCGAGTGGAAGTTGTCTCCACCCGCGGCGAGGAACGTCGGCATTGCGACGTTGTAGACCTGGCTGCTCGAGACTGGCTCACCGTTGATGGAGAGCGACACGATTCGCTCCATGCGCGGCCGTGAGCTGTCGAACGCGTACGTGAAGTTGTCGCTCAGCCCGAGCTGCAGGTAGTCGCGCGAAGGCACCTCGCCGCCGGCGGTGAGCTGCCACTGCTCCTCGAGCACGTTCTTCAGCTCGGTGCCGGAGATGCTGACAACCGAGAGGTTGTTCGCGAAGGGAAGGACCGTGGCCGCTTCCTTGTAGGTGATCTGACCGTCGTTGTCGAGCAGGTCCGCACGGAGGCCACCGGGGTTGATGATCGCCGCGTCGACGTCGAAGCGGCCCGTGTCACTGATCGACTCGAGCATCGACTGCGCGACGATGCCACCCAGCGACGACTCCTCCGCACGGTTGTCCTGTCCGCCCTCGGCGACGACACCGGTGGTGGAGCCATCCTCGGCCATCTCGATGGAGTCGGGGACAAACGTCTTCGCCCTGGAGATGTCACCCTGCTGGGTGCCGATGACCTCAGCCCCGAGCACGTCGGCCGTCGCGATGGCTGCGTCGAGCTTCGCCTTGATGTCGATGATGCGCTTGTCGTTGACGTACTCGATGGGCGCCGGGTTCTTCGGCGGGGCAGCGTCCGGCTTTAGCGTCGACGGGTCGATCGAGTCGTAGACGGGCACGATGGAGCTGTCCGAGGCGGTCACGTTGCCCTCAGCGTCAACCGTGAGCACGACCTGCGCGAGGTTCTCGGCGTACTGCCCGGCCTGCACGATGGGACGGGTCGATGCGCCGTTCGGGGCGTCGTAGGCGTAGGTCTGGTGCGTGTGCGCGTTGAAGATCGCGTCGACCTCGGGGGCCGTGTCCTCGGCGATGGAACGGAAGGTGTTGCTCTCCTGGTTCTCATCGAGAGGAGCGTCGGACTTCGGCGCGCCCTCGTGGTAGGAAGCGATGATGACGTCGGCCGACTTCGCCGCCGTGATCTCGGCAGCCACCTCGTTGACCGCCTCGACGGGGTCGCCGAAGGTGACGCCCGTGATGCCGTCGGGCGAGACGAGTGCCGAGGTCTCCTCCGTCACGGCCCCGATGACGGCGACCCTGACGCCGTCGACGTCGAAGATGGCGTGCGTGTCGAAGGGATGGCTGCCGTCCGCGAGCGTGACGTTCGCGGCGAGGTCGGGACCGTTGGTCGCCGAGGCGAGCCGGCCGGTGGCGTCGTCGATTCCCTTGTCGAACTCGTGGTTGCCCTGCGTCCACGAGTCCACGCCGATCGCGTTGAGCAGGTCGATCGTCGGCTGGTCCTGCTGGATCGAGGACTCGAAGAGGCTCGCGCCGACAGCATCTCCGTTGGAGATGACGAGGCTGCTGTCCTCGCCGAACTCCTTCTGCGCCTCGAAGACGGAGGCGGCGAACTTCTCGCCGTTGAGGATCCGACCGTGGAAGTCGTTGAAGCCGATGAGGTTGATCTGCTTCGCACCGTCGGTTGGCGTGATGAAGCTCGGCGAGAGGACGGCGGCTTGAGCTGGTGCCGCGAAGGCAGACACAAGAGCTGCCGTGCCGAGAACGGCAGCGGCAGCGGTGGCGCGCTTGCGAGTGGGCGTCGTCATGAGTCTCCTGGCGATCGACGAAAGGACTGAATCGTGCGGAACGTGAGGATGCTCTCAGCTCACACTGTCTTCAAGGTTAACGTTCAGGAGATTTTCGCGAAAGCCCCCGGGCACCCCGCGCGAGTCAGTCGAGAACGAACGTCGCCGGCTGCGACGCGATGCCGTTGACGCTCACGACGAGCTGGTAGTAGGCACCCCCGGCCACCGCATCCGCCCTGTCGGTCCCGCACGTGTCGAGCGAGGAACGCTCGCGCACCCAGGTGATGGGAGGGGCTGTCACCGACTGTCCAGCACCGATCGTGACGATCTCGTCAGCTGGGTCGGTCTGGCAGTGCGACGACACCCAGATCACGTCGGCGCCGCTCGAGATCGTGTAGACCTGCACGGCCGTGCCGACGTTCATGACACACGCCTCGCCGCCCGTGTTGGTGATCGAGAGCGACAGCTGAGGCTGCGCGTCAGGCGCGTAGTTCGTCGCGTCGAGCATCGCCGAGACGACAAGCTCAGGGGCTGCGCACTCGGCAGGCCCCGTCGGGGTGGGTGTGGGCGTTGGCGTCGCCTCGGCCGCCCCACCATCGCCGCTTGACGCGGTCGAGGTGGACGAGGCCGTCGGCGCAGTGGATGTCGGGGCATCGCCAGGGTCGCCAGAACCGGTCCCGAAGAGGCTCGTGATCCCCCAGACGAGCGCCCCGACGACAAGCACGCAGACGATGAGGAGCGCCAGCCGCCGACGGCGGTAGACGGCCTTGCTTGGTCTGCGGGTCGAACTCACTCGCCAAGGGTACGGACCCGTCCTTGGGACTCCCGTGAGGCGCACCGTGCGGTTCCGGCGACGCGTTCGAAGAGCCCGTCGCAGCGGCAGGGATGCCCCCTTACAGCACCTTCAGCATGCGCGTGTTGCCGAGCGTGTTGGGCTTGACGTGGGCGAGGTCGAGGAACTCCGCAACGCCCTCGTCAGGCGAGCGGCGCATCATCTCGTAGGTCTCCGCATCCACGATCTGCTCGCCGACCGAGACGAAGCCGTGCCTCTCGAAGAAGCCCGTCTCGAAGGTGAGGCAGAAGAGGCGCTCCAGGCCCAGTTGACGCGCATCCGCCATCAGCCGATCGAGGATCACGTGCCCGACACCCGTGCCGCGAACCGAGTCCGCCGTCGCGATGGTGCGCACCTCGCCGAGATCGCGCCAGAGCACATGCAAGGCGCCGCAGCCGACCAGCTGCCCACGCTCATCGACCGCCACCCGGAACTCCTGCACCGCCTCGTAGAGCGTGACGAGCTCCTTTCGCAGGAGCACGTTTCGGTCGACGAGCGGCTGAATGAGCTCGCTGATGCCCACGATGTCGTGCGTGGTGGCCCGCCTGATGGTGATCTCCTGCATCCGACCAGCGTACGCGCGGCCGCACGGGCAGGACGCTCAGGGCGACAGCACGGGTAACATCACGGACATGCGCCTTGGAGTTCTCGACGTCGGATCCAACACCGTCCACCTCATCGTGGTCGACGCCCACCCCGGTGCGAAACCAGTCCCCGAGACGTCCCAGAAGAGCGTGCTGCGCCTCATGCGCTACCTGCAGGCCGATCGCTCCATCTCCGACGAAGGCGTCGCGAAGATCATGGAAGCCATGCACCGCGCCGCCGACGCCGTGAAGAAGAGCAAGCTCGACCACTTCATGCCCCTCGCCACCAGCGCCATCCGAGAAGCCAAGAACGGGCCGGAGCTGCTGAAGCGCATCCACCGCGAGACCGGCATCGACCTGCAGGTCATGAGCGGCGAAGAGGAGGCACGCACGACATTCCTCGCGGTGCGCCGCTGGTTCGGCTGGGCCGCCGGGCGCATCATGCTCGTCGACATCGGCGGCGGATCCCTCGAGCTGGCCGTCGGCGACGACGAGCTCTCCGAGCACGCCATCTCCGTGCCGCTCGGAGCAGGCCGCAGCACCGTCAACTTCCTGCACAACGACCCGCCGACCGACGATCAGGTCGAGGAGCTGCGCAAGTACGCACGCAAGCTCATCAAGGAGGCAGCGGAGACCTTCGAGGGTGGAGCCCGACCCGACCAGTTCGTGGGCTCGTCCAAGACCATCCGCTCCCTCGCGCGCCTCGCCGGTTCGTCCATCGACGGCATCGGCGCGGGCCAGCGCACCACCCTGCAGAAGTGGCAGCTCGACGACTGGGTGCCGCGCCTCGCGAAGCTGCACTCCGAGGCACGCCCCGCGCTCCCTGGCATCACCACCGACCGTGCCCTGCAGATCGTCGCCGGCGGCGTCGTCCTCTCCGAGGTCATGCACGTCTTCGACATCAAGCAGCTCGACGTGTCCCCGTGGGCTATGCGCGAGGGTGTCCTCCTCGACTACCTGGACCGCCTCCCTCACTGAGCACCCGGCGTCACCGCCGCTGCCGCGGAACGTGCTTCGGGATCTGCCACCCCATGAGGGCCGCGCCCACGAAGCCGAGGACCCCGAGCATCCCGGACGTGAACGAGATCGACACGACAGCGGTGGCCACCGCCACGATGACGGGCACGGATGCTGCTGACGAGTCGGTGATGAGTCTCCAGGCCCCGAGGAACGGGGCCGGATCCTGACGCGGCGCGAGGTCGGCGCCGAGCGTCATGAGGATGCCGGAGCCGATGCCGTTCGCGAAGCCAAGCCAGATGGCGAGCACCGTGAACCACTGCTGAGAGGCGTCGCCGACAAGATCGTGCGTGAAGGCGAGCGTCAGGAAGCCCGCGCCGAGGCCGAGCAGCGCCGGCACGGCGCCCCACACTCGCCCGAAGCGATCCATGACCCAACCGGACACGAAGAAGAGGGCGAAGTCCACACCAGCGCTCACGCCGATGACGAGCACCGCTGTGGCGGTGTCCATGCCGATCGACAGCGCCCACAGCGGCAGCATCACGTTGCGCGCCGCCCGAAGCGCGGCCATGATGCCCGCGCCCGTCCCGAGGCGTACCAGCACGCCCGCGTTGGCGCGGATCGTCGCGAACACGCCGAGGCGTGCGGGCGCGCCTCCCACCGCACCCGCCGCGCCAGCCAAGACCGGCGTCTTCGCGGAATGCGACGGGCGTGCGACCGTCTCGGGGTCAGGTGCGAAGAGCAGGATGAGCGCGGCCACCGCACCGCACACGACGAAGACCCAGAACCCGTACTGGGGAGCATCGAACAGGACGAGGATCCCGGCGATGATGAACGGTCCGACGAAGAAGCCGGCGCGGAACACGCCGCCGAGCGTGGACAGCACTCTCGCCCGGTAGCGCAGTGGCACGTAGGTCGTGAGGAACGCGTGCCTCGCGAGGTTGAAGTTCGCGGCGGAGATGCCGATGATGACGACACCGACGAGCAGCATCCAGGGCGCAACGGCGAACGCGCAGAGCAGGATGCCGATGAGGCTCACCCCGAGGGCGGCGAGCATGGCACGTTTCTCCCCCAGGCGCTGCACGACGGCACCTGCGGGAAGATCGCCGATCATCTGGCCGATCATGAGCGAACCGGCGATGAACCCGGCCAGCTCGATGCCGGCTCCCAGCGAGACAGCCACGGTCGGGATGATCGGGATGATCGCGCCCTCCCCGATCGCGAAGACGAACGACGGCAGCAGCGCCAGCAGTGTCACCTGCGCGAGCGTGGCTTCCTTCTTCGGCTTGCCGTTTGACGAGGGGGACGCGGATGCAGGCACGCGTTCCAGCGTAAGCCCGTCCGGTCGTGCGCCGGACAGGGGCCGCTGGCACTGCACACTAGCTGCGTGCTCTTGCAGTGTCATTGACGACACTGTGTGACGCACACTATGGTGTGAGTCATGGGCACTGAAGAAACGCACGACATCCACCTGCAGGAGCTCCGCAGGGGCACCGTCGTGCTCGCATGCCTTCGCCTCCTCTCCGAGCCTGGCTACGGCTACGGCCTCCTCGAAGCACTGCAATCCCGCGGCTTCGACACCGATGCCAACACCCTCTACCCGCTCCTTCGCCGCCTGGAGAAGCAGGGCCACCTCACGAGCGAGTGGAACACCGACGAGGCGCGACCTCGCAAGTTCTATCGCGCCAGCCCATCCGGTGCCGCACTCGCCGCCGCGATGACCACCGACTTCCGCTCCCTTGCCCAGGCGATCGAGCACCTCCCAGAAGGGGCCTGACATGACGACCATCACCGACACCCTGACCGAGCGCTACGTGAGCGCCGCCATGCGCACGGTGCCCGACGACCAGCGCGCCGACCTCGAGGCCGAGCTGCGCGCCTCCATTCGCGACCTCGTCGATGCGCGAGTCGAATCCGGCGAGGCGGGAGACTCCGCCGAGGTGGCCGTGCTCACCGACCTCGGCGACCCTGAGCTGCTCGCAGCCAGCTACACCGACCGCCGGCTGTTCCTCGTGGGGCCTCGCTACTACCTCATGTGGTGGCGGCTCCTGAAGACCCTGCTGTGGATCGTCCCGGTGTGCGCGGCTTTCGGTGTGGCAATCGCACAGACGCTCATCGGCAGCACCATCGGCGAGATCATCGGCGAGGTTGCGGCGGTCACCTTCAGCGTCATCATCCACGTCACGTTCTGGACGACCCTGGTGTTCGTGGTGCTCGAGCGCTCCGGTGGCCAGTCCAAACCGGAGCAGTGGAGCGTCGCCGACCTGCCGGAGATCCGCCAGACCGGTGCCGGCAGATCAGAACTCATCGCCTCGCTCGTGTTCCTCGCACTCGGGACCGGCGCCGTCATCTGGGACCGCTTCATCGGGTTCGTGCCGACGCAGCCGGGCCTGTCGTTCTTCGGGCACGACCTCTGGCCATGGTGGGCCCTCGCGCTGCTGGTGCTCTTCGTGCTCGAAGCCGCCTACAGCGTGGCGCTCTACCGGACGGGCCGCGTCACACTGCCCCTGGCATGGGCCAACGCAGTGCTTGCGGTCCTGTTCATGTCGTTGCTCCTGACCACACTGGGTCGCGGTCTGCTGCTGAACCCTGACTTCTTCGCCACGATCATCCCGAGCAGCGACAGCGCGGTGACGGTCACCACCATCGTCACCGTGATGATCGCCTTCGGAGTCCTCGCCACCAGCGTGTGGGACATCTGGGACGGTTTCCGCAAGGCCACCCGCTAGATGTATTGACCCGTGAGGTTGTGAACGCGGTCTGAGGGGCGTTGGCCGCCGATTCCGGTGTGGGGTCTGTGGTGATTGTAGTGATGGAGCCAGGTGTCGTAGGTCGCGGCTCTGGCTTCATCGCTGCC
>NZ_LR733185.1:1322887-1434840 GCF_902506465.1 Pseudoclavibacter sp. 8L | reverse complement strand
GGGCAGGGCAGCGCAGGGCGGGTCGGGGCCCCGAAAGTGGCCAGGCCCACGAGCCGGACGCCACGCCCCGTCGAGACTCTCCACCCGCCCGGACGTCGGCCAGCTTCCGTGACGGATACACCGCGGCACGTCCGCCAGGCCCCACCGGCCCGCATTCATCCCGCATCCATCCCGCAAGCTGGCCGCAACAGCCACTGACCAAAAACGCTGCCTGCGTCTTCACCCGCTGCGAGCTCTCGCAGGGGGTGAAGACGCAGGCAGCGTTCGCCGAGGCGGCAGGCCGCCGATGGAAGTGCTAGCTCTCGATGATGTCGATCTCGTGCAGCTCTGAAGCTCCGATCGCGTCGCGCAGCTTCGCGAGCAGCTCGTCACTGGCGGGCTCGTCGATCGTGAGCACGGAGAGGGCCTGGCCGCCCTCTTCATCGCGGGCGATCTGCATGCCGGCGATGTTCACACCGGCGTCGCCGAGCGCGGCACCGTAGACGGCGACCACGCCGGGGCGGTCGCTGTAGATCATCACGAGGTGGTGGTTCGCGAGCGGCACCTCGATGCTGTACCCGTTGATGCCGACGAGCTTCTCGATCTGCTTCGGGCCGGTGAGGGTGCCGGACACGGAGACGGTCTTGCCGTCGCTGAGCGTCGCGCGCAGCGTGAGCACGTTGCGGTACTCGTCACTGTCCTCATCCGCGTTCATGCGGACCTCGAGGCCGCGCTCCTCCGCGAGGAGCGGCGCGTTCACGTAGGAGACCTGCTCGGTCACCATGTTGGTGAAGAAGCCCTTGAGCGCAGCGAGACGCAGCGCCTTGATCTCGTAGCGTGCGAGCTCGCCGTGCACCTCGATGTCGAACGCCACCGGGGAGGCGCCGATGAGGCCCTGCAGGAACTGGCCGAGCTTCTCCATGAGCGGGATGCCGGGGCGCACGTACTCGTCGATGACGCCGCCGGCGACATTCACCGCGTCAGGCACGAGCTCGCCGGCGAGCGCCAGGCGCACGGAGCGTGCAACCGAGACGCCGGCCTTTTCCTGGGCCTCGTCGGTGGATGCGCCCAGGTGCGGCGTGAGCTGCAGGTTCGGCTGGTCGAGGAGGTCGCGGTTCGACGGCGGCTCGGTGACGAACACGTCGAGGGCGGCGCCGGCGATCTTGCCCGACTCGAGGGCGTCGCGGAGCGCGTTCTCGTCGATGATGCCGCCGCGCGAGCAGTTCACGATGCGCAGCTCGGGCTTGGCGAGCGCGAACTCCGCATCGCCGATGAGCCCCGTCGTCTCGGGGGTGCGCGGGATGTGGATGGTGATGAAGTCGGACTGCGCCATGAGCTCTTCGAGGCTGAGGAGCTGCACGCCCAACTGCGAGGCGCGGGCCGGCGTCACGTAGGGGTCGTAGGCGACGAGCGTCACGCCGAAGCCCTTGAGGCGGTCGACGACGAGCGTGCCGATGCGGCCGAGGCCGACGATGCCGACGGTCTTCTCGAACAGCTCGACACCCGTGTACTTCGAGCGCTTCCAGTCGCCGGCCTTCATCGACGCGTTGGCGTTCGGGATGTGGCGAGCGAGCGAGATGATGTGGCCGACCGCGAGCTCCGCGGCCGACGTGATGTTCGAGGTGGGCGCGTTGACGACCATGACGCCGGCCTTCGTGGCGGCTGGTGTGTCGACGTTGTCGAGGCCGACGCCGGCGCGCGCGATGATCTTCAGGTTCGGGGCTGCGGCGATCGCCTCGGCGTCGACCTGGGTCGCGCTGCGCACCAGGATGGCGTTGGCCTCGGCGAGTGCCTCGAGGAGCGCGGGACGGTCGGTACCGTCGACCTGGCGGACTTCGAAGTCGGGACCGAGCGCATCCACGGTTGCGGGGGAAAGCTGCTCGGCAAGCAGAACGACGGGCTTTGACACGTGAAGAATCCTCCAGTGGAGACAGGGAGTCTGCGGGCGCAGGCCGAACCGATCCTATCGCGGGGCGCGCCAGCGGCCCGCGCCGCCGTAACACGCGGCCCCGGCATACGCAGAAGGGCCGGCCCCGAGCAGATGCTCCGGGCCGGCCCCGTGCAGTTCAGGACTGCGAACGGCTGGTGACGCTTAGCGTGCGACCTGTCCGTCGACGTAGTCACTGTCGGTCTGCTTCCAGGCGAAGAGCTTGCGCAGCTCCTGGCCGGTCTTCTCGATGGGGTGCGACTCGCCCTTCTTGCGGAACTCGGCGAACTCGACGCCGCCGTTGTCCTGGTCGTCGATGAAGCGCTTCGCGAAGGCGCCGGACTGGATGTCGGCGAGAACGGCCTGCATGTTCTCCTTGACGCTCGGGTCGATGACGCGCGGGCCGGAGACGTAGTCGCCGAACTCCGCCGTGTCGGAGACCGACCAGCGCTGCTTGGCGATGCCGCCCTCCCAGATGAGGTCGACGATGAGCTTCAGCTCGTGGAGCACCTCGAAGTAGGCGATCTCGGGCTGGTAGCCGGCCTCGGTGAGCGTCTCGAAGCCGTACTGGATCAGCTGCGACGTGCCGCCGCAGAGCACAGCCTGCTCGCCGAAGAGGTCGGTCTCGGTCTCCTCCGTGAAGGTCGTCTTGATGACGCCTGCACGGGTTCCGCCGATGGCGGCGGCGTAGGAGAGCGCGGTCGCCCAGGCGGTGCCGGACGCGTCGTTCTCGACGGCGATGATGTCCGGGATGCCGCGGCCTGCGACGAACTCGCGACGCACCGTGTGGCCGGGGGCCTTCGGGGCGACGAGGATCACGTCGACGCCCTCGGGGGCGTCGATGTAGCCGAAGCGGATGTTGAAGCCGTGGGCGAACGCGAGCGTCTTGCCCTCGGTGAGCTTGTCCTTGACGCTGTCCGTGTAGATGGAGCGCTGGTGCTGGTCGGGGGCGAGGATCATGATGACGTCGGCCCACTCGGCTGCATCCGCAACGTTGAGGACCTCGAAGCCATCTTCCTGAGCCTTGGGGGCCGACTTGGAGCCGTCCTTCAGGCCGATCTTGACCTCGACGCCGGAGTCGCGAAGGTTCTGCGCGTGGGCGTGGCCCTGCGAGCCGTAGCCGACGATGGCTACCTTCTTGCTCTGGATGATGCTCAGGTCTGCGTCGGTGTCATACAGGATTTCAGCCACTTGTGTGCTCCTTGATTGTTGGCGTTCTGGCGTTTGGGTGGTGCTGAGCGGGTGCGCGCGACGCGGGTCAGCGCGCGACCCGCTCGGTCATGGATTTGGCGCCGCGCCCGACGGCGACGAGGCCCGACTGGACGATCTCGCGGATGCCGTACGGCTCGAGCACGCGCAGGAATGCCTGCACCTTGCCCGTGTCGCCCGTGGTCTCGATGACAAGCGCGTCCGTGGCCACGTCGACGACGCGGGCTCGGAACAGGTTGACGGCTTCGATGACCTGCGAGCGCGTCGTCGCGTCGACCTTGACCTTGACGAGGAGGTGCTCACGCTGCACGGAGGCGTCGTATTCGAGCTCGACGATCTTGATGACGTTGATGAGCTTGTTGAGCTGCTTGGTCACCTGCTCGAGCGGGAACTCCTCGACGTCCACGACGACCGTGATGCGCGAGAGCCCCTCGACCTCGCTCGTGCCGACGGCAAGCGACTCGATGTTGAACCCTCGGCGGGCGAACAGCCCGGCGACGCGCGTCAGGAGGCCTGGCTTGTCCTCGACGAGGAGGGAAAGTACGTGCTTCGACATGTTCTACTCCCCCTCGAAGGTCGGGCTGTGTTCCTTGGCGTACTGGACGAAGCTGTTCGAGACGCCCTGCGGCACCATCGGCCACACCATGGCGTCGGCGCTCACGACGAAGTCGATGACGACGCTGCGGTCGTTGGTCTCGAGTGCGAGCTTGATGGCGGCGTCGATCTCCTCCTCCTTCGTGACGCGGATGCCGAGCGCCCCGTAGGCGTCGGCGAGCTTCACGAAGTCGGGGATGCGGACCGTCTCGTGCCCCGTGTTGAGGTCGGTGTTCGAGTGGCGTCCGTCGTAGAAGAGCGTCTGCCACTGACGCACCATGCCGAGCGACGAGTTGTTGATGATCGCGACCTTGATGGGGATGTCGTTGATCGCGCAGGTCGCGAGTTCCTGATTGGTCATCTGGAAGCATCCGTCGCCGTCGATCGCCCACACCGTGCGGTGCGGTTCGGCGACCTTGGCGCCCATCGCTGCTGGGATGGCGTAGCCCATGGTGCCGGCGCCGCCGGAGTTGAGCCACGCGTTGGGGCGCTCGTACTTGACGAACTGCGCCGCCCACATCTGGTGCTGGCCGACGCCCGCCGCGTAGATCGCTTCGGGCCCGGTGAGCTCGCTGATGCGCTGGATGATGCGCTGCGGCGAGAGGAGGCCGTCGCTCGGCTCGGTGAACCCGAGCGGGAACTCCGCCTTGAGGCCGTTGAGGTAGGTCCACCACTCTTCGAGGCGCGAGGCCTCCGCGGGAGCGTGGTCGGTGACGGCGGCGAGGAGGTCGATGGCGACCTCGCGCGCGTCGCCAACGATCGGCACGTCGGCCGTGCGGATCTTGGAGATCTCGGCGGGGTCGATGTCGACGTGGATGACCTTCGCGTTGGGCGCGAAGAGCGCCGACTTGCCGGTCACTCGGTCGTCGAAGCGCGCACCGATCGTGATGAGCAGGTCGGCTTCCTGCAGCGAGAGGACGGCGGGCACCGTGCCGTGCATGCCGGGCATGCCGAGCATCTGCGGGTGCGAGTCGGGGAACGCGCCGCGTGCCATGAGCGTCGTGACGGCCGGCGCACCGGTCTTCTCGACGAGGCGCTGCACTTCGGCGGATGCACCGGAGCGGACGATGCCGCCGCCGAGGTAGAAGACGGGCTTCTTGGCCTGCGCGATGAGCTGCGCCGCGGCGAGGATCTGCTTGCCGTGCGCCTTCAGGACCGGGCGGTAGCCGGGCAGGTCGAGCTTCACCGGCCAGACGTACGGCGCCTTCTTCTGCTGCGCGTCCTTCGTGATGTCGACGAGCACAGGGCCAGGGCGGCCGGTCGACGCGATGTGGTACGCCGCGGCGATTGCAGCCGGGATCTCCTCCGGCGTGCGGACGAGAATGCTGTGCTTCGTCACCGGCATGGTGATGCCGATGATGTCGGCCTCCTGGAAGGCGTCCGTTCCCATGAGGTGCGAGAACACCTGGCCGGTGATGGCGAGCAGCGGCACCGAGTCCATGTAGGCATCGGCGATCGCGGTGACGAGGTTCGTGGCGCCTGGGCCGCTCGTCGCGATGCAGACGCCGGTCCGGCCGCTCGCCGAGGCGTAGCCCTCGGCGGCGTGGCCGGCACCCTGCTCGTGGCGAACCAGGATGTGGCGGAGCTTGGTGCTGTCGAGGAGTGGGTCGTACACCTCGATGATGGCGCCACCTGGCAGTCCGAAGACGTCCGTGACCCCGAGGTTCTCGAGGGTGCGGACAACAGCCTGGGCTCCGGTCAGCATCTCGGGCTCGTGCCCAGCGGAGGGTGGTGACGCCGCGGCGATGCGGGCGGCAGTTTCCTGCGTCATGAGATCCGTTCTTCTTCGTACTCGATGAGTCGAGCGCGGTCGATGAGGGCGTAGTCCCGAGGGCTAGCCCGTGGTCGCGCCCTCGGACGCGCTGCGAACGAGCTTCGAGTATTTCGCAAGCACGCCGCGCGTGAACTTCGGAGGGAGCGGTTCCCAGCCTTCTCGGCGGGAGGCGAGCTCAGCTTCGTCGACGAGTAGGTCGATCGAGCGAGCCGCGATGTCGACCCGAATCAGATCTCCACTGCGGACGAAAGCGATAGGACCTTGGTCGACCGCTTCCGGTGCAATGTGGCCGATGCACAGGCCGGTTGTGCCGCCTGAGAATCGTCCGTCCGTCAAGAGTAGTACATCCTTGCCGAGACCTGCGCCCTTGATGGCCGCCGTGATGGCGAGCATCTCGCGCATGCCCGGTCCGCCCTTCGGGCCCTCGTAGCGGATGACGATGACGTCGCCCGCTTCGATCTCGCCGTTCGTGAGCGCATCCATCGCGCCGCGTTCGCGCTCGAAGACACGCGCTGGGCCCTCGAAGACGTCGGCGTCGAAGCCGGCCGTCTTGACGACCGCGCCCTCGGGAGCGAGGGAGCCGTGCAGCACCGTGATGCCGCCGGTCGCGTGGATTGGGTTGTTGATCGTGTGCACGACGTCGCCGTCGACGGGGTCGGGGTTGAGGTCGCGGAGGTTCTCGGCGAGCGTCTTGCCCGTCACGGTGAGCGCGTCGCCGTGCATGAGGCCCTCGTCGAGGAGCGCCTTCATGACGACGGGGATGCCGCCGTGGCGGTCGACGTCGTTCATGACGTACTTGCCGAAGGGCTTCATGTCGGCGATGTGGGGAACCTTGTCGCCGATGCGGTTGAAGTCGTGCAGGGTGACGTCGACCTGCGCCTCGCGGGCGATCGCGAGGAGGTGGAGCACGACGTTGGTCGATCCGCCGAGTGCCATCGCGATCGCGATCGCGTTCTCGAAGGCCTCCTTCGTGAGGATGTCGCCCGTCGTGATGCCCTGGCGGAGCAGGTTGACCACGGCCTCGCCGGAACGGTGCGCGAACGCGTCCCGGCGGCGGTCGGCCGATGCGGGAGCCGCCGAGCCCGGCAGGCTGAGGCCGAGGGCCTCGGCGACGGAGGCCATCGTGTTGGCCGTGTACATGCCACCGCAGGCACCCTCGCCTGGAGCGAAGGCGCATTCGATGCGCTTCAGGTCGGACTCGGACATCTTGCCGGCCTTCGTGGCTCCGACCGCCTCGAAGGAGTCGATGATTGTGATGTCCTTCTCGGTGCCGTCCGAGAGCTTCACCCAGCCCGGCGCGATGGACCCCGCGTAGAGGAAGACGCTCGAGAGGTCCAGGCGTGCGGAAGCCATGAGCATTCCGGGGATCGACTTGTCGCATCCCGCGAGCAGGACCGTGCCGTCGAGGCGCTCGGCCATGACGACGGTCTCGACGGAGTCGGCGATGACCTCGCGCGAGACGAGCGAGAAGTGCATGCCCTCGTGGCCCATCGAGATGCCGTCGGAGACGGAGACGGTGCCGAACTGCAGCGGGTAGCCGCCGCCGGAGTGCACACCCTCCTTCGCGCCCTGCGCGAGGCGGTTGAGGGAGAGGTTGCAGGGGGTGATCTCGTTCCACGAGGACGCGATGCCGATCTGCGGCTTGTCCCAGTCCTCGTCGCCCATGCCCACGGCGCGGAGCATGCCGCGCGACGTGGTGGCTTCGATGCCGTCGGTGACGACCCGACTG
This sequence comes from Pseudoclavibacter sp. 8L, assembly GCF_902506465.1. Lineage (NCBI taxonomy): Bacteria > Bacillati > Actinomycetota > Actinomycetes > Micrococcales > Microbacteriaceae > Pseudoclavibacter > Pseudoclavibacter sp. 8L. Next base: position 1,427,628 of record NZ_LR733185.1, on the reverse strand, counting down.
CGTGGCTTGATGTCGATTTCTGGCTCAGGCATGCCCGCCATTCTACGCCGCGGCGACGGCCGGGCAGTGCCGTTGCGGCGGGCTACTTCTCGCCGTGCCCAAGGCCCTCGTGCTCGGGTGCCGGCTCGCGTTCCGGCTGGCCGGTCCGGACGGCGTGCGCCCGAGTCAGTTCGTCGTCCGTGCGGCGCTGCGCGCTCTCGACGGCGGCCGCGAGCTCATCGGCATACAGGGGCACGTTGTCGAACTGCCTGCTGCGGTAGCCGGCTCGCGCGAGCATTGTCGCACCTGCCGGAGTCGTCAGCATCTGGAAGAACATGATCGGGATGAGGAACAGGATCGTCGGCAGGTGCGTCTGCTGGACGGCGAGGCCGATGAGCAGGAACATGAGCCCGGCAATCTGCGGCTTCGTCTGCGCGTGCATGCGCATGAGCACGTCGGAGAAGCGCATGAGGCCGACGCCCGCAGCGAGCGACAGCAGCGCGCCGAGGCCAAGGCAGATGAGGGAGATGACGTCGAGGACCCCGAGCGGGCCCTCGGTGAGGAGCCCCCCGGATGCGAGAAGCGTGTCAGAAGCGCTCACTGGCGTTCGCCTCCTGCCTGGTGACGTGCCTGGCCACTGCGACCGAGGCGATGAATGCGGTCATCGCGAGCGCGAGGACCAGCGGGAGGGTGTCCGTGTGGCCGCGGATGATCATGTCGGCGACGAGCACGCAGATGAGGATCGTGAGGAGCGCGTCGGACGCGACCATGCGGTCGATGATGGAGGGGCCGCGGATGATGCGGATCACCGCGAGCAGCGCGGCGACCGCGAACATCGTGCCGAAGATCCAGACGAGCACGTCGACGACCATCACTTGTTCCCCTCCGGAGCGGTTGAGCGACTGCCTGCCGCGCCCTCGATGAAGACGGGCATGTCGTGCGCGAACTGCTTGTCGCGGATGCCCTCGTGCTTCTTCTGCGCTGGCGACTGGCCGATGGGGCCGAGGCCGCGGCGCACCCGGTCTCGGTTGACTCGCCAGAGGTCGTCGCGTGTGCCCAGGGCGAGCGCGAGGCCCTCCTCGACGTCGAGCGCGAGCGCCTTGACGGACTCGACGGCCTCGTCGGTGGAGGCATCGAGCACGTGCAGGTACAGCACGGAGTGCATCCGGTCGACCTCGACGACCATGGAGCCGGGGATGAGCATGTTCACCTCGGCCGTGAGGGTGAGCACGAAGTCGCTGCGTGTGCGCAGCTGCACCGAGACCACGGAGCCGAGTGGCGGCTTCGCGGGCCGGAACGCCAGCCACGCGACGATGAGGGATGCGCTCACCAGGCGGTAGAGGAACTTCACGAAGAAGACGAGCGTCCACCACAGGTTGATGCGACCCGAGAGGTCGACCGCCGGCAGGTAGAAGACCTCGACGATGATGACCGAGAAGATGATCCCGGTGACGACGCTGATGACGTCGACGTGCCCCCACAGCACCAGCCAGAACGCGACGAGCGCGAGCAGCAGCGGCAGCTGGACGAGGATGGCGTGGCGCCTCGGCTTGCGGGCGCTGACGTCTTTCACCTTCATGGCTTGAGCACCTCCCCGTTGGAGACCGAGCTGATGTACTCGGCGGGTACCAGGTCGAACGCGGCGGTCTCGGACCATTCGTAGATGGGGCCGGCGAAGACCGTGATGGCGACGCTCACGGCGACCATGGTGGTCGTCGCGATCGTCATGAGCCGCGACGAGGACTTCGTCTCGGTCACGACGGCGGACTCGGGGGTGTCGGAGATGCGCTCCGTCATGGGCGACGAGAAGTCGACGACCTGCTCCTGCGTGCGCCAGAAGCCGAGGTTCCAGACGCGGATGAGGGCGTAGAGCGTCAGGAGGCTCGTCACGGCACCCGCGCCGATGAGCACGTAGCTGAGCACGCTGCCCTCCGCCGCGCCAGCTGTGAAGAGGCCGACCTTGCCGATGAAGCCGGAGAACGGCGGGATGCCGCCGAGGTTGAGCATCGGGATGAAGAACAGCACGGCCACGAACGGCGCGCGCTTGAGCATCCCGCCCAGGTGCGTGAGCGAGGACGAGCCCGCGATGCGCTCGATGAGACCCGTGACGAGGAACAGCGCCGTCTGCACGATGATGTGGTGGACGATGTAGAACACCGTCGCGGCGTCACCGAGCTCCGTGCCGAGCGCCACGCCGAAGATCATGTAGCCGATGTGGCTGACGAGCGTGAACGACAGCATTCGTCGGATGCCGGCCTGCGCCACGGCGCCGAGGATGCCGACGACCATCGTCAGCAGCGCTATGACCATGAGCAGCACCGAGATGTCGTTGTCCCAGAACAGCAGCGTCTCGGTGCGCAGGATGGCGTACACGCCCACCTTGGTGAGCAGGCCCGCGAACACGGCCGTCACCGGTGCTGGCGCCGACGGGTACGAGTCCGGCAGCCAGAAGGACAGTGGGAACAGCGCCGCCTTGATGGCGAACGCGATGAGGAGCGGCATGTGCAGCATGAGCTGGACGTCCTGCGGCAGCTCGGCCATGCGCACGGCGATCTCCGCGAAGTTCACGGTGCCGACCGCGCCGTAGATGAGCGCGATCGAGCCGAGGAAGATGAACGAGGACACGAGGCTGACGACGATGTACGTCACGCCCGCCTTGATGCGCTCCGTCGTCCCGCCGAGCGTGATGAGCACGAAGCTCGACACGAGGAGGATCTCGAAGCCCACGAACATGTTGAAGAGGTCGCCGGCGATGAACGCGTTGTAGACGCCAGCCGCCAGCACGAGGTAGGTGGGGTAGAAGATCGAGACGGGTGTCTCGTCGTCGCCGTCCGCTGCACCCTGTCCGATGGAGAACGCCATGACGGCGAGCAGCACGATGCTCGTGACGAGCACGAGCATCGCTGACAGCTGGTCGACGACCAGCGAGATGCCGAAGGGGGCGAGCCAGCCGCCGCCCTGCACGACGAGCGCCTCACCCGAGGTGTTGACGGCCACGAGCAGGCCGATGCTCACGACGAGTGCGAGCACGAGCGTCGCCTGGGCAAGGAAGATCTGCAGGCGTGCCGCGCGAGCCGCGGTCAGCGTGAGGGCCGCTCCGATGAGCGGCACGAGCACGATGAGGGGAACGAGCCAGGTCATGAGCGGTCCCCCTTCCCTGCGTCGTCGTGCGGATCGGTGTGGTCGTCGGCACCCGAGTCGAGTCCGACCTCGCGAGCTCCGTCAGGCTGCGAGCCCTGTTCGGCTTCCGCATCCTGCTCACCGGCTCGGAACTCCTCGAGCTCCTCGTGCCGGTTGCTCGGCTCGGTGGCCTTGAGCGATGCCTCGGCGAAGCTGTCCTTGCCCGAGCCGGGTTTCGGCCCCTCGCCCATGTTGATGCGGGCGGTCGAGACCGCCGCTTCCGCGTACTCCCCGAACTCCGTGTCACCGGAGTCGTCCTCGTCGAACTCCTCGTCGTCCTGAGACAGGTCGGCCGTGCGCATCGCGATGTCCTCTTCGTCGTCGCTCACGGTGTCGGCCTGCGCCAGGCGCCACGAGCGGTAGATGAGGGCGAGCATGAAGGCCGTCACGCCGAAGGTGATGACGATGGCCGTGAGGATGAACGCCTGCGGGATCGGGTCGGAGTAGTCCTCCGGCGCGACGTCCGGGTCGTAGATGGGGGCGAGGCCGAAGCTGCCCGACATGAAGAACAGCAGGATGTTCGTGGCGTTGCCGACGAGCAGGATCCCGAGGAGCATGCGCGTGAGGCTGCGCTCGAGGAGCAGGTAGACGCCGCACGTGTAGAGCGCGGCCATGCCGACGAGGAGCACGAGGGACAGGGTCATGAGCGGGTCACCTCCTCGGATTCGACGGGTTCGATGTCTGACTGAACTGCTTCGACCTCTTCGTTGACGCGGGCGAGCGCCCCCGTGTTGTAGCCCGTCTCGCCACCCTCCGGGGTCTCGCCCTGGAGGCCGTCGTGCTCGGCAGCCGAGTCGGAGTCGGGGGACGCATCCTGTTCGATCTGCAGGTCGATCTCCGAACCGAGGGAGCGCAGGATGTCGATGACCAGCGCGATGACGATGAGGTAGACGCCGATGTCGAAGACGGTGGACGTGACGAAGACGAACTGGCCGATGCCGGGGATGTCCTGGTCGATCCACGAGGAGGTGAAGGGCGCCTGGCCGAAGAAGATCGGCACGAGCGCCGTGAGCGTCGCGAGCAGGAATCCGATGCCGAGCAGTCGACCCGCATCCACCTTCACGGCCTCATCGAGCTCGGCCCTGCCGCCGGCAAGGTAGCGCGCGGCGAGCGCGAGGCTCGCGACGGCACCGCCCGCGAATCCGCCACCTGGGGTGTTGTGGCCGGTGAAGAGGAGGAAGAGGGATGCGATGAGCAGCGCGTGGAACACGAGCCGCACGACGACCTCGAGGATGATCGAGCGGTTGTTCGGGGCGAGCGACTTCCCGGCGATGAGCCAGACCTTGCGGCGCTCCCCCTGCAGCTTGTCTGCCTTGCCGAGCTTCTGACCAGCGGCGCTCACTGCCGCGAGGTCGATGGGCTCGGTGACGGGGCGGGAGGCGCGCAGGAAGCGCGGGCCGCGGGCGGCGTCCACGCGGGAGCGGCCACGGTTGTTGAGGTAGACGAGGCTCGCGACGCCGGTGGCGGCGGCGATGAGGACGGAGAGCTCCCCCATCGTGTCCCAGCCGCGGATGTCGACCAGTGTGACGTTGACGATGTTCGAGCCGTGCCCGCCCTTGAACGCGAACTCGGGGAAGAACAGCGAGTCGGGGGATGCCTGGCGGGAGGCGAGCGCGATCCAGGCGACGATGGCCATGACGGTTCCGACGGAGCCGCCGATGAGCCAGCGCAGCCACGACGGCGGGTTCTTGAGCGCCTTGCCGTGGCGTGCCGGGAGACGGCGCAGCACGAGCACGAACACGACGAGCGTGATGGTCTCGATGAGCGCCTGCGTGATCGCGAGGTCCGGGGCGCCGGAGAGCGCGAAGAGCCCCGCCATGCCGTAGCCGGTGACGCCCACGAGGATGACGCCCTGGAAGCGCTTCTCCGAGCTCGTCACGAAGAACGCGGCGAGGATCATGATCAGGATGATCGCGATCTCCTGCCAGCGGATCTCGGTCTCGAACGCGGGCACCGGGGTGTCCATCGTGACGAGCGTGAAGACGGAGGCGACGACGAACATGATGAAGATCGACGCGAGGTAGAAGGGCAGCGAGCCGCGCTGGGTGGTCGCGGTGGTGCGGGCAGCGATGACGTCGACGACGCGCATCGTGGTCCAGTAGCCGCGCGACGACTCGATGAGCGGTGGCACCTTCGCCTGGGCGCGGGCGACCGGCGCCCGCCAGAGGAAGAGCAGGCCACCGAGGATGAAGGTGCCGATCGTGATGAACAGCGCGGGTTCGAATCCGTGCCACAGGGCCAGGTAGTACGGCTTGGCGCCGGGCATCTCCGGCAGCGTGTCCGCGTACATCGCGAGCACGGGGTCGACGAGGCCGGAGGCGAAGCCGAGGCCGAGCGAGGCCGCGACGAGGATGAGCGGGGAGAACATGAAGTCGAGGTGCTCTGGCACGTAGCGGACGCGCTCGACCTCGGGCTTCGACGCGAAGGCGCCGTAGAGGAAGCGGGCCGAGTAGGCGACCGTGAACACGGTGCCGATGATGACGCCGACAAGCGCGACCCAGCCCCACATGTTGCCTGCTTCGCCCGCCTCGAGGAGCGCCGTGAGGATGGCCTCCTTGGCGACGAACGTGAACATCGGGGGGACACCGGCCATGGCGGCGATCGCCAGCGCCGTCATCCAGAACAGCACGGGCGCGGCCTTCGCGAGGCCGGAGAGCTTGCGGATGTCACGGGTTCCCGTGCGGTGGTCGATCATGCCGACGATGAGGAACAGCGCGGCCTTGAAGCACGCGTGGGCGATGACCATGGCGAGGCCCGCGAGCGCCGCGTCCCGCGTGCCGAAGGCGACGACGATGGTCATGAAGCCGAGCTGGCTGACGGTGCCGTAGGCGAGGATCAGCTTGAGGTCGTGCTGGCGTAGCGAACGCCACCCGCCGATGAGCATCGTCGCGATGCCGATCGTGACGAGCACCTCGCGCCAGCCGGGCATCTCCGCATAGCCGGGTGCGAGTCGGGCGATGAGGTAGATACCGGCCTTCACCATCGCCGCGGCGTGCAGGTACGCGCTCACCGGGGTGGGCGCGGCCATGGCGGCGGGGAGCCAGAAGTGGAACGGCGCGAGGGCCGACTTCGTGACGGCACCCGCGAGCACGAGCATGATGGCCGTGATGGTGAAGCCGTCGAACTCGGGCGGGTTCGCGATGATCCCGGACAGCAGCGACGTGCCGGTCGAGGCGTGCAGCATGACGAGGCCGACGAGCATGGCGAGGCCACCGAGCGTCGTGACGAGCAGCGCCTGCATGGCGGCACCGCGGCTCGCGCGCTTCGACGAGTAGTGCCCGATGAGCAGGAACGAGAGCACGCTCGTCGCTTCCCAGAAGATGAAGAGGAGGTAGATGTCGTCGGCGAGCACGAGGCCGAACATCACGCCGGCGAAGGCGAGCAGCACTGCGGCGAAGCGGCCGATGTCGGGCTCGTCCGGCTTGAAGTAGCGTCCGCAGTAGACGAGCACCAGCGAGCCGATGCCAGTGACGATGAGCGTCATGACCCAGGCGAGCACGTCCATCCGCATGGCGATGGCGATGTCGATCTGCGGGATCCAGGGGATGCTCTCGACGAGCACCTCGCCGCTCAGGATGCGCGGACCGAGCAGCGCGGTCCAGACGAAGGCGACGGCGGGGACGGCGGCGGCGACGAGGAACGTCACGTTCCGAAGCCACCTGTGGAGCACCGGAATGAGGATGCTCGCGCCGAGGAAGATAGCCAGGAACGCGATCATTCGGCCTCCTGGAGCTCATGCAGCGGTGTGGACAGATTTATTTTACCTGGCAGTTGACTGCGTGTGTGCCGAATGCCGTTCTCGATAGCGTGTGACCATGCAGCTCTCAGCGCCAGGACTCCAGCCCACGGCGACTCAGGCGCGGGCTCTCGCGCCGGATGCGGCTCGAGGTTTCGCCCTCCTCTTCATCGCGATCGCGAACCTCACCGTGTACCTGTACGGCAGGGAACAGGGCATTCTGTTCCGCCCGCTGGACCCTGGCGTCGGCGACCGCATCGCCGATGTCCTCGGTGCGCTCTTCATCGACAACCGCAGCTTCCCCCTCTTCTCTCTGCTGTTCGCGTACGGCATACATCAGCTCGTGACCCGCGAGGAGCGCAGGGGCACGCCGTGGCCCGTGGTGCGCGGACTCCTCGCGAAGCGCAACACGTGGCTGTTCGTGTTCGGCGCCCTCCACGGGCTCCTCCTCTTCATGGGCGACATCATGCACACGTACGCCCTCGCAGGCTTCGTCCTCATTCTGCTGATGCGCTCACCGAGCTGGGTGCTCTGGCTCGTCTTCGGCATCACGGCCCCGCTTGCCATCGCGTTCGGCAGCGGCGACGGCGCTGCCGCGTCCGGGCTCAGCGAGATGGAGACGGGGGCGATCGTCCAGATGCCGTCGGTCCTGAGCGAGACATTCCTGGATGCGCAGGCCGCGCGGGTGGGCGAGTTCCTGCCGTTCCTGGCGTTCGCGCCGCTCACGGTGCTCGGGGTCCTCCCACCCATGATGCTCGGCCTCATCATGGCGAGGCACCAGCTGCTCGAGCGCCCGTGGGAGCACGCTCGCACCGTGCGTCTCATCGCGATGGCCGGCGTCGCGGCGGCCGTCATCGGCGGGATCCCGTTCGCCCTGGGGCTTGCGTTCGGCTTCGAGCCTGGCCCGGTCTGGTTCCTGGCCGGGTCGCTGCACTCGGCCACCGGCATCCTGGCCGGGGCCGGCTATGCGGCGCTCTTCGCGCTCATCGTCGCCCGCAGCCAGCAGGCAGGGACAGCGCCCGGCCCCATCGTCGGGGCACTGACCGCTCTCGGGCGCCGCTCCATGTCCGGCTACCTGGCGCAGTCCGTCATCTTCCTGCTGCTCATGCCCGCCTGGTCGCTGGGCCTGGGAGGCACGGTCGGCACCGGTGGCGCGTTCCTCATCGGGACCGGCGCGTGGCTCGTGACGCTCCTCGGCGCCGTCCTGCTCGAGCGGGCTGGCAAGCCGGGACCGGCCGAGTGGGCCATCCGCAGACTCAGCTACGGCAAGCCTCCCGCGAGCGCCGCACAGCACCCGCACAGCTGACGCCAGCCGCGGTCGTACGATGAGCCGCATGCAGACGAAGAGGCTCTACCGCGAAGGAAAGCGAGTCGAGGGTGAGCATTCGCTGACGGCCCTCGCCGAGCACCGAGCATCCGCGAACTGCACCGTCTGGGTCGACCTGACGCTCGACGAAGAGGGTGCCCTCGACGAGCTGGCGACGCTCCTCGACCTGCACCAGCTCGCGGTCGAGGATGCGCGGTCCCACCTCGAGCGGCCTCGGCTCGCCCGATTCGATTCGCACCTCCTGCTGACGCTCTCGGCGTCGGAGTGCGACGAGGAGGGCACCGTCGAGATCTCGCGACTGACGGCATTCATCCTGCCCGGCATCCTCGTCACCGTGCACGAGGAGCGCTTCCCCATCGACGCGGTCGCGAAGCGGCTCGACGACAACGAGGAGCTCTCCACCTACGGGGTCCCGTGGCTCGTGTGGGCACTGCTCGACATCGTGGTCGACAGCCACACCGACTCGGTCGAGCGGCTCGACGAGGTCATCGAGGCGCTCAGTGACGGCCTCTTCAGCGAACGGCCCGACACCAGCGAGGTGCAGCGGCGCGCGTTCACCCTGCGCCGCAGCGTCTCGAAGCTGCGTCACGCGACACTCCCCCTCAAGGAGGTGATCACCCTGCTCATCCACCAGGGAGAGGAGAAGGTGGCGCCGGAGCTGCACCCCTACTTCGCCGACGTCGGAGACCACGCTGGCCTTGCCGCCGACTGGTCGGAGACGCTCGCCGACCACATCTCGACGGCCATCGAGACGAGCATCGCCCTGCAGGGCAACAAGATGAACGAGATCATGAAGAAGGTCACGGGCTGGGCGGCGATCATCGCCGTCCCGACGGCCATCACGGGCTTCTTCGGCATGAACGTCGACTTCCCCGGCCACGACCAGGTCGAGGGCCTCATCGCGTCCATCACCCTCGTCATCGGCTCCTCGGTCGTGCTCTACATCGTGTTCAAGAGGCGCGACTGGCTGTAGGCAGACCTGTGGGGTGCGCATCCGGTTCTCGCGAAACGGATGCACACCCCACTGGTCTGCGTGCGAAGGCCGACCGCGCCGAGCGGCCTACGCGGTCGCGCGCTCCTGCTCGATGACCTGCGCGCTCTTCGCGTCACGCGCGTGGTCGGTCGAGCCGTGCACGTCCTCGTTCATGGTCGCCTCGTCGAAGGGGGCGCCTCCGCTGAGCACGAGGTCGACGCGCTGCTTGTCGATCTCCTTCGTCCACGTTCCGACGAGCACCGTCGCGACGGCGTTGCCAGTGAAGTTCGTGAGGGCACGCGCCTCAGACATGAAGCGGTCGATGCCGACGATCACGCCGACTCCATCCACCAGGTCGGGGCGATGAGCCTGCAGACCACCGGCGAGCGTAGCGAGGCCAGCACCGGTCACACCGGCGGCACCCTTCGAGGCGATCATCATGAAGACCAGCAGCGACACCTGCTCGCCGATCGAGAGCGGCGTGCCCATCGCGCTGGCGATGAACAGCGACGCCATCGTCAGGTAGATGGCCGTGCCGTCCAGGTTGAAGGAGTAGCCGGTCGGGATCGTGATGCCGGCAACCGACTTCGAGACGCCCACATGCTCCATCTTCGCGATGAGGCGGGGCAGCGCGACCTCGCTCGACGACGTCGACACGATGAGGAGGTACTCGCGGCCGAGGAACTTCATGAGCTTGAAGATGTTGACGCGGGCCACGAGCCACAGCAGCGAGCCGAGCACCACGACGATGAACAGCGCGCACGTGATGTAGAAGGCGATCATGAGCGTGCCGAGCGCGATGACCGCGTCGATACCCGTCGCCCCCACGACCGCGGCGATGGCGCCGAACGCGCCGACCGGAGCGACCCACATGATCATGCCGAGCACGCGGAAGACGAGTGCCTGGATCTGCGCGATCGCGTCGATGATGGGTGCCGCCTTCGTGCCCATCTTCTGCAGGCCGAAGCCGAGCAGCAGCGCCACGAACAGCACCTGCAGGATGCTGCCGTCCGTCAGCGATGAGAACAGCGACGTCGGGATGATGCCGAGGAGGAAGTCGGCCGTTCCCTCGCTCTTCGCCGCATCCGCCTCGTAGGACGCGCTGGCGATGTTGAGGCCCTCACCCGGGTGGATGAAGTTGCCGACGACCATGCCGATGCCGAGGGCGAAGGTCGACATCGTGATGAAGTAGAGGAGCGCGAGCCCACCCACCTTGCCGACCGTCGCGGCCTTCGCGATGGAGCCGACGCCGAGCACGATCGTGCAGAAGATGATCGGGGCGATCATCATCTTGATGAGGGCGACGAACGCCTCCCCGACGGGCTTGAGCGCCTTCCCGAACTCCGGGAGGACAAGTCCGACCGTGATGCCAGCGAGCACCGCGATGATGACGGCGATGTAGAGCCAGTGCGTCTTGTCGATGCCGCGCTTGCGCGGAGCCTTCTGGTCCTGAGATGTGAGCGCCATTGCTGTCTTCTCTCCTTTGAGATCCGACGCGAGCTGCGTCGGGAACGATGGATCGAGCATCCGCTCCCCCACATGGCCGCCGCGACTTGCGTTCATACTGTTCTCATCGCCGACGGTGCAGTGCAGCGCCGGGAGATGCGACGACCGTGAGGAGGAGCGCCATGCGATTCGCAAGCTGGAGCGTCGCGACGCGCCTCTTCGTGCTGCAGTTCCTCGCCATCCTCGTGCTCACCGGCATCGGCGTGGCGATCGTGTGGGCGGATGCCAGACGCGAAGCCGAAGACGACGCCGCGCTGCGCAGCCTCGCCGTGGCCGAGACCATCGCCCACGACCCGTTCGTCGTGGAGCAGCTCGAGACGGCCGCCCCGAGCAGCAGCCTGCAGCCGTACGCGATCTCCATCTCCGACTCCACCGGCGTCGACTTCATCACGATCATGGACACGGACGGGGTGCGCATCACGCACCGCAACCCGGAGGAGATCGGCCGTCCGTTCCAGGGCAACATCGACTCTGCGCTCGGCGGCTCCACCTTCACTGAGACCTACACGGGCACCCTCGGACCCTCCGTGCGGGCCGTCGCCCCCATCTGGGACGACGGCGAGGTCGTCGCCCTCGTCTCCGCGGGCGTCACCGTGTCGAACGCGCACGTCGCGACCGGATCCCGCATCGCGCTCATTCTCTGGTCTGCGCTCGGCGCGCTGCTCATCGGCGGCGCTGGCGCCTGGGCGCTCAGCCGCTACCTTCGCCGCGTGACCGACAATCGCGGCCCGGAGGACCTCGCGCGGATGTTCGCCTACTACGAGGGGGTGCTGCGCTCCATCGACGAGGGCCTCGTCCTCATCGACACGAAGGGCCGGATCGCGCTCACGAACGTGAAGGCCGCCGAGTACCTCGGCCTGCCGCCCTTCGACGAGCAAGCCGCGCCGGTCCCGGTGCGCGACCTGGACGCTCCCGAGATCCTCCGCGAGGTCATGCTGCGCGGCGAGGCCGTCGTCGACGAGATCGTGGTCACGCAGCGCCACGTGCTCGTCGTGAACTGCGAGGCGGTCGTGACGCGCGGCCCCGGCCACGACGCTCCCCGATTCGCGGGCACCGTCGTCACGCTGCGCGACCATTCCCGCATCGAGGAGCTGAGCGGCGAGCTCGAGACCTCCCAGACCCTCGCCGCGGCGCTCCGCTCGCAGGCGCACGAGTTCGCGAATCGACTCCACACCATCATCGCCCTCATCGAGCTCGGGCAGCCTGAGGAGGCTATGCGTCTCGCCAGCTCGACCCTCGGAGTCAGCCAGGAGCTGGCCGACCGCCTCGTGCGCGCCGTCGAGGACCCGGTGCTCGTCGCCCTGCTCCTCGGCAAGTCAGCGCAGGCCGACGAGATGGACGTGCGCTTCGAGCTGCACCTGCCGGAGCGGGTCCCCGCGAGCGCCTCCGCTCGCGACCTCATCACGATCGTCGGCAACCTCGTCGACAACGCGCTCGAGGCGGCCCGGACGACGCCCTCCCCTGCCGTGCGGGTGCTCGTCGAGGAGCTCGACGGGGAGGTGCTCATCGAGGTGAGCGACAGCGGAGAGGGACCAGACCCGGACTTCCTCAGCCGCATCTTCGACTTCGGTGTCTCGGGCAAACCCGGCAAGGGCCGAGGCGTCGGGCTCGCGCTCGTCCGCCAGGCCGTGCGCAGGTCCGGGGGAAGCATCGACGTCGACGGGTCCGCGTTCACGGTCTGCCTGCCACTGCGCGGGCGGCCCGACGTCCGAGGAGACGACGCAGTGACCGAGACCGGGCACGGCGTGCCGCGCATCCACGCGCCAGCGGGCACGCGAGGCACCCCCTCACGCAGTGGAGGAGCATCGGATGACCGCTGACGAACACTCGCCGCGCGACCTGCATGTGCTCGTCGTCGACGACGAGCCCATGACCGCGCGAGCGCACGCCTCCTACGTCGACCGGCTCGCCGGCTTCACGACGGTCGGCGTCGTCGGCACGGCGTCCGCCGCGATCCTCGCCGTCCGAGCGTCGGGCCACGGCGAGGCGGCTCGCATCGACGTGGTCCTGCTCGACATCAACATGCCGGATGCGACCGGCATCGACGTCGCCCGCAAGCTTCGGGCCGAGGGGCATGACGTCGACATCATCGCGGTCACCGCCGTCCGCGAGGCCGCGACCGTCAAGCAGGCGGTGTCGCTCGGCATCGCCCACTACCTGCTGAAGCCCTTCACCTTCCAGACCTTCGCGGAGAAGCTCGAGGCGCTCCGCGAATACCGTGCTGGCCTCTTCGACCACGTCGTCTCGAGCCAGGACGAGGTCGACCAGACCCTCGCAGCCCTCCGACACGCCTCACCCCAGTCGAGCCTCCCCAAGGGGCTGACCAGCGAGACCCTCACGGGCGTCATCGCGGCCCTCCGCGGGCTCGACGCCGGCAGCGGCATCTCGGCCAAGGAGCTCTCCGAGCAACTCGCCCTCTCCCGGGTCACGGCACGCCGCTACCTGGAGCACCTCGTCGACACGGCAGCCGCCGAACGCACCCCCAGGTACGGCACGCCCGGTCGACCAGAACTCGAGTACCGGCTCTCCTGAGCCGGGCCGGGCTCCGTCACCTTTCGGACAGACGGGAGGAGTAATCTCCGGAAAATGATCACCGTCGGCATGAGCACCTCCTGCACGTTCCCGAAGTCTGTCGAGACCTCGTTCCAGATAGCTCGCGACGCGGGCTTCGACGGTATGGAGATCATGATCTCGACCGACCAGACGTCACGAAGCGTGGATGCGCTGAAGCGGCTCATCGACAAGTATCAGCTCCCGGTGCTGGCCGTGCACGCGCCGGTGCTGCTCTTCACGCAGTTCGTGTGGGGCCGCGACCAGCGCACGAAGCTCCAGCGCTCTGCCGAGCTCGCCCGCGACATCGGCGCCTCCACGGTTGTCGTCCACCCGCCGTTCCGGTGGCAGTCGGGATACGCGGAGAACTTCCTCGGCATCGTCCGCGAGATCAACGAAGACACCGGCACCGAGATCGCCGTCGAGAACATGTTCCCGTGGAAGGTGTCCGGCCGAGCGCTGCAGGCATACAAGCCGGGCATCGACCCCGTAGACATGGACTGCGACGCCATCACACTCGACTTCTCGCACGCCGCGCTCTCCGGCCGCGACTCCCTGCAGATGGCGAAGGCGGCCGGCGACCGGCTGCGGCACATCCACCTCTGCGACGGGCAGGCGCCCGAGGCGAACGACAAGCTCTTCGACGAGCACCTCGCGCCCGGCGAGGGCGGGCAGCCTGTGGCCGAGACCCTCCAGTACCTCGCGTCCATCGGCTGGGCTGGCCACGTGGTCGCCGAGGTGAACACGCGCAAGGCGAAGAACGAGCCAGACCGCCTGCGCATGCTGCGCGAGACGGTCGCGTTCGCCCACGAGCATCTGCAGCTCGGCCGCCCCGTCACCGACTCCGTCTGACTCGCCGGCTCGGTCCTCCCCTCGCAGGTCCACCCCTGGCTCCCGACTCGGGCTGGCAATGTCACTTCGTTGCGGGAAGTTTCCCGCAACGAAGTGACTTCTCCATCCCGAGACAGACGGACGGGCCTGGGGTGGCTGTGGGACCCGGGATGTCGACGAAATCCCGGGCCGGGGCTACGCGGCGACGGGCTCGCGTCGGCCCGCCGTGAGCCCAGCGACAAGCGACGGCTTCGAGCGTCGTCGGCGGCCGATGACCAGGCTGGCGGCCCCGAAGGCGACGGCAGCGATGATGAGCATGCCGAGAGCGGCCATGACGACTCCGGATGCGGTGCCTCCCGAGTAGGCGAGCTGCAGCCCAGCGGCGAGGTGGGTGCCGGGGAGCAGCCCCGACAGCATCTCGACGAAGGGTGATTTCAGCTCGAGCGGCACGAGTCCGCGCATGGCGAGCACCTGGATGCTCAGCAGGCCCATGGATGCCACGGCTGCGGCACGCCTGCCCCAGAGCGTCGTGAAGAGCAGGTGCACCCCGATGAGGGCGAGCGCGCAGAGCGCCCCAAGTCCGAGCGTCGCGAACGCGGCCGTGACGGGAACCCCCACGAAGCCGTGGGCGATGACCATGACGGCGAAGAGCACCGCGCCGAGCGGCAGGAGCATGCGCCTGGTCGCGTCGAGCAGGATGCGCCCGTTCGAGGCCATGGAGGCGTAGGCCTCGGTCGGCACGAGGCGCCGCATGAGGGTGGTCGCCAGGGCCGTGAGCCAGAGGGCGAGCGGCAGGATGAGGGTGGTGAGGATCTCGCCGAAGCTCACTTCGTGCTGCATGGTCTGGTTCGCCTGCACGGGGTTGGCAACCACTTCGGCGAGCGCGTCGGGGTCGCCGACGGCGTTCTCGGCCTGCGCGGCGCCGTCGCTCAGGCCCGTCGAGAGCTGGCTTGCCCCTGAGGTGAGCTCTCCGACGCCGTCCTGGATGGGCGCGACGCCGTCGACGAGCAGCTGCTGTCCGTCGCGGAGCTGCCCGAGCCCGGTGGCGAGTGCGCTGGCACCCGTCTCGAGCTGGGTGCCGCCGGTCACGAGCTGGGACGCGCCGCTTTCGAGTTCGTCGCCTGCCGTCGCGAGGTCGGAGGCTCCCGTGGTGAGGCTGCTGGAGCTGGCGGAGAGCTGCGTGGCCCCGGTGTTGAGCTGGTCGATGCCGTCGGCGAGCTGGACGAGGCCGGCGCCGAGGGTGGGCAGCTCGGATGCGCCCTCGGTCACGGCGGTGAGCTCGCCCGTCGCACTGTCGAGGGTCTCGACGAGTCCGTCGACGCCACCGGTCGTGCCGACGAGGTCCTTCAGCTGCGTCTCGCATTCGGATTTGAGGGTCGGGTCGGCGAGCGCGGCGCACCAGGCGACGAGACCGTCTGTTGAGTCGTTCAGGGCGACGAGCGCTGGCCTGATCTGCTCCTGATAGGTCGCAGTGCCTTGCGTGACGGCGGTCGAGTATCCCTCGAGCTGAGTGCCGGCATCCTGCAGCTGCTGGCCGCCTTCACGGAGCCCTGGCGTCTGCACGGCGAGCTGGCCGATGCCGGCCGCGAGCTGGTCGGCGCCGCCGGTGTACTGCGTGACGCCCGCTGAGAGCTGGTCGACGCCCGCCGTGTACTGGGTGATGCCGCTCGAGAGCTCGCCGACTCCTGACACGTAGGTGGTGACGCCGGTGGAGAGCTCGCCTGCACCGTCCGCGCTCTGGACGAGTCCGGCCGAGAGCTCGTCCTGCCCGTCGGCGAACTGGGCGAGCCCGGAGCCGAGCTGCGTGCCGCCGTCGGCGAGCTGCGAGGCGCCGTCTGCCGCGTCGCGCAGCGAGGTTGCCGTCTGGCCGATGCCGTCGAAGAGCTGCACGGCGACCATCTCCGTCACCTGCGTGCCGAACTCGGCGGTGAGGGCGTCTGCGAGTCCGTTGGCGATGGCCGGGGAGAGGTAGTCGTGCGACTCGTCGGTGGTCACGTCGATCGTTGCGGGTTGCGCGCCCTCGTCGGCGATGCCCGTGATGCGCGCGGAGAAGTCCTCCGGGATGGTGACCACGACGTACGCCGAGCCGTCTTCCAGCGCGGCCTTGGCGGTGTCGGCGTTGGCGAGCTGCCAGTCGAAGCCCGTCGCGGTGTCGGGATCGGTGAGGGCGCTGACGACGAGGCGCCCGGCGATGACGGTCGTCTCCGTGCCGTCTGGCGCCGTCTGGGTCTGCAGCTGGTCGTTGTTGACGATCATCGCGGGGATCGCCGAGGTGCGTGCCTCCGCGCCGGCGAGGCCGGCGAAGTAGGCACCCGCGACGACGAGCGGCACGAGAATGGCGACGAGCAGGTTGCGCAGGCGCCTCTGGCGCAGGGCCCCGCGGTCGGCCGTGACGGCGTGGAGGACGGCGGCGCTCATGCGAGTGCTCCCTTGTGCGTGCTGGTTGCTGCTTGGGTGGATGCTGGGGTGCCGGTGGATGCGCTCGGCTGGGCATCGAGGCGGATGCGCCCGGCGGGGCGGCGGACCTCTCCGAGAATGGCGGCGGGGTCGAGTCCGCTGGGGAGCCCGAGCACGATCGTCGTGTTCGGCGCGGCGAGCGAGCTCGCTTCGGCGAGCACAGCGGCGGCCAGGCGCGTCGTGACGTCTGGTTCGGCTCCGGGCCCGAGGTCGAGGACAAGCACTTCCGGCCCTTCGGCGAGCGCGATGCGGGCGAGCGCGACGCCTCTGGATGCTGGCCGCAGCTCGCCGAGGCTCGTCTCGGCGCTGACGCGCGGGGAGCCGTCGCGCAGGCGCGCCGTGGCGGCCGAGATCTCGGACACTCCCTGCTCGATGAGCGCCGAGGGCACAGCTCCCCCGGCGGCGCCGCGTCCGAGGCGGAGGCGTTCCTCGAGGAGCGCCCCGACGGTGAGCTCCGCGGATCTGGCGTCGAGCGTCGACGCGTCGACGACGGCGACTCGCTGCATGAGCGCGCTCTCGTCTCCCGGAGTGAGGTGCCCGTGGGCGTGGGCGTGCCCGCTCACGGGGGCGATGCGGCCTGCGAGCGTCGCGGCGAGCAGCCGCCGTTCGGCGAGCTGCCCTTCGACGAGCAGCACGCCGCCGCGCTCGATGCCACCCGTCACGGGTCGTGTCGCCGCCGAGTCGGAACCGGCGATGAGCGCTTCCATGGCGATGCCATCTGGCTGGTCCCGCATCCATTCCGCGTTCTGGCGGTAGTGCCGAAGGTGCTCGCCCTCCACATCGAGGTCGGGGAGGATGCGCTCGAGCCAGGCGGGCAGGGCCCACGCCCGCTTGCCGAGCATCGCCATGATGGCGGGAACGAGCGTCATGCGCACGAGGAACGCGTCGAAGAAGATCCCGGCCGCGAGGCCGAGGGCGATGGCTTTGATGACGCCGGCTCCCTCTGGCACGAAGGCGGCGAACACGAAGAACATGATGAGCGCGGCAGCCGTGACGACGCGCGCGCCGTTCGCGAAGCCGGTCTCGACGGCCTCCTTGGCGTTTCCGCCGCGAACGTACGCCTCGCGCATCCCGGAGACGAGGAAGACCTCGTAGTCCATGGCCAGCCCGAAGATGATGGCCATGAGCAGGATGGGCATGAAGCTGATGATGGGTCCTGGCACGACGTGCAGGGCGTCGGCGAACCACCCCCACTGGAAGATCGCGACGACCACCCCGAAGGCGGCGAAGACGCTCAGCAGGAAGCTCAGCGCCGCCTTGAGGGGAACGAGGATCGACCGGAACACCATCATGAGCAGGAAGAAGCTGAGCCCGACGACGACGGCAGCGAACGGCAGGAGCGCCTGGTTGAGGCGATCGGAGATGTCGAGCGCGATGGCGGTCGCACCGGTCACCGAGGTCTTCATGCCGGTCTCGGCTTCGAGCTCGTCGCCGAGGTCGCGGATCTCGCCGACGACCCGCAGCGTCTCGTCGTCGTCCGGTCCGGTCGAGGGGACGACCTGGATGATCGCGGAGTCGACGGTGAGGTTCGGCAGCGGGTCGCCGACGGTATCGATGCCGTCGACCTGCGCTACGCGGTCGGCGATGAGCTGCAGGTCGTCGAGCAGCGTGTCGTTGTCGCCCTGCGTGATGTCGACCATCACGATGAGCGGCCCGTTGGCTCCCGGCCCGAAGTGCTCGGAGACGAGGTCGTAGCCGATGTGCGCGACGCTGTCCTCCGGCTCGGAGGCTCCGGAGGGCAGCGCGAGCTTGAGGTCGAGGGCGGGGATGGCGAGCGTGCCGAGGATGGCGACGACCGCGAGCGCGAAGGCGAGGGGCGCCCGCATGACGAGCCGCACCCACCTTCTGCCCATCGTGGGCTTGGCGTTCGCCCCGGTCTCGCGGCGGAAGGCGCGCGACCCAGCCTTGGGCCGCATCCGCTCGCCCGCGAATCCGAGGAGGGCTGGCACGAGGGTGATGACTGCGGCCATCGCCGCGAACACCGCGGCGGCAGCGGCGACGCCCATGACGCTCAGGAAGGGGATGCCGACGATCACCAGGCCGAGCAGGGCGATCATGACGGTCACGCCCGCGAAGACGACGGCGTTGCCCGCGGTGCCGACGGCCGTTGCCGTGGACTCCTCCGGGTCCATGCCGGTGGCAAGCTGCGTGCGGTGGCGGGAGACGACGAAGAGCGCGTAGTCGATGCCGACGGCGAGGCCGATCATGACGGCGAGCAGCGGGGTGGCGCTCGAGACGACCACGAACTTCGCGGCGAAGAGGATCCCGCCCATCGTCACGCCGACTCCGACGATCGCGGATGCGAGCGGGAGACCTGCGGCGAGCACCGACCCGAAGGCCACGAACAGCACGATGGCCGCGAACACCACGCCGATGACTTCGGTCGGGGTGAGACCGTACTCGAGGTTCTGGAAGATCTGACCGTCGAAGCCGACCTGCAGGCCGGACCCCTCGAGCGAGGTGCCGATCTCGGTGACGTCGTCGATCGTCGCCTCACTGATGTCCTCGCTGGTGCCGTCGAACTGCACGCGGATGATGCCGGCTTCGGCATCGTCGGAGATCGCGTCGGTCGCGAACTCGGAGAACGGCGACACTGCCTGGCTGACCCCGTCGAGCTCGCCGAGCCGGTCTGCCGCATCGTCGATGGCGCCCCGGTACGGCTCGTCCTCGACGGAGTCTCCGGCTGGTGTGACGACGACGATGCTCGCGCTCGCGCCTGCAGCCTCGGGAAACACCTCGCCGAGTCGGTCGAGCGCCGCCTGCGACTGGGTGCCGGGAATCGCGAACGACTCCTTCAGCGCACCCCCGGCAGCGACGCCCACGCCGAGCAGCACGGCGAGCAGCAGGATCCAGGCGGACAGGACACGCCACGGGTGGCGGTAGGAGCCGCGGGCGATTCGGAAGAGGAGCAGAGCCATGAGTTCTTTGCCTGACTGTCGTCGGTCGACTACCGGCGCGTGGCCGAGATGAAGGTGAGCGCGGCGACGAGCTCGTCGCGTGTCGGCTCCGGCTTGTTGGCCTCGCCTGGGATGTTCTCGTTGGCGAGGCAGTAGGCGACTCCCGCGAGGCCGATCGCGATGCGCAGCGCGCGGTCCGGGTCGTCGTCCGAGAGGGCGACGACGAGCCGCTCGATGATGGGGTCGACTCGGGTGGCGATGAACTCGCCGGCCCCGGTGCTGCGGTGGTTCACGAACATGTGCACGGCGAGACGGTGCTGCAGCAGGAAGTCGACGAAGGGGCCGACGAGGCGCTCGTCCTCCGTGCCGATGTCGAGGTGCTGCAGCGAGTCGACGAGCTCCTCGAAAGCGCCGAGGGCTTCGAGCACCGCCTGCTCGAAGAGCCCCTGCTTCGAGCCGAAGTGGTAGAGGAGGTTGGCCTTCGTGTACCCGGCCTTGCTCGCGATCTCCTGCAGTGAGGCCCCTTCGTAGCCGTGCGCGGCGAACTCGACGAGTGCGGCTTGCTTGAGGAGGTCGGTCGGGTGCTTGCGCTGCCCCGCGTGGGGCGCTTCAGCCTGGGCCTTCTCGGCTGGGGGAATCTCGGTCACCCGCAGAGTCTATTGACCGAACGGTCAGACTTCAACCGATCGGTCAGGAAACGCGGCATGGCGCTTCACGGCACTCTCCAAGAAGCAGACAGACGGCACCGCTAACCTGACCACGTCCACCAGAACGTCGGCGCGATCACAACGACGCGACCCCCGGCACAAGCAGGGAGCGGAAGCCATGCGCAAATTCCTCACCAACGGAGCGATCCTGTCCTCGATCTTCGGCATCGTCGGCGTCTTCCGACAGACCTCGATGGAGACCAAGCGCTGGCGCGCGGTGCTCGTCTGGCTCGCCTGGGGCATCTCGACGGCCCTTGCTATCAGCGCCGTCATGGACGATGCCAACCAGCGCAAGCTCGAGCTCGACTAACAATCCCGGCAGCGTGCGGCGTGTCTCTCGACTCGCCGCACGAAGGCCGCGAGACTAGTGCCGTCTCATTCCGGGCCCAGATGACCTGTACCCGGAAGAAGAGCCCATATTCCCGGTGCAGAAAGGGGACTCCGTGTTCGGTTGGTTCCGCAAGCGGCGACACCCCGAGGGTGACGCCATGTCGACGACAGACTCGACACAGTCCACCCCCCAGCAGGGAGCCCCTACTCCCCCCGTTCTTCCCCAGCAGCCGATGAGCGCGATTCCTGCGCCGATCCCTGCAGTCTCGGCGCCGTCCGCACGTCCGGCCATGCCGCTCGGCGGGCACCCGAACTTCTCGGGGCTCGAGCGTCCCGGCAGCGAGCTGGAGCCTCCGCGCCTGCTCGAGCCGAGCGCCATCATGAGCGATGAGGCACGCGAGGAGCTCACGCTCCTCCTCGACGACATGTTCGGGGCAGAGGGCCGCTACCGGCTCGAGTGGCGCCCGGACCGCGAGCCAGGCGACGACGCCATGTTCTCCGAGATCATGGTCGCCGACCTCGTCCGACGCATCCAGAACACGCTCGGAACGGTTGCCGCGCTCGAAGCCGGCGATGCCGCTCCGGCCCGGCTGACCCCCGTGAGCGAGCAGGAACGCCAGCGGGCCATCGAGACGTTTCTGAAGCCAGAGGAGTCGCTCGAAGACCTCGTCGAGACGGTCACCCCTCGCCCCGCCGACATCGCCGCTCGGGCATCCATGTCCGCAGAGCGGAAGATCGCCTGAGACTTCACCGGCTGAGTCGTCACCGACCCTCCAGCTGAGCCGCACAGCAAAGAACCCCGGTCCGAAGTTCGGACCGGGGTTCTTGCGTGCGCGCTGCGCGCCTAGAAGGCGAGGTAGGGCAGCAGCCCCGTGAAGATCACGGCGGCGACCACGAGATACCAGACGATGATGATCGTCAGCAGGAACGGGGCGAGCTTCTCCCCCACGCGCTTGGCGCCAGCACCGAGGTGCCCGTGCGCCAGATTGAAGATGGTGCCGGTCGAGACGAGGGGAATCGTCGCGGCCCAGATGATCATGCACCAGAGGCACAGGCGGGCGAGCTCGAAGGCGCTGTACCACTGGAGGTAGCTGACGAGCGCTGCGGCACCCACGAGCCCGACCTGGAACGCGACCCAGAACCAGCGGCGGTAGCTCGCGCCGGCGAGGATGCCCGCGCCGATCGCGACCGTGACCGCGAAGGTGACGAGACCGATGATGATGTTCGGGAAGCCGAGGATCGCCCCGGCGGATGACTGCATGGCAGGTCCGCACGTGACGAAGACGTTCAGGTCGCAGATGAGCGCCTCAGTCGGTTCCTGCAGCTTGTGGATGTACTCGACGGTCAGGAAGAAGCTCGCAAGCAGCCCCACGCCGCCGAAGACGACGAGCGCCCACGCCACGTTCCCGGGCGTTCGGACGAGCCAGGGCAGCTTGGATGCGCCGCCCTGCTCGTCCTCGATGGCCTCTGCCAGTTCGGGAGAGCTCGCCATCTCGCGTGCCCGCTACTCGCCGGCGTTCGCGCCGGAAAGCGCCATCAGCGTCTCGACGTCCGGAGGAGTCTCCTGCAGCTCGCCGTCCACGAAGATGCTCGGGGTGCCGGAGACGCCAGCCTCACGCGAGGCGGTCGTGTTCGAGGCCGCCCAGCCCGAGAACTCGCCGTTCGTCGCAGCTGCGAGCGCTTCCGGGTTCGTGACGCCAAGCTGGCTGAGCGCCGAGGAGTAGTCCGCGGGGCCCCAGCTGGTCTGCGTCTGTGCGGGGATTCCGAAGAGCCCGTCGTGCACCGCGAAGAAGGCGGAGGGCTCGTAGGCCACGGTCGAGGCGATGGCCGCTGCGGCCTCGGCGCCATACGGTGCGACGATGTTGATCGCGTGGTAGGTGACCTGGATCTCGCCAGCTGCGACGAGGTCGTTGTACACGGCCCCGGTCTGCTCGTGGTAGTCCACGCAGTGGGGGCACGAGTAGTCGAAGTAGTAGTCGATCTTGACCGGAGCATCCGCAGCGCCGACGACGATCGCCGAGTTGTCGACCACCTCGATGGGCTGCTCGACGGTCGAGCCGTCGAGGCGTGCGACGGCGACGTTTCCTTCAGCCGAGATCTCGATCTTCTTGCCGAACCAGGTCGAGCCGAACACGGCGAGCAGCACGATTGCGCCCAGCACGACGACGGCGCCGACGATGATGCCGACCTGCGTCAGCACGCGCGTGCGCTTGGCGCGCGCTTCCTCCTGCTTGCGGATGGCGTTGGCCTCCTCGCGAAGCTTCTGGATGTGTTCGCGGTTCTTGTCTGCCATTGCGGCTCTCCTCGGGTTCGACGACCGGCGTCATTGTACGTGAGATCATTTTGTGACCTTCACATAAATACTTGCGGCCACAACCATTACATTGTGCACCCCCGAGACCAAGACCACCCCCAGGGAGCAGCTGCCGTGAGTTCGATGTTCCGCTCGCTCCGTGAACGGAACTACCGCATCTGGTTCGCCGGATCGCTGACATCCAACGTCGGAACGTGGATGCAGCGCACCGCCCAGGCGTGGATCGTGCTGACCGAGCTCACCGACAACGACGCGACCGCGCTCGGCGTCGTCATGGCCCTGCAGTTCGGCCCCCAGCTGCTACTCGCCCCCTACGCGGGGGTCATCGCCGACCGCGTGTCGAAGCGGAAGGTCCTCATCTGGACGCAGTCCGTCATGGCCGTGCTCGCGCTCGCGCTCGGCGCCATCGTCACGGCAGGGGTCGCCGAGCTCTGGCACGTGTACGTCTTCGCCCTGCTGCTCGGCTGTGCGGCGTCCCTTGACGCCCCGGCGCGCCAAGCCTTCGTCTCCGAGGTCGTCGGACTCAAGCTGCTCTCGAACGCCGTAGCCCTCAACTCAGCCTCGTTCAATGGTGCCAGGATGATCGGCCCAGCGGTCGCCGGAGTCCTCACCGTGTTCATCGGCGCGGGCCCCGTGATCCTCGTCAACGCGCTCACCTACGTCGCCACGATCGCCGCGCTCCTGGCCATGCGCACCTCGGAGCTGCTGCCGTCTCCCCCGTCGAAGCGAGGCCGCGGCCAGATCCGGGAGGGCATCCGCTACGTCGCGAACCGCCCCGACATCGTCGCCGTGCTCGTGCTGGTGTTCCTCCTCGGCACCTTCGGCCTCAACTTCCCTATCTACACCGCGACGATGACGACCATGGAGTTCCAGGGCGGCGCCGACAGCTTCGGGCTGCTCTCCTCGATCCTGGCCATCGGCTCGCTCGGCGGTGCGCTGCTCGCCGCGAAACGGGAACGCGCCCGGTTCCGTGTGCTGCTCTCCTCAAGCGGGTTCTTCGCGCTCAGCTGCCTCGCGGCGGCGCTCGCGCCGACCTTCTGGCTCTTCGCGCTGGCGCTCATCCCGATCGGCTTCACCTCGCTGAGCGCCATCACGACCGCGAACGCGCTCGTGCAGGGCAGCGTCGAGCCATCCATGCGAGGACGAGTGCTCTCGCTGTACATGGCGATCTTCCTCGGCGGAACTCCGATCGGCGCGCCCGTGGTGGGCTGGATCGTCGAGCTGTTCGGGCCGCGAGCAGCCCTGCTCGTGGGCGGGGCATCCGGAGCCGTGGGAGCCCTGCTCGCCGCCTGGATCCTGCACCGGGCCGGAGCGTTCAGGTGGCGCGACAGGCCCTGGCGTCAGTTGAACGACCCTCGAGCCGACGAACCGCTCTGAGTGCCCTGAGCACGCCCCGCAGGGCCGCGTGGGCCGCTAGTGCGCCCCGAGGACCCTCGTGAGGTGGGCGTTGTCGAACACGCCTGCAGGGTCGAGGCGTTCCCGCGCGGTGTGGAAGTCGCCGAAGCGCGTGATGACGTGCTTGAACTCCTCGGCCCGCACCGTGTGGAAGCTCCCCCAGTGCGGCAGACCACCAAGGCGGAGGAACAGGTCCTCGGCGGCACTGAAGATTGGTCGGGCGTCGAGCGTCGACGGGACTCGGACGGCGATATTGCCGACGGCCCGGCGGTAGGCATTCGACAGGCACGCGTCGTCGGCGGCAGTCGTCGAGATGCGCACGGCGTATGGGAGGTTCAGGTGGGCGCGCTCGATGGTCTCGTCGAGCGCGCGAAGCACCTCAGGCGTCTCGGCGATGGGGAACGAGTACTCGAGCGAAGCGAACCGCACCGGGGCGGGCTCCGCGAGCGCCCGCATTGGGCCGAGCGTCGACTCACCCACCGGATGCACGCGGTTCGCGAGCCTGTTCACGGCGGGAGTCAGCAGTGGCAGCGACTTCGAGAGTCCGATCGCGAGCACTTCGCCAAGCGCACCGAACGACGCCGAACGTCGCGACGGCGTCGGCTCGTCCGCGATCTCACCTGACTCGCGGAACCCCTGCGTGACGAACACCTCGTCGGTGTGCGGCCGCCAGCTCGCGGAGAAGTGGTCGGCCCCAGAGGCGAGGACCTCGAACTCGTCGACGAGCGCGCTCATGCGCATCTCCTCGGCGGAGGTGCGGATGCGGTAGCCGGGGACGATGCGGAACACGAGCTCCGTGAAGACGCCGAGCGCGCCGAGGCTGAGCTTGACCGACGGCCACAGCTCGAGATCCTGGTGGGCGCTGACCGTGACCAGCTCGCCCGTGCCCGACACGAGCGTGGCCGAGACGAGCTGGGATGAGAGGCTCGCGAAGCGCGCCCCCGTGCCGTGGCTGCCCGTGGCGACGGCGCCGCCGAGCGTCACGGCCGGGTTGTTCGGGATGTTCTCGAGTTGCCAGCCGTAGGACTCGAGGAGTGCCCCCGCCTCGGCGATCGTGGTGCCCGCGCCGAATGCGGCCTCGTGGCTGTCGAGGTCGATCCAGTTCAGGCCGCGCAGCCCGCGCGCGTCGAGCAGGACATCAGGCGCTGCCGCGAGGGCGTTCGAGGTGTGGCTCGCGCCGACCGGTCGAACATGCCTGCCACTCGCGTAGGCGTCCGCGACGATCTGCTGCACGTCCGCGGCGACCCGCGGAGCAACGATGCTCGAGGGGTTCGCCCGTGCGGTTCGCGGCCAGTTCGCCCAAAGTTCACCGGGTGCATTCGTCACGGAATCCGCCTCCTCGTCGTCGGCGCATTCCGCGCCAAGCCAGTGCATGCCCATTCTGCCAGCACCCAGCCTCCAAGAACGGCAGACTGGCGAAGGGGTGGTCGACGAGGAGCGATGCGGACCGGTGCCAGGGCCTGCAGACAGATGCCAGACCCTGCACACAGATGCAAGAAGGCCCGGTAGCTGGCGAGAGCTACCGGGCCTATCTCGTACACCCCCTCGGACTTGAACCGAGAACCCATTGATTAAGAGTCAATTGCTCTGCCAATTGAGCTAGAGGTGCATGTCGTTCCGTTTCCGTGGCGACCGAGAGAGCATAGCACTGTTTTGAACTCGAAGTCCAATCGCCCGCAACATGCCACGATTGAGGGCATGACGACATCAACTCCGGCCCGCCTCGAGCCGGGCGCCAGCGCCCCGGACTTCACTCTCACCGACCAGGACGGCAGCACCGTCTCCCTCGCCGACTTCCGCGGCAAGCGGGTCATCCTCTACACGTACCCGGAGGCGTTCACTCCCGGATGCACGGCTGAGGCCTGCGACTTCCGCGAGAGCGACGCTCCCCTGCGCGCCGCCGGCTACACGATCCTCGGCATCTCCTCGGACGACCCGGAGAAGCTGGCTGAGTTCCGCGAAGCGGAGCACCTCGACTTCACGCTCCTGAGCGACGCCGATCACGCGGTTCAGACCGCCTACGGCGCGTACGGCGAGCGCAACAAGTACGGGCGCGTCGCAGTCGGCTCCATCCGCTCCACCTTCGTGATCGACGAGGAGGGACGCATCGTGCACGCGCTGTACAACGTTCGAGCGGCGGGCCACGTCGCCCGCATCCTCAAGCTGCTCGAGGTCTAGCCGCTCCTCGAGTTCGAGAAGCGACTGGATGCCTAGCGAGACTCGGGCAGCTCGTCGTCGTCGCGGTGCAGTGCACGGCCGGTAGCCGGATGCACGGCCGCGACGATGCCGACGATGCTGACCGCGGTCAGCGCCCAGCCGACCCAGACGGCGATATCGCCCTGGAGGAACACCCAGGCGACTGCCAGCTGCATGATCTGCCAGGTGATGGCGGCCCCGCGGACCCAGGAGCGCAGGCGGAGCGTTGACACGGTGACGAGCGCCAGCAGGACTGCTCCAAGCAGCGACAGACCAGCGAGCGCAAGGGATGACGCGAGGAACTCGGCCTCCTGCGCAGCCGTCTCGATGACGAGGAACACCGTCGCGGCGGCGAGGATCGCAGCCTCCAGCCCGAGGACTCCGGCGAGCAGCAGGACGGTCTTCGGTCGCTTGGTCGTGCCGGTGCTCACGAATTACCCCTTGCCTGGAAAATCACGCTGTGGCAAAATCTTTCTCTAGGTAGAGATACCCGGAGGAATGCAAAATCGAGGCCAAGTCTATAGGCCAGTCACCGCATCCCGGGTTCCAGAACTTCGCTCCCAGCGGAGCGTTTTTGTGCGCGAGGCGCACTCGATAAGGAGCACCACTGATGGATTGGCGCGACACTGCCGCCTGCTTGGACGCAGATCCCGAGCTTTTCTTCCCCGTCGGGAACACCGGCCCAGCTGTAGACCAGATCGATGCTGCGAAGGCCGTCTGCGCCTCGTGCAAGGTCACCGAGGTGTGCCTCCAGTACGCACTCGACACCGGTCAGGATTCCGGCGTCTGGGGAGGCCTCTCGGAGGACGAGCGCCGCGCGCTCAAGCGCCGCGCAGCGAGGGCTCGACGAGCTTCTTAGCAACCGAACATTCCGTGGCCTGGCCGCGGATCGCCTGACGGGCGGCGCTCACGCGCCGCCCGTTTCGCGTTTCCAGCGGCTCGGGATGCGCAGCTTCACCTGCGTGCCCTCGCCTGGTTCCGAGTGCCATTCGATCGAGCCTCCGAGTTCGCCCTCGACGAGCGTGCGCACGATCTGCGTTCCGAGACCAGCCCCGATTCGCCCAGCGACGAATCCGGAGCCGGTGTCGGCGACCGTGACGGAGAGGCCTCCTGGCGTCTGCTCGGCGGTGACCGTCACCTCGCCTTCCTGACCGGCGAGGCCGTGCTCGACGGAGTTCGTGACGAGCTCGGTGAGCGCCAAGGCGAGGGGCGTGGCGTACTCGCTCGGCAGCGTGCCGAAGCGACCGCTGACGACTGGTCTGACGACCGTGTTGGAGGTCGAGGACACTTCGGTGATGAGTTTCATCACGCGGAGGAACACCTCGTCGAAGTCGACGGTCTGCGAGAAGCCTCCGGAGAGCGTGTCGTGCACGACCGCGATGGAGGAGACGCGCCGCATCGCCTGGGTGAGCGACTCCCTCGCTTCGTCGCTGCGGGACCGCCGGGCCTGGATGCGCAGGAGGGCCGCGACCGTCTGGAGGTTGTTCTTGACCCGGTGATGGATCTCGCGGATCGTGGCGTCCTTGGTGATGAGCTCCTGCTGCTGGTGCCTGACGTCGGTGGTGTCGCGACAGAGCACGATCGCGCCCGTGCGCTCTCCGTGCGCCCGCAGCGGGAGTGCACGGAGGGTGACGGTGATGTCTCGTGCCTCCACGTCGGTCATCCAGGGTGCACGACCGGTGACGACGAGCGGAAGCGCCTCGTCGACCGTGACGCGGCTCTTGTCGTGGACCAGGGCGGAAGCGACTTCCGAGAGCACCTCGCCTTCGAGCTCGCCGCCGAAGCCGAGCTTGTTCATCGCGCTCAGCGCGTTTGCGCTCGCGAACGTGACAACCCCATCGCGGTCGAGCCGGATGAGTCCGTCTGAGGCCCGAGGCGCGCCCCGGCGCGAGATCTGCGGGGCTTCCGGGTCGGGGAAGGCGCCTTCTTCGATCATGGCGAAGATCTCGTCCGCGCAGTCACGGAAGGTCTCTTCCTGCCGCGTGATGGAACGGGTGCTGCCGAGGTTGGTGTGCCGTGTGATGACGGCGATGGGGTGCTGGCTCACGCCCTCGCCGGGGAGACGGCAGAAGACGGGCGTGACGAGAAGCTGTGTCGGGATCTCGTCGAACCAGTCGGGCTCTGTCGAGCGCACGGTGGTGCCCTCTTCGTAGGCGCGGCGAACGGCAACCGCCCACTGCTCGCGGACGGGCTGCCCGATGAGGTCGCGGTAGAACAGCGTCGGGGCGCTCGATGGGCGACCCTGCGCGACCGCCACGAAGTCGTCGTCCTTGGTGTGGACCCAGAGAACCACGTCGGCGCACGAGAGGTCGGTGAGGAGCTGCCAGTCGGCGCTCAGCTGGAGTATCCACGACTGCTCAGCTTCACTGAGGGTTCCGCGGCGCTGGAGTTGCGAGGAGAGACTGGACACTCGGTCAGCTTAGGAGTTCTGACCTTGCAGTTCGCCACGACCGCGCCAGAATCGACGAAATGGGGCACTTCCTGCCGTCCGCTTGCCGGGGTGGACGCCTGCAGCCGCCGTGGCGTCCGTCTCCGCCTCCGCCAGCAGTGTGTCTGCAACGTAGCTGGAGATCGCGCGCGCGAATCCGGAGCGGGGACTCGCGTAGGTCACGGGCTCGCCAGACAGGAACGCACGGTCGCACGCCGACTGGTCGAGCGGGATGAGGGCGCTCGCCTGCAGACCGGCGAAACGCGAGAGCACGTGCTTGATCTGCCCCGCGGCGCCAAGTCCGACCGCCTCCCCCCGCACTCGGTTGACGATCACGTCCACGGGCGTCTCCCCGACGATCTCGATGAGGTTCACCCTCGCTCGCAGGAACCGCTGCAGGCCGACCGCCTGCCCGTCTGCGACGGCCAGGATCCGGTCTGCGGCGCCGAGGGCGGTGAGAGTCGCCGCCGATCGACGAGGGGAGAAGGCGTCGCTCGCGATCTCGTCGTCGCTCTCGAGGCTGAATCCCACGTCGACGACGACGAGGTCGGCGATCTCCCGGCATCTCTCGAGCACGGTGAGGACGCGCTCCCGGCTGAGCTCCGGCCATCTGGCGGGGTTGGCGATGCCCGTGAGCACGAGCAGCTCGTCTCGACCGACTGCATAGGGAGCTGCGATGCGTTGGAGCTCGGCGAGCGTCAGCCGGGCCGCCCCCGCGAGTCGGCACGCGGCTGCGAAGCCAGGGGCCTCGTCGGTGATGCCGAGCATGGCGGCGAGCGATCCCCCGTAGCTGTCGGCATCGATGAGGAGCACCCTCCGACCTGCTGCGGCCGCACTGGCGGCGACCGCGGCAGCGACCGTCGATGCTCCCGGCGCCCCGTGCGAGCCCCAGACGGCGAGCAGGTCGCCTCTGCCTCCCTGGTCGCGCCTTCGCACCGGGCGTGGTGCCTCCGCGGCACCCGGCGCTCTCGTCGCCCCAGTCGCCGCGTGGGCACGGGCTCGCCCTGCACGCCTGGTCGCGGACCGGCTGCCCTCGAGCACCGGAGCGTTCTCCGAATCGTGGCTCGCCCCAACAGGCCCCGCATCCACCGTTCGAGACGCGGCCGCAGGAGGCCTCGCGAACGATGGAGACTGCTGCGGGATCGGTCCCGTCGCGACATCTCCGACAGCGTCTGGCGCGGACCCGATCACCATCTCGATCTCGCTCCAGCTCGCCGCGGCTTCCACGATCTCCCTCGCAGAGAGCGTCTCCGCGTTGCGGCGCTCGAGGTCGCTTGCCACCACGACGATGAAACGCGCCCCGAACCGGGTGCAGGCGGCAAGGCTCCGCGCCGTCAGCGTCTCCGGAGCGCCCTGCAGCAGGACGATCTCGGGGCGAAGACGCTCGACTGCGGTTGCGGCGGCGAGCCCGCCGGAGACCCGGTCGACGATGTCGTGCCCGGCCGCGATGATGCCTTCCAGGAGGCGGGCCTCGATCTCGAAGTCGATGGCCATCAGGATGCGTGCCATCTCAGCGATCCGCCTCGAGATACACGGGGACAAGCGCGACGCGCGCGTCGTTGCTGATGACAGCGAGCAGCGTCGGTATCTCGCTCTTCGGGAGGAGCAGTTCGACTCGATCAGCCTGGCTGCGCGAGAGCGCCCCTTCCCGGGGGAGGATCTTCGCGACGACCGCGCTCGCCGAGATGAGGACTGGCGCACCGTAGGTTCCCGGGCTGCTCTCCTGGCTCGACCAGAGCTCCACCGCAGCGCCCGCGGCCAGCTCCGTCGGGAGGCCGCCCGCGATCTCCACGACGATCGAGGTGCGGCTGGGGTCTGCGACTCCGATCAGTGATCTTGGGACGAGCTCGCCCGACTGCACTGCCTGCGTCACGACGAACTCGCCCTTCGGGACGGTCTCGGCGTCGAGGTACGCCCCGGAGCTCGCCCCGAGACCGACCTCGACCGGGACGAGGTCGTCGACCGTCAGCACCGCGCCCGGCGCGATCGGCGATGCGGCCGAGTAGGCGATCGATGTGCGGTTGCCGACGACGAGCACCCCCACGACCCCCAGCACCGACACGGCGACGAGAAGCACGCCGATGACGACCCTCGGGTCAACCCAGCGTCTCGGTTTCCGAGCCTTGGTCACGGTCATGCGTCTCTCCCCCACCGTCGGTCGCCAGGCGTGGCGACTCGGACATCGTGGCGCAAGGTGGGAAACGGCGCAGAAGTTATCCACAACGCGGGACGAGCAAGCGAGGGCGCGCGATAATCGACGGCATGAACGCATCCGTTGACCCCCAGTCAATTGGCCGCTTCCTGACCCTCGCCGAGGTCTGCGAGATCCTCAACGTCACGATGGATGTCGCAGTGGGACTCGTGCAGAGCGCGGAGCTGCCCGCGATCCGCATCGGTGGAGTCGGCGAATGGCGGGTCGAGCGGAGCATGCTCGAGCAGTACATCGACGACCAGTACGACTACCAGCGCCGTGTCGCGGCACTCCGGCAGGCCGAGTTCGCCGACTCCGGCGACTTCGTGACCTCTGACGAGCATCAGCTGGCCCCGGACGAGCCTCAGGACCAAGCCACTCCGCGACTTCGACCACTCCTCTAACTCTCACCGACCAGCGACGCCGGAGAGCGCTCCGCGGGCATGCGGGGCATCGATTCGTGGACAGACGCCGGCTCAGTCGCCGGCGAGGATCACGAGACGCAGATCGTCGAGCGGGATGATCCGGTAGGCGACGACATCCCTCGACCGACGCGCGACCCCTCGCTCGTGCACGGCGACGTCGACGTGGTCGCGGGCGACGCGGTCGATCGTGCCGACGATCGTCCCGGTGGTCACGACGAACTCGCACTGCGCACGGCGCCGACCGAGGTCTCGGAGTGCGAATGCCAACCCCAGCCTGCCGGAGAGATCGCCTGGCCTGTTCCCCGTGGACTCGCGCAGGCTCGCGAGCAGCTGCGCCTCGGTGAGCACCAGCGACGCGATACCGGCAGTCGGCACGATGCAGACGCGAACCCGCCCCGATTCTGCGACGAGCTCGGCCGAGAGCCAGTCGCTGCCGAAGGCCCGTGGGCGCACTGCCACGATCGACCCGTCGGACATCTGCAGCGAGACGGCGTCGTCACCGCTCTCCGCGAGCGCGACGAGCCGTTCTCGCAGCGAGAGCCGCCCGACCCGAAGTCGTTCGTCGTCGATGGCGCGCCTGGCGGCCTCGTCGTCGATCCCGCCCTGAAGCTGACCTGCGAGGTCGTCGAACATGTCGTCCCAGCGCACGCGGCCAGCGTAGGGGCAGGCGCCGCAGCGGCAAGAGTTATCCACAGGGCAGTTCGAACCTCGCGAGCTGAGCCCGACGCGTGGTTCCATGACGCCAGGCGGTTCGGGGGGAATCGCCGCAGAACACTCGGGGGCCGCATGTTGCCAGCGCGCAGCATCGGGGCGCTACGCGCCGTCGATGCAACTCATCCATCCGCCACGTCCGGGGCGGGGGTGCTCATCGATGCCGATCCGCTGTTCGTCCGCGCCCGCACGGCCGCGAGTGACCTCCCCGACCCGAGCCCGCTCATCTCGAACCTCGCTAGGAGCGTCGTCGAGGTCATCGCGGGCGTCCGCGACATCGAGCAGCTCTCGCGGTGGGTCACCGACGACGTCTTCCGACATCTCCTCATCCGCACGCAGCACGCGAACAGAGCGCGGCAGGCGCGGCGTCGACCGACGCGACGCCCGCACTTCGTGGAGCTGAGCCTGCGGGTGCAGACCACGAGCGAGAACATCGTCGACGCGGTTGTCATCCTCGATTTCGGGGCGCGCGTGCGCGCGGTCACCGTGCGATTGGAAGGTCTCGATCGTCGCTGGCGGGCGTCCGCGATCCACGTGCTCTGATCGCGGACGCCCGCCTCGAACGACGCAGCGGGCGCCCCACAGTGTGGGGCGCCCGCTGGTCACGGTGCTCGGCTCCGAGCAGCCGTCGTTACTTCTTTCTGCGCCGCTGAGCCCGGTTGCCTGCCGGCTGCCCACCTGGTTTGGACGTAGCGCCCTTGCCGAACGAGCTGCCTGCGGCCGGCCCTGAGGACTCAGCCTCCGCCTGATCGCCCTGCTCCGCGGCCTGACGCTTGGCGGGGTTCCCCGAGCGAGAGACAGGCTGGCGGGGCCGCGTGCCCTGCGGGGCCTTCGCGACGGGTGCCGCGGGCTCCTCGCCGGCTTCCTCGCGAGCCTGGTCGAGCGCCGAGGAGGTGCCGAGATCGCGCTCACGACGCTTCGCGTCCGCCGTCGCCCGCTGGTTGAGCTGGCCACGCTCGTTGCGCACCTCGACCTCACCCTGGTCGGTCGCGGCTGAGTAGCTCAACGCGGTCTGGGCCTTCTCGTCCAGCCCCTTCGCGACGATCTGCACGTCAGGGGTCTCGCTCGCAGACGGGGTCTCGTCCTTCTTGACGGTGACCTCGAGGTTGTAGAGGAATCCGACGGATTCCTCGCGGATGCTGCCGAGCATCTGCTGGAACATCGCGAAGCCCTCACGCGTGTACTCCACGAGCGGGTCGCGCTGAGCCATGGCGCGCAGGCCGATGCCGTCCTTCAGGTTGTCCATCTCGTACAGGTGGTCGCGCCACTTGCGGTCGATGACACTCAGCACGACGCGTCGCTCGAGCTCGCGGGTCGCTTCCTCGCCGATCGACTCCTCACGACGCTCGTACGCGAGACGCGCATCGGAGAGCACCTCGTCCTCGAGCATCTTCCTCGTCAGCTTGCTGCGCCCACCGGCTTCCTCGAAGAGCTCGTCCTCGGTGATGCCAACCGGGTAGAGCTGCTTGAGGTCAGTCCACAGGGCGTCGAACTCCCAGTCGTCGCCCGTGCCGTCGCCCGTGTGCTCCTGGATGATGTCGTCGATGGCATCGGTGAGGAAGTTCTGCACCTTGTCAGCGATGTCGTCGCCCTCGAGGATGCGGCGGCGATCACTGTAGATCGCGGTGCGCTGCTCGTTGAGCACGTTGTCGTACTTGAGCACGTTCTTGCGGATCTCGGCGTTGCGAGATTCGACCTGGGACTGCGCGGACCGGATGGCCCTCGACACGATGCGGGACTCGAGGGCGAGGTCGTCGGGTGTTCCGTCGCCGGCCATGATCGCGCGCGTCGCTCCCGTGTTGAAGAGACGCATGAGGTCGTCGGTCATCGACAGGTAGAAGCGGCTCTCGCCGGGGTCACCCTGACGTCCGGAGCGACCGCGGAGCTGGTTGTCGATTCGGCGGGACTCGTGGCGCTCGGTGCCGAGCACGTAGAGGCCCCCTGCTTCAGCCACCTCGTCGGCTTCGCTCTTCACCTGCTCCTTCATGGAGCCGAAGACCTCGAGCCACTTCTCGTCGTACTCGTCTGCGTTCTCCTGAGGGTCGAGACCGAGCGCCGTCATCTCAGCGACGGCAAGGAACTCGGCGTTTCCGCCGAGCATGATGTCGGTACCGCGGCCGGCCATGTTGGTCGCGACCGTGACGGCGCCCCGACGCCCAGCCTGGGCGACGATCGCCGCCTCGCGTGCGTGGTTCTTCGCGTTGAGCACTTCGTGCTTGATGCCGCGCTTCGCGAGGAGCTTCGACAGGTACTCGCTCTTCTCGACACTCGTCGTGCCGACCAGGACCGGCTGGCCGGTCTCGTGGCGCTCGACGATGTCCTCGACGACCTGGTCGAACTTGACCTTCTCGTTCTTGTAGACGAGGTCGGGGTTGTCCTTGCGCTGCATGGGGCGGTTCGTGCGGATGGGCACGACGCCGAGCTTGTAGGTGCTCATGAACTCGGCAGCCTCGGTCTCGGCCGTACCGGTCATGCCTGCGAGCTTGTCGTACATGAGGAAGTAGTTCTGCAGCGTGACCGTCGCCATCGTCTGGTTCTCGGCCTTGATCTGCACCCCTTCCTTCGCCTCGATGGCCTGGTGGAGACCCTCGTTGTAGCGTCGACCCTTCAGGATGCGGCCGGTGTGCTCGTCGACGATATTGACTTCGCCGTTCTGCACGACGTATTCCTTGTCGCGCTTGAAGAGCGCCTTCGCCTTGATGGCGTTGTTCAGGAAGGAGATGAGCGGGGTGTTGGCCGACTCGTAGAGGTTGTCGATCCCGAGGGCGTCCTCCACTCGGTCGATACCCGGCTCGAGCACGCCGATGGTTCGCTTCTTCTCGTCGACCTCGTAGTCGCGGCCGTCCTTGAGCTTGCGCACGATCGAGGCGAACTCCGAGTACCACCGGTTCGCATCCCCCTGGGCTGGCCCGGAGATGATGAGGGGCGTTCGGGCCTCGTCGATCAGGATGGAGTCGACCTCGTCCACGATCGCGAAGAAGTGCTCGCGCTGCACCATGTCCTCGGATCGCCAGGCCATGTTGTCGCGCAGGTAGTCGAAGCCGAACTCGTTGTTCGTGCCGTAGGTGACATCGGCGGCGTACTGCTCACGGCGCTCGGCCGGGGACTGCCCAGCAACGATGCATCCGGTCGTCATGCCGAGGGCGCGGAAGACGCGGCCCATGAGGTCGGACTGGTAGGTCGCGAGGAAGTCGTTGACCGTGACGACGTGCACACCCTTGCCAGCGATGGCATTGAGGTAGGCGGGCAGGGTCGCGACGAGGGTCTTGCCCTCACCGGTCTTCATCTCGGCGATGTTGCCGAGGTGGAGCGCCGCCCCACCCATGAGCTGCACGTCGTAGTGCCGGAGGCCCAGCACTCGTCCTGCGGCCTCGCGGACCGCGCCGAAGGCCTCTGGGAGGAGGGCGTCGAGCGACTCCCCGGCCTCATGACGCTCACGGAACGAGACCGTGATGTCACGGAGCTCGTCGTCGCTGTACTCCTTGAAAGCGTCCTCGAGGCGACCGACCTGCTTGGCTACGCTCTCCAGCTTGCGAAGGGTGCGCCCTTCGCCCATGCGGAGGATCTTCTCGAGAACTGAGGCCAAGGTCTGCTCCTACTGGTTGACGCAAGTGGCGCGAGAGCGCGCGGCGAAGCACAGCCCGTGCTGTGCACATCGGTTGATTCTACGCACCTCGCCCCGTCCGATGCTGGATGCATCGACCGGGGCGAGGTGGGTGAGAGCAGAACTAGGAGACGGGAACCGCGTTCTCGTCGAGCGCGATGACTCCGTAGTCCCAGCCGCGGCGTCGGTAGACGACGCTCGGGCGGAGGGACTCGCTCTCGATGAAGAGGAAGAAGTCGTGCCCCAGGAGCTCCATGTGGTCGACCGCTTCGTCCTTGCTGAGGCGCTTGGGGGCGAAGGTCTTCTCACGGATCACCACGGGCGAGTAGAGCTCCTCGAGGTTCTCCTCCTCAGCCTCGATCTCTGACGCCGTGGCGCCGGATTCGACGAGACGGATCGTGTCCGTGTTGGCGGGAGTGACGTCGATCTGCGCGAAGTTGTCGGCGGCCGCCTCCTGGAGACGGAGTGGCGTGTGCTGGCCGCGGTGGATCTTCTTGCGGTCCTTGTTGCGGCGCAGTCGCTCGACGAGCTTGTCCAGCGCCAGATCGAAGGCCGCGTACTTGTCACCGGCCTCGGCCTCGGCGCGGACGACCGGGCCGGGTCCGAAGAGCGTGATCTCGACTTTGCCCTTGTCGAGCAGGTTTCCAGCCCTGTCGGTTCGCTTGGTCAGCTTGATTTCCGCTGCCTGCGTCTTGCCATCGAGAAGCGAGACCTTCGCAAGCGCCTTCTCGGTGGCGTACTCGCGGAAGCGGTCCGGGATCTCGGTGTTGCGACCGGTGATCGTGATTTCCATGTCACTCTCCTGTCGTTCTGCACGAGGCCGAGGTGTCACTGCCTCGTGATGCTGTGCCGCAATCGTAGACCCCAATTCACCCGCTGTTGTCTGCGATTTCGCAGACATGCCCTACCCTCCGCGCGTGTCGACTTCCGGGCGTGCTCCGCGCGCAGATCTGCGCACGGTCTCGGCGACGACGACGCCTCCGACCACGACCGCGCCGACCATTTCCAAGGCACGGACCGCTTCGCGCATCGTCGCGCCGCTCGTGACGACGTCGTCGATGAGCACCACCCGCGCACCTGCCAGCCCCGGTTCGGCGGCGAAGGCGCACCACAGGTTGTCAGCCCGAGCCGATGCCGTGAGCCCGGCCTGATCCTGCACGCTCCTGACGAGTCGGAGCGCCCGCGCACTCCTCGTTCCGGGCAGCGCCTGTTCCCAGAGCAGAGCGAGGTG
This sequence comes from Pseudoclavibacter sp. 8L, assembly GCF_902506465.1. Taxonomy (NCBI): domain Bacteria; kingdom Bacillati; phylum Actinomycetota; class Actinomycetes; order Micrococcales; family Microbacteriaceae; genus Pseudoclavibacter; species Pseudoclavibacter sp. 8L. The sequence goes on along the minus strand of NZ_LR733185.1, from coordinate 1,390,660 downwards.
CACGTAGCCGCGAGCGCGGATCGATCTCGCTGACGACGGGATGAGCACCGGCACCCAGGCGGCGGAGTCCAGTCCTGAGCGAACCGCTGCCTGCCGACTGCCTCTGGCCGAGTCGGCGAACGCCGAGACCGCCGACCGCAGGAGCAGACTGAGAGGGCGTGCCGCGTCCGCTCTCCCCCGCTCCTTGAGCGAGGCGAGGAGCGCTTTCACGGGCCCCTCGTAGTCGCAGGCAGCGACGACGGGGACTCTGCTTCCATCAGCGGCGATGACCCGCACCGCACATGCCCGCACCGCTGCGAGCCGTGCAAGCTGCTCGGCGCAGCTCCGGCAGAGCGCGCGACCGAGTCCGCCGCAAGCGGCGCAGGTGACGGGGAGGAGAACCGCCAGTGCGTCGAGCGCTGCTGCACGTAGTACCGCCACCCGATCGTGGAGCTGCGCGGCGAATCCGGAGGGCAGGGGCATCGTTCAAGAATGACGACGCACGAGGGCGAGACGGTGCCTCTCTCTCGGCGCTGTGGAGAACCGGAATCGGCCGCCGATCACACCTGGGTCAGGATGAAGTCCACGACGGCCTCCGACTGCTGCCACCTGTTGCCCTTCGGCACGTAGATGTGGCGGTCCTTGTCGAGCACTCGAAGGCCGGCAGGCGTATTGCTTCCCGTGATCTGCTGCCCATCGAGCACGGCGCCGTTGACGCTGACCGTGCCGCCGACGGTCTGCGTGCGGACCTCGGCCGTGCCCTCGCTCCCCGTCGCGAGCACCGCGAGCGAGGTCTCATCGACCCAGGCGAGGTCGATCGGCGACGTGCCGCCCGGCTCCAGGATGAGCGGGTTGCCGAGCCCGATCGGCCGATTGGTGCTCGGCTCGCGTTCGATCGCCATGACCGCGACCCTGACGCCGACGGAGCTGTTCTCGAGCACCGCGAGCCTGGCGCCGTCTCGGGAGACGGCGATCGCCCGGTACCCGGTCGCGCCCACGTTCTCCGCGGGCTCCAGCCAGCTGTGCTGACGGTCGTCGACATCCGTGGCGCGCAGCCCTGAGCCGTCCGTGCTGCCCGTCCAGGTGTAGCCCCAGCTGTCGAGGCTCATCGCGAGCGGGCCAGGCCTGGCATCGACGAGCAGCGGATCGGGGACGGCGATAGGCGTCGTGAAGACACCGTTGGGCGTCACGAACGACGCGACATCGCCGGCGCTCGAGTAGGCACCCTTCTGCGGGGCGAGGGAGGCGAGCGCCCCCTGCAGGGCCGCCGTCTCGGGCGACGCCGTCACGTTGACACCGCTCAGGAATCCGAGCTCGCCGCCCTTGTAGACGAGGGGCGTGCTGGTCACCTGCCGGTTCACGACGACGGCGTCCTCTGGTGGGAGATCCTGATCGATCGGGACACCCGTGATGGACATGGTGACGCTCGTGATCGATTCGAAGTCGGCGAAGCTCTCGGTGAGCTGCAGGAGCATCCGCGAATATCGTTCCGGGGAGGCCGAGGAGAGGACCGACGAGAAGTCGACGTCGGCGACGTCTCCCTCGACGGTCACGGCGCCGAGCAGCGTCACGTCGGAGGGGATGGCGCTGACGACGTTGCCCTCGGCGAGCCAGGGCGCTGGCCCGTTGACGAGGGCGCGCGCGATGCGCGTCATCGCGGTCTGCTGCGCGTCGAACCACCGGACGTCCGGCACGAGCCGGGAGAGCGTGTCGTCGTAGAAGTAGAGGGTGTAGCTCTTGAAGAGGCTGCGGAAGTTCTGGTTCAGCAGCACGATGCCGGGCGGGGCCTCCGTGATCCGCCACTCGCCGTCTGCGTTCTGGGCGAGGGTGAAGTCGAGACGCTCGGTCGTTCCGCTCTTGAGCTCGCTGTAGATGCCTTCAGCATCGACGCTGGCCGAGGACTTGTAGCTCGCCTCGACCCGCTCGGAGCCCGCGTCGACCACGTCGGGCACGGAGGCGGTGACGATGATGCGGGCGTTCGGGTCCCACTCCTGCCGGAACGACTCTGCGAGATACTCCCGAGCGACCTCGTAGTCGTTCTGCGTTCCGGTTCCTGCATCGAGGAACCCCTCGATGACCTCCTCGCGACTCATGCCGTCTCGCGGCGGGTCGGGGAAGAAGCTGTACGACTGGTCGCTCTCCTGCTGCTCGGACTCGCCGGCGAGGACCTGGCCGGAGGTCGGGATGCGGGCACATCCGACGAGCACGAGCATCGCGATAACCAGGATTCCGGCCGCGGCTCCCCGCGTCGCGCGCCGTCCATTCGCAGCTCGTCTCATGTCCGTTCCTCCTGCCCCTGCTCTGCCGATTCCCCGGCGGGCGGGTTCTCGTCCTGTGTGTCCTCGTCGTGCATTTCGGGCTCGTTGCCCTCGTCGTCCATGCGGTGCTTGTCGCCGTCGCCGTCGCCGTCGCGACCACCGTCATGGTGGTCGCGGATGCTGGGAAGCGACGGCACGGACTCGGGAGCCGAGCTGGTCACCACAACCGCTTCCGCATCGTCCCAGGGTGCGGGGCTCTGCGCCGGTTCGTCGAGGGACGTCACCTCGATGACATCCATCGAGTTCGTCGGCGCCGAGGAGACAATCGGTTCGGCGTTGGAGGAGCGCATGCCGACGAGGTCGGGCAGCTCGATCGGCTGCGTGTCGACGTCTTCGTCGGTGAACGCCTCGGAGGACACGTCCTCCTCGTCGATCATGATGGTGGCAGCTCCTGCGTCGCCCGGCTCGAGCGGGAGCGGTGAGCCCATGATCTTGCCGCCGACGAATCGCGGCAGCGTGAGCCGGAAGTTCGTCCCCTTGCCCGATTCCGACCAGACCTCCAAGCGCCCCTCGTGCAGGCGAACGTCCTCGAGCGAGATCGCGAGACCGAGACCGGACCCACCCATCGTGCGCTTGCGCGACGGGTCGGCGCGCCAGAAGCGGTCGAAGACCCTGGTGCGCTCGGCCTCGGTCATGCCGATGCCGTAGTCGCGCACGGAGAGCGCGACGGCAGACTCGTTGGAGTCGACGGACACGACGATCGGCTTCGCCTCCCCGTGCTCGATGGCGTTGCCGAGGAGGTTCCTGACGACGCGGTTGATGCGGCGAGCATCGAACTCGGACTCCCCATAGCCGCCGGGGGCTTTGAGCACGAGGCGTGTGCCGTGATCGAGCGCGACCGGCGTCATGGCACCGATGACATCGTCGGCAACGGTCGCGAGGCTGTTGGACTCCCGCAGGATCTCGACCGCTCCGGCGTCGTACCTGGAGATCTCCAGGAGGTCGGCGAGCAGGATCTCGAACCGCTCGATCTGGTCGTGGAGGAGCTCGACCGACCGCGCCGTGACGGTATCGAAGTCGTCGCGACGGTCGAAGAGCATCCCACCGGCGAGACGGATGGTCGTGAGGGGCGTGCGCAGCTCATGTGAGACATCCGAGACGAAGCGCTGTTGCACCTGCGACAGGTTCGCGAGGCGCTCGATCTGGTCCTGCAGGCTGTCCGCCATCTCGTTGAACGATCTCGCGAGCGTCGCGATGTCGTCCTCTCCTGACTCCGGCACGCGCTGCTCCAGATGCCCCGCCGCGAGGCGCCTGCTCGTCTTCGCGGCCTCGCGGATCGGCTGGATCACAGCGCGCATGACGAATCCCGTGATGACGGCGACCAGAAGCACCAGGACGATCATGGCGACCACGAGAGTGCGCTGCACGAAGTCGAGCGTCTGCTGCGTCTCCTCCATCGAGTACACGAAGTACATCTCGTACTGACCGAGGCTCTGCACGGTGACGGTCGAGCCGATGACGATGCCGGGCACCTCGTTGCCGAACTCGTCGACGAGTGCGATCGACTGATAGTAGGTCTGCGGTGACGCCGAGGTCGTTCCGGTCGCCGCGGTCTCCGCGCCCGCCCTCACCGCCTGCTTCAACTCCGGCGAGACCAGTTCGGCCGAGACGGGACCCTTTGCCAGCGCCCGCAGCTCGTTGGACTGCTCCTCGCCGTCCGACGCGCCCTGCATGAAGATGACGCCGTAACTGTTGGCCGCCGAGTCCTGCGCCGCATCCACCGCAAGCGTCTGCAGGGTCTCGAGGGCCGCACTGTCGGTCTCCTCGCCGGACGCGAAGACCGTCTGAGCCGCGGTCACCGCCCGCTCGGTCTCGGAGACGAGGGGCCTGAGCCTCGAGTTGAAGAGGTCGCTCGCGATGGAGTTGGACATGACGAATCCGACCGAGAGCACCGTCGCCGTCGTCAGCGCGACCGAGAGCGCGATCGTCCGGAAGGGAAGCGACGTCCGCCAGAGGAAGACGAGGTTCCGCCACACCCCGTGCGCGGAACGCCACCGGTACGGGACACGGATGCCCTCCGTGTCGACGTCGGAAGTCCGAGAAGAAGAGGAGGAGGTCGTGCGCCTGGCTACTGCGCTCACGTCAGGAGAACGCGGTCGTGTTCCCAGCGCGGTACCCCACGCCGCGAACCGTCGCCACGATCTTCGGGTGGTCCGGGTCGTGCTCGACCTTCGCGCGCAGCCGCTGCACGTGCACGTTGACGAGACGCGTGTCGGCCTTGTACTGGTAGCCCCAGACCTGCTCGAGCAGCTCCTCGCGCGTGAAGACCTTCTGCGGCTTCGCAGCGAGCGTGAGCAGCAGATCGAACTCGAGCGGAGTCAGGTTGATCTGCTCCTCGCCACGCAGGACCTCGTGCGCGTTGACGTTCAACGTGAGATCGCCGACGCGAATGATGCTCTGCACCTCTGGCTGGCTCGCGCGCAGCCGGGTCTTGATGCGAGCGACGAGCTCCTTGGGGTTGAAGGGCTTGACGATGTAGTCATCAGCACCGGCTTCGAGGCCGCGGACCACGTCGGTCGTGTCCGACTTCGCGGTCAGCATGATGATGGGCGTGCCGGATTCCGCGCGCAGCAGGTGGCAGATCTGGATGCCGTCCAGGCCGGGAAGCATGACATCGAGCAGGACCAGTTCCGGCTTGACCCGACGGAACTCGCCGAGGGCAGCCGCGCCGTCGCCGCAGAACTCGGGTTCGTAGCCTTCGGCCCTGAGAACGATGCCGATCATCTCCGACAGCGCGAGGTCGTCATCGACCACGAGGATGCGTTCGCCCACAGAACCCTCCCTGTTCCAGAACCTGCCCGAGACCGGGCGCTTCCCTCAGCGTAGCGGGCATAGTCCCCTCAGAGGCTCAACCCAGAGTGCGCGGCGCGCGGTGTGCCACGATGGACCCGTGACGCATGGCCCATACGAGCACGCACCCGAGCCCAACCACGCGTATCCGCCGCAGCCCGGAGCGCAGACGCCGAGCGCCTTCCCGCAGGCCGATCACTGGCAAGGTCAGGGGCAGGGGCAGGGGCAGCAGCAATGGCAGGGGCAGCAACCTGATCAGTACGGCGCACCCGGCCCGGCGAGCTGGCAGTACGGCCCGCCGCAGGAACAGGGCCAGCCGGGCGGGCAGTGGATGCCGGCGCCGACACCCGGCCTCTTCCCTCTCCGTCCGCTCGCCTTCGGCGACGCGCTCGCCGCCACGTTCCGCCTGTTCCGCACCTCACCCAAGACCACGCTCGGCAGCGCCGTCATCGTCATGGGAGCGACGACGCTCTTCGCGAGCCTGCTTCCCGTCGTCGTCGGAATGCTCATGTTCACGCGCATCCCATACGGGGGGAGCCAAGAGGACATCACGCCGATGCTGGTCTCCTCCATCACGCTGACATCGCTCGCCGCGGTCCTCGGCCTCGCCGTCGCGGGTGTCGGCTCAGCGCTCCTGCAGGGAATCCTCGTGCGGGTCGTCGCTCGTGGCGCGATCGGAGAGAAGCTCGGCTTCAAGGAGGCCTGGCGCGCGGGGTGGCGCGGCATCTGGCGACTGATCGGGTACGCGCTGCTCGCCGGAGTCGGCGCGGTGGTGCTCATCGCTGTCGGCTGGCTCCTCATCCCGCTCATCATGTTCGCCGTCCTCTCGGGGTCAGGCGGAGATGAGGCGACGATCGCCGGCTCGATCGGGCTCGGCGTCATCTTCACGCTGCTCCTCGGCGGGGCGACGGTCGTGCTCATGGTGTGGCTCGGCATCAAGATCATGTTCGCCCCGAGCGCCATCGTCCTCGAGGGTCTCGGCCCTATCGCCGCCATCCGCCGCAGCTGGAACCTCTCCCATGGCAACTTCTGGCGTGTGCTCGGGGTCGTCTTCGTCATCCAGGTGATCCTGAACGTCGCCACCGGCGCCGTCTCGACGGTCGCGCAGCTGGCCGTCAGCCTGGGTCAGGTCATCATCATGCCCCTCGGAAGTGGCGAGGCGTCCGCACCGGATGCTGGCACGATCGTCGCGTTCGCCGTGATCCTGCTCATCACCTCCGCGCTGCAGGTGCTCCTCGGGGCGATCGTCCTGGTGCTCACGAGCGGGAATGCGACGATCCTGTACTTCGACCTTCGGATGCGCAAGGAGGCGCTCGGCGTCACCCTGCAGCGATATGCAGAGCAGTCCGCGGCCGGGGCCGACATCGCCGATGCTGACTTCGACGTGCAGGTGCAGCGGCCGGTCTCCCCGACGGGGGCTCCGGGGTACGTGCGCTGATGCGGCTCGGCCCGTGGGTCGGCTCGGTGGAGCCGCCGCTCGAGATCGACGAGGATCCGGCGCGCGATCTCCTGCAGGGTGAGCTCGCGAAGGCCGAGTACACGCAGGCCTCCCCCACCTGGCTCGATCTCTGGATCGACGACTTCTGGAACTGGGTGAACGACCTGCTCCAGCCCATCGAGGGGGTGCCGGGGGGCTTCTCTCCCATCGCGCTCATCCTGGGTGCACTTGTCATCCTCGGTGTCCTCGCGCTGCTCATCGGCCGACCTATCCTCGCTCAACGGGCGAGGCGACGGACAGGAATGCCCTCAGATCTCTTCGACGGCGATGAGCGATCTGCTCGCGACCTGCGCGGTTCCGCTGCCGCGGCGGCATCGCGGGGGGACTTCGAGACCGCCGTCGTTGAGCAGTTCCGGGCGCTCGCTCGAGCCGTGCATGACCGCACGGTGATCTCTCTCAGCCCGGGAATGACGGCGACGGCGGTCGCCGAAGCGACGGGCGTCTCGTTCCCCGGTCACGCTCCCGCGCTGCATGTCGCCGCGAAGTCCTTCGATGCTGCCCGGTACCTGGGGCTCGGAGCCTCCGAGGCCGACTGGCACCAGCTGCGCAGTCTCGACCTCGCACTCGACTCGGCGGCACCGGTCAAGCTGGCCTCGTTCTCTCGGCGCGGCTCGTGAGCATCACGCAGGCCGCGACGCCGACCGTTTCGGAGCGGCTCAGACGCGCGCGCCCGTGGCTGCTCATCGCCGCAGGCGCGGTCGTCATCGCCGTGACCAGCGCGCTTCTCGCCGGGGGGATGGCAAACGCGAACTCGCCGTATCTCGGTGTGGACTCCGCACGGCCCAACGGAGCGAAGGCCGTCTTCACCGTGCTCGGCAACCAGGGTGTTTCGACGAGCGCCGCGACGAGCCTCGACGAGGCTCGGTCGCAGCTGCAGGACGCTGAGGGCGACACGACGCTGGTCATCCACGACCGTGACGGCCTGGCCGTCGATGACCTCGCCGCTCAGGTCGCTGAGCTCGACGCGGAGCGTGTGCTGCTGCTCGCTCCGAGCCGAAGCCTCCTTGAGGCGTTCGACGGAGCGATCGTCGTGGGCGGCGTCGGTGCCGACGGCGAAGATGGAGACACGGTCGCAGCCGGTGCGGAGTGCACCTCGCCGCTCGGCGATCTCGCCCCTGACATCTCCCAGCGGGGCGCGCGGCTGTATCAGCTGAGCGACGATGCCTCCGGAGGCAGCGCCTGCTACGCCGAGTCCGGGCGCTTCGCCTATGTCGAGACGGAGCTCGCCTCCGGAACGGAGCTTGCCGCACTGGGCGCGACCGACAACCTCAGCAACGGCGAGGTGCTCAGCGCCGCGAACGCGGCCATGGGCCTGGCGGTCCTCGGAGAGACGCAGTCGCTGGTCTGGTACGTGCCGGGCGTCACTGACGCCGAGGCGGTCTTCGGAGCGCAGCCGTCGCTCAGCAGCTACGTCCCGCCGTGGCTCACACCGACCATCCTCATCGCACTCGCCTCACTCCTCGGGGTCATGGTGTGGCGCGGACGCCGCTTCGGGCCCCTCGTCGAGGAGCGTCTGCCGGTCATCGTCGAGGCTTCCGAGACGATGCAGGGCCGCGGCCGGCTCTACGCGCAGCAGCGTGCCCGGCTCCGCGCCCTCGACAATCTCCGCATCGGCACGACGACTCGTCTCGCGAGATCGCTCGGCCTGGCGCGCGCGAGCCACGTGCAGGAGATCATCACGTCGAGCGCATCGGTCCTCGGAGCGAACCGAGCCGCGGTCGCGTGGACGCTGCTCGACGCCGTTCCGGGCAGCGAGGCCGAACTCCTCGACCTGAGCCAGGCGCTGCTGACCCTCGAGCGCGAAGTCGCAGCGGCCATCGATCCGAGCAGCGCCGGACCTCGCTCGGCCCACCCCACGACCACTGATCCAAGCAGCACCGCCGAGAACAACGGAGGCACCTATGAGCACTGATGTCCGTGAAGCACTGCAGCGAGTCCGCGGCGAGGTCGCCAAGGCCGTCGTCGGACAGGAGCGCGCCGTCGATGGCCTTCTCGTGGCCCTGCTCGCCGGAGGGCATGCGCTGCTCGAGGGTGTTCCCGGCGTGGGCAAGACGCTCCTCGTGCGGACCTTGAGCGAGACCCTGTCGCTCGACACGAAGCGGGTCCAGTTCACGCCGGACCTCATGCCAGGCGACATCACCGGGTCGCTCGTCTACGACTCCGCAGCTGGCGAGTTCGAGTTCCGCGAGGGCCCCGTCTTCACGAACATCCTTCTCGCCGACGAGATCAACCGCACGCCGCCGAAGACGCAGTCGGCGCTGCTCGAGGCAATGGAGGAGCGGCAGGTTTCCGCCGATGGCGTGACCCGCGCCCTCCCCGCTCCCTTCCTCGTGGCAGCGACGATGAACCCCATCGAGTACGAGGGCACGTACACGCTGCCAGAGGCGCAGCTCGACCGCTTCCTGCTGAAGCTCGTCCTCGAGCTGCCGTCTCGGGATGCGGAATTCGAGGTGCTGCGGAGGCATGCCGCCGGCTTCTCGCCGCGTGACCTGCGGGCTGCCGGGGTGCGGAGTGCGCTCTCTGCCGAGGAGCTGCGCCGAGCGCAGGCCGAAGCTGCGGCCGTCGAGGTGCGAGCGGATGTCCTGGCGTACATCGTCGACATCGCCCGCGCGACCAGGCAGTCTCCGTCCGTGCGAATGGGCGTCTCTCCCCGCGGGGCGACGGCCCTCATGTCGGCGAGCAAGGCGTTCGCCTACCTGAGCGGCTACCAGGCGGTGACTCCGGATCACGTGCAGGCGATGGCGCTTCCCGTTCTCCGCCACCGCCTCCAGCTGCGGCCGGAAGCCGAGCTGGAAGGTGTCGGCGCCGATGCGATCCTCCGCTCCGTGCTCGCGCAGGTGCAGGTTCCGATCTGACCGATGCAGGTCGCGGAGTCACCGTTGAAGTCGAGAGCTGGAAGGAAAGCGTGAGCGCATGGTCGTGAGTGGACGCCTCGTACTGCTGACCGCCGTCGGCGCGGTACCCGTGGTGCTCTTCGGGCAGACCGCTGAATCGGCGTATGTGACGTTGGCGATCTGGTTGCTCTTCGTGCTCCTCACGTCCATCGCGGACGCTCTCCTGGCGGGGGCGCCCCGTCAGGTGGAGATCGAGCGGAACCTGCCTTCGCGGGTTCGCCTCGGCGAGGAGGTCGTCAGCCGCGTCGCCATCACGAACCGCGGCTCGCGCACCCTGCGTCTGCAGGTGCGCGACGGCTGGGAGCCGACGGCCGGCGGCACGCAGCACCGTCCAAAGCTGGAGGTACCAGCTGGCGAGCGCCGCGTGGCCGAGTTCCCACTGCTTCCTTCGCGCCGTGGCGATCGTCGTGCCGAGCTCGTCACGCTCCGCAGTTGGGGCCCGATGGGGCTGGCGGCCCGACAGGTGAGCCTCGCTGACCGCGGAGTCCTGCGGGTGCTCCCTCCGTTCAATTCGAGGAAGCATCTGCCCTCGCGTCTGGCACGCCTCCGCGAGCTGGACGGCGCCACCCGCCTCATGGTTCGCGGGCAGGGCACGGAGTTCGATTCGCTGCGCGAGTACGTACGGGGGGACGACGTCCGCTCGATCGATTGGCGAGCCACCGCTCGTCGCCAGGATCTGGTCGTACGGACCTGGCGGCCTGAGCGTGACCGTCGCGTCGTCATCGTGATCGACACTGGGCGGACGTCGGCGGCTCGCGTCGCAGACGAGACCCGCCTCGACACTGCCATCGAGTCGGCACTGCTTCTTGCGGCGCTGGCGACACGAGCAGGTGACCGCGTGGATGTCGTCGCCTGGGATCGTCGAGTGCGGGCGCGCATCCAGGGCGTTTCAGGGGCTGAGCTGCTGAGCCGCATGGTCGAGTCGCTCGCGGATGTCGAGCCCGAGCTCATCGCGACGGACTGGCGGGCCATCCCCGGGCTGGTGCGCGGAGTGACGACGCACCGTTCTCTTGTCGTCATTCTCTCGACGCTGGAGACCGGTGGCACCCTCGAGCCCGTCATCGCTGCATTGCCGCAGCTCGCGAGCAAGCACGTCGTCGTGCTCGGGTCGGTGCTGAACCCGGATGTGCATGAGGTCGCCGTGCGTCGAGAGACGCGCGAGCAGACGTATGCTGCGTCGGCCGCGGAGCGTGCGCTCCTGGATCAGGAGCGCGTACGCCAGACGGTTCTCCGCCTCGGCGGGGACACGGTCACAGGGACGCCGTCGGCACTTCCGCCCGCGATCGCTGACCACTACATCGAGTTGAAGGCTACGGGCCGCCTCTGACCCTCTCTGCCTGCGCAAGAGCTGCGGGGGCTTGTCTCCGCAGCTCTAGCGGGCATCCGCTACTGCCCGTCGGGCATCGGGTGTTTTTGGGCAACAAAAAAGCCGGGGTTGGTCATCGAGGAGCATCTCTGCTCACTCAACAACCAACCCCGGCTTATGAAGAAGTCCGGCGGTGACCTACTCTCCCACAGGGTCCCCCCTGCAGTACCATCGGCGCTGAGAGCAGTGGGGTGGTGGGGCGTGAGGTCAGTGGCCGAGGTTGGCCTTGAGGAGCGAGATGGCCACGCCGACGAGGGCGAGGCCGATACCGGCAGCGAAGGTGCGGAAGGAGGGCTTCTCGCCGCGGATGCGCTGGATGGTGAAGCCCATGCCGGCGAGACGCACGATGATGACGACCTCGGCGATGGTCTGCGCCGTCTCGCCGTCGATGACCCCGAGGGCGGCGACCCCGAGGATGGCCGCGGGGATGGACGCGGCGGAGGCGATCGGGACCGCATCCCGAAGCTCGTGGAGGAACTTGAGGTGCGCTGTGCGCTCTGGGCGGTCGGCGGCGCGTGTCGAGTGGCCGACGGCGTCGGCGATGAGGTGCGCGAGGAGGGTCGTGCCGCCCGTCGCGAGGACCACGATTGCGCCCTCTCCCGGGTTCTCGCCAGCGTGCACGAGTCCGAGGAGCGTCGCGAGCACGATGATGTTGCCGTACACGTACGCCGTGAGGCGGCTCGCGGCGCGCTCCCGAGGCAGGTCGTCCTTGCGGCGCAGGATGGCGGTGGTCATGGGGACAGACGCTAGCCCAGCCGCGGCCTAAACTGGGAGAGCCGCGATCGCCGTCGGCAGGAAAGGACGCCTCGTGTCGGAACGTGCAGCGACTCAGAAGCTCGACATCGCCGTCATCCCGGGTGACGGTATCGGCCCGGAAGTCGTCAACCAAGCGCAGCGAGCGCTCCGCGCCGCCCTCCCGGAAGGCGTCGAGCTGAGCCTCACCGAGTATCCGTTCGGAGCTGGGCACTACCTCGAGACCGGCAACATCATCTCCGAGGCGGAGCTGCACGCGCTCGCCCAGCACGACGGCATCCTGCTCGGCGCGGTCGGGGGAGACCCCGCAGACGAGCGCCTCGCGGGCGGCATCATTGAACGCGGTCTGCTGCTGAAGCTGCGCTTCGCGTTCGATCACTACATCAACCTGCGCCCTGGCGCGATCTCGCCCGGCGTGAAGACCCCGCTGAGCGACCCAGGCGAAGTCGACTTCGTCGTCGTCCGCGAGGGCACCGAGGGGCCATACGTCGGCAACGGCGGCGTGGTCCGTGCCGGGACGCCGCACGAGATCGCGACCGAGGTCTCCGTGAACACGGCCTACGGCGTGGAGCGCACCGTCCGCTACGCGTTCGAGAAGGCGCAGTCGCGCCCGCGCAAGCACCTGACGCTCGTGCACAAGAAGAACGTGCTCGTCAACGCCGGCGTGCTCTGGCAGCGCGTCGTCGACCGGGTCTCCGCGGACTACCCGGACGTTGCCGTCGAGTACCTGCACGTCGACGCTGCTACGATTTTCTTTGTCACGAACCCACAGCGATTCGACGTGATCGTCACCGATAACCTGTTCGGCGACATCGTGACCGACCTTGCCGCAGCCATCACCGGCGGCATCGGGCTGGCGGCCTCGGGGAACATCAATCCCGAAGGCGAGTTCCCCAGCATGTTCGAGCCCGTCCACGGCTCGGCTCCAGACATCGCGGGCCTCGGCAAAGCCGACCCGACGGCGGCGATCCTCTCCGTCGTTCTGCTGCTCGAGCACTTCGGACTCTCGGACGCAGCCGCATCCCTCGAGAGCGCCTGCCGCGCTGACCTCGCATCCCGAGGCGGAACGGCCAGGAGCACCTCCGAGATCGGCGACGCCATCATCTCCCGACTGACCGCGCAAGGAACCCACGCATGAGCGACACCAGCAGCACCCAGCCCGGCACGACGACGCAGGCCGCCGTGGCCGAGGGGGCCTCCCTCGAGTTCACGATCGAACGCAACCCGGCTCCGGCTTCCGCCGAGGTCCGGGATGCGGTGCTCGCCGACCCCGGGTTCGGCAAGCACTTCACGGACCACATGGTGATCATCGACTGGACTCTCGCCGAGGGCTGGCACGATGCCCGAGTCGTGCCGTACGGGCCGCTGCAGGTCGACCCCTCATCCGCCGTCTTCCACTACGGCCAGGAGATCTTCGAGGGGCTCAAGGCCTACCGGCACGGCGGGGGAGACGTGTTCGCGTTCCGGCCGGAGCGCAACGCCCAGCGCCTGCAGAGCTCCGCACGGCGCCTTGCGCTGCCCGAGCTGCCCGAGGAGCTGTTCGTCGAGTCGGTGCGCCAGCTCGTGCAGATCGACGAGCAGTGGGTTCCGGCGGCTGGCGAGGGCAAGACCCTCTACCTGCGCCCCTTCATGATCGCGTTCGAGAACTTCCTCGGCGTGCGCGCGGCGCAGACGGTGCGCTACATGGTCATCGCCTGCCCAGCTGGCTCCTACTTCTCCGACCCCACGCGCCCCGTCGACATCTGGCTCTCGCAGGAGTACTCCCGCGCTGGCGCGGGTGGCACGGGAGCCGCGAAGTGCGGCGGCAACTACGCATCGTCGCTGCTCCCACAGGAGGAGGCGTACGCGAACGGCTGCGAGCAGGTGCTGTTCCTCGACGCGGCGGAGAACACGTACCTCGAGGAGCTCGGCGGCATGAACATCGTGCTCATCAAGTCGGACGGCACGATCCTCACCCCGCTGAGCGACTCCATCCTCCCCGGCATCACGCGGGACAGCGTCCTCGAGCTGTGCGAGCGTGCCGGTCGGAAGATCGAGCAGCGCCGCATCACGATCGACGAGTGGCGCGAGGGGGTCGCCGACGGCACGATCGTCGAGGCGTTCGCCTGCGGCACTGCGGCCGTCATCTCGCCGATCGGCAAGGTCAAGTCGCCCGACTTCACGATCGAGAACCCGGTCATCACACAGGATTCGGTGAGCATGCGCATCCGCGCCGAGCTCACGGGCATCCAGAACGGCGAACTGCCCGACCTCATGGGCTGGACGCAGCGCCTGGCCTGAGGGCTGGCGGACCGGAGTGACCGGACGGACGGCGGGCTGACACGTGGTCTACGGCTGGGCTGCCCGCAAGGGCGCTGAGTACCAGGAGCAGGCGATGGCCGCGCCGTCGAGGCGCGGCTTCGTGTTGCTCGCGGTGCTCGAGCTCGGCCTGGCTGCCCTGTTCGCCGGGTTCCTCACGGCCGGGCAGTTCTGGCTGGCGCCGGTGGTGCTCGTGGTCGCCGCCCTCGCGGGATGGGCGACCACGAGGTTCCTCGTGCACGTCTCGGCGTGGCTTCGGCGGGTCGTGGTGATCTCGGCGGTGCTCGGGATGCTCGCGCTCGGGGTGTTCGCGAGCCCGGTAGCCGGGATGGGGCTGCTGGCGCTGTTCGCGTACGCGGGCGGCTGGTTCCTGACGTTCGCGGTGGCGCCGTCGCGGGCGGTTCGCTGGCGTGCGGTGACGCGGGGTCGCCGCTAGCTCTTGTAGTGGAGCGCCATGTAGGAGCCGCGGAGCAGCTGCACCTCGAGGACAAGCTGCCGGAAGGTCCACGCGCGAGGGGGCCGGCAGGTGATGAGCGACATCGGTCCGTCTCGGAGCTCGAGCAGCTCGACGCCCTCGATCTTCAGCTCGGCGTCCGGGCGTGCCTTCGCGAGCAGCGCGCGCACGCCGTCCTCGTCCATGTCGGTGTCGCGGGGAGCGTCGAACTCGAACGTGAGCTCGTGGATGTCGACGAACAGCGAGTCGGTGTCGTCGAACTCGTCGCGCCGCCCGTCCTCGCGCTGCTCCTCGCGATACACGTAGCCGAGCACGTCGTCACCGGCTGGCATCGTGACGATGAGGCCGCGGCCTGGTTCGAGCTGCTGGCGCAGCGACCGGCAGACGTGGGCGAACGCGAGGTCCTCGACGTCGAGGACATCGACGGTGATGTCGACGGCTCCGTCGTCGCCGAGCTCGACGCCGTTGGGGAGGGTGTACGTGTTCGCCATGCCGTCAGTCTCCCAGAACGGCGGGGTGCGGATGCGCGCGGCGCGTCACGCGCCGCCGGCGCGCAGTCGCCTGGCGGCCCCGGCGAGCCACAGCTGCACGCCCTCGGACATGATGCGCGGGTCGAGGCCGGAGATGGCGGCGATCTGGTCGAGGCGGTAGCGCACCGTGTTGCGGTGGGTGCCGAGCTCGTCGGCGACCTGCGCGATCTGGCCGGAGTGGGCGAAGTAGGCGTCGAGGGTCGCGAGCAGCATCGACCCGTGCTCGGCGTCGTGGGCTTCGAGCGGCCCGAGTACTTCAGCGGCGAGCTCCAGCACGGGCACGTCGCGGCTCGCGAGCAGCAGCGAGGAGATGGACAGGCGTGCCGAGGTGGCGACGTCGGTGTCCTTCGGCGCGTTGCGCAGCGCATCCCGGGCCTCGAAGTAGCTCCAGCGGAGGGCGAGGGACGCCGGGTAGAGGTCGCCGATGCCGACCCGCGCCGCGATGCCCGCCGAGCGCGCGAGGCCGATGAACGCCTCGGCCGCGTTCGGCATGCGAGTGCGCTCCGGCGCGATGATGAGGAGGCGGCCCTCGAAGACCGCGGACACCGATGACTGCAGTTCGGCGGGCAGCGGCAGCGCGGTGAGCTCCGCGGTGCGGCGCTCCTCGGTCTCGGCGACCAGCACGCGTGCCGCCTGCCCTGTGGTCACGCCGAGTGCCGTCAGGCGCCGCTCGGCGTCTTCGACCGTGAACTTCCCGCGGATGAGGTCGTGCAGCACGTGTCCAGAGGCGTCGCGGGCGGCGCGAACGCGACGCGTGTCCTGGATGAGCTGCAGGCTGAGCAGCGACCTCGCGTAGTTGACGAGTCCCTCGTTGACGCGGGGGTTCGTGATGTGGAGGGTCGCGCCTGCCGACTGGCCCGTGGAGATGGGGAGCGCATCCCACCCCGTCACCGTCTCGTCGTGCACGTCGAGGCTGCCGGCGAGCAGCTCGCCGAGGCGGGTCACGGCGACGTGCGAGGTCGTCAGCCTGGCGAGCCTCGCGGCGAGCCCCGTGATGCCGCCGTCGGAGAGCAGCGACGTCACCAGCTGCTGCTGCTGGCGGTGCTCGCTCTCGAGACGCGAGTGCTGCTCGTCGGTGCTCGCCTGCGTGACGACCTTGGTGAGCGCCGCGAACGGCGTCTCGTAGGCGACCTCGAAGAGCGGGAGCCCGGCCTGCTCGGCCGCCGAGATGAGCGCGGCCGGCACGGTGTCGTGCGTGAAGCCCGTCCCGACGCCGAGCGCGACCGTGTCCGCCTCGACGAGGGACTCCACGAACGAGCGGTACGCGCGCGTGCCCCGCAGGCGCATCCCGGTCGTGAGCACCAGCTGACCGCCCGTGAGGAACGGCTGCGGGTTGAGCAGCTCCGTCGTCGCCACCCACTCGATGCCGGAGCGCAGCGCCTGCGGCTCGCCCGTGTGCAGGGTGAGGCCCAGGGAGCGGTTCGCGAGGAGCGTGTCGACGGTGGCGAGCATGCCCCGATTCTAGACATGCCCTAGACGGATGCACAGAAGTGGTCAAGACGGTCGTGCGCGTGCCCATTCGTCTCGCGGTGCAGAACCGCGTAGCCTTCAAGCCATACCAAGAGGTCGAACCCCGAGGAAGGAAGCACCGTGACGGAGTTCCGCATTGCCCAGGAGCGCAAGCTCGAAGGCGCCATTCCAGGCCCCAAGTCGCAGGCCCTGACTGCGCGTCGTGAGGCGAGCGTCTCCGCATCGCTTGTCCCCGCAGTCCCCGTGTACGCGGCTGACGTCGACGGCGCCATCATCCGCGACGTCGACGGCAACCAGTTCGTCGACTTCGGTGCAGGCATCGCCGTCACGAACGTCGGCGCATCCCACCCCCGCGTCGTCGCGGCCGTGCAGGAAGCCGCAGCGCACTTCACGCACACCGCGTTCGGCATCACCCCGTACGAGGGCTACGTCGCCGTCGCCGAGAAGCTCATCGAGATCACGCCGGGCGACCACGCCAAGAAGGCCGTGCTCCTCAACTCCGGCGCGGAAGCCGTCGAGAACGCGGTCAAGATCGCCCGCCACTCGACCGGCCGCAACGCCGTCATCGCGTTCGACCACTCGTTCCACGGCCGCACGAACCTCACGATGGCCCTCACCGCGAAGAACATCCCGTACAAGGACGGCTTCGGCCCGTTCGCGCCGGAGGTCTACCGCGCGCCCATGAGCTACCCCTACCGTGACGGCCTCACGGGCGCCGAGGCGGCAGCGCGCACGATCGACGTCATCGAGAAGCAGGTCGGCGGCAAGAATGTCGCCGCCATCATCATCGAGCCCATCCAGGGTGAGGGCGGCTTCATCGTGCCCGCCGATGGCTTCCTCCCCGCGCTCGTCGAGTGGGCGAAGGCCAACGGCGTCGTCTTCATCGCCGACGAGGTCCAGGCCGGCATGTGCCGCACTGGCGCCTGGTTCGCGTCCGAGCACGAGGAGATCGTGCCCGACCTCGTCACGATCGCCAAGGGCGTCGCGGGCGGCATGCCGTTGTCGGCCGTCGTCGGCCGCGCCGAGATCATGGACAGCGTGCACGTCGGCGGACTCGGCGGCACCTACACGGGCAACCCGGTCGCCACGGCTGCCGCGCTCGCCACGATCAGCATCATGGAGGACGAGCAGCTCGCTGCCCGCGCCCTCGAGATCGAGACCATCGTGAAGACGCGCTTCGAGGCGCTCAGCGCCGAGCTCGGCGAGAACACGATCATCGGCGAGGTCCGCGGTCGCGGCGCCATGCTGGCGTTCGAGTTCGTCGAGGCCGGCACGGCGACGACCACGAAGAAGCCCCACCCGGCCGCCGTCAAGGCGATCGTCGCGGATGCTCTCGGCCAGGGCGTCGTGCTGCTCTCCTGCGGCACCTACGGCAACGTCGTGCGTCTCCTCCCGCCGCTCACCATCACGGACGAGCTGCTGAACGACGGCCTCGACGTGCTCGAGGCGGCGATCCGCGCTCAGGCGTAGGACGCCCGCGCCCGTCCAGGGCGCGCATCAAGCCGCCGGGGGAGACCCCGGCAACAGAATCTCGACGCCCCGGCACATTCCGCGCCGCCGGGGCGTCGAGGTATTTCCGGGCGCAGCTGCTCGCCGCGCGCCGCCCGGGTCGCAGACACCCAGGGCACAGACCCACACAACACAGACCTCGGGCAGATGCAGCTTCGTCTCGAGACGAAGCTGCATCTGCCCGAGGTCTGTGTCGGGACGCGTGTCTGTGCCGGCTGCGTGGATGCGCCGGGACGGGTGGATGCGCCGGGCGGGTCAGGCGGCGGGGGCCCGCTTCGCCTTGCGCTGCGCCTTGATGGTCTTGTACGCGTTCTGCCCGGCGATGAACAGCAGGTACGCGCCGAAGAGGATGCTGCCGACCATCGGGTCGATGAGCACGGCGCACCACACGCCGAGGAGGCTCGTGAGCGCGGCCGTCAGCCCGATCGCGGCGGCCGCCTTCAGGTCGACGTTGCGGCGGCGGGAGTTGCCGATCGTGCCTGTGATGGTGGTGGGGATCATGACGAGGAGGCTCGTGCCCTTCGCCTCGAGGTCGCTCGAGCCGAACAGCAGCATGAGCGCAGGGACGAGGATGACACCGCCGCCGACGCCGATCAGTCCCGAGATGATGCCGGTGACGAGGCCGAGCGCGACGAGCATGAGTGCCGTGAGCGCCGTCATGGTGACCTCGGCGTCGCGGCTCGGCACGGCGAGAAACAGGGAGACGGCGACGCCGAGCAGGAACACGATGAACATCCACCGGAGCACGATGAGCGGCAGCTTGTTGAGGAGCCACGATCCGATCCAGGCGCCGGCGATGGCGCCGACGATGAGGATGAGCCCCGCGAGCCAGTTCACGGAGCCGGTCAGGACGTAGCCGACGACGCCGACGATGGCGGGCGGGATGATCGCGGCGAGCGACGTGCCGGCGGCGAGGCGCTGGTCGAACGCGAGCATGGCGGTCAGCGCGGGCACGATGATGGTGCCGCCGCCGACGCCGAGGAACCCGGAGAGGAAGCCTGCCGCGAGGCCGATCGAGATGAGCACTATCCAGTCGCGGCGGGTCCTGGTGGTGGCGGGCGTGGTCATGGAGCTCCTAGGTTCTGCGGTGTTCTGCGCCGAGGTGGGCGACGGCTTCCGCGAGGGCGCGGATGCCGAGGGCGACGTCGCCGAGCGATACTGCCTCGTCTGGGTGGTGGCTGACGCCGTCGGGGTTGCGCATGAAGAGCATCCCCACGTCGGTGATGGCACCGATGGCCATGCCGTCGTGTCCGGCTGGGCTGAACAGGGTCGTCGGGTCTTCGGTCCGGCCCGAGCCGAGAATACTCCCGTCTGCGGCGGTGCCCGGCACGAGGGTGGAGCGGATGCCTTCGCCGACGAGGTCCTGCAGCAGCGGCGCGCAGAACAGTGCTGGGGCGTTGTGCACTTCGCGGGTGTGCCATCGCAGGCGCCTGCGGCCCATGATGTCGTCGAGCTCGCGGGAGATCTGGTCCCACACGCGGTCGCGTTCGCCGTCGAATTCTCCGCGCAGGTCGAGGCTGAATCTCGCCTCGCCCGGAACGATGTTCATCGCGCCGGGGAACGCCTCGAACTGGCCGACGGTGCCGATGATGTGGTGCTGGGTGGAGCAGATGCGCTCGACGGCGAGGGCCGCCTCGCTCGCGCCGAGGAGCGCGTCGCGGCGCATGTCGTACGGGGTGCCGCCTGCGTGCCTGGCCTCGCCTTCGACGACGAGCTGGAAGCGACGGGCGGAGGCGATGGAGGAGACGACGGCGAGCGGTTCGCCGCGGGCGTGCAGCTCGGGTCCCTGCTCGATGTGCGCTTCGAGGTAGCCGACGAGTTCGCTCGGCCTGCGGGCGGCTTCCGAGACGCGGCCGGGGTCGAGGCCGAACTCGAGTGCGGATTCGCGCAGGGTGGTGCCGTCCGGGTCCTCGAGCTCCCACCAGGCGTCGTCCCATGTGCCGGCGACGGCGGAGGACCCGAGGAGCGCCTTGCCGAAGCGCGCGCCTTCCTCGTCGGAGAACGCGGCGACCTCGAGCCCGAAGTCGAACGGGGAGCGGGCGGGCGCATCCATCCCACTCGTGTCGTCGTCGCGGCGCTGGAGCAGGCGCACGACCTCGATGGCCATGAGCACGCCGACGATGCCGTCGTAGCGGCCGGCGTCGACGACCGTGTCGAGGTGCGAGCCGAGCATGAGCACGGGCGCCTCCGGGTCTGCGGCGGGGAGGAGGCCGAGCTGGTTGCCTGCCGCGTCCTGCCTGGTCTGCAGGCCGGCCTCGCGCATCCACTCGGCGGCCAGCCGGTTGACGCGCGCGTGCTCGGGGGAGAGGTGCACGCGGGTGATGGCGCCTGGGGTGGAGGTGATGCGCGCGAGCTCGTCGCAGCGCGCCATGACGCGGCGGGCGGCGAGCTCGAAGGCGGCGGGTGCGAGGGCGCTCAGTCGGGTGGTCGTCATTCGGCGGCTCCCCGGGGGGTGTCGGCTGCGCGGAAGACGTCGGCGGCGGCCTCGACACCACCGCCGGTCGGAACGGATGCGCCGTATCGGCGGAGCACGGCCTCGAGCGCGGCGAGGGTCGTGAGCACGGTGTCCTTGCGGGCGTTGTAGCCCATCGTGCCGAGGCGCCACACCTTCCCGTGCAGCGGGCCGAAGGAGGTGCCGATCTCGATGCCGAAGTCGTCGAGCAGGTCCTGCCTTGCCGTATCGCCGGGGACGCCGTCCGGGATGACGACGGCGACGACGTTGTTCATCTTGTGCGCGACGTCGCCGAAGACCTCGAGCCCGAGCGCCTGGACGCCGGCGAGCATGGCGGCACCGGCGACACGGTGGCGTTCGATGACGGCGTCCCGGCCCTCGCGGAGCAGGACGGCCGCGCACTCCCGCGCCGCGTAGAGCATGGAGGTGGCTTCCGTGTGGTGGTTGAGGCGTCTCGGTCCCCAGTAGTCGAGGATCATGCCGAGGTCGAAGTAGTTGGAGCGGATGAAGTCGCTCGCGGACTCGTCGCCCGTCTCGCGGATGCCAGCCTCGACCCGGCTGCGGGAGCGGATGACCTCGACGGCGCGCTCGGAGAGGGTGATGGGCGCCGAGCCGCTCGGGCCGCCGAGGCACTTCTGGAGGCCTGCGGTCGCGGCGTCGAGGCCCCAGGCGTCGGCCAGGAATTCGTTGCCGCCGATGGACGCCGTGGCGTCAGCGTAGAAGAGCACGCCGTGCTTCGCGCAGATTGCGCCGACCTCGTCGAGGGGCTGGTTCATGGTGGTGGAGGTGTCGCCCTGGACGAGGGCGAGGAGGGTCGGCTTGACGCGGACGATGGCGTCCTCGATCTGCGAGACGGGGACGACCTGCCCCCACGGCACCTCGATGGTGTGCACCTCGGCGAGGGCGCGCTCCGCGATCTCGGCGAGGAGGTGTCCGAAGCGGCCGAAGACGGGGACGAGCACACGGTCGCCTGGCCGGATGAGGGAGACGAGCGCCGCTTCGATGCCGGAGCGGGAGGTGCCGTCGACGAGCACGGTCGCCGTGTTCTCGGTCGCCCATACCTGCCGGTACAGCTCCTGCGTCTCGTTCATGGCCTGCGTCATGAACGGGTCGTATTGGCCGACGAGGGTGCTCGAAATGGCGCGGAGCACGCTCGGGTACGCCGAGATGGGGCCGGGCCCCATGAGGAGGCGGGCTGGCGGTTCGATGGGGAGGATCGCGGTCATCTGCTTCATTCTCTCGGTGCTCACGCGCTCGTCGCGGCGCGGCTGGTGGCTCTCGGGGTGGGGGCTGCGGCGGATGCGAGGCGGCGGACGAGTCGGACGAGCGCCAGGTCGGAGCCCGCTCGCGACACGAAGCAGACGCCGACGGGCGCGGCCTGGGCACTGCTCGTGGTCGGCACGCTGAGGAGCGGTGCGGAGAGCGCGGGCAGCCCGGCGACGGCGGCCGGGGTGGTCATGCGCAGCGTCGCGGTGCGGATGGCGTCGATGCTCGACGCATCCGCCGCGCGGCTCGGCGCTGCCCCCGGGGCGGTGGGGAAGAGGAGCACGGCGTCGTGGACGAGTCGCTCGAGGCGGGCGCTGAGGGGAGCGAGGGCGTCGCGGGCCGCCTGCTCCTGCGCCTCGGTGATCTGCGAGGCGGCGAGGAACCGGGCGGCGACGGCGGGGCCCGTGGCTCCGGGGTGCGCTTCCAGCCATGGGCGGTTGTTGCGCCAGGCCTCCGCGCCCTGCACGATCCGGAACGGCTCCTGGTAGCTCGCGAGCTCGCCGATCGAGACCCGCTCGACCGGCGCAGCCACGGCTCCGCGCTCCTCCAGCTCGTGCAGGAACGCCTCGAAGGCGGACACGGTCTCTGGCGAGGCCGCGGCCAGCACCTCGGCCGGCACGACGAGGCGGCCGGGGAGGTCCTCGCCGCGCTGCCCCGCTGCGCTCGCGGTGGACTCCGAGCTGTCGTAGGAGAGGCACCAGTCGGCGACCCGCTGCAGGGTCTCGCCATCGCGCGTGAGCCACCCCACG
Source organism: Pseudoclavibacter sp. 8L (assembly GCF_902506465.1). NCBI lineage: Bacteria > Bacillati > Actinomycetota > Actinomycetes > Micrococcales > Microbacteriaceae > Pseudoclavibacter > Pseudoclavibacter sp. 8L. Next base: position 1,368,334 of record NZ_LR733185.1, on the reverse strand, counting down.
GTGTCGAACGACTGCGCGAGCGGCAGGAGGCCCTGACGTGGCACGAGGTCGTGTGTCGTGCGCAGCCCCCACAGCCCCTGATAGGAGGCCGGGATGCGCACCGATCCGGCGGTGTCGGTCGCGAGGCCGATGTCGGCCTGGCCATTGGCGACGGCGGATGCTGGCCCGCTCGAGGAGCCGCCGGGAAGGGCACCGGGGACGGCGGCGTTCGGGGGAGTCCCGAAGTGCGCGTTGTCGCCGGCGATCGAGTACGCGAACTCGTCGGTGCGGGCGATGCCGCGCAGGGAGGCGCCGCCGCGCAGCAGGTCCCTGACGGCGGGCGCGGTCCTCGTCTCGGCCTTCGCGGAGTCGAGGTAGCTGGGGTTGCCTGCGCCGATGCGGTAGCCGCGAATCGCGAAGAGGTCCTTCACGGCGACGGTGAGCCCTTCGAGGGGGCCCTCCCACGCGCCCTGGAAGAGCGGGTCGCCGACGGTTCGCCAGATCGAGCGGTCGAAGGCCCGGGGCCTCGGGGTTACGTGCGCGGCCGTGATGCGCCAGCCCTGCGGCAGCTGCTGCCAGAGCTGGGTCTGCAGTCCGAGCCCGCCGGTGGCGAAGCGCGAGGTGGAGACGAGCAGCGCGACGCCGTCGGCCAGGGCCCGGTACTCGATGCGCTCGATGGTGCGCTTCGCGACGCCGCCGCGCTGGGCACGGAACTCGCTGATCTGCTCGTGGCCGACCAGCAGGCCGCTGTCGTCGCCGCGCAGAGTCGCGTCTCCTGGCGCGAACCAGGCGTCGAGCTCGTCGAGGTCGTTGCTCTGCACTGCCCGCTCGTAGGCTTCGAAGGCGGCGAGCAGCGCGGCGGGTGGGGCTCCGTCCGCGCGCGTCGACTCTGCGGTGTTCTGCTCGACTGAGGTCACGCGGGTGCTCCTGTTCCGTTCTGCGGTGCCGTGCCAGCCGGCACATCGGCGAAGTCGGCCTCGCGGATGCGGGCGTGCACGCCGCAGACGACGTCGACGACCTGCGAGATGTCGAAGTCGGTGGCCGCCGACAGGTACGCGTAGGCGAGGTGCTCGTCCATGCCCCACCGAGCCTGCAGCAGGTCGACGGCGGCGCGCACGCACTTGCGCATGGCCGCGTTCAGGTCTGGGTCGAGGCCGGTTGGCACGAGGTACTCGGGGGTGCGCACGAGCGGGCCGGTGAGGTCGCCGAACTCGCGCCGCGCATCCGCCGCCGGAACGACGTCGAAGGTGAGGGTCGCACGCAGCGAGGCCTCGAGCGCCGTGAGGGCGACCTCGCCGTCGCCCTGCGCGAAGTGCGGATCGCCGACGTAGGCGAGTGCGTCAGGGACCTGCACGGGCAGGTAGAGCACGCTGCCCTCGGTGAGGAGCTTGATGTCGATGTTGCCGCCGTGCGGGCCGGGCGGCACGGAGTGCGGGCGTGCGCCTGCGGCGGGAGCGACGCCCATGGTGCCGAGGAACGGGGCGAGGGGGAACACGACGCTCCGTTCGCCGCCCTCGGTGAGCGGCATGGTGCCGACGAGCTCGCCGCCGCGTTCCTCGACCGCGGCGAACACGCTCACGGTCTCGCGGCTGCGCGGCAGCACGCCGGGCAGCGCGCCCTTGCCGTGCCGGTTGGAGATGACCCCGTATGGCACGCGAGGCTCGAGCTTCTCGACCGTGATGCGCAGCAGGTCGCCGGGCATGGCACCCTCGACGGCGATGGGGCCGGTCACGACGTGCGGGCCGTCGTTCGCCGGGTCGCGGGGCGCGTGCTCGGCGATCTCGATGGCGTCGAGCAGCACGGCATCGGGATGCACGCCGTGCGCCGCGAAGAACGCGGCGGGGTGCTGTCCCTGGTCGGGCAGCAGGCCCTCGTGGCTGACGGTGTCGATGACGACGCTCGCCCCGGGCCGCACGGTCAGCACGGGGGCGTCACGCGCGCTCGGAAGCCTGCCCCAGATCGAGGTCGATGCTCCGGATGGCAGGTAGTTCGCACCCTCAGGTAGGCGTGTGCCCGGCTGCAGGATGGGGAGCGGGGCGAACGCCGGCGCGGCTGCGCCGACGCCGTAGCGGTTCGCTGCGGGAGCCGCGGTGGGAATCGTGGTCATGCTGCCTGCTCCTCGTCGAGGTCCAGTCGTTCGGGGTTCGCCGCCGCGAGCACCTCGCGGCCCAGGCGCGACGCGAGCCCGGCTGCCCGCGTGTAGATCAGCTCGCCGTGCAGGTAGGTCGAGTCGATGACCCCGTGCATCCGCGCCCCGTGCCACGGGCTGATCTTGGTGCGGTACTCGAGGGTATTCTCCTCCAGCGTGTGCTCGAGGTCGGGCTCGAAGATCGCGAAGTGGGCCGGGGCGCCGACCGTGATGAGCCCGCGGTCCTCGAAGCGCACGAGCGCGGCCGGTCCCGTGGTGAAGAGGGGCAGGATCGCCTCCAATGGGATGCCGCGCCGCCTGGCCTCGGTCCATACCGCGGTGAGCCCGGTCTGCACCCCGGCGATGCCACCCCAGGCGGTGCCGAGGTCGGGCCCCGCCTTGAGCTCGAGCGTCGCGGGCGAGTGGTCGCTGACGATCGCGTCGATCGTGCCGTCGAGCACGCCGGCCCAGAGCGCGTCCTGGTTCGCGGAGTCGCGGATGGGTGGGCAGCACTTGAAGCGCCCGTCGCCGTCCGGCACCTCCTCGGCCCGAAGGCTCAGGTAGTGCGGGCAGGTCTCGATCGTGATGCGCACGCCGTCGGCCTTCGCCTCGCGGACCAGGTCGAGGGCCTCTGCCGCCGACACGTGCACGATGTGCGCTCTGGCGCCGGTGCGCCTCGCCGCGGCGATGACGGCGCGGATCGCCTCGACCTCCGCGACCGGCGGCCTCGACGCGACGAAGTCGGAGAAGACCGGGCCGGATGCCTCGCTCAGGTGCGCTTCGAGCTCGGCGTGCGCGATCAGGAGCCCGTCGACCTCGGCGAGCTCCTCGAGCGCCTGCTCGAGCTCGGGGAACGAGAGGTGATCGAACTCGTCGATGCCGCTCGGCGCGAGGAAGCACTTGACGCCGACCGCCCCCGCCGCGAGCAGCGGACGCAGGGAGCCGAGGTTCTGCGGGACGACGCCGCCCCAGTAGGCGAGGTCGACGGCCAGCTGGCCGGAGGTCGCCGCGCGCTTCGCGTCGAGCGCCTCGACGCTCGTCGTGACGGGCAGCGAGTTGAGCGGCATGTCGACGACCGTCGTGACCCCGCCGGCGGCGGCGGCGGCCGTGCCCGTCGCGAAGCCTTCCCAGTGCGTGCGGCCCGGCTCGTTGAGGTGCACGTGCGTGTCCACGAGCCCCGGCACGAGCACCTGGGTGTCCGGCAGGACGACGTCCGCGTGGTCGTCGAACGGGGCGATGGCCGCGATTGTGCCGTCGCTGACGGACACCGTCGCCGGCGAGAATCCGCCATCGAGGAAGACGCGCCGCGCTGAGATCCTCATGCGATCGCCGCCGAAGGAACCTGCGGCTGCCCCAGTGGCCTCGCCTGCGCCCGGGAAGGTCGTGCGTACTCGTCCCGCTTGCTCGTGCCGACGCCCATGCGCGACATCGCCGCGACGAGCCCGACCGATGCGGCGACGCCGTCGACGACCGGCACCCCGACCCGCTCGGAGAGGCGAGCGCACAGGTCGGCCATGCCCGCGCATCCGAGCACCACCGCGTCGGCGCCGTCCTCCCGGACGACTCGCTCGCACCACGCGGCGATGTCCTCGAACGCCGCGGAGCCGGTCTCCTCGAGCGCAAGGACGGGGATGCCGGTGCCGTACGCCGCGACGCACGCCCGCTCGAATCCGTACCGCAGCACGAGATCGTCGGCGCGGCCGAGCGTGCGGGAGAGGGTGGTGACGATGCCGAACGTGCGCCCCGTGAGCGCCGCGACGTGCATGGCCGCCTCGGCGATGCCGATGACGGGCACGTCGACGAGCTCGCGTGCCGCGTCGAGCCCCGGGTCGCCGAAGCAGGCGATGACGTAGCCGTCGCTGCCGCCGTCCGCGAGATCGCGCTCGACGAGCTCGACGACGACGGAGGCCGCCCGCACCTCGTCGAAGTGGCTCTCGATGGCCTCCGGGCCCTCACCGGGAGCCGGGCACACGGCGACGATGTCGACGCCGGGGCCGGCCACGGCTCTCGCAGCTGCCGCGACCTTCTGCGTCATGGCGACGGAGGTGTTCGGGTTGATGAGCGTGATGCGCATGCTGGGTCAGTCTTCCTCGATCGATCCGTCTGAGATGCCGGCGGTCTCGCCCTCGAACGTCGGCATGAGCGGCTGGCGGCGCTCGAACAGGACGAAGAGCGCGAATCCGAGTCCGCAGCCGATGAACCAGCTGAAGTCGGCGAGGTAGCTCAGGTCGAGGATGCCGGCCTCGGCGAGCGGCCGGGTCAGCACCGCGATCGCGACCGTCGGGGCGCCGGCGAGGACCATGGCGCACACCGCGTTCGGGTTGAACCCCTTGCGGTACCAGTAGGCGCCCGTCTCGCTCATCGTGAACATCTCGTCGACCTTGATGCGCTGCCTGCCGATCACGTAGTAGCCGGCGATGAGGATGCCGAAGAGCGGCCCGATGAGCGCGCCGAGCACGCCGAGCGTGTTCTGGATCGCGGCGTCGTTGTTGTACCAGTTCCACGGGGTGAGCAGCACGGAGCCGACGGCGGCGATCATGCCGCCCATCCGCCAGCTGATCCTGTGCGGGGCGACGTTCGAGAAGTCGAACGCCGGCGCGATGAAGTTCGCCACGATGTTGATGCCGACCGTCGCCGTCACGAAGGTGAGGCCGCCGAGGAGGATCGCGAAGTGCGTGTCGATGCGCTCGACCGTGTGGATCGGGTCCGTGATGAGCTCGCCGAAGACGGGAACAGTGGCGCTCGCGGTGAGCACCGTGAGGATGGAGAAGAAGAGGAAGTTGAGCGGGAGTCCGAGGAAGTTGCCCCGCTTCACGGCCTTGTAGCTCTTCGCGTACCTCGAGAAGTCGCCGAAGTTGAGCATGGGGCCGGAGAAGTAGGAGACGACGATCGCGATGGCCGTGAACATGACCGGGATGGACGCCCAGAAGTCGAGCGGCTCACCTGCGGAGAGGTTGAAGTCGATGTTCTCCCAGCCCGCCTGGCTGACGAGGTAGATGGCGAGCACGATCATGACGACGTACACCGCGGGCCCCGCCCAGTCGATGAAGCGGCGGATGGACTCCATCCCGCCCCAGAACAGGGCGGCCTGCGCGAACCAGAGGATCGCGTAGGAGATCCAGCCGAGCGCCGAGAGCCCGAGGAACGAGTAGTCGGTGCGCAGCACCTCGCTGGCGGGGATGAACTTGAGGAACACGATGTTGAGCGACTCGGCGGCGAGGAACGTCTGCACGCCGTACCAGGCGATGGCGATGAGGCCGCGGATGATCGCCGGGATGTTGGCGCCCTTGACGCCGAAGATCGCGCGGTTCACGACGGGGTAGGGCACGCCCGTCTTCTGGCTCGACTTGGCGACGAGGTTCGTGAAGAACTGCACGATGAGGATGCCGACGATGAGGGCGACGAGCACCTGCCAGCTGGCGATGCCGAGCGCGAAGAGGCTACCGGCCGTGACGTAGCCGCCGACGCTGTGCACGTCGGACATCCAGAAGGCGAAGATGTTGTAGGAGCCCCAGCGCTGCTTGCGCAGGGGAGCGAGGTCCTCGTTCGCGAGCCGCGGGTCGTAGCCGGGCTTCATGTTCCCGTCGCCGACGGGGTGGCCCGCCGCCACGACGAGATTGTCGGGCGCCGCGCCTTCGGTGCCCAGGCCGCGGGTGCTGCCGGATGCGCCAGTCTGTGCCAGTTGATCGGTCATGCGTTGAAGTTATGACTTCACGCTTCGCGGGAGGTTTCTGCAATGTAACGCTCGTGTAAAACCGAGGTCCCCTCGGAGGCGTGCAGTCAGCACTTCACAGTCTCAGCGGTGACCGCGGCACTGCGTCGGTCACCGGAGTCAGACTCCCGCTGCTGCCCCGAGTCCGCGGATGAGCGCGTCGAGCCCACGCTCGAAGGCCTGCTCGCGCAACCCCAGCGGCGTGTGGGCCGCGACGGAGGCCGCGAGCGTGGGCGCCGCATCCGCCTGATCGCCGAGTTCGAAGATATCGAGCGGCGCGTTGAGGTCGTACGCGGAGCCGTAGATGAACGACTCGATGGCCACGATCGCCGGCATGATGTGGGCGTCCGGCCAGCCGGCCCGTCGGAGGCCTGCGGCGACCCCCTCGTACATCGCGAGCGTGTCGGTCGCGCCGGCGACGGGCATCTTCGCGATCGCCTCCACGAGCGAGTCGTGCTCCTTCATGACGAGGCGGTAGCTTCGCGCCCAGCTCGCGAGAGCCGCGTCCCACGGCTCGGTCTCGAACGCCGAGGCGTCGACGGCGGCCATGAGGCGATCCTCGATCCAGCGCAGGATCTGGCGCTTCGAGTGAGCGTGGTTGTAGAGGGCCGCGGGGGTGACGCCGAGCGCCCTGGCGAGCTTCGCCATCGTGAGGGAGTCGTACCCCTCGTGAGTCGCGACACGCATGGCGGCGTCGGTGATGCGCTTCTGCGTGAGGATCCTCGTGCGGGGTCGCCCAGCACGCCGCTGTCCGTCAGACTCCACATGCTCGCTGGTGCTCACTGGCCCTCCCGTCGTTCGACCCTAGCTCCTCGGAAATGCGGCTTGTCCGAGGAGCCCGTCTCGACTAACGTAAATTAATCCTGTTTATTTGGAAGGCGGCGCCAGCAAGTCGGCCGCCAACCACACTCACTTCGACGGCGAAGCCAGGGCGCTTGGAGCTGTCACAACGGAAAGAGCGGAAATGCAGACCATCGAACGCGACGTCGTCATCATCGGAGCAGGCCCCTCCGGCCTCACAGCGGCCCGCCGCCTCACCCAGGCAGGCAAGACCGTCGCCGTCCTCGAGGCGCGCGACCGTGTCGGCGGACGCACCTGGAGCAACATCATCGACGGCCAGTTCTTCGAGATCGGCGGCCAATGGGTCTCGCCAGACCAGACGGCGCTCCTCGCCCTGCTCGAAGAGCTCGGCAAGGGCACCTTCTCGCGCTACCGCGAGGGCAAGTCGGTCTACATCAGCCCCAAGGGCGAGCGCACCGTCTACGAGGGCGACACGTTCCCCGTCAGCGAGCACACCGCCGCCGAGATGGACCGCATGATCGAGCTCCTCGACGGCCTCGCCGCCGAGATCGGCCCCGTCGAGCCGTGGGCGCACGCCAAGGCGCGCGAGCTCGACACCATCTCCTTCCACCACTGGCTGCGCCAGCAGTCCACCGACGAGGAGGCCTGCAACAACATCGGGCTGTTCGTCGCCGGCGGCATGCTCACCAAGCCTTCCTTCGCATTCTCCGCGCTGCAGGCAGTGCTCATGGCCGCATCCGCCGGTTCGTTCTCGAACCTCGTCGACGAGAGCTTCATCCTCGACAAGCGCGTCATCGGCGGCATGCAGTCGGTCAGCCAGCAGATGGCGCAGGAGCTCGGCGACGACGTGTTCCTGAACAACCCCGTGCGCTTCCTCCACTGGGAGGACAACGGAGCAGGCAATGCGGCCTCCGTCACCGCGGTCGCCGACCACATCACCGTCAAGGCGCAGCACGCCATCATGGCCGTGCCGCCCAACCTCTACTCGCGCGTCTCCTTCGTCCCCGCCCTGCCGCGCCAGCAGATGATCGTGCACCAGCACATCTCCATGGGCCTCGTCATCAAGGTGCACGCCACCTACGCCACCCCGTTCTGGCGTGAAGAGGGCCTCAGCGGCACCGCGTTCGGTGCCGGCCACATCGTGCAGGAGGTCTACGACAACACCAACCATGAAGACGAGCGAGGCACCCTCGTCGGCTTCATCACCGATGAGGCGGCCGAAGCCATGTGGGCGCTGAGCGACGAGGAGCGCAAGGCCGCCGTCCTCGGCTCCGTCGCCGAGTTCCTCGGGCCGAAGGCCCTCGACCCCGAGGTCTTCTACCTCTCCGACTTCGGCGCAGAGGAGTGGACCCGCGGCGCCTACGCCACGAGCTACGACCTCGGCGGACTCCACCGCTGGGGCGCCATCCAGCACGACCCGGTCGGCCCGATCTTCTGGTCGAGCTCCGACCTCGCGGCAGAGGGCTACCAGCACGTTGACGGCGCGGTGCGGATGGGCGAAGCTACGGCGAAGCGCATCCTCCAGTCCTGAGCGCCCTCGGCATCCTGAAATCGGACGACACCCCAAGAATTGGAGAGGCAGCATGGCGCAGCGTTTCGTAGTGGGCTACATCGCGAGCGATCGAGGGCATGACTCCCTCGCCCTCGCCTCCTTCCTCGCGAAGGGCACCGACACGGAGATCATCATCGCGATGATCACGCCGGAGACGTCGCCGTACAGCGGCACGCATCCGCTGCCGCTCGACGATGCGGACAGCATCATCGGCAAGCAGATCGACACGTGGATGAGCGAAGCGCTCGCCCAGGTGCCGGAGGGCATCGCGGCACGCGGCGTCGTCCGCAGCGCCACGGGCGAGGCCCAGGGGCTCATGGACATCGCCGCGGAGTTCGGCGCTGCCGCGCTGGTCATCGGCGCGGCCACGACCGCGCTCCTGCGGCAGTTCACCATCGGGACAGTCGCATCCACGCTGCTGCACGCCTCGCCGCTGCCCGTCGCGCTCGCTCCGGCTGGGTTCGCCGAAGAGGGGCCCGTCACCCGCATCACCACGCTGTTCGGCACCCGCTCGGGGGCCGCCGCGCTCATCGGCACCTCCGTCGAGAGCGCGCTGCAGCGCGACGTGCAGCTGCGCCTGCTGTCGCTCGTGCAGCTCGACCGGGTCCCGCCCAGCCAGGTGCAGGAGGTCGACGAGTTCGTGCGCGAGTTCGGCGGGGCAGTGCTCGCCGGGCGCGCGGAGGCCCTGCTGGAGTCGGGCAAGGCCACCGTCGAGACGGTCGAGGGCGAGAGCCTCGAGGCCGCACTCGAGCGGGCCGACTGGAAGCCGGGCGATGTCGCCTTCGTCGGCTCCAGCCGCCTCGCGCAGGGAGGACGCATCTTCCTCGGCGCCCGAGCGCAGCGCCTGCTGCGTGTGCTGACCGTGCCGATCATCGTCGTGCCGCGCGCCGCGCAGCCTGCCGAGGCACCCAAGTCCGCTCCCGAATCCCCAGCGACAGGAACAGGGCAATGACCAGGACAGAAGACAGCGCGGAGCGGGGCGGACTCAGCTCCAAGGGCCTCTCCGCAGGCAAGGTCGGCGTCATCGGCGCGACCATCATCGGCATCTCGTGCATCGCCCCCGCGTACACGCTGACCTCGGGTCTCGGCCCGACCATCTCGCAGGTCGGCCTGCAGACGCCGGCGATCCTCTTCATCGGCTTCATCCCGATGGTGCTCGTCGTCTTCGGCTACCGCGAGCTGAACTCGGCGATGCCGGACTCCGGCACCACGTTCACCTGGGCGTCCCGCGCGTTCGGTCCGTGGATCGGGTGGATGGGCGGATGGGGGCTCATCGCGGCGACCGTCCTCGTCCTCTCGAATCTCGCGGCCGTTGCCGTGGACTTCCTGTTCATCCTGCTCGCACAGGTGTTCCAGAATCCGGAGCTCGCCGACCTCACGACGGTGCTGTGGATCAACATCCCCGTCACGATCCTCTTCACGGCGCTCGCCGCGTGGATCTCGTACCGGGGCGTCGAGGCGACCGAGAAGATCCAGGTCGGGCTCGTCGCGTTCCAGCTCATCGCACTGGCCTGGTTCATCGTCGCCGCCTTCATGCACCTGAGCAACAACACGGCCTTCGACCCGACCCCCATCGAGCTGTCCTGGTTCAACCCCTTCGAGCTGGGGGACATGGCCGTCGTCGCCGCCGGCGTCTCGCTGTCGATCTTCCTCTTCTGGGGCTGGGACACGGTCATCACGATGAACGAGGAGGCGAAGGACCCGAAGAAGACACCCGGCCGCGCCGCCATGCTCACGATCATCATCATCATGGTGATCTACCTGCTCACGACCCTCGCCGTGCTCGTCTTCGCGGGCATCGGCACCGAGGGCCTCGGAGCAGGCAACCCGGACAACCAGGAGAGCATCTTCGCGGCGCTCGCGGGGCCGGTCATGGGGCCGTTCGCGCTCCTGATGTCCATCGCCATCCTGTCGTCGTCGGCGGCCTCGCTGCAGTCGACGATGGTCTCCCCGTCGCGCACGATCCTCGCCATGGGGCACTACGGCGCCCTGCCGAAGCGCTTCGCGGACGTCAGCCCGCGCTTCAAGTCGCCGTCGGTCGCGACCCTGGCCTCGGCCATCGCCGCTGTCGTGTTCTACGTCGTCATGAGGCTGCTCTCCGAGAACGCGCTGTGGGACACGATCGCGGCCCTCGGCCTCATGATCTGCTTCTACTACGGCGTCACGGGGCTCGCGTGCGTCTGGTACTTCAGGCACAGTCTGTTCAGCTCGGCCAGGAACTTCTTCTTCCGGTTCCTGTTCCCGCTGCTCGGCGGCATCGTGCTGCTGTACTTCTTCTACGAGACGGCCGTCGCGTCGCTGTCGCCGTCGTTCGGCTCAGGCTCGGCGGTCTTCGCGACGAGCTACGACGCGGACGGCATCGCCCAGGACGGCATCGGGCTCGTGTTCGTGCTCGGCATCGGAGTGCTGCTGCTCGGCGTGGTCATCATGGTCGTGCAGTACTTCCGCAGCCCCGGGTTCTTCCGCGGCGAGACGATCCAGATCGGCAACGACCGCGACACGCAGTCGATCGAGGTGCTGAAGGACTAGCTGTCCCGCCGCATCCCGCCCTGCCGACCCCGCACCTGCCCCGCCGCATCCGCCGCAGATGGGTCACTTTCACCCCGTATCGAGCGCTGATACGGGGTGAAAGTGACCCATCTGCGGCGGATGCGGCGGTGGGGGCGTTGCACAGCGCGGGGGTGTTGCGCAGCTCGGGTGGGCGCTGCGCCGCGGGGGCGGGGCGGCGAGGTCAGCTCGCGCAGGTGGTGTCCTCCGCCGTCCGGCCCACGATGTCGTCGGAGAGGGTCAGCGGCTCGCCGGGCGCGGCAGCCGCGTCGTCCGGTTGCGTCGCGTCGTCGGGCTGTTCCTGGCCTTCCTGCTGGCCGTCGCCGTCGAGTGCATCCCCGTCGGGTGCATCCGCTGCCTGGTCATCCTGGAAGGACAGCGGCTGGTCGGCGCGGAGGGTCGCGAAGATGGCGTCGGTCTCCGCCGTGATCGGCTCGACTCGGTTCGGGTCCGCCCAATAGGGCGCGACGGGCAGCTGCAGCATGACGATGCGGTCGAGGTCGACGTTCGCGAGCGTCTGCGCGAGCGCGACGAGGCTGCTCGGCTGAGCGAGCGCCTCGTCGACGGTCATGGCCTTCGATGCGGAGTCGGCGAGCCCGTAGAGGGCCCCGGGGTTCGTGAGCGTGCCGGCGCTCGTGACCTTCCGAGCGAGGGAGGCGAGGAACGCCTGCTGGGCCTGGATGCGCCCCAGGTCGCTCCCGTCGGCGAAGCCGTGCCTCGTGCGAAGGAACGCGAGAGCCGCCTCGCCCTGCAGGCTGTGGGTGCCAGCAGTCATGTAGAGCCCCGAGTAGTCGTCGGCGATGTCGTTCTCGACGCACACGTCGACGCCGCCGATGGCCTCCGTGATGCCGATGACGCCGTCGAAGCCGACGACGATGAAGTGGTCGATGTCCATGCCGGTGAAGTCGCGGATCGTGTCGAGCGAGCAGAACGGCCCGTTCTCGAGCGCCCCGTTGATCTGCGCGGCCTCCTGCGCGGGCACGACGTCGCCGTCCGGGGTCGTGCATTCCGGGGTCGGCAGCATCGTGTCCCGGGGGATGCTGATGAGGGTGGCGTCCTCGCGATCGGCTGATACGTGGAGCAGCATCATGACGTCGGATCGAGCCCCGCCGGCCTCCCCGTAGTCGGCGCTCGACTGCCCGTCCCTGGAGTCGGAGCCCATGATGAGGATGTTAACGGGGCCATCCCATCCGGAGATCTCGGTGCCGGTTCCGTCCGCGCGGCCCACGGCGTTGTCGGCGAGATTGCCGACGACCTGGAAGTAGGTCGCCGAGATGAAGCCGATGCCGGCGACCATGGTCACGCAGACAGCCGCTGCGGCGGCGACCATGAGGCGGCGGCGCACGAACTTCGAGCTCGTGCGCCTGCGCCGCGAGACGTGGCGGCCGCTGCCGGCGATCGGGCGGCGAGGCCCGGCCGCCGCTGCCAGCCGAGGAGATCGGGTACTCGGTTGCGGCTCGTCGTCGCCCCCGCCATTGAGCAGGGTCTCGATCACGGGATGCGGATCTGTGGGCCTCTTCATGGTCCCTCTCGCTCGAGGTCGATGCCCGTCGTCGGTCAAGGGAGGGGCGATATCTGACAGCTGCTAATGTCTCGCGAGGCGCGGCGCAATGCAAACCGAGCGACGCCGCGCAAGCCCCGGCCGTTCTGTCGATTCACGCACTATTTCCGGGCCGTTTCGGCCCATTGACGGTTCTTCGGGGATGGGCCATCATCACCAAATGACAACATCGGAAACCGCAGCGGCGGCGAAGCTCAACGAGGAGCTGCATGGTGGGGGACTGAGCGCGAAGGGTCTCTCCGCCGGCAAGGTCGGGGTGCTCGGGGCGGCCGTCATCGGCGTCTCCTGCATCGCGCCCGCCTACGCCGTCACGTCCGGCCTCGGCCCCACCATCGCGCAGGTCGGTGTCTACACGCCCGCCATCATGCTGGTCGGGTTCATCCCGATGCTCCTCGTCGTGTTCGGCTACCGGGAGCTCAACACGGCGATGCCGGACTCCGGCACCTCGTTCACGTGGGCGACCCGCGCGTTCGGCCCTTGGATCGGGTGGATGGGCGGATGGGGGCTCATCGCCGCGACCGTCCTCGTGCTCTCCAACCTCGCGGCCGTCGCCGTCGACTTCTTCTTCATCATGCTGGCGCAGATCTTCCAGAGCCCGGAGCTCGCGGACCTGACACGTGTGCTGTGGATCAACATCCCGATGACCGTCATCTTCACGGCCCTCGCCGCGTGGATCTCCTACCGCGGTGTCGAGTCGACGAAGAAGGTGCAGTACGTCCTCGTCGTCGTGCAGCTCATCGCCATCGTCTGGTTCATCATCGCGGCGTTCGTGCACGTCGGGAACGGCACCGCGTTCGACGCGACCCCCATCGAGCTGTCGTGGTTCAACCCGTTCGAGGTGGGCTCGCTCGCCGCGATCTCTGCCGGCGTCTCGCTGTCGATCTTCCTGTTCTGGGGTTGGGACACGGTCATTACGATGAACGAGGAGGCGAAGGATCCGGAGAAGACCCCTGGCCGTGCCTCCATGCTCACGATCTTCGTCATGGTCGCGATCTACGTGCTGATGACGCTCGCGGTCCTCGCCTACGCGGGCATCGGCGAGGAGGGCCTCGGCGCCGGCAACCCGGACAATCAGGAGAGCATCCTCGCCTCCCTCGCGGAGCCGATCATGGGCCCGTTCGCGCTGCTCATGACGGTCGCCGTCATGTTCAGCTCGGCGGCCTCGCTGCAGTCGACGATGGTGTCGCCCTCTCGCACGCTCCTCGCCATGGGCCATTACGGGGCACTGCCCAAGTCGTATGCCAGCGTGAGTCCCCGCTTCAAGTCACCATCGGTGGCGACCATCGCCTCGGCGGCGGCCGCGATTGTCTTCTACATCGTGCTGCGGCTGCTCTCCGAGAACGCCCTCTGGGACACCATCGCGGCGCTCGGCCTCATGGTGTGCTTCTACTACGGCGTCACGGGGCTCGCGTGCGTCTGGTACTTCCGCCGCTCGCTGTTCTCCTCGACGAGGAACCTGTTCTTCCGGTTCCTGTTCCCGCTCCTCGGCGGGCTCGCGCTGCTCTACTTCTTCTTCGAGACCGCCAGGGCGTCGTTGTCGCCGTCGTTCGGCTCGGGCTCCGCGGTCTTCGCGACGAGGTACGACGCCGACGGCATCGCGCAGGACGGCATCGGTCTCGTGTTCGTGCTCGGGGTCGGCGTGCTCCTGCTCGGCGTCGTGCTCATGGTCGTGCAGTACTTCCGCAGCCCGGGGTTCTTCCGCGGCGAGACGATCAAGACGGGTGCGGATGGCGACGCGGAGCCCGCCCCGGCGCTGCAGTAAGGCGGTTCGGCGCGGGCGCGGGCTCGGTCTCGCCGCTGTAGGCTGGCACGGTGAAGATCGCGCGCTTCGAATACCAGGGTCAGCTCACTTTCGGCATCCTCGACGAGGAGGAGAAGGTCTACGTCAAGCTGGCGGGTGACCCCCTCTACCTCGGCTACGAGACGCTCGACGAACGCATCCCGATCGACCAGGTGCAGCTGCAGTCGCCCGTGCTGCCGCGCTCGAAGGTGATCGGCTTCGGACGCAACTACGCGGAGCACGCGAACGAGCTCGGCAACGAGGCCGCCGAGGTTCCCATGATGTTCCTCAAACCGAACACCTCGGTCATCGGCCCCCGCCACCCCATCGTGCTGCCGCCCCAGTCGGAGCGCGTCGACCACGAGGCGGAGCTCGCCGTCGTCATCGGCCAGGTCGCCCGCAACGTGCCGGCCGCCGACGCGGCTCAGGTCATCTTCGGCTACACGATCGCGAATGACGTCACGGCCCGTGACCTGCAGAAGAGCGACGGCCAGTGGGCTCGCGCGAAGGGCTTCGACTCGTTCTGCCCGCTCGGCCCGATCATCGAGACCGACTTCGACCCCTCGAAGGGGCGCATCACCGCCGAGGTCAACGGCGAGCTGCGTCAGGAGGGCGACCTCTCGCAGATGATCACGTCGGTCGCGAAACTCGTCGAGTACGCGTCGAGCGTGTTCACGCTGCTGCCGGGCGACATCATCCTCACGGGCACGCCCGCGGGGGTCGGTCCGCTCGCGAAGGGCGACACGGTCACCTGCACGATCGAGGGCATCGGCTCGCTCTCCAACCCCGTCACCGCGCGCTAGGCGCTCGGCCGGGCAGAAAAACACCGCTGCCAGTCAGCTGCGCCCTCTCGGCTTCCGGGAGGGCGCAGCTGACTGGCAGCGTTCTGCGTGGGGGTGAGTCCCCGTCGCTAGCTCTTCGCGACCTCGGTCGCCGTGGCGAGCTGCTCGACGAGCATCGGGAGGAAGAACGGGATGGAGAGCGCGGTCGGCGAGATGGCCGCGCCGTTCTCCTCGCCCACGAGCGCTGCGACGGCGCCCTTGGAGACGGCCGGGATGAGCTTCGTGCGGTCCGAGGTCAGGAACGTCTGCAGCTGCTCCTCGGTCTCGGTCTGCGTGAAGACGACGTCCGCGTCGATCTTGTCGAGGTTCTCGCTGGAGACGGTCGTCGAGAACGTCGACTCCCCGGTTGCGAGTTCCGCGACGGATGGTGCGCTCGTGAAGCCGAGGTCGGTGAGCAGCTCGACGCGCGGGTCGTTCTCGAGGAGGAGGTAGAAGGTGTCCACGTCCTCGGACGCGTAGGCGATCGTCGTGCCTTCGAACTCGGGATGTTCGGCGGCCTGGTCGGCGACCTGCTGGTCGAGGTCGGCGAGGATCTCGTTGGCGTCCGCCTCGAGGCCGAGGGCCTTGCCGGTGTCGGTGATGACGTCACGCCACGGCGTCGACCAGATCGCTTCCTCGGGGGCGACGACGGGCACGCCGGCCGCGGTGACGGCGTCGTACTCCTCCTGCGTGAGCCCGGAGTAGGACGCGATGAACACGTCGGGGTCGGTCGCGAGCAGCGCCTCCACGGAGAGCTCGTAGGTGGCGTTGTCGAGGATGACGGGGGCTTCGCCGCCGAGCTCCTCGATCTTGTCGGAGACCCACGGCGCGATGCGGTCCTCGCCTCCGCCGTAGTCCATCGATGCCATGGCGACGGGGACGATGTCGAGCGCGAGGACCGCGTCGGTGACGCCCCAGCCCCACGTCGCGACGCGCGTCGGCGCCTCTTCGATCGTGGTGGTGCCGTACATGTGCTCGAAGGTGACGGGGAAGCTCGCGGCGTCGCCCGGTGCGGCGGCCGCGTCGCTCGTGTCGGTGGTGGCGGGGGCGCAGGCGCTGAGCGCGAGCGCCGTGACCGCCACCGCGGCGGCGGCGATCGGTCGGAGGGTGCGGTTCATGGGGTGGTTCCTTTCTTGCGGATGCGTGAAGTGCTGGGGTGAGGAGGGGCTACTCGGGCTCGCTGCCCGTGTGAGCGCCTCCCGGGACGGGGACGATGAGGGGTGTTCGGGTGAGGGGGTCCGGCATGACAAGCGCGTCGAGGGCGAAGGCATCGGCGACGACCTCCTTCGTGAGCACCTCGGTGGGGGAGCCGTTGGCGACGATGCGACCGTCGCGCATGACGATGAGCTCGTCGGCGTAGCGAGCCGCGAGGTTCAGCTCGTGCAGGACGACGACGATGGTGGTCCCTTCGCGCCGGTTGAGGCTCACGAGCAGGTCGAGGACCTCGAGCTGGTGGCTGAGGTCGAGGAACGTCGTGGGCTCGTCGAGGAGGAGCACCTTGGGGTTCTGCGCCAGGGACATGGCGATCCAGACGCGCTGCCGCTGCCCGCCGGACAGGTCGCCGACCGGTCGATCGGCGAGCTCCGCGACGCCGGTGCGCCGCATGGCCTCGTCGACGTGCTTCGTGTCGGCGCTTCCCCAGCGGTCGAAGAGTCCGCGGTGCGGGTGCCGGCCTCGCGAGACGAGCTCGGCGACCGTGAGCCCGTCGGGGGCGCTCGGATGCTGGGGGAGCATCCCGACAGTCTGCGCGAACCGGCGCCTGGGGATGCTGGCGGCGTCGACGTCGTCGAGCTGAACGCTGCCGGCGAGAGGCGAGGTGAGGCGCGCGAGCACGCCGAGGAGGGTGGACTTGCCGCAGGCGTTGGCGCCGATGATCATCGTGATGCGCCCCGGGGCGATGTCGAGGTCGAGTCCTTCGATGACGGTGCGGCCGGGGTAGCCAGCCGAGAGGCCGCGCGCGGAGAGGCGCGGCCCCGCTGGCGTGGCGGCGGTGGGGTCGACCCGGACTGCGGGTGCTTGGTGGTCGCCGGTCACAGCTGGCGTCCTTTCGTCGAGGCGAGGAGCCAGAGCAGGAACACGGCGCCGACGGCCCCCGTGACGACTCCGACGGGCAGTGAGGTGTCCGGGATCGCGAACTGCGCGACGAGGTCGGCGCCCGTGAGGAGGGCGGCGCCCGTGATGGCGCTTGTCCCGACTCCGATGGAGCCGTGGCCGAGCAGGGACCTGGCGATGGCCGGTGCGCAGAGCGCGATGAACGAGATGGGACCCGCGAAGGCGCACGTGACAGCGGTGAGGAGTACGGCGGAGATGACGGCGATCATCCGCACCCGGCTGGTGGTGACGCCGAGCCCGGCTGCCGTGGATGCGCCGAGCTGGGTGATCGGCAGCCAGCGCACGGAGATGAGCACGGCGGGGAGGAGAGCGACGGCGACGACGGCGACGACGAGGAGGTGCCACCACGCGGTGGAGGCGAGTGAGCCCGTGACCCAGAGCAGCGCGGCCTGAGCGAGCTCGACCTGGCTGCGGACCATGAGGTAGTTCATGATGGCGACGGTGAGGAACGAGATACCGATGCCGGCGAGGATGAGCCGGAAGCCGGCCTCGCCTCGCCTGCCTGCTGCGAGGAGCAGGATGGCGGCGACCGCGAGCCCTCCGGCGAAGGCGGCGACTGCGAGGATCGGCCCGGTGACGCCGAAGATGAGGAGCAGGAACACGGCTGCGACGCTGCTGCCGCCGCTGATGCCGAGGAGGTCGGGGCTCGCGAGCGGGTTTCTGAGCACGCCCTGCAGGAGGGCACCTGCGACGCCGAGGCAGGCGCCGACCAGGACGCCCATGAGCACGCGCGGGAGCCGCACCTGGAAGAGCACGTAGGACTCGAGGCGGTCGCCGCCCCCGAGCAGGGTGCGCGCGAGCTGCTCGAGGGTGAGTGGGTAGTCGCCGGTCGTGACGCCGAGGAGGACGACGGCGATCAGGGCCACGGTGACGCCGCCGACGACGAGCCCGCGGCGCCGTCTGACGCGGGCTCGCACCGCCTCGAGCGGCGACTCGGAGCCGCTGAGGGGCGCTGCCGTGTTCTTCGGGAGGACATCGCGGGCGGTCATAGGGCCACCTGCTTGCGGCGGAGGACGAGCGCGATGAGTACCGGGGCCCCGACGAAGGCGACCACGACACCGGCCTGGACTTCCCCGGGCGGCGCGATGACGCGGCCGACGATGTCGGCGATGAGCAGCACCGCGCCGCCGAGGGGCGCCCCGATGAGGAGGAGGCGCCGGTAGTCGTCGCCGACCATCGCGCGCAGCGCGTGCGGCACGAGGAGCCCGATGAAGACGATGGGCCCGGCGATCGAGGTGGCCCCGCCGCAGAGCAGCACGGTCGCGAGGATGCCGAGCGCGCGCGTGCGCGGAACGTTCTGGCCGAGGCCCGCTGCCGTGTCGGCGCCGAGGGCGATGAGGTCGAGGCCGCGCGCGCTCGCGATGGCGATGATGCCGCCGATGAGCAGGGGGATCGCGACGACGGCGACCGTGTCGAGGCCGCGCGAGGTGAGGCCTCCGACCTGCCAGTAGCGGAACACGTCGAGCGCCACGATGGACGTGGTGAGGATGAGGGTCGTCACGGCAGTGAGGCCGGCGGTGACGGCGGCGCCCGTGAGCGCGAGCTTCGCCGGATTGTCGCCGTCGGGGCCGCGCGTGCCGATGACGGCGACGACGACTGCGGCGACGGCAGCGCCAGCGAAGGCGAACCACACGAACCCGGTTGGTGCGGAGATGCTGAAGAACGTGATGGCGACGAGCACGGCGACGGAGGCTCCCGCGTTGATGCCGAGGAGCCCCGGGTCGGCGAGCGGGTTGCGTGTGATCCCCTGCATGAGGGTGCCTGCGACGGCGAGCGCCGCACCGGCCAGGACGCCGATGAGGGTGCGGGGGATGCGCTGGTCCCTGATCACGGTGTGGTCGGCCAGGTCCGGGTTCGGCGCGAGCAGGGCATCCACGACCACGGATGGCGCGACGGTGCGGGCCCCCACGAGGAGGCTCACGATCACGGCGACCAGGAGCAGGGCGACCGCCCCGACGGCGACGAGGCGGACGCGGCGCGCGCGTGCGCCCGCGATCATTCCTGGTGCTCGGACTGGCCGAGTCGCCAGTACCCCATGAAGGCGACGCGCTTGCGGTCGACGCCGTTGGTGGTCACCAGGTGGCGGCGGAGGGTCTTGATGGTGGCAGCCTCGCCGGCCATCCACGCGTAGAACTCGCCTTCACCGTCCTCTGGGCTGTCCCAGAGGAGGTCGACGTCGATGTCGATGTCGGCGATCTGCTGCGGGCGGGGTGCCGCGGCCTGCGCGAGCGCCTCGGGGGAGTCAAGGCACCATTGCTGCAGGGCTTGCGTCAGCCGCACGCCGTGGGCGGCGCCGTCGCGGGGCAGCCAGGTGATGCGGAAGCTGGTGGGCACGTCGATGGGGATGATGTCGGCGCTCGTGGGCACCTCGAGCAGCGCATCCACCTCGCACCGGTCGCTGAGGGATTCGAGGATCGAGCCGATCGCGGGAACCGCTGTCTCGTCGCCCGCGAGCAGGAGGCGCTTGGCGGTGCCGGGATGCCAGTCCGCGCCGAGGTGCGACTGCTCGCTGCGCTGGTCGGGGCCGACGATGACGAGATCGTCGCCCGGCTTCGCGTTCTCGGCCCAGGCACCCGCCGGACCCGCGCCGTGGTGCACGACGAAGTCGACGTCGATCTCGCGAGCTTCCGGGTCGACGCGGCGCACCGTGTAGGTGCGCAGGGGGCTGCGGCGTTCCGTGGGGGTCGTCCGCCATCGCTCGTACCAGAGGCCGGCGTCGAGCACCTCCTCGTCGCGCTGCCCGAAGTCGCTGGTCGTGCCGTCTGCCATGGGCAGGATGAGCTTGATGCGCTGGTCGAGTCCGGTCGTGCCGAAGTACTCGAAGTCGTCGCACGTGAAGGTCACTCGGGTGAATGCGGGAGCAAGGCGCCGCACTGCTCTGACCTCGGCGCAGTACGGCCGGTAAGCGGGGCGGGTCTGAACAGCAGTGGAAGCACTCACCGAGCAAAGATAAGCCTTGCCTTACCCCTGCGTCCAGTTCTGGGGACGATCTCCGGCTCCCACTTGCGCGCTGCTTTCGGGTTTCATACGATGTGTGCAGTTAGTGCAACCGCGTTGCAGTATATGCAACACATTCCCAACGAAGTGGATGGAACCCCCGATGAAGCGACGTCCTTCGAAACTGGCGCCCCTCGCGCTGCTCGCCGCCGCGGCGACGGTGCTCTCCCTCTCCGGCTGCGCGAACCGCGCGGGCGGAACCGCAGGTGGCGAGGAGTTTCCCTCGCAAGCCATCACGTTCTACACGCCGACGCAGGCCGGAGGCGCGACCGACCTCACCGCCCGCACCCTTGCGACGCAGCTCGAGTCCGAGCTGGGCCAGTCGATCGTCGTCGACAACCGGCCAGGCGGTGCTGGCTCCGTCGGCATGCAGCACGTCGCCGGCCTTGCGGCTGACGGCTACTCGATCATGGTCTTCCCCGTCGAGGTGAGCATGCTCGGCCACCAGGGGTACGACATCGACCCGGCCAGCTACGACTTCCTCGGCATCGTCAACGAGCAGCCGGGCACGATCGCGGTCCCCGCGAACAGTCCTTACCAGACGCTCGAGGAGCTCGTCGCCGCCGCAGAGGCGAGCCCCGGCAGCGTCACGATCTCCAACGCTGGCCCCGGCTCGATCTGGGAGGCGGGGGCGACCGAGCTCGGCAACGTCGCCGGTGTCGAGTTCCAAGGCGTGCCCTTCGACGGCGGCGCCCCCGCGGTCACGGCGGCTGTCGGCGGCCAGGTCGACGCCGTCGTCGCCGGCATCGGTGAGACCGCTCCCGCCGACGAGGACGGGCGACTCCGTGTGCTCGCCGTCTTCACCGAGGACCGCGCCCCCGCGCTGCCGGACGTGCCCACGGCCGGCGAGCAGGGCTACGACGTCGTCATCGGCAGCTGGGCCGCCGTCGGCGCGCCGACCGGGCTCGACCCCGCGGTCAAGGAGTCGCTGCAGGCGGCGCTCGAGACCGCAGCAGGCAGCTCCGAGTACGTCGAGCTCATCGAGTCGGGCGGCAACATCCCCGTGTTCATCCCCGGCGACGAGGCTGCCGACTTCGTGAAGGCCGAGAACGAGCGCTTCGCAGAGCTGTTCGGCGAGTAGAGGCGTGACCGTCATGGACAGATCAGTCGAGGCGAACCCTCTCGACGTGGCGCTCGGCGTCGACGAGGAGACCTCCGAGTCTCGGCCCGTCAGCAGGCGGCGGGACATGCTCATCGCGGCGGGCGTGATCGCCGTCGGTGGAGCATCCATCGCCCTGGCGTTCGCCGTCGTCCCGGCGACGGGCGGCGACCCGTTCGGCCCGCGCTGGTGGCCAACCGTGCTCGGCGGGGCCATCGTGCTCCTCGGGGCGCTGCTCGTCGGGGTCGCCATCCGCAAGCCGGATGCGCCGAGCGAGGACGCCCCCACGAAGCGTGGCATCTCGCGGATGCTCCTCATGCTCGCGGCCATCGCCGCCTACGGTGTCGCCTGGTACTTCCTCCACTTCGTGATCGTCACGCTGCTGCTCGCCGCCGGACTCACGTTCGTGCTCGGCGGTCGCGGCTGGCGCGACCTCGTGCTGTTCCCGGTCATCGTGACGGTTGTGCTCTACGGAGTCTTCGGGCTCCTCCTGGGGGTGCCGCTGTGAACGGCATCACGGAAGGGCTCGGCGCGCTCCTCGACCCCACGATCGCGCTGTGCCTCATCATCGGGGTGCTCCTCGGCACGCTCGTGGGCGCCATCCCCGGCATCACGGCCACGATGGCCGTCGCGCTCGCGGCCGGCTTCACCCTCACCCTCGAGCCCCTCCAGGGTCTCGCGGTGCTGCTCTCCATCTACATCGCCGCGCAGTTCGGCGACCGGGTGCCGTCGATCCTCATCAACACGCCGGGCACACCCGCCTCGATCGCGACGACCTTCGACGGGTACCCCCTCGCGAAGCAGGGCAAGGCCGGCATCGCGCTGACGAGCTCCGCGCTCGTCTCTGCCGTCGGCTCCTTCGCCGGGATCCTCATCCTGCTGTTCCTCGCGCAGCCCATCTCGGGCTTCGCGCTGAGCTTCGGGCCGATCGAGATGTTCGCGCTCGTCGTGTTCGGGCTCACCATGATGATCGGCGTCTCCGGCGACCGCGTCATGAAGGGCCTCGCGGCCGGGGCGTTCGGCCTGTGGCTCGGGACGATCGGCAACGACCCCATCTCGGGCGACCAGCGCTTCACGTTCGGGATCCCGGAGCTCTCGAGCGGCGTGCCGTTCATCGCCGCCATCATCGGCCTCTTCGGCATCGCCGAGGTCTTCAACCAGGTCATCTCCGCCAAGAGGGGGCCCGAGCCGCAGGCGATCACGCAGCTCGGCAAATGGTGGCCGAACAAGGCGGAGCGCAAGCTGCTGCGCAAGCCGACGGCCATCGGCACGGGAATCGGCGCCGTCGTCGGCGTCATCCCCGCGGCTGGCGGCGACATCGCCGGCGTCATCGCGTGGGACCAGGCGCGTCGCGCCTCCAAGACCCCGGAGAAGTTCGGGAAGGGCGCGCTCGAGGGAGTCGCGGCCGCCGACAGCTCGAGCACCGCGACGATGGGCGGATCCGTCACGACGACCCTGTCGCTCGGCGTGCCAGGCGACTCGGTCATGGCCGTCATGCTCGGCTCCATGATCGTGTGGGGGCTCCAGCCGGGGCCGAGCCTGTTCGCGAACCGGCCCGATCTCGTCTTCAGCCTCTCCGCGATCATGCTCATCGCCACCGTGCTCGCCCTCGCCCTCGCGCTCGTGCGCATGCGCGGCGTCGTCAAGCTGCTCGCCATGCCGAAGCGCTACCTCTCGGTTGTCATCGTCACCTTCTGCATGGTCGGCACCTTCGCCGTCTCCAACTCGGTGTTCGACGTCGTGCTGATGTTCGCCTTCGGGCTCCTCGGCCTCGCGATGCGACGCTTCGGCTTCCCGCCGGGTCCCCTCGTGCTCGGCCTCATCCTCGGGCCGCTCGCGGAGGGCAACCTCCGGCGGGCGCTCCTCATCGACGGCTACGGAGCGGTCTTCACGAGCCCCATCGCGCTGACCCTCATCATCCTGAGCGTCCTCGCCGTTCTCGCCCCGCGCATCCGCGCCCTGCTGAAAGGACGGTCGACGCGTGAGCGCACCGAAGAGCCCATTCTCAAGTAGCGCCGTGCCCGCGACCGCCCCGCGCGCCGGTCGCGTGCTGTGCCTGGGCGAGACCATGGCCATGGTCACCCCGACCCACGTCGCCCCGCTCAGGGAAGCCGTGAGCTTCGCCGTCAAGGCCGGGGGCGCGGAGTCGACGGTCGCCATGTACCTCGCCGACTCCGGTGTCCCCTCCAGCTGGGTGAGCTGGCTCGGCGACGACCCACTCGGGTGGCGTCTCCTCGACGAGGTGCGCGCGAGCGGCGTCGACGTCGCAGGCGTCCAGCTCGTGCCGGGGGCGCCGACCGGCGTCTACTTCAAGGACCCCGGCGACGGGGAGACCACCGTCTACTACTACCGAGCCGGTTCGGCCGCGTCGCGAATGGATGCGACCGTGCTCGCCCAGCTCGACTGGGAGGGCGTCGCAGCGCTCCACGTGACGGGGATCACCGCCGGCCTCTCGGCAAGCTGCTCGGCGATGCTCGAAGCCGTCATGCTCGAGGCGCGCCGGCGCGCCATCATCGTGTCGTTCGACGTGAACTACCGGCCCGGACTCTGGAGCATCGAAGCCGCGGGGCCGCGGCTCGCCACGCTCGCAGCGCTCGCGGACCTCGTTTTCGTGGGCCGTGACGAGGCCGAGACGCTGTGGGGCGAAGGGCACCCGACGACGCTCCACTCGCGGCTCGGGCTGCACGGCAGCCTCGTCGTGAAGGACGGCAGCGTCGGTGCAACCGAGGTCGCCGTCGTCGACGGCGGCGTGTCCTCGGCGTTCGTGCCAGCGCATCCCGTCGACGTCGTCGAAGCCGTCGGGGCGGGCGATGCCTTCACCGCCGGCTACCTCGGTGCGATGCTTGGCGGCGAGCCCGTCGATGCGTGCTTGAACCGAGGGCACGGGCTCGCCGCCCGAACCCTCGGCAGCACACACGACTTCGTCCCGGCCTGATCGGAGTTCCACCATGTCCCAGAGCATCCACCGCGCAGCAGAGATCCTCGAGTACGTGAGCCTCGCGCCGCGCACCCAGTCGGAGATCGCCGCCAAGCTCGGCGTGCACCGATCGACGGCACTGCGGATGCTGCAGACGCTCACCGAGACCGGGCTCACCCGCCGCCACGCGGACAGCAGGTATGGGGTCGGCTACCGGCTGAGCGGTCTCGCCCGGGCAGCCAGCGACCAGTTCGACCTGCGCAACATCGCCCGCCCCGTGCTGCAGGAGCTCGGCAGGGACTGCACGCACACCGTGCACCTCGCCGTCCTCGAGGGCGACCGCATCGTCTACGCCGACAAGATCGAGCAGCCGGGGATGGTCCGGCTGTACTCCCAGATCGGGCAGCCGGTGCTCCTGCACACGGCGGGCGTCAGCAAGGCCATCCTCGCCCAGCAGGACGCGGAGAAGACCGACCGGATGCTCGAGGGCTACGAGTACACGCCGTACACCGACAACACGATCGTCTCGCGCGCCGCCCTCGACGCCGAGCTCGAACGCACCCGCGAACGCGGCTGGGCCGTCGACGATGCCGAGTACGAGAGCTTCATCAACTGCATCGCCATGCCCATCCGCGATTCCAGCGACACGGTCGTCGCGGCCGTATCCATCACCGCACTCAAGGCGAGTGCCGACCTCGACGCGCTCGCCGAATGGCAGCCGCGACTCGACGACGTCGTCCTCGCCATCTCCCACGACCTCGGCTGGAGACCACATGACTGACACGTTCGACACCATGTTCGCCGGATCGCCCGTCATGGCGATCCTGCGCGGCTACACCCCGGAGCGCAGCGTCGAGCTCGCGAACCTCGCCTGGTCGCTCGGCATCTCGAGCGTCGAGGTGCCCATCCAGAACGATGCGGCGCTCGACGCCCTCCGCGCCGTCGTCCGCGCCGCCGAGCCCGGCGGACACGCGGTCGGCGCAGGCACCGTCGTCTCGCTCGCCCACGTCGACCAGGCCAAGCAGGCTGGAGCCACGTTCACCGTCGCACCCGGCCTCGACCCTGCCGTCATCGAGGCGGCCCTGGCCGCGGGCCTCGCCCCGCTACCCGGTGTGGCGAGCGGGACCGACATCCAGCTCGCGAAGGCGCTCGGCCTGACCTGGGTCAAGGCGTTCCCCGCCAGCGTGCTCGGCGCCGACTGGTTCTCGGCCATGCGAGGGCCGTTCCCCGAGATGCGTCTCGTCGCGACGGGCGGCATCAACGCGGCCAATGCGGGGGAGTACCTCGCAGCAGGAGCCGACGTCGTCGCCGTCGGCAGTGCACTCGAGGACGAAGCGCAGCTGCCCCTCCTCTCCGCGCTCCGCGCATCCGCTCCCGCGCGCTGACGCTGCCGCGCATCCACAACCTCCTCTGACAGAAAGGGCTCCCATGACTGCCCAGCTCACTCCCCGCTACAGCCCAGCAGCCGACCGCTACGAGCGGATGCAGTATCGCCGTGTCGGCCGCAGCGGGCTGAAGCTGCCCGCGATCTCGTTCGGCACCTGGCACGGCTTCGGTGACGACACCCCCCTCTCGAAGCAGCGGGAGCTGCTGCGGCACGCGTTCGACCTCGGCATCATGCACTTCGACATCGCGAACGGCTACGGCCCGCCCTTCGGCTCGACCGAGGCGAACGTCGGCCGGATCCTGCGCGAGGACTTCGCGGGCCTGCGCGACGAGCTCGTGCTGTCGACGAAGGCCGGATACCCGGTGTTCCCCGGCCCGAACGGCTCGGGCGGCGGCCGCAAGCACCTGCTCGGGAGCCTTGAGAACAGCCTTCGCCTGCTCGGCACCGACTACGTCGACATCTTCTACAGCCACCGCTTCGACCCCGAGACGCCCCTCGAGGAGACGGCGGCCGCGCTCGATGCGATCGTGCGCAGCGGGAAGGCCCGCTACGTCGGTGTCTCCTCCTACTCCGCGGAGCGCACCGAGGAGGTCGCCGGCCTGCTGCGCGAGCTCGGCACGCCGCTGCTCATCTCGCAGCCGTCGTACTCCCTCCTGAACCGCTGGATCGAGGACGGCGAGCCGTCGGTGCTCGAAGCCAACGCGACGGCCGGAGCTGGCGTCATCGCGTTCTCCGGCCTCGCCCAGGGGCTGCTGACGAACAAGTATCTCGGGGGAGTGCCGGAGGGGTCGCGGGCGACGCAGGGCAAGACGCTGCGCGACGGGATGCTCAGCGACGAGAACCTCGAGCGGGTGCGCGCCCTCAACGCGATCGCGGAGCGTCGCGGGCAGACGCTCGCGCAGCTCGCGATCGCCTGGGTGCTGCGCGACGAGCGGATCACGTCTGCCCTCATCGGGGCGTCCCGCACCTCGCAGCTCGACGACCTCGTCAGGTGCCTCGACGCGGCGCCATTCTCCGACGCCGAGCTCGCAGAGATCGACACGTACGCCGTCGACGGCGGCATCAACATCTGGACGGCGTCGTCGGATGCCTGACGCGCCGGTGCAGGAGCCGGTACAGGAGCGGGTTCAGGCGCAGGAACGGTCAGGGGTGCAGGAACCGGTGCAGGTGCGGGCCCAGGCGGACGACGCCGCGGCCGTCGCCGCTGCGGATCTCGCGCGCATCCGCGCCGAAGAGGCCGAGCTCGTCTTCACCAGGTTCTCGCGCGATGATGCATGGCGGCTCGGCTCCCGGATGCGCGAGGCGGCGGCGGCTCGTTCGCTGCCCGTGGTCATCGGCATCGTCGTCGGACAGCAGCGGGTCTTCCACGCCGCACTCGACGGCGCTGTGCCGGACAACGACGCGTGGCTCGAGCGGAAGACACGCGCGGTGCTGCACTTCGAGCAGTCATCGCTCGGCGTCGGTGCGCTGTTCCGCTCGCTGGGGCGCGTCTACGAGCAGGAGTCGCGACTCGACCCCGACGAGGTCGCCGCGAACGGCGGCGTGTTCCCCGTTCGCATCGACGGGGTCGGTGTCGTCGGCGCGGTCGGCATCTCGGGGCTGCCGCAGGTCGAGGACCATGCGTTTGTCGTCGAGCAGCTGCGGGAGTTCCTGGCCGAGGCGTAGCGCACGCTCACCTGCCGCACGGCCGCACGGCCGCGCGCATCCGCCGCCACGCCGGGTGCTTGAGGCCACGGCGGCGCGGTCGATATCCTGGTCGGCTGCGACGCCGCAGCTTCATCGCACCAACAGGAAGCACCTCGATGTCGCCCGACACCACCGTCCCCGACTCCACGGTCCCCACCTCGACTGGCCCCGCCGCCGCTGGCCCCGAAGCAGCGGCGGCCCAGGAATCCGGCCTCCCCGAATCCGCCCTCCCGGATTCTGCCGAGCCAGACCCCGCCGTTCCGGCTGGCTTCAGCGCGGAGCCCCTGAGCATCCCTTCTTCGCTCGACGATGCCGCGGCGGCGGCGTTCCACGAGATGACGGACCTGCGCAACGCCGTCACGAGGGACACGTACCGCAACGACGACTTCGTGCTGCCCGCGGAGGTGCTGCTGCCCGGGTACGAGCCGAGCGGGTACGAGCGTCGGGACGGGCGCCTCATCCGCGAGCACGGTCGACTCGTGGGGCGTGTGCTCTTCGACTTACCGCTCACCGAGGACGTCGAGATGGCGAAGATGATGCTCGAGATCCACCCGGATGCGCGCGGCCGCGGCCTCGGGGCGGCCGCGTACGAGGTCGGGGAGCTGGCGGTGCGAGATGCGGGTCGCTCGGAGATCCGCACGTGGGTGGTGCACCGGGAGGTGGCTGGGCCGCGCATCCCGTCGCCGAGCGGTGTCGGAGACATCCCGGCGCTGGACCCGGCCGCGCAGATGCTCCTGCGGCGCGGGTTCGAGCTCGGTCAGGTCGAGCGTATGAGCGTGCTCGAGCTGGGCGCCGAGCACGACGTCGCGCTGCTCGCGCTGCGCGACGGCGCCAGGGAGGCCGCGGGCGCCGACTATCGCTGCGTGTCGTGGTCGTACCCGACGCCGGACGAGTTCATCGACGGCTACGCGGTGCTGAAGGCGCGCATGAGCACGGATGCCCCGCAGGGTGACCTCGCCGAAGACGAGCAGGAGTGGGACGCGAGGCGTGTCCGCGAGGAGCTCGAGGCGACGGCGATCGCCCGCGGCGACAGCGTGCTCGTCGGGGCCGTCCAGCACGTTCCGACCGGCGAGCTGGTGGCCTTCAGCGAGCTGCAGCGGATGGATGACGGCACGAGGCGCGCCGACCAGGAGGACACGCTCGTGCTGCGCGAGCACCGCGGCAACCGGCTCGGGATGCTCGTGAAGGCGGAGAACCTGCTCGCCTGGAGGGAGCTGCACTCCGATGTCGAGCGGGTCTACACGTACAACGCCGAGGAGAACCGTCCGATGCTGAACGTCAACGAGGCGCTCGGCTTCCGGCCCTTCGTCAGCGAGGGGGCCTGGCGGAAGGTGCTCGTCTGAGCTGCGCTGTGCCCACCCGGTGACCCGCCCCGCCCCGGTAGGCTGGGGGTCTCATGACTGCATCCTCTTCTTCGCTTGTGACCACCGCTACGGGCAGCGATGTCCGTGTCCGCTTCTGCCCCTCGCCGACGGGGACCCCGCACGTCGGGCTCATCCGCACCGCCCTCTTCAACTGGGCCTACGCGAAGCACACCGGGGGCACGTTCGTGTTCCGCATCGAGGACACGGATGCGGAGCGCGACTCCGAGGAGAGCTACCAGCAGATCATCGACGGCCTCGGCTGGCTCGGGCTCGGCTGGGACGAGGGCGTGAACGTCGGCGGACCGCACGAGCCGTACCGTCAGTCGCAGCGCACCGACATCTACCTCGACGTCATCCAGAAGCTCCGCGACGCCGGCCACCTGTACGAGTCGTTCGCGACGGGTGAAGAGATCGAGGCCCGCAACGTCGCCGCCGGTCGTGACCCGAAGATGGGGTACGACAACTACGAGCGCGACCTGTCGGCCGACGAGGTCGCTCGCCTCAAGGCTGAGGGCCGCGAGCCGGCGCTGCGCCTTCGAGTGCCGGACACCGACCTCTCCTTCGACGACCTCGTGCGCGGCGAGATCACCTTCAAGGCCGGGTCGTTCCCCGACTTCGTGCTCGTGCGCCCCAACGGCAAGCCGCTCTACACGCTCGTGAACCCCGTCGACGACGCGCTCATGGGCATCACGCACGTGCTCCGCGGTGAGGACCTGCTCTCCTCGACGCCCCGCCAGATCGCGCTCTACCACGCGCTCATCGACGTGGGCGTCGCCGAGTTCATCCCGCGCTTCGGGCACCTGCCGTACGTCATGGGCGAGGGCAACAAGAAGCTCTCCAAGCGCGACCCCGAGTCGAACCTCTTCCACCACCGCGACCGCGGGTTCCTGCCGGAGGGGCTCCTCAACTACCTTTCCCTGCTGGGCTGGTCGATCGCCGCGGACCGCGACGTGTTCACGATGGACGAGATGGTCGTCGCGTTCGACGTCGAGGACGTCAACCCGAACCCCGCGCGCTTCGACCTCACCAAGGCTGAAGCCATCAACGGCGAGCACATGCGCCTCCTCGGCGCGGACGACTTCGCGCACCGCCTCGTCGCTCCGCTGCAGCTCGCCGGCGTGCTCCCACTCGAGCCGACCGATGCGCAGCTCGCGCTCCTCGGGCGTGCGGCGCCGCACGTTCAGGAGCGCATGCAGCTCCTCGGCGAGGCTCCCGAGATGCTCGGCTTCCTCTTCGTGGATGCCGCTGACCTCGTGGTCGAGGACACGGCCGTCGGCTCGCTCAAGGGCGACGTGACGGGTGTGCTCGACGCCTCCATCGCGGCCCTCGACGCGCTCGAGGCGCCGGAGGCGTGGACGACCGAGAACATCGAGGCCGCCCTCCGTGGGGCGCTCATCGAGGGGCTGGGTCTCAAGCCGCGCGTCGCGTTCGGCCCGATCCGCGTGGCCGTCTCCGGCCGCAAGGTCTCCCCGCCGCTCTTCGAGTCGCTGGAGCTGCTGGGCCGCGAGCAGTCGCTCGCCCGCATGCGCTCGCTCGTCTCGCGCCTCGCCGCGTAGCCGACGCCGCGCCGCTCAGGCTGGGCGCGGCGCTTCGGTTCGGCTCCGCGCTCTGGCTCGGCTCCGCGTCGGGCATCCGCTTCTCGTCTCGGGATGGGTAGCGCGCTTCCGGGTGGGTTCTTTCCCATCTCGACGTGCGTTCCCCATCCCGAGACTCGTTTGTGGGGGAGTGGGCTCGCTCGCGGGGTGGGCGTTCATGCCGTCGACTCGCGCCGCCCTCGCACGTCGCGGCGGGTGAGGCTAACCTAAGAGGATGCCCGCTGTGCTGAGCTGGTGGGCGCGAGACTCCGGGAGGACCGCATGACCGAGGCGTTGGGCACGCACTATGACGTCGTCGTCATCGGGGGTGGCCCTGCCGGGCTGCAGGCCGCGCTGATCCTCGCGCGGCACCGCTACTCGACCCTGGTGCTCGACGGCAATCGGCCCCGCCACTCGGCGACACTTGAAGCCCACGGGTTCCTGACCCGCGACCACACCCCTCCGAACGAGCTGCGCAGGCTCGGCCGCGAGGATGTGGAGGCCTACGAGGATGCTGAGATCCAGTTCGCCCAGGTCACGCGGGTCCGGGCGCTCACGGAAGAGGAGGTCGTCGGCGCGGAGGTGTCACAGGGGTCGGCATTCGAGGGCTCGTTCGGCTTCGTCGCCGGTGGGGTGGCCAGCGCTGGTGGGCAGTCGATGACCGCCGACCCACGTGAGATCGCGTCGCGCCGCCGTGACGGCGTGCGGGTTCCGTACCGCTTCGCGGTCGAGGCGAAGGGCGTGCGCGGCACGCCCGCGCGAGCGGTGTTCGCGCGCTCGGTCGTCTTCGCGACCGGCCTCACCGAAGTGCTGCCCGCCCTGCCCATGCTGCGCGCGTTCTACGGAACGAGCATCCACAGCTGCGTCGAGTGCGACGGATGGACGCAGCGCGACCGCCGAGTCTCGGTCATCGCGGCACCCGGCGTCACCGACCTGTACGAGCGGGCGGTGCAGCTCACGCGCTTCACCGGAGCGCTCACGGTTTTCGCGGCCGAGGGGCAGCTCGCCGAGCTGCAGGAGCTCGACCTGGTCGAACGCGGAGTGGTCGTCGAGACGCGTGACGTCGTCGACGTCGAGGGCGGACCGGGTGGCGTGACGGGGGTTGCACTCGCCGACGGCGACGTCGTGACCGCCGAGGCCGTGTTCGTGAGGCCCGACTACGTCGCGAAGCTCGACTTCGCGAGCGAGCTCGGCATCGAGTTCGACGGCTCCGGCCTCGTGGCGGCGGATGCGCAGGGGCGCACGAGCGTGCCCGGCATCTACGCGACGGGCGAGCTGACCGGCCCGGGTCCACAGATGCTCATCGTCGCCGCGGGCAACGGGGCACAGACCGGCATGGCGGTCGACCGGGACCTGCTGGGCCTCTGAGTCGAGGGCGCGACTGGCGCGACCCGGTCGTTCGACGCGCTGATTTGTCCAGCCTCCGGGAGTGCGCTATGCTCTCTGAGGCGCTTCGGTGCCAGTGGGGTATGGTGTAATTGGCAACACGGAGGTTTCTGGTACCTTTGTTCTTGGTTCGAGTCCAGGTACCCCAGCAAGTGTGAACACCACAAATGTGAACATGACGAAAAGGCCCCGCTGAGCGGGGCCTTTCGTGTATCTCCTTGGGCACGCGCTGTATCTCTTCGGCCATGCGGGAGAGCCCAGCGCCGCCCAGCAGCGCCGCCCGGACGCTACCCCGAGACGCTGCCGGCCGGCACCAATGCCTCGGCGCCCGCATCGGCACTCGCACTCGCTCCCGTATCTGCTCCTGCGCCAGTGCCTGCGTGCGCATCCGCGCCCGCCTCGTCCAGCGGTTCTCCCGCGGGCATCAGGCGCGAGTAGTCGCCGAACGCGTCGATCTTCGCGCCCTGCTCGTGAAGGAGTGCCGTGAGCCGTTCGATCTGCTCGACCTCGAGCGGGCGGCGTCTGGCGCGCTCGCGACGCGCGAGGAGGTCGAGGAACTGCGCCTCGTCGGCGACGACGGCCGTTCGGTCGGCTGATGGCGTGAGCGTCGCGGCATCGGTGTAGACGGTCGCGGTGGCGTTCGAGTAGAAGACGCAGGTGTCGACGGCGATGGACTCGCCGAGGGTCTGCTCGCTGAAGCGCGCGAGGTGCGTCGCGTGTGCGAGCGCCTGGCTGCGCGGTGCTGACGGCCCGAGGTGCGTCAGCACCCGGAGCGAGCCCTCCGGGGCGCCGCCGCCCGGGGCGGTGAAGCCTGCGGTGGCGGAGGCGCCGCTCGTGATCTGCAGGGCGAACGGTGGACGCAGCGCCACATCGTCGACGAGGTTCCCGAAGGCAGGCTGCGCCTCGCTGGGCCGGACCCCGTCGAAGATGATGCCGTCCCAGGTTCTGTGGTCGACGAGGAGGGCGCCCGCGTCGGTGAGCAGCACGTGGTCGAGCTGGATGACGTGGCGGTTGGTGCTCATGCCCTCCTGGACGAGGATGAACGTGCGAGTCGCGAGCACGCCGTTCAGCCCGAGCGTTGCGCTGGCCCGCAGGATCGCCTCCCGGGACACGAGTTCGGTCTCGATGGAACGCCTGGCGCGGTCCTTGAGGAAGTCGACGAGCATCCGCCGGTCTTGGAACGCGGCCTCGTGCTGGAGCGCGAGGTGCTCGAGGCGCGCCTCGGCATCTTCCTGGAGCTCCTGCTTCTGCTGCCGGAGTTCCGCGTGGGCGCGCTCGGCCTCGGCGGTGAGCGCCTTGCGCTCGACCTCGGCGGCGTTCTGCCGCTCGTCGAGCGTCGCCCGCCAGCGCCTGTTCGCGCGCATCCGAACCACGAGCGCGATGATGACTGCAACCGTCGCCCCGAGCACAAAGCTCAGCGCAACCCACCCCTGAATCTCCATCCGCCCAGTACAGCACCGGCCACCGACATCGCCGGGAGTGGCGACCGGCACGTCGGCCCGCGAGGCCGAAACGGGGAGTTCGACGGGGAGTTTCCCCGCGAATCCCCGGGGCGAGGCGGCGGGGAGCACTTCACTAGGCTGGCGGGACCCCGATCTCCCCCTTCGAGAGGATCCACCGTGCGAGTACTTGTCACCAGTTCCCGGAACACGTTTGCGCTCGACATCATCCGCAAGCTCGGCAGCACTGGCCACACGGTGTTCGCGAGCGACACGTACGAGGGGGCCATCGGCAGCCACTCGAGGTACCTCGCGGGGCACTTCGTGACGAACTCGCCGCGCGCCAAGACGGACGAGTTCATCGCCGACGTCGCGAAGATCGCAGCAGAGCAGCACATCGATGTCGTCATCCCGACATTTGAGGAGGCCTTCTACCTCGCCGCCCGCGGCCACGAGCTTCCCGACGGCACGAGCGTGTTCACGGGCGGTTTCGAGCAGCTCGCGCGCCTCCACGACAAGGCCAGCTTCAAGCGGCTCGCGCAGGAGGCAGGCGTGCCGGTGCCCGAGACGATCGTCGCGACGAGCCACGAGGAGCTGCTCGCGGCCATCGACACGTACCCGAAGTTCTTCGCTCGCGCCGCGTTCTCGCGCGGCGGCGTCGGGCTCCTCACCAACACGGGTCCGCTCGCGGGCAAGATGTCGGTCGACGAGGCTGCGCCGACGCCCGATCAGCCGTGGCTCGTGCAGCCCTTCGTGGACGGCCCCATGATCTGCACGTACAGCATCGTCGTCGATGGCCGCGTCACGGCGCACTGCACGTACCGCGCACCCGAGCAGTGGGCGCACAGCACTGGCATCTCGTTCCTCGCGATCGACAGCACGGAGACGCTCGACTACACGCAGCGGCTCGTCGACACCCTCGACCCGAACTACACGGGCCAGCTGTCGTTCGACTTCGTCGACAACGATGGCGGGCTCTTCGCGATCGAATGCAACCCGCGGCCCACCAGCGGTGTCATCCTGCTCGAAGCCGACGAGGTCTCGGCCGCCTTCCAGGGCACGAACTCCGAGCCGTTCGTCGTGGCGCCTGGCGTCGAACGTCAGGTGAAGCTGGCGGTGCTGGCGGATGCGTTCGCCGAGCCCATCAAGCACCTCCCGAAGTCGCTCCACGACCTGCTGCACGTGCGCGACATCGGCGCGGGCTGGCACGACGAGCTCGCGATGCTGTGGAGCCCGGCGACGATCGTGCACGGTGCGCAGCTCACGCACGGTGAGCGCAAGGAGCTGCTCGCGGCGCTCGGCGACGACATCGTCTGGAACGGGGAGCCGATCGACGGGATGCTCCCCGAGGATCGCGTCGCGCTCGAGGCAGTGCACGAGCAGCGCGTCTGAGCAGCGCCAGACCCCTGCTCGGCCCCGCCGCGCCCCTGAGCCCGGCTGAACCCAGCTGAGCCCCGTTGAACGAGACTCCGCCCCGCATCCATCGTGGATGCGGGGCGGAGTCGTCGAGATCTGCTGGAGTCGTAGCTCAGGCGATCGCGCGGTAGTGGAAGTAGTAGCCGGTGTCAGTGAAGCCGCCCTGCTGCGGGTAGTACGTGCATCCCTGGCTGATCTTCGTCCAGGAGGAGATGTACGTGATCTTGGCCGCCTCGCACTCGCTCGCTGTCGAGAAGGGCCCGACGCTCATGTTGGCGGTGGCTGCCTGCGCGGCGGTCGCCCCGCCGAACATGAGGCCGCCCGCGACGACGGCACCGGCGATGACAGTGGACACTCGCTTCTTGAAATGAACCATGTCCCGACCCTAGGCACGGGGCTTGAGTGGTGCCTCCGTCATGCTGGGACACCCGTGCGAAGGGGTTGCGGGGACGTCGTCACTGTGGATCAGTCGCC
Organism: Pseudoclavibacter sp. 8L; assembly: GCF_902506465.1. Lineage (NCBI taxonomy): Bacteria > Bacillati > Actinomycetota > Actinomycetes > Micrococcales > Microbacteriaceae > Pseudoclavibacter > Pseudoclavibacter sp. 8L. The sequence goes on along the minus strand of NZ_LR733185.1, from coordinate 1,333,602 downwards.
GGGTCGAGTGCTGCGCGCCGCTCGTGACGATGCTCACGGATCGACAGGTACACGCGGTGCGCGAAGATCACGAACGCGAGCCAGGCCGCGCCGAGCACCCAGCCGGCGAGCACATCCGTGAACCAGTGGTGCCCGAGATATACGCGCGAGATTCCGACCGTGATCGCGAAGACCACCGCGCCGAGCGCGATGAGTACCCGTGCGCGCTTGGTCTGTCGCCGCAGGATGAGCAGGTACGCGATGACCCCGACGACCGCCACCGCGTTGAGGGTGTGCCCGCTGGGGAACGACGCCGAGTGCTCGTACGGCGGCACGGCTTCCGCCTGGTCCGGGCGGACTCGGCCGATGAGGTTCTTCCCTGCGACCGTCATGAGCAGCGACCCGCCGCCCGCGGCGACGATGAGGATCACGGGCGTCCAGGAGCGGCGCCGGATGGAGAGGATGAGGAGCGCGGCGACTGCGATGATGGGCATGCCGATCTGCCCGGCGATGTCGGTGTACGCCGTGATGAGCATGTCGGCGAGCGGCGCTCGCAGGGTGATGGCGTAGTCGAGGAGGGGCTGGTCGAGGCCGGCCACGCCGTCGCTGTCGGTGACGTTCTCGTAGATCTCGGCCGCGAGCGCACTGAGCCCGATCACGATCGCGAGTCCGATCACGAGCAGCAGGATGAGTGCGCTGTTGGGGCCGACCCGTTCGCCCACGCGCTGGACGCCGTTCGTGATGGCGCGTGCAGCCCTCGAGTCTGGCCGCTTGGGGGTTCCGTTGCCTCGTGCGGTGTCCTGGGCGAGCTCGCCCCGAACTCCCTGGGTCGTCTCGTCGGGTTCGCTCACGACGTCTAACCTAGGCGGCGATGCTCCGGCCGTCGGTCAGGAGGCCTCGACATCCACGCTCCTGTGCCGGTCGCGGACGGTCTCCGCGGCGCGGGGCCGCGCGAGGTCGCCGGCCCCGCAGCCCGCCGCGCGCTAGTTCGAGTAGAGGCCCACGACTCGGTTCTGCTCGAGGATGGCGTGCGCGTAGCCGTCGAGGAACTCCTCGCGTGAGGGGGTTCCCTCGACGTGGTGGTCGAGCGCGTAGACGGTGAAGAAGTAGTGGTGGTCGCCGTGGCCAGCTGGCGGCTTGGGCCCCATGTACTCGGCCTTCCCCGCGGTGTTCTCGGCGACGCGTGCATGGTCGGCGCCCGTGTCCACGACGCCATCATTGGCGGGGAGCCCGTAGACGATCCAGTGGGTGAAGCCGAGGGGGAGCGGTGCATCCGGGTCGTGGACGATGAGGGCGAGCTCGACGGCTTCCGCGGGCACTCCGGTGATCTCGAGGCGCGGGGCAGCGTTCCCTCCGTCGGCCGCGAACTGGTCGGCGAGGCGAGTGCCAGCCTCGAAGTCGGGGCTGGTGATCTTGAGATCGGCGATGTTGAGCGACATGGAGATTCCTTCGCGTTCGGGGGCGATGGCGGATGCGCACCAGCCTCCAAGTGTGTCCGAGCAGTCTCCGAGATTCCTCGGCGAACGGGGCAGCTTCTGGCCGCATTTGCCCCTCGCGGAAGTGGGCCCGGCGCTCTCTTCGGGTAACGTTGCACCCCGTTTGCCTTCCCCCAAGAGAAACGGATGATCCCAACGCCATGAGCTCACAGGACACACCACCCTCCTTGATCGGACCGCAGCGCAAGCCGGTGACGCGCATCATCCGGGAGGTGATCGATCCTGATCCGGTGCATCCGGCCCTCATCCCCGGCATCGGCATCGAGCAGACCGGCCGCTCGTTCCGCACGAACTGGTGGGTCTTCGGTGTTGCCGGTGCTGGCGTCGTCGCGGTCATCGCCTGGGCGCTCCTCGACCCCGAGAGCATCTCTGCCATCGGTTCGGTTTCGCTGGATTGGGTGACGGAGAACTTCGGTTGGCTGTTCTCGGCGTTGACGATCATCGTCGCCGTCTTCATGCTGGTCGTCGGCTACGGGCGAACGGGCGGTGTCAGGCTCGGCGCCGACGACGAGACGCCGGAGTTCTCAAGAGTGTCCTGGATCGCGATGCTCTTCTCCGCTGGCATCGGCATCGGGCTGCTCTTCTACGGCCCCATGGAGCCCCTCACCTACTTCCTGGCACCGCCGCATGGCTTCGATGTCGAGCCGGGGACTGTGGATGCCATGCACACGGCAATCGCGCAGACGGTGCTCCACTGGGGGCCGATGGCTTGGGCCTACTACGCGCTCGTGGGCGGGGCGATCGCCTACGCCGCGTATCGGCGGGGGCGGCCTCCGCTGATCTCGGCCCTCTTCGACTCGGTCTTCTCGCAGCGCACGCAGGGCTGGTTCGGTCCGCTGATCGACATCTTCGCGATCCTGGTCACACTGTTCGGGACGGCCGTCTCGCTGGGTATCGGTGCCCTGCAGATCGCGTCGGGTGTGGAGATGGTGACCGGAATCGGTGAGTTGGGCAACGGCTTCATCATCGGTGCGATCGCGGTGCTCACGGCCCTCTTCATCCTGTCGGCGGTCTCGGGCGTGAAGCGCGGCATCCGTGTGCTCTCGAACATCAACATGGTGGTGGCGGGCCTCCTCGGGGTGTTCGTGCTCATCGCTGGGCCGACCCTCCTGCTGCTGAACATCATCCCCTCCGCTGGTGTCGCCTTCTTCAGCGAGCTCGGCACGATGCTGATGCGGAACCCGTCGATGGGCGAGGACACCGAAGCGTTCATGCAGGCCTGGACGACGTACTACTGGGCCTGGTGGGTGTCGTGGACGCCGTTCGTCGGCCTGTTCATCGCGAAGATCTCGCGGGGGCGGACGCTGCGTGAGTTCGTCACTGTCGTTGTCGTCGTGCCTTCTGCCGTCTGCCTGGTCTGGTTCGGGATCGTCGGTGGAACGACGATGTGGATGGAGATGCAGGGGACGGCCGTGAGCGAAGCGGGGTCGCCTGAGGCGCAGCTCTTCACGGTTCTGGCTGAGCTCCCCTTCGGCGCTATCACGAGTGTTGTCGCTCTTGTGTCGATTGTCATCTTCTTCGTCACGTCGGCTGATTCGGCCTCCATCGTCATGGGCTCCATGAGCCAGGTCGGCAAACCGGAGCCGTCGCGTTGGGTCACGATCTTCTGGGGCCTCATGCTCGGCCTCATCGCGGCGTCGCTGCTGCTCGCCGGCGGACGGGATGCGCTCTCCGGGCTGCAGGCGATCATGGTCGTCACGGCGTTGCCGTTCGCGTTCGTCGTCATGGGCATCATGTGGGCGTGGGCGAAGGACCTGCGTACGGACCCGTACATGATGCGTCGTCGCTACGCGCGGGAGGCGATCGACGAGGGTGTGCGCGCCGGCATCGCCGAGCACGGGGACGACTTCGTGTTCGGGGCGAGCGTCGTCGAGGCGGAGCACGGGGCTGGCGCCTGGCTGGACTCCGAGGATCCGGCGCTCACCGAGTGGTACACGGACGCGACGACGGGCATGCTCGACGTCGTGAAGGGCGAGGAGGCGTCGACTGACGGCGAGGCGTCGACGCCGTCCCCTGAGTCGGGGGAGCAGGCCCGGATCGAGGCGCCTGCTTCCCGTGAGGCGCTCGAGTCGGGCGGCGCCGAGCGGGATGGCGATGGCGACGCCGACGCCGACGGCGACGCCGACGGCGACCGGGACCGTGTCGGCGTCTGACGCGACGGCATCCGAGGTCTCCGCCGTCGTGGCATGCTCTGAGCTGACATTCCCTGCCAGGACTCAGCGCCTGCCTCACGAAGGAGCCCCCTCATGACCGAACGCACGAACATCTCCTCCGGTTCGCCCTACGAGGCGACGGTTGGCTACTCGAGGGCCGTGAGGGTCGGCAGCCACGTCTTCGTGGCGGGCACGACGGCGCCGGGAGTCGACGCTGAGGAGCAGGCGAGGGAGATCTTCGAGCGCATCGGCGCCGCGCTCGAGCAGGCCGGCGCCAGCCTCGCGGACGTCGTGCGCACTCGGGTGTTCCTCGTCGATATCGAGCGCGATTTCGAGTCCGTCGGTGCCGTGCATGGCGAGGTCTTCGGCGAGATCCGCCCGGCGTGCGCGTTCATCGGCACCGCCGGCCTTGTCGCGAAGGACCTCCTGCTCGAGGTCGAGGTCGACGCGATCATCAGCGAATAGCTGCTGCCTGCGCGGGGTCGAGTCCGGCCCCGCGCACGAGCGCCCGCCAAGGCCTAGGAGCCCAGGGTCCTAGGGCCTCACGGTGCTCTCGATGAGGGTCGCGGCGCCGAGCAGCTCCGGGATGCGCGCGGCGAGCCCCCGGCGCGGGAGCCGGTCGAGCGCGGCGGATGCCGCGGGCAGCGAATGCTCGCGCCCGCGGACGAGCGCTCGGATGGCGTTGAGCAGGACCAGCGGGTGGGACTCGAGGGCCGAGTGGCCGTTCTCGATGTGCACGAGCACCGCATCCTGAGCCGTGGCGGCGACCGCCCGCGCGATGGGCGGCGGGGTGCGCAGGTCGCGCCTGCCGACGAGCAGCACGAGCGGCCACGGGAACTTGGGCGTCTCCTCGGCGAGGTCGAAGGGTTCGCCCGCGAAGGCGGGGAAGAGGTCGGCGATCTCCGAGTAGGTGAGCGCGGGGTCGAGGGGCAGCCCGTCGGGGTGGCCGCCGTAGCCGAGCTCCCGGAAGCCGATGACGCCGGACAGGTCGAACTCGTAGATGCCGGGGAAGCGGGCGATGGAACGGTCGCGGGTCGCGTACAGCTGCAGGGCGCTCCAGGCTGCGGTGTGCGCGTGGTTCGCGCGCTGCCGGAGCACGGGGAGGAGGAGCTCGTCGCCGCCCAGCTCGTAGGCGGCGCGGGCCACGTCGAGCAGGATGCGCGAGTCGACGCCGGCGTCGATGAGCGCGTGCGTCGCCTCTGCGGCGGCTGTGTCGGCGTGCCAGAACAGTTCGCGCACCGTGTGCCGCTCCAGGTTCAGGGACTCGGCGGACTGCAGGGCGGAGTCGAGCAGCATGCCGGCGACGCGGTCCGGGTGCCTGGCGCCGAACGCCGACGCGAGGTACGTGCCGTAGGAGGCGCCGACGATGTGCGCTTGCGCGATGCCCTCCCGGTCGAGCACGGCCGCGATGTCGTCGATCACCTCGATGATGTTCATCGCGGAGCTCGGCAGGTCGTGCCCGCCCAAGTCGGTGCGGGAGAAGCCGATGCCGCGGTGCTCGACCATGATGACGTCGAGGCCGCCCTGCGCGGCGCGTCTTCGGAAGCCGAGGTATGGGAGCAGTGAGCCGAGGCCGGGCCCGCCCGGGATCACGACGACCGGGGTCGACCCCCGCGGTCCACCTCGCGTGTAAGCCAGGTCGAAGTCCGGCGTGGTGTCCGTGGCAGGGCGGCGCAGGTGACGCGCGTGCCGGTCGGCGAGCTGCGGGGGGATCTGCTGGGCCACGCGCTCAAGCTAGCAGGGGAGGGCGCGACCGGTCTGGGGGTCCCGGCGGTGCCTCAGCGACGTGGCTGAGATCTGCGGCGTCGCGCGAGAATCCACCCAACGACGATGGTCGTGATCACGGCGGCGAGCCACAGCCATCCGTTGGTCTGGTTGCCCGCGAAGCCGAGCTGCGAGACCTCGCAGGAGGTGTGCGCCGGGTCGGGGGCGTCGAGGCAGGTCGTCGACGTGTACACCGGTGCCAGCGCGAGCGAGATGAGGATCGCGGTCACGGCCGTCCACAGCCAGATCCGGGCCGTGGAGGGTGGGCGCAGGAAAGGCGGCGTCACGAGGCCCGCCCCTCGGGCCCGATCGCTGAGCCGGGTTGCGGTGGCGGTGGCGTCGCACGCTGCGCTCGAACGAAGCGCAGGACGACGACGACGATGATGATGGGCGCCCCGATAGCCGCACCGAGTGCGCTGAACCAGAGCGAGAAGCCGGTGGGAATTCCGGCGGGCGAGTGCCGCAGGTCGAGGCAGGTCTCCGGCGCGCCGACGAGCTGGCCGCAGTGCTCCTCCAGCGCGACCGGCAGGAACACCCACGTCGCCAGCCCCACCCCGAGCAGGATGATGACGGTCAGGAGCGTCCAGAAGCGACCCGGTCGGCGTCGCTGGTCGGCAGTCATGCGTCATGTCTACCGGATCGGGCCGCCCGCACCTATCCGACCGCGAAGCCGCCGTTGCTGGACAGTACCTGCCCGTTGATCCAGGCTCCCTGCGGTGAGAGCAGGAACCGCACGAGGTTCGCGGTGTCCTCCGCCGTCCCGAGGCGACCGGCGGGCGTCGCCTCCCGGCACCAGGCGCGGGTCGCGTCGTCCATCCACCCCGTGTCGATCGGGCCGGGATTGATGACGTTCGCGCGAACACCCCTGTCGGCGAGCTCCGCCGCCGCCGCTGTGACGATTCGATCGAGCGCGCCCTTGCTGGCGCCGTACGGCAGGTTCCCGATGATGTGATCGCTCGTGAGGGCGACGATGCTGGCACGAGCATCGCCCGTTGGGGCTGTCGAGGGCAGCTGCTCGGCGAAGGCCTTGATGAGCAGCCACGTCGCCCGCGCGTTGACGGCGAAGTGGCGGTCCCAGCTGTCGATGCTCGTCGTGAGGATGGAGCTGTCGACGGATTCGGCGTGCGACATGACGAGCCCCGAGACCGTGCCGAGGGTCTGCGCCCTGCCGATGAGCATGGCCGGAACCGCCGGGTCGCTCAGGTCGCCCTCGACGAGTTCCACGGATGCGCCCAGTTCGCGGCATTCCTGCGCCACGGACTGGGGGTCGTCACCGGACCGCTCGAGACCGAGCCGCTCGTCGTACGCCTGCCAGTGATTGAGCGCGAGGTGCCAGCCGTCTCGAGCCAGACCGACCGCCAGCGCGGCGCCGATGGAGCGGCGGCGGCCGACACCGGTGACGAGGGCGACCCTGGGCTCTCCTGCGATGCTCATGCACCCACGGTACGAGGTGCGGCGCGGGAGGGGAGGGGCGGCATCCGCTATCGCTGAGGTGCCTCGACGTCGACGAAGGCGATGTCCGGCATGAAGCCGGCGTCGTCAGCTACGACCGCCCCGGGGACGGGCTCGATCCACACCGCCGACTCGGGCAGCACAAGCGCTGCCGTGCCCGCCGCTGTCGGTTGGGGAATCTCGACGAAGCCGCCACCGGCGCTGGCAGCGCCGAGCAGGCTGGAGCGCAGACCGTCGATCGCGTTCTCGCCGACGACGAAGTCGCGGCCGTTGATGTGCACGAGATAGTCCATGGGCTCCTCTTGGCGAACGCGGTGACGCGGCGGTGAGTGAATCCTCACCCAACTCCCGATTCGAGGCGCGGGCAACGGCGTTGACAGGCAGGGCCCCCATCGGATAACGCGAGCCTGTGAGATCAGGTGAGCGCATAGGGAATGAGTCGCTCGCGTGCGACACTCAGAGGACATCGGTACCCCCGGCCCCTCCTTCGCTTGTTCGGGGCGCACACCGAGTGGTCGAGACGGATCCGTCGCCTTGGTTTCTCACAACCCAAAGGCGACCCCATGGGATTCATGTACTACGGCAGTCAAGGGCACGAGCTGGAGATCGACGACCGCCCGCTCCTGCATCTCAAGGTCGCGCTCCTCAGCATGCTCCGGGCAGGCCACAGCGTTGCGTTCTCCATGTCGCGCCCCGTGAATCAGGGCAGCGGGCGGGAGACGCTCTGGATCAGCCCGACGACCGACCTGCGGTTCCGTTTCATCGGCGGGCGTCTTCCCGCGATCAACGACGACTGGGTGCGCGCCATCATCGCCTCCGCCAACTCGCCGGTCGGGATGCGCATCTGCCAGGAGCCTGCACCCGCCCGGGCGACGTCGCTGGCGGTGTGATCCCGCGGGACGCTCTAGGCTCGGTGCTGTGAATGCGAGCGCGAACGAAGCAGGCCAGCAGTCGGAGCGCATGCTTCGTGTCCGCGAGGCGTACCTCCGCACGCGCGAGTTGAGGGCGCGGCTCGCGGCTCTCCGCAGCGAGGACCTGCAGCTGCCCGACTCCCTGTCCCTGTCGCTCTCGGAGCGTGCAGAGCGGCAGGCCGCCGACCGTGAGCGCCTCGACGCGGAGCGCGCGACGAAGCTCGAGCTCGACGCCGCCGAGCGTGCGCTCAGCGACGCCGAGGCCGCGGTGCAGGAGTCCCTCAGCGGCAACGGCGACGACTGGATGCGCGGGGCCGGCACGCGCTGAGTGGCACGCGCTGCCCGCACGCTTAGGGGGTCCCCCTCGCAGTGCTCGGCGAATCCGCATCGTGCTCGGCAGATTCGCCTGTTCTCGGCGAATCCGCATCGTGCTTGGCAGGGCCGGGCCGTGCCCGGGGAGTACGCGCCGTTCCCCGCGGCCCCGTGCCGTTCAGGACCCCGGGTACCGGTTCGCGGCCATCACCGCTCCGACACGTGCCGTCGCCGGATAGTTGATGCTGTGGCTCTGCACGTACTCGGAGAGGCCGAGCTCCCCGAACTCTCGCCCGTGGCCGCTGACCCCGCGCCCACCCATCGGGGCTCGGAGCGAGACTCCGGCACGGTTGGCGCAGTTGATGAACGTGAACCCCGCTCGGAGTCGGCGCGCGACGGCCTGCGCTCGCGGAATGTCGACGCTCCACACTGACGAGGCAAGCCCGTGCTCGACCCCGTTCGCTCGCTCGATGGCCTCGTCGACGGTGTCGTAGGCGAGGATCGGGAGGAGCGGCCCGAACTGCTCCTCGCGGACGAGCTCGTCCGTGTCGCGCAGGCCCGTGATGATCGCGGGCCGAACCCAGTGGCCGCCGAGGGGGATGGGCTCGTCGAGCGTGCCGATCTCGGTGACGGTCCCGCCCGCATCCACTGACCGCTCGCGGAGGGCCTCGAGGCGTGCGCGCGCGTCGCCGCTGATGACGGGGCCCATCGTCACGCCCTCGACCCTTGGGTCTCCGACCCGCAGGACTCGCTCGGCGGCGGCTACGAGGTCGGCGACGAAGGCGTCGTGGCGCTCGCGGGGAACATAGACGCGCTTGATGGCCATGCACACCTGCCCGCTCGTCAGCATGGCCCCGAACACGACCCGCTCGGCGAGCTCCGGCCCCCAGTCGGCGTCGTCGAGGAGGATCGCCGCGTCGTTGCCGCCGAGTTCCATGACGGTGGGGCGGATGGTTCGCGCGGCGGCTGCTCCGATGGCTCGGGCCGCGGCGGGGCCGCCCGTGAAGGAGATGAGGTCGACGTCGGGGCTCTCGACGAGTGCACTTCCCGTCTCGCCTTCGCCGTTGACGAGGTTCAGGACACCGGCGGGCAGCCTTGCGGCGATCGCCGAGTAGAACGCGGTAACGGCGAGGGGGGCGAGCGGTGAGGGCTTGAGCACCATGGTGTTGCCGGTCATGAGCGCCGGGATGACCTTGAGGGCGGCGAGGATGACGGGCGCATTCCACGGGGTGATGGCGGCGACGACGCCCATGGGTTCGACGACGCGCAGCAGGGTTCCCTCGGCATCGTCGATGAGCTGCTCGACGCAGACCGCGTCGAGGCGCTCGGCGCAGAACTTCGAGAGGCGCCGGGCGAACTGGAACTCGCCGTGCGCGTCCTGTGCGGGCTTGCCCATCTCGCTCGCGATGAGGTGCCCGGAGTGGTCGGGGTTCGCCGCGGCGTCCTCGATCGCGTCCGAGAGCTGTCGCGCGCGGTCGGCTGCCGGGGCTGCCGCCCAGAGTGGAGCTGCGGTCCGGGCCGCGGCAAGCGCATCCCTGACCTGCTCGGGGCTCGAGTTCGCGACGGAACCGACGACGGTGCGCCCGTCGATGGGGCTGACCACTGCGAGCGACGCGGGCGATGCCACGCGGCGGCCGTTGATGAAGGAGTCGAGATGCATGGTGTCCATGATCGAGGCCCAATGCAAAGATCGCATGCAATCTATGTTGCGATCATGTGAAAAGTTCCGTTAATTGCCCCTCTGGCGTCAAAATTGCACGCAATCTAGCTGCATGGATGCACACACCACCTCTCCGAGAGTCGCCATCGTCACTGGAGGGTCCCGCGGTCTCGGCCGCGTCATGGCCCTAGCATTGCGAGCGGCGGGATATGCCGTCACGATCACCGCGAGCGGGGCATCCGCTGCCCTCGACGAAGTCGTCGCGGAGGCCGCCGAGCTGCCGGGCGGCGCTGAACTGCTGCTGCCGATGGTCGCGGACGTCAGCGACCCGAAGCGAGCGCGGGAGGTCGTCGACGCTACCGTCCAGCGATTCGGGGGTGTGCACGCCCTCGTCAACAACGCGGGACGCGGCATGCGCCTTGTCAGCGAGACGTTCACGACCGACCCCGTGCACTTCTGGGACGTGCCGGCCGCGACGTGGGCTCAGATCATCGACACCAACGTCAACGGTCCGTTCATCATGTCGCAGGCCGTGATGCCGCTCTTCCTCGCGCAGCGGGAAGGGCGGATCGTCAACGTCTCGACGAGCGCGCAGACCATGATCAGGCCCGGCTACGCACCGTACGGGCCGTCGAAGGCGGCGCTCGAGGCGATGACGCGCTCGTGGGCCACCGACCTGGCTGGCAGCGGGGTGACCGTCAACCTGCTCCTGCCGGGTGGCGCCGCCGACACGGAGCTGCTGCCCTCGGGCCCCGACAGGAAGGGTGCGGATGGCAACCTGCTGGCCCCCGACGTCATGGCGGCCCCGGCCGTCTGGCTGTGCTCGCCCGACAGCGCGCTCGTCTCCGGGGCGCGTGTCATCGCGAAGCTGTGGGATCCGGCGCTTCCGGACGCGGAGGCCTTCACCACGGCGAGCGCCTCGCACGTCGTCGCAGGCTGAGCCGCGCCCCGCGCCCGCGCCCGCGTCCCTGCGCCCGTACCGCCCACT
>NZ_LR733185.1:1270666-1322787 GCF_902506465.1 Pseudoclavibacter sp. 8L | reverse complement strand
GCGGGGACGGGGGCGGTCAGGCGCGGGGTGCGGTCGAGGCGCGGGCGACGAGCTCAGGGGTGAAGCGGATGTGCTCGGGGGTTGACTTCGGGTCCCGGGCTGCGGAGACGAGCAGGTCCATGGCCTTCGAGCCGATGAGGTGCGCCGGCTGGTGGATGGAGCTGAGCGAGGTCGACGCAAAGGCCGCGAAGTCGATGTCGTCGTAGCCGATGAGCGCGATGCTCTCCGGCACCGTCGCGTGGCTGGTGCCCTGGAGGCTCTGCAGGAGCCCGAGCGCGAGCATGTCGTTGGCCGCGAAGACCGCGTCAGGGAGGTCGGCGCCGTTGCGCTCTGCGAGTTGCAGCCCCGCCCGCCTGCCCTCGGACATGGAGAGCGCATCCGTCGTCAGCACCTCGAGCGTCGCGCCCGGGACCTCGCGCACCGCGTCGCGGGCGCCCTCGAAGCGGTCGGTGACCTGCTGGATCTCCATCGGCCCGCCGAGGAATGCGACGCGGCGGTGCCCTGTCTCGAGGAGATGCTCGACGGCGATGCGGCCGCCCGTACGGTCGTCGACGGCGACGGACGGGTAGCGTTCGTCGGCGCTCTCACGGTCGACGAGCACGACGGGGGTTCCGCGCTTGTGGAGTCGCTCGAGCTGGGGCATGTTGGCGGCCATGGGGGTGACGAGCACCCCGAAGACCCGCTGCTCCTCGAAGAGGCCGAGGTGGGTGCGCTCGCGTTCCTCCTGCTCGTCGCTGTTGGCGACGAGGACGGAGAAGCCGAGCTCCGCGGCGCGCTCCTCGGCGCCTCGCGCGACCTCGGTGAAGAACGGGTTGCGGAGGTCGAGGACGATGAGGCCGACGGTGCGGCTCTCGCCGGCGCGCAGCTGCCTGGCAGCGTCGTTGCGCACGAAGCCGAGCTCCTCGATGGCGGATTGCACCTTGTCGACGGTGGCCTTCGAGACCTTCTCTGGGTGGTTCAGCACGTTCGAGACCGTGCCAACGGAGACGCCTGCGAGTGTCGCGACGTCGCGCACGCTGACTGCCATGGGCCTCCTTCGGTGTACAGCGATGCTAGGGCACGCGGGGTCTGCGGGGCGGGTGCCTCGCTCGTGGGCGGCAACTCCGAGGGCCACGGAGGCTCGCCGCTCAGGCCTCGTCGAGCAGGTGGGTGATGCGTTCGGCGTTGAGAGGTGAGTCGGAGAGGAGGATGCGCCAACGCCACGTCGCGCTCTCGCCGGGCCCCAGCCTCCACTCCTCGTGGAAGAACGGGGCCGCGCAGAGCATGGGGGTGGTGTCGTTCCGCACGAACCACGGGGTGGGGGAGACCGGGTTCTCCGGATGCGGGCCCATGACGACGGTCGCGGGTCCGCTCTCGAGACCCAGCCAGGCGGCTTCTGCGCCGTGCAGGGTGGCATCCGGGTCGGCGGGCAGCAGCGGCGACAGTGGGCGCGCACCCGAGAAGCTGGGGTGCAGCCGCAGGAACAGTCCGCCGTAGCCGGCGTCCGGGCGGCCGGCGGTCGTGGGTGAGCCGAACGCGAGCTCGACATCGCGGAGGTTCGTCCAGCGGCTGCTGACATCGAGGACGCCGAGGCTGAGCCCGTCGTCGTCGCGGATGCTCGCGTCGAGCATTCGCTCTTCGTGCAGGAACGCGGAGCCGTCGGCCTCGCGCCACGTGAGCTGCGTGCCGTCGACCGTCTGCGCCTCGTCGACCGTCTGCGTGCCGTTGTTGTCGAGCTGCACGTAGCCTCGACCATCCACCCACGTCACGCCGCCCCAAAGGTTGACGTCGTGAGCGGCATCGCCGATGCGGATGTTCGCGACGGTCACGGAGAGGCCCCAGTGCCAGGTGTGGTCGGCGGGCCGGAAGTCGCTCACGACGGTGCCCGCCGGGGTGCGCAGCGGATGCACGTAGGGGCGGGGCGACTCGATCGGCAGCGCGCTCGGGTCGTGGTGCACGACAGTGCCGAGGCCGAAGGCCAGCTCTTCGCGGGAGGGGGAGCTCATGACCGACGCTCGTCGCGCACCTGTGCGGACATCTGTCCGCGCAGCTCGCTCGATTCCCTGACCTCACGGAGGGCGACGGCGGCCGAGCGCTCGCTCGACGCGTAGAGGGCGGCCACGATCTCCATGGATCTGGCGGGCGCGGAGGCGACGTCCGGCAGCGCGGCCCCCGCCGCGAGGGCGGGGTAGACGGCGTCGATGTAGGCGTCGTGCCCGCTCGGCTGCTCGGTCGCGGGGAACGTCCAGCTGCTCGGCGCATCCGCCCCCGGGCGTGGAGTGATGCGCCAGTTGGCGTGCCCGTGCCCGTAGAGGTGCTCGAGCTCGACCGTCGCGAGCTCGGTGTCGACGCGGATGGAGCTCACCTGCCTGGGTGAGACGGCGCTGGTCATCGCCGTCGCGACGACGCCGGACTCGAAGCGCAGCACGGCCGTCGAGACGTCTTCCGTCTCGATGTCGCGCGCGAGGCGCCAGGTCTGGCCCTGCACCTCATCCACCTCGCCGAGGAGGTAGGCGAGCAGGTCGAGCTGGTGGATGCCGTGGCCGAGGGTCGTCCCGCCGCCTTCGTTCGCCCACGTGCCTCGCCAGGGCGCGGCGAAGTACGTGTCGTCCCTGAACCAGAAGGTGTCGCAGCGGGCGAGGAGTGGGCGCCCGAGGCGGCCGTCGTCGAGGAGGCGCTTGACGTGTGCCGTCGCGGTGCCGGTGCGCTGCTGGAAGACCACGGCGAGGTGCCTGCCTGCGGCGTCGCCGGCTGCGATCATCCGGTCGACGTCGTGGAGGGTGAGTGCCGGCGGCTTCTCGACGACGACGTGAGCCCCGCGCGCGAAGGCGTCTTCGGCCTGGGCCGCGTGCCCTGCCGGAGGGGTGCAGAGGTGCACGACGTCGAGGTGCCCGTCTGGCAGCGAGGTCGCGGAGCGCGGGATGCCGTACTTCTGGGCGAAGGCGGCTGCCCGGTCCGCGTCGACGTCCACGGCGACCACCACGTCCGCGTCGTCCCTGGCCGCGATCGCTTCGGCGTGCAGTCGAGCGACGTCGCCGGTGCCCACGATGGCTGCGCGCATTCTCGTCATGGTGTCCTCGTTCCGTCGTGATGCAGTCTCGCCGATGTCGACGCTGCGGTGTCCTCGATGCCGGTCGAGGCCGTCCCCGCGCGGGGACGGCCTCGGTCAACGCTCCTTCGGGTCGCTTCAGTCGTGGTTCTCGATGTCCTTGCCGCGCGTCTCCGGAGTGAACAGCGTCGCGAGGGCCGAGACGGTGGCGATGGCGAGGGTGAGCCCGCCGACGACCAGCGGCACGTTGTCCGAGCCTGGAGGGGCGACGAACGTGAAGATCGAGGGCAGGAAGGCGACGATCATGAGGCCGACGTTCTGGGAGATCGCGAAGCCGGTCACTCGGGTCTGCGTCGGGAACAGCTCCTGGAAGAACGTCGCGAAGGTGGCGTTCCACATCTGGAAGAGCACGCCCATCATGAGGATCGCGAGCACGATCGTGAGCACGAGGTTGCCGGACTGGATGGCGGTGAGGTAGCCGATCGCGACGAGCCCGGATCCGAACGAGCCGACGATCATGAGCGTGCGGCGCCCGATCTTGTCGGAGAGCATGCCGAAGACGGGGATGACGATGACGGCCGCCACGTTGGCGATGAGCGGCACCCACAGGAAGGTGGAGGCGGGCATCGCGACGCCGTAGGCCTCCTGCGTCGCGAAGCTCGTTCCGAAGACGAGGGTCGTGACGCCGGCGACGTTGGCGAGGGTCATGAGGATGGCGCGGAAGACCGTCCAGCCGTTGTTCTTGAAGAGCTCGACGACGGGCGCCTGGCGGTTCTGGGCCTGCTGGACCGCGAGCGAGCGGGTGTAGGCCGGCGGCTCTTCGACGTGCTTGCGGATGAGGAAGCCGGCGAGGACGACGACGGCGCTCAGCATGAACGGGATGCGCCAGCCCCACTCGATGAAGGCCTCGTCCGTGAGGACCGCGGTGAGGGGGATGAACACCGCGGTTGCGATGATCGAGCCGGCCTGAGTGCCCTGCAGGCCGAAGCTCGCGAAGAACCCTCGTCGCCCGGCTGGGGCGTGCTCGACGATCATGGCACTCGCACCGCCGAGCTCTCCGGCGACGGCGAAGCCCTGGATGAGGCGCAGGAACACGAGGATCAGGGGCGCCCAGAGGCCGATCTGGTCGTAGGTGGGGAGGAACCCGACGGCGAGCGTCGAGAGGCCCATGAGGAGCATCGCGATGACGAGCACGTTCTTGCGGCCGTGCTTGTCTCCCCAGTTGCCGAGCACGATGGCTCCGATGGGGCGCGCGACGTAGCCGACGGCGTAGGTCGCGAGCGAGGAGATGAGGGCGACGGTGGGGTCGCCGGTCGGGAAGAAGACGACGGGGAAGACCAGGGCCGCCGCCTGCGAGTAGAGCGTGAAGTCGTAGTACTCGAGGACGCTGCCGATCCATCCGCTGAGCGCGGCCTTGCGGGGCGTCTTGCCCTCGTTCTCCTGTGACACCGCACCAGTGTCACTCTGTGTTCTCGTCATTGAAAATCCTCGTCATCTTTGACCATGTTCGATATCCCACTCTGAGCGGGTAAGCGCTTTCCACTTTGCCACTCGCTCTGAAACGTGTCAAGCGCGATCGCGACGAAGGTCTCAACCCGCCGCCTGTGCCCGGGAGCGCTCCGCCCAGCGCCAGGCCAGGGCGGTCACGATCACGACGGCGACGCCGATGGCCGTCTCCAGGATCCTGGCCAAGAGCAGGGTGAGATCGGGTTGCGGGTGCGCGAAGTCGAGCATGACCAGCGCCAGCGGAGTGACGAAGACGAGGGCGAGTCCGTAGTTGCGCACGACGAACAGCTCCGCGCACATCTGCAGCACGCAGATGACCGCGATCGTCACGAGCGGAGGCAGGTCGACAGCCATGATCAGCCATGCGACCCCGACGCCGGCGATGGTCCCCGTGAGGCGGTGGCCGGCCCGCACCAGCTGTTCGTCGGGGCCGGAGGTCGCGAGCGCTGCGGCGGCCGCGACCATGGCCCAGTAGGGGTAGTCGAGCCCAAGAGACGTGGGGATGAGCCCTGAGACGCCGACGACGAGGCCCGCCCCCACCGCCGCGCTGGCGTCCAGCCTCTCGGGTCGAGTCGGGGTGGCGGATGCTCGTGCCCGGCGCTCGAAGTCGCGGGCGGCTGGGCGGGTCAGGCCCGCGATGCCGACGATCAGGGCGAACGCAGCCGACGCGGCGGCCGTGCCGGCCGCGAGGAGCGCATCCGACTCTCCTCCCGGGATGGACGCCGTCGCGGAGAGCGCGAAGACGGGGAAGAGCGCGCCAGTCGGCTTCCATCCGAACCGCTGGGCGGCACCCGTGATGACCGCCGCGTAGACGGCGGTGGCTGGAAGGATGAGCCACTCGCGCTGCTCGGAGAGGCTCACCGCGGCACCGACGCTGACGGCGCCGACCATGCCGATCGCTACGCCGCTCTGCAGGCGAGCGCGGATCACGTGCGAGTGGCTGCGCCCGTAGAACGAGACGAAGGCGCCGAAGGTCGAGTAGAGCGCGAGCTCGACGTGTCCGATGCTCCACAGGATCAGGAGTGGGATGCCCACGGAGATGCCGGCGCGGATCGCGACGCGGTGCGCGCCGTTGTGGGGACCGAGGTCGAAGAGGCGGCGAGGGTGTGGCAGCTCGGCCATCGGGTGGGTTTGTGTCATGTGCGTGCGATGGTCCCTGCTCGTGCGGTGTCCTGGAATGCGCTTTCCGAGGGTAGTGGATGCGGGTTTCGTCCGTGTTCACGCGGATCGTTCGCCCGGCTCGCCCCGGTGAGCGCGCGTGAACCGCCGCGCGTGCTTGACACGATTCACTCCGGCTCGTAATCTGAGATCACTGAAACGATTCAATACGGTTCGGCGCGAACAGGCATCCTCTCTCGCCCACACACCGTGAATCGAGTTCCCGAAGCCGTGGACGACGTCGTTCGGCCCGGGAGCGCATCCGCAACCGACCAACGAAGGCGACGAACCGTGAGCATCCTCTCCGCAGACCAGCTTGCAGCGCTCGAAGGACAGGGCATCGAGCTCCCGTCCTGGGCGTTCGGCAACTCAGGCACCCGATTCAAGGTGTTCCAGACGGCAGGCACGCCGCGCGACCCGTTCGAGAAGATCTCCGACGCAGCACAGGTCAACACGTACACCGCACTCGCCCCGAGCGTGGCCCTGCACATCCCGTGGGACGTCGTCGACGACTTCGGCGCGCTCCGCAAGCACGCGGAAGACCTCGGTGTCGAGCTCGGCACGATCAACTCCAACACGTTCCAGGACGACGACTACAAGTTCGGCGCCCTCACGCACGAAGACGCAGCGGTGCGCCGCAAGGCCATCGACCACCACCTCCGCTGCATCGACGTCATGGACGAGACCGGATCGCGCGACCTGAAGATCTGGCTCGCCGAGGGCTCCAACTACCCCGGCCAGGCCGACCTGCGCGGCCGACAGGACCGCCTGCACGACTCGCTGCAGGAGATCTACGCTCGCATCGGCGACGACCAGCGCCTCGTGCTCGAGTACAAATTCTTCGAGCCGGCCTTCTACCACACCGACGTTCCGGACTGGGGCACGAGCTACGTGCAGGTCGCGGCCCTCGGCGACAAGGCCATGGTCTGCCTCGACACCGGCCACCACGCGCCAGGCACCAACATCGAGTTCATCGTCATGCAGCTGCTGCGCCTCGGACGCCTCGGCTCCTTCGACTTCAACTCGCGCTTCTACGCCGACGACGACCTCATCGTCGGCTCGGCTGACCCGTTCCAGCTGTTCCGCATCCTCGCCGAGGTCATCCGCGGCGGTGGGCTCAACAACCCCGACGTGGCCTTCATGCTCGACCAGTGCCACAACGTGGAGTCGAAGATCCAGGGCCAGATGCGCTCCGTCCTCAACGTGCAGGAGATGACGGCCCGCGCGCTGCTCATCGACAAGGACGCCCTCACGGCGGCGCAGAAGTCCGGCGACGTGCTCGTCGCACACGAGATCTACATGGACGCGTTCTCCACCGACGTGCGCCCCGCCCTCGCCGAGTGGCGCGAGTCGCGCGGCCTGCCCGCGAACCCGCTCGCCGCGTTCCGTGCATCCGGGTACGAGCAGCAGGTCGCCGAGGAGCGCGTCGGCGGCGTCCAGGCCAGCTGGGGCGCGTAAGCGTCACCCCTCACCGACCTCACGAGCTTCGAAGGAACTGACATGACGAACCCAGCAGCAGCCGATCTCATCTCGCGCAGCAACCGCCTCGGCGAAGACCCGAAGAACACGAACTACGCGGGTGGGAACACCTCCGCGAAGGGCACCGAGACCGACCCCGTGACGGGCGAGCCCGTCGAGCTGCTCTGGGTGAAGGGCTCCGGGGGAGACCTCGGAACGCTCACCGAGCAGGGCCTCGCCGTGCTCCGCCTCGACCGCTTCCGCGCGCTCACGAACGTCTACCCTGGCGTCGAGCGCGAGGACGAGATGGTCGCGGCCTTCGACTTCTGCCTGCACGGCAAGGGAGGCGCGGCCCCGTCCATCGACACGGCCATGCACGGCCTCGTGGATGCGGCGCATGTCGACCACCTGCACCCCGACTCGGGCATCGCGATCGCGACAGCGGCCGATGGCGAGGAGCTGACGGCGAAGATCTTCGGCGACAAGGTGGTCTGGGTGCCCTGGCGCCGCCCCGGCTTCCAGCTCGGCCTCGACATCGCCAACATCAAGGATGAGAACCCGCAGGCCATCGGCTGCATCCTCGGTGGGCACGGCATCACCGCGTGGGGCGACACCTCCGAGGAATCGGAGCGCAACTCGCTCTGGATCATCGAGACCGCATCGGCGTACATCGATGCACACGGCAAGGCCGACCCCTTTGGCGGCGTCGTGAGCGGCTTCGAGGCGCTCCCCGCCGACGAGCGCCGTGCGCGCGCGGCAGCCCTCGCGCCGTCGATCCGAGCCGTCGCCTCGCACGACGCCCCCATGATCGGGCACTTCACCGACGATGAGCGCGTGCTCGACTTCCTCGCGAGCGAGAAGCTCACCGAGCTCGCCGCCCTCGGCACGAGCTGCCCCGACCACTTCCTGCGCACCAAGGTCAAGCCGCTCGTGCTCGACCTGCCCACGACGGCAACCGTCGAGGAGCAGCGCGCTCGCCTCGAGGAGCTGCACGCGGCGTACCGCGCCGACTACAAGGCCTACTACGACAAGTTCGCGACGGCCGAGTCGCCCGCCATCCGTGGCGCCGACCCGCTCATCGTGCTCGTCCCCGGCGTCGGCATGTTCTCCTACGGCAAGAACAAGCAGACCGCCCGCGTCGCCGGTGAGTTCTACCTGAACGCGATCAACGTGATGCGTGGCGCCGAGGCGCTCTCGAGCTACTCCCCGATCTCCGACGAGGAGAAGTTCCGCATCGAGTACTGGGCTCTCGAGGAGGCGAAGCTGCAGCGCATGCCGAAGCCGAAGACGCACCAGGGCCGCATCGCCTTCGTCACGGGTGCCGCATCCGGTATCGGCAAGGCCATCGCGACCCGCCTCGCAGCCGAAGGCGCGTGCGTCGTCGTCGCCGACCTCGACCTCGAGAAGGCGCAGGCCGCCGCCGCCGAGCTCGGCGGCACCGACGTCGCGATCGGCGTCGCAGCGAACGTCGCGGACGCCGCAGGCGTGCAGGCTGCCATCGACGCGACTCTCCTCGCGTTCGGCGGCATCGACCTCGTCGTCAACAACGCGGGCCTCTCCCTCTCGAAGCCGCTCCTCGAGACGACCGAGAAGGACTGGGACCTGCAGCACGACGTCATGGCGAAGGGCTCCTTCCTCGTGTCGAAGGCCGCCGCGAAGGCGCTCGTCGAGCAGAAGCTCGGCGGCGACGTCATCTACATCTCCTCGAAGAACTCCGTCTTCGCTGGCCCGAACAACATCGCGTACTCCGCGACGAAGGCCGACCAGGCCCACCAGGTCCGCCTCCTCGCGGTCGAGCTCGGCGAGCACGGCATCCGCGTCAACGGCATCAACCCCGACGGCGTCGTGCGCGGCTCCGGCATCTTCGCGGCAGGCTGGGGCGCCAACCGCGCCGCGACCTACGGCGTCAAGGAAGAGGACCTCGGCCAGTACTACGCGAACCGCACCATCCTCAAGCGCGAGGTCGTTCCGGAGAACGTCGCCGACGCGGTGTACGTGCTCACGGGCCCCGAACTCACACGCACGACCGGCCTGCACATCCCCGTCGACTCGGGCGTCGCGGCGGCCTTCCTGCGATGACCGAGTCTGCTGCGCAGGGATCGAGCGCCGCAGGCCGGGGCGGGGCGGAAGCGCCCCGCACGGTCGCGGCGGTCGATCTCGGAGCCACGAGCGGTCGCGTCATCACGGGCACGATCACCGACGGCGTGCTCACGATGCGCCACGAGGCGCGCTTCCCGAACAACCCCGTCCGCACGCGCGACGGGCTGCACTGGAACCTCCTCGGCCTCTACCAGCACGTCCTCGACGGGCTGGCCGCGGCCGAGCGGGACGCGCCAGGCCAGATCGCGAGCATCGGCATCGATTCGTGGGCGGTCGACTACGCGCTGCTGCGCGAGGGGCGCCTCCTCGGGGTCCCGTACGCGTACCGCGACGAGCGGACTGCCCGGGGCGTCGAAGCCGTGCACGCCATCGCCTCCGCCGAGGAGCTCTACCGCCGCAACGGCCTCCAGCACCTTCCCTTCAACACCGTCTTCCAGCTCGCGACCGACGGTGAGCTGCTGGGCCTCGCCGACCAGCTGCTGCTCCTTCCCGACCTGCTCGCCTACTGGCTGACGGGCGCGCAGGTCGCCGAGCGCACGAACGCCTCGACCACGGGTCTGCTTCGCGCCGACACGCGTGAGTGGGATGCGGAGCTCGCCGAGCGCGTTGGGGTTCCCGCCCGCATCCTGCCGCACCTCGTCGACCCTGGTGCCGTGCTCGGCTCGCTCGAGGGCGAGGCGGCGCGCGTCGTCGGGCGTGACATCGACGTCATCGCGGTCGGCTCCCACGACACGGCCTCCGCGATCGTCGCCATCCCCAACGAGGGGCGCGACTTCGCGTACATCTCGTGCGGCACGTGGGGCCTCGTCGGCCTCGAGCTCGACGAGGCGGTCGTCACCGACGCCGCCCGCGAGGCGAACTTCACGAACGAGGGCGGCGTCGACGGCCGCGTGCGCTTCCTGCACAACGTCATGGGCCTCTGGCTGCTGTCGGAATCGCAGCGGCACTGGGAACCGGCCGCGACGGACGCGCAGCGATCGAGCACCCTCCAGCAGCTGCTCGCCGACGCCGCCCAGGTAGGCGGCGACGTGCCGATCTTCGACGTCAACGACCCCGTCTTCATGGCGCCAGGCGACATCCCTGGGCGCATCGCCGAGTGGCTCACCGAGCGTGGCTTCGAGGCCCCGACGACACCAGCCGGCATCGTCCGCTCGATCGTGGAGAGCCTCGCGCAGGCGTTCGCCGAGGCCGTCACAACAGCCTCGGCCCTCGCCGAGCATCCGGTGAGCGTCATCCACATCGTCGGCGGCGGATCGCAGAACGCGCTCCTCTGCCAGGCGACGGCCGACCGATCCGGGATGCCCGTGCTCGCGGGCCCCGTCGAGGCGACCGCGATGGGTAACCTGCTTGTGCAGGCGCGCGCGCACGGCTGGATTCCCGACAGTCTCTCTGAGATCCGCTCCATCGTCGCCAGATCGACGCAGATCATCCGCTACGACCCGAAGATCACCCGATAGAAGCAAAGGCAGCTGCCCCATGGTGAAACGTCAAGCCCCCAAGCCCCTCGAGCTGCTCGAGCTCATGCAGTTCAAGAAGCCCGACCTCAACGGCCGTCGCCGCCGCCTCAACTCGGCGCTGACGATCGAGGACCTGCGACGCATCGCGAAGCGGCGCACCCCGAAGGCGGCGTTCGACTACACCGACGGCGCCGCCGAGGGCGAGCTGTCGCTGCGTCGCGCGCGCACCGCGTTCCGCGACGTCGAGTTCAACCCGTCCGTGCTGCGCGACGTCGCGAACGTCGACACGTCGAGCACTGTGCTCGGCGGGCCGATGGCGATGCCGTTCGCGATCGCCCCGACCGGGTTCACGCGCCTCATGCAGACCGAGGGCGAGACCGCCGGTGCCGGCGCTGCCGCCGCCGCGGGCATCCCCTTCACTCTGTCGACGCTCGGAACGACGACGATCGAAGAGGTCGCGAAGGTCAACCCGAACGGCCGCAACTGGTTCCAGCTGTACGTCATGAAGGACCGCTCGATCTCCTACGGCCTCGTCGAGCGCGCCGCGAAGGCTGGCTTCGACACGCTGCACTTCACGGTCGACACCCCCGTCGCAGGCGCCCGCCTGCGCGACAAGCGCAACGGCTTCTCGATCCCGCCGCAGCTGACCGTCGGCACGATCATCAACGCCATCCCGCGCCCCTGGTGGTGGATCGACTTCCTCACGACCCCGAAGCTCGAGTTCGCGTCGCTCGCGACGACGGGCGGCACGGTCGGCGAGCTGCTCGACTCGGCGATGGACCCGACGATCAACTTCGAGGACCTCAAGGTCATCCGCGAGATGTGGCCGGGCAAGATCGTCATCAAGGGCGTCCAGAACCTGGAGGACTCGAAGACGTTCGCCGACCTCGGCGTCGACGGCATCGTCCTCTCCAACCACGGCGGGCGGCAGCTGGATCGGGCTCCGATCCCCTTCCACCTGCTCCCCGCCGTTGCACGCGAGGTCGGCCGTGACCTCGAGATCGGCGTCGACACGGGCATCATGAACGGCGCAGACATCGTCGCGTCCGTAGCGCTCGGCGCGAACTTCACGATGATCGGCCGCGCCTACCTGTACGGCCTCATGGCCGGCGGGCGCGAGGGCGTCGACCGCACCATCGCGATCCTCTCCGACGAGATCATCCGCACCATGAAGCTCCTCGGCGCGCACTCCCTCGAGGAGCTGAACCCGTCGCACGTCACGCAGCTGAAGCGCTACGTGCCGACGACGTTCATCGAAGCGGCCCCCGACCGCGCGTAGCTCGTGCGGGGCTGACTCGCCGAGGCGGCGCGCGGCCGGCGGATGCGCCCGCCGGCCGCGCGCACCCACACGGCAGCGTTGTGGCCTGGTGCTGCTCCCCCTCCGGGGAACAGCACCAGGCCACAACTGTCTGCTCGGCGTGAGGGGCGGCAGCTAGGCCCAGCCCCAGGCGCCATCAGGCCGGACGTTCAACGCGCGGTGCCAGACGGTGGTATCCGACGCTCGCAGGGCCTCCTCATCGATCGTGATGCCCCAGCCTGGCCGATCGTCGCGCAGGTCCAGGTAGCCATCACACGGAACGTAGGGATCCGGGCACCAGGTGGTGTCGTCGAACTTGTACTCGAGCGTCAGGAAGTTGCTGCAAGCGGCCGCGAAGTGCACATTGTGCGCGGTTGCCAGTGGCCCCATGGGGTTGTGCGGGGCGAGCATGATGTTGTGCAGTTCGGCGACGGTCGCGATACGGCGCATCTGCGACAGCCCACCGACCACCGCGATGTCGGGCTGTGCGATGTCCACTCCGCCGGCGTTGAAGAGCGAGAGGAACTCATGGGCCGAGTAGAGGCTCTCGCCGGTCGCAAGCGGAACCCTGAGCTGACTCCGCAGGTGTCCCCAGGACGCGAAGTGCTCAGGTCTGAGCGGCTCCTCGAGGAACATCGGCTGGTAGGGCGCGAGCGCGTTGCCCAGCTCGATCGCCTTGTACGGTTCGAAGATCTGGGCGTGGGCATCGAAGCTGAAGTCCCAACGTGGGTCCGCGTGCTCTCGGATGTCGCCGAAGTACGAGGCCACCTCGTTCACGACGAGGCCCCATCTGCGCTCGTGGATGTCAGAACGCCACGGGCTCAGCTTGAAGGATGTGAACCCGTAGCGCTCGTTGAGCTCTGCTGTGCGGTCTCGAACATCTTCTGGGTCCGGGGCAGCGTAGAGGCCGCAGTAGACGCTGACCCGGTCGCGCACGCGACCGCCGAGGATGCGGTACACAGGCACCCCGAGCGAGCGGGCGGCGATGTCCCAGAGGGCGTGGTCGATCGCGGCGATGGCCGCCAGGCCAAGCGCGCCCGGTGGGAAGCGCGCCAGACGCAGCATCTTCTGCGTGACGTGCTCGACTCGAGTCGGATCCTCGTTCTCGATCTGCTCGAGCAGGTACTGGAAGATCGGGAAGAGCGCCCCATCCGGCCCGTGGTTGTAGGCCTCTCCCCAGCCGGACACACCCTCATCGGTATCGAGGCGAACGAGCACGCGCGGGCGGTCGCCGACGCGCGCGAGGAACGCCTCGAGGCCGACGATCTTCACGCGTTCGCCGCGAGGTCGACGCTCGGCTGCAGCTCGTGCTCGACCGACCATTCGGCGAGGATCCTCGACACCCGCGCCGAGGTCGCCTCGTCGACCTCATGGCTGGGCGGACGCACGGCCTTCGAGCCGATCCCGAGCTGGAAGAGTGCCTCCTTGATGACGCTGACGTTGTTGGCGTTCGAGTCGAGTGCTCTGAGCTCCTCGAACTCGCTGATCGACTCCGTGAGGCGTCGCGCTGCGCTGAGATCGCCCGCCTGCAGCGTGCGGAGAAGGTCGAGGGAGAGTCGCGGGTTGACGCAGACGAGACCCGAGGTGAAACCGGTCGCACCGTGCGCGAAGTACGAGAGGGCGTACGGTTCGGCGAGCCCAGCGATCCAGACGAGGTGCGGAGCCGCGCTTTTCACTCGCGCGAACATGACGGGGTCGGCGACCGCGTACTTCACTCCGACCACATTCGGGCAGCGCGCTGAGAGCTGGGCGATCATGTCGCCGTTCACCCAGGGGTTGCGGATGTAGAGCACGACGCCCAGCTCGGGGAGCGCATCCGCGATCGTCGCGTGGTAGTCGATCCATCCTGCACGGGAGACATAGGGATGCACCGGCTGGTGGATCATCACCATCTCGGCGCCAGCGGTGGCGGCTGCGAGACCGTCGGCGATGGCCGTCTCGGTGTCGAAGCCGACTCCGGCGACGATCAGTGCGCGTCCGGCGGCGTGCGCGGCAACGGCCTGCAGTACCTGCAGTCGCTCGTCGGGGCGAAGGGCGTAGAACTCGCCGGTGTTGCCGTTGGGCGTCAGGACTCGCACGCCTGCGTCGAGCATCCGGTCGAGGACGAGGCGGAGGTCGTCGAAGTCGACAGCGCCGTCGGTGAAGGGCGTCACGGGGATGGCGACGACGTCAGCAAGGCGGGCAGCGTTCTCATGCATCGTGTTCCTCCAGGAGGGAGAGGGCGTGTTCCGTGAAGCGTCGGATGTGGAGGTCGACGAGATGCTTGGCTTCGACTGCGTCTCCTCGCTCGGCGGCTTCGAGGATCGCCACGTGCTCGTGAGCCTCATGGACCCAGGTGATGCCGTTTCGCCAGGCGGTCACGCTGATGAGGGCGGTCTGGTCGCGGAGGTCGTCGAGCATCGACAGCAGAAGCGGGTTGCCGCAGCTCGCGTAGGTGAGGCGGTGGAAGTCGCGATTGGCGATGCTTCGCTCGGCGCTGTCGACCGCCGCCTCCGAGCGCTGAAGCGCGAGCCGTGCCGCCGAGAGGTCGATGCCGTTCGTCACGGCGAGCCTCACAGCCTCGGGTTCGAGGAGGCAGCGAACCTCGAAGACGGAACGTGCCATCTCGAAATCGACAGACCTCACGACGGCTCCGCGGTACTCCATCATCGAGACCAGGCCGAGGCCTGCCAACGTCTTCAGCGCTTCTCGCACGGGGGTCTTGGATACTCCGAAGCTCGCTGCGAGCTCTGATTCGACCAGGGGCTGCCCAGCTCGAAGTGCTCCGGAGAGGATCGACTTCCTCAGTGATTCAACAACATGCCCCGTACGCGACAACGGCGTCGCCATCGGGGCCAATGGTTCAAAGCTCATGTGGCCCTCCTTCGAGATGGACACTAGCACGATCTAATCGAGCATGTATGGTGTCTAGTATATGATCGACCGCATCGCCGATTGGCGCTGTTGAGGCAACGACGCCACGAAAGGAATCGCAATGACGCGTTCTCACCCCCGGAGACGGAAGCTCACGACCATCGCGCTCGCAGGTGCACTCACAACGACCCTCGCACTCACGGCGTGCGCCGGCGGAGGTGACGCCAGCGAAGACGGTGTCGTCACGCTCCAGCTCTGGGATACGGACACGCGTCCTGAGCGCACCGAGAGCCTGCAGGAGCTGATCTCGATGTTCGAGGCCGAGAACCCGGACATCAAAGTCGAGTACCTCGGGCTGCCGACCGACTCCTACATGCAGAAGATCGGCACCGCGATCGCCACGAACTCGACGCCGGACCTCGTCACCCCGAAGGCCTCGGACCTGTCCGCGCTTGTCGCGCAGGGTGCGCTGGCCCCGATCGACGACCTCATCGCGGACGGCAACTGGGAAGACCAGCTTGATCCCGGCCTCGTCGACAGCACCCGAAAGGCAGTGCCGGACGGTGCCCTCTACATGACCCCGGCGACCGCCATCGCCGACACCCTGTACTCCCGGGCCGACTGGCTCGCCGATGCGGGTCTCGAGGCCCCCACGACCTGGGAGGAGTTCGACGCGGCCGCCGTCGCCCTCACTGATCAGTCCACAGGGCAGTTCGGGTACACGATCCGCGGAGGCAACGGCTTCTTCCCGCAGTTCATGGAGATGGTCTACACCCGCGCAGGCATCTCGGAGATCTTCGACGAGAGCGGAAAGGCCACGCTCGACGACCCCGCCATCGTCGAGGCCACTGAGAAGTACGCAGAGCTCTACAAGGCCACGACGGCCGAAAGCGACCTGACGGCCGACTTCAAAGTGATGATCGCCCAGTTCACGGGCGGGGGAGCGGGGATGCTGAGCCACTCCATCGGCTCATACCCGACCATGCTCCAAACGCTCGAGCCCGAGCAGATCGCCGTGCATGCACCGTTCCCAGCCGCGAACGGGGTCGAGGTCATCGGCCGTGTCACCGCCGGATTCGCCATGTTCGAGCAGAGTGAGAAGAAGGAAGCTGCGGCGAAGTTCCTCGAGTTCACCATGAGCCAGGAGGGCAACAGCTTCTGGGCCGAGGCCTCCGGATACATCCCGGGCAACACCGCGGTCTTCGAAGACCAGTGGGTGCAGGACAACCCGGCCATCTCGACCGCGATCGCAGCGAGCCAGAGCCCGAACGCCGTCTCCATGAACGTCCCCTACTACCTGCCCGAGTGGACCTCCATCACGGGCACCGACATGCTCCCGGACTGGCAGCGGGTCCTGCAGGGGCAGATGACCGCCTCCGAGTTCTGCTCCAAGTGGGCCGATTCGCTCACGGAGGCCAACGAACGGTTCCTGGAACTCACCTCGTGATCCTGCGACCGAGCTTCACCGTGGCGGGAGCTCTCTCTCCCGCCACGGTGGAAAGGAAATGATGACGAAAACGGTCCCCCTTCAGAAGCCTCCCCGCCGGCGTATGAACCGCACCAAGTGGTATCCGTACGCGCTGATCGCGCCCGCCGCTGCGTTGGTGCTGATCTTCCTGGTCTACCCGGTCGGCAGCGTCTTCTACTACAGCCTGCAGCAGTACAACCCGACGTTCCCCATCTACAACGGCTTCGTCGGCCTGGGCAACTTCGCTGACATCGCCGCAGACGAGAAGTTCTGGCGCAGCCTCGGGTTCACCTTCCAATGGGTGGTTGTCGAGGTCGGGCTCCAGTTCGTGTTCGGCATGATCTTGGCGCTTCTCATCAACCAGGCGTTCAAGGGCCGCGGTATCGTCCGCTCACTGGTCTTCACGCCGTGGGCTGTTGCCGGGATCCTGACGACCACGATCTGGCTGCTCATCTACAACCCGACCACGGGCCTCGGCCGGTACCTCGCCGACATGGGCCTTGTGCAGTACGGAACCTCGCTGCTGTCCGGCGAGGGAACCGCATTCTGGGCCGCAGTGCTCGCGGAGCTCTGGAAGGGCGCCCCGTTCTTCGCGATCCTCATCCTCGCGGACCTGCAGTCGGTGCCGCAGGACCTCTACGAGTCCGCCGAGATGGATGGTGCGGGCCGCATCCGCAAGTTCGTGTCGATCACCTGGCCCCACGTGCGTCAGGCCGTGGTCATCGCGACCCTGCTGAGGGCGGTGTGGGAGTTCAACAACGTCGACCTCCTCTTCACGCTGACAGGCGGTGGGCCCGCAGGTTCGACGACGACACTCCCGCTCTATGTCGCTCAGACCGCCATCTTCGACCGTGAGTTCGGCTACGGCTCAGCGCTCACCGTCATCGCCTTCATCATCCTCATCGTGTTCACCGTGATCTATCTCCGAGCCAACCGCTTCGGACGGGAGAACTGACATGTCCCTCACCACACTCGCGCAACCGCAGGGGCTCCCGGCACCTACCGAACCCGAGGCGCCGCGGAGCAAGACACAGGCGCCGCTCAACAAGCCGCGGCCGAAGCCGCTGCTCGACCGGCTCCTGCTCGCCGTGCCGCTGACCATCGCGCTCATCTTCACGCTCGTCCCGTTCTACTGGATGCTGCTCTTCGCGTTCCGGCCCGCCGGGTCGACCTCACTCGTCCCGTGGCCGATCACGTTCGACCACTTCATCAAGGTGTGGAACGGCAACGGCTTCGGCGTCTTCTTCCTCAACAGCCTGTATGTCGCCGGCGTCAGTCTCATCATCTCGACGGTGATCGGGCTCCTCGGCGGCTACGCGCTCGCCCGCTTCGCATTCCGCGGCAAGTCTGCGTTCGTGCTGATCATGCTGTGCACGCAGTTCATCCCGGGCGCCATGCTCCTGATCCCGCTCTTCCAGGTGTTCAACGGGCTCGGGCTGACGAACTCGCTCTGGGCGCTCATCATCTCCGACACCGTGTTCCAACTGCCGCTGTCGCTGGTCTTGATGGCGGGCTTCATACGCAACGTGCCGATCGATCTGGAGGAGCAGGCGTGGGTGGATGGGTGCTCCCGATTCCGGGCCTTCATCACCGTCGTGCTGCCCCTCCTGAAGCCGGGCATCGTCGCCGTCGGATCGTTCGCGTTCATCAGCGCATGGAACAACTTCCTGTTCGCGATCATGTTCATCACGTCGCAGGATCAGTTCACGATCCCGGTCGGCCTCAGCTACCTGCTCGGCGAGTTCGGCACCGACTTCGGGGCACTCGCGGCGGGTGGCGTGGTCGCGGTGGTTCCTGTCGTCGCGGTCTTCGCCTACGTGCAGAAGTACCTCGTCCAGGGGCTGAGCGCGGGCGCGGTCAAGGGATGAGCGTCGCTACCGCTGAGCCGACCATCCGCGCTGTGGCCGCGGCCAGTTCGCACGCGGCCTCGGAGCTTCGTGCCCTGGGGCGAGGGGGACGAGCTCGGGCGCTCCGCGCTGTCGCTGCGGCGCTCCGAGGAGACCACGATCTGGTCGCGATCGCGTCAGCCGAGACCCACCTCGACGAGGTTCGCCTCCGTGGTGAGATCGAACGGACCGCGTCACAGGCCGAGCTGTTCGCGGATGTCATCGTCGAGGGGAGCTACCTCGACGCCGCCGTTGACCACGCTTCAGCGAATGGGCCGGAGCTGCGCCGACTTCGCGTGCCGGTCGGCCCAGTTGTCGTCTTCGCGGCGGGCAACTTCCCGTTCGCGTTCGGAGTGTTCGGCGGGGATACGGTGTCTGCGCTGGCCGCGGGCTGCCCCGTCATCGTCAAGGCGCATCCAGACCTGCCGATGACGAGCATGGCGACGTTCGGGCTTGTCCGCGAGACCCTGGCTGGCCATGCCATCCCGCCGGATGCGCTGCAGATCGTGACCGAGGCGGATGCTGGCCGAGCGCTCGTGGAGGCCCCGAGCGTTGCCGCAGTCGGGTTCACGGGGTCCGCCGCGGGTGGGCGTGCACTGTTCGATTTCGCGGCAGCGCGACCTGTCCCGATTCCGGTCTTCGCGGAGATGAGCAGCACGAACCCGACGATCATCGCTCCCGAGGCGGCGAGGACCGACGTCGCCGGGCTCGCACAGCAACTGGTCTCTGCTGTCACCTCGAGTGCCGGTCAGCTCTGCACGAAACCGGGCCTCATCTTCCTGCCGCGCGACGCGTCGGCGTTGATCGAGGCGATCTCCGAGCTCCTCGCCGTGGCTGAGCCCCGGCGGCTGCTGTCATCGAATATCACCGAGCGCTACCTGCATCGCCTCGCGGAGCTCCGAGCGGGTGGGGCGGAGGAGCGCACGCCGGGATCGGTCTCCCCGAGCGGAGTCGCACCGACGCTCGTGGCAGTTCCGATCGAGCAGCTGAGCGGCACACTGACGGAGGAGACGTTCGGTCCAGCAACCGTGCTGGTCACCTACGCCGCATTCGACGACCTGGCTGGCGCGCTCTCGTCGCTCGGTGGGCAACTGACGACAACCGTGCACGCCGTGGATGGTGACTTCGAGATGATCGAGGGGCTCGTCGACGTCGCAGCGGCGACGAGTGGACGGGTCGTGGTGAACGGCGTGCCGACGGGGGTGCGGGTGGCCTGGTCCACCACGCACGGTGGACCGTACCCCGCTTCGACGAGTCCCTCGAGCACCTCAGTGGGTGCTTCCGCCATCGACCGGTGGACGAGGCCGGTCACCTGGCAGAGCACCCCTGATCGGTTCCTGCCGGACGAGCTGAGGGAGGACCCCCGCGAGCCCGTGCCAACGAGAGTCGACGGAGTCCTGCTCGTGGGCGCCTCGTCTGCGCGTGAAAGCTCCTAGTCCTCTACTTGCGCGCCGAGCAGTTTGGTCACGACGGTGGCAACGCCCTGTTCCTGGTCCGGGGGCGAGGCAGGTTGCGAGCTCCCTGACCGGTGGATTCGCCCACCGGTCGCGCGCATCCACGCGGGAGAGTCCGCAGCATCCACGCGGGAAAGTTCGCAGCATCGGCGCGGGAAGTTGTGGCCTGGTGTCATTCCCCATCCGGGGAATAGCACCGGGCCACAACTGTGCTCGCCAGCGTCAGGTCACAGCCGGCTGCGGCCCCGGCCTTGCCTGCGAGGGGCCCAGACGCGAGCCGTGGGCATTCAGTCGGAAGCCCGAACGGTGCCGTGATGGGTTTCGGTGACCGTGATGGGAAATAACCCATCACCAGTCGCAGAAACCCATCACGAGCCCGAGCGAAAACCCATCACGGTCACGGAAACCCATCACGGTCGCCGGGACCCAGCACGGACACATCCCCGGGGCTCGGGGAGCAACGGGTTTGGAGCGCTACGCCTGCGCGTCGAGGAGCGCGCTCACGACGGTGACGACGCCCTGATCCTGGTTGGAGGGGGCGAGGTACTTCGCGAGCTCCTTGACCTCGGGATGCGCGCCAGCCATCGCGTACGAGCGCTCGGCCTCCGCGAACATCTCGACGTCGTTGAAGAAGTCACCGAAGACCGCCGTCTGCTCCGAGGTCACGCCGAGGCGCTCCTGCAGCTGGCGCACGGCGAGGCCCTTGTTGGCCTCCGGCGGCATGATGTCCATCCAGTGGTGGCCGGACACGACGACCCTGTGGGACTCGCGCAGCTCGTCCACCTCGGCGGCTGCCCCGGTCTCGACCTCGGAGAAGTCGTAGACGGCGATCTTCACGTACTCGTCATCGGTGCCGAGCATGTCGTCGACGACCGTGAGCGCCTCGTAGTAGTTGCGGGCCTCGGCGATGAACGCGTCGTCGCCGCGCTCGATGTACGCCGACTTCTTGCCGCACAGCACGATTCCGAGGTCGTGGCCCTTCTCGATGAGGCCGCGCAGGAGCGCGATCGCCTGCCGGATGAACGACTCGTCGAGCGTCAGCGAGCTGACCTCCTCGCCGTCGCGGACCACGAACGTGCCGTTCTCGGCGATGAACGACATGCCGTCGGAGTCGCGTTCGAAGAGCTTCGCGAGGGTCGCGTACTGTCGGCCGCTCGCGGGGGTGAACTCGACGCCAGCCTCGCGCATCCGCTGCAGGAGAGCCCAGAACGCGTCGGGAACCGTGTGGTCATCGAGCAGCAGCGTGCCGTCCATGTCGGCGACGACGAGGCGCACGTCGTTGCCCTCAAGCGAAGACTCGTAGTGGCGGTCGGCGGTCTCGAGAACGGTATCTGCCATGCGCTCCAGCCTACGAGAGCTTGCGCAGCGCGGATCCGTTGTGCGCGGCCCTCGCCCCAGACTTCTCCGACTCGATGATGTACGCCGGCTCGTCCTCGGAGGCGGTGAACTTCTGCTTGTCGAACTGGAAGTCCCTCGTCTTCTTCTCGACGACCTCGCCCTGCGTGCGGCCCTGCGGGGTGTTCCAGCTCACGCGGTCGCCCTTGCTCAGATCTGCGGTCACGGTTTCTCTTTCTGCTCGGCGGTCTCGGGGTGAGGCTCGGGCTTCGGTCTCCGGAAGGCGATGATCGTGAACACCATGCCGAGGGCGAACCAGACGATCCAGATGCTGCCGTCGTTCGCGAGATCGGCGAGGGCGACGACGTAGAAGGCGACCGCCACCCACAGGTACGTGTTCAGCATCAGCTTCCTCATGCGCTGAGCATGCCCGCCCGTCCTGGGCAGAGGGTGGAGGTGCGACGCGCATGCCGCACCTCCACCCGGTCAGTCCCGCTCGTCGAGCGGATGCGGGATGGTCGGGATCGGGGCGGTCAGCGGACGGCCCTCCCGCTGCAGCTTCCGCTTCCGCAGCTGCCACAGGACGGTGAGGATGATGAACCAGACCGGGGCCGCGAGGAACGGCAGCCGGGTGTCGTCGCCGTACAGCAGCGTGCCCGCGATGAAGACGAAGAAGGCGAGCACGAGCCAGGGCGCGACGCGCGCCATCGGCATCTTGAACTTCGACGCGCGGTGCTTCTCGGGGAAGCGGCGCAGGTACACGATGTAGCTGACCACGATGGAGCCCCAGGTGAAGAGGATGAGGGTCGCGCACATCGAGGAGACGAACGTGAAGGCGGCGATGACCTCGTCGCCCGCGAAGAGCAGCGGGATGGCAGAGAAGAGGAAGACGCAGGTGAAGAAGACGGCCTTCGTCGGCACGCCCTGATTGCTGGTCATCGCGAACGCCTTCGGGGCGTGACCGTCCTTCGAGAGCCCGAACAGCATCCGAGTGCCCGAGTACAGGCCGGAGTTGGCGCTCGATGCGGCCGAGCTGAGCACCACCAGCTGGATCGCGAACGCGGCGAGGCCAAACCCGGCGATCGCGAGGGTCGACACGAACGGGCTCTTGCCCGCCTCGATCTTGTCCCACGGCGTGACGCTCATGATGACGATGAGGGCGCCCACGTAGAAGATGAGGATGCGCGCGACGATCGAGTTGATGGCCTTCGGCAGGGTCTTGCGCGGGTTCTCGGTCTCGGCGGCGGCCGTGCCGACGAGCTCGACGCCGATGAACGAGAAGATGCCCATCTGGAAGCCGAGCACGAACCCGCTCGCGCCCATGGGGAACATCCCGCCGTGCTCCCAGAGGTTCGCGAGCGTGGCGGTGTCGCCATCTGGGCTCTGGAACCGGGTGAGGATGAGCACGATGCCCACGGCGATGAGGCCGAGGATGGCGACGATCTTGATGATCGCGAACCAGAACTCGGTCTCGCCGAACCACTTCACGGGCTGGAGGTTCAGGACGGTGAGCACGACGACGGCGATGAGCGCTGGCAGCCAGTTCGGGATGTCGGCGTTGAACCACTGCACGTAGGCGGTGATGGCGACGATGTCGGCGACGCATGCGATCACCCACGAGAACCAGTAGTTCCAGGAGACGAAGAAGCCGGCCCACGGCCCGAGCATGTCCTTCGCGATGTCACCGAAGGTCTTGTAGTGCAGGTTCGAGAGCAGCAGCTCGCCGAGGGCGCGCATGATGAAGAAGACGAAGAACCCGATCACCATGTAGACGAAGATGATCGACGGCCCGGAGACGCTGATGAGCTTGCCGGAGCCGAGGAACAGCCCCGTTCCGATGGCGCCGCCGATGGCGATGAGCTGCAGGTGGCGGTTCTTGAGGCCGCGCTGCATCTCGCCCTGAGGCGGATGTGCGGTGGTTGTCGTGGACATGACACTCCCTTGTGCTGATGTCGTCGTGCTGAGGTTGGGCGCTGCGTGCGCGCTGCGGGTTGTTGGCAGGATCGAGGTTCAGGCGACGACGCGGAACGTGGAGAGCTCCGGGTCGTTCGCGCCGCGCACGTAGCCGGATGGCGCTGCGCCCGTGTGCCGGAGGAAGTCGACGACCTCCTGGCTGAGCACCTCGCCTGGCAGCACGTTGGGCACACCTGGCGGGTAGGCGGCGAGCGAGTCGGCGGAGATGCGGCCGACCGCCTCCGTGTGCGGCACCGTCTCGACGGGGCTGAAGAACGCGTCCGAGAGGCCCATCGCCCGCTCGCAGCTCGCGGGGAGCGAGACGGGGCGAATCGGCTCGACCTCCGCCTCGGGAAGTGCCTGCAGTGCGCCCCACAGGCGCTCGACGTCGACCCGAGCGGTCGCGCCGACGAGCACCAGCAGCGCGGAGGGGGTCGACAGCTCGCAGTACACACGGTGGTCGCGGAGCAGCTGGTAGTGCGCATCCGTGCCGGTGATGCCGGCGCCTCGAGTGTCGATGGCGATCTTGAAGGGGTCGTTCGCGATGGCATCGGGGCTGGCGAGGATGTCGGGAGTCGCGTCGCGGTACCTGCGGTCGTCGTGCACGAGTCGGCGGATGCGCTGTGCGGATGCAAGCGCGTTGTCGACTGCGTCTGGCCGGGTCACGAGGTGCCGCCTCGCCTCATCGAGCGAGGCGAGCAGCAGGGCGCTGCAGCTCGTCGACTGGTACGAGCGAACGACTCGGTCGACGAGCGACTCGAGGTGCTGGGCGTGAGGCCCGTGACCGAGCTGCAGCATGGCCGACTGCGTGAGCGATCCCGCGCCCTTGTGGGTGCTGGAGATGACGAGGTCTGCGCCGAGGCGTGCCGCGTTCGTGGGGAGCGCCGGGTGCATCCCGAAGTGCGAACCCCATGCCTCGTCGACGATGAGCGGCACCCCGTGCCTGTGGGCTACTGCCGCGATCGCCGGGACATCGGCCACCGCCCCGAAGTAGCTCGGCGAGACGATGTAGACGGCAGCGGACCGCGGATGCTCTGCGAGGGTCGCCGCGACCTGCTCCGCCGTCACACCGTGCGCGGCACCCAGCCCGGAGTCGACGGCCCCGTGCACGAAGTGCGGGGTCAGGTTGGCGTGCGTGATGCCGTCGATGACGCTCGAGTGCACGCTGCGCTGCACCGCGAACTCGGTGCCGAGGCCACGCACGACGGTCGTCGCGACGTGGTTGCCGCCGGAGGCCCCGTTGGTCGTGAACCAGACGCGGCTCGCTCCCCACGCATCGGCGGCCAGGTCCTGCGCCCGCATGAGCGGGGTGACTCGGCCCGGCGTCGTGAGGCGCCACGTCTCCTGGTCGACGCCGCTGAACAGCATCGGGAAGTCGAGGCTCAGCGCGTCGGCGCCGACGATGCTCGCGACGCCGGGCGCGTTCACCGCCTTCGCGTGATGTGCCGGCACGTGCATCCGCTGCCAGTCGTGGGTGGCGAGTGAGCGGAGGGCGTCTGCGTACGGGGTCTCGAACTGCGCTCGCGGGATGTGGCGCTCGTCGGGGGTCGTGATGCCGTCGACCTGAGCGGCGCTGCTCGGGCCAGGTGCGTGGAGGATGGACATGCGTTCAGGTTAGGAATGAAGTGACGACGGCGATATAGCAGGATCCTGCCGTCAGTGACATACGTTCTAGGTGTGATGAACCTCCAGCAGTTCCGTGTGCTCCTCGCCGTCCAGGAGCATGGGAGCCTGACGGGTGCCGCGAAGGCGCTGCAGTACGGGGTGCCGACGGTGACGCACCATCTGCGGAGCCTCGAGTCGCACCTCGGCGCGCGCCTCGTCGACCGCGGGCGGCGGGGCACGTCGCTGACCCCGCTCGGAGTGTCGTTCGCCGCCGAGATCGAGCAGGCGATCGCGCGTATCGACCGGGCCGAGCAGCTGGTCGCCGATCAGCGCGACGCGGGCGTCGTCACCCTGCGCGTGGGCACGTTCGCCTCGATGGGCTCACGCTTGCTTCCCTCGGCCATCGCCAGCCTGCAGAAGCGCACGTCGGTGCGCGTCGAGGTGGTCGAAGGGGAGCCGACGGAGATCGTGCGGATGCTCAGGAGCGGCGAGGTGCATGCGGGGCTCATCTTCGACGTGTCCGTGGAGCCCGCCTTCGCCGTCCCGGACCTCATGCTGCAGCGGCTCCTCACCGAGCCATACGGCGTGATGGTCGCGCGCAACAGCGAATGGGCGAGCCGCGACAGCATCGACTTCGCCGAGCTGCGAGAGGTGCCGTGGGTCTTCAGCCGCAGCAACGACGAAGCCTCAGACCGCGTGCTGCGCCGCGTCGGCCAATCGCTCGGCTACCCCGTACGGGAGCTCATGCGCACGGACGACCTCTACATGATCCACGGCCTCGTCGCCGAGGGGCTCGGCTTCGCCCTCTCGACGGACGCCGCCATCGACCACGACTTCGACGTCGTGCTGCGGCCAGCAGCGCAGGACCTGGGGGAGCGGCACGTGTCGTACGTCACCCGACGGGGCGCCGCGCCACCCGCCGCCGCCTGGCTCGGCGAGATCCTGCTCAGCCGCCCAGCGCCTGCAGCGGATCGCCCGTGAGGCGGAACGTGTCCCAATCGTCCATGGGGAACGCGCCGAGGCTCCTGTAGAAGCCGATGGACGGCTCGTTCCACTTGAGGACCGACCACTCGAGGCGCCGGTAGCCCTTCGCGACGCACTCCTGCGCGAGCGAGCGGAGGAGTGCCGTCCCGAGGCCGCTGCCGCGCGCATCCTCTCGCACGTAGAGATCTTCGAGCCAGATGCCGTGCTCGCCCTCCCACGTCGAGTAGCTCAGGAACCAGAGCGCCATGCCGTCGAGGCGAGGGGCGCCGGACTCGCTTGTGCTCGCTCCCGCCGCCTCGGCGACGGTCGCGAACACCGCAGGCCGCTCGCCGAAGAAGCTCCTGTGCAGCTGCGCCTCGGTCGTCTTCACCGCATCCGGTTCGCGCTCGTACACGGCGAGGCCGTGGATGAGGTCGAGGATCTGCGGGACATCGGCGGGAACGGCGGGGCGGATGATCGGCTCGGTCACGGCACGACGCTAACAGCCGGGCCGCGCGTCAGACCCAGCGCACCCAGTTCGCGCCGGCGCCGGTCTCGACCTGCTGCAGCTCGGCGAGGTGGTCGTCGCGTACTTCGTAGAGCGACACCTGCGCCCCGCCTTCGCCTGCGGCGACGAGGAAGCGGCCGTCGGGGCTGAGCGCGAACCCGCGGGGGTGCTGCTGGGTGACGGTGAACGACCTCGCGTCCTCGAGGGAGCCGTCCTCGGCAACCTTGAGCGGCGCGAGAGTGCTCGTCGTGCGCTCCGAGGTCCATAGGAACCGTTCATCCGCGCCCCAGTGCACGTCGGCTCCCCAGATCGAGCGGGGCTCCAGCGGATTCGCGCCGAGGGTTCCGCGCTGCAGGCCCTGCAGCGCGTCCGCGTAGCTCGCAGAGTCGAGGAACGAGAGCACGCCGGTGCTCGAGTCGCGTTCGAAACGCAGCACCTCTCCGCTGAACTCGGTGATCACGTAGGCCTGCGTCTGGGCGTCGTTGAGCACGATGTGGCGCGGGCCGCTGCCGGTCGGCGCGGTCGCACCCACCGGGTGGAGCGCTTCGAGCTCGAGGTCATCGGTGATGGCGTACTGCCCGACGAGATCGTCGCCGAGCGACACGAAGTACGCGAAGCGGCCGTCCCTGCTCGCCACGACGGAGTGCAGGTGCAGGTGCTCGACGATCGTCGTCGGCTCCCCGACCGTGCCCTCGTCGATCGGTGCGAGGAGGCCGTAGCTGGCGGAGTAGGCCGCGCCGAGCAGCGCGGATCCGTCCCGCGTCAGCGCGACGTAGTTCAGTCCGCCGCGGGGCGTCTCGCGACGCGAGATCTCGGTGAGCTCGCCCGCCTCGCGGTCGAGGCGCAGCGTGACGATCGCCGCGGGGCTGCCCTTGACTGCGGCGTAGACGAGGTCGCGGCTGGCGTCGACGACGAAGTTCGAGCATCCCTTCAGGTCCGTTGCGACCGAGGTCCGCTTGAGGGAGGCGCCGTCGAAGCGGAAGACCGAGATCGAGCCTTCGCCTGCGTTCGCGACGAGGATGAGTGGTGTTGTCATGCGAGCCCCTCTCGGGCGATGGTCAGGACGGAGAGCACGTCGGCGCTGTGGTCGAGGCGCCGGTCGCGCTCGGTGGTGTCGTGTTCGCGGATGATGCGCTCGAACTCGCGGAACTCCTCCACCATGCGGTGCGGGTACTTCGTGAGGTCGATCCGCTCGGGCTCGCCGCCGCGGGTCGCGTAGCTCAGCGATGGCAGCACATTCGGGGAGCCGTCGGCGACGATCCACCCGTCCTCGCCCTGGATCTTGCTGCGGATGGGGCCGTCCGAGTCCTTCGCGCACACGCAGACCGCCGTGGTCTCGCCGTAGTCGAGGATCAGCACGCCGGACGTGTCGACCCCACGCTGCACGTTCGCGGTGTAGCTGACCCGCTTCGGCCGGCCGAGCAGCCCGACGACGAAGTGGATGGCGTAGATGCCGAGGTCCATGAGCGCCCCGCCGCCCTGCGCGGGGTCGAACGCGGGCAGCACAGTGCCCTCGCGGAAGGCGTGGTAGCGGGACGAGTACTGGGAGTAGTCCGACTGGATGACCTTGATCCTGCCGACGAGGTCGAGATGCTCCTTGATCCACCGGTAGTTCGCGAGGTACTGGGTCGTGATCGCCTCGATCAGGATCAGGTCACGCGCCGTCGCGAGTCTGCGCAGCTCCTGCAGCTCCCGTTCTTGGAGCACGAACGGCTTCTCGCAGATGACGTGCTTCCCCGCCTCGAGCGCCTTGCGCGACACCTCGAAGTGCAGCGAGTTCGGGACGGCGACCCAGACCGTGTCGACGCTCGGGTCGGCGAGGCACTCGTCGAGGTCGGTGAAGACGCGCTCGATGCCGAACCGCTCCTGCAGCTCCTCCAGGTGCTGGAGGCGCGGCGGGCGACCGTAGATCGCCGCCAGCTCCAGCCCGGGCACGTTCGCGACGTGCGGCAGGAAGTCGGCGACGATCTGGCCGGCACCGATGACGGCGAGCCTCATCGGATCGACCTCGACTGGGCGACGACGTCTGCCTGCATGGGCGAGTTCGAGAAATGCACGCTGTCGATCCTATTCCGAGCGGCACGGGCGGCAGGGAGCACTCGATCGACGTGACGCTGCTAGGCGTCAGCGCGGTCAGCCCGCGCGATGTTCCGCGCCGCTCCTTCGCGGGCGATGGCCGCAATGTTCTCCGTGGCGGCCCAGGACGAGAGCAGACGCAGGCCTTCCTCGGAAGAGCTGCCTGGCACGGCGGTGTAGACCGTCATGGTGTGGCCGGGGTCGTCTTCGAGGTCCATCGCGTGGTACACCAGCTCGAGCGCGCCGACCGCCGAGTGGCGGAAATGCTTCGCGCCGGAGTAATGTCGGCGGACATCGTGGGCTGCCCATCGGATGCGGAACTCATCGCTGCGCACAGACAGCTCTCCGACCAGGTCCGTGAGCTGTCTGTCGAACGGCGAACGGCCGGCCTCCCGCCGGAGGATCTCGACGTTGACGTTGGCTGCCCGCTCCCAGTCAGGGTAGAAATCGCGCGCACGAGGGTCGAGGAAGATGAAGCGGGAGTGGTTCGCGGGCCGCGCAGTGCCCCGGTACATCTCCGAATAGAGCGCGAAGCCGAGCTCGTTCGCGGCCACGATATCCATGCGGGTGTTCCCGATGATCGCGGCACCGCCCGTGATCGAGTCGAGCAGATGCTGCGCGGTCGGGCGCAGCCCGGACGCCCGCGGCTTGGGAGAGCGGACCTTCGCGCCCAGGTTGGCCGTCCGAGCGAGATCCCTCAGGTGGTCGTGCTCCGCCTGGGTGAGTTGCAGTGCCCGAGCCACAGCATCGAGCACGTTCTCGGAGACACCCGTCAGGTTGCCCCGGTCCACGCGGGTGTAGTACTCCACGCTCACCCCTGCGAGCCGCGCCACCTCATCCCGTCGGAGGCCGGTCACACGCCGTCGGGTCGTGCCCGGATCGATCCCCGCCTGCTCTGGGGTCAGCCTGCCTCTGCGGGAGCTGATGAATGCTCGCACTTCGCCCCGGTTGTCCATGCATCCACGGTACGAGCAGCGGCCGCCTTCTGGGGTACCTCTGCTGGAACCCCTTTAGCGGGACTCTCCCTCCTACCTCACGTGAGGCATTGACTGCTGGACGACACAGGGACGACGACCGCTCCCTCGGAGAGGACCACATGAGCACCATCGCAATCATCTGCGCAGGCAAGGCGCGCGCCGCCGCCGCGAGCCTGCTCGCGGCAGGACTCCTGCTGGCGGGCTGCACGGGTGTGGATGCCCCCGCAGAGAGCGCAGGCGAGGCGGCACCGCACGGTACTGGCACCACGAGCTCGACACCACCATCCGCGGCGAGCGCAACGGAAGACGAAGACCTGACGCCCACCACGACGAACATCACGATCAGCATGGGGGATGTCACCGTCCGAGGCGTGCTGAACCAGTCCGCGACCTCCGACGATCTCATCACGCAGCTGCCCCTTGAGCTGTCGTTCGAGGACTTCGGTGGTCAGGAGAAGATCGCCACCCTCCCCAGGGCGCTCTCCCTCGAGGGCAGGCCGTCCGGGAGCGCCGCCGAAGCGGGGATGATCGGCTACTACGCGCCCAGTGAGGGGCTTGTCCTCTACTACGACTCCGTCAGTCACTTCCCCGGGATCATCCCGATCGGCACGTTCGAAGACGTCGAGGCAGTGCGTGCTGCGGTGCCGGCGACTGGAACGGTGTCCGCCGAATGACCTCACCCTCGTCGCGCACATCCGAAGAACCGGCGTCCACTGGAGGCGCGAGGGCTTCGCAGTTGCGCCTCGCACCGCTCATCGTCCTCGCGCTCATGGGATTCATCCTGGTCGCGATGGAGACCATGCCCGCCGGTCTTCTGCCGGAGATCGCAGACGGGCTGACTGCCGCGGAGGGCACCGTGGGGCTCTTCGTCAGCGCCTATGCGCTTGGCACGGTCATCGTCACGATTCCCGCCATCTCGCTGACGCGCCGCTTCCGTCGAAAGCCCCTGCTGCTCGTCGGCATCGCGGGGCTGCTTGTGGCCAACACCGTGACCGCGTTCTCGTCGGACATCGCGCTGTCCCTCGTCTCGAGGTTCATCGCCGGGGCATTCTCTGGAGTGATCTGGGGAATGCTCGCGCCCTACGCCGTGCGAATCAGTCCGCCCTCGCGGCTGGGGGCTGCGATCGCGATCGTCGCGATCGGCGCGCCCCTCGGGTTCGCGTTCGGGACGCCACTTGGGGCTTGGATCGGAGCCGTGTCCGACTGGAGATGGTCGTTCGCCGGTCTCTCCGCGCTCGCAGCACT
This sequence comes from Pseudoclavibacter sp. 8L, assembly GCF_902506465.1. Lineage (NCBI taxonomy): Bacteria > Bacillati > Actinomycetota > Actinomycetes > Micrococcales > Microbacteriaceae > Pseudoclavibacter > Pseudoclavibacter sp. 8L. The sequence goes on along the minus strand of NZ_LR733185.1, from coordinate 1,292,460 downwards.
GGTCGCCATCGCGGTTGTCCTTGTCGTCCCGGACGCGCCAGGCCGTCCTGCGCTCGCGGGCCTGCCCATGGCGCGGGTGCTCCGCCTGCGAGGGGTCCCCGTCGTGCTCGCGGTGATCTTCGTCTGGATGCTCGCGCACAGCACGATCTACACCTACGTCGCGCCCTACCTCCGTGAGACGGGCACCGCGATAACCCCGGACCTGATGCTGCTCGCCTACGGGATCGCGTCTCTCCTCGGCGTGGCGGTGACCGGCCTGCTCCTCGATAGGTATCCGCGCCTGCTGCTCCATCTCAGTGTGCTGGCCTTCATCGTCGCCGCGGTCGTGCTGCTGGCGGGGCAGGGCTCGCCCGTCGCGCTCCTGGCGGCGGCGGTGCTGTGGGGCGTGAGCTTCGGAGGGGCTTCGCCGCAGCTGCAGAACGCGCTCACTCGAGCCGGGGGCGAGGAATCCGATGTCGCGAACTCATTCCTTCCCGTCGCGTTCAATCTGGCGATCTTCGGCGCCGGCATTCTCGGCGCAGGGCTCCTCGAAGTCTTCGATGGCCTTGTCCTGCCCGTTGCCATGATGCTGATCGGGGCGGTGGCGTTGCTGCTGACCTTCGTCGGCCGGCGGTCGGCATTCCGGCCGACGGAGACCGGAGCAGGTGAAGGGGAGACATGAGCTTCCGTGCATTCCTGAGGGAGGGCGTGGGGCGGCTCCGGGGGAGAGGCATCGGCGAAGCGGTTTCCGCTCCGGCGCTCGAGACTCGACGTCTCCTGCTGCGCGCCCACACTCTGGCGAGCGCTGAGGAGTGGTTCCTCCTCCACGAGGAAGCTCGAGTTCGCGAGTTCCTGAACTGGCCACCGCGGAGTCGCGGCCAGGCGCTGCGCCACCTCCGTGTCCGCACGCAGTCCACGAGGCTCCGCAGGGCCGAGGACTTCATGGCGCTGGCCGTCGAACTCGAGGGGCGGCTCATCGGCGATATTTCCTTGCACCTGCGGACCGTTGCCAGCGAAGTGCGCAGCGTCGAGATCGGGTGGGTGCTGCATCCCGATGCTCAGGGCAATGGATACGCGCGGGAGGCAGCGGAGGCCGTCATCCAGTTCGCGTTCGAGGCTGTGCAGGCCCGGATGATCCTCGCCGTTGTGCATCCGCGCAACACCGGATCGCTCAGGCTCGCGGAGCGTCTGGGATTTCACGAGCTCAGCCGACGCGAGAGCGAACGGCTGCTCGTCTTGACCCGAGATGACTTCGCCTTGGCCGACCGCGGTGCCGAGCGGGATCCGAACATGGCGCTTCCTCGACCGGCGAGTGGAGGCAGGCTCTGCTGAGCTGCTCACATCGTCCGGCTGATGCTGTTTCTCCTCGGGGTGGATAGCACTCTCTGCTCCAAGCCCCGGCGAGATCGCCAAGGAAACGCCCAGCTCGGCGCCGCTTCGCCCGCCGGTTCGGGGGAGGGGAGTTCTCCCCGTCCCATCTCGGAGCGCGAATCCACCAGCCCACCCCAATCCGCAGGACTACGCTCGCCGACACCCCGGACCAGCCGGGCCTGTCGAAGGAGTCAACATGCGTCGCATCGTCTCGACCGTCACCGCAGCCCTCTTCGCCGTCGGCATCGCCGTCTCAGCACCCGCGATAGCAAGCGCCGGCACCACGCAGTCGTACTGGACCGGCGGATCGCTCGCCGACTGCCAGGCCGTGCAGCGCACCTACATCAGCTCGTGGACCAAGATCACTGAGGCCTGCCACCGCAACGGCAACGGCTACTCGTTCACCTGGACCTCGCTCTAGGCCCTCTTCAACGAGGTCGCGGAAACCTCGCTTGACCTGATCAATTCGTCCTGGCCGGTCTGCCCTGGCCGCGCTGTCTGCGCATCCGCGGCCAGCAGGTCACTTTCACCCCATCCGAGTGCCCGGGATGGGCTGAAAGTAATCCAGTTGGCGGGGATGGCGGCTCGGGCGGGCGCACGCGGGTCTGGTGGGAGCACGCCTTTCAGATGGGTCACTTTCGCCCCATCCGAGCCCCCGGGACGGGCTGAAAGTGGCCTAATCGGCGGCGGCGGGAGCGGCGGGAGCGTCGGCGTCGGCGTGGTTCAGACTGGATAGGCCCAGGCGGGAGCAGGCGGTTCAGGCGGGAGCACGCGGTTTATATGGGCCACTTTCGGCCCACTCGGGCTCCCGGGACGGGCTGAGAGTGGCCTAATCGGCGGTGAGACCGGCGGGAGGGGCGGCGGCGTCGGCGCGGTTCAGACGGAATAGCTTCAGGCGGGCTCGAGCGGGTCCGGGCGGGCTCGTACGGCTCAGATGGGTCACTTTCGGCCCACTCGGGCTCTCGGGACGGGCCGAAAGTGGCCTATTTGGGGGCGGTAGCGCGGCGCCCGCGGCGCTGCGCGCTTCAGGTGGGTCACTTTTGCCCCACTCGGGCTGCCGGGATGGGCTGAAAGTGGCCTAATCGGCGGCGAGACCGGCGGGAGGGGCGGCGGCGTCGGCGCGGTTCAGACGGAATAGCTCAGGCGGGAGCAGGCGGTTCAGATGGGTCACTTTTGCCCCACTCGGGCAGCCGGGATGGGCTGAAAGTGGCCTAATCGGCGGCGAGACTGGTGGGAGGGGCTGCGGCGTCGGCGCGGTTCAGACGGAATAGCTTCAGGCGGGAGCAGGCGGTTCAGATGGGTCACTTTCACCCCACCTGGGTTCCCGGGATGGGCTGAAAGTGGCCTAATCGGCGACGGCGGGAGCGGCAGGAGCTGCGGCAGCGTTGGCGTCGGCGCGGTTCAGGCGGAAGCTCGCGGTCCGTGCGGGCACGCGCGGGTCTGGTGGGAGCACGCGGTTCAGATGGGCCACTTTCGCCCCACCTGGGCTCCCGGGATGGGCTGAAAGTGGCCTATCTAGCGGCGGCAGCGGGAGCGGCGGCGGGTACGCGGCGCTCACGCAGGCCCGCGCGGCGGCGGCCACGGCAGCGACGGCTCACGCGACGCTCAGCGTCACGGCGCGCTTCTCCGGGTCAGCCGACTCGACGCGGACTCGCACGGCTGCGCCCAGTTCCAGGGCTGCGGCGTCGCCGACGACCCTCGCCCGCACTGCGGGGTCGCGCAGCAGCACGGTCGCCTTCGCCTGGCCTGCATCGGCGGCCCCGGTGGGCGACGAATCGACGATGATCCCGTCGAGCTCCTCGCCGACACGGGGCGCGAGCAGCACCGCCTCGAGCAGATCGACCGCCGCCCGCTCGTAGGCGTTCGCCCGGCGTGAGCCCTCGGCCATCTCGCCTGGCAGCGCCTCGAGCGCATCCACAACCCACGACGGCACGGGTTCTCCGGCGCAGAACGCCAGCGCGATCTCGGTGCCGTAGCGGTCGACGAGGCGTCGCAGCGGGGCGGTCACGTGCGCGTACTCGGCGGCGATGGCGCTGTGGGATGCGGTGCTCGGCACGTCCGGATGCTCGGGCGTGCCGAAGGCCGCGTACCCGGCTCCGCGAAAGAGGCGGGTGGCTTCGGTCGCGAACGCCGCGTACTCGGGGCGGGCGACGTCGATGGTCCTGACGAACTGGGCGTACGAATCCTCCGGTGCCCAGTCGAAGCCGAGGGAGGCGGCGACGCGACGCAGGCGCTCGACGTCTTCGTCGCGGGCGGGATCCAGGGTGCGCCAGATGCCCACTCCCGCCCGTCGCTGCACCGTCGCGGCGGCGATTCCCGTGAGCAGCGACAGCTGCGCGTTGAACTCCTCGCAGGCGAGCGGCTCGCGCAGAACGAGCCGGTAGCGCTTGGCGTCGTCGCTGCGCTCGATCTCCTGGTCTGGCACCTCGAGCGTCGCGCCGCCGCGCGCGAACTGTGCGTCGATGCGCAGCTGGCCGATCTCCGCCAGCAGCCTGAGCAGCTCGTCGGTGGTTCCGGCGTCGAGCCGTGCCTGGACCGAGGGGTAGTCGAGTTGCGCCCGGGAGCGCACGATGGATCGACGCACCTCGATGTCATCGAGCAGTGCGCCCGAGCTGTCGAGGCGCATCCGCCACACGACGGCGGGCCGGTCGACCTCGGGGAGCAGGCTCGCGGCGCCCTCGCTGAGCACGGCCGGGTGCAGGCCGAATCGGCCGTCCGGTCCGTAGACGGTGAGGGCACGGCGGTGCGTCTCCGCGTCGAGTGCCCCACCGGGCTCGACGAAGGAGGCGACGTCCGCGATCGCGTAGAACACCTCGAAGCCGTCAGTGTCATCGCCGGTGGCCTCGACGCGGCGAAGGAAGAACGCCTGGTCCAGGTCACGCGACCCGACAGGGTCGAGGGTCACGAACGGCAGCTCGCGGAGATCGTGTCGCCCGGAGTCCGAGCCGAACTCATGAGCTGCTGCGACCTCGGCCTCGGCTCGCGCGTCGGCTGGGTAGTCGGCCGGGATCTCGAGCTCGGCGCGGAGCCGCTCCAGATACGGGCCGAGTACCTCCGCGGCCGCACCGGCCTGCACAGCGCGCGTGCTCATCGGCGGGGGACGGATGCAGGTTCGACGGTGAACTTCATGGCGTCACGGTACCCGCACCAGATCAGGGGGCGCCGATGCCGTCCGTGCCGTAAGTCATCGTCCACGGTGTCTGCACGTTGTCGGCGACGGCTTTCGCCGATTCGACCTCGATGGTGTGGCTGGTCTCCGTGAGCAGGTACTGTCCGCCGGTATCGACCGTGATCCCGGAAGTCGTGTCCGACTGCAGGTAGCCGCGGATGCCGACTGAGCCCTCCATGTAGCCCGAGTAGGTGACGCGCAGCTTGGTGCCCTCCTGCGCGTAGCTCCATTGGCCGGTCGTCTCCGGGTCGGTGGTGATCGGGCCGAACGCGGAGAGGGTGGCGATCACCGTATCCGTCTCGCGGGAGGGGGAGATGAGGATCGACACGGTGCCCGTGTAGTCGACGCCGGAGGTCTCGATGAAGGCGATGATCGCCTCCGTGCTCTGGCCGACTGCCAGCTCGGTGTCGAAGGGCGTGAAGTTGCCCTCGATCGTCGAGAGGGCCGTGGATGCGGCGGCGAGGGGAGTCGCCAGCGCGGCGACGAAGACGGGGGTGGTCCAGGCCGCGGTCGAGAGCAGCGCTCGGCGGGAAGGGCGGCCAGGCGCAGGCCGTTCTGCGGTCGGGTGGCTCGAGGGGATGAGGGAAGGCATGATGCTCCGGTCTGTGGCGTGGGGGCGCCGCTCTGCGAACGATACGGCCTGTGGGCGGCTGGCAGAAGACGTCGCCGCTCGGGCTCTGCCGGAGGCGGTCGAAGACGCTCTGAGCGGACGCGGATGCGCTCCATACATTCTCCATAGATCGATAGGTGACGATAAGCGCATGGTTGACTTCAACAAGATCCTCGGCGCGGCCTCGAAGGCCCTCGGCAACTCCGGCAATGCTGGGAGCAACCGGGGCGGCAAGAGCGGCTCCGGGGACTGGAAGGACATGGTCCGCAAGGTCGCCGATCAGGTGACGGGGGATGGGCAGCAGCAGCGCGGCCAGCAGGGGTACCCGGCCCGGGACGCTGCGCAGCAGCGCGACCAGCACCCGCAGCGCGACCAGCACCCGCAGCGCGACCAGCACCCGCAGCGCGACCAGTACGCCGGGCGCGACTCCGGGCCGCGGTACGGGCAGCAGCCGCCGAGCGCCCCGAGCTACGGCTCGCGCCCGGCCCCGAGCTCAGGATCGGCAGCGGACAAGGCGGCCATCGCGAAGTACGACTACCTCCTCAAGACCGCGGCGCCTGACCAGCTCGAGCAGGCGCACCGTGAGGCGTTCCAGCGACTCACGCCGGAGCAGCGCGACCAGGTGCGCGAGCGCCTGAGCGCGGAGTCCGGACCGTACGACCGCCCGCAGTCGAGCTCGCCTGACGACCTGGCACGGGCGGCGACGCGCGGCGAGGTGCAGCGACCCGGTTTCATGGGGAAGGTGCTCGGGGCGGGCAAGCGCATCGCGGGTTCTCGCGGTGGCTCCAACTTCACGCCTGGCTCGAGTCGTGGCGGGTCAGCTCGCTTCGGCCGTGGCGCGGGCGTCGCCGGCGCAGCTGCGGCTGGTGTCGGGGCGGGTGCGCTCGGCGGCATCGCGCTCGGCGTCGTCGGCGGCGCCGTCGCCAGCTCCGTCGCGCTCCCGCTGATCGGCGACGCGATGGCCTCTGGGATCGACTTCGACGGCATTGCCGCATCCGGGATCGAGGGTTTCGAGGGGCTCACGGCTGACCTCGGCGATTTCGGTGGAATCGGTGAGACCGTCTCGGGGCTCGGCGACCAGGTCAGCGGATTCGGCGACCAGTTCGCGGGTGCCGGCGAGCAGCTCACGGGCGCGGGCGACCAGTTCCTCGGCGGCGTCGAGGAGCAGGCAGGCAACTTCGGCTTCGACATCCCCGGCCTCGGAGACCTGTTCGGCAAGTGATGCACGCCTTGGCGCTGACCGACATCCGTGCTGGATGATCGCGCGCGCGGCTCCTGAGCTCGCGGCCGACGAATCCATCGCGGAAGCCGGTCACGCCGGGCGAGAACCGGCGCTGGGAGCCTGATCCGTCAGAGCTGCTCGCCGATGACGCGGGCCGCCTGGATGACGCGGGACCTGAATCTCGCGAGCCCGTCGTCGCTGATCGTCTCTTCCGTCGTCACGAGATTCACGACGCCGATGACGGTGCCGCGCGAGTCCGTGATGGCCGCCGTCAGGCTCACCGTTCCCGGGTAGCGCTCCGAATGGCTCTCGTAGGTGCCCGTCGCCGCGGTTTCAGCGAGCTCCGCTCGAAGCGAGTCCGCGGTCTGCTGCCGTCCGCTGGCGAGTGCGAGCCCCGAGTAGTCCTTCAGGAACTCGTCGAGCTCTTCCGGTGCGACGGCCGCGAGCAGCACCTTGCCGCCACCGACGTCGAGGTCGAGGCGCTGCCCGATCGGGAACCGGTAGCGGAGCGACTCGGGTGGCTCGACGCGCGCGACGAGGATGCGGGACCAGCCCGAGCGCACGTAGACCGACGACGTGAATCCGGTTGTCTCGGTGAGGTTCTGCAGCACCGGATGCGAGACGGAGGCGAGCCGGTCCTGGAGCATGAACGCGTGCGCGTGCGCGAGGACGACGGGGCCGAGCGTGTACCCGGCTTCGGTCGAGTTGAGGTACCCGCGCCGCGCGAGGGTCGTGGTGATGCGCTGCGTCGTCGTGATGTGCAGGCCGGTGGCCTTGGAGATCTGCGTCAGCTTCAGCGGCGTCCGTGATGCCTCGACGCACTCGATGACATCGAGCGCTCGTTCGAGCGTCCGGCCTTGATTGACGCGCTCAACGCTCACTCAGTTTTCCCCTCAGTGCCAGGTGATTCCTCAACGTACCACCGGGTGCAACGAGACCCCACTTGGCTCCATCCCTGGCCGTGGACGTGGACGCCTGCTATCGTTACGCGAAATCAACTTGCGCAGAGTGATAGAAACCTCTGCCTGATGACAACGGAGTCGTTCATGAGAATCGCTGTCCTTGGCCTCGGTGAAGCCGGAAGCATGTACGCGAAGGCGTTCGTCGAAGCCTCCTGGGAGGTCGTCGGCTTCGACCCCAGGAGCGTCGAGATCCCCGGAATGACCAGCGCAACCTCGATCGCCGAGGCGGTTGCCGGCGCCGACGCGGTGCTCGGCCTCACTACGGCCGCCCACGCCGCAGGGGCCGCGCGAGACGCGGCACCGCACCTCGAGCCGACCACGGTGTTCCTCGACCTCAACGCCGGATCCCCGCAGCTGAAGCAGGCAGTCGCCGACGAGATCGGCGAACGCGCCAGGGTCGTCGACGGGGCCGTGATCGGCTCGGTGAAGAAGTTCGGCGCGCAGGTGCGCGTCATCCTCTCTGGCCCCGACGCGGAGTCGGCCGCCGATGTGCTGCGCTCCATCGGCGCGACAGCAGACGTCGTCAGCGACACCATCGGTGACGCATCCGGCCGCAAGCTCCTGCGCAGCGTCTACATGAAGGGACTCGGCGCGCTCATCAGCGAGGCCATGTCCGCCGGCCGTGCTGCCGGCGAAGAAGCGTGGATGCGCGCCCAGATCGTCGAGACCTTGGTCGACGGAGACGCCGCCGTCACGCGTCTCGACGAGGGCACTCGTATCCACGCCGATCGGCGCAGCCACGAGCTCGGCGACAGCCTGGAGCTGCTGAGCGCGCTTCCGGGGAGCTGGCCCGTCACCGAAGGCGCCAGGCGCCGACATGTCGACCTCGCCTTCGAAGCGAAGCCCGACTTCGCGGCCGAACTCGAGTCGGTGCCGACGGCGGCGCTCGGCGATGGCGGAGACCGGCTCGGATTCGCGCACTCGAGCATCAAGCCCATCTGGCCCTCCGGCCCGATCGCCGGACGCGCGCGCACCGTGCTCGTCAATCCAGGCGACAACAGGGCCCTCCACGAAGCGCTCAAGGTGGTCCAGCCGGGCGAGGTGCTTGTCATCGCGGGTGGCGGCTACGCCGAGCGTGCGCTGCTCGGCGAGCTCATCGCGGAGCGCGCGGTCAACGCGGGTGTGCGCGGCATCATCGTCGACGGCGCCGTGCGCGACGTCTCGGCCATCGCCGAGATCGGCCTGCCCGTCTGGGCCGTCGCAGTCTCCCCGGCCGGCCCCTACAAGTCCGGCCCCGGGCGGGTCGGCGAGACCATCTCACTCGGAGGCGCCATCTGCTCGACGGGCGACTACGTCGTCGCCGACGAGGACGGCGTGCTTGTCCTGCCGCTCGACCGGGCGGCTGCCGCCCTCAGAGCAGGCCGGGCGGTGCTCGCCGACGAGGCGGGCCGCCGTGTCGAGATCCTGCGCCAGCGCGCCGAAGCGAATCCCAGCGCCTGACCCGGCGCACCAGACCATAGACAGCAAAGGAGCTGCCATGAGCATCACCGACCAGGGGCGCCCGCCCCGCCGACGCAGGGGAGGGTCATGCCTGTCGCACTGATCGCCCTCGTCGCCTTCATCGCGACGATCGTCACCTGGAACGTCGTCGTCAAGCGGAACATGGCGGAAGCCATGATCCTCGGCTTCCTCGTCACCCTCGCCTTCGCCGGGTTCAACGCCCCCGAGTACGCCGTGACCGCCGTCGTCGAGGCATCCGAGAACCAGGTCCTCTACGCCGCCGTCGCGTTCGTCTTCATGACGCACTTCGTCGAGCGCACCGGCGTCATCGACCGCCTCATCGCCATCCTCTCCTCCCTCTTCGGCAAGCTGCCAGGCGGCCCCGCGATCGTCGACACACTCGCGTCCGGTGCCATGGGAGCCGTCGCGGGTGGCTCCAACACGGGGAACGCGGCCTCATCCGGATCGATCACCGGTCCGTGGATGGTGCGCACGGGATGGAAGCGCTCACGCGCCGCGACCGTCATCGCCGGCAACGCGGGCCTCGGCACCGCGCTTCCCCCGAGCGCGTCCATGGTCATCATGATCGGCTTCGCCGGCACGCTCGTGACGACCAGCGAGGTCTACCTGGCGCTGCTCGTCGCCGGCATCTACCAGTTCGTGTTCCGGATGGGCCTCATCGGCTGGTTCGTGAAGCGCGACAAGATCACGGCAGCCTCGGGACCCGAACTCCTCCCGTGGCGGACCGCGATGAAGCGCGGCGGATCGTCGACCCTCATCTTCCTTGGCGCGATCATCCCGATCGCCATCTCGGTCGGGCCCCTCGCCGATGTGCTCAAAGCGTCGCCGGTGCTCTCCGAAGCCATGGGATCGATCTCGCTCATCGTGTGGATCCCCGTCCTCATCATGTTCTTCGCCGCGCTCGTCGCCTGGAAGGACCTGCCGCGCTCGCCGCGCGGATGGTGGGAGCTCATCACGAGCGGGGCGCCGAAGTTCTACACGATCGTCGCGCTGCTCTTCTTCGCCGTCGTCGCGAGCGAGGTGCTCGCCGAGCTCGGCCTCGCGGAGGACGTCGACAACCTGCTGAGCGGCGTCGACATCCCGCTGTGGCTGCTCGTGACGTTCATCGGGCTGCTGATCGTGCTGGTCGCGGGTCCGCTGTCGTCGACGGCAACCCTCACCGCCGTCGGTCAGGTGTCGCTGTTCACGCTCATCGCCGCGGGCATCGACCCGCTGCTCGCCGTCATCGCGATCCTCGTGTTCGCCTCGACGGAGGGCGCCTCCCCGCCCGCCTCAGGCGCCATCTTCGTCGCGAGCGGCCTCACGGGAGCCAAACCGGAGTCCACGTTCGTGCCGCTCATCATCTACTACGTCGTGCCGTTCTTCGCGCTCGGCGTCCTGATCGCGCTCGGGATCGTCCCGGTCCCCGGCGGATAGGAGTCTGAAATCATGCGCACCTCACTGCACCGCATCCTGCATCCGCTCTTCGGCATCGCGATGATCGTCTTCCTGCTGCTGGCGTTCGTGCTCGTCTTCGCCCAGGTCATCGGGCTGATCTTCGCGCAGCCCTGGCTCATCGAAGGAGCCTCCGAGACGCTCCTCCATCCGGCCATCATCTCGGCCATCGTCGTCGGCCTCATCGGCTACGCCCTCTTCAACTGCCTCCCGAAGGTGGAGAAGAAGGCCGAGCTGGAGGACGAGGACGAGGACTGACCGGGTCGATCTCGACGCCCGCACACCGGATAGCCGCGCGCGATCTCGGCGTGCGGGCGTCTCCCGTTAGGCTCGCGTGATGGCGAACCGCAGCTATCTCTACGTTGTCGACGAGGTTCCGGGGCAGGGGGCTCCGCTCACGCGTGTCTCCGGCCTGTCGGAGTGGAACTGGGATGTGCCGCTCCTGCACGAGCTGCTCGTCTCGGGGTCTGGGCGACTGGTGCCGTCGACGATCTGGGATGCGCCTGCCGCAGCGATCCTGGGCGACTACGACCAGGGCGTCGCCAACCTCGAGCGCCTCTTCGCTCGGCTCCCGCAGGACCAGGAGACGCAACGGCAGATCGCCGAGGCGCGCAGCGTGCTGGGCGACCCCGCGAACCGTGGACGCTACCTGCTGCTCGAGGTCGCGGAGATCCACGTGCTGAGCGCCACGGATGACGAGAACCCGCACCCCGAGATGCTCCGCGAGGCGCAGGGGATGGTCCGCGACACCGAGCACCACGTGGATGCGCTGATCGGTGCAGCGCTCGAGCTGCCGCCGGAGAAGCTGCCGGAGCTGACGGGCTCCGGAGCGTGGGCGAGCAGCCTCTACTTCGAGCCGTCCGGCGAGCAGCAGCCGCCGGCCCAGGCCGCGCCGGTCCAGGCCGCGCCGAACGCCCACGCGACGATCCCGCCATCCCACAGCGGCCCGCCGACGAGCCCGAACGCACCGCAGTTCGGTCCACCCACCGGGGCGGCGGCTGCGCCGGTCTTCCTGGCGCGGCCGCTGGCCAACGGCGCGACGCAGTGGAGCCTCGGGCTGATCGCGGTCATCCCGTTCCCGTTCGTGACCGCCATCACGGCAGGCATCGTGATGATCGCTGCTGGCCGGTCGCGCGCGCCGGCCACGGAGGCAGGCGAGCGAAACCGCACCAACGCCGCCAACTGGGGGCTCACCTACCTGCTCTCCTCGATCATCCTCATCGCCCTGCACATCGCGTTCCTCTTCGTCCTCGACGACACCTACTCGGGATCGTTCTTCCCCATCGGCATCCCCATCACGCTCTGGTTCGCCGTCTCGGTGACGCACATCGTGTTCTCGATCGTGGGCAGCGTGAAGGCCTCGCGTGGAGTGGTGTTCGCCCCCATCGCGCTGCCGTTCTTCGGCCCGCGCCTGCGGGGCTGAGGGAGCTGACCATCTTCAGTGCAGATTCTCCGCACCTGGGCGTCCCTGGTGCCTCGGGGACCGATTCTGCACTCACGTTGGACAGCGACTGACGGACGCGCGCTCTAGTCGTCTCCGCGGGTGAGGCGCTGCGAGAAGTACACGGGGATGAACGACAGCAGGATGAGGACGGTCGCGGCGACGTTCACGAGGCTCGCCTCGTTGGGGCGGCCCATCTGATTCATGATCCACAGCGGCAGGGTGTCGACGCCGGGCGGGGCGGTGAAGATCGTGACGACCACCTCGTCGAAGCTGAGCGCGAAGGCGAGGAGGGCGCCGGCGATGAACGCCGAGCGGAACTGGGGGAACGTGACGAGCCTGAATGTCTCCCAGATGCCTGCGCCGAGGTCCATCGAGGCTTCCTCGAGGCTCTGGTTCATGCGCCGCAGCCTGGCCAGCACGTTGTTGAAGACCATGACGATGCAGAACGTGCCGTGGGCGATGATCATCCCGAAGTAGCCGAGCTGGATGCCGATGGGGTCGAGAATGCTCGAGTACGTGTTGCTGAGGGCGACACCCGTGACGACGCCGGGCAGCGCGATGGGGAGCACGACGAGGAGGTTGACGGCGTCGCGTCCGAAGAACGCGTACCGCTGCAGAGCGAACGCGACGAGAGTGCCGAGGACGCAGGCGATGAGCGTCGCGCCGGTTGCGGTGATGATCGAGTTCAGGATGGCGGTGTGCAGCGACGTCTCACTCGCGGCCTGCACCCACCAGTCGAGCGAGAAGCCGGGGATGGGCCAGGCGGAGATGCGGGCGGAACTGAAGGAATTGGCCACGACGAGAAGCAGCGGCACATAGATGAACCCGAGCACCGCGATGACGAACGCCCCGAGCGCGAGGCGTGTGGTCTTGGAAAGCCTGAGCATGCTGACTCCTTCGGGGCGCTACAGCCGCTCGAGTGCGCCGGTGCGGCGCACGGAGAGCAGGTAGATGAGGACAAACGCGATGGGGATGACAGAGAACGCGGCTGCGAGCGGCGGGTTGAGGTTGATGTTCGACGCGATGATGCTGCCGATCATCTGCGTTGATCCGCCGACGAACTCCGCGGTGATGTAGTCGCCGAGGCTCAGCGAGAACGTGAAGATGGAACCGGCGATGAGCGCGGGCACGATGAGCGGGAGAACCACCGATCGCACCGTGAGCCAGTTGCCGGCTCCGAGGTCGGAGGCCGCGTCGAAGAGGTTGTCGGGTATCTGCCTGACGGCCGTGTAGACGGGCATCGCCATGTATGGGAACCACAGGTAGCAGAGGGTGAGGATCACGGTGGGGATGCTGAAGCCCGGCCCGAAGATGCCGAACGGGTTCATGAGCCAGTTGAAGAGGCCGTTCTCGGTGAACGTGACGCGCATCGCGAGCACCTTGACGAGGTAGCCGGCCCAGAGTGGCATGGTGATGGCGATGACCAGCAGCTCCCGGTTGCGCGGGCTCGCGATCTTCGCCATGAAGATGCCGAGCGGGATGGCGACCGCCGCGCAGATGAGGGTCACGGCGACGGCGATGCCGAGCGTGCGGAAGCTCGTCGAGAGGTAGGCGGGGGTAGTGAGGATCGCCTCGAAGTTCGCGAGCGTGAATCCCGGCTTGACCTTCGACGTGAACGGGTCGGTGACCCAGAAAGCCGTCACGAGGAGGAACGCCAGCGAGAAGATGTAGATGCCGACGAGCCACAGCATGGGCGCTGCGAGGAGGCTGCTGAGCCGCGCGCTGCGGTGTCGGTGGAGCCACGAGTCGAGTGTCGTCACGGGTCAGCCTTTCAGTGGGCGATGGCTTTGGGATGGTCGGTGGCGGCAACCGGAGTCGCCGCCACCGACCGAGGGGGAGGGTCAACCCTTGACGGACTGCCAGGCGTTGGTCCAGTCCTGGAAGCTGGTGCACTGCACGTCGGTGCGGCCGTCGACGCACTGCTCGATGGGGGTGGTCCAGAACCACACCTTCGAGAAGTACTCCTCATCGAGGGCGTGGAATTCCTCGCAGTGCGCGGTCGCCTCCGCGTTGAGGTCGCAGAAGGCGCCGTTGGCCGGTGCCATGCCGAAGTTCATCGCGATCTGGCCGTTGACCTCGGCGGCGCTCGTGTAATCCATCCACTGGTAGGCGCAGTTGGGGTTCGCGGACTGGGCGGAGACCATCCACGCGTCCGACCAGCCGGTCGAGCCCTCTTCCGGGAGGACACCCTTGAGGCTGTCGTCTTCGGACAGCTTCCGCAGGACCTCCCACGAGGTGCCGACGACCGAGGTGCCGCCCGTGAAGGAGGTGATCTGCGCGACCGGGTCGCTCCAGTACTCGCTGACGATGCCGTTCTGCGTCTTCAGCAGCTCGACGGCCGCGTTCAGCTGCGTCTCGTCGAGCGCGTACGGGTTGGTGATGCCGAGGTCGGGCTGCGTGGCCATGAGGTACACGGCGGCGTCGGCGATGTAGATGGGGGCGTCGTAGGCGATGATCTGCCCGGCGTAGGGGCTATCGGCCTCCCAGGCCACATCCCAGCTGGTGGGGGCCTCGGTGACGACGTTGCTGTTGTACTGCAGGATGTTTGCGCCGCGGCCGATGGGCACGCCGTAGCTCTTCCCGTTGATGGTGTCGTACACCTGCCCCTTCATGCCCTCGACGATGTCTTCACCGAAGTTGGGGATGAGGTCGACGTTGATCGGGGCGACGTCGCCGCCCGCGATGAGGCGCAGGCTCGCGTCTCCGGAAGCGGAGACGAGGTCGTACTCGCCGGTGCGCATGAGGGTGACCATCTCGTCGCTGGTTCCCGCGACGCGACGGTTGACGACGCAGCCGGTCTCTTCGGTGAACTGATCTGACCATGCCGGCTCGACGAAGCCGCTCCAGGCCACGATGTTGACCTGGCCTTCGCCCTCGCCGACCTCTTCGAGCATGGGAACGTCGGGAACGTCGATGCTGAGGCCGCCTTCGCCGCCCCCGCCTCCCGTGTCTGAGCTGCAGCCTGTCAGTACCAGGGCGGATGCGGCGGCCATGGCGGCGAGTGCCACGTGCGATTTCTTCATGGTGCTGTCCTTCGGTTGTGGTGAGACGGATGGAGTCGTGTCGGTGGAGCGGATGAGGGGAGCTGGGTCAGGAGATGACGGCGACGTGCTCTTCGTGCCAGGTCGCTCGCACGGTGGAGCCGCGGCTGAAGCCCCGGCTCGTGGTGCTCGTCTCCGTGTTGTGCATCTCGGAGATGAGGCGCACGTCGGCGTCCGTGCGGATGATGAAGCGCGTGCTCGGGCCCGTGTAGACGACCTCCTCGACGACGCCGACGGCGCTGTGCAGGCCGGGCGCCGTCACGGTGTCGATGGCGTGCAGCGTGATGCGCTCCGGCCGGATGCTGACCAGGCCGTCGATGCCGGTCGCCGTGCGCGCCGCATCCGCCTCGAGGAGATTGGAGACGCCGAGGAATCCGGCGACGAACGGGGTCGCGGGGGAGTCGTACACCTCGACGGGGGAGCCGATCTGCTCGATGCGGCCCTGGTTGAAGACCGCGATGCGGTCGCTGAGCGTGAGGGCCTCCTCCTGGTCGTGGGTGACGAAGATGAACGTGATGCCGATCTCGCGCTGGATCTGCTTGAGCTCGATCTGCATCTGTTCGCGGAGCTGCTTGTCGAGGGCACCGAGGGGCTCGTCGAGGAGGAGCACGCGTGGCTTGAGGATGAGGGCTCGTGCGAGGGCGATGCGCTGGCGCTGACCGCCGGAGAGCTGACTGGGCTTGCGGTCGGCGAGGTGTGCGAGCTGCACCTGCTCGAGCGCTTGCTGGACGCGTTCGGTGCGTTCGGCCTTGCTTGCGCGGCGGACGCGGAGACCGTAGGCGACGTTCTGCGCGATCGTCATGTGCGGGAAGAGCGCGTAGTCCTGGAAGACCGTGTTGACCTCGCGGCTGAACGGCGGGACGTCGGTGACGTCTGTGCCGCCGAGCTCGATGGTTCCCTCGGTGGGGCGCTCGAAGCCGGCGATCATGCGGAGCACGGTGGTCTTGCCGGATCCGGATGGGCCGAGCATCGAGAAGAACTCGCCGGATCGAACCTGCAGGTCGAGCGATTCGACGGCGGTGAAGTCGCCGAACTTCTTCCTGATGCCCGTCAGGGTGACACCGGCTGGTGCCTGCGTGGGCCGTTCGGTCACGCTTTCGCGTGCGTTGGGGAACGACAAGTGAGCCTCCTTGGAACAGCGTTGTCTGCGGATTGACCGCAAACATATAGTCCCAGAGTTCATATTTCAAGCTTGTGTCCTAGTTGTAACAGTGCGGATGCGCGACAATGGCGAGGTGCCAACGCCCCCGAAGACAGAACCCTCAGCAGGGGTGCCGTCGCGCCTGCGCAACGCTGTCTTTCAGTCCGTCGCCGACGAGGGCAAGGCTGCGCTCGTCGAGCGCCGCCTGCGGGTCGCCATCAACCGCGGCGTTCTGCAGGCAGGGGAGCGTCTGCCCCCGGAGAGCGAGCTCGCCAAATCGCTCGGAGTCTCGCCCGTCACCGTCCGCGAAGCGCTGGTCCTCCTGCGGCAACGCGGCCTCGTCACGACGAAACGCGGCCGCGGAGGCGGCAGCTTCGTCACCGCAGGCGCCGATCCCGCCTCACACGCCGCCGACGAGCTCGCATCCATCTCCCGCACAGCGCTGCGCGACCTCGCCGCGCATTATTTCGCCGTCACTGGGGGCTGCCTCGAGCTCGCAGCCCACAGGGCTGCGCCGAGCGAGGTGGAGGCTATCCGCGCCAGGCTCACGACGTTCAGCGACGCCGTGCCCTCAGACCGGCTGGTTCAGTCGACACCCGCGCAGTGGCGGCACGTCGCCGACGACGTCGTCGTCGAACTGTGCGCACTCGGGCAGTCGGTGCGCCTCACCAAGGAGCAGATGCGCGTGCAGTCCGAGCTCTCGCCACTGCTCGGGCTGCTCGCTGTGGACGACGCAGAGCGTGAGTCGCAGCGAAGCGAGATACTTGGACTCGTCGATGACGTCGCTCGGGGGGACGCGGCCGGCGCGCGCGAGACTCTGCGCGCGACTGTGAGCGACATCGTCGAACGGCTCGAGGCAAAGCGCAGGTCGCTGCTCGAGCGGTAGGCGCGCCGGCGCCGCGACGGTGCCGGGTGCTGGGGACCAATATGGCTGGGGGGCCAACGCATGCCGATCAACGACAACGAGGTGAGGATCGTCGCGCTCGCGGGGCTGCCGAACTGGTCCTGGGGTGACTTCACGCAGCACCCGATGCAGACCACCAACCTCATGAGGCTTGAGCCGAACGGGTGGCTGGCGCTCATCGCCTACCTCGCCGGCCCCAGCTGGGTGCATCAGGAGCCGGCGCGATATGACCCCGTCGTCGAGACGTGCGGCGGTGGGCAGCGCGTCGGCGGGCCAGTCGACGGCGCCTTCTCAAGTGAGGAGGACATCAGCGAGATCCACGACGACATGGTCCAGTACCTCGCAGACGCTGGGGTTCCGGCGCCGCCACGGGCGGTGCAGTGGATGCTGTGCCTCCCCGAGGGGGTCACCGAACGAGACCTGCAAGGGGCGTGCCTCCGCGCTGCGCAGGACGTCGCGCCCGAAGACCATCGAAGGAATGCGCTCGAGGTGCACGCGGCGCTGCGGGTGCTGTTGAACGGGCGCATGTCACCGCTCGCCTGGTGACCGCCGAACGGCCCGTCGCTGATCCACCCCTGTGCAAGTGGCCCTCCGCTGTGTAACATCGGCCATCACCGAAGCAGAGGAGCCGCCCCATGACGACCGACGCCACTGCAGTGCGACGCGGCCCAGCTGCGCTCCTCGACGACTACTTCCGCTCGACGCTCGACGTGCTCGAGACGCTCAGCCGCGACCTCGGAGCCGTGCTCGGCGACCTCGAGTCGCGTGGCGAACTCAGCGACCGTCGCCTCGACGAGCTGGTCGAGCCGCTCGCGCTCGCGGTCTTCACCCGCACCTGGCCGGCCGCGTTCGGGGCCGGATTCGTCGCATCCCTCGACCTCCGCGGCCCGTCACGCGGTCACCTGTCCTGGTGGCAGGGCCCGATGCGCTCGCAGCTGCGGCTCGCAGCGCAGACGCCCAGCCGAGAGCACATCGACTACAGCGGATTCGAATGGTTCCGCGTGCCCCACGAGACCGGCGAAGGTCATGTCGCGGGCCCGCACGTCGACTACCTGTGCAGCGACGAGTACACGCTCACCGTCAGCATGCCCGTCTGGAACGGCCGGCGATTCCTCGGCGTCGTCGCCATGGACCTCCTCGTCGACGACGTCGAACGAGAGCTGCTCCCGGCGCTGCGTGAGTTCGGCGACGTGAGCGTCGTGAACGCAGCCCAGCGCGTGCTCGCATCCACCGAATCGCGGCTCGCACCGGGAGACTCGGTGCGTGACCTCGATGGCTACGGAAGCAGCCACTGCGAGATCGCCGGGCTCCGCGTGCTCACCCGGGTGTAGGCCTCGACACGCGGGACCTCGGGGAACGTCGAAGTCCCGAGTCCGGGTTCAGTCGATCTCGTCGATCTCAGGCGGAGCTGGCGTCCGGAACTGCTGCGGTGCATCCGGGGTGCGCAGGTACTTGCGGAGAGCCTTGATGGCGAGGATCAGCGCCCAGATGGTGAGGACAAGGATCGCAAGGATGACCGCGAAGTAGGCGACCATCACGACGGTGTGCATTGGGTTGAATCCGAGCATCGATCGACCGTACGTCGCGAGACTGGGCGTCGGGTCAGTGGAAACGAGCGGCGGATGCGGGTCACGACGTAGCTCTGCGACTTGACGGGAGCATGACTGCATCGACGTGCGACGATGCGGAGATGACTGCTGTCGCCGCATCAGAAGATCTGCCCGACCTCGTTCCCGAGCTGCTCGTCGCCGACGTCCGAAGCAGCCTTGCGTTCTGGGTCGATGGATGCGGTTTCGCTGTGAAGTATGACCGGCCGGAGGAGGGGTTCGCGTATCTGACTCGTGGCAGCGCTCATCTCATGCTCGAACAGCGCGGCGTCGGCCGGAACTGGGTAACCGGGCCGCTCGAGCGGCCGCTCGGGAGGGGCATCAACTTCCAGATCTCCGTGGCCGACGCTGACGAGGTCGCGGCGGCCCTCCTCGCGACCGGGCGGGAGCTCTTCATGCAGCCAGAGACGAAGTGGTACCGGGTGGGTGGGGACGAAGTCGGGGTCCGCCAATTCCTTGTGACGGACCCCGACGGGTACTTGATCCGCTTCCAGGCGAGCCTGGGGCGGAGAGCTGCCAGCTAGCCCGTGACGGCTGGCGTCTGGCGGTTGCGGCGGGCGGCGATGAACGAGCGCACGCCGGCCGTGATGAGGGCGACGAGCAGGACCAGCATGATGGTGCTGCTGATGATCGCGCCGGGCCGCTCGGCGGTGCCGGCGAAGAGGTCTCCCAGCTGGGCGACGTTCATGAGCGACCCGAGCGCGCCGAGGAGCGCAATGGCGAGCGCGCCGTGGATGGCGTGCTTGCGGAGCTTCGGGTTGCGGGCGATGAGGCCGGCGATGACGAGCAGGAGGCCGACGGCGGCCGGGATGAGGGCCGTGAGGCTGCCGGTGTCGCTGACGAAGTAGGCGATCGCGCCCGTCACGACGAGGGCGGCACCGATGAGGATGGTGAGGAGAGGCATGCGGGATGGGATCCAATCTCGCGGTAGGCCAGCAGCGTCCTCGGCGGACCGCTTCGCGCGGGCTCAGCCCTGGCGCGCGACGGCCGGCGACGGAAGAGTCGCTGGTCGTTGGTGTCTGGTGGCCCCAACTTTACCAGCTGGTCGGTTCCGGTCTCCGGTCGCTCGGCGCGACGGTTCAGCTGCGGGTTGCGCCCTCGATGGCGTTGCGCCCGGCCTCGCGCGTCGCGAAGGCGCCGAGGAAGGTGCCCTGCCCGTCGTGCGCGCGGAACTCTCCTTGCACGAGCTCCACGAACCCGGCGAAGTCGTCGCCGGAGGCCGTCTCCCTCATCGCGACCCAGAGTCCGTTCGCGGGTGAGAGCCAGCGGAGCTGTCGAGGGGCGGAATCGACGACCGTACGGGTCGTGGACTCGCGGTGGATCTCGAGCAGGCTCATGGGGTTCCTCGGTTCAAGAGTGGATGATCGGATAGTTAGGTTAGCTAGCTAATCCTGAGAGTAGCCATGGGGTTCGCTGGATGAGGTGCTGCTCGGGTGTCAGCCCAGCGCATCCGGGGATTCGGGGAGTGTCTGTCCGCCGTCGACGACGATCGTCTGACCGGTGATGTACCCCGCCTCGCGGCTCGCGAGGAACGCCGCGGCGTAGCCGATCTCCTCGGCTCGGCCCAGTCTGCGCAGCGGGACGGCTGAGGTCATCGACGCGAGGTAGTCCTCGCCCATCTCGTCGAGCCCAGCGGATTCGACGTTGCCCGGCAGGACCGCGTTCACGGTGATGGCATGCTTCGCGAGCTCGATCGCGGCGGTGCGCATGAAGCCCAGCTGCGCGGCCTTGGAAGCCCCGTAGTGCGACCAGCCCGGGTAGCCGGTCGTCGGGCCGGTAATGGATGAGGTCAGCACGACACGACCGCGGCCTGATTCCCGCAGGGCGGGCAGGCAGGCCTGCACCGCGTAGATGGTTCCCTTCACGTTCGTGTCGAGCACCTCGTCGAGCTGCGCCGGCGTCATCGTCGCGAGGTCCGCCTGCGGGAAGATCCCCGCGTTGGCGCAGAGCACGTCGATGCCGCCGAACACCGCCGCGGTCGACGCCGCAAGCGCGCGGCACGACTCGGGATCGGTGACGTCAACCGTGAACCCCGAGATCCGGGCCCGGGTGTCGGCGTCGGCGACGAGCGAGAGTGCGGCGACGGCCGTATCCACCCCCGTCTGCGAGCGACCAGCGACAGCGACCCGCGCGCCCGCCTGTGCGAACACGCTGGCGATGCCGAAGCCGATGCCCTTCGTGCCGCCGGTGACGACGACGCGAGTGTCGGAGAGGTCGAACAGGGGAGCAACTGGCATGGTGCGCCTTTCGAGAACGGGGTGGATGCGCCCATTCCATCGCCCCGGAAGGGCGCGATGCCCCTCCGGAAACCTGCCTGCGACCGCTCTTAACGCAGTGTTTACGCCCGCCGCTCGATCACCGCCAGAAGCGTCGGGTCACCACCAGAATGGAGGCTGGGTGACGTACGGCGCCTCGAGTCGCGCGACCTCGTCCTCGGTGAGCGTCAGCTCGAGGGCCGCGACGGCGTCATCGAGGTGCTTCGCCTTGGTCGCCCCGACGATGGGCGCTGCGACCGTCGGGTTGCGCAGCACCCACGACAGTGCGACTCGTGCCATCGGGACCTCGCGCTCGGCCGCGATCTGCTCCACGACGTCGATGATGGGGCCGTCGGCATCAGCGTCGAACGCCTTCGCGACCGAGTCGAGCTCGGCGCGTGCCGTCGATTCGCCGCGCGGCCGGGTCAGGCGCCCTTTGCCGTTCGGCGAGTACGGGACGAGGCCGACGCCCATGTCGGCGCACATGGGGATCATCTCCCGCTCCTCCTCGCGCTTCAGCAGGTTGTACTGGTCCTGCATGGCGACGAACGGGGTCCATCCGCCCACCGCCGCGGCCTGCTGCAGCTTCGCGAACTGCCACGCGTACATCGACGATGCGCCGAGATAGCGCACCTTGCCGGAGCGCACGAGGTCGTCGAGCGCCTGCATGGTCTCCTCGACGGGGGTGCTGTCGTCGAAGCGGTGGATGTAGAGCACGTCGATGTGGTCGGTGCCGAGTCGCTCGAGGGACGCGTTCGCCTGCTCGAGGATCGCGGTGCGGGACAGGCCGGAGCCGCCGGGGCCGTCGTGCATCTTGCCGGAGAGCTTCGTCGCGAGCACGATCTCCTCCCGGCGGCTGAAGCGACGCATCGCGCGCCCGATGATCTCCTCGCTTGTGCCCTGCTGGTACACGTTTGCCGTGTCCCAGAAGGTGATGCCGAGCTCGACCGCCTGGCGGAGCAGCGGTGCCGCCGCGTCGTCGTCGAGGGTCCAGCTGTGCATGCCGCGCTTCGGGTCGCCGAAGCTCATGCAGCCGAGTGCGAGGCGGCTGACGCGGAGGCCGGTGCGGCCGAGGTTCGTGTACTCCATGCCAGGAGCGTATGGCGCACCACCGACACCAGGGAGGCCCTGGCAGTGCCCCCTGCGCCGCGTCCCGCTCTGCCCTGCCCTGCCCTGCCCTGCCCTGCTCTGCCC
>NZ_LR733185.1:871091-1270566 GCF_902506465.1 Pseudoclavibacter sp. 8L | reverse complement strand
CTTGTGGAGTTGCTGGCGGGGGAGGGGCGGATGGGTTGGGAAGGAAGGAAGGAAGGGAAGTGGCGGGGAGCGGATGGATGGCGAGCGGCGATCAGCGGGAGCTGTACGGGACGGAGTCGGCGCGACGGGCGTGACCCCGAGGCGCAGAAGTCAGCGAGATGCGGGCTCGTGACGCTGGGAGCCTGCGTCTGGCTCACTCTTGCTGGGTCTGGTTACTGCTACTGCTACTGCCCTGCTGCGTCCGGGTCGTTCCTGCTGCGTCGGGTTACTCCTGCTGCAGGGGAGCAGGGAGGGCGGATGGGGCAGAGGCTTCCGTCGACGCGCTCTCCCACGCGCCCCACAGGCGGGCGTACTCGCCGCGGAGGCGGAGCAGCTCGCCGTGACTGCCCTGCTCCACGATGCGTCCGCGCCGCATGACGACGATGCGGTCGGCGACACGGGCCTGCGACAGCCGATGCGCGACGACCACCGAGGTGCGCCCGCGCGTTGCGGCCGTCAGGGCCGCGTCGAGGCCCAGCGGGTCGTCGCCCCCGCCCTCAGCCGTCGCCTCGTCGAGCACGACGATGGCCGGGTCGCGCAACAGCACCCGCGCGAGCGCGAGCTGCTGCGCGGCGGCGCCATCGAGCGCGAGACCGGATGCGCCCACCCGCGTTTCGAGTCCCGCATCCAGGTCGAGCAGCCAGTCGGCCCCCACCGCGCGCACCGCCGCCTCGAGGTCCTCGGCGCTCGCCGACGGAGCCCCGAGCCTCAGGTTCTCAGCGATCGTCGCCGCGAACACGTGGAGCTCCTGCGTGACAAGCACGACATTCGCGTCCCGCTCGCGTGACGCCGCGGGCCGCCCGTGCACCGTCACGCTTCCGCTCGTCGGATCAAACGCTCCGACGATGAGCTGCGCGAGGGTGCTCTTCCCCGATCCGCTCTCGCCGACCAGCGCCACCCGTTCGCCCGGCGCGACGCGCAGGCTCACGTCAGCGAGCTGCATCCGCTGCCCGTCGTAGCTGAAATCGACCGATTCGACGACGATCGCGGGGGAACCCGCGGCGACTCCCGTGCCATCTTCGCCTTCGTTTTCACCCGCTTCGTCTCCAACCGCTTCGTCTCCGCCTCCGCGGAGCGCCCCCGCTTCATCCCGTCCGTCGTGGTCGCGCGCGCCGACGACCCCGACGAGCCTCGCGAGGCCGACCCCGGCGAGCTGCAGCTCGTCGATGCTCGAGAGCAGCGAGCCGATGGGGCCGAACAGGGCGAGGAAGTAGAGGGCCGCCGCCGTCGCGCCGCCGATGGACACCACGCCCGCGTGCACGAGCCAGAAGCTCACGGTGAGGATCGCCGCGACGCCCAGGTACTCGCCCGTGTTGAGGTGGGCGAAGAACGTCGTGCGGATGCGTGCCGCCTCGTACTGCAGGTCGATGGATCGCAGGCTGCGCGCATCCACCTCGGCGATCTGGCGGCGTTGCCTGCGGTGGGCGCGGATCGTGTCCGCCCCGCTCACCCCCTCGATGATGACCTGCCCGCGCTCCGCCTCGGCGACCCGCATCTCCGTGTACACGGGGCGGGAACGGCGGATGAACGAGCGCGTCGCGAGCACCTGCACGGGAACGGCGACGAGTGCCGCGAGGCCGAGCCACGGGTTGATGGCGGCGATCCCGGCGAGCGACAGCACGATCATGAACGACGACTGCGTCACCGCTGGCAGCACGCCGGAGGCGGCTTCGGTGACCGACTCGACGTCGCCGGTCACGCGCGAGACGATGTCGGACGAGTCAGAGCTCTCGGCCTGACCGGCCCGCATGCCGAGGACGACGCTCATCGCGTCCTCGCGGAGCCCGCTCACGAGCTCCTGCACGAGCGCCACGAGGAGGCGGATGCCCGCGTAGGCGAGCAGCGCCGAGACGCACGTCACGACGAGCAGCAGGATTCCGGGCAGCACCAGCGCCTGGACACCCGCGCTGCTGGTCACGAGGTCGACGAGCCAGCCCAGGAGCCGCGGGACCAGGAGCGTCGACGAGGAGCCGCCGAGGAGCAGCAGGACCACGGCGAAGATCCGAGGACGGGATGCGCGCAGCCGGTCAGCTGTGGCGCGCGCCGTCTCGCGGCCGGACGCGATAGGTAGGAGCGTGGCTGTGGCTGTGGCTGTGGCTGTGGCTGTGGCTGTGGCTGCTGCGTGCGGTGCGTCGTGGCTCATCGGCGTGCCAGTTCCTCGTCGGGGCTCGTGGCTGGGGTGTCGGGGTCGGTGTCGCGCTGAGCCTGAGCCTGGGCCTGGGCCTGGGGCTGGGGCTGTGGCTGCGTCTCGTTCTGGGACTCGGGCCGGGGCTGCGTGTCGGGACCTGCGGCGGTGGAGGCGTTCTGGGGTTCGGGTCGTCGAGCTTCGGCTGGTCGGGCGTCGCCTGGTCGAGCGTCGCCCGTCGTGCGCGACGAGTGCGCCTCGACGTCCACGACGCGGTCGCAGGCTGCGAGCAGCAGGGGGCTGCGGGTGATGAGCACGGTGGTCGCGGGGTGGGCGCGGAGGGACTCCGCGATGCGCGCCTCGGTTGCCGGGTCGAGCGCGGAGGCGGGCTCGTCGAGCACCAGGACCTGTGCCTCGCTCGCGAACGCGCGGGCCAGGAGGACGCGCTGACGCTGTCCGCCGGAGAGGCGCCTGCCGCGCTCGCCGAGCTGGCGGTGCCAGCCGAGCGCGGTGACCTCGGTGAGGGCGGCGCGTTCCGCGGCCGACTCGAGGTCCGGGTCGATTCCGGGGCCGACACCAGCGCCAGCTCCGGTGTCTGCACCTGCACCTGCACCTGCAGCCGCCGCAGCCGATCCCGCTCCGGTTGCGGCGCCCGGATCTGCACCCGCTCCCGTATGGTCATCCGCATCCACGAGCAGGTTCTCGTGGAGCGTCGCCGAGAAGACCGTCGCGTCGTGGGGCGGCGCGAAGACGAGGTGTCGGTAGGCGTCCGGTCCGATGGTGTGGGCGTCCAGCCCGGCCACGGTCACCTCGCCGGCCTCGAGGGGAACTCGGTAGGCGAGCATGGAGGCGAGCGCGCGGGCGGCTGCCGGGGTTGCCGGACGGAGACCGACGAGCGTGCCAGGGGCCACGTCGATGTCAGTGCCGTCGGGCGCCCGCCATGTGAAGGCCGCGGGGGCCTTGTGGGTGGAACGGACAGCCTCCGCCAGGCCCACGCCGCCGACGTGCGTGTCCTCGACGGGCACCGCGTGCTCCTCGCTGAGCACCGCGACGATGCGCACCGCGGATGCGCGCTTGTGCAGCCAGTTCGACGCGAACGTGCCGACGTGTGCGAGGGAGCCCTGCAGGTACTGGCCGAGGCCGACGACGGCGACGAGCTCTCCGAGCGTGATCTGCCCGAGGGTGGCAAGGGCGGCGGCTGAGAATGCGAGGGCGGCGAGGAACGCGCCGGACGCGATGCCGCTCACAGCGAGGTAGCGCTGGATGCCGCGGTTGGACGCGATCGCGCCCGTCTTCGCTTCGGCACTCGCGTCGAGGTACCGGCGGGTGGCTTGCGGCTGGGCTCGGATGCCGCGAATGATGCGCAGTCCTGCGACGAGGTCGGTCGCCACGTCGCTTGCCGCGCTCGCGGACGCCTGCTCGCGAGCGCCGCGGGCTTCGATGGGCTTCGAAGCCGCGTGCATGCCGACGAGGATCAGCACGGAAGCCGCGAGGACACCGACGCCCAGAGGGACCGAGATCGCGAGCAGCGCCGCCGACGAGACGAGGATCGCGGCGGTGCTCGCGCCCTGCTGCACGACCGACCAGGAGACGCCCGCGACCCGGTAGCTGTCCGAGGTCGTGATCTGCAGCAGCTCGCCGGGACTGCGGCGGCTCGTCACGCCGTTCGGGTGCAGGACGCGGGTCAGGAGCGAGCGCCGCAGCTCGAGCTCGCCGTGCCCGTAGACGCGCACCATGAGCCTCGCCGCCCAGCGGTACGAGAAGGAGAGGACGACGAAGTTGGCGAGGAGGATGCCCAGCCAGAGCGCGAGCTGCGCGGCGTCGTTCGTGACGATGGCCCGGTCGATGATGACGCCCACGAGGACGGGGACAAGCGCCTCCGCAGCCTCATGCACGATGTAGCCGAGCGTCGCGAGGGTGAGCTTCCAGCCGCGTCCTGACGCGAAGAGCGCGTCCCGCATGACGGATGCGGGGGTCGGGGTTCGGGGGTTCTCACGGGGCATCAGTCGATAGTAAGGTTCACCTAAGTCCCGTTAGTGATGCGTTCGGCCAACTTCTGTTGCGTTCCGGACAACCAGGAGATGCACCGTGTTCCAGGCGCTCGAGCTCAGCCCCGCACCATCGACCCTTGAGGTCCGTCCGGTCGGCATTCCCACTCCCTTCCTCCTCACGACGGCCGTGCTCGACGGCTCGAACCTCGGAGACCGGGTGCCGCACGTGCATCCAGAGGGCATGATCATGTGGCCGTCGCGGGGGAGCGTTGTGGTGCTCGTCGAGGGTGCTCTGCGCACGCTCGCCGTCGGCCAGGGCATCTGGGTGCCGCCCTTCACGCCCCACACCATGGAGGTCGACGCCTCGTCGGTCGGGTGCTGCACGTACTTCACGAGCGAGGTCGCCCCCGACTGGCATGCCGTCGGCACTGTGCAGCTGGGCGCCGCGTTCCGCGAGCTGCTGCTGCACCTCGCCGAGTCGCCCATGGAGACCGATCAGCGTCTCCGCGCGCAGGCCGTCGTCATCGAGCTCCTCCCCGAGGCGACGAGCTACGTCGAGACCGTTCCCGTACCCCGCGATGAGCGCCTCGAACCGCTCGTGCGCCGAGTCCTCAGCGACCCCGCCGACGACCGAGGCGTCGAAGCGTGGGCGTGGCAGCTGTCGCTCAGCGTGCGCACGATCGCCCGCATCTTCGCGGCAGAGGTCGGCATGACGTTCTCGCACTGGCGGACCATGGTGCGTATGGCGGCGGCAGCGCGGATGCTCGCCGACGATCTGCCCGTCGGCACCGTCGCCGGGCGCGTCGGCTACGCCACGACCAGCGCGTTCAGTGCGGCCTTCCGGCGCGCCATGGGCTCGAAGCCCAGCGATTGGCGGCCGTAGCTCGTCTCGTTCGAAGCCGGTGCAGGAGCGCGACAGATCCTGACCTCAACGCGACGCTGACCATCCATACGCTCTGAGACTGTCGAGCGAATGGAGAACCCATGGAGTCAGAGCAGTACAGCATCTCGCGGCGGTGGATGCGCACCCTCGCGATCGGAACGGCGGCGGTGATCGCCCTCGCCGGTTGCGCATCCGGTGCCGCGGAGGCGGGAACCGGTGGCGCCGTCATCGCGACCCCAGCAGAGGAGGGTGCCCTTCCGGCGACGATCGGTCACGTCTTCGGTGAGACCACCGTGCGCGACGCTCCGGAACGGGTCGTGACGATCGGCTGGGCGACGCAGGACGTGGTCGCCGCGTTCGGCACGGTTCCGGTGCTCACGCCTGATGTGTGGGGTGGAGATGAGGAGGGGTTCTCGCCCTGGTTCCGCGCGGAAGTCGAAGAACTCGGAGGTGAGTTGCCCGAGATCCTCGCCTACAACGACGCCGGTGAGCTCGACTTCGAGCAGATCCTCGCCCTCGAACCGGATCTCATCCTGGCTCCGTACTCCGGAATCATCGAGACCGAGTACAACCGCCTCAGCGAGATCGCACCAACTGTCGCCTACCCCGAGCGATCCTGGGCGGCTGAGTCGTGGCAGTCGCTGGTTGAGGTCGTGGGCGACGCTCTCGGGCAACCCGGCAAGGCCGACACGATCATCGCCGAATCGGAGCGGGTCATATCGGCAGCGGCCGATGTGAATCCGCGGTTCGCGGACCACAGTGTCGTCTACGGTGTCAGCCTCACCGACGGTGCCACTGAAGCGGGCATCTACATCCCGAGCGATCTGCGCGTGCGGTTCCTCCTGGACCTCGGCCTTCAGAACACGCCGGGCCTCGACCACGTCATGGCCGGCGTCGAGGGGGAGAACTGGTACGGCTCGGTGAGCCTCGAGGAGCTCGATGGGGTGCCGGCAGACCTGTACGTCGCGTGGACCACGAGTCCCGAGGAGACGGCGTACATGCTCGATCACCCGACGTTCAAGCTCTGGGAGCCGATCTCCGAGGGGCACTTCCTGATCCTCGAGGATGCGGCGCTCGAGAACGCCGTGCAAGCGCCGACGCCGCTCTCGATTCCGTATGCCGTTGACGGCATGGTGCCGCTCATCAACGCGGCGCTGGACGGCGAATCGGTTCCCGCGCGCAACTAGAACTAGCACTCCAGCTGGCAGCTGCGAGGCGCGACGCGTGAGCGCCGTGCGGCCCGGTCAGTCTTCGGTGTCGCGGCGCAGGGGGCCCGGCAGGAAGTGCATCTGCTCGAGTCGGCCGTATTTGACGACAA
This sequence comes from Pseudoclavibacter sp. 8L, assembly GCF_902506465.1. Lineage (NCBI taxonomy): Bacteria > Bacillati > Actinomycetota > Actinomycetes > Micrococcales > Microbacteriaceae > Pseudoclavibacter > Pseudoclavibacter sp. 8L. The sequence goes on along the minus strand of NZ_LR733185.1, from coordinate 1,264,210 downwards.
GCGCCTCGACGAGGTCGCGCTGGTCTTCGTCGTCGATGCGGATCTGCGTGTGCCCGTTGTACAGGAGCAGGTCGTGGGCGTTGGAGAAGATGAGGCGCTCCCAGCGGCTCGACCAGAGCCTGCGCCCCCGTTCGTCGAACGCGACGACGTCGTCCGCGGTGAGGGTCATCATCGCGACGCCATCGCTGCCGCGCACGATGAGGCCGACGGGGAACTCGCTCTTCTCGTAGTCCTCGAAGTAGGCGTTGAAGCCCACCAGGGCCAGCGGATACACGGAGCGAAGCTCACGGGAGACCCTGGAGACCCGCAGCTGTCGCGTCTCTGCTTGCTCTGCTGGCTTGGCTGGCGAACCGTCGGCCCCGGTCTCGTCCCCGCTATCGGTGTCGCCCTCGGCTGGGGCGGCGACTGGGGTGGACGGATGCTCCTCGACGGGAACGGCGACGAGCTTCCCGGGCTTGTGGCTCTCGACCCACAGCTCCCAGAGGCGCTGCTCGTTCGCCGGGAACGACCCACTCGAGGTGACGAACGGCTGGTCCCTGCCGATGACGCGGTGCGTGTACTGCCAGAGCGGGAGGCGCTTCGGGCGGGGGCGGATGCTGAGATCGCCGAACACGACGATCGCACCGATCGCGATGGCCGCGAGCACGAAGATGGCGAGCAGCCCCCCGAACAGCTCGTCTTGATTCACCTTCGAAGAGTAGCGCGGCGAGGGGGTGCCCGCGCGACGCTTCGGGTGGCAGGAATGCGATGCCGAGTGACCGCGGAGCGATACGCCGCCTCCGTAAGCTCGGTGTGTTCTGAGGTTAGCCTTACCTCTAGTGCCTGCACTTGTGTCGAATGGAGCCACCTTGACCTCGACTGTCACCCGTCGCTTGTCCACCTCGTCCCGTCCCGCCCCGCGACGCTCGACGCATCGCCGCTGGACCGGAGCGCTCGCCGCCGCTACCGTCACGGTCCTCGCGCTCGCGGGCTGCGCATCCGGTGACGCCGCAGCGGCTGACGGAGTGACGGCGACGGCAGCCGAGGAGGGCGCCCTGCCCGTCACGATGACGCACGTCTTCGGCGAGACCACGATCTCGGAAGCGCCAGAGCGGGTCGTGACGATCGGCTGGGCGACGCAGGACGTCGTCGCCGCGTTCGGCACCGTGCCGGTCGGGATTCCCGAGACGTGGGGCGGCGACGAGGAAGGCTATTCGCCGTGGTTCCGCGCGGAGGTCGAGGAGCTTGGCGGCACCATGCCGGAGATCCTCAACTACAACGACGCGAACGAGCTCGACTTCGAGCAGATCCTCACGCTCGAGCCCGACGTGATCCTGGCCCCGCACTCCGGCCTCACCGAGGTCGAGTACAACCGCCTCACCGAGATCGCTCCGACGGTCGCGTACCCCGAGAAGCCGTGGGCCTCCGAGTCCTGGCAGTCGCTCGTCGAGATCGTCGGCGACAGCCTCGGCCAGCCCGCGAAGGCCGACGAGATCATCGCCGAGACGCAGGGCCATCTCGACACCGTCAAGGAGGAGAACCCGCGGTTCGCCGACACGACCTTCGCGTACGGGCTCACCCTCAGCGATGGGGCGACGGAGGCCGGCATCTACATCCCGAGCGACCTGCGGGTGCAGTTCCTCACCGAGCTGGGCCTCAAGAACACCCCGGCCATGGACACGGTGCTCGGCACCGTCGAGGGCGACAACTGGTACGGCGCCGTGAGCCTCGAGGAACTCGACACCATCCCCGCCGACATCTTCGTCGCCTGGTCGAACAGCCAGGAAGAGCTCGACTACACGCTCAACCACCCCACGTTCAAGCTGTGGGAGCCCATCGCCACCGGCCATTACCTGTTCCTCGAGAGCGAGCCGCTCGCCATGGCGACCAACGCGCCCACGCCCCTCTCCATCCCGTGGGCCATCGACGAGTTCGTTCCCATGCTGAACTCGGCCATCGACGGCAACGGGGTCGGAGGCGCGGAATGACCGCCCTCACCGAAGCCGGAACCGGAACCGAAACCGGAACCGAATCCGAGACAGCCGCGAGCGGCTACGTCGAGCGCATCCACCGCGCCGTCGTGACGGGCGTGCGGCAGCTCGGGCCCGGGATGCTCCGGGTCACGTTCGGCGGCGACGACCTGCTCGACTACCCCACGACGGGGATCGGCGACGAGTACGTGCGCCTCTTCTTCCCCGACGAGGCGCACCTCGAGCCGCGCCTGCCGTTCGTCTCCGGCCGCGGCTGGGACTACGAGGAGGGCGTCGAGCCCTCGCAGATGCGCACGTACACGATCCGCGACCACCGGCCTGGTGAGATCGACATCGACTTCGTCGTGCACGAGGGCGGGATCGCGAGCACGTGGGTGCTCGGCGCGAAGCCCGGCTACGTGCTCGGCATCAACCCGCCGCGCGACCTGTACGCGCTGCCCGAGGGCGTCGCCAAGCAGGTACTCATCTGCGACGAGCCGGCCCTGCCTGCCGCGCTGCGCATCGCCGAGCTGACGCCGCACGTCGAGACGGAGATCGTCTGCGAGATCCGGGATGCAGGCTACGAGCTGTTCCCGTCGGTCGACCTCAAGGCGGCGCACTGGGTGCGCGGCTCCGGCAACGGCCACCGGCCGAGCCGCCTCGTCGAGGCCGTGCGCCGCCTCGACATTCCGAACGACGGCAGCGTCTACGTGTGGGTGGCCGGCGAGACGCGCGTCACGCGCGAGGTGCGCAGCCACCTCCGCCACACGCTCGGTCTCCCCGGCTCCGCGTACAAGGTCGTCGGCTACTGGACGTACGAAGTCGAGGCCTGGTCGGCGAAGTGGGAGGCACTCGACGAGTCGATCAAGCAGCAGATCATGGACCTCTACGGCGAGACCGGCGACGGCGAACCGGAGATGGATGAGGAGACCCGCATGGACGAGGTCTTCCGCATCTACGCCTCGGTCGGCCTCTAGCCGCGCCGTGGCGACGATCAGCACGGCGGGTCCGAGCGTCGGGGCGGCTCGCTCGAACCCCCGGGACCCCAGCGGGAGCGGCCTGGCGAGCAGCAACGCCAAGCGCACCCTCGCGCTTGTCGTCGCCCTCGCGGTGCTCGCCGGCACGGTCGTGCTGAGCATCTTCGTCGGCGCGCGAGCCATCTCGCCCGAGGTGGTTTGGGAGAGTCTGCTCGGCTCGCGCGCCACCGAAGAACACGTCATGGTGCTCGACCTGCGCATCCCGCGGACCCTCGTGGGGCTTGTCGTCGGGCCCGCGCTCGGGCTGTGCGGCGCCCTCATCCAGGCGTTCACCCGCAACCCGCTCGCCGACCCCGGCATCCTCGGCGTCAATGCCGGCGCGAGCTTCGTCGTGACGCTCGCGGTCGGCCTCTTCGGCTTCACCGCTCCCGGCCAGTACGTGTGGTTCGCGCTCATCGGGGCGTTCCTCGCGACCATGCTCGTCTACGCGATGGGTTCTGTCGGCGGCGGCAAGGCGACGCCCCTGACCCTCACGCTCGCAGGCGTTGCGATCAGCGCCGTGCTCGGCGGCTTCACCTCGGCGATCGTGCTGAAGAACATCGAGGCCCTCAACGTGACACGGTTCTGGGGAGTCGGGTCCATCGGCGGACGGTCGATGGACGTGGTGCTCACGTGCCTGCCCCTCATCATCGTCGGGGTGGTGCTCGCGCTGTTCTGCGCCCGCTCCCTCAACGCGCTGTCGCTGGGTGACGAGCTCGCGGCCTCGCTCGGGGTGCGCATCCGCTCGACCCGAGTGCTCGTCGTCATCGCCGTGACGCTGCTCGCCGGCACCGCCGTCGCGATCGCCGGCCCGATCGGCTTCGTCGGCCTCATGGTGCCGCACGTCGTGCGCTGGTTCGTCGGGCCCGACCAGCGCTGGATCATCGTCATGTCGATCGTCATGTCGCCCATCCTGCTGCTGGCCGCCGACATTCTCGGCCGCATCGTGCTGCCGTCCGGAGAGCTGCGGGTCGGGCTCGTGACCGCGATCATCGGAGCACCCGTGCTCATCGGCCTCGTGCGCCGCAAGAAGGTGAGCGGACTGTGACCGCGACACGGGAGGGAACTGTCGCCGTCGCCGCCGAGGCTGCTGCCCGGGGCATCGACTTCGGCGACCGCACCTACGCCGTGCGCTTCGGCCGCTTCTCCAACCTCCACCGCCGCCGCGCGGTCGTCGTGTGCGCCGCGATCGTCGTCACCGTGCTGGCGCTCGGCATCGTCTCGCTCGGCTACGGCACGCTCGCCCTCTCGCCCTGGGAGGTACTGACGGCGCTCTTCGACGCGGATGCGTCCAGGGCGCACCGGCTCGTCGTGTTCGAGTGGCGCCTTCCGCGGTTCCTGTTCGCCGTGCTGGCCGGCCTCGCGCTCGGCGCAAGCGGCGCGATCTTCCAGTCGATCACCCGCAACCCGCTCGGATCCCCCGACATCATCGGCTTCTCGACGGGCTCCTACACGGGCGCGATCATCGTGATGCTCTGGATCGGCTCGACCTCGTACTACGCCATCGGAGCGGGGGCCCTGCTCGGCGGGGCCGTCGTCGCGGCGGCCGTCTACCTGCTTGCCTACCGGAAGGGACTTCGTCCGTTCCGGCTCATCATCGTGGGCATCGGCGCGAGCGCCATGCTCGCGTCTCTCAACGCGCTCATGATGATGCGGGTCAGCCAGGAGCAGGCGATGCTCGCCGCCGTCTGGGGCTCCGGCTCGCTGAGTGCGCTCGGCTACGCGCAGCTGCTGCCGGCGACGCTCATCTTCGCCGCGCTGGTCGTGGGATGCGGGTTCCTCGGGCGTCCGCTCGCGGCGCTCGAGGTGGGTGACGACGCGGCCCTGTCGCTCGGCGTGCATGCGAACCGCACGCGCGCGTTCTCGACCCTCGTCGGGGTCGCGCTGACGGCGCTCGTCACGGCTGCGGCCGGACCCATCTCGTTCATCTCCCTCGCCGCCCCGCAGATCGCGCGCCGGCTCACCAAGGGTGCCAGCCTGCAGCTCCTGCCGTCGGCGCTCGTGGGCGCGCTCCTCCTCGTCTCCGCCGACCTCGTCGCGCAGCTCGTCGACCTCCCAGTCGGCGTGCTCACCGTCTGCGTCGGCGGCATCTACCTCGCCTGGCTGCTCGTGCACGAGCAGACCACGAAGAAGGGACGTCAGTGATGACGATCGAAGCGGATACAGCGAGCAAGGCGGGCCCCGGGGTGGGGCTGGTCGCGGCAGAGCTCAAGGCCACCTCCGTGCACGTCGGCTACGACGAGCAGCCCATCATCGAGGGCCTCGACTTCGAGGTGCCGGCGCATTCGTTCACCGTCATCATCGGGCCGAACGCGTGCGGCAAGTCGACGCTGCTGAAGGCCCTCGCCCGGCTCCTCAAGCCGAGCGAGGGCAGTGTGCTGCTCGATGGCAGCGACATCTTCACGCTCAAGACGAAGGACGTCGCGAAGCGCCTCGGCCTGCTGCCGCAGACGTCGCTCGCCCCTGAGGGCATCAGGGTCGCCGACCTCGTCGCGCGCGGCCGGTTCCCGCATCAGGGCATGTTCGACCGCTGGTCGGAGGCCGACGAGCGCGCCGTCACCGACGCGATGGCCGCGACGCGGGTGGATGCACTGTCGTCGCGGTTCGTGGATGAGCTGTCCGGCGGTCAGCGGCAGCGCGTGTGGGTCGCGATGGCGCTCGCGCAGGAAGCGCCGGTGCTCCTGCTCGACGAGCCCACGACGTTCCTCGACATCTCCCACCAGTACGAGCTGCTCGAGCTGTTCCGGCGGCTCCGCGGCGAGGGGCGCACGCTGGTCGCCGTGCTGCACGACCTCAACCAGGCGGCCCGCTTCGCGACGCACCTCGTGGTCATGCGCGACGGCGAGATCGTCGCCCAGGGCAAGCCGGGCGAGGTGCTCACGGCAGAGCTCGTCGAGGACGTCTTCTCGCTGCCCTGCCGCATCATCGACGACCCCGAGACCGGCACGCCGCTCGTGATTCCCCGCGAAGGCGTGTGGACGGAGTAGCGGGAACGGTTGGCCGAGCAGCGCGGTCGACAGAGATGATGGACTGCGCAACGAACTGACCGCGCGCGCTCGACCTGGGCTGCGCGTGCTGCCCCGAGCCGAACGGAGTCGATGATGACGAAACTGAACGCGACGAGCATCCCGTGGGGTGACGGTCACTGGACCAACGAGCCGGTTGCCGCGAAGGCGAGCGAGGATGGGCTCCGCGTCACCGCCGTGGAGGGCAGCGACGCGTGGCGCACCACGTCCTACGGGTTCGTCCACGACTCCGAGCACGCCCTCCTGCGGTCGTTCGAGCAGGATTCCGCCGTGGAGGTGGAGTTCGTCGTGGACTTCACCGAGCAGTTCGACCAGGCAGGGATCTTCCTCAGGGTCGACGACGAGACCTGGATCAAGGCCGGCATCGAGGTGAGCGACGGGCAGGAGCAGCTGGGGGCCGTGGTCACGAGGTCCGAGTCGGATTGGTCGCTGGCTCCAGTGCCCGAGTGGGGTGGCCGCCGTGTCACGGTGCGCGCGAGCCGGGAGGGCAACGCCGTCACCATCCGCGCCCGGGTGGACGCCGAGCCGTGGCGCCTCGTTCGAGTGGCACCGCTGGCGGCCGATGCGCTCGTGGCGGCCGGCCCATTCTGCTGCGCGCCGTCGCGGAGCGGCTTGGTGGTGCACTTCACCGCGTGGCGGACGACGCCGGCGGACGACTCGCTGCACCCGTGAGGCAACGGCCCGCTGGGGCTCCCGTCTCGGGATGCGACAGCGGGCCGTGCTTACCTGCGGACCGTGTTCTCCTGTGGCCGAGCTACCCGACCGCGTTGGGGATGATGACGAGGATCAGCCAGCAGAGCAGCGGGGCGATCGCGACGACGGCGACTGCGTTGAGCAGCAGGTGCTTGTAGAAGACCCGGCGGTCGATGCCCTGCGCGTTCGCGAGCACCAGCGCGCCGTTCGTGGAGAACGGTGAGACGTCGACGACGGTGGCCGAGATGGAGAGCGCCGCGACGACTCCCACGATGGGGAGTGCGCCCATCTCGAGCAGCGGCATCGCCAGGGGGATGATCGCCGTCAGGAGTGCGGTGGAGGAGGCGAAGGCCGACGTCAGGCCGATCACGTAGCAGAGCACCAGTGCGACGACGATCGGAGCTCCGATGAGGAGGGCCATGTCGGCGAGGTGATCGATTGTGCCGAGCTCCTGAAGGATCGACACGTAGGTGATCATGCCGGAGACCAGGAGCACGGTGGACCAGCTGATACCGACGATCGCGTCGCTCTGCTTCTTCAGATCGGTGAAGGCCAGCACGATGCCCGCCGCGATGGCGATGAAGCTGATCGGCAGGTGGAAGAGCAGGACAAGGACCAGGATCACGGCGATCAGCGCGAGCGTGAGCGCCTGGACGCGGTTCGCCTTCGAAGGCCCTTCGTCGTCGATGTCGTGGGCGCCGGCGGTGGTGATGGAGCCGGTCGCCGTGTACTCGAGTGTGCGCACCCGGCTCGCGACGGCGTAGACCACGACGGTCAGGATCGACAGGAGGGTGTTGATGCCGTAGCTGGCGAAGAAGAGCGACCAGGGCTCGATGGCGAGGCCGTTTCCCTCGACGAGGTCGCGCACGATGATCCCAGAGACCGAGATCGGCGAGAACGCCCCGGCGTGGGCGCCGTTGATGGTCATGATGCCCATCACCAGCGGGCTCATGCGGCTGCGGGCTGCGAACGTCATCGCGGCGGGTGCGATCAGGGCCACGGCGGCCGGGCTGAACGTGCCGAGCGCGGTCAGGAACGATGCGACCGCGAAGAAGACCCAGGGGATGAGGGAGACGCGGCCCCGCACTGCGCGGATGCACACGTTGACTAAGAGGTCGATCGTGCCGTTCTTCTTGGCCATGCCGAAGAAGTACGTGACGCCCACGATCGTGAGCACGATCGAGCCGGGGAACGCGGACAGGATCTCCTTGTCGTCGAAGCCGAGGTAGATGGCTCCGACGGCGAAGGCTCCGACGAACCCGAGGAAGCCGATGTTGATGGGGAAGATCGTGGCGATCACGAACATCGCGATCAGTGCGATGAGAGGAAGGATTTCAGTGGACGACATTGTCACGCTTTCGGATCAGGATGGAGAATATGCCAGTGGAGGCGTGCTCACCGCACGTAGAGCTGCGAGTCGGCGAGCCGGCGGGCAGCGCGTCGCAGGAGGACGCGTGAGCCGTCTGCGGAGATCTCGACCTCGCAGCGGAGGGTGCCGCCGAGCGTGCCGATGGTGATCACCCGGACGTCGAGGGTCGAAGTGGCGGACGCAGCATTCGCTGGCTGGCCGACTGGTCCGAGGACCGAGTCGGTGGCGGTCGTCGCGAGCGCGATGGCCACCGCGCTGGTCAGGCCGATGGTCGGATGCGGGTTGTTCATCGAGAGCATGCGGACCGAGACGTCGTAGTCGCTGGCGCTGACCGGCTCCCCGAGCGACGTCACGTAGTCGACGGGCGGGCCGACGATGCCGACCTTCGGGATCGCGTCGAAGGCCTCGTCGATGGAGGGCGCGATGCCCATCGCAACGGCGGCGCGGGCGCGGATCTTGCGCAGCATGGGAACGTACTGGCGCACCTGCTCCTCGGTCGCGGCGGCCGAGACGCCGAGCGAGTCTGCCTCGACAAGCGCGACCGGGGCTCCGGCATCCGCCATCGAGACCGCGACAGTGAGTCCGTCGACGGTGAGCTCGTCACGGTGGTTGCCTGTGGGCCAGAGGCTTCCCGTGGTCGAGCCGACCGGGTTGATGAAGGCGAGGTCGACGGCGGTGCCGGCTCCCCGGACACCGGGGACGCTCACGGTCGCCTCGTGCTCCTCCGTGTCCACCCGGGCGGTCACCTCGGCGCCCGTGTTGAGGTTGCGCATCCGCACCTCGGTGCTCGGAGCCCCGTGCGCGAGGTCGAAGGTGTCGACGGCCCAGAGTGCGACCGCGGTGGCGCAGTTCCCGCAGTTGCTGCCCCACTCGACGACGGATTCGCCGACGGCGACCTGCGCGAAGAGGTAGTCGATGTCGAAGGAGGGGTCGGCGCTCCTCGACACGATGGCGGCCTTCGAGGTGACAGAGGTGCCGCCGCCGACGCCGTCGAGCTGCCGCGGGTCCTGCGCGCCGAACGTGTCGATGAGCAGTGCGGTCAGCGCCGCTCGGTCCGCAGGGACGTCGCGGGAGTCGAAGATCCAGCACTTGCTGGTGCCGCCTCGCATGAGGGTTGCTGGGGTTTGCATCGTGGAGCCTTTCGTCTGACTCCCTCCAAGCTAGGAAGCGAAAGGCTTCACGTAAATTGAATGTTGCTACGCTCGGCTTTAGCAGACCTGAAAGGTGAGTCATGTCGGACCTCTTCGATGCCGCAACCCTGTCCCTGCTCTTGGACGTCGTGGATGCTGGCAGCATCACCTCGGGAGCCGAGCGCGCGAACATGACGGTGTCCGCCGCCTCGCAGCGCATCACCAAGCTCGAGAAGTCGATCGGCCAGCCCGTCCTCGTCCGCCTTCCCCGGGGTGTGCAGGTGACGGAAGCCGGGGCCGTGCTGGTCGAGCGCGCGAGACTCTTCCGGCGAGAGATGCGAGCCGCGAGGGGCGACCTCGAGGCGCTTCGAGGTCTCGAGCGCGGCACCGTCCGCCTCGGCTCGTTCCCCACCGTGAGCGCGTCACTGCTCTCCGATGCGCTCAAGAGCTTCCATCACTCGCAGCCGAGCATCACCGTGCAGGTGCGGTCAGCGCTTCGGCCGCGGCTCGTCGAGATGCTGCACAGCAGCGAGGTGGAGCTCGCGCTCATGTGGAGCTACGCCTGGACGGAGGCGGCCGAGCAGTCGCTGTCGCTCGTGCCGGTCGCCACGGATCGGACGGTGCTCCTGGTCGCGGCCGACTCCGAGATCGAGGACAACGTGACCGTCAGGTCGCTGCGTTCGGCCCAGTGGATCATCCGCAACGACCGGCATCCTGCCTCGGAGGTGCTGTTCCGAGCCTGCGCGGCGGCGAGGTTCGAGCCGCGAGTCGTCTACGAGGCGCACGACTACCAGGAGATCGAGGCGATGGTGGCGGCCGGTGTGGGGATCGCGATGGTGCCGGAGCTCGCGATCGCGCACCACCGGCCGGACGTGAAGATGGTCCGCTTCGCCGGTCGCGACGAGGTGCCGTCCCGTTCCATCACGATCGCGTCGCTCGCGCGGCGGCAGTACACGCCGGCGATGTACGCCATCTCGCGGGCGATCCACGACGCGGCGCGGAGTATCGCGCAGCGGGGCCAGGTCCAGCGGGTGTGACCGCGGCGCGGCATGCCGAGGGGAGGTGCCACGGGGTGGCGCCGTTGGCCCTCTCCGAACAAGAGCGGCGCCACCTCGTGGTCGTCGTTCGGTGCCACCGCGAAGAGCCGCGGCGGCACCGGCCGCGGCGGCACCGAGGTCGCTCGAGAACCGCCGGGTCTACAGGCCCTGCGCGAGGCGGTAGTAGGACTGGTTCCAGCGCACTTCCTTGCTGAACTCGCGCAGGGTGGTGTCGGCGTCGATGCGCAGCAGCTCGGTCTTCGCGATGGTCGCGAAGTCCTCGAACACGTCGATGCCGACGGCGGTCGACATGACCGTGTGGTGGGCTGCGCCGGCCGTGAGCCAGGCGGCGGCCGACACCTCGAACGAGGGCTCCGGCTGCCACACGGCGCGGCCGACGGGCAGCTTCGGCAGGGGAGCGGTGGGCTCCACGACTTCGACGACGTTCGCGACGAGGCGGAAGCGGTCGCGCATGTCGCTGAGCGCGACGACGACCGCGGGGCCCGGGTCGGCGGTGAAGACGAGGCGCACGGGGTCGTCCTTGCCGCCGATGCCGAGCGGGTGCACCTCAAGGGTCGGCTTGGCGGTTGTGAGGGAGGGGCTCACCTCGAGCATGTGCGCGCCCAGGATGAGCTCGCTGCCCTCGGTGAGGTCGTACGTGTAGTCCTCCATGAGGCTCGCCCCGCCGGGCAGGCCGGCGCCCATGACGTTCGCGGCCCGCACGAGGATGGCCGTCTTCCAGTCGCCCTCGGCACCGAAGCCATAGCCCTCGGCCATGAGGCGCTGCACGGCCAGCCCCGGGAGCTGCTTGAGCGCCCCGAGGTCCTCGAAGCTCGTCGTGAACGCGCTGAAGCCGCCGGCCTCGAGGAAGGAGCGCAGGCCAAGCTCGATGGCCGCGCCGTCGCGCAGCGACTGGTGGCGCTCGGCGCCGAGCCGCAGCTCGGGGGCGACGTCGTAGAGCTCCTCGTACTCGGCGACCAGTGCATCCACCGCCCCGTCGTCGACCGCGTCCACGGCGTCGGCGAGCTCGTTGACGCCCCACGTGTTGACCTGCACGCCGAAGCGCAGCTCGGCCTCGGTCTTGTCTCCCTCGGTGACCGCGACGAAGCGCATGTTGTCGCCGAAGCGCGCGAGCTTCATGGTGCGCACGGCCTGCCAGGCGGCCGCGGCGCGCGACCAGCTGTCGATCTGCCGCGTCACGCTCGCGCTGGAGGCGTGGCCGACAACCGTCTTGCGGGGGATGCCGAGGCGGGTCTGGATGTACCCGAACTCGCGGTCGCCGTGCGCGGCCTGGTTGAGGTTCATGAAGTCGAAGTCGATGTCGGCCCATGGCAGCTCCACGTTGGCCTGCGTGTGCAGGTGCAGGAGCGGCTTCGCGAGCGCGTCGAGGCCCTGGATCCACATCTTCGCGGGGCTGAAGGTGTGCATCCACGCGACGATGCCGATGACGTTGTCGTTCGAGTTGACCTCGAGGGCAGCGCGGCGGATGGCGTCGGAGTCGGTGAGCACCGGCTTCCAGACGATCTTCACGGGCGTGTTCGGCGACTCGTTGAGGGTCCGGACGATGCCCTGCGACTGCTCGGCGACCTGACGCAGCGTCTCCTCGCCGTAGAGGCCCTGGCTGCCGGTGAAGAACCAGATCTCGGCTGCGTCGAAGGAAGTGGTGAGTGCGCTCAACTGAGGGCTCCTGTCGGGTCTTGTCCGTAGACGTTCTGGTAGCGGTCGAATAGCGCGTCGACGGCCTGCTGGGGGATGGCGTCGGGGATGCCGAGCTGCCGGGAGATGTGCACGGTGCGGGCGACGTCCTCGACCATGACGGCCGCCTTCACGGCGTCGCGGGCGTCCTTGCCGATCGTGAACGGCCCGTGGTTCTTCATGAGCACCGCCCGCGAGCGGTGCCCGCGCAGCGTCTCGACGATGCCGCGGCCGATCGAGTCGTCGCCGATGATCGCGAACGGTCCGACGGGGATCTCCCCGCCGAACTCATCCGCCATCGCCGTGATGACGCACGGGATGGGCTCGCCCCGCGCCGCCCACGCCACGGCGTAGTCGGAGTGCGTGTGCACGACCCCGCCCACCTCTGGCATGTTGCGGTACACATAGGCGTGCGCCGCGGTGTCGCTCGAGGGGGAGCGATCGGAGCCGGGAGTGCCGGGCACGACCTCGCCGTCGAGGGTGCAGAGGATCATGTTGTCGGCACTCAGCTGGTCGTAGCTGACGCCGGACGGCTTGATGACGAACAGCTCCGTGCCCGGCACGCGGCCGGAGATGTTGCCGCCCGTCCAGACGACGAGCCCGTAGCGGACGAGCTCGTCGTGCAGCGAGGCGACCTCGGCGCGGACCTTGTCGATGCTCGCCTGAGTTTCAGGCGTGATGATCTGCGTCTGGATGCTCACGCGTTGACCTCCTCGCGGGTTGCCGGGGCTGGGGCACCGGATGCACTGGCGAGCGCCGCGCGGCGGCGTTGTTTGAGGCGCTTCATGACCTGGTTCGCGCCCCGCCCGAAATGGTCGTGGAGTTCGTCGTACTCGGCGTACAGCTCGTCGTACGCGGCAGCCGCCTCGGGATTCGGGACGTACCTGGCGCGGGTCACGCGCCCCATGGCGGCGGCCGCGGCGCGCGCATCCGGGTACGCGCCTGCGGCGATCGCCGCGTGGATGGCGGATCCGAGCGCCGGCCCCTGCGCGCTGTCGATCGTGGAGATCGGCAGACCGAGGATGTCGCTGTAGGTCTGCATGAGGAACGCGTTCTTGAGCAGTCCGCCGGCCGCGATGAACTCCGTCACGGGAACCCCGGAGGCGTTGAACGTCTCGACGATCTTGCGCGTGCCGAAGGCCGTCGACTCGAGCAGGGCGCGGTAGACGTCCTCCGCCTTCGTCGCGAGCGTCGCACCGACCAGCAGGCCGGAGAGCTCGTGGTCGACGAGCACGGAGCGGTTGCCGCTGTGCCAGTCGAGCGCGATGAGGCCGTGCGCGCCGACGGGCTGCGCTGCCGCGAGGTTGGTGAGGTGCTCGTGCACGGAGATGCCGAGTTCGGCCGCGGCGCGCTCGTAGCGGGCGGGCACCTGGTTCTCGACGTACCAGGCGAAGATGTCGCCGACGCCAGACTGGCCGGCCTCGTAGCCGTAGAGGCCCGCGACGATTCCGCCGTCCACGACCCCGCACATCCCCGGCACCTCGGCGAGGGTGTCTGAGCTCATGACGTGGCAGGTGGAGGTGCCCATGATGGCGACCATCTGGCCCGGCTCGGTCGCGGCCGCTGCCGGGGCGGTGACGTGCGCGTCGACGTTGCCGACCGCGACTGCGATGCCCTCTGGCAGTCCCGTCCACGCCGCGGCTTCCGCCGAGAGCGTGCCGGCGGCGTCGCCGAGCTGGCCGATCTCGTGGGCCAGCTTGGCCTCCGCGAAGTCGGCGAATTCGGGGTTGAGAGCGGCGAGGAACTCGCGGCTGGGGTACTCGCCGTCCTGCAGGATGCCCTTGTAGCCGGCGGTGCAGGCGTTGCGGATGTACGTGCCCGTGAGCTGCCAGACGATCCAGTCGGCCGCCTCGACCCAGTGGTCCATCGCGGCGTACACCTCGGAGTCCTCCTCGAGGAGCTGGAGGCCCTTCGCGAACTCCCACTCGCTCGAGATGAGGCCGCCGTACCGGGGCAGCCATTTCTCGCCCCTGAGCTCGGCGAGGTCGTTGATGCGGTCGGCGTGCGGCTGCGCTGCGTGGTGCTTCCAGAGCTTCACATACGCGTGGGGGCGCGTCTCGAAGCCGGCGACCTCGTTGAGCGGGGTGCCGTCGGCGAGCGTCGGCACCATGGTGCAGGCCGTGAAGTCGGTGCCGATGCCGATGACATCCGCCGCGTCGATGCCAGCGTCTGCGATGGCGGCGGGCACGGCGACCTTGAGGACGTCGACGTAGTCGCTCGGCACCTGCAGCGCCCACTCGGGCGGGAGCTGCTCACCCGTCGTCGGGAGCCGCTCGTCGACCACGGCGTGCGGGTACGGCAGCTCGCCGACGCCGAGCTCGGCGCCGTCACGGACGCGGACGACGACCGCCCGGCCGGACAGGGTGCCGTAGTCGACGCCGATGACGTAGCGATCCGCGGTGTCTGCGCTCGGACGATCGGCGTCCTGCATGCGCGATTCCGAGTTCGTCGAATGACTCATCCTGGCGGTCTCCTTTGGCTCGACCGGATGTAATGTGATCGATCACACCATGTAGAGGCCGTGAGCGCAAGCCCAGAGTTGTGGACGCGGCCCGGCTAGCTCTCGAGGGTCATCCGACGAGTCGAGGCGCGGCTGATCAGCTTCGGCAGCACGTTCGGGATGCCCTCATCGCCGTCGAGGAGTCGCGCGACGCACTGGGCCCCAGCAGCGGCGAAATGCTGCCGAACGGTGGTCAGCGGCGGCCAGAAGTGCGCGGCCTCCGGGATGTCGTCGAAGCCCACGACGCTCAGGTCGTCCGGGACGGAGACTCCGGCATCGTGCGCCGCATGGAGCACGCCGAGGGCGGTCTGATCGTTCGCGCAGAACACGGCCGTCGCCTTCGATTCGAAGATCTGAGCCGCGGCCAGATAGCCGGCGCCGGGGGACCAGTCCCTGGCGTCGATGTGTCGCGGAACCAGGCCCCGTGACTCCATCTCGAGGCGGAAGCCCCGGAGGCGGGAGGTTGCGTCGATCCAATCGCTGGGGCCGGCGAGGTGCACCACGTCGATGTGCCCCAGGTCGAGGAGGTGGGCCGTCGCAACGCGCGCTCCCTGGAGTTGATCCTGAGCCAGGTCGGCCCCTCCCTCGGTGGCCCATGCTTGCAGCGTCACGAACGGGATGCCCGAATTCATGGAGCTCAGGGCCTCGAGGAGGGGGGTCTGCGGAGCGACCGCGACGATGCCCTCGACGTTGAGGCTCGCCAGGTTCCCGAGGGCCTCTTCGATCGACGCGACATCGAAGCCGTCCGTCTGCTCGACGATCGTCGTGTATCCCCGTGCCCGTGCGGCCTCCGTGATGGCGATGATGCTCGACGACGGGCCGTACTCGCCGCTCGCGGTCGAGAGCACCCCGAGAGTTCGGCTGCGCTTCGAGGAAAGTGCCCTCGCGGCGAGGTTCGGCCGGTAGTTCAGCTCGCCCATCGCATCCAGCACTTTCTGCCGAGTGGACGGGCGGACGCTCGAATGGTCGTTGAGGACCCTCGAGACGGTCTGGTGGGACACCCCGGCGGCACGCGCGACGTCGAACACGCTTGCAGCCCGCTTGGGCTTCATCGCATCCACAGGTCCGTTCGTCATTCCGCAATTATGCCCACAGCCAGCGAGTGCCGGTGTCCGAATAACGATTAAGATTGCCGGTTGCGCTCCCAGTATGTGATCGATAACATTTCGGCAGATGCGAGGAAGCATCCCACGGCGCAGCGTCACGAAGGCCCAGGCACGAGTGAACTGCTCTCAACGAGGAGAGACAAGCGTGAACAAGTCAACGATCAAGACCATCGCCGGGATCGCGATGGCAGGAGCACTCACTCTGAGCATGGCGGCCTGCTCCGGAGGTTCAGGAGACGCGGCCGCCGGCAGCGACGGGGAACTCATCACCGTCGGCTTCGTCGCCGTCGGACCAGAAGGCGGCTGGCGCACCGCGAACGAGCAGAACATCCAGGACTCGTTCTCCACCGAGAACGGCTTCGAGCTGAAGTACGCACCCGCGACCAACGGGGACCAGAACTCGCAGATCACCGCATTCACCTCGTTCATCGACGAGGGCGTCGACGCCATCCTGCTCTCCGCCACGGAAGCCACCGGCTGGGAGAGCGTCCTCGAACGGGCCCAGGAGGCCGAGATCCCCGTCATCCTCCTGGACCGCGGCATCGAGCCGAACGACGAAGCCCTCTACACGAGCCACATCGCCCCCGACAACGTGGGGATCAGCTCAGCAGCAGCCGAGTGGGCGAACGGGCAGTTCGCAGACGGAGGCAACTACGTCGTGCTCGAAGGTCCTCCCGGACTCTCCGTCGTCAACGACCGCAACATGGGCTGGGACGAGAGCATCGACCCGAAGCTGACGAAGCTCGAGAGCCAGTCGGCGAACTGGTCGACCGAAGAGGCCAAGAGCGTCTTCGAGACGATCCTCAAGTCGAACAGCAACGACGTGCAGCTCGTCTTCGCACAGAACGACGAGATGGGACTCGGCGCAGCCCTCGCCGTCGAAGAAGCAGGACTCAAGCCAGGCACCGACGTGAAGATCATCACGATCGACGGCACCAAGGCCGCCCTCGAAGCGCTCGCAGCTGGCCGCCTGTCCTTCGTCGCCGAATACAACCCGCTCTTCGGTGACGTCGCCGTCGACGTCGTGAAGTCCGCGGTCGCCGGCGAGAGCGTCGAGAAGAACATCGTCGTCGAGAGCGTGACCTTCGACTCGCCGGAGGCCGCGACCACCGCCCTCCCCGACCGCAAGTACTGACAGCGCTCGTGCCCCGGCGCGCCGCCGCTCTCTCGGCGGCGCACCGGGCGCGCCCACCCCAGTCACTCGACGCCGGCCACCGGCAGAACGCTAGGCGATCATGGCAGCGAACCAGCCAATCGTTGAGATGAGCGGCATCTCAATCGAGTTCCCCGGAGTGAAAGCACTCCAAGACGTGAACTTCCGACTCTTCCCCGGCGAAGTGCACACCCTCATGGGCGAGAACGGCGCGGGGAAGTCCACCCTCATCAAGGCCCTCACCGGCGTCTACAAGATCGACGCAGGCGCCATCCTGATCGGCGGCGAGGAGCGGCAGCTCAGGGGCACGGCAGACGCCCAAGCCGCAGGCATCTCCACGGTCTACCAAGAGGTGAACCTCTGCGACAACCTCTCCATCGGGGAGAACGTGATGCTCGGGCACGAAGTGCGGGGGCCCCTCGGAATCAACTGGCGCAAGACGAACGCGGCAGCGCGCGACGCACTCGCAGCGCTCGGGCTCGACCACCTCGACCCGAAGCGCTCGCTCTCGAGCATCTCGCTCGCGATGCAGCAGCTCGTCGCGATCAGCCGAGCGATGGTCATCAGATCGAAGGTCCTCATCCTCGACGAGCCGACGTCGAGCCTCGACGCGCAGGAAGTGGAAGGGCTGTTCGCCGTCATCCGCCAGCTTCGCGAGCAGGGGGTCGCGATCCTGTTCGTCTCCCACTTCCTCGACCAGGTGTACGCGATCAGCGACCGGCTGACCGTGCTCCGCAACGGACAGTTCGTCGGCGAGTACGCCACCGCCGCCCTCAGCAGAAGCGATCTCATCTCGAAGATGATCGGCAAGGAGTTCTCGACCCTCGAGTCGCTGGGCGCCAACCGACGGGTCGACGCCCGAGACAGCGACGACGTCCCCCTCTACAGTGCTCAGGGCATCGGTCGAAAAGGCTCCATCGATCCCGTCGACATCGAGGTCCACCGCGGAGAGGTCGTCGGTCTCGCCGGACTGCTCGGATCGGGACGCACCGAGCTCGGGCGCCTGATCTACGGGGCGGACAAGCCAGACGCCGGAACGGCCCACCTGAACGGGTCGCCCGTCGAGGTGCATTCGCCCGCCGCCGCGCTCGGCAAGCACATCGCCTTCTCGACCGAGAACCGTCGAGACGAGGGCATCGTGGGTGACCTCACCGTTCGCGAGAACCTGATCCTCGCCGTCCAGGCCAGACGAGGCTGGGCTCGCCCGCTGTCCAGAAGAGAGCAGAACGAGCTCTGCGCCAAGTACCTGACCGAGCTCAACGTCCGCCCCGCCGACCCGGAGCGCGCCATCCGCAACCTCTCCGGAGGCAACCAGCAGAAGGTGCTCCTCGGGCGCTGGCTCGCCACGAAGCCCGAGCTGCTCATCCTGGACGAGCCGACCCGCGGCATCGACGTGGGAGCCAAGGCCGAGATCCAGGAGACCATCGCGCAGCTCGCCGAAGACGGCATGTCGGTCATCTTCATCTCGTCGGAGCTCGACGAGGTGGTCAGGCTCAGCGAGCGGATCGTCGTCCTCAAGGACCACAGGAAGATCGCGGAGATCGCCAACGGCCCCGACGTCACCGCGGACCTCATCGTCCAGACCATCGCAGCCGACGGAGTCGACACGCAGCTGCCGGGCACCCCGTCCACCCCACCCGCATCCACTGACGTCGAGGGAGCCCACGCATGAGCCAGACCACGGCCGCGCTCGGCACACCGACCACCGACGGCCCCGCCGAACCGCCCCAACGCCGACGAGCCACCGACCACCCGGTGCGCGGCGCACTTCGACAGCCCTACATCTGGGCGGTCGTCGCACTCGTGCTGCTCATCATCGTCAATCTGATCAAGGACCCGGGCTACCTGGGCATCTCGGTCAACCAGGCGACCGGTGACCTCAACGGCAACATCATCGACATCCTCCGCGCAAGCGCACCCGTCATGATGATCGCCGTCGGCATGACCCTCGTGATCGCCACGCGCGGCATCGACCTGTCCGTCGGCTCCGTCATGGCCGTGGCGGGTGCCGTCTCGATGGAGTTCATGGCGTCCGCGCAGAACTCCTTCGGCTCGGCGCTGACCGCCATCGGCCTCGCGCTGCTCATCAGCGCGCTCCTCGGCACCGTCAACGGACTCCTCGTCTCCGTGGTCGGCCTGCAGCCCTTCATCACCACGCTCATCATGATGCTCGCCGGGCGCGGGCTCGCGAAGGTCATCACCGCCGGCCAGAACACGTCGGCGAGCAACGACTCGTTCCGCTGGATCGCCAACGGCACGATCGGCGGGTTCCCAGTGATCTTCGTGCTCGCCGTCGGCATCGTCGTCCTCGTCGCACTGCTCGTGCGACGCACCGCGCTCGGCCTCATGATCGAGTCCATCGGCATCAACCCCAAGGCCTCCCGCATGGCGGGCATCCGCCCCATCGGGCTGCTCTTCTTCGTCTACATCTCGAGCGCGATCCTCGCGGGCGTCGCGGGCATCCTCAGCACGGCCACCGTCATGACGGTCGAAGTCGCCAAGACAGGGTCGGCGTCGGAGATGGATGCGATCCTCGCCGTCGTCATCGGCGGCACGTCGCTCGCCGGAGGCAAGTTCTCGCTCACGGGCAGCGTCATCGGCGCCCTGCTCATCGCGACGCTGGACAAGACCGTCGTGTTCCTCTCCATCCCATCCTCAGCAACGCCCGCGTTCAAGGCGATCGTGATCGTCCTCGTCTGCCTCCTGCAGTCGCAGCGCGTCCGCGACTTCTTCAAACGGCGACGAGCCAAGACCCCCACCGGACCCGCGAGTTCCGCACCAGCGCAGAAGGCGGTTGCCGCATGACCACCATCGTCGAACAGACCAGCGAGGTCACCAGGCTCGCGAAGTTCAAGCCGAACCTCGACTCCCTCCCGACGCTCGCCGCCGTGGTCATCTTCGTCGGGATGCTCGCATATGGGGAACTCGCGTACGGCGGGATCCTTCAGTTCAGCACCCTCTCCAACCTCCTCATCAACAACGCGTACCTCATCGTCCTCGCCATCGGACTGACCTTCGTCATCCTGACCGGCGGCATCGACCTCTCCGTCGGCGCGGTCATCGCCGTCAGCAGCCTGGTCGGGGTCATGCTCTCCAGCGCAGGCCTCCCCGCGATCCTCGTGATCGTGCTGATGGTCGGCATCGGCTCGCTCTTCGGCCTCGCCTCCGGAATCCTCATCCACTACTTCCGAGTGCAGCCGTTCATCGCGACCCTCGCGATGATGTTCCTCGCCCGCGGGCTCGCCTCGATGCTCAGCACCGAGCCCCAGCGACTCGCGGACGACTCGCCCATCCGCGGACTCTCCACCGAGATCAAGATCATCGACGGGCCGAAGATCAACGACCTCGTCGTCACCCCCGCTGTCGTCATCGCGGTTCTCCTCGTCGGTGTCGCCTTCTTCATCCTGCACCGCACCCGCTTCGGGCGGACCGTCTACGCCATGGGAGGCTCGGAGCAGTCCGCGCTGCTCATGGGACTCCCCGTCGCGCGAACGAAGATCATGATCTACGTCATCAGCGGCACCCTCGCAGGCATCGCGGCAGTGCTCTACACCTCGAAGCTCGGGATCGCGCAGAACATCACGGGCGTCGGATGGGAACTCGACGCGATCGCCGCGGTCATCATCGGCGGCACGCTGCTGACCGGCGGCGGTGGGTTCGTGCTCGGCTCAGTGGTCGGCGCCCTCGTGCTCGGGCTCATGAACGTCCTCATCACTCGCGACGGCAGTATCCCTCCGGAGGCGACGACGATCATCACTGGCGGCATCCTGCTCGTGTTCGTGCTGCTGCAGCGGGCCGTCACCTCCCGGAAGCGGCGAACGCAATAGCGGCGGGCGCTGTGCCTGGCGAGCCTCCCTGCGCGAGCCTAAACTCAGCCCATGACCGGCATCACCGCAAGGGGCGCGCGCGTCTTCGCAGCGGTCCTCGCGGCGGCTGCGCTCGCCTCGCTGAGCGCCTGCTCGGCGAGCCCGGCCCTCACGATCGGGGCGGATGCGCCTCCCGCGGTCACCGAGACCCCACCCGTCGCCGCACCTCCGGCGGCGAGCGGTGAACAGTTCACGCCCGTCGTCGTGTCCGCCCTCGCTGCGCCCATCCCCGTGCTCGGAACGGATGAGCGCATCCACCTCGCCTACGAGCTGCAGCTCACCAACGGGTCGCCGTCGAAGGTGAAGATCCAGGGAGTCGAGGCGAGCAGCGGCGGAACGGTGCTGCAAGAGCTCGAGGGTGACGACCTCGACGACGTGATGCGCGTCGCCGGCACCACCGACGGAGGCGGCGTCGAGCTCGGGCCTGGTCAGAACGCGACGGTGTGGATGGACGCGACCGTCGCATCCGGCACCGACGTGCCCGACCTCATCGACCACACCGTCACCGTCGAGATGCCGAAGGCGCAACCGCCGCTGTACGAGAAGACGATCGCCGAGACCACGCAGGCCGTCGCCGTCGACAAGCGCGAGGTCGCCGTCATCGGCCCGCCCCTCACCGGCAGCGGCTGGCTCGACGGCAACGGCTGCTGCGGCCTCACCGCCCACCGCGGCGCCGTCAGCCCCATCAACGGCGCCTACTGGGCGCCGGAACGCTGGGCCATCGACTACGTCAAGCTCACCCCCACCATGCAGCTCTACGAAGATTCGCGTGACAACCCGCGCAGCTACCCCGGCTTCGGCGAGAACGTCATCGCCGTCGCCGACGGCCCCATCGTCGCCATCACGAGCGACCGCGCCGAGCAGAAAGCCGGCACAGCCCCCGGCCCGACCCTCACCCTCGACGAATACGGCGGCAACTACGTCGTACAGGACATCGGCGGCGGCAACTACGCGTTCTACGCCCACCTCAAGACCGGTAACCCCTTCGAGATCCAGGTCGGTCAGCAGCTCGCCCGCGGCGACCGCCTCGGCCTGCTCGGGAACAGCGGGAACAGCGACGCCCCGCACCTCCACTTCCACATCATGGACTCCCCGAACCCCCTCGCCTCCAACGGGCTGCCCTTCGTCTTCGACACGTTCACGCTCGACGGCCAGGTCACCTCGCAGGCCGCGCTCGACGCCGGCGAACAGGGCAAGGCCTACAAGGTCGACAAAGCGAACGCCGGGGAGCGCACCAACCAGGTGCCGCTCACCGGCGACCTCATGACCTACCCCGGCGCGTAGAGCGCGCCCCCGCCCCGGGGCCGGCGGCGGCGGAGGCGGGCGGAGGCATGAGAAAAGCCAGGCCGCAGGAACGCCTCTCGGCGGAAGGCCGCTCGCAGCGGCGAATATTGGAGCCCGGGGTTACTGCGGCCCGGCGTCGTCGAGTTTACTGGGATCGACGGCCGCTGTGCACCGTGTTGGCTGACGGCGAACAGGCGGCGTGGCGGTTCAGCCCTCGGGCCAGACAGCGACGACGACCTTGCCGGACTCCTCCGAGTTCCGAGCGAGGCCGAAGGCTGTGACGGTGTCGTCGGCGTGGACCTCGTGCGTGATGACGTCCTCGATCTCGGGATGAGCGTCGAGGATGACGATCGCCTCGTCGATCTCGTCCTTGAAGCGGAACGTGCCGAAGACGCGCAGCTCCTTGGAGATGAACGGAGCGAGGTTGATGGGGCGTGGCTCGTTCGGGACCATCCCCACCTGCACGACGGTTCCCGCCGGCTTGGCGGCCGCGAACGCGCTCGACACGGAGACGGCGACGCCCGAGCATTCGAAGACCACGTCGAAGCTGTCGGCGGGCACCTGCTCGCGGCTCACGTCGATCACCTCGGCGGCTCCCATGGCGGAGGCGCGCGCGAGCGGACCGGCGAGCACGTCGGTCGCGCTGATGTGCGCTGCGCCCTTGACGCGGGCTGCGGCGATGGTGAGGAGACCGATGGGGCCGGCCCCCGTGACGAGCACTCGCTTGCCGGTCAGGTCTCCCGCCTTGGTGAGGGCGTGGAGGGCGACGGCGAGGGGCTCGGCGAGCACGGCACGGCGGATCGGCAGCGTCGCTGGGAGCCTGCGGAGCATGCCGCGGTCGACGAGCAGGTACTCGCTCAGCGCGCCCTGCGTGTGCGGGGTCGTGGATGCGCTGCCCAGGTAGGCGCCCCCGGGCCAGAGGTGCGGCGAGTCCTCGAGTCCGCGGCTCGGGGTGCCGAACGTGGCGGGATGCACGGTGACGGGGGCACCGGTCTCGAACTCGTCGATGGGATCGAGGTCGACCCTGCCGGAGAGCTCGTGACCTGGGACCAGCGGCTCCCGCACCACGAAGGCGCCGTTGGCTCCTTCGAAGTAGTAGTGGAGGTCGGAGCCGCAGATGCCGACGTAGTCGACGCGGATCCGGACCTGCCCCTCCCCCGGCTCCGGGGTGTCGACCTCGGCGAGGTCGAGTGCTTCCTTGCTTTCGATGAACGCTGCGCGCATGGTGTCTCCTGCGTGTCCTGGTGCGAGGTGGTCGGCGGTGACCGGGATCAGACGACCGCGGTCATGCCGCCGTCGACGAAGATGTTCTGCCCCGACACGAAGCTCGAGGCGTCGGAGCTGAGGTAGATCAGGGTGCCAGCGAGCTCCTCGAACGCGCCCCAGCGCTGCGCCGGGGTGCGGTTGATGAGCCAGCTGTTGAACTGCTCGTCCTCGACGAGGGCTCGGTTCATCTCGGTCGCGAAGTAGCCGGGCGAGATGGCGTTGACCTGCACGTTGTGCCTGGCGAGGTCGGCCGCCATGCCCTTCGTCAGCTGGGCGACGCCGCCCTTCGTGGCCGAGTACGGGGCGATCGTCTGCCTGGCGAGGAGCGACTGCACCGAGCCGATGTTGACGATCTTGCCGGAACCGCGCTCGATCATGGCGGGGGCCAGGAACCTGGAGACGTAGAACACTCCGCTCAGGTTGGCGGCGACGAGCGCATCCCAGTCCTCGACCTTGAACTCCGCGAAGGGCGCTCGCCGCTGGAGCCCCGCGTTGTTGACGAGGATGTCCGGCACCCCGTGCTCGGCGATGAGGGCGGCGATTCCGGCCTCGACGGAAGCCGCGTCGGTGACATCGAAGGAGACGACGTGCGCGGGGCGCCCCGTGCGCTCCTCCAGCTCGGCGGCTGCCGTCGCGAGCGCCTCGGTGTCCCGACCGTGGAGGATGATCGTGCTGCCTGCGTCGGCGAGCGCCGTGGCGAGCGAACGGCCGAGGCCGCGCGACGACCCGGTGATGAGGGCGAGCTTGCCCGTGAGGGTGAAGAGATCCATGCTGTTCCTGCTCTGTGAGGTGGTGTCACGCAGACGGGGCGTTCCGGGTCAGGCTCAGAAGAGCGACGCGACCAGGTAGATGACGAGCACAAACGCGAACGCCGTGACCGACTCGATGGTCTGCTGCACCGTCCAGGTCTTGAGCGTCGTCTTCACGTCCATGCCCATGAGGCGTCCGACGAGCCAGAAGCCGGAGTCGTTGACGTGGCCGGCGAAGACCGAGCCTGCTGCGGTGGCGAGCACGATCGACGCGACCTGGAAGTCGTTGAGGTCGGCGACGACGACTGCGGGGGCGATGAGGCCCGCCGCGGTGACGAGGGCGACGGTTGCAGAGCCCTGCGCGACGCGGAGGACGACGGCGATGACGTAGGCGGCGACGATGAGCGGGAGTCCGAGGTCGCCGAGCGTGTCGGCGAGCGCGTCGCCGATGCCGGAGGCGCGCAGGACGCCGCCGAACATTCCGCCGGCGCCGGTGATGAGGATCACGGAGCAGATCGGCCCGAGGGAGGAGTCGAGGAGCTTCTCGAGGGCGGTGCCGTTCTCGCCGCGGCGCGTGCCGAGGACGATGCTGGCGGTGACGACCGCGATGAGCAGCGCGATGGGCGAGTTGCCGAGGAGGACCGCGGCCTGGGCCCAGATCGCGTCACCGTCGACGACTCCGGCGCTGGCGAGGGCCGAGATGCCCGTGTTGAGGAAGATGAGGACCATCGGCAGCAGGAGCAGCAGGATGATCGTGGAGACCTTCGGCGGGTTCTTCGGCTGGTCTTCGTCGAGGTCGCCGAAGAGGGCGGGGACGGGCAGCTGGATGCGCTTGGCGACGAACTTGCCCCACAGGTAACCGGAGACGTACCAGAGCGGGAACACGATGATGAGGCCGAGCAGGAGGACGACGCCGAGGTTGGCTTCGTAGAGCTCCGTGGCGGCGACGGGGCCGGGGTGCGGCGGCAGGAACACGTGCATGACCGAGAAGGCGGCCGCTGCGGGGATGCCGAAGAGGAGGACGTTGTTGCCCGAGACTCGGCGCGCGACGGCGAAGACGATGGGCAGCATCATGATGAGGCCGGCGTCGAAGAACATCGGGAAGCCGAGGATGAGCGACGCGATGCCGAGCGCGAAGGGGGCTCGCTTCTCGCCGAAGACGTCGACGAGCTTGTCAGCGAGGGCTTTGGCACCGCCGGAGTGCTCGATGAGGCGGCCAAGCATCGCGCCGAAGCCGATGAGGAGCGCGACGGTCGCGAGGGTGCTGCCGAAGCCGCCGGTGAGGGTGCTCGCGACGGCCGAGACGGGGACGCCCGCGACGAGCGCCGTGAGAAGCGACACGATCACCAGCGTCAGGAACGCGTGGAGCCTGAAGCGGATGATGAGGATCAGGATGAGCGCGATGGCTCCTGCTGCGATGCCGAGCAGCGGTGCGGTCCCCAGTGTCTGGGTCCATTCTTCTTCCATGGTGATCTCCGTCGATTTCTGGAATTCGGACCGTGCGACCGTGCAGCGGTGCCGTGAGGGTGAGGCCGTTCGCGATCTGCGATGATTCGGAACGCGGGTTCTGGTGACGCTCAGTGTGGTTCGAGCCTCGCACAATGATCATACTTATTTCAAGTTGTGATCATATCTATATCGTTGCGGTGAGCGAAGAGAGGTGCGCATGGCGCAGGCAGTGCACGGGTCGGTGCTCGACGACCTCGGCGTCCGCATCGCGGGAGGCGAGCTCGAGGCCGGCCAGGTCCTCACCCTCGCGGCCCTCGAGGAGCACTACGCGGTGTCCCGCACGGTCGTGCGCGAGGCCGTCCGCGTCCTGGAATCCATGGGACTGCTCGTCTCGCGGAGACGAGTCGGCATCACCGTCCAGCCCACCCGCGACTGGAACGCGCTCGACACGACCCTTATCCGCTGGCGACTTCGAGGGAACAGCCGCAGCCAGCAGCTCGTCGCGCTCACCGAGCTCCGCTCTGCGATCGAGCCGGTCGCCGCGAAGCTCGCCGCCTCGCGGGCCTCGCAGCGCGAGCGGACTCGCCTGCTCGAGCTCGCCGCACAGCTGCAGGCGCTCGGCGCAAGCGAGCGCGGCGACTCCCCCGAATACCTGCAGGCCGACATCGAGTTCCACGACCTGATCCTGGATGCGAGCGGCAATGCGCTGCTCGCGGCCGTCAAGGAGCCGATCGCCCAGGTGCTCGCCGGCCGCGCGAACCTGGGCCTCACGCCGGCGAGGCCACTGCACGACGCGCTGCACAACCACGTGCTCACCGCGCAGGCGATCGCGGACGGCGACCCCCTCGCCGCCGAGAAGCACTCGAAGGGCTACCTCGACACGATCCTGGGCGAGGTGCTCATCATCCACGACGCAGCCATCGGCGAGGCCCCAGAGTTCGAGTCGGAGACGCCCGACACACCCTAGACGCGATGCACGCTGGCCCGTCCGGAGAGCTCCTCGACGAGGTTCTGGATGGCCCCGCTCGCCATCCTGGCGACGGCCTCGGCGGTGTGCGCCCCGCTGTGCGGCGTCGCGACGACCCTCGGGTGCCCGAGCAGCGGTGAGTCCTGCGGCGGCTCCGTCTCGTAGGCGTCGAGGCCGACCCCGAAGAGGTGCCCAGCGTCGAGCGCCTCGCGGGCAGCCGCCTCGTCGATGAGGCCACCGCGCGAGGTGTTGAGCAGGATGGCCCCGGGCTTCATGGCCGCGATGCGTGCGGCGTCGGCGACGTGGCGGGTGCTCTCGAGGAGCGGCACGTGCAGGCTGACGACGTCGGCTGCCCGGAAGAGTTCGTCGAGGCTGGCCGGCGTAGCTCCGGTCTCTGCGATGGCGGTGGCGGGAACGAAGGGGTCGTAGGCGAGCACGTTCATCCCGATGCCGCGGGCTCGTTCGGCGACGATCCGGCCGATCGCGCCGAAACCGACGACCCCGAACGTGCGCCCACCGAGCTCGATGCCGCTGCCTCGCGGCCAGCCGCCATCTGCGACCTCAGCGTGCAGCCTGGGGATCTCTCTGGCGACGGCGAAGGCGAGGCCGATCGCGAGTTCGGCGACCGCGGACGCGTTGGCCCCAGGGGTTCTGGTGACGTGGATGCCTCTCCCGGCTGCGGCGTCCAGGTCGACGTTGTTGACGCCGACACCGTACCTGGAGATCACCCGAAGGCGGTCGGCGCCCGCGAGCGCTGCCGCGTCGTAGGTGTCGAGGCCAGCGATGACGCCGTCGATCCCGGGCAGGGCCTCGGCGAGCTCGGCGGAGGTGAGCGGGCGCCCGAGCGTATTGAAGATCAGCTCGTCGGCCATCTCCCGCAGCGGGGCGAGCACCTCGGCGTCCGGAGTCCGGCTCAGGGAGGTGGGGGTGATCAGGATGCGCATCAGGCGTTGCTTCCAATGAGGGACTCAGCACGCGCATCCGGTGCGGTGCTCGTGCGGTCGTAGGCGTCGAGGTACTTGGCGAAGGCGCGGTCGTAGTAGTCCCGCATGGCGGGGTTCGGGATGACTCGCTGCGTCTCCGTGTTGCGGAACGCCGGCTGGTCCTCGCTGAGTCCCGCGGCGCGGAGCCCGAGGCGCACGGCGCCGACCACCGAGCTGTGCTGCAGCGACGACACCTCCATCTCGACCCCGAAGGCGTCTGCCGTCATCTGGGTCCAGAACGGCGAGGAGAGGACTCCGCCGGAGAGAAGGACGCGGGTCGGCATGCCGTTGATCGCGGTGAGCTCGCGGAAGCAGTGGTAGAGCGAGAGCACAACCCCCTGCAGCACGGCCTGGTACATGTCGACGCGCCCGTGCCGGGGCTCGAGGCCGACGAACCCGCCGAGCCGCTGGTCCTGCCACCCCGGGCACCGTTCGCCGTACAGGAAGGGCAGGAAGGTGGGCAGCTCGTCCCGTCCCTGGACGAGCTGGGGTTCGATCTCGGAGAACTGGGCGTCCGAGCCGAAGAACCTGTCCTTCGCCCAGTCGACGCAGTTCGTGCATCCGCTTGTGGCGGCGCCGCTGAGCCAGCCGAGCGGGGAGCGGTAGGCCCAGGTGCTGAGCCGCGGGGAGAGGGACGGCTCGAGGGTCGCGAACCGCATGGCGCCGCTGGTCCCCATGGAGAAGGTCATGTCGCCGGGGAGCCCGGCGAGGTCGCCGACCTGACTGAGGCCGCCATCCGGTCCGGGGACGAGGACGGGGATTCCGGGGCGGATGCCGAGGTAGGTCGCGACGTCGGCGAGCAGTGGGGCGGATTCCTCGCTGTCGTGCAGTTCGGGGAAGTCGACGCCGGCGACACCGAGGGTCTCGAGGATCTCGAGGTCCCAGTCGGAGGTGTGGACGTTGAGCAGGCCGGTTCCGGAGGCGAGGGAGTAGCTCGTCCACGGGAGGCCGGTGAATCTCAGGAAGTTGAAGCTCCCCTGGTCCATGACCTTGCGCCCGGCGATCTCCACGCCCTGGCGGGCCAGGTAGGCGAGCTTGAAGGCGGGGTAGCTGGCGTTGACCATGCAGCCCGTGCGCTCGTAGAACCAGGTGGTGAGCTCCGCATCCTCGCGCAGTTCGGCGCAGAGTCCTTGGGCGCCCGTGAAGGGCCACTCGTAGACAGGGCTGGCCGCTTGGAGGTCTTGGGTCACGAGCCCGAGGCCGTGGTACGTGTTCGACAGCACGAGGGCGTCGATGTCGTGCCCGCGGACGGATTCACGGGCGAGGGCGATGAGCTGGGTGAAGATGCCCTCCGCGTCGCGGACGGCGGGGTCGGGCCCGGCGACTTCGAATCGCCGAGTCCGCACCTGCACCTCCTGGGTGTCGGAGTCGAAGATCAGCGTCTTCGCTGAGGTGGTGCTGGACTCGAGGGCGAGGATCTTCATGGTTCTGCTCCACTCGTGGGCGTCGTTGCCGATCGGGGCCGTGCGCGGTGGCGACTCTCGGTAGGATCTCCAATAATATGATCATTGGGTTCCACTTGGGAACACAAGGCAGCCAACGGAGGTTCTCTTGCACGAAATCCTTGCTCGTCTCGCCGAGCACTCGATCGTTCCCGTGGTCTCCGCGAAGACCACCGCCGAGGGCCTCGGCATCGCGGAGGCACTCGCCGACGGTGGGCTCCCGGTCGCCGAGGTGACCTTCCGGACGAGCGCCGCGGCCTCGACGATCGCTGCTCTCGCCGCCCGCGGCGGAGTGCTCGTCGGCGCCGGAACGGTGCTCACCCCAGCCCAGGTCGACATCGCCGTGGATGCGGGAGCCTCGTTCATCGTCTCCCCCGGCCTGAGCCGTACCGTCGTCGAGCCGTGCAGGGCCCACGACATCCCGGTTCTGCCTGGTGCCACCTCCGCGACCGAGGTGCAGGCCGCCCTGGAGCTGGGCATCGAGACGGTGAAGTTCTTCCCCGCAGAGACGAATGGGGGTGCCAAGGCGATCGCCGCCCTCTCCGCGCCGTTCGGCGACGTGAGATTCGTGCCCACCGGCGGAGTGAACCCCGCGAACCTCGGCGACTACCTCGCCATCCCGGCGGTGCTCGCCGTGGGCGGCTCGTGGATGCTCCCGCCGTCGGCCGTCGACCAGCAGGACTGGGCCGAGGTGACGAGACTCACCGCTGCCGCCGTCGAGCTCGCGCGCGGACTCCGCTCGGGCAACCGGGCAGAACGTCAGGCGGTCACGCCGAGCCGAGAGTCCTAGCCGCGACGAAGCCCCTCGGCCGGTCGTTCAGTCGAGCGCGTCAATGCGCCAGAGACCCGCCGAGGCGTGCAGGTCGTCGCCCATCTCCAGGTACCGGATGGCACGTCGCGTCGACTGGCGCGCCCTGGCTGGCACGACGCTCTCCTCGTCCTTCGCGAGGCTCGTCGCCCCCTGCGACATGACGCGGCAGAACGCGGCGGCTCGCTCGAGGGCGATGGCGAAGTCACCGGAGAAGGCGCCGTGCAGGATGACGTCGGCGAGGGCGACGACCTCTTCCGGCCCGGTGGGGGTCGCTGCACCTGCGACCACGGAGCTGATGGAGCGGTCGACCTCGTAGCCTCGACGGAAGAGGTAGCTCGCTTCGGCCGGATTGGCGCGCACGGCCTGCCGCAGCAGGTAGAGGCGCCAGAGCGCGCCTGGCAGGGAACGCGAGGTGGCACCGGCCCAGAGCTCGGCGATCTCGTCGATGCCGTTCTCGTCGGCGTAGGCCACGAGGCGCGCGACGACCGCCTGGTCGCCCTCGCCACGGGCTCGCTGCAGGAGCGCCCGGGCCGTGTCGTGCGCGACGCGGCTCACCGCTGCTGGGTCGTCGGCGCCGACGAGCGCCTCGAACGCCTGCGATGGCACGCGGACGGGCCTGTGGTGTCGTTGCGTCATGCTGCCCCTCTCGCCGACTGCGCCTTGCTGGCCCGTGCGGGCCGCATCCAGTCTGCGCGTTCGGAGCCACGATTGCGAACCTGCCTCGTAGGCTGGGGGCATGGCTACTGCGCACGAGGACGATTCGCTGGTCGAGGACACGGCGGCGATGTCGTCGTACCCGGCCTACCGCCCGAAGCAGATCGCCTTCGGCGTGCTGGCGGTCCTGCTGGTCGTGACGATGTTCTTCCCGTGGTGGAACTCCGAGATCCCCCTCAACCGCATCGCGCCGACCCTGAACGGCTGGCAGCTCCTGGTCGCCGGCACGGGACTGAGCCAGATGGATGAGGCGCTCGGCTACAACTGGTTCGGCACGTTCCTGTTCGGCCTCGTGCCAACGCTGCCGCTGCTCGGGCTCGTCGTGGTCCTGATCCTCCGCATCTCCGGGGTCGCGGTGATCTCCGCGAAGATCCTCCAGCTCTACGCCGCCTTCGCGACACTCGGGATCCTGTTCCTCTTCGCCTTCGCGACCCTCCGCGTGGATGCGGCGAACGGCCAGTACCCGATCGCCTACGGCGCGTGGCTTGCGCTCCTGCCGAGCGTCGCTGCGCTGGTGCTCGCGACGCTGTGGTGGCGGCGCGAGAAGCTCCACTACCCGACACGCAAGTGGCTCGGATTCGGACCCCAGCGCGAGAAGAAGCACGACCTGGCGGCGAACGCCGCGAGTGCTGCGATGTTCGACGACCTGGTCGACCCGGACGACGACGAGGAGATCTCGCTCGGCTCCGACACCGCCGTCGACGAGAACACGAGCCCAGGCAAGCGGCCGCGCCAGTGAGCGCCGCTGATTTCTTCGCTTCCCTCTCCCTCGGGGGAGACGCTGCGAGCCCGCCAGGACGGCAGCTGCGGGAGGCCATCATCGACGCCGTCGAGCGAGGCGATCTGGTCCCCGGCGAGCGACTGCCGCCGGTGCGCGCGCTGGCGGAGACGCTCGGCGTCGCGCCGGGAACGGTGGCGAAGTGCTACACGGCCCTCGAGGAGCAGGGCGTCGTCGTCGGCCGCGGCCGCGCTGGCACGTTCGTGACCGCGGACGGCAGGCACGGGGATGTGCGACTGACGGCGGCCGCGAGGGCGTTCGCCGTCGAGGCGCGTGAGCTGGGCGTGAGCGACGACGAGGCGGTCGCCGCCGTCTTCGAGGCCCTGTCGATCACTGCGGATCGGCACGCGCAGCCCTGAACCCCACCCCGCCACAGGCGGCGTCCAAGTTCGCCTGAGAGCATCCCCTCATGGGAATCGACGATCGTATTCAGAACAAGTCAGAAGACCTCGGCGGACGCGCGAAGGAGGCCGCTGGCGCGGTCACCGGAGACGAGTCGCTGAAGGCTGAAGGCCGCTCCGACCAGACGAAGGCGGGCTTCAAGGAGAAGGTCGAGGACGTCAAGGACGCCGCCAAGGAGGGCCTCGACAACCTCAAGCGCAAGATCGACTAGCAGTGCCTCTCGAGACGCCACATTCCGGCGTCTCGCGCATGCAGCAAAGGGCCCCGTTCGCGGGGCCCTTTCTGGTAGTTGACGACGGTCAACCATCTGAGTATGGTTGACCGTTGTCAACTACCAGGAGGCCCCGCGTCGATGTCGTCCAGCAAGAACCCCAGATCCAGCTCCAAGCCAGCCGCTGAGCTCACCGAATCCGGAATGAGCCACCGCCAGGTGCTGCAGGCCCTCTCCGGCCTCATGCTCGGCATGTTCGTGTCGATGCTCGCGTCGACCGTCGTGAGCACCTCGCTGCCGCTCATCATCAGCGACCTCAAGGGCGACCAGAGCGCCTTCACCTGGGTCGTCACCGCAACCCTGCTCGCGACCACCGTCTCCACCCCGATCTGGGGCAAGCTCGCCGACCTCACGAACCGCAAGCTCCTCCTGCAGATCGCCCTCGTCATCTTCGTCGTGAGCTCGGCGATCGCCGGCTTCGCGCAGGACCCCGCGATGCTCATCACCATGCGCGTGTTCCAGGGCCTCGGTGCCGGCGGACTCGGCGCACTCAGCCAGATCGTCATGGCGGACATCCTCAGCCCCCGTGAGCGCGGCCGCTACGCCGGCTTCTTCGGCGCCGTCATGGCGCTGGCCACCGTCGGCGGCCCCCTCCTCGGCGGCGTCATCACCGACGCCTTCGGGTGGCGCTGGAACTTCTTCGTCGGCCTCCCCTTCGCGGTGATCGCGCTCATCCTGCTGCAGGTCACCCTGCACCTGCCGAAGCCGAAGAAGCGCAAGGTCAGCATCGACTACTACGGCATCGTGCTCATCTCGAGCGGTGTGTCCCTGCTCCTCATCTGGGTGACCCTCGCGGGCACGCAGTTCGAGTGGAACTCCCTGCCCTCCTACCTCATGGTCGGGGGCGGCGTCCTCCTCCTGGTCATCGCCATCCTCGTCGAGCTCCGTGTCAAGGAGCCGCTCATCCCGCTCACGCTCTTCCGCGACCGCACGTTCACGCTCGCCGTCATCGCGAGCGTCTCCGTCGGCGTCGCCATGTTCGGTACGAGCGTCTTCCTGAGCCAGTACATGCAGCTCGCGCGTGGCGCGACCCCGACCGAGTCCGGCATCCTCACGATCCCGATGATGGCGGGCCTCCTCGTCGCATCCACCATCGTGGGCAACCTCATCAGCCGCCGCGGCAAGTGGAAGGCGTTCGTCGTCACGGGCAGCGCGCTCATGGTCGTCGGGCTCTTCCTGCTGAGCCGCCTCCACTACGACACGCCCTACCTGTACGTGGGCGTCTCGATGTTCGCGCTCGGCGCCGGCGTCGGCATGGTCATGCAGAACCTGGTCCTCGTCGTCCAGAACAAGGCAGAGGTCAAGAACATGGGCGTCGCGACGAGCGCCGTCACCTTCTTCCGCAGCCTGGGCGGCACGATCGGCGTCTCCGTCATGGGCTCGATCCTGGGAACCGTCGTGGCAGACACGATCTCGACGAGCGTCCGCGCTCTGCCGCCGGAGCAGCAGGCCGCAGCCGCACAGTCGCTCGCGGGTGGCAGCATCCCGCAGCTCGCGACGCTGCCCGACTGGCTGCGGGTCCTCGTCGAGGACGCCTACGGCACGTCGGTCGGCGCGATCTTCCTGGCGGCCCTGCCGCTCGCGATCGTCACGCTCATCGCCGTCTCCTTCCTGCCGAACGCCCAGCTCGGCACGCAGAACGCCGTGCAGCGAGCCAAGGGCGAGGAGACCTCCCCCTCCGGCAGCGAGGCGGATGCGTCGACTCAGTCCCGGGAGAAGGTCACGGAGTCGACCTCCGAGGACCTCGTCGAGGTCGCAGAGGCGATGGTCGGCATCCCGCGCACGGGCGCCATCCCGATCCTCGGGGACTCGGGACGGCAGGCAGACCGCACCTAAGATGGCCATCATGCCTGAGTCACCCGACGACGCCGACTTCGCCGAGGCGATCGCCTCGGTGGAGTCGGAGCTCGGCACGTTCTACCGGCGCGTCCGCACCACGTGGAGCGAGTCCGCAGTCGCCGTGCACCCTTCGCTGCAGCCCATCGGCTACAAGATCCTCTCGGCGCTCGTGCAGCACGAGACCGCGCACGTCGGCACCCTCGGCGAACAGCTCGCGATCGACAAGAGCGTCATGAGCCGCCAGATCCGGATGCTCGAGGAGTTCGAGCTGCTCACCGTCGGGGCGGACCCGAACGACGGGCGCGCGCGCATCCTCACCCCCACCACCTTCGCGGTCGAGCGGGTCACGGAGGTGCGCGCCCGCAACCGGCACCGGCTGCACGCCGTGCTGCGCGATTGGACGCCGGACGAGCTGCGCGTGTTCTCCGGGCTGCTCGGCCGGTTCGGCGCCGTGGCCGAGGCCGTGAACCCCGAACGCTGACCTGCCCCCCCTTGCCTCGAACGACGAAACCGCCACCCTCGAACGACGGTGGCGGTTTCGTGTCTCAGCGGAACAGGAAGCTACTGGGTGTCGAACCGGGCACCCTCTGGACGCGAGTCGCCGATCAGGAACACGAGCATGATGATCGGACCAGCCAGCGGCACGAGCAGGATCAGCCACCACCAGCCGGAGCGGTTCGTGTCGTGTAGGCGGCGGAAGAGCAGCGCGAGGCCGGGGATGAGGATCGCGAGGCCCCAGATCGACTGGATGACCGTGACAACGGGGTTGCCGAAGGTTGCGGCCGAGAATCCCTCTGTGGTGTCGACCGAGGTCGTTCCGGTGAGTGAGCCGATGAGGAAGAACACGGCGTTGACGATGACACCGAAAAGCCACCACCACCAGTACTCGCTGCGGCTCGCGCGGCCGGAGAAGACGGCGTACTTCTTGAAGAAGCGCTTCACCGCCTGCCCGAAGCTGGCTCCGTAGAGCGGTGGGTAGAGCGGGGCGTCGAGCTGAGGGGTAGACATCACGGACTCCAATCAGGCACTGCCGATACATAGGAACTTCCCTGAGCGTAGCGGCGGAGCAATGAACGCCAGGTTTCGATTTGGCAAAGCCCGGAATCAGCTTCATACAACGAATCAGAATGCAATACTCCGAGCACACCCAAGTGGGGCTGGGAGACTCAGAAAATTCTGCACACCCGCGACCGTCTGGGGGAACGATGGATCAGCTTCACTACGCAGGTGGTGTCTACTTCACGAGCACGAAGATCGCGCGAGAGCTCGTGGGATACGCGGCGGCACTCGCCGAGGTGCACCAGGCTGGGATCGTCGAGATCCCCGTGCGGCACGCGGACGGCACGTCGAACATGCTCTCCGTGCTGGTCGGCCCGTCGAGCCAGATCGCCACCGAAACGGTCGACACCGAGCTCCCTGAGTTCGACGACAGCCAGGCGCTCGCCACCTTCACGAAGCTGCGCGCCGAGCTCGAGAACAAGAGCTACGCGCCAGAGGAGCTCGTCGAGGAGGGCTCCTCGAATGACCCTCGCGTGCCCCATCCGGATTGGCTCGACGAACTCTGATTGGGCGCGCTGGCCACAGGTCGGCGCTCTGAGAGTGATAATGGACGGCGCACACCATGTGCCAGTGACAAGAAAGCAGGATCCAGCGTGGGGAAGTTCATCTACAACTCCGAGGTCACCGTCGACTTCGAGGACCGCCTGCTGGCACACCTCCAGCTCGCGATCGGCACGAAGCTGCGCCGCGGAGAGTCGTTCTTCTTCAGCTGGAAGGACAACAACGCCGGCGGGGACGGGCGAAGCACCGTATGGATGCACCCGGCCGTGCCCATCCGCTTCAAGTTCCTCGGCAGCAGGCAGGTGCACATCAACCGCTCGTGGGTCGAGGCGCTCGTGCAGGGTGCCAACTCGCAGGCGGGCCTCGCCGTCATCGCCGAACCCGCAGAGAGGACCTCATGAACATGAGCACGTCAACCAGGATCGAGCTGCTGTACCAGGGTGAGACGTTCTCGAAGCTCGTCGCCGACGTCGATGCCTTCCGCGAGGACATCCTCGCCCGAGTGGCCGCCGGCGAGTGGTTCTGGGTGCGCGGCGACCGCGGCGAGGGGCGCCTCGAGCCCGCGAATCTGCTGGTCGGCCCCGGGGTCGGCATCGTGGTCGTGGAGCCGTACCCGGGCGACTGACCCGTCAGCGGTGCGAAGCAGCTGACGCATGCACGGAGGCCGAGGACTGTCAAGAGTCGTACGCTCCTCCACTTGTCCTGGTTATGTGGATAAGTGGCATCCCTCAGTACTTCAGAACTCCTCGGCGAGACCAGCCGAACCATCAGGGTTGCGAGCGTCCCCTCGGGACACGTCTACGTCAGGCACCTCGCTCCCGTCTCCTCCGCGCCTTCCTCGCACCAGGTCGTACGCCTGGCTGACCCGCACCCGGATGGGTCCGGACGGCCCGCCACGGATCGCTGGTGGCCGCCGGTCATGCTCGACTCGAGCTGGATCGACGAGCATGCCGCCGAGTTCGACGTCTTCCACGTGCACTTCGGCTTCGACGCCCTCTCTCCCGAGTCCCTACGGGCGATCGTGGATGCACTGGGCAGGCACGGCAAGCCGCTCGTCTACACCGTGCACGACCTCACGAACCCGCACCACGACACCCCTGACGCGCACACCGCCCACCTGGACATCCTGATCCCGGCAGCTGATGGGCTCATCACGCTCACGGCAGGCGCCGCCGATGAGATCGAGCGCCGCTGGGGGCGCCGCCCGATCGTTGTACCGCACCCGCACATCGTGGAGCCGGACGAGGCGAACGCCGCCATCGACGGGCGCACCGCATCCGGCGGTCGATTCCGTGTCGGCGTGCACGCGAAGAGCCTGCGCGCGAGCCTGGATCCGCTGCCCGTCATCGAGGCGCTCGTCGACCTCAGCGCGCGGGAGGAGACCCTCGACGTGCTCGTCAACGGGCACCGCGAGCTCCTCGACCCCGCCGGCGCGAAGTTCGAGCCAGAGCTCTCAGCCCGGCTCCGCGAGCTCGCCGATGCTGGCCGCATCGAGCTGCGCATCCACGACTACCTGAGCGACACGGAGCTGTGGCACTACCTGGCATCGCTCGACGCCTCGGTGCTCCCCTACCGCTTCGGCACGCATTCCGGCTGGATGGAGGCGTGCCGAGACCTCGGCACGGCCGTCGTCGCGCCCGATGTGGGCTACTTCGCCGACCAGGGACCCGTCTTCGAGTACCGCCGCGACCCCTCCGGCACCCTCGATGTCGACTCCCTGCAGGCGGCGGTGCTCGCAGCAGCGCGCGCGCAGACTCCACGCCCCGACCCAGAGGCGCGTGCCGCCGAGCGCGGCCGGATCGCGGCCGCGCACCTCGACGTGTACACGTCCGTCCTGAGCCTGGAGCGTGTTGCGAGTTGAGAATCTGTGTCATCGGCCCCTCCCGCTTCCCCATCAGCGAACCCTTCGCCGGCGGGCTCGAGTCGCACACCCACGCCCTCATCCTGGCGCTCAAGCGTCGCGGCCACGAGGTGACGCTCTTCGCAGCCCCCGGCTCAGACCCAGCCCTGGGCGTCGAGCACCTCTCCGTCGAGAGCTTCACCATGAGCGAGACGGCCCGCCAGGACGTCGGCGCGATGCCCGTCGAATGGATGCACGAGCACCACGCCTACCTGGCCCTCATGCTCGACCTCGCGCAGACCGCGAAGGCGCGCTTCGACGCGGTGCTCAACGTCAGCATCCACCACCTTCCCGTCGCCATGTCCGGCCTGCTCGGGGTGCCCTTCTTCACGACGCTGCACACGCCGCCCGTCGGGTGGATCGAGTCGGCCGTCCGCATCAGCGGGTCAACTGGGACCTTCATAGCCGTCAGCTCGCACATGCGGGATGCTTGGGCCGGAAGCATCGAGAGCACCGTGATCCTCAACGGCGTCGACACCGACCGTCTCCTGCCGGGGCCGGGCGGCGGTGCCGCGTTCTGGTCCGGTCGCATCGTGCCGGAGAAGGGACTGGATCTGGCGATCGCGGCCGCCGAGCTCGCGCAGGTCGACCTCGATATCGCCGGGCCGATCTTCGATCCCGAGTACTTCGAGCGCAGCATCCGCCCCCGACTCGGTGGGCGCATCCGGTACCTCGGGCACCTCGAGCAGGCCACCCTCTTCGAGCATCTCGGGCGGGCGAGCGTGACACTCGTGACGCCGAGGTGGGACGAGCCGTACGGTCTCGTCGCGGCCGAGTCGCTCGCCGCCGGCACGCCGGTCGCCGCGTTCGATCGGGGCGCGCTTCCGCAGATCATCGACAAGCGCAGCGGCAGGCTCGCGGCCCGCGACGACGTGCCGGCTCTCGCCGCCGCACTGCTCGAGGCCGCGAGGCTGCCCCGCGAGGGTGCGCGGGAGCGCGCGGTCGCCTTCTGCTCCCTCGAGCGGATGGTCGACGAGTACGAGGCGCTGCTCGGCGGCGCACAGAGTGAGAGGCAGGAAGCGGCATGAGCGACACAGGCCCGTCCGAGACGGGAAGCATCGGCTACTACGTGCACCACCGAGGCGGCGGGCACGCGCGACGTGCGCTCGCCATCGCACGCGAGTGCACGACCCCGGTGACGGGGCTCTCGACGCTGCCGAAACCCGAGGCCTGGCTTGGCCCCTGGATCCGGCTCGAGCGCGACGACCTCGCTGTCTCGCCGCTCGAACCCACGGCGAACGGTGCACTGCACTGGGCGCCCGTCGACGACGAGGGGATGCGACGGCGCATGGCCCGCATCTCCGCCTGGATCGCCGACGCCGCGCCCACGCTCTTCGTCTCCGACGTGTCAGTGGAAGTCGCGGCACTCGCCCGCCTGCACGGCGTCCCCGTGGTCTCGGTCGCGCTGCCCGGCGTGCGCACCGACGCGCCGCACACCCTCGGGTTCGGGCTTTCGGATGCCGTCCTCGCCGCCTGGCCGG
Organism: Pseudoclavibacter sp. 8L; assembly: GCF_902506465.1. Taxonomy (NCBI): domain Bacteria; kingdom Bacillati; phylum Actinomycetota; class Actinomycetes; order Micrococcales; family Microbacteriaceae; genus Pseudoclavibacter; species Pseudoclavibacter sp. 8L. The sequence continues at coordinate 1,225,774 of NZ_LR733185.1, read as the reverse complement.
CGAGCGCGGAGGGCATGCTGCCCGGCGCATCCGCTCGTGTGCTGGCTCGCCTGCACGCCGTCGGCGCGATCTCCGCAGCCGAGCGCTCGACGGGCCGCGGGCCCGGCCCCATCACGCGAGTCCTGGTGCTCGCGGGGAGCGGCGGCGGCGGCATGAGCTCCGCGCAGATCCGCGAGGCCAAGCGGCAGACGCCCGGCGTCGAATGGGACGAGATCGGCACGACTCCCGGGAACCGGGTCGCCGACCCCGGCCCGCGCATCCGCGAAGCCTCGCTTGTCCTCACGCACGCGGGGCAGGGCGCGATCGCCGATGTCGCCGCCGCCCAGGTTCCCGCCGTCGTCGTCCCGCAGGATCGACCGCACGACGAGCAGGCGGCCGCAGCCAGGGTCCTCGCCGCCACCCCCGGCCTGCCCGTCATCGTCACGAACAGCTTCGAGCGCGACGACTGGGCCGCACTGCTCGACGAGGCGGCACGTCTCGACGGACGCAACTGGGCGAGCTGGAACGACGGGGCCGGCGCGCTGCGCGCCGCGGCCCTGCTCGACCGGATGGCGAGCAGATGAGAACCGCGGTGGTCACGATCGCGCACGGCAGGCACTCGCACCTCAGGGCGCTGCGGGCCGGCCTGCTCCGCCAGTCCCACCCCGCGGACGACACGATCGTGGTGGCCATGGACGACCCCGAGCTGGGACGGCTGGCCGCCGCCGATCGCCTCGCCGGCATCGTCGTGGATGTCGCTGCGGACACGAGCGCCCTCCCGCTCGCCGCTGCCCGCAACGAGGGCGCTCGAGTTGCCCTCGCGCGCGGCGCCGAGCTGCTGATCTTCCTCGACGTCGACTGCATCCCGGGCCGTGGGCTCGTCGCCTCCTATCACGCTGCTGCGGCGGATGCCCGCTGGTCGGGGACGCTGCTGAGCGGGCCGGTCACCTACCTCGAGCAGCCGGGACCTGCCGGTTACGACGGCGAGCGCATCGAGCTGCTGGATGCCCCGCACCCGGCCCGGCCTGCCCCGTCTCCCGGAGCCGTGGTCGATGGCGAGGACAGGAACCTGTTCTGGTCGCTGTCATTCGCGACGACCGCGGCCACCTGGCAGCGGATCGGCGGGTTCTTCGAGGGGTACGACGGGTACGGCGGCGAGGACACCGACTTCGCGCGACTCGCGGGAGACGCCGGGGTGGGGCTCGCCTGGGTGGGCGGCGCCCGCGCCTATCACCAGTGGCATCCGACCTCCTCACCTCCCGTGCAGCACGTCGCCGACATCGCGCGCAACGCGAACGTGTTCCGCGAGCGCTGGGGCGAGTGGCCCATGGTCGGCTGGCTGCAGGCGTTCCGCGAGCGCGGCCTCATCGTGGGCGGCGTCGGCGACGAGGCCTGCGCGGTGGCCGCGGGCTCTTAGGCTGGAAGCCTCGACCTCTCCCCCGAAACCTCTGGAGCACGCGTGAGCTACTTCGCCTTCCTCGCCATCGGCCTTCTGCTGGGGGTGCTGGCCAAGCGCTTCCTGCCCACCCGCAGGCGCGACGACTGGATCGCGCCGCTCTTCGTGGGCGCGCTCGGCGCGCTCTTCGGGGGCTGGCTCAGCAGCGTCCTGTTCTGGAGCAGCACAAGCGACCCGTTCTCGCTGCCGAACTGGACCTCGGCGATCGTAGGCGCCGTCGCCTCCCTCGCCGTCTACCTCGTGATCGTTCGGATCACGGCGCCCCGCAACGATTGACCTCGGACTGCGCATCCGCCGAGAGCTGAGTTGTGGTCGTCATTCGTCGCCCGAGACGACCACAACTCAGCTCTCGGTGGATGGGCGGCGGGGCCGCACGACGAAGCGCACGATGAGGCCTGCAAGCAGTGCCCAGAAGGCCGCGCTGACTCCGCCGATCGCGATGCCGGATGCGGCGGTCGCGAAGGTCACGACGGCAGGCACGAGTTCCCCCGTCTCGGCGAGCGCCGCCTTGAGCGAGCCGGCGAGCGTGCCGATGAGCGCAAGCCCCGCCACTGCGGCGATGACGCCGGCCGGGGCGAGCAGGACCAGCGTTCCGAATGCGGCCGATGCCACGCCGAGGACGATGACGACGACTCCATTGGTGACGCTCGCCACCCAGCGCCGTGAACGGTCCTCTCCCGCCTCCGGCCCCGCGGCGAGGGCCGCGCTGATGGCGGCGAGGTTGATGGCGTGGCCTCCGGCGGGGGCGCCGACGACGGTGCCGATGCCGGTCACGATGAGCGACCGCCGCCACGGCACGGCGAAGCCGAGGCCCTTCATGACGGCCACCCCCGGCACGTTCTGGGACGCCATGGTGACGAGGTAGAGGGGCAGCGCGATGCCGATCATGCCAGCGACCGAGAACTCCGGGGCGGTGAACTCCAGGCGCGGGGCGAGGTCGGCGGCCTGGACCGAGGCGCCGGAGGCGACGATGTGCACGCCGATGACGATCGCCGCGACGAGGAACGCGATCGGCGCGGCCCACCGAGGCAGGAAGCGCAGCGCGAGCAGCCAGGCGACGACGACGGGCGCGACGGCGAGCGGGTTCTCCGCCATTCCGGTGATCGGGCCGAGGCAGAGCTGGAAGAGCACGCCCGCGAGCATCGCCTGGGCGACGGAGACGGGAATGCGGGCGACGAGGGCGCCGAGCTGCGGGATGAGCCCCGTGACGACGATGAGGAGTCCCGTGATGAGGAACGCGCCGACCGCGACCGGCCAGCCGCCCTCGATGGTTCCCGTCGCCGCAAGCAGGGCCGCGCCCGGGGTCGACCAGGCGACGGTGATGGGCAGTCGAGTCCAGCCCGCCAGCAGGACGCACCCGAGGCCCATGGTGACGCTCACGGCGAGGAGGCCGCTCGATGCCTGATCTGCGCTCGCCCCCGCGGCGGTCAGGCCCGTCAGCACGACGATGAACGAGCTCGTGAACGCCACGAGCGCCGAGACCACGCCCGCCGAGATGGGGCGCAGGATGCCCTCGCGCGGCTCGAGAGTGCTGCTCATCGTTGGGTCCTCGTCTCGTCCGCTCGCGCATCCCGCGATCTGCAGTTCAGCGTAGGGGCAGGGCACCGGGCAGACGAAACCACGAGGCGGGATCGTCAGAAGAGCGTCGGTTGCACCATCTCGACGGGAACCAGCCCGGTGAGCGTCACGCTCGCGGACTCGAGCTCCGACGTGCTCGAGTCGACGAGCAGCTTCTTCGCGACGGGCATCCATACGTCGAAGGACGCGCTCGAGTCGATGCCCTGGTACTTCTCCCTGACCGGGCCGAGCCCGACGGGGCGCAGCTCGAGCTTGATGCCCGTCGCGCTGAGACCCGCCCGAGTCGCGCGGTGGCAGACGCGTTCGACGCAGCCCTCGACGACCTCCTCCGGCGTGCGGTCGGCCCGTGCGTATCCCGAGGTCGACGATTCCGAGGTGAGGCTCGTGCGGTGCCGGATGGGCGAGATCATCGCGTCGTCGGTGCCGGCGCGGATGCGCCACAGCCGCCTGGCCATCCCCGTGCCGCAGACCCGCAGCAGCTCGTCGCGCGGGATGACGTCGACATCGCCGATGCGAGCGACGCCGAGCTTGATGAGCCGCGCCTCGGTGCGTGCCCCGATTCCCCACACCTCACCGATGGGCAGCTCGGTGCGCAGCTCCAACTCGCGCGCCTGGTCGATGACGTGCACGCCGTCGGGCTTCGCTGCTCTCGATGCGAGCTTCGCCATGAGCTTCGTGCGGCCGATGCCGACGCTGACGGGGATGCGCAGCTCGGTCGCGGCGCGGCGACGCAGCTCGTGGGCGACGCTCTGCGCCTCCTCGATCGAGCGTGCCCCGACGTCGAGGAACGCTTCCTCGATCGAGCCGGGCTCGATGCCCCGCGCGACCGAGTCGAAGAGCGCGTAGAGCGCATCCCCGACCGCTTCGATCTCCTGGCGGTAGGCCTCGACGAGCAGGATGCGTGGGCAAAGCTCACGCGCCTCGGTGACGAGCATGCCGGCGTGGATGCCGAACTCCCGCGCTGGGTAGTTGGCGCTGGCGATGAACAGGTGCGCCACGGCGGCGACGGGCTTGGCTGCGAGCTCCGGCCGGTCACGCAGGGCGACCGATGCGAAGAAGGAGTCGGCGTCGGCATGGAGCAGGTACGAGTTCATGACCCCGCCATCGTACCTATGTTCTAGGCAGGGTTCGAGTGATGCGCGAGTCGCGTGTCTCACGCCCACCCTGTCGGTCGCGCGCGCTGTGCCCTAGTGTGATTGCAATTGCAATCTTTCTGGAGGCTTCATGCGCGAGCGCTACGCGACGATCGACTACCACACGGCCGGCGAGCCGTTCCGCATCGTGCCGGAGCTCGGGATCCCGATCGCGGGCGCAGACGTGGCGAGCAAGCGCGTCTCCGCCATGGCCTCCCCCACCGTCGACCGAGTCCGTCAGCTGCTCTGCTTCGAGCCGCGCGGGCACGCCGACATGTACGGCGGCTTCATCGTGGAGCCGAACGACGACGGCGCCCACCTCGGGGTGCTCTTCTGGCACAAGGACGGGTTCTCGACGGCGTGCGGGCACGGCACGATCGCGCTCGGCGTGTGGGCCGTCGAGAGCGGCCTCGTCGCCGCCGAGCGCAGCGGCACGACGGACGTCATCATCGATGTCCCATCCGGGCGCGTGACCGCGAGGGTCCACACCGACCCAGATGGCACCGTCACGGGGGCCGACTTCATCAACGTTCCGGGCTACGTGCTCGCGCAGCAGGTCCCCGTCTCGACGTCGAGGGGCGCGGTGCTCGCCGACCTCACCTTCGCCGGGGCCATCTACGCGCAGGTTGACGCGAGCACCGTCGGGCTGTCGATCGACCCGGAGGAGGTGAGCGAGGTCATCGCGTTCGGGCGGGAGGTGAAGTGGCTCCTGAACGAATCGCCGCACGCCCAGCATCCGAGCGATGCACGGCTGAGCGGCGTCTACGGGACGATCCTGTTCTCCGACCACAGCGCCGACGGCGTCGTCCGCCAGCGCAACGCCACGGTGTTCGCCGACGGTGAGCTCGACCGCTCCCCCTGCGGTTCCGGCACGTGCGCCCGGGTCGCGACACTGACCGAGCAGGGCGCGCTGCCCGTCGGGTCCGAGCTCGTGCACGACTCCATCGTCGGCTCCCGCTTCCTCGCCCGCGTCGTCGCTGAGGGCGTCGAGGCCGGGCGCCGCGCTACGACGACGCAGGTCTCGGGCATGGCGCACAAGACCGGCGAGCACGTCTTCGAGGTCGACCCTCGTGACGAGATGACGCCTGGGTTCGTGCTGCGATGAGCGCGCGCATCCCCCACCTCGGCGCCGATGACGTCTCGGCGCTCCTCTCCCCGACGGCGGCGGTGGATGCACTCCGCCGCGCCCTCGCCGACGGGTTCCGTCCCGAGACCGACCACGCGCGCATCTTCGAGTCGCTCGAGCACGGCGAGTTCCTGCTCATGCCGGCCGAGACCGCGGACAGCGCCGGCATCAAGCTGCTGACGATCGCACCGGACAACCCGGCGCGGGGACTCGCCCGCATCCAGGGCCTCTACGTGCTGTTCGACGCGGAGACGCTCACGCCTCGCGCCCTCATCGACGGGCCGACCCTCACCGACATTCGCACCTCGGCTGTCTCCGTGGCGGCGGTCAAAGATGCGCTCGAGCGAGACCGCGGCCCACTGGAGGTTGTCGCCTATGGTGCCGGCCCCCAGGCGAGAGCGCACGTGCGCACGGTCAGGGCCGTGCTCGAGGGCACCCGGCAGGTCGGCCGCGTCACTTCGGTGGTCCGCTCCCCCGAGCGTGTCTCCACGAGCGAGGACTTCGACGCCGTGCTCGCGGCGGGTAGCCAGGAGGCCGAGGGTGCAACCCGCGCGGCCGGGCTCATCCTGTGCACGACGACGGCCTCGACCCCGCTCTTCCCCGACGAACTCGTGCGCGACGACGCCGTGGTCGTGGCGGTCGGCTCGCATTCGCCGGATGCACGCGAGCTGCCGGGTGCGCTGCTCGGCCGGGCAGACGTGATCGTCGAGGACGTCGCGGCGGCGCTGCGCGAGTGCGGCGACGTCATCATGGCCATCGGCGAGGGCGCCCTCGACGCGCGGGACCTGATCCCGATGGCCGATCTCGTGCAGGGCACCCGCCGGCCGCTCGGCCGGCGACCCGTGGTGTTCAAGAGCGCCGGAATGTCGTGGGAGGACCTCGTGCTGGCCCGGGCGATCGCCGACGCCGACGAGCGTCGCCGATGAGCACTCCCGCCGGCGCGCAGCCCAGCCCGGGCCGGCGCGACTCCGTGCGGCAGCGCGTGGCCGCGGAACTGCGAGCCGCGCTCATCGGCGGCGAGCTCGCCCCCGGCCAGGTCTACTCGGCGCCTGCGCTCGCCGCCCGCTTCGCCTCCTCGGCGACCCCGGTCCGGGAGGCGATGCTCGAGCTGTCGCGTGATGGGATGGTCGAGGTGCTGCCGAACACGGGGTTCCGCGTGACGGAGGTCACGCGCGCCGAGCTCGACAACCTCGCCGAGGTGCGCCGGCTGCTCGAGGTGCCCGTCATGGGCGACATCGCCGAGCAGCACAGCGACGACGACGTGGCGCGCATCCGCTCGCTCCGCCCGCTCGTCAAGGCGATGCAGCGGGCTGAGGCGGCGAACGACATGGTCGCCTACCTGACGGCCGACACCGAGTTCCACACCTCGTTCCTGTCTCTCCACGGCAACCCGGAGCTCGTCCAGATCGTGCGGCGTGCCCGCGAGCGCAGCCGACTCCACAATCTGCTGCCGCTCGCCGAAGCCGGCCAGCTCACCGCGTCCACGCTCGAGCACGGCCAGATGATCGAGGCAGCTCTCGACCGCGATCGAGCGCGGATGCAGGAGCTGGTGGCGCAGCACATCGGCCACGTGCGTGGAGAGTGGGCCGGACGCTGACTCGCCCGTGGTGGTGGAGGCAGCCTGACCCACCAGACAGGTCACTCTTCGCTGTATAGTCACTCCATGCTGACTCTTGCTTCGAGGCTCGACGTGATGAACAGGCTCGGTCGGGCGATGGCGGATCCCACGCGATCGAGGATCCTGCTCGCGCTCCTCTCCGGCCCCGGGTACCCCGCGCGCCTTTCCGAGTCGCTGGGGCTCACTCGCACGAACGTCTCGAACCACCTCGCCTGCCTGCGGGGGTGCGGCATCGTCGTCGCGAGCCCCGAGGGCCGGCAGACGCGGTACGAGATCGCCGACTCGCACATCACCCGCGCGCTCGGCATGCTGATCGAGACCGTCCTGGCCGTCGATGAGGGCGTCCCGTGTGCGTCCGACTGCGACAGCTGCGAGGCGTGCGCCTCGGAAGTGGCTGGTCCAGCGTGAGCGAAGAATGCTGCGGCCCGGCCGAACCCCCGCGAGGAGGCGCCCCGCGTCGGCCGCTGCTGCTCCGCTCGGGGCCGTCACCCGCCTCCGGCAACCTTCCTCCGTCGCCGGTCGTCGCGGCGGGATGCGGAGACGACGACGGAGATGCCTGCTGCGGACCTCGGCTGGCTTCAGCGGCTTCGGCGACCTCATTGGCTTCACCGGCCTCAGCGACCGAGCCCGCAAGCGGACCGCCCGTCGCTGCGCCCTGGTGGCGGGATCGGGCGCTCCTGCCGTCCGCGGTATCGGGCGTCGCCCTGATCGTCGGCTACGGGTTCGAATGGGGCGGGGCGCCCGCCGCCGCGGTCGTCTTCCATGGCGTCGCCCTGCTGGCCGGGGCCTCGGCCTTCGTCCCCGACACGCTCCGTCGCCTCGCGCGGGGCCGCCTTGGGGTCGGGCTGCTGATGACGATCGCCGCGATCGGGGCCGTGCTCCTCGGGCACGTGGGCGAGGCCGCAGCGCTCGCGTTCCTCTTCTCCCTCGCGGAGACGCTCGAGGGCCGCGCGATGTCGCGGGCCAAGGATGGGCTGCGCGCGCTCCTCGCGCTGCTCCCGGAGACGGCGATCGTGGTTCGCGCCGGCGGCACCGCGACCGTTCCGGCCAGCGAGGTGCGTCGCGGAGATGTACTGCAGCTCGCCGCCGGAGACCGCGCCGCCACGGATGGCATCGTGCTGGAGGGCCGCTCGAACGTCGACACGTCGGCGGTCACGGGCGAGTCCATCCCCGTGCAGCTCGAGCCTGGAGACGCGATCGCGGCCGGGACCATCGCCATCTCCGGCGCTCTGCGCATCGAGGCTACGGCCGATGGCCGCGACAACTCGCTGACCCAGATCGTCGAGCTGGTCCGGCAAGCTCACGCCAAGAAGGGGAACCGCGCGCGGTTGGCTGACCGCATCGCCCGCCCGCTTGTGCCGACGGTGCTCGTGCTGGCGCTGCTCATCGTGGCATTCGGCTTCCTCGTCGGAGATCCGGCGCTCTGGACCGAGCGCGCGCTGGTCGTGCTCGTCGCGGCCTCTCCCTGCGCCCTCGCGATCGCCGTCCCGGTGACCGTGATCAGCGCGATCGGCTCCGCCTCGAAGCTCGGTGTGGTCATCACGTCCGGTGCTGCGTTCGAGCAGTTCGGAACGATCCGAACGATCGCGTTCGACAAGACGGGCACGCTGACCATGAACGACCCGCGCGTCGTCGAGGTCGTTCCGGGGGCCGCCTGGACCGGGCAAGGGGTCGTCGACCTCGCGGCCGCCCTCGAGGCCGTCAGCGGGCATCCGCTCGCCAGCGCGATCACTGCGGCGGGTGAGACCCCCTTGATCGCCGCCGACGTCGAGGAGCTCGCGGGGCTCGGCATAGCCGGCCAGGTGGATGGCGCGGCCGTGCGAGTCGGCAACACGAGGTGGCTCCCGCCGCTCGGCTTGGAGGCCGCGGCCGAGACGCTGGCGGGCAATGGCATGACGGTCGTCGTGGTGGAGGTCGATGGCAGCATCGCGGGCTTGATCGGCGTCCGCGACGAGCTGCGCCCGGATGCTGCGGACGCCATCGATCAGCTCTCCCGGCTCGGCATCCGCTCCCTCATGCTGACCGGGGACAACACGCAGACCGCGCAGGCGCTCGCATCGCAGGCGGGTATCGCCGAGGTGCACGCCCAGCAGCTTCCGGCGGACAAGGCCCGCGTCATCGAACGGCTGGCGTCCCAGACGCCGACCGCGATGGTCGGCGACGGCATCAACGACGCCCCGGCGCTTGCCACGGCAACCGTCGGGATCGCCATGGGAACCCATGGTGCCGCCGCGGCGATCGAGTCCGCGGACATCGCCTTCACGGGAAGCGACCTCAGGCTGCTTCCGAGCGCGTTCGCACACGCCAGACGCGGACGCCGCATCATGACGGTCAACATCGCGCTTGCACTCGCCATCATCGTGGTCCTGTTCCCGCTCGCGCTGTTCGGCGTGCTTGGCCTCGCTGGGGTCGTGCTCGTCCACGAAGCCGCGGAGCTGCTCGTCATCCTGAACGGCGTCCGAGCGGCCCGCCGTCGCTGATCCGCGGCGCCCCCGGGCCGACGACGCCTAGTCGCGGCGCTTCTTGCCCGACACCTCGAAGTTCGTCTCGCGCGTGGTCTGGAACTCGACGTTCTTCGGTCGGTACGAGCGCACCCGTCCGACGATCGTGAAGGCGACGACCCCGGCCAGCACGATGTAGAGCGCCACGGCGATGGGGCTCGAGAAGAAGACCGAGTAGTCGCCGCCTGAGCTGAGCAGCGCGTCCCGGACGTTCGTCTCCATGAGGGGCCCGAGCACCATGCCGATCATGAGCGGTGCGAGCGGGATGCCGAAGCGGCGCATGGCGAAGCCGAGCAGGGCGAGCAGCAGCAGCATCCACAGGTCGAAGATCGAGGCGGACGTCGCGAAGATGCCCATCGCGCAGAACACCGCGATGCCCGGATAGAGGTACTGCTTCGGGATGTCTGCGAGCTTCGCCCAGAGCGGGGCGAGCGGCAGGTTGAGCAGCAGCAGCACGACCATGGCGATGAAGAAGCTCGCGAGCAGGCCCCAGACGAGGTCGGGCGCACGCTCGAAGAGCAGCGGCCCAGGCTGGATGCCGTATTGCTGGAAGGCGGCGAGCATGATCGCGGCAGTCGAGGACACCGGGAGCCCGAGGGCGAGCAGCGATGCCATGGCGGTGCCCGTCGTCGCGTTGCCCGCCGCTTCCGGCGCGGCGAGACCGCGGATGGCACCCTTGCCGAACTCCGGATCCTTGCGGCGCCCGTCGATCTTCTTCTCCAGGCTGTACGCCATGAACGTCGGCACCTCAGAGCCGCCGACGGGGATGACACCGAAGGGCAGGCCGATGCCCGTGCCTCGGATCCACGCGGGGAGTGCGTTGAAGAACTCGACGCGAGACAGGCGAGGCGTGCGGCTCGACATCATCGAGACGCTCGCTGGCTCGCGGCGGGCCCGGGACGCCACACGGAAGACCTCGCCGAGCGCGAGCACGGCGACGGTCACCGTGACCAGCGAGATGCCGTCGAACAGCTCGGGCACGCCAGCTGTGAAGCGCTCCGTGCCCGTCACCGAGTCGATGCCGATGACCGAGATGCCGAGGCCAAGCGTGAGGCTCGCGAGTCCGGCCACCACCGAGTCGGCGACGATCGACGAGGTCGCGATAAAGGCGAAGAGCGCAAGCGCCACGTACTCGGCGGGCCCGAAGTTCGACGAGAGCTCCGCGAGCGCTGGCGCGAGGAAGACGACCGCGATGGAGGACACGAAGCCGCCGATGAAGGCGCCGATGGCTGCCGTCGCGAGTGCCTGCGGCGCGCGTCCGGCCTTCGCCATCGCATGCCCCTCGAAGGTCGAGGCGATCGCCGACGACGAGCCCGGCGTGTTCATGAGGATGGCCATCGTCGAGTCGCCGAAGAGGCCGCCGAAGTAGACGCCGGCGAACAGGATGAACGCCCCGGTCGGGTCGAGTGCGAACGTCATCGGCAGCAGCAGCGCGACTGCCATCGATGAGCCGAGACCGGGAAGCACGCCGACAGCGGTGCCGAGAAGGCAGCCGATGAACACCCACATGAGGTTGATCGGGGTCAGTGCCCCTTCGAAGCCGCCGAGAAGGCTGTTGATGATGTCCATGTCAGATCCCTCCGCCGAAGATCGCTCCGGCTGGCAGGTTCACCGAGAGGAGCCCGGCGAACAGCAGGTACAGCACTGATGAGAAGGTGAGCGAGACGAGGATGTCCCGCACGGGGCTGGGTGACGCGAACGCACGCGCCATGGTCCAGAACAGCAGGCCGGCCGCGAGGATCCAGCCGAGCGGCTGGAGCAGCAGGATGAAGGCGACGAACCCGCCGACCGCCCACGCGACGCGAGACCAGTCGCTGTACCAGCGCGGACCGCCCTGGCCGAGCACGCTGATCTCCGCGGTGCGGAGGTCGCTGTGCACGTCCTCCGGCAGCTGCGGCTTGCGGATGATGCCGATGGCCAACAGCACCGCGAACAGATAGAGGAGCGCGATGATCGCGCCGGGGAAGAACCCGGGGCCGGGCGGATCAGTGTCCGGGGCGACGTCCATCGTGACCTGGCCGTAGAGCAGGTAGCTCGCGAAGGCCACCAGGATGGCGGGGAAGACGAGCCCGGATCGTCCGGTCCACCAGCTCTGCTGGGCTTCCCCGGTGTCGAAGTCGTCGAGATGCGTCTCGGTGTGTGCGGTCACAGTCCCAGCTCCTCAAGTAGTGCCTCGGTGCGGGCCATGTCCTCGACGAGGAACGCGTCGAGCTCCGGTCCCGTCAGCCAGGAGTCCTCCCAGCTCAGACGAGTCAGCACTTCCTGCCACTCGTCGCTCTCCCGCAGCTCGCTGAAGATCTCGAGCTGCTGCTGGAAGGCCTCGTCGCTCACCCCGGGGGCTGCGAGGAGTCCGCGCCAGTTGGCGACTTCGACGTCGTAGCCCTGCGACATGATCGTCGGGATGTCGACGCCTTCCAGCTCCTCAGCCCCGCTCACCGCGAGGGCGCGGACTCTGCCAGCTTCGATCTGGTCGGAGACGTCGTTGTACCCGGTCGCGACCGCATCCACCGTGCCGTTCAGCAGCGCCTGGATCGCCTCGCCGCCGCCCGACTTCGGGATGTAGGTCAGCTCGGCTGGCGGGATGCCCGCGGCCTGCGCGAGCTCGGCGATGAGCAGGTGGTCGATGGTGCCTGCGGAGCCGCCCGACCACGGGATGGACTTCGGGTCGGCTGCCCACGCATCCACGAGCTCCTGGAGGGTCGTGTGCGGGGAGTCGGCTGGCACGATGATGACGTCGTAGTCCTCCGCGAACTTCGCAACGGGTCGCACGTCGTCGAAGCCGACCGGTGAGTCGTTGAGCGCGATTCCGCCGGTCATGCCCGACCCGGTCACGAGGAGGGTGTCGCTGCGGCCCGTCATGGTCGTGAAGGTGCCGAGTCCGATGGTTCCGGCGGCGCCCGGGATGTTGACGACCTGCACGTTGCCGACGAGGCCCGTCGCGCGCAGCGCCTGCTGCTGCTCGCGGGCGAACCCGTCCCAGCCGCCGCCGGGGCCAGCGGGAGCGATGAGCGTGAGGTTCGCGCTCACGTCCTCGGCCGCCGATGATCGACTGATGGACAGCGCCGTTGCCGAGGCGACGATCGCCACTGCGCAGACTCCGACGACGACGTTCACGACGCGTCGGAGCGTTGATCTGGGTGTCTTTGACATGAAACTCCGTTGTTTCCTGTGGGGGGAGGTGGCGTGGGCGGTTCAGCCCGTTGGGGTGGCGAGGACGACGACGCCGTCCTCGTCGGCGGCGAGGAACTCGCCCGGACGGAAGACGACCGAGCCGAACTCGACAGCGACATCGCGCTCACCGAGGCCGTCCTTCGTCGACCGCCGCGGGTTGGTGCCGATCGCCTTGACGCCGATGGGCAGCGCGGCGAGCTCCTCGGTGTCTCGGACGACGCCGTTGACGACGAGCCCCGCCCAGCCGTTGGCCGCGGCCCTCGCGACCATGTTCCCGCCGGCCATGGCCGCGTGCAGCGAGCCGCCGGCGTCGACGACCAGGACGCGGCCGTCGCCAGGCTCCTCGACGATGGCCTTGAGCTGGAGGTTGTCGACGGGAGAGCGGAAGGTCGCGATGCGCCCGGAGAATCGGAGGAACCCGCCGAGGTCGCGGAGCTGCACGTCGCACGACTGGATGCTGTCCTCGTACTGGTCGACGAGATCGGTTGTGCTCACGTGGGTGCTGCCTGCCATCTTCATTCGCCCTTCTCGGAGGTTGCCGGCTTCTGCTGGTGTCGCGCAGCGGCGCGGTCGAGCGCGTACGGCAGCACGCCGCCCGAACGGAGGTAGCGCTGCTCGAGCGAGGTGTCGACGCGTGCGCGCACGACGAACGAGGTGGTGCTGCCGGTCTCGGGATGCACCGCGACCACCTCGAGGCGGTCGGGCACGTCGGCGTCGGCCGCGAGGCCACGAATGCTGAAGCTCTCGGTGCCGTCGAGCCCGAGCGTGTCGGCGTTCGCCCCTTCCTCGAACTGCAACGGGAGCACGCCCATGCCGACCAGGTTGGAGCGGTGGATGCGCTCGAAGGACTGCGCGATCACGGCCCGGACTCCCAGCAGGCGGGTGACCTTCGCGGCCCAGTCCCGGGACGACCCTGTTCCGTACTCACGCCCTGCGAGCACGATGAGCGGTACCCCCGCGTCGGCCGCGGCGTCCGCGACGGCGTGGATCTCGCGGATGGGCGCCGTCGCGGAAGGCCCCCCTGCGAGGAAGTCGCGCGTGCTCCCGCCGTTGCCTGCCGGTACCAGGCGGTTGACGAGGCGGGTGTTCGTGAAGCCGCCGAGCTTCATGACCCGCCAGTTGCCGCGCCGCGAGGCGTAGCTGCTCAGGTCGCGGGCGCTGACTCCGAGCTCGGTCAGATGTCTGCCCGCCGCGCTGGCGGCAGGGATGCGCCCGGCGGGGCAGATGTGGTCGGTCGTCACCGAGTCCTCGAGGAACATGAGCACTCTCGCACCCTCGATGTCGGCGCTGCCCGCGGCAGCGTCGAGCTCGAGGAAGGGGGGCCGCTGCAGGTAGGTCGAGGCCGACTCCCAGTCGAAGCCGTCGCCGCGCGGCGCATCCAGCCCCTGCCAGTTCTCGTCGCCGTCGAAGATGGTCGAGTAGGCGTCGGTGTACATCTCGGGGTCGATGGAACTCGAGACGGCCTGCTGGATCTCCTGGTCGCTCGGCCAGATGTCGACGAGGTGGACCGGGGCCCCCGCCGTATCGTGCCCGAGTGGGTCGCGGGTCAGGTCGACGTGCATCGTGCCGGCGAGCGCGTAGGCGACGACGAGCGGTGGGGAGGTCAGGAAGTTCATGCCGACGTCGTTGTTGATGCGGCCGTCGAAGTTGCGGTTGCCCGACAGCACGGAGGCGACGACGATGCCGTCACACTCGATGCCGGCGAGCACCTCGGGGAGGAGGTCGCCCGAGTTGCCGATGCAGGTCATGCACCCGAACCCGACGAGCCCGAAGCCGAGCTCCTCGAGCGGCGACATGAGCCCGGCCTTCGCGAGATAGTCGGTGACGACTCGAGACCCGGGGGCGAGGCTCGTCTTCACCCACGACTTGGACCGCAGGCCGCGCGCCCTGGCGTTTCGCGCGAGCAGCCCGGCCGCCATCATGACCGCGGGGTTCGACGTGTTGGTACAGGAGGTGATGGACGCGATCGCGACGGCGCCATCGGGAACGGCACGCTCCCCCTCGCCGGAGACGAGCGGCGCGACCTGGTGCGCCTCCGCGAGGGCTCGCGCGGTCGCGGCGGGCGCATCCGCCAGTTCGATGCGGTCCTGTGGCCGCCGCGGGCCGGCCAGGCTCGGCGTGATGCCGTCGAGGTCGACGACGACCCGTCGGTCGTACTCGGCCGGGTTGCCTGGGTCGCTCCAGAGACCCTGGGCTCGCGCGTAGGTCTCCACGAGGCTCGCCTGCTGCTCGCTTCGCCCTGTCATGAGCAAGAACTCGATCGTCGCCTCGTCGATCGGGAAGATCGCCGATGTCGAGCCGAACTCGGGGCTCATGTTGGCGATCGTGCATCGTGTCGCGAGCGAGATCTCGGCGACTCCTGGCCCGTGGAACTCGACGATGTTGCCGACGACACCGAGGGCCCGCATCCGCTCGGTGAGTGTCAGCACCAGGTCCGTCGCCGTCACGCCTGGTCGCAGGCGTCCGATGAGCTCGACGCCCACGACGGGCGGAATGAGCATCGTGACAGGTTCGCCGAGCATGGCGGCCTCCGCCTCGATGCCGCCGACGCCCCATGCCAGGACGGAGAGGCCGTTGACCATCGTGGTGTGCGAGTCGGTGCCAGCGACGGTGTCGGGGAACGCGCAGCCGTCGCGCACCGTCACGACGTCGGCGAGATACTCGACGTTGACCTGGTGCATGATCCCGGCACCGGGCGGCACGACCTCAAGCCCGGAGAACGCTTCACGCCCCCACTTGATGAAGCGGTACCGCTCGGCGTTGCGCTCGTACTCGCGGCGGACGTTGAGGGCGGGGGCGTCCGGCCGTGCGAAGAAGTCCGTGACCACCGAGTGGTCGACGGTGAGCTGAGCAGGAACTTCAGTATCAAGGAGCGCTGGATCGATGCCGCGTGCAGCGAAGGCATCGCGCATGGCCGCGAGATCGGTGAGCACGGGCACGCCGTTCGTGTCGTGTAGGAAGACGCGAGCGGGATGGAACGCGATGTCGTGTGTGCCAGCACCCCCGGAGACGAGCGCGTCAATGTCTTTCCGGGTGACGACCTCACCGTCGTGATGTCTCAGCAGGTTCTCGAGGATGATGCGGTGCGCGAACGGCAGCCGTTCCGCCCCGGGGACGGCTCCGATGGGCCAGATCTCGAGGTCGCCGTAGGCGGTGGCGAGAACCCTCGTCGTCGCTTCGGTGTCCGTCAGCATGCTTCCTCCGTCTCCTACTACCTTGTAGGTTATAGGCTCGATGCTACATGATACCGGGACGCTTGCTACGATCAGAACATGCCAGCCCCTGCCTCCCCCGCGCGGCCGCTCTTCAGAAGCAAGAGCGAGCTCGCCTACGAGGAACTCCGCCGCCGTATCCTGACCGGCGTCTACGCACCAGGTGACGTCATCGGCCAGACGAAGCTCGCCGCAGAGCTCGGCTTGAGCACCACTCCACTGCGGGAAGCACTCAAGCGCCTCTCGACCGAGGGGCTCGTCGACCTCGGCGCGCACCGGGACGCTCGAGTCATTCCGCTCTCCCAGGCGGAGGCCCAGAACCTCTACGAGGTCCGCGCCGCCGCCGACCCCCTCGCCTGCGCCCTGGCGGCCGAACGTCGCGACGACTCCGACCTCACCCGCATCGACGCAGCGCTCGGCGAACTCGAGCCGCTCACCGGCGTTGCCTCCGCAGAAGCGCTCGACGCCCATCGTCGCTTCCACCGCTCGATCTACCGGGCAGCAGCGAACCCCACGCTCCTCGGCATCCTCGATGGACTCTGGGACAAGACCGACCTCTACCGCCAACGGGCCCTTCGAGCTTGGACTCCCACGCCTGAGGACCGCGCCAGGGTGCACCGCCAGCACAGCGCACTCCGTGACGCGATCGTGGCGGGCGACGCTGTGCGAGCTCGCGAGCTCTCCCACGCCCACATCACGCACAGCCTCGCGCGCCGCGCGATCGGTGCCCTCGAGACGAGCACAGCGCCACGCAGCGGAACCGCGGAGTGACCCACCTGGCGGGGCTCGGCTGAATGGCCGGCGCGAACGGTTCGAAGTGGCCGTGGATCATCATCCACGCCGTGCTCGTCCAGGTCCTGACGTACGCCGTCCGGCCCGGGCTCTCGTTCGCGGTCCTCGAAGCGGGCGGGCAGGAAGCGGTCATCGGCCTGCTCGCGACCTCGTTCGCGCTCCCGGCGCTCCTCCTCGCCCTCCCCGCAGGCAGGCTCACCGACGGACGCGGCGAGCGAACCATCGCACTGCTGGGCAGTGTCCTCCTGATCGCCGCGATCGGCATCGCCCTTGTCTCCGTGCAGAGTGTCAGCGGGCTCATGATCGCGGCGCTCGTGCTCGGCGTCGGCCACCTGCTGAGCATCATCAGCGAGCAGACCGCAGTCGCGAATCGCTCGAAGAGCGGCTCAAGAGAGTCGGCGTTCGGCCTCTACACGCTCTCCGCGTCCATCGGCCAGGCCCTCGGCCCGCTGCTCCTCGCCGTCCCGAGCCCCTCTGGTCCTGGCCCGAACCTCCCCCTCGTCTTCGGGTCGGCGATGGTGGCGGCCGTCCTGCTCAGCATCGCCAGCGTCTTCCTGGGGAGCAGCTCACGCGGAGAGACGACGTCCAAGCGGCCGGGATCGCTCGCCTCGAGCCGACGCATCCTGCAGGCGCCGGGTGCCTTCCGCGCCGTCGTCGCGGGTGGCATAGCCATCGCATCCGTCGATGTGACGCTTGCCTTCTGGCCTGCACTGAGCACGCAGCCCGGCGTCTCAGCCGCCCTCGTGAGTCTCATGCTGACGAGCCGCGCGCTCGCGACGCTTGCATCGCGAGCGGCCCTCCCCGCACTCAGTCGACGGCTGTCGCGACGGTTGCTCCTCCTCATCTCGCTGGGGGTAGCCGCCGTTACGCTCGCGCTCACCGGGCTCCCTATCGGTCCCATTTGGCTCGTGATCTCGGCCGTGCTGTACGGCTTCGCCATCGGCGTCACCCAGCCCATCACGATGGCCTGGCTCACGGACGTCGCGCCGGTCGATCAGCGCGGCCTCGCACTCTCCCTCCGGCTGGTCGGCAACAGGCTCGCACAGTCCGTCATCCCCGCCGGGGCCGGGCTCCTCACCCCGATCACAGGAGGCGGCGGTGTGCTCGTCGCTATCGGCGGCTCCCTCGCTGCCGCAGCCGCCGTCGCCTACTCGCAACGGAAGCGAGAATAGGCGCCTCTCGACGCTGGCGGGCTCGCGCTTCGGGAAATCCGGATGTCGCGGGCAGCCCGATCACGAGGGCCCTCGACCTAGGCCGACGGCGTCGGAGTTCTTCCCCGCCGCACGATTCGGGTCACCGCCTTCGAGAGAAGGCAGTGGCCCGAGACCGCACCGCGCAGGCGCCTAGTGGGCCGCCGTGTCGTCGCCTTCGTCGCCCGTCTTGGGCAGCAGCCATCCGCGTTCCGGGGCGATGCCCACGCGAACGCAGTCCATGGGGCGCAGGATGTCCTCAACGGATGGGTCCGAGACCTGCGCCACGATCGTGCCCGTGTCGGTCTCGATCTCGTACTCGACGCTGTCGCCGTGGAAGATCGTCGTGAGGACCCGCCCGACGTCCCCGTGGACCTCCGCGGCCTCCACTCGACCGGAGAGTCGCACGGACTCCGGCCTGATCATGAGAAGCACCTCCGTGTCGATCGTGACGCCGTCCTGGCAGTCCGTCTCGAACTCCCGGCCGAGCGCCACGACCCGGGCCCGCCCATTCGCCGGCTCGGCGAGGAGGGTGGCGTCGAGGAACGTCGCGCGGCCGATGAAGTCGGCGACGAACACCGACTCCGGGCGCCGGTACACGGTGTCCGGGACATCGACCTGTTCGATCCGGCCGCGGTTCATGACGACGATGCGGTCGGAGAGCGTCATCGCCTCGTCCTGGTCGTGGGTGACGAAGATGCTCGTGATGCCGAGTCGACGCTGCAGTCGGCGGATCTCGTTGCGCATCAGGACACGCAGCTTCGCGTCGAGGTTCGAGAGGGGCTCGTCGAAGAGGAGCACCTTCGGCCGCATGACCAGCGCACGGGCCAGGGCGACGCGCTGCTGCTGACCGCCGGACAGCTGGTGGGGCGCCCGGTCGGCGAAGTTCATGAGGTTCATGATCGTCAGGACCGTGTCGACCTCCTCGCGCATTCGCGCCGCCGGCATCTTCTTGAGCTTCAGCCCGTACGAGACGTTCTCGCGCACGGACAGGTGCGGGAAGAGCGCGTACGACTGGAACACCATGGACATCGGCCGCTGGTTCGGGGCGACCCGAATCATGTCGGCCCCGTCGAGTTCGAGCTCCCCCGAGGTCGGCTCCTCGAACCCGGCGATCATCCGCAGGGTCGAGGTCTTGCCGCAGCCGGAGGGGCCGAGGAGGGTGATGAACTCGCCAGGTTCGATCTCGAGATCGACGGAGTCGACGGCCAGCGGGTCGTCGGCCTTGGCTCCGTATCGCTTCGTCAGCTTGCGGAGGGTGATGCGGCCGAGTGCGGCCTCAGGGTCGATGCCGACAGCCTCGGCGAGGCCATCGACGGAGTCAACGACGGTGTGTGCGACCACGGAAGATCACCTTTCGGACGAGGAAGTTGATGATGAGGATGAGCGTCAGCACGATGAGGATGAGCACCGTGCAGTACGCGAATGCGTTCCCGAAGCGCCCCGAGTCGACCTCGGCGAGGATCTGTGAGGTCATGATCTTGATGCCTGGGGTGGTGAGGAACACGATGGGCGACAGCGTCGTCATGGACCTGGCGAACGCGAAGGTCAGGCCGGTGAGGAGGGCCGACTGGATGAGCGGCAGCGTCACCTTGCGGAACGTCGTCCCCGACCCGGCGCCGAGCGACGTGGAAGCTTCCTCGATGGCGGGATGGATCTGGTTGAGCGCCGCGATGCCCGAGCGCTGGCCGGATGGCAGCGAGCGGGTGATGTAGACCATCACGATCGCGATGCCGCCGGAGAACGCCGCGCTTCCGCCGGCGAGGGCCGGCAGGATCTGCACGCCGAAGATCGTGGTCGGCGTGATGTAGCTGAGCGCGTAGCCGATGCCGAGGACGGTGCCGGGTACGGCCAGCCCCAGCATGCCGACGAAGTCGAGCAGCCCGGAGGTGCGACGCAGCTTCCGGACGACGAGCCAGGCGATGAGCATCCCCAGCACGCCGGCGATCGGGGCCGCGATGAGGGCCAGGGTGGCCGTGTCGATCATGGCCTTCGAGCCGATGCCGGTGAGGACGAATGTGAAGTGGTCGAGCGTGAACTCGTTGTTGACCCCTGGCACCTTCATGAAGCCACCGGTCAGGACGGTCACGTAGATCGTGACGATGAGCGCGCTGATCGAGCCGACGAGCAGGAGGATGGGCACCCGGATGCTCGGTGCGGTGATCTGCTCGGATCGTCCCGTCGGCTTGCCCGTCACGGTCACGACGCTGCGCTTCGAGACCCAGTAGCGCTGCACGAGGAACACGAGGAGGGCAGGCACGAGGATCGTGAGCGAGTAGGCCGCGCCCGCGCTCGTGTTGTAGTCGCCGGTAACGGCGAGGTAGGCGCGGCTCGCGAGGACCGTGTAGTCGCCGCCGAGGACCAGCGGGTTCGCGAGGTCGGCGATGGACTCGACGAACAGCAGGAGGAAGGATCCGGCGAAGCCGGGGACGAGCATGGGGATGGTGACCGAGAAGAACACCTTGAGCTTGCTCGCCCCGAGGCCAGCTGCGGCCTCGTCGAGGCTCGGGTCGAGCGACTCGAGCATGCCCTTGAAGTTCATGTAGGCGACGGGGAAGAAGGACAGCGCGAGGACGAGCACCAGGCCGGAGAGCCCGTAGATGTCGCCCTTGATGCCGAAGATGCCGTTGCTGATGGCGCCGTTGCGGCCGAAGAGCGTGATGACGGCGGTGGCGACCGCGAACGGGGGCGCCACGATCGGGACCATCGCGAGCAGGTGCAGCGCTCGTTTGCCGCGGAACGCGATGCGGACCTGGGCGAACGCGAACAGGAACCCGATGATGGTCCCGACGACTCCGACGATGAGCCCGAGGACCAGCGTGTTGAGCACGATCCGATGGTTGACGGGGTCGGTCACGATGCTCGCGAGCACCGCGAGCCCATCCGGGGCGAACGCTGCGGAGAGGAGGCTCATCACCGGGTAGCCGATGAGGAGCAGGAGGATGACGGCGACGGCCGTGCCGAGGATCACCACGCTGCGGTCGGCGCGGGCTCGTGACCGCGGCGCCGGGCGCGAGCCGCGTCCTCGTGCGGGGGCGGGGGCCGCTGGCGGCGTGGCGCCGCCAGCGACTGCTTCGAGTGTTGAGGTCATTGTTCGTCTGCGCTTCTACTCCTTGGGAGCAGGCGCCACCTCCGAGTCGAACCGTCCGGTGAGCTCGTTGCGCGCCTGACCCGCGGCGTCGATGTCGGCGTGCACGAGCTTCACGGTGTCGAAGTCGACCATGTCCTCCGTGATGACCACGTCCGGGTTCGTGGGCACGCTGTAGCTGCCGACAGTCGCGGCGAGGTCCTGCGCCTCGGCCGTGAGGGTCCAGTCGATGAACGCCTTGGCGCCTTCTGGGTTCTTCGCGTTCTTGATGAGCGAGACGGCCCCGACCTCGTAGCCGGTTCCCTCGGAGGGGAAGGTCGTCTCGAGGTTCGTGAAGCCCTCGTTCACGAACTTCTGGCAATCCTGGGCGAAGATCACGCCGGTTGCGACCTCGCCGCGACCTGCCATCTGGCCCGGCGCGCTGCCGCTCTTCGAGTACTGGAGGATGTTGGAGTGCAGCTTGCCGAAGAAGCCGATGGCCGCATCCTGGTCGCCGTCGTTGAGCTCGACCTCGGTCCAGAGCGCCTGGTACGCCGTGCCGGAGGTGCCGGGGTGCGCCATGGCGATATTCCCCTTGAACTTCGGGTCGAGCAGGTCCGCCCAGGAGGTCGGCGCCTCGGCACCGATCTCCTCGAGCACGTCGGTGTTCGAGCAGAAGCTCAGCGCGCCGACGTAGACACCGGTCCAGCGCCCATCCGCGTCCTTGTATTCCGACGGGATCTGCTCGGCGTTCGGTGAGGTGTACGGCTCGAGGAAGCCGGACTCGTCAGCCGCGAGATGCCCCTCGGCGCCGCCGCCGAACCAGGCGTCGAACTCCGGGGTGTCTCCTGTCGCGCTGAGGCGCGCGACGGCCTCGCCGCCGCTCAGCCGCACGTAGTTCGCCGGGATGCCGGAGGCCGCCGTGAACTCGGCGGCGATGACCTGGCACCAATCCTCCTGCGGGGTGCAGATGAACGTGACCGGTTCGCTCGAGGCACCCGCCTCGGTGCCCGCACCCGCCGAGCAGCCGGCGAGGAGAGCGGTGGCGGCTGTTGCCGCGACCGCGAAGGGAAGCAGTGTGCGTTGCATGCGGGAGAACTCCTTTGTCCTGGTTTTCGAACTGTCGAGCATCAGTGAGCTGTGCTCGATGTTGCCAACGCTACGAGCGGGATGCGGGCGCGCCCGTGACAGCTCGGTGATGCTCGGTGACAGCTCTGTCACCGAGTTGGGAGGGAGCGCTGATGCCGGACGACGCTCAGGTGCGGTCGGCGCGGAGCAGGTAGCCGGTGCCGCGCACGCTCTCGATCGCCGCCGAGCTTCCCGTGACGGCCGCCTCGAGCTTGTGGCGCATCCGGTAGACCGCGGCCTTGATCATCTCCCGATCGCCGTGGCGGTCGTACTCGCCCCAGCACATGAGGAGGAGCTGCGAGAAGTCGAGCGGTGAGTTCGGGTGCGCCATGAGGGCGGCGAGGAGCTTGTACTCGGTGTTGGTGAGCGAGACTCGCTCCGCGGCGACGATGACATCGTGGCTCGCGGGGTCAAGCTCGAGTCGGACCCCGGAGGTCACGACGGCACGCGACGACTCCGGGCGCCGCACGAGCCGCTGCGCCCTGAGTGCCAGCTCGCGCGGGTGGAACGGCTTCGCGACGTAGTCGTCGGCCTCCGCCTCCAGCCCCGCGATCCGGTCGGAGACCTCGCCCTTCGCGGTCACGAGGATCACCGGCAGGTCCCAGCGCGACTTGATGCGCTGGCACAGCGAGATCCCCGAGATGCCCGGCAGCATGATGTCGAGCACCACGAGGTCCGGGCGTGAGCGTTCGAGGGCCGTCCACGCGGTCTCCGCCGAGCGGAACGACTCCGTCGTGAACCCCTGCGTCTCCAGCGCGAACGTGACGATGTCGAGCATCGCCGGTTCGTCGTCGACGACGAATGCGAGACTGTGCGGCGTGGTCATCGTCGACGCCTCACGGTGGCTGGGTCGGCAAGCGGCAGCGTGAACATCATCGTCGTCCCTTTTCCCGAGATCGTGTCGACGTGGATGCGGCCACCCTGCAGCTCCACGAACTGCTGCGAGATGAAGAGCCCGATGCCGGTGCCGTTGCCGAGCGGGCGGCCGCTCGAGAAACGGCTGAACAGGCGTTCGCGCTGCGTCTCCGTCATCCCCGTCCCTCCGTCGCTGACCGAGATCATGACCTCGTCGTCCCCAGGAACGATACGCACTTCCACGCGACCGCCCGCCGACTCGCTCCTCGCAGCGTTGTTCACGAGGTTCGTGATGACCTGCCTCGTGAGCTGCGGGTCGACGAATGCGCTGACCGGGGCTCCCGGGGCATCCAGCACGACCGTGACATCGGAGATCTCCGACAGCTCCTCGACGACGCCACGGAACAGCACTCTGAGGTCGACCCGAGAGCGCTCGATCGACACGAGGCCGGCCTCGAGGCGGGCCCTGGTGAGCAGTTGCTCCGAGAAGTTGTGCATCCGCACGGCGTTGTCGACGATGCGATGCACGAACACGGCCTGCTTCTCGGTGAGCGGGCCAGCCTTCTCCTCCGCGAGGAGCTCCCCGGCTCCCTGGATGACCGCGAGCGGTGTGCGGAGCTCGTGGCTCAGCACCGATGCCTGGTCCGCGCGCCTCGTGCTGAGCTCGGTGACCTCCTCGAGCCGCGCACGGTCTCGCGCATGCTCGCGCAGCACCAGCCAGATCGAGGCCCATGCCGCCGCGAGCGCGATGAGCGCTGCGAGCCCAGTCGCCCAGTCGGAGCGCATGGCGGCGAACACTGCCGCGAGGATCCCCGCGAGAACCGACACGAGGAGCACGCTCGCTGCCCACCTCGACATCATCATCATCCGGATAAACCTAGACGATCAGGCGAGGGCGACACAGCGATCCCGGCTCACCCGTGCGGCTGGCCCTGCCGTCGTCCGACGTCAGGGCCAGCCGCTCTGCTCAGCGCACCAGCGTGGTGTCGACGGGGTCCATGTCGTTGTAGGTGGTGTTCTCGCCCGCGGTAGCCCACACGAAGGTGTACGGGCCGGTACCCGCACCGAAGTGCACCGACCAGCTCGGCGAGACCACGAGCTGACGGTTCGACACGACGAGGTGCCTGGTCTCCTGCGGCTCCCCCATGACGTGGAAGACCCGGTGCTCCGGCGCGAGATCGAAGTACAGGTAGCACTCCGTTCGTCGGTCATGCGTGTGCGCGGGGAGGGTGTTCCAGGCGCTTCCGGAGTGAACCTGCGTGAACCCGAACGCGATCTGCGAGCTGCGCGTCCCGCCCTCGTAGATGCACTGGTTCAGCGTGCGACGGTTGGCGTTCTCGGGATCGCCGAGCTCGACGACGTTGGTCATGTCAGGCGTGATCTTGGTCGTCGGAAGGTCCTGGTGCGAGGTCGCGGTGAACACGTAGAACGCGGCCGGGTTCGCTGGGTCTGCCGAGGAGAACCGCACTTCGCGTTCCCCGCGTCCGAGGTACATCGTGCCGACGTGCGCGAGCTCGTGCTCCTCGCCGCCGACCTGCACGGTGCCCGGCCCGCCGACGTTGATGACACCTGCCTCGCGGCGCTGCAGGACGAACTCGGCTCGCACCTGGTCAGGCGTGGGCAGCTCGAGCGGTTCGTCGAGCGGCACGACGCCGAACGCGAGGATCCGATCGTGGTGCAGGTAGACGCTTCGCGCCTCACCCGCGGCGAACAGCTCCTCCATGAGGAACGAGGAACGCAGCTCGTCGGTCTTCATCGCTGCGACGGCGTTGGGGCTGTGGGCGTACTTCGTGATGGTCATGAGTGCTCCTCTGATTTGGGGGCTGACGATGATGATGCTGCTGCTGTTGTCTCGTTCCAGGCGGCGATCGCCTCCAGGGCGAGGCCCTGTCCCCACGGCTGGACGCGGTCGTCTCGGATGACGGAGTAGCCGAACGGGATGAGCTGGAGTACGGTTCCAGCGCTCACTCGGGTGAGTCGACCGTCATCGACGTACGCCAGAGAACCGAGGACAGCGCGCTCACCGGCTCGCCGCAGGAGCCGGTCGGCGGCTGGCAGCTGCTGTTCGAGGAGCGCGCTGCTCCGCAGCAGCGCGGCCCCGATCCCGGCGGCCGCGGACGTCTCGAGGATTCCTCTGGTCTCGATGGGGCCGTCCACGAGGACGTCCCATACGCCGTGGTCCGGTTGGAGCGCAGCGAGGGTCCGGAGCTGCACGGCGAGTCGTTCGCGGACCTCGCCGATCGCAGGATCGTCGCCTGCGAGGTGCAGCAGGTCCGCACCCGCGAGCGCGATCCACGCGTTGGCGCGCCCCCAGAAGCAGTCGATCCGTGTTCCCTGGTTGGTGCCGTGGGCGAAGAGGCCCGTGTCCGTGTCCTGCAGCTGCTCTGCATGGGCGAGCCACTGCTGCACCGCCTCCCGCGTGAGCTCGGGGCGTTCGAGCGCGCGCCCGGCACGGAGGAGGAACTCGCCAGCCATGTACACGGTGTCGGCCCAGACTCCCCCTGGCCAGTGCTCGAGCGCACCGTTCGAGGCCCGGGTGGCTTCGGGTGCGTCTTGGTACCAGGCGAGGCAGGCCTCGACGAGGCGCCGAGCACCGAGGTCACCGGATGCGCGCAGCAGTTCGGCTGCTGTGGCGGCAGGTGCCATGTTGTTGACGTGCTCGAGCACCGGGAGACGGCTCGCGTGGCGTCCCATGTAGTCGAGCACGAGCTGCGGGTGTGTCGCCCCGCGAGCTTCGGCGGCACGCCACGTCGCGAGGAGGCAGACCCCCTCGCCCCAGAACCATCTGTCGACGCCCATGGCGAGGGTGCCGCGCAGGAGATCACCCTCGAGCTCGGCGAATCCGGTTCCGGCCGAGGCCTTCGCCAACGGCGGCAGCGGCGGCGGCGCGAGGTCCGCCGAGGAGGTGTCTTCACCGGCCATCTGCGTCACCGCCGATCTGGGCGAGTCCCTGACGGACGTGCTCGACGGGTAGCTGGAGCCTCTCGCCGTCCCATTCCGCGATGATCTCGGCGTCACCGAACGCGCTGCGCGTTGCCGGGTTCTGGAGGTGCTGTTCCTCGACGATCGTGCCGTCGCTGAATCCCTCAGGCACGTCGTCGACGAGCAGTGCGCTCGAGAAGGTCACGTCGAGCTTCGGTCCGGATCCCAGCTGGAATCGGACGCCGGGGTCGTCGGCGCCGCTCGGGTTCCAGTCGAGGTTCGCAGAGTGCAGGCCGGCGGCCCACGTCTGGAAGTCCCCATCCGAGTCCTTCCGACCGGCGACGGCGACCCAGACCGCGCCATCTTCGACCGGTATCCACTCCTGCTGAGCGGTTTCGCCGGTCGCGATGGGGCGCACGCCGCCGGGAGTCGCGATGGCGACGTATCCGTCGCCGCGCCGGACGGCGATCCAATCGCCAGCAACGACGAGCTCGTCTGCCTGCTCGGAAGGCAGCCAGAGGTGCGTCCGCGTGATGGGGTCGCTGCTCGTGAAGCGCTGGAGATGGACGACCACGTTCCGGTGCTGATGCACGCGCGGGAGGACGCGGTGACCGGCCCATGCGTTGGGCCTTGCCGACGACCCCGTATCCGCGTTCGCGGGATGCGTGACGAAGATCTGGAACTCGCGGGCGAGCGTGGCTCCCCAGATGTGCTCCTGGAGGCCGGGCAGCCCGGCTCGGTAGTCCTGCACGCTCGAGAGCATCACGTCCGGGGTCTTCCAGACGCGGAGATCTGAGCGGTACGGCCTGCTGAGGAGGTCCCGTTCGAACGCCAGCTTCCCGCGGTAGACCTGGGTGCCCCACCATTCGCGCGGTGGCTCCCCGGCGAGCTTGCGGATGATCGCCGGCACGGCGTACTTCCGCGAGATCGCGAGCGTGGTGACCGGCAGCACGGCGTCGTTGAGGCTGCCGACTCCGGCGAGCAGGCGCAGGATGGGCGAGGTCTCCTCGAAGCGCGAGCTGCGCAGCGTGTGCACGTACGAGCGTCCGTGCGCCGCTCCGTGCGTGCCGCGCCACGAGTTGCACGCGAGCGTGAAGAGCACCTTGTCGAGGAGTACCCGCGAGGCTTCGGTGAGGCGCTCGTCGACCCCGAGCTCGATCAGCATGCAGAGGGCGTAGCTGTCGATGGCGAGGTATGCGTTCGAGTCGAACTCGCTGAACCCGCCGGACAGCTTGCGGTCGAGCCATCCGGCGGCGCGGACGCGCGCCTCGTCCGCATGCTCGGCACCCGTTCGCCCGTCGACGGAGAAGACCTCATCCGGGAAGGTCTCCCCGGCGAGCAGCTCGGCGACGTGCCAGACGAACTGGTGGTTCTCCGTGAAGTAGCACATGGCGTCGAGGCCGGGTTGGGTGATCCAGTACTTCATGCCCGTCACGGCGCCCTGCACTCGGTCGCGCAGCCCCGCGGACCAGGCATCGCTCGGCACCCGGTGCCAGGCGAGCAGCATCGAGAGCACCTCGAAGTCGGCGCAGTCGCCGCGCGTCTCGACCCGGTGCAGCGCAGACGCGAGATCCGAAGGCTCGACGCGCACGTCTCCGAGCAGCTCGTGGCGAGCGAGGAGACCCGCGAGTCCGGCCTCAGTGGGAGTGTCGTCCTCGAGGCCGGCCACGAAGCGGAGCACCTCGTCGCGCCACAGCGCAGGATCGCCATGGGGCTGTTCCCTGCTGTCCGGCGGAACGACTGCGACTCGGATGCGACGAAGCTGCGGGCAGCGGGGGTCATCGAGCCCGATCTGCACGATGCTCTCCCCCGTGCTCAGCATGGAGGCGCCTGCGGAGGCTGCGTCGCCCTCCGCGAACGCGTCCTCCTCGGCGACCCCGCCGACACGGAATCGGACCAGGCCCTTCTCATCCGCTTCCACCAGCTGCCAGTCCTCGTGGTCGCTCGTTCGGACACGGAACCGCACACCGCGTGGTGCGGAGAAGGCGGCGACTGGCCCCTCGAGCGCCCAGCTCGTGGACGCAACCCGATTCAGCACCTGCTCTGCGAGTCGGCCAGCATGCTCGTCGGCACCGGGCGAGGGGATGACCACGCGAACCGGCAGCCCTTCGACCCGCACGCGCACGATGTGCCGGCACTCCCGGAATGCGACCTGCCAGGTCGCCAGGTGCAGCGGCGTGATCCCCGACGGCAGACGCACCCGCACCGAGGACGTGAGCGGCTCCATGTAGGAGACCTGATCACCCCGCAGGACGACTACGCCTCCCACCCAGAGGACGAACGGGCCCGTCGTGTGCACCTCGATCGTCCGCCACTCGCTCTGGTCGACCTCCACCGCCGTGGCGGCGAGCGAGGCCCGGTACTCCGGGGTGAAGCAGAACGCCGACCAGTCGACGAAGCCGTCGGCCGGGGTGTGCACGCGTGCCCATTCGGCGCTCGAGCTCTGCCCGTTGGCTACCCAGCTGACCGGGCCGCCCTCGATGACCTGCGGGAGGTCCTGTGATTCGTCGAGCTGGTGCGCCGCGTACAGACGCTGCTTCAGCTCGCCGACGTCTGGTCCGTTCGTCAGCACCCATCTGCCGTCTCCCCACGGTTCCCCGTCTTCGGAGAGAAACGCGTCGAGGTCATCGCAGCTGCTTGCCCAGGCCGGTGAGACCAGCCAATCCCTGATCGTGCCGTCTGCGTCGGCGAGGTGAACGGTCCGGTTGGTGACTGTGAGTGAAGAACTCATGCTCCGTGTGTTTCCTTGTCCAAGATCGATGGTGAGTGACGGGCTACTTGAGGCCCGTGTTCGCGATGCCCGTCGTGACCTGCTTCTGGAAGAACAGGAAGAGGATGATGACGGGGACGATGCTGACCACGCTCATCGCGATGATGAGGTTGAACGGGACCGTCTCCTCCGCCGTGAATCGGGCGAGTGCCACCGGCAGCGTGTAGACCGATTCGCTCTGTGCCACGACGAGCGGCCACAGGAAGTCGTTCCACCGCCACATGACCGACAGGATCGCGACGACCGCGAGCGCAGGTCGGCACATGGGCAGCACGATGGTGGCGAAGATGCGGAACTCGCCCGCGCCGTCCATCCGCGCCGCCTCGATGAGCTCGTCGGGGATCGACAGCATGTACTGGCGGAGGATGAACACCCCCGTCGGCGTCGCTGCTGCCGGGATGATGAGGCCCCAGAGCGTGTTCACGAGCCCCATGGAAGCGACGACCTGGTAGACGGGGATCAAGATCACCTGCAGCGGGATCATGATGGTCGCCAGGGTGAGGATGAACAGGAAGTTCTTCCCCCGGAAGTTGTACTTCGCGAGTGCGTATGCCGCCATCGAGTTGACCGAGAGCGTGAGCACGGTCGCCCCGATCGTGACCACGACGCTGTTCAGGAAGTAACCGGCGAAGTTGAACCGCGAGAGAGCTTCCGTGTAGTTGCCGAACCCCCAGGTCTCCGGCAGCAGCGCGGGTGGCCGCATGGCCAGTTCGGCGGGCGACTTGAACGAGCCGAGGACGAGCCAGACGATCGGGATGAGCGCCACGAGCGTCGCCGTGACCAGGATGACGACGCGCAGCGCGTCCGTCGAGGTGACTTTCTTCGACCCCGTGGAGGTCCAGCTCCGGCGCGGTTCCTGCGTGGCGATGAAATTGCTTGCCGTCTCGGTGGTCATACCGCGTCCCGCTTTCGTCCGATCAGGTAATTCACGATGGTGATCGTGAAGATGACGATGAAGAGCAGCACGCTCCCCGCAGAGGCGAGCCCGTAGCGGATCGGCGACACGAAGCCGTTCTCGTAGATGTACTGGACGATGAGGGTGGTCGCTCCGACCGGTCCACCGCCCGTGAGGGTGTAGATGAAGTCGAACGCCTGGAAGCCGTGGATCGTGGCGAGCACGACGACGACCAGGATGCTCGGCTGCAGCAGGGGCAGCGTGACGTTCGTGAACTGCTTCCACCTGGAGGCGCCGTCGAGCTGCGCCGCCTCGTAGAGCGACGGGTCGATGCTCTGGAGGCCTGCGAGCAGGATGAGCATGTAGAAGCCCACCTGCATCCAGGTGCCCACGACGATCACCGAGAGCATGGCAAGCGGGCCCTCGACGAGCCACGGGACCGGGGCGACGCCGAAGAGGCCGAGGAACGCGTTGACGATTCCCCCCTGCCGCTCCAGCATCCAGTTCCACACGAGGCCCGCGACCACGGGCGAGATGAGGACCGGGATGAAGAAGACCGCCCGGAAGAAGGAGCGACCCCTCCGCTGCTGCTCGACGAGGACGGCGAGCAGCGTGCCGAGGACGACGGACAGGAGCACGAAGGCCACCGCGTAGACCACGGTCTGCCAGACGATCCCCCAGAACTCCGAGTCGGAGAGGATCGTCTGGTAGTTGCCGAGCCCCTCCCACGCGAAGGTGCGTCCGTTCGACGACGAGTACATCGAGATGTTGAAGCCGTTGATGGCGGGCCAGATCGTGAACAGCCCGAAGATCGCCATGTTGGGCAGGAGGAACAGGTACGGCGCCGAGCGGAGGCTGAAGGGCTTCCGAGACTTGCCCCCGATCACCTTCCGCCGAGCGACCGTGCGCTCTGACGTCATTTGTGCAGCTCCTCCACGAGCGACTGCGCGTTCGACTTGACGTCTGCGACCGCGGTCTTGAGGTCCTTCTCGCCGGCGACGACTCGAGAGAGCTGGTCGACGAGCTCGAGGGCGCTGCCGTTGAAGGCGACGTCGCCGTTCGCGGCGTAGCCGAGGTCGGGAGTGCGAGCGAGGTCAGCCTGGAACGTATCCATGTCGGCCTGACGGTCCGGGTAGGTGACACCCTGCTCCGTGAGGTCCGCGCGAGTGGGGAGGAACCCACCTGCTGCAACGAACTTCTCCTGCGACTCCGCGGTGTTCATGTACTGGACGAAGAACGCGGCGAGCGCCGGGTTGGGGCCTTCCTTCAGCGCAGCCATGTACTTGCCGCCGGGGAATCCGCCGCACTCTTCAGCGCAGGGATTGGGTGCTGCTGCCCAGTTGAAGTCCGCGTTGGCAGCGAACTGGCCGACCTGCCAGTTGCCGGAGAGGTAGACGGGAGTGTCCTGCGCGAGGAAGATCTCGTTTGCACCCTCGTATCGAGTGCCCGAGCCGAGCCAGAAGTCGCGGGGCATGCGGCCGTCGGCCATCATGTCGACGAGCGGCTGCAAGGCGGCTTCGGCCTTCGCCTCGTCGAGGACGACCTCGCCGTCGCCGACGAGTGCGGTGCCGTACTGGCTGAGCACTGTGGAGAGTCGGTGCCCCGACTTGTCCATCGCGAAGGCGTACTCGGTGCCCGTCGCCGTCTGGACCTTCGTGGCCGCGGCGATCATCTCGTCCCAGGTCCATGGATCACTCGAGTCGGGAAGCGGGACGCCTGCCTGCTCGAAGAGGTCGGTGTTGATGAACGGGCCGTTGAGCGTGAGGTCGGATGGGACCGCGATGAGCTGCCCGTCGTCGGTCGTGGCACCCGATACGGGGCCGTCGACGAACTCGGATGCATAGTCCTCACCGAGGTACGTGCGCAGATCGAGGAGGTCGTTCTGGAAGTCGCCGAGGCCCGTGAGGCGGACGACGTCGGGGGCGTTGCCGCCGGAGAGCCGCGCCTGCACGGACGTGACGAGGTCCGCGTATGGGAGGATCTCGAGGTTCACGGTGACGTCGTACTCTTCCTCGAACGATGCGATGAGGTCGCGCGTTGCCGCCTCGTCGGGTCCGTCGGTGAAGTAGACGTAGCTCAGCGACTCGCCGGCGAAGTCCGCCGGGTTGATCTCCTGGACTTCCAACGGCCCGCTTGCACCGTCGTCGCCGCTGACGACCTCTCCGGGGGCGCACCCCGTGAGGCCAACGGTGACGCCGACAGCTAGCGCGAGCGCCACCTTTGCGTTGTGCCTTCTCGTAGTCATTACATCCTCCTTGATGTCAATCCCCCGACCCGGGGAGTCGACGCCTCTCTGCGTCGATGGTGGCGATACTACAAGTTTTCGGCTCTATGGAAAGGACTTTCTGTAGAGCGGAAACTAGGCTAGGGTGCGAACTACGGACCTGACTCAAAGAAGAGTCGAATCGACAGCGAATCCCTGCCGCGGTCCCACGCTCGACGGAGTGCGGAATCTCAAGCGGCTGCGATTGGATGAGGACATGACACCATCGCCCGAGCACTCGGAGCCTCCGCTCTCTGCCCTGATGAAGGGACTCACTCTCATGGAGGCCGTCTCCGAGCACCATCGCATCTCCGACCTCGCGACCGCGACAGGTCTCTCCGTCAGCACCGTGCACCGGGTGCTCAGCGACCTCGTCGAGCATGACTGGGTCGAGCACGGCGCAGACCGCACCTACCGCCCGGGAGCCCGTACGCACCTCTTCGCTGCGAGCGTGCAGCGCGACGAACGCGCGACGCAGAAAGCCCTTCCGCTGCTCCAGCGACTGCGCGACGAGGTGGGCTGCACGGTGCATATGGCGCGGTTCCGCCAGACGACGCTCATGTACGTCGCCAAGATCGACGGACCGGCGGCCTACCAGATGCGCTCACGCGTCGGAGACACGATTCCGCTGTGGTCCACCGCCATCGGCAAGTCCATCCTCGCCTCGCTCTCCCCCGAGCTGAGTTCCGACCTGCTGGTGTCAGCCGAGCTCACAAGACGGACGGTCCACTCCATCGTGTCGAAGCGGGAGCTCCAGGCGCAGCTTCGCCTCGTCTCGGAGCGTGGATGGGCGATCGACGACCAGGAGAACGAGCTCGGGATCCGGTGCGTCGGGGCAGCCCTGCGATCCGCGGATGGCTCCGTCATCGGAGGCGTCAGCACCTCGGGCCTCGAGCACGAGATGACACCGGAAAAGATCCAGAACATCGTGCCGCATCTGCTGCGGACGGTCACCGAGATCAAGAAGCTGGTCTGAGCGCCCCACGTCGCACCCTTGGAGCGTCGGCTGCTTATTTCGGAATCAGGTCTCGCCAGACGAGCGCTCTGCAAGGTCCTCTCTCAGGAGTCGACGCATGGTTCGCACGGATCGGAATCCACTCTCCTGCGTGATCCCGAGAAGTTCGGATCTCGAGTTCTCACTCACACTGAGAAGACTCCGCGCCCGATCCACCCGCCTGGCCCGGATGGTTGCCCCTGCTGTCTTTCCCTCCGCCGAGAAGATGCGGTGCAACTGCGAAATGGAGATGTTCAGAGCGCGTGCCAGTTCTCGGGTCGAGAAGTCCGCATCCCGGTAGTTCTCCTCGATCAGCAGTTGAGCCCGGGCTAGATGCAGGCCTTTCTGCGATCCTGTCTTCACATCCTCGAGAACTCTCGTCTCCGTGAGTGCAGCGAGCAGCAGTTCTTCGAGTCCACGCCTCCAGAAGGCGAAGCCAACCTGCTGCTCCCCGATCTGCGTGTCGAGCGAAGCATTTGCAGCGGCGATGAAGACCCTCCGGAAGGCCCCTGTCGTCACGAACGGCCCTGGCGCCTGGCTCTCGACCCACGGAAGTTCCGCGAGGTGCTCCCTGGGAATCGCGATGAACAAGCACGAATGAGGCGCCACAGAAGAGACGCTCACTGGTCTGCGCGCCGAATGCGTGTAGAACTGCGGCGCAGCAACTTTTCTCGTCGCTCCGCCAGTGCTCTGAATCACGAGATGACCCGTCAGGACAAAATTCACGTAGACAAGATCGGGATTGTAGGAGTCCGCGTCGGGGTCCACTCTCGTTGCGGTTTGCCAGATGCGTCCCAGCGTGAACGCTCGGGCCCCGATGATGTCCGCGTGAACACGAACCTTCGTTCCGGCAACCCGAACTTTCCAACCATTCCCCTGCAGCCACTGCAGCGCCTCATCATTCTCGAGACCCACAACATGTGCAGAATCCAATGCCGCTCCGATCGTTCGAGTCGGGCCAATCGGCCGAATTCGCTAAGAGAAATCACACATCCGTGAGCACCGTGGACCGCCGGTCCTCTCCGACGGCACGGCGCGTCATCGGAATGCGGAGCGTCGCAAAACGCACTCTCCACGCTCGGTTATCTCAGATTTCACGCGGACATGTCGGCGGCAGAAGCCGCCGGGGCTCATGGGGCCGAAGACGGGCAAGTGTACCCACACTCCGAGCTGGGAGACGAGTCAATCTCGCTGGCGATCAGCATGGCCAGCCCGAGCAAGCGGTCCCACGGGCCCTGTGCGGTTGACCTTGCACCCTCACTGCTGGGACGCGGCAGGATCTTCCAGGCCGGGGATCGCCCCCCGGGAGCACCGCCTCCTGCAAGCGAATCGCGCTTCGGCGCGGGGCAGGTCCCCGCTGCGCCGAAGGCCGTGACTCGCAGGTCACCCGAGGGTGAGCTCCTGCAGGCGCAACAGTGGTGAAGAGCCGCAACAGGTCTCGAAACGCGACAGCTACGGTCTAGATTCCGCCAAACCATCCGGTCGGCTACGTGCGCTCCTACAGTGGGCAGCGTGGGTGCTGGTGACTGAGCTATCGGGGGATGGCCCGCACGGTGCCCCACGGTGCGGCGCGGTGATCTGGGGTCACCGCGCCGCACATTTCAGGAGCAGCAACTGAATCCTGTCCGCCTTGCCCGCGCGCAAGCACGTGATCCTCACCTCCGCGATGTGCTTGGCAGGCGGCACCCCGCCGCCGAGCCTCCACGAGCGATCGACCGAGGCGGGGCCAATCGGTTCACGGAGAACGCAAGCTCGAAACGCGACAACACTGTTCCATGTGGCGACGGCCAGAGCGTGACAGTTGAGAAGGAGTCACATTCGACAGCGATCTGCGACGCTTGGTGATCCATGTCCAGCAGATGAAGCGTGACGCCGAAACCGGCGCTTCAAAAGCGTGCAAGGTGGACTCGCGCCTCCTGAGCACCAACAACCAAGATGCCCCCTGCCAGAGTTTTCTGGTCACGAAGTTCTGATCGCTCCCCAGTGATGCTGCACGGCATCGAACGATCCTCAGCGCGGAAACTGGACGAATGAAGAGATGACCGATGAGAAGGATTCAGCATCCGGAAGCCCTGGTACAGGCGCGCTCATCACGGAGATGCTGGACCTCGGTCGAATCGCCACAGCGCTCTCACTGACCGCCGTTGGACGAGTGCAGCGCTGGGCAATCTCGAGCGAACCTCCGACTGGAGAGTCGAACCCTACGGTGGGGCACGACCCGAGCGGTGGCGGCGGAGAGCGACGATCATCACTCTGATGGGTTCTCCGTCGACAGTTCCCTGAGCTCGACACTGTCTCCGGCGAATCGCGAACGCGAACGCGAACGCGATCAGAGGATGTGGTCGGCAGGCGGGTCCGAAGGCGGATTCGATGGGGGTTCTCCGGCTTCAGCCCCCGCTGATCCTCGGACATCTTTCACTGACACCCCATGCGTGCTGAGCAGGGCTCGACGTAGAGATCCGACGGAGTTGAACCCGCTCATCTTGCTGACCACATCAAGATTGAGATGTGGCCGAGTGAGAATCAGACGCCGAGCCCGCGCTGCTCGCGCTGTCCGCAACATCTTGGCGACGCTGGCTCCGTGCTTTTCCGCCGCTCGCTGCAACGACCTCGTCGAAACGCCGAGTTCCCTTGCCATTTCCGGCGGCCCGAAGTCGAGGTTCGAGAACCGAGAATTGACCAGTTCCTTGACGCGCTCGAAGAGATCATCCGGGTTTTCGATGTTCTCTCTGGTCGATTCCACGACAAGCGCGCGGGCAAAGGATCGAAGCAGCTCACGAATGGAGTTCGCTGTCGTATGGTCTGCGTCAGGCGACTGACTGAGGAGCCTATTCAGGAAGTGATAGGTCGCCGTGAAGAGTGGCGAACTGGACACGTCCATGACGTTGGGAACCCGATTCGCCCGCAACGGCGAAATCTCTTCCTGGTCGAAGGTGAAGACGATCATCTCTGTGGCACCAACCACATCAATGGTCAGTGATTCGTGCCCCGGGAGAGCCATGCCAACGCCTGTGGCGCTTGGGTTGCCCTTCAGGCGGTCACCAGCGAATGCAACTTCGCCTTGATTGACAAGTATGAACGCATATCGCCTTCTTGCGGGCAGACGCGTGCGAGGCCACTCCAGGACGACGGGCCGAGTTCGGAGTCTAGCCACGAGAAAGTTATTGAACCGAAGAAGCTGCACTTCCGAGTTGGCCGGTTCGTAATATCCACGGACAAAGACTCCCGAAGATTCGAACGCGTCGACGGGCAGCTTTCCTACGAACGTATTCTCGTACCCCCGCAATCCTGGCAAAGCTTGCCAACCGTGAATTTCTGAAAAATATGAGCGCTCACCCATATCAGTGTCACCTCAATTACTTCTGCTGCAGATCACGTTAAGTCACGCGAGCTGCGGTCCTGCCTGAAAAAGCACAGAACGAACTGCATGGATTCGGTGCTTTCACTGCAGCACGATGTGAAAATTACCCGAAGCGATCGATGAATTGCACGAGTCGAGAGCATCTTGGAATGGAACTACGCCGCGAGTCTCGCGGCCGCGCAAGTGGCGAAATCACCCTCTCGTCCACACCACCGGCATCCGCTCTGAGTGGGCGTTGCCGTGCCCACTGATTCTGCGAGCGCTGTGGCCGCTACCAGATTGCCCACGAGGGTCCTGCTCCGAAGCGACTTTTCAATTCACGGCGATGTCTGGGAAGATCGAGGGCAGCTCGCTTGTCGATTGGTTGAGGTGGCCCCTCCCGACACACCGCGCCGCGGAACGAGCGAGGGAGTTCTCGTGCACGATGCCGATGAGGTCGCGGTACCCGACTCTGCGGCCCGGGAGTCACCGCCGCGAGAACCGGCACCACGCATCACTGGCCCCCTCAAGCAGAGCTGACGATCGACCCGCGCGCCCAGCTTGGCGGGCCGGCCTCAAGGCCCCCGCTGGCCGACAATGCCTGGTCCACCGTGAAGGAGAGGGCACCGTTGCCGCTGTTGTCTGTGTTCACCACTCTCTGTGCTCGCTGTGGAGGAAGACGAGGCGCTCGTGACCAGCGGCGCGTCACACACACAACGTGCATCGAGTCGTGAATGCCATGGCTCGAGGTGGGCGAGGTCGGGAGGAGCGCGGATTGAGCGCGCCCCCGGTCGATTGGAGTCGTACCAACGTCCTTGGACCTCGCCGGGAACGGAGAGGTCTTCGCTGGCGGGTACAGCGGGCGGCCCGGCCGAGTCGGGTTGGTGTCGTCAAGCGATTCGACTGACCGGCCACTGAAGATGACTGCATCGTCGACAGCTTCCATCGGCCCGACTGAGAGCGGTGCGGTGACCGACGCGGCGGGCACGGTCGCCCTCCGCGCGGCCACCTTCAGCTGCGCCCTGCGTTCAGCTGGTGACATTGGTTTCGTGTTCCTTTGGTTCGACATTCCAGGTCCTCGTGAAGTTACTGACAGCTCACGAACATAGCGCTGCTTCGCAGCCCACACTCATGGTTGCGACTTTTTGGCCACAGCCCGCTTGGTTCACGTCATCGTGAGCTTTTCACGGCAAGAGGACTCGCTCGAAGGTGCGCGAGTGGGCGCCCACTGGTGCGGCTCCACAGGACGAGTCCCGCCGTGCGCGTGCCATCGCTCACCGCCTACACGTTGGGGTCGCAGTCAATGGCGTCGACGATCTTGCCTCGTTCGCATTCTGGCCAAAAAGCAGCGGATACTGGCTTCGTTTTGCCGCCGCTAAGCCCTGCGCGCCTGCGACGGACCGCGATGTGAACGTTCACTCACCACACGATTCGGCGACCAGCATCAGCAGAGCACAGCCCAGCCGGGAGCCGGGAGCACCTCACCCTCGACATCGACTGGGGGCTCTTCAGCAAGGAGTCAGACTCGACTGTTGAAAGAGAAGTCGATGAAGATCCAAGCGATCTCCGGCCCTCATCGCCTCGAGCGGTTGAAAACCAGAGATCGTTCCCGCTTCACGCGGGACGGAGCACATCTCCGACGGTGCATTCTGGACGACGGGCCATCCGTTTGTCGCGCTGCCAGCGACTGTCTCCGTGCACCGAGGGTGACACGATCCGCGGCTCACCCAGGGCTTGGCCTACCCCGGAGAGCAACGACACCGCTACCGATCGGCCACGACACTCTCACTTGCGTACATCCGCCTCGCGTACTGGAGCATGCGCAGGCTCCTGAACCCAGCTTGAAGCGCGATCGCTTTCAGATCCTGCGGGGTTGCTTGAGCGGTCATGAGGTCTTGAGCAAGGCTGAGGCGCCTTTTGCGGAGGGCCGTCGCGGGAGTCGTGTCGATGGCGCGGAAGACGCGGTGCAGATGCGAGGTGGAGATTCCCACCCGGTTGGCGAGCTCGACAACCGAAAAGTCGGGTTCGCTCGCGTGGTCCAGGATGAGCTGCTGTGAGCGGTGCAGGAGCGCTTCCGATGGCCCTGGAGCCTGCATCGTCGATCGAAGAGCGGCAATAACCAGAGTCTCGATCGCGTTTCGCCAAGCGAAGAAGGGAAGCGTCGCCTCCTCGAGCTCGCAGTCGAAAGAAGCGGCAGCGGTAGCGAGGGCAACCCGTCGCAGACTCGCGTCTGGGATACGTGGGCGCTCGTCAGAGATATCCGCCCCCAAGACAGCCTCGATCTTCGATCGTCGGATGCCGAAGACGAACCTGCTCGATTCCTCTTCGGTGCGGATCCGAGCGGGAACCGCCGTGTCGTGGATGAAAATGGGAGGTGTTCCGGTCGCCGAAAAATCAGCCTCTTCGGTGACGCTGAGGGTTCCGCGCATCATGAAGCTCAGATAGACGCGATCGAGGCCGGTCTCATGCGTGGGACGCAGGCGGACTTCCATAGGTGTGTGCCAGATGCGAGTGATGCTGATGCTGGGACTGGAGACGAGATCCGCGAAGAGCCGGAAATCCTCGCCGAGTGATATCGCCCGCGCGCCATGCGCTTCAAGCCAATCGACGGCGCGATCGCCAGACAGAGCAATGTCGAGTTCCACATTCATTCTGAGAAGCCTCCGTGCCCACGACGCCTTGAAGATCCCGCGCTGGGAGTCGGGGGCCGCTGGCCCACACCATATATTTCAGCGGCAGAGCGCCAGCTTGTAATTTAGCTAGCTACGCATATTCGGCTCATCCCTTGACAACCACGCGAAACCCAGTCCGCGTAACCGCCGACGCGCGACGCCGTCTCACTTGCTCGAGGTTGAGGATCATGTTCGTGAGGCTGAGGATCAGCCCAAGCGTGCCGAATCCCAGGGCCATCCAGGCCACAGCTCTCGGTAGAGCTTGGGCGGTCTCGTGGATCGTTCGAGGAATGCTGCGATCAGGAAGACACAGTTCTCTGCTTCACGAAGGCCAATTCGATATGCAAGGCAGGCCCGGGCGTGACGGCAACCTGACCCGGTGCCCCGTAGTCATGATCCAAGGCGACGGACGTCTCCCTCATTGGTCACCGGCGTTTTAATGGAACTGTCCGCTTGTGACCCATTGCTTAGGAAGACCACGCGCCGCGGTTTGCCGCATCCACTCCCCCGTCGCAAGTCTCGGCGGCTATCTTTCGCACCCTCAGGGTGTGAGAGCTCCCATCCGGTGCCGCGGGGTCCACCGAACTCGAGGATCACGGCTGTTGTCAAGGCTCGTCCAACGGCTCTGCAGGTGCGTCATGCCCCCTGCTTCGCACCCTGCCTGTCGAGATGCCTCCGCTCGTCCCGCCGATCCACATCGGGACGTCGCTCGCCCACCCTGCGACGAAGTACAGTGCGCCGCCGACGATCAGCCCAGTGATCCCTGTCGCTTGCAATGCCTGTTCCCGGTAGATCAGCGGCCCAACGGCCTGACCGTCGTAGAGCAGGTGGAACGAATCGTTCGTGATGTGGATCAGCAACGCCAGCCACCCGATGCTGAAGATGGTGCCAGGGACCCAACCCCAGGCCGAAATCGCCAGACCCCCGAAAATCGCCGCTGCGGCAACGGGGAGACCGAACGCCGCCACGAGTGCGACCACTCCCCACATCTCACCATTGCTCGACCCGGACCCGTCACTGGCCATGAGGCCCACAACCGCGGCGAGGAGCAGAATGACCATCAGCGCCACCAAGGAGCCGGTGATGCACGCCATGCGCTGGGCACTCATGCGGTAGGTCGGCGTATCGGCCGAGCCCCTGACCGTGCGCGTGTTGGGCCTGCGCTTGCGCTTCGTCGACATTTACCCATTGTGGTGCGTGGCAGCCAGACCCGCTTCGAACGCCAACGTATCGACGCACCTCTCCCGAAGCTCGATGCGAGCAGTTGCGCGGCCAGACCATCCTGAGTCGTCCGCACAGGTGGTCCTGTCGGGGCCGATGCGACATGGGATGTGATCCGGCCCAGCTCCGCAGGCACTTCCGCGCCACAATGGCCACGCACCTGCGACAAACGACAGCGTTGCGGTGAACTCTCGGGCGCTTTGGGGAGTAGGCCCGAGTTCGAGCAGCATCACGTTGGGGCGTGATGATGCTCGACGCTGGTTCGTTCCCGTCCGTTCGCGGGGACGAACCAGCCATCCTCGCTCGTCTCCGCCCGCTCGTCTCCGCCCGCTCGACTCCGCCGGCCCGAACTCCACCGTCTTCAGATCACGCCAGGACGCTGGCGATCTCCGCATCCTCGACGGCACCATCGACCGGTACAGGAGCCACCTCGGCCTGCGAGAGCCGCGTCTGCCGCGTCCCGGCATAGGGCGCCGTGGCGAGCACGTCACCGTTGCCGCCAACCTGGCGCCGGAAGGACTGCGCAGTGCCATCGATGGTGACGAACCGGTCGATGTAGGGACGGGCTCCACTCCAGGCGACATTCCTGGTGGATCGGAAGGAGAAATCGTTGGGGATAAGCGTCCGGCCAGGCGAGAGCGGGAGCTTCGCGGTGTAGTCGGAGCGGTAGCTGTTGTATCGCACACCGTCGATCGCGATCGTCCCGACCTTCACGAGCGGCGACCAGGCCGAGGTTCCTTCCTCCGCGAACGACAGGTCGCCGGCGGCGCTCGGGAAGTGGAAGGCGAGGTGCATATCCGTGACCTTCGTCGCCGGGGTGGTGTCGTTGATCCAGAGGCCTCGCTCCGGGTACCGACCGCGGGCGTCAAGGGTGACCCGTGCGGTCCCCCTGCTCGAGTTCGGGTAGCCGAACTGGATCCATCCGTTGATGCCCGGGACCAGAGCGAGCGTCGACGCTGCACGAGCAGGGGCGGCGACCGCGAGTGCAATGACGGGAACACTCCACGCCGCGGCGCTCAGGACAGTGCGGCGGCTGGTCGAGGCGGAAGACGTGGGCTCAGGGGTGCGGGATGACATGGGTGCTCCGGATTCAGGCTGCGGTGACGGCCACGGGGCGCTGCAGCAGGGTTCTGGAGTGGGTGCTCTACGACGTGGCAGAGGCAGGATCCGCACTCACCCGCGCTGCGCAGGGTGGGGGTCTATGACCTGTTGAAGCTACAACCGCGTTGAATGCGTATGCATGCACTTCACATCGCAGGTCGCATGGCCGGTCGGCGACGCTGCACGGCGATCAACCGCGTCAGCTCGAACCAGGATGCACTTCGAGAGCTTCTTTCCCATCCTCGCGGTGCTGGCCGGTGCCGCTGATGAGCCGTCGCCCCTCTTCGTTGGCCTGCAGCGCTCTTCTCAGTGATCGGCTCGTTCCGAAGCCCACCCCCGGCGCGACCATGCGCAGCATCGACTCGGTAATCGGGGAGCCCTGTCTGGTGAGCACATCGACAGCGAGCCCTGTCCGAACGTTTCGGAGATACACACCTGGGCTCATCTCAACGT
Source organism: Pseudoclavibacter sp. 8L (assembly GCF_902506465.1). Lineage (NCBI taxonomy): Bacteria > Bacillati > Actinomycetota > Actinomycetes > Micrococcales > Microbacteriaceae > Pseudoclavibacter > Pseudoclavibacter sp. 8L. The sequence continues at coordinate 1,184,337 of NZ_LR733185.1, read as the reverse complement.
TCTTGAAGGCCCGGTGCAGACTGGTGGACGAGACGTGCAGGTCCTCGCAGAGGGCGGCAACGCCGAAGGCAGGATCGTGCGCTCGGTCGTCGATGGCTCGCAAGGCGCGCTCGAGGATGCTCGTGGTGGGTTGATCGAGGGGGTTGCTGCGCTCATCGAGCGTGGAGTCGATGACAGCGGTGAGCATGTACTCGAGGCTGCGTCGCCAGGGTGCGAATGCGTTGCTTTCTGTCTCCTGGGGCGCTTTGAGCGTGGCGTTCACGGCAGAGACCAGGACGGACACGAGGCCAGCATCCGCCGTCAGCGTGGTATCCATGAGCGCGTCGATGCGGTTGAGCCCCGGCAGACGCGCAGCATCCGTGGCCAGCGTGATCATTGAGGAGGGCGCGCTGGTCTCCAAGGAGAGCATCTGCCTTCGCCGACTGAGGACGACTTGTCCGGGCGCGATCTCGAAGCGGCCCTTCCGAGTCGTCAGCACTCGCACTCCGCTTACCGGGACGATCACGGTCAATCGGTCATCGGGCACCGGGTCCGCGACCAGGTCGAGACGAACCGGCGTGTGCCAGATACGAGTGATCAGGAACCCGTGCACATGCGAGTAGTCGGCGTGCAGGCGCAGCGGCAGAGTTTGTGGGAAGGCGTCGCACTGCCCGCGAGCGAACCAGGCCAGGGCTGCATCGCCAGCCAGGCTGACACCTCGGGCGCCGCGCTGATCATAGGTATCCATGCCTCAGGTGCTCCCCTGCTCCCCGCGTGGGTTGACTGTCGTGCCGTGAAGCCCCAGCGCGGAGATGATCATGCTATGCCCGGACTCACGCGGTCGCCGTCCTCGGCAAGAGCTGGGCCACAGCGGGCACCGAGTCGCTCGACTGATCCGGGCCTGGTCAAATCAGCCCGATGTGCGCCAGAACATTCCGTCCGGAGTGCCTTCCGACAGCCTGATGCCTACCGTCGTGGTGCCGGTCGAAAATGCGCAGCAACTCTCCCCCAGAACCCGGCGGAAACCAGTGCATATGTTTCATCAGGCAGGCCTCCGACCCACGCGTCCCCTCGCTCGAGACGGCACGCGGCAAGCCGGGCTGACCCGAGCTGGACTCGCCCGCGTCCGCCCGAGGGCGGCCTGCGTGCATCAGCCGCGGCGTCGGAGACCGAAGACCTGGTCAGCAGCCGAGGCTGAGGAGATCCCAGTCGAGTGTCGCGGAGTTGTCCGTGGTGATGAGACCCCCAGAACCAGGGTTGGCGGTGAGTACGTTCCGGACAGACGCTCCTGGAAGCGTGACGCCGGCGCTGATCAGGTAGCCGATACCGGCAGATCCACCTGCACCCAGATTCGTGACGGTGATGGTGCGGCTCCGGGTCATCGTGAAGTCCACTCGGGTTCCGCCGAGACCATTCGAACCTCGACCGGTCTCCTGGTAGGTGGAGCTCGCCAAGCTTCCACTGAAAGCGGTCGCGGTTGCATTGCTGCTAAGAGAACTCACGATTCCGGCGACGAAGTACAGGCCGAGGTTTGTCGTCCCGATCGCTTGCGCTGCAGTGCGCTGGACACCCTCGCCGGCCGAAAAGACGAAGTTGTAAGAACCGGAGTAGACAATTGACTGCGTGAACGTCAGGGTTGCGGGCGGCAGTGTGTTGGTGGTCTCCGTAATGCGGAATCCAGGAAGCAGATCGAGGCCGACGATTCCAATGAGGCACCCTTGACCGACCGCCACATTCCAGCGCTCAGACGCGGCCGCCAATGGTGCGGCCACGGCAGTCGCGATGATTGGTGCCGACCACGCCACACCTTGAATCACCTTTCGCCGAGATGGTGATGTTGGACCCTGATTCTCAGACATGGGCTTCCTTCGCTAGGTGAACCTTCTCACCTGAAGAAAACCACCTGCGCCTACGTCAGATCGCGCATTACCCCACTCCTACTAGTAGACCTAGGGTAATGGTCGATCAAGCCAGCATCGATAAGTGCGAAACGAAGTGATGTGAGATTGCTTGTCGGGGTGCCAGTGAGCTTCCCTCGTATGTTCGTCAAGTGATTGCGCACGGTTTGCACGCTGAGACCCAGCGTGAGCGCAGTAGACGCGGTGGTTGCGCCAGGGGTGAAGAGCGTGTCGACGACGCGCTGCTCAGCGACGGTGAGTGCAAGGCTCCGCGCCGGGACCGAGCCACCCCACGTGGAGCCAATCGGCTCCGGACTCGGGCTGGGATTCGCCAACGTGGACCTGACTGCATCGAGGAACTCACCTACTCCCCCGTTGGTGTCATAGATGGCGGCGGCACCTGCGAGAGCCGCGGCATCTGCGGCACTTGAAGTGCTGTTTTTCGTAGAGAGAAGAACCCTGGTCCCGCGGGACGAGAGTTCACGGATGAATCGAGGGAGAGCATTCTGGGTCGTGAAACTCGAACTCACAACTGCAAAGTGGACAGGAGGCCCTTCAAGGGCGACAGCTGGCATGGTTGCGACCAGTGGATCACGCAAGAAAGGCATGCGCCGTTTCAGCACCTGCCCGAGGCACTCACCTTCGAGTCGCTGGTCAGTGCAGACAAGCCAGCGCGGAGTGACCTCGATTTCCACTCGACCCTCTAGCCGCATCTTCCCAAACCCCCGGGTATCTCAATGGATAAATGAACCGATGCTGAAGTGTATTGCGAATGACCCTGATTGAGGTCATTGATGAGAGTATTTATATTTGGGATGCGTTGCGCCACTCGCCTGAGGCATCCGACAGCAACTGGGAGGTGGGTGTCCGAACAAAGACATGGGTGAATTTCTCGGCAGCTCGCGCCGAGGTCGCGGATCTGGTCGTGCTCTCCGCCGAGTTAATCGATCACGTCCCTGCCGTTCTGAAAGTTCGAGCGATTACCCGCCTGGGAACTCGAGTAGGAGTGTTGATGAACTCCGAAGACACCACTATCGAGTCGCGGCTGCGTCTCGAGGGCGCATCCTTCGTGGCTCGCCGAACGACCACGACTTGGGAGCAATTCCTGGGGACACTCCGGGCCGCACTCGCAAGCCCGCCGAGTTCATCCAACGACTTCCCTCGCCCAGGGCTCACAGATCGCGAGCTGCAGATCGCCGCGCTCTTCGCAAGCCGTGCGGCACCAACAACACAACAGATCGCTGAGCTCCTCGCCTTGGGGACGGGCACTGTTCGAACCCATCTCAAGCGAGCACGCCACCGCCTCGGTGCCCACGGGTTGGTGGTTTCCAGCAGAGAGGAGCTGCGCTCTGGGCTCCTCGCCGCGGGCTACCTGGTGGAAGAGGTCTGATTTGGGGGCATCCGGAACTGCTCCAGGAGCTTGCGCCCGGTGTCCACACGCAGCGCGGCCGAAGATGTGACCCCCGGACGGTGCGGTCCAGGGTCACGTTTCCAGAGGCTCGTCACCTCAAACGGCATCCAAGTGAAGAACGATCGGGTCCGCACCAACACACCAATCTCCACCGCTTCCCCGCTTCCCCGCCCAGCCTGCCTCGGTGAGGTTGAAGATGAAGTCGCCAACCGGATTCAGAACGTCATCGTCGCCGATAGTCGTTCGCCACTCGAGGCGATCACTGACGTGAGGGTTCGCGGAGAGCCTTGTGTCATGGGGACGAACTTCGTTGTTGAGTCCGAGATTTTTGCAGCGGACCCCGTGTAGACAGTTGCCCCCGCAGTCCATTGCGTCCCCTTCACCGGACCGAACACCGCCGTTGAAGTTGCGTTGGAGGCGCCCCCGAGACCCACAGCTGATCTAGCTGCCGCTTGGAACCATCTTGTAGGTGCACGACAAGGAATAACTCCCGTTAGGCAATCCAGCATCGTATCCGCTGATCCACATGTGGCCCGGGTTCCCTGTGGTGTACGCCTTCTCATAGCCGTAGTTTGCGGCTCAGACCGGGAACCCATCGATTACCGGGAGCGCACGACCGATTCGCCTTATTGTCGCCCGAAGTTGTGAAGCGCTGTTAGCAGCGTCCCGTGACTCCGACACTGCGCGATGCGCTCTCCACGCGCGAGAACGCGCTCAACTTCGTTCGCCTCGTTCTCGCGGCCGTGGTGATTTTCGAGCACACCTGGATCATCGGCGGGTACGAAAACGCGCCCGATATTCCACTCGCCTCCTGGGCAGTGAATGGCTTCTTCGCCATCTCCGGATACCTCATCGCGGGATCGAAGATGCGTCTTGGCTTCCGCGAGTACATGGTGCACCGAGCATTCCGCATCTTCCCCGCGTACTGGGCCGTCCTCGTACTAACCGCGTTCGCTGTCGCCCCACTCGCTTCCTTCGTAGGCGGCGGGCAGTGGCAGCTCGGGAGCGCGCTCAGTTACGTCGGCAACAACTTCCTGCTCTCGGTGTCGCAGTTCGGTGTCGGTGAAACGCTCGCGACCGCGCCGTATCCAGATGTGTGGAACGGATCGATCTGGACCCTCTTCTTCGAGTTCGTGGCATACATCGCAGCCGGGGTGCTCCTCACGTTCGCGTGGGTGCGACGACACGCGCTCCCCATCGTCGCGATCGGCTTCGTCGGCATCGTTGCCGCCCAGATCCTCGCCCATGGGCCACTCGAGGTCACAACCAACCTCTTCCTGAACCTGCTGCGGTTCGGCGCGTTCTTCGCAGCCGGCATGCTGCTCTACTTCCTCGGGCCGAAGCTGCGACTGCGCAATTCCTTCGCCGCAATCGCCGCCGTCCTCATGGTGCTGCTGTTCGCGTTCGATCTTGCCATCTGGGTCGGACAGCTTCCCTTCGCGTTCCTCATGCTCTGGGCGGGTGGACGCCTCCCGGTCAGGATCGGTGTCAAGAACGACGTCTCCTACGGCCTCTACATCTGGGCGTTCCCAGTCCAACAGTTCGTCATCCTGCTCGGACTCGGAGGCTTAGGGCCATGGGGCACCGCCGTGCTTTCACTGCTGATAACACTGGCCCTGGCATGGGGATCGTGGAAGCTCATCGAAGAACCCACGAATGGGCTGCGCCGCAAGATTCCGAAGTCCTGGCTGGGGCCGCGGCCAAACAATCAGGAACTCGCTCGGCCCCGCCCCCGAGGGATCACGCCGCAATCTTGAGCCGAAACAAGGCGGTGGGGCAGTACCCGTCCTGGCCAAATGTCACGGGATCCCACTCAGTGAGCTTCCAGGGAATGTCGTTCACATCCGAGGCGCCGCATCTCTTCCAGATATCACTGGTTACCCACCCAGATATTGACCCGCGAGTGTGCGTCTCATCGGCTGTTGGTTCGACCTTGAAGCGTCAAGCAGTTCTTGGCCGGCCCATGAACCGGCGGCACATAACCAGCGCACTGGACGCTACGCAGTCGAACATCAGTGGCAAATTGCGGGCGTCGGCGCTGGTAGAACCACCGTGCAGTCCAGGTGGCACGAGTCGTGGAGCTACCTGTGGCACACCTTGACGGCGAGGTCGACAACGACGCGCCGCTGCGTTCGATCGTTGACCAGCAGGGAGAAGGGTGGGCCCGGTGGGGCTCGAACCCACGACCCGCGGATTAAAAGTCCGATGCTCTGCCAACTGAGCTACAGGCCCCACAGTCGCCTGGCGTGCGGCGACCGTGGGGAATCCTATCGCGAAACGAGACCTCACCTCTGCTCAGGCGGCCCCATTTGTCGGCGGCCGGGGTCATACTCTCGTCATGGCAGATACGAAGACGAAGCCGTCAGACGTCTCACCCGATCTCCTCATCGATCAGGCAGAGCCCGCGGGGCGACGCGAGGATGCGCGCGTCCTGAAGGAGATCATGGATCGGGTCACGGGCGAGGAAGCCGTCGTGTGGGGTCCCACGATGATCGGCTACGGCCGCTATCGGTACACGTACGAGAGCGGCCATTCCGGCGAGGCGATGATCCTCGGATTCGCGCCTCGCAAAGCCTCGATGTCGATCTACGGACTCCAGATGTGGGCCCCCGAGGGACTCCTCGAGCGGCTCGGCAAGGCGAAGTTCGGCAAGGGCTGCGTCTGGGTGGGGCGGTTCTCGTCGCTCAATCTCGAGGTGCTCGAAGAGCTGGTTCGACTCGCGTGGTCGCGGCGGGAGGAACTGCAAGCAATGTTCCCGGGGGATGCCTGAGCGAGAGCACCCCGATGGCCCGCTCGAGCGGCCCGACCCCGAGGTAGCGCCGCCAGAGCGTCGCGAACAAGATGCACACGACCATGATGGCCACCATCGTGAGCAGGCCCTGCGGTTGACGGTAGACGAGACCAGGGCCCGCGAGCCAGTTCTCTTCGCCAAGGAGCAGCTGCGACCAGATCGCCGTGAGGATGAGCACGTGTAGGCAGTAGACCGTGAACGCCATGGTGCCCATGTCGGCCAGCGGCCTCGTCAGGCGGGCGAACCAGGTGCGCATGCGCTCGCCCGAGAAGTCTCCGAGGAGCTGGATGCCCGCGTACGCGAGCAGCGCGAGCCCGAGGTCCCGCGCCTCGTCACCGTAGGAGCCCGACTGGGTGACGCCGGTCGCCATCTCCTCCCACCGCCGCGCAAACAGCGACACCCCGAGGAGCACCGCTCCCCCGCCAAACGTCCAGGCCGTTCGGCTCCGGTTGCCGAGCTGCCAGCGGGCCAGGAGGAACCCGATCAGCAACATCGGCAGCAGGTTCGTGAGGCGATACGCGGATCCGAGGACCGTCCAGTCGAGCAGGAGGGCGGTCGGGTCGAACATCGATGACGGCGAGAACGCGGACGTCAGCGCCCAGTCCCGCGCTGCCTCGTTCACGATGGGCGCCAGTGCGAGGAAGAGCAGCGCCGCCCCGGCCGACCAGGCCGCCGGCAGAAAGAGGAACGGCGTCGCCACTAGCATCATGATGCCCAGAAAATCCAAGACGATGAGCACGCCGGAGAAGTTGATGCTCAGCAGCAGCCCCACGAAGATGAGCACGATCGCCTTGATGACCCACGAGAGCGCGAAGAAGCTCTTCCGTCGGGAATCCCACCGTGCCGCATCCCGCAGCTGGTAGCCGGCCGTCACGCCGATGACCAGCGCGAACAGCGGCGACGCGGCGTCGTTCAGGAACTGGAAGAGCACCTGCAGGGCCCGCGGTTCGCGGTCGTCCAGGAACACGACCGTGTGGGCGATGATCATGGCGAAGATCGCGAAGCCGCGCACCACATCGAGGGAATTCAGGCGCATGCGTCGATCTTCGACGGCCCCGCGCCACCGGTCAAGCTCAACGAGACGACGCGCCGCCCAAGGGCGATAATGAACGAGTGCTTCCCACCTTCGTGATCTTTCCCGCGCTGATCGCCTGCGTCCTCATCGCCAGCGGCGCGTTGAAGCTCCCCCAGCGCTCCCGCACACTGCAGTCGTTCGCCGCGTTCGGCGTCCCCGCCCCGCTCCGGAAGCCGTGGACCGCAGTCGCGCTGCCGGTGGGCGAGATCATCCTCGGAGCCGCGCTGCTGCTCCTCAGCGGACCGGCCTACCTGATCGCCGCCACCCTCGCCGCCGCCCTCATGGCGACCTACCTGGTCGTGGTGGCACGCAGCGTCGCCAAGCGACAGGCCGTCGACTGCAACTGCTTCGGGGCGCTCAGCACCGAGCCGGTCAGCCAGATCACGATCTGGCGGAACGCGGGCCTCACACTCGCAGCGCTCCTCGCGATGCTCCTCCCGGGCATGGCGCTCGGAGTACCGACCCAGCTTGCGCTCTTCTCGCTCGACGACTGGCTGTGGCTCGCCGCGACCACGACCGTCGCGCTCGTCGGCATCATCGCTGGCCTCGTGAAGCCACCCGTCTCCGCGCCGACGGCGACCCGCGACGCGACGGTCGGTCAGGACTTCGAACTCGTCGAGGGCCCCGACCTCATCTCCGACCCCGCCGCCCGGGATGCTATCCCGCACAACCTCGAACTCGTCTCCGGGGACGGCTCACCGGAGCTGCTCTACAACCTCGTCGTCGTCCCCCAGAAGACGACGATCCTCATCTTCGCCCGCGTCGGCTGCGGTTCCTGCGGGCCCGTGCTCAGCCAGATCGGCGACTGGTCGCGGCGGCTGGGCGACGACGCACAGATCATCGTCGCCACCTCGTCGAGCCGCGCATCCATCAAGAAGAGCTACCCGAGCGCGCTGCCCCACACGTACTTCGGCGCGAAGGCTGCCACGGAGTTCTTCGAGGCTCACGCGACCCCCGCGGCGATCCTCCTCGCGGCCGACGGCACCATCGCATCGCCCCCCGAGTTCGGTGGCGACATCATTGCGGATCGCGTCGAGCAGCTGGTGTCCTCGTTCGCGGCGCAGCGTCAGTCTCAGCCGCACGGCTGAGCCCCAGGTCGCGACTGACTTGGTCCAGTCGGCACACGCGCTCACCTTCTGATGGCTGGTGGCTCATGGCGGCGGACTGCGGGTTGCGAAGAAGTTGATACGCAGAAGGGTGCGGACAGTTCGATGAACTGCCCGCACCCTTGGCACGAAACCGGTTGTTAGACCGCCGGGTTCAGGCGCTCGGCCTGCTCGACGACGTTCTCGAGGAGCAGCGCCCGCGTCATGGGGCCGACACCGCCGGGGTTCGGCGATACCCAGGCGGCCACGTCCCAGACTCCCGGGTCGACGTCGCCCGCGACTCTGGACTTGCCCGTCTCCGGGTCTTCGATGCGGCTGACGCCGACGTCGAGGACCGCGGCGCCCGGCTTGACCCACTCGGGGCGCACGATGCCGGCGACACCTGCAGCCGACACGATCACGTCAGCTTCACGGGCGAGCGCCCCGATGTCGGGCGTGCCCGTGTGGGTGAGCGTGACCGTTGCGTTGTTCTCGCGTCGCGTGAGGAGCGGACCGATCGAGCGGCCGACCGTCACGCCACGGCCGATGACAAGCACGTGCTTGCCGTTGAGCGAGATGTCGTTGCGGCGGAGCAGCTCGATCACGCCGCGAGGCGTGCAGGGCAGCGGTGTCGTGATCGGGTCGTTGGCGTTGAGCACCAGACGACCCAGGTTGGTGGGATGCAGCCCGTCCGCGTCCTTCGACGGGTCGATGCGCTCGATCACACGGTCCTGGTCGATGTGCTTCGGCAGCGGCAGCTGCACGATGTAGCCCGTGCACGCGGGGTCGGCGTTGAGGCGGTCGATCTCCGCCTCGAGCTCTTCCTGCGTGGTCTCGGTAGGGAGGTCGACACGAATCGACTCGATGCCGACCTCAGCGCAGTCGCGGTGCTTGCCCGCTACGTACCACTTCGAGCCGGGGTCTTCTCCGACGAGGATCGTGCCGAGTCCGGGGACGACTCCGCGCTCAGCGAGTGCGGCTACGCGCTCACGGAGCTCGGCCTTGATCTCGGCTGCAGCCTTCTTGCCGTCGAGTGAGGCAGCCGTCATGCTTCGCCGAGGCCTGGGTAGAGCGGGAACGCGTCGGCGAGCGCCTTGGTGCGGGCTCGCAGAGCTGGCACGTCGGCGTCGGGGAGGAGCGCGAGGGCGATGACGTCGGCGACCTCGGTGAACTCGGCGTCGCCGAAGCCGCGCGTCGCGAGAGCGGGCGTGCCGATCCGGAGACCCGACGTGACCAGCGGCGGGCGCGGGTCATTGGGGACCGCGTTGCGGTTGACGGTGACGCCCACCTCGTGCAGGAGGTCTTCGGCCTGCTTTCCGTCGATCTCAGCGTTGCGCAGGTCGACGAGGATGAGGTGCACGTCGGTTCCGCCCGAGCGGACCGAGATGCCGGCCCCGGCCACGTCTGCCTGCTGGAGGCGGTCGGCGACGATCTTCGCGCCGCGCAGCGTGCGCTCCTGGCGGTCCTTGAAGTCGTCGCTCGCGGCGAGCTTGAACGCGGTGGCCTTGCCGGCGATGACGTGCATGAGCGGGCCACCCTGCTGGCCGGGGAAGACAGCGGTGTTGATCTTCTTGGCCAGGTCGGCGTCGTTCGTCAGGATGAAGCCGGAGCGCGGTCCGCCGATGGTCTTGTGCACCGTGCTGGACGTGACGTGCGCGTGGGGCACCGGGTTCGGGTGCAGACCTGCGGCGACGAGTCCGGCGAAGTGCGCCATGTCGACCCACAGGTAGGCGCCCACCTCGTCGGCGATCTCGCGGAACTTCGCGAAGTCGAGCTGACGCGGGTACGCCGACCAGCCGGCGACGATGACCTTGGGCTTGTGCTCGAGTGCGAGCTCGCGCACCTGCTCCATGTCGATCTGCGAGGTCTCTGCGTCGACGCCGTACGCGACGATGTTGTAGAGGCGGCCGGAGAAGTTGATCTTCATGCCGTGCGTGAGGTGTCCGCCGTGGTCGAGCGACAGGCCGAGCAGCGTGTCGCCGGGACGGGCGAGGGCGTGCATGACGGCGGCGTTGGCCGTCGCGCCGGAGTGCGGCTGCACGTTCGCGAAGGCCGCGCCGAACAGCGACTTCGCGCGCTCGATGGCGAGGTTCTCGGCCACGTCGACGACCTCGCAGCCGCCGTAGTAGCGACGCCCGGGGTAGCCCTCGGCGTACTTGTTGGTGAGAACGCTACCCGTCGCCTCGAGGACGGCGCGCGGAACGAAGTTCTCGCTGGCGATCATCTCGAGCGTGGAGCGCTGGCGGTCGAGCTCCTGCTCGAGAACCGCAGCGATCTCAGGGTCTACTTCACTCAGCGGGGCATTGAACGTATCGGTCACGAAGACTCCTTCAGGAAACCGGATGGCACGGCGAACATGTGGTCGTGAACCGGCGAGCCCAGGCGAACGGCTCGAGAACCCGAAGAGCCGCTCCCTGGTGGTGACCCACCTGAACGCCAGTCGCGGCCGTCATAAGTCTACCGCGACTTGGCTGGCCTCCGCGAGAGCAGTGTCACGAGCCAGGTCAGCGCCAGGCCGAGTGCGACGAGGCCGATGATGGTCAGCACGACGGGCGCGTAGCCCTGGTTCGTTGGGTTCAGGAACGGGTAGGGGTACCAGCCGGTGAGGTTGCCGCGGATGAGCGAGAACGCCGCGTATCCGGCGGGGAAGATGAGCCAGATGAGAGCGGGGGCGAAGCGGATTCGCTTGGTCGGCCGGTCTATGAGGAGGTCGATCAGCATGACGACTGGCATGGCGTAGTGCAGCACGGTGTTGTTCCACGGCACGGCCGTGAAATCGACGTCACTCAGGCCGGAGAGCAGCAGGGAGAACCCGATGCCGACGATGAGGATGTACACCGCGACTGCCGCGCGAAAGGCGTTGATTCGCGCACCCTGTGCATTCGCAGCGGTCGCGACTCCGCTGATCAGCAGCGAGAGGACCACGAGGATGTTCGTCTCGATCGTGAAGTAGGCGAAGAACTGATCGGGCACCCAGGTTCCGCGCTCCACGATCGTCGCTATCTCCGAGACGATGGATGAAAAGGCAAGCAGACCGAACCCTATCTTGGCGGTGACCAGCGCGGGGCGGTGAATCGACGAAGCCACGAGGCGTCCTTTGATCGGCGGCGGGGGAATCCTTCATCGCGGTTCTCTGCATTCGACGCAGAGCCGAGATGCTTGCGGGAGCCGCACGCATGAGGCTACGCGGTCAGGCGTTCTCTCTGCGGTAGTCAGCGGGTGTCACGCCGAGTTTTGAGAGGAAATGTCGCCGCATCGTTGTCGCGTCCCCGAATCCCGCCGCCGCCGACACCTCGCTCAGCGACATGGCCGGCTGCTCGAGGAGGATCGCGGCAGCAGATCTCACTCTGCGCGCGGCGATGAGCCCGGCAACACCATCGCCGTGCTCCGCGAGATCCCGGTACAGCTTGCGGCGACTGATGTGCAGGGCTCGCGCGATGCTGTCCGCATCGAAGCCCTGGAGCACGTGGTACTTCTCGATGAGGTCGTGCACGGCGGCCTGCAGCCGCAGCGACTGCTGCGCCGGAGTCATCGTCGCCGGCACGACCTGCAGAAGGGCGGAACGGAGCAGGTCGTAGAGCACGGGCTCGGCAAGCCCCGACGACACCTGCCCGCCCCCCTCCGCGGTGGCGTCCTCGACGAGGTAGCGCCCGACGAAGGCCAGGAAGGCGGACGTGAGCGCGCTCTCGGGCAGACGCACCGGCCACTGTCCGCTCGTGACCCGCGAGTCCTTCGAGATGTCGTGGATGGGGACAGCCATGCCGAGTGTCTCGACCACGCCGATACTCGCGGTGACAAGCGGATGCGTTGAGTTCACGACGAGCACGTCGCCTGGACCCAGCACCCCCGTGTGCTTTCCGTTCCGATACTTCAGCGAACCCCGCAGCATGCCGACCGCGATGAGCTTCTCGTGCGCATCCCGAGTGAAGTCCTCCCCGCCGCGCTCGACGCCGGAACTGGTTCGCAGCGTTCCGTAGAGATGCACAGAGCCGACGAAGGCTTCGAGTGTGTACGCGTGGAACGCGGCGGCCGCGGCGGAATTCCCCGCCCTCGAAAGGCCGAAGAATTCCGCGATCCCTGATTCCCCGTGGAATTCCCGGAACGCCCCGGAAACGAGATCCTCCGTCGAGAAATGCGCGAACGGCTCCCCCGTGTGCGCGATCCTCGCGATCCAAGCACTGAGATCCTGCCTCGAACTCTCAAGCACCGAATACCCCCGAAAACAACCGCCTGAACTTCACGCCAGGATACCGAGAATTACCCGACGGTCGAACTGGAGGCGAATTCAGTGACGTCAGTTCAGCGTGAGAGAAGCCCTTCCGTGAGCCCATTCGGCGTTCCGAAACGGTGCGCGGTAATGGAGACCGCCTGCTCCCGCAAGAACGGGAGCAGCTCGACACGGCCGGCCTCAGTCACCTCTCCCGAATAGATCGCGAGGTCGACGCGGCCATTCACGGCTCGCGCCAGCGCCACGGGATCGCCGCCGATCATGCGCATCCGACCGGCATGCAGCGAGCCAGCCGAGCCGAGGAACTCGGCATCGGTCTCAGCCCGCATCGGCACCCCGGCGCCAGCGAGTGCGGCCTTCGCCGAGGACGGCAGAGCGACGCCCGTCGACACGCGCAGACGGGCGCTCGCGACGAGACCCGCAGAGATCACCCGAAGGAGATCCGCGACCCGGGCATCCTCGGAGAGGCGCACGACGATCTCCCCAGGGAACGTCAGGTAGCGGAACACGTTTCGCTCCGCGTAGAGGGCCTGCACGTCGCGGTCACGTCCGAACTCCTCAGCCCACGCGTGCGCGTCGCTGCCGAGCGCACGCTCGAGCATCGCCGTATCGGCGTCGGAGAGCGCAGAGGGGTGCGCCTTCGCGACCGCCTTCGCCGCGTCGAGCAGCGACTGCGCCCCTGCGTCGACGATGGGCGCCGAGAGTGCGGAGGCCGATCGCTGCCACGTGCCGAGACCGACGAGGTAGTTCGGCCCGCCCGCCTTGGTCGTGCATCCCACAACCGACTTCTTCCAGCCACCGAACGGCTGACGCTGCACGATGGCGCCCGTGATGCCACGGTTCACGTAGAGGTTGCCCGCCTGGATGGTGTCGAGCCACTGCGAGACCTCACCGCGGTCGAGCGAGTGGATTCCCGACGTCAGGCCGTAGTCGACCTCGTTGACGATCTCGATCGCCTCCTCGAGCGTGTCGGCCGTCATGATGCCGAGAATCGGGCCGAAGTACTCGACGAGGTGGAACTCGGAACCGCGCTCCACGCCCACCCGCACTCCGGGGCTCCAGAGCTTGCCGCTGTCGTCGAGCTGCTTCGGCTCCACTGCCCACCGCTCCCCCGCCCCGAGATTCGTGAGGCCGTCGAGCAGCTTCCCCGAGGCCGGAGTGATGATCGGCCCCATCTGCGATGCGGCATCCCACGGGTAGCCGACCGTGAGCGAGCGCACCGCATCGAGGAGCTGCTCGCGGAAGCGGCGCGAGCGCTGTGCCTGCCCGACGAGCACCACGAGCGACGATGCGGAGCACTTCTGGCCGGCGTGGCCGAAGGCCGAGGCGACGACGTCCTTCGCAGCCAGGTCGTAATCGGCGCTCGGCGTGACGATGATGGCGTTCTTGCCGCTCGTCTCCGCGAGCAGCGGCAGCTCGGGGCGGAACGAGCGGAACAGCTCGGCGGTCTCGATGCCGCCCGTCAGGATGACGCGATCGACCGAGGGGTTCTTGATGAGCTCGCTGCCCAGCTCACGGTCCGAGAACTGCACGTACTGCAGCACCTCACGCGGCACTCCCGCCTCCCAGAGGGCCTCGACCATGAGGGCGCCGCAGCGCGCTGCCGGCCGCGCGGGCTTGATGATGACGGATGCGCCGGCCGCGAGCGCGGCGAGCGTCGACCCCGCGGGAATCGCGATGGGGAAGTTCCAGGGCGGGGTCACCACGATGACCTTCGACGGCACGAACGACGCACCGTCGACGACGTCGAGACCGCGCGCGAGCTCCGCGTAGTAATGGGCGAAGTCGATCGCCTCCGAGATCTCGGGGTCCGACTGGTCGAGCGTCTTCCCAGCCTCCGATGCCGCCACCTCCATGAGGTCCGCGCGTCGACGCTCCAGCGCGTCACCAGCCCGGTGCAGCACCTCCGCGCGTGCCGCGCCGGACAGCGCACCCCACGACTGGCTGCCCGCGACGGCACGCGTGACCCGCGCGTCCAGTTCGCCGAGCGTGCCGACCGTGTTGGCCTCGATCGTCTCGGTGCCGAGGGCCGAAGCCTGCGCACGCTCGCGGATGCCGCGCGCCCAAGCCTGGTTCACGGGGAGCGACGGGTCGGTGTCCGGCGTCTCCTCGAAGCGGTCGGCCGGCAGCACCGCCGGCTCGGCAGTGCGGTCCTGCACTCGGTTGCTGGGAGGGACGACGCGGTCGAGCGCATCGAGGGAGGCGACGAACCGCTGCGACTCGCGCTCGAACAGCTCCTCGTTGTCGGCCAGCTCGAACACCGCCGACATGAAGTTGTCCTGGCTCGCGCCCTCCTCGAGGCGGCGGATGAGATAGGCGATGGCCACATCGAACTCCTGCGGGTGCACAACCGGCACGTAGAGGAGGAGCCCGCCGACCTCGCGCTTGACGACCTCAGCCTGGCTCTGCGCCATGCCGAGCAGCATCTCGTACTCGATGCCATCCGTCGCTCCCCGGCGCTTCGCGAGCAGCCAGGAGAAGGCGACATCGAAGAGGTTGTGGCCCGCGACGCCGACGCGCACGTTCTTCACCCTCTCCGGAGTGAGGGCGTAGTCGATCACGCGCTTGTAGCTCGTGTCGGAGTCCTGCTTCGTCCCCCAGGTCGCGAGGGGCCAGCCGTGCAGGGACGCCTCGACACGCTCCATCGGCAGGTTCGCGCCCTTCACGAGGCGCACCTTGATGGGGGCGCCGCCGCGGGCGACGCGCTCAGCCGACCATTCCTGCAGGCGAATCATCGCCGAGAGCGCGTCTGGCAGGTAAGCCTGGAGCACGATGCCGGCCTCGAGGCTCAGGAACTCAGGGGCGTCCAGGATGCGCGTGAAGACCGCCATGGTCATCTCGAGATCCTTGTACTCCTCCATGTCGAGATTGATGAACTTGCGGTTCGGGCTCTCGACGGCAAGGCGGTACAGGGGGGTGAGCTCCTCGACGACGTCGGTGACGGCTTCCTCGAACGCCCAAGGCTGGTGCGGTGCCGTCGTCGAGGAGACCTTGATCGAGACGTAGTCGACATCGTCGCGCGCAAGCAGTTTCGTGGTGCCCTCGAGGCGGCGGGCCGCCTCCTTCTTCCCCAGCACGGCCTCGCCGAGCAGGTTCAGGTTGAGCCGGACGCCCTTGCCTCGGATCTGCTCGATGGCCGGCCCCAGCTTCGCGTCCGTCGCATCGATGATGAGGTGACCGACCATGTCGCGGAGTACCTTGCGAGCCACCGGCACGACAACCCCGGGGAGGATCGGGGCCACGGCGCCTCCGACGCGCACGGCGCTCTTCATGTACCAGGGCAGGAAGCCGGGCACCTCGTCGGCGATCGAGCCGAGCTTGCGTGCCGCGACCTTGAGGTCCTCGGGGCGCACGACGCCGTCGACGAAGCCGACCGTGAAGTCGAGCCCCCGCGGGTCCTTGAGCACTCCGGCGAGCTGAGCGGCGGATGCATCCACCGGGATCTCGGCGGCCTCCGTGAGCCAGCGGCGCACGAGTGCGACTGCCTCCGGCGCGAGGTCGGTGAGGGAATCTGCGGGGAAGACAGGCGTCACGGTGGCGGTCATGTGACCCAGTATCAGCACCGGACTTCCGTTAGGTAAAGTGAAGGAAATTGACGCGTTTTCATCAGCACGTGTGATGATTGACCATGCTCGACGTACGCAAGCTCCGACTCCTCCGCGAAGTGCAGCTGCGCGGCACCCTTGCCGAAGTCGCCAAGGCCCTCAACTTCTCACCGTCGGCCGTCTCGCAGCAGCTCTCAGCCCTCGAAGCGGAGCTCGGCGTCGAGCTCCTCCGCAAGCACGGGCGGCGCGTGCAGCTCACCCAGCAGGCCGAGATCCTTGCCGGACACACCGCCGAGATCCTCGAACGCCTGGAGATCGCCGAGCAGGAAGTGCTCGCCTCCTTCACCAGCGCCGTTGGCACCGTGCGCCTCGCCGTCTTCCAATCCGCGGCACTCACCCTCATCCCGCCGCTGCTTCGCGTGCTCGCCGAAGAGCACCCAGGGCTCCGCATCGAGATGGTGCAGCACGAACCGGAGTCGGCGCTGTTCGACACCTTCGCCGGCGACTTCGACGTCGTCGTCGCGGAGCAGTACCCGGGCCACGCCGCCCCGCACCACCCCGGCCTCGACAAGCGCCTCCTCACCGACGACGCCCTCCGCCTCGCCGTGCCCGTCGACTCGCCCGTGACCACGCTCGCCGACACCAGGGACCTTGCCTGGGTCATGGAACCGCAGGGCTCCGCGTCGCGCCACTGGGGCGAGCAGCAGTGCCGCGTCGCCGGCTTCGAGCCAGACGTCCGCTACGAGACCGCCGACCTGCAGGCGCAGATGCGCTTCATCGAGACCGGGCACGCGGTGGGCATCCTCAACGACCTCACTTGGGCGCACGCCGCCCCCAACGTGCGCTTCCTGCCGCTGAGCGGGGTCCCACGACGCGAGATCTTCACATCCATCCGCACGGCGAGCGCCGCATCGCCGACGATCGCCGCCGTCCGCGACGGACTGCAGCGGGTCGCCGACGACCTCAGCTCGACCGGGCTCAGCTCGACTGCTGGAGCGGGCGCCTAGCCAGCACCGCGTCGAGCACCAGAGCGCTCACGAGCCCCAGCCCGACCATCGCGATGAAGAACACGGGCAGCGCCACGAGCCCTGCCGCATCCAGCAGCAGACCGCCGACCAGCGCGCCCGAACCGATGCCGAAGTTGAAGCCAGACGTGTACAGGGCGCTCGACAGGTCGCGGTGGCGAGAGGGGGCTGCGTTCAGGATGCGCGACTGCAGCAGCGGCGGCAGCACCCCCATCCCGAGACCCCAGATGACCAACGCGATGAGCGCCACTGTCGTGTCGTGCGCGAAGAGCAGCAGGGTCACCGCGACGAGCATCAAGATGTAGCCCGTCGCCAGCCCCACACGCGGCCGCGATGTGAACACGACACCGGCCAGCGCAGTGCCACCCGCCGACGCGATGCCGTACGCGAAGAGCACGAGGCTCAGCGTCGCAACCGGGAAGCCGATGACGTCGAGCGAGTACGGCGAGATGTACGAGTAGAACGCGTACTGGGCGGTCATCGTGATCAGCGTGATGACACAGAGCAGGATCACCGTCAGCAGGGAACGTTGCGCGAAGCGAACGCGCTTCACCGGCGCCGCAGGCTCGTCCGAGTCGTCCGGGAGAGCGATGGGTCGCGTGTAGAACGAGTCGTCGAGGTGATTCACCCGAGGCAGCAGGAACCAGAGGAGCACCGCGACGAGCAGCGTGATGACCGCAAGCGAGCCGAACGCGAAGCGCCAGCCGAACGCCTGACCCAGCGCCGTGCCGATCGGAACGCCGAGGACATACGCGATCGCCCCGCCGCCGAGCGTGATCGAGACCGCGCGCGTGAGCAGCTCCTTCGGGGCGATGAGCGAGATGTACGAGGCGACGACCGCCCAGAAAACACCGTGCGCGAGGCCGGTGATGACACGCGTCACGACGAGCCACGCGTACGTGGGAGCGAACGCAGACGCGATGGAGCCGATCGCGAAGACCGCGAGCACGACGACCAGGAGGGCATGCCGCGGAACACGTTTCGTGAGTGCCGTCAGCGGCGTGCTCGTCAACACGACCGTGAACGCGAAGATGGTCATCAGCCAGCCGATCTCCGCGCGAGTCGCGCCCAGATCGACCGTCATGAGCTCGAGGAGCCCAGTCGGGAGCATCTCGATCGTGACGCTGATGAACGTGGAGAACGCGAGCGCGATGAGAGGGACGAGCGGCAGCCGAGGGGCAGACGTCAGCGGAGAAGAAGTGAGAGAAGTCATTCGCAGGATCCGAACGGCGCACTCCGGACGAGCGGGAAACCTCGTCAGGGAGTCGACTGCGTGCATACCGGCACGCCGGGGGCCGAGCGATCCGCTCGACCACGTCCGATTCTATACGGTGGCGTCAAGACGGCTACCCTGAACTCGTGATTCCAGAAGCGACTCGATGGGTGCTCACCCTCAACTGCCCAGACCAGCCAGGCATCGTCCACGCCGTCACGGGAGCCATCGTCGACTCCGCGGGCAACATCGAGGAGCTCCAGCAGTTCTCCTCGATCGACACCGGTCGCTTCTTCATGCGCGTGGACGTGCGCACCGACGCCAGCCGCGAGGAGCTCCTCGCTCGACTCGAGCCCGTCGCCGAGCGGTTCAGCGCGGAGGTCTCCCTCGACAACGCCGGCCGCCCCGTCCGCACCCTGGTCCTCGCAACCAAGGCCGGACACTGCGTCAACGACCTCCTCTTCCGTCAGCGCTCCGGCCACCTGCAGATCGACGTGCCGCTAGTGCTCGCCAACAACGAAGCCCTCAAGGGCCTCGCCGAGTTCTACGAGGTGCCGTTCGAGTATCTGCCAGTCACCGGACCCGACGAGAAGGCGGCGTTCGAAGCGCGCATCCTGCAGGTCGTGGAGGAGCAGCAGATCGAGCTGGTCGTGCTCGCTCGCTACATGCAGATCCTCTCCCCCGAGCTGTGCGCGGAGCTCGCGGGCCGAGCCATCAACATCCACCACTCGTTCCTCCCCGGCTTCAAGGGAGCGAACCCCTACCGGCAGGCGCACGCGCGTGGCGTGAAGCTCATCGGCGCAACCGCTCACTTCGTGACCAGCGACCTCGACGAGGGTCCGATCATCGAGCAGAACGTCGTGCGCGTCGACCACACGCGGGCACCCCAGGAGCTCATGGCCATAGGCCAGGACGAGGAATCGCGCACCCTCACGCAGGCCGTGAAGTGGTTCTCGGAGCACCGCGTGCTCCTCGACGGGCAGCGCACGATCATCTTCCACTGATCCGAGCCGATCGCTCCGGTCACGCCGAGCCGCGCGCTGCGGGCGGCCCGCGCCTCCGCCTCCGCCACTGCCGCTCCCGCTCCCGCTGGCCAACTTCCGTGATGATTCGCCCCCGGCGGACGCGGAGGCGGCTCTCAGCCCACGCTGATCCCGGAAGCTGACCGCGCACTTCGGAGCACCGAGGCTGTGGATAGGGCGATCCCCACAGCCAGCAGGCTGCTGGTCTCCTCGCCAGGCGAACTTCGTTGTGATGGGCGCATGCCTGCCCGGAAAGCCACCCGATCGCCCACACTGCCCAGCGGTGGAGTCTTCTCGCGGACTGAGTGGGACGCGGCTGGCGGAACACGCCGCGAGCTCGACGCATCGCTCAGAAGTGAGTCCTTCAGGAGGATTTCGCCGGGGTGGTACGCCATGCCCGATGCGTCATCCGCCGTCGTGGAAGCCGTGCTGGGGCACACGCGAGCAACCTGCCTCACGGCGCTGAAGATCCTCGGGGCTTGGACCCCGCCCCACGCCGCGGCCCACGTCCGGATCGCCGCGAGCGCGCCGGGCCGAACTCGCGCGACCTCACCGAGCTTGCACTCCGGGAGCCTCGTCACACACCGCGCGTCGGTCCTCGAGGCGCGCCCGATACAGAAGCACGCAGTCGACGACATCGACCTCGCCCTGGAATGTGCGCTCCCGTGCCTCTCCACGCGCGATCTTGTCGTCGTGGCCGACTCTGCGTTGCAGCTGCGCCTCACCACTCGAGATGCACTCACAACAGTCGCCTCCCGTGTTCCGCTCTCAGCTCAGGCCAAGCTGAGGTTCGTGGATGCCCGGAGCCAATCTGGCACCGAGAGCATCGTCCGACTCTGGTTCCAGCTGCGTGGCTTCGCCGTCCATCCGCAGTTCACGGTGGCTGGCGTCGGCAATGTGGACCTCCTGGTCGGCGATCGACTCATCATCGAGTGCGACTCCAAGGAGTTTCATGCGACCGAGTGGGACTCGCGCAACGATCGGCGGAGAGACCTGGTGCTGAACAGGCTCGGCTTTCGAGTCCTCCGCTTGACCTACGAGCAGATCATGTTCCAGTGGCCGCGCGTCGAAGCCACGCTGCTCGCTCTCCTCGCCGACGGCAGCCACGTACGCCGCTCGAGACGTCACCGAAGGATGTGACCTACTCCCGGGACGAAGAGACGTGAACGCACTTTGAAACGCCGGGCCACACGCATGCATCACGCAAGTTGGCCCGGCCGAGGCACTGAGGGTGTCGCCGGGAGCGCGAGGGCAGCAACCTGCGCGGCGAGGATGGACCGGCGGTCGACGTGCTCCGACGTCGTGTCCAGCATGATGCCGTGGAGCTGCCGGAGCGTCCACCAGCCGTTGACGAGTGTGACGACGCTCAGGAGGACGTGCCGAGACTCAGCTTCGCTCAGCCAGGGGCATGCCGAGCGAATGGCCTCAGCCTTGCCTGCGCACCGCGCGATGCGTTCCTCTAGCGCAGGACCCCCTTCGGTCTCGAGCCCCTCCCACGCCAGGAGACGCGGCAGCTCCGGATGCTCGCCGTACCGGTCGAAGAGTGCTGCCGCGTACGCGCCGACGGCTTCGGGACCGGGGCCGGTGAGTTCGGCCCCGTCGAAGATGCGCAGCAGGGCATGCTGCAGGACACTCGCGAAGAGCGCCTGCTTGTCGCCGAAGTACTGGTAGATGCGCTCCTTGTTGACGCCGGCTTCCTTGGCTATCGCGTCGATCCTGGCCCCCGCGAAGCCCCGATCGCTGAAATGCTTCGTCGCCGACTCCAGGAGCAGCTGCTTGGTGCGTTCCGTGTCCCAGGCCATGGGCAATGGTACCAACTCCAACCGACTAGTTGCTTTTACCTCCCACCGCTTCTAAGCTCAATCTCCAACCGAACGTTTGGAGTACGCATGCCCCCGATCTCAGTCCACGAGCGCGCCTTCCTCACCTGGCTCGCGATCTTCCCCCTCGTCTCTCTCGTCGGCGCGCTGCTGGCTTCGATTGCGAGCACCTGGCCCGCCCTGCTCGCCACCGCTCTGGTCACCGCCATCGTCGTCGTGCTCGCCGTCTACCTGGTGGTCCCCCAGCTCACGAAGCTCTACCTCCGCGTCCTCCGCCGCAGACAAGAACCTGACGCTGCGGTTCGTGCCAGGCCGCAGATTGAGCCCAACGCATGAGAGCGCTTGTCATAGGGGCGAGCGGTGCGGTCGGCACCAGCATCGCGGAGCTCCTCGAGAACGCAGGGCACGCAGTGACTCGGGCAGCCCGGCGGCGGCACCCTCACTCCGTGACCGTCGACCTCCGCCGAGACGTGCACGGGTTCGCCCAGCTCGCTCCGCACCACGACGTCATCATCAACGCATCCGGCGTCGAGAACCCCGCGATCGCCCTGCACCTCGGCGGTGCCACGCTCGTCGATATCTCAGCAACCGGGTCCTACCTCGCAGCGCTCCGATGCGCGGCAGACTCCGCCCGCGCATCCGTTGTCCTCGGTGCCGGCCTCGCACCCGGTCTCAGCACGGCACTCATCGGAGAACTGGGCGCGAAGCCCGGAGACGAGATCGATGTCGGGATCATGCTCGGTTCCGGCGAGAAGCACGGCGCAGCGGCAGTCGCCTGGACGAAGTCACTCGCAGGTTCAGAGATCGCCTCAAGACCCGAGACCGAGGCGATCAGAAACTTCCGCGAGCGACGAACCCTGCTCGGCGGCGACGGCAAACGGCGGCGGTACCTGAGGGCCGACTTCCCCGACCACACCCTGCTCGGCCCGGCCGGCGGGTACGCGGTCCGCAGCTACCTGGCGCTGAGCTCGCGGCATTTGACCCAAGCGCTGGCAGTCGTCGGCGCCATCCCCCAGCTCTCGAGCGTGATCAGCGCGGCGCCAGCCCTCGGCGACGACTCGTGGGCCCTCGCGGCGGTCAACCGGCGCACGGGTGAGCGGCGAAGCGCATGCGGCCGCAATCAGTCTCGAGCGACGGCTGAGCTCACGGCACTCCTCGCTGAGCGATCGGCCGTCTCCGGGATGCACGGGTGCGTGACGGCGCACGATCTCGCGACATCTGGGGAGCTCGCAGCGGCGCTCAGCACCCGCAGCTGACTCCCCCGCCCGGCCAGCTTCCGGGACGAGAGCCCTCGGATCGCTCCGAGCGCGGCCCAACCCGCCCATCCATCACGGAAGTTGGCAGGGATGTGCCTGCGAGAGGTCGGCGCTCAACCGGCCACGCTGCCGCGCTGCCGAGAACCGCCCACAGCATCGAAGCGAGACCGTCCAGGTCGACACCGCACACCACCTTCCCTGACCAGCTCCCGGGACGGTGAACCTCGGAACGCCGCCTCTGCGGCCAAACACTTCAATCCATCACGGAAGTTGGCTGGGAGCGGGGCTACCTGCTACAGAGACGGACTCCAGGAAGAGGGCTCCTCAACGGCGCGACTAACGCGCGCTACGCGCGATAGAAGGGGCACTCCACGAGAACGCCCAAACGGGCAACACGAAAGAGCAACGCCAACGGCCGCCGCGCACCGCCGCCGGCGGCGTGGCGGCCGACCGAGACTGTTTCCGAACCCAGCTCAGGCGGCGGGAACTCGGGCCGGGATGCGCTCCATGACGGCTTCGATGATGCGCTTCCCGGCAGAGTCGCGCAGGGTCATGAGCGATTCCGGGTGGAACTGCACGGCGAAGATCGGCAGCTCACGGTGCTGGATGGCCATCGGGATGCCGTCGTCATCGGAGGCGACGAGCACGAGGCTCTCCGGCATCGTCGCGGGGTCGATGTGCAGCGAGTGGTACCTGCCCGTGACGAACCGTTCGGGGAGTGCGTCCAGGAATCCGGGGTTGGTGACGACGACCTCGCGCTCCTGGCCGTGCAGCGGGTACCCGAGCTGCCCCAGTGACGCACCGAAGTACTCGCCGATGGCCTGCTGGCCGAGGCACACGCCGAACACCGGCAACGAGCGTCCGACGATCTCGTCGAGCAGCTCGGCGGACCTGAAGTCGCTCGGAGCGCCGGGCCCTGGCGACATGACGACCAGCGACGGCTGCTGCTCGTCGAGGATGCGCGCCATCTCCGCACGCTCGATGCCGCCCTTCGGGATGCGGACCGTGCGCACCTCCGCGCCCGTCTCGCGCATGTAGCCGGCGAGCATCTGCACGAACGAGTCCTCGTGGTCGAGGAAGAGGATGCGGTGCCCGACTCCGGAGCGCACGGGCGCGGCCTCTGCGACGGGCTCAGGGGTGGCGTTCTCTGCGGAGGCGTCGAGCGCCTCGAGGAGCGCAGACGCCTTCATCTCCGTCTCGAGCTCTTCGGCGGCAGGCGTGGAGTCCATGAGCAGGGTGCCTCCCGCGCGAACCTCTGCGATGCCGTCGCGGATCATCGCGGTGCGGATCGTGAGGCCCGTGTTGACGTCGCCGTTGGCGAGGAGCACGCCGATGGCGCCGCCGTACCAGGTGCGGGGGCTGCGTTCGTGCTCGTCGATGAAGCGCATGGCCCAGATCTTCGGGGCTCCGGTGACGGTGACCGCCCACATGTGCGTGGCGAACGCGTCCAGTCCGTCGAATTCAGGCCGCAGCCTGCCCTCGACATGGTCGACCGTGTGGATGACCTTCGAGTAGAGCTCGACCTGCCGCCTGCCGATGATCTTGATCGACTCAGGCTCGCAGACGCGCGACTTGTCGTTGCGGTCGACGTCGGTGCACATCGTGAGCTCGGAGCGGTCCTTGTCGCTGTTGAGCAGCTCGAGGATGCGGTCGGCGTCTTCGATCGCGTCGGCCCCGCGGGCGATGGTGCCCGAGATCGGCACGGTCTCGACACGGCTGCCGGCCACCCGGACGAACATCTCTGGGCTGGCGCTCACGAGGAACTCCTGGCCGCCGAGGTTCATGAGTGCCCCGTAGGGGGCCGGGTTGTTGCGCTTCAGGTAGGCGAAGACGTCGGCCGGGCTGGTGCGAACGGGGCGGCGGAAGGCCTGCCCCGGCACGACCTCGAAGAGGTCGCCGCGTGCGAACGAGGCCTTGGCAGATTCGACGAGGGCCGCGTACTCCCCCGGCTCGTGATCGCGGGACGACTGTGCGGATGCCGCTGGCGAGACGAAGGGGCTGAGCACCTCGGTGCGGGGCATCCCCTCGGTCGAGGTCGTGCCGTCGGAGAACTCGAAGTCGTGCCTGGTGGCGTCGCCGCGCTGCCGGTCGACGGCGAGCACGGAGTCTGGCAAGAACACGACGAGGTCGCGCTGGTCTCCGCCGTTCGGCGCTTCGAGGGCCTCGATCTGCCGGACGAGGTCGTAGCCGAACGAGCCGTAGAGGCCAAGGTGCGGGACGTCGTCCGGCATGGTCTCGATGATGGCGCGCAGCACGCTGAAGCTCGACCGCCTGCGGGTGCGCTGCTCCTCTGGAATGATCTCGTCGCGCTGCGAGGTGACGTCGATCTCGACCTCGCCGTCGGCGAGCACTCGCACGGTGACGCCGTCGAGGCGCTCGAAGGCGTCGGTGAATGCGCGCAGCGGGATGCTCCCACGCTCGTTCAGCGTGCGCATGCGCAGGTTGAACCCGCGGCCCTCGATCATGAGGGGCGGATCGATGAATCCGATGTCCCATCGCGTGTACCTGCCCGGGTACTCGACGCCAGAGGAGAGGACGACGCCGTAGCGGTCGTTGAGACCGGTCTGGATGTCATCCATCTCTTCCGGGCTGGCAGCACGGGAGGTGTGGGAGATCGTGAGCACTGGGTTCCTAGGTCTGGAGTTCGGTCAGAGGCGTTCCGCGATGGCGGCGGTCGCGGTGCGCCACGCATCTCGCGTGGCTGGCTTGAGGCTCGAGACGCTGAGCTCGCCGCCACCGACGAAGGCGTGGTCGTACGGTACCTCAACGACGGCGCGCGTGAGCCTCTCGAAGTGGTGGTGCAGACGCTCGGTGAGCGCCTGGTCTTCCTTCGCGGAGGGACTGGAGAGGATGGTGACGGCGTTCTCGAGCTTCTCACCGAAGCCTCGCTCACGGAGTCCGTCGGCGAGCCAGGCCGCGGAGGCGGCCGTGTCCTCTCTCGCGGTGGAGACGATGACGAGCTGGTCGGCGACGTCGAGGGCCGCCTCCCAGTTGCTGGCGCGCATGTTGTTGCCGGTGTCGACGACGAGGACGCGGTAGAAGCGGCTCAGGGTGCGGTGCATGCGCGAGAACGCTTCTGCGTCGATGATCGCCGCGGAAGCTGCGTCGTCGTCGGATGCGAGCACGTCGAATTGCGCGTCCCCCTGCGGTCGCACGAATCGGTCGACGTCTGCAATCGTGGCGCCTCCCGAGACCTCGAACCTCGGCAGCTGTCGCAGGAAGTCGACGGCCGTGTTGCGGTGGTTGCCGGCGTGCGAACGCCACCCGAGCGTGCCGCGGGTCTCGTTGTTGTCCCAGGCGAGCGTGTAGCCGCCGCGAATCTCGCCGAACGTAGCGGCGATCATGAGCGTCGCAGTGGTCTTGTGCGCGCCGCCCTTGGGGTTCATGACGACAACGGTGCGCGAGCCGTCGAACTGCCGCTGCACTCGGCGGATCTCGTCACGCTTGACTCGCTCGGCCTCGCCTGGCCCGAGCTTGATGAGCCCGCCCGTTCCGAGGCGCAGGGCGCTGCGCCAGCCTTGCTGCGCCGGGGCTTCCGGTGCCGCCTGCTTGTCGGCGAGCAGGTCGGCGAGCGTCGGGGCGGAGGTGTCGCTCTTGCGGCGTTCCGGCGCGGTCGCGGATGCTGCTCTGGCGACCGCTCCTGCGGTGGCGGTTGCTGCGACTGGGGCTGGGTTCGCCGGCTCTGGGGCTGTGTCGGCACGAGCGCGCTCACTCGCTCCCGCCTCGGCGCGTTCGAGCTCCTCGAGCTCCCGCATCTGGCGCGCGTCGCGGGGGAATCTCGGCTGCCACGGCTGTGTGTCCTCGAGGCCGTCCTCGTCGATCCGGTCCTCGAACCAGACCGGGGGTGTGTCCGCGTTCGAGGGGTTGCCCGCCTCGTCGTCATACGGCTCTGGGCTCTCTGGCGCGGGTCCGCTCTCGTTCTCCGTCTCGGGAAGCCCTGCATCGGGCGCAGGGGCTGGCTGCGCGGTCTCCGCGTCCTGGTCGAGGGCGTGGTGCATCATCTCGACCCTCGGGATGCGCACGGTCTCGTGCACATTCCCTTGCGGGAGGAATCCGTCGCTGTTCGCTCCGACCGTCTCGTCTTGGCGGTCCTCGGAGACGGGTTCGACTGAGGACCCGGCGGCGGCCCCTCCGGGGGCGAGTCGGTCCGTGAGCTCGTCCTCGCCAGGCGCCAGTTCACCGACGTCGCCTGTCTCGATGAGGCTCCCGTCCGGAGAGACGCGGAGCGGGAAGACACCGTCGATGTCGATCGTGCGGAGGTCGATCACGATCTCCTCGCGCGTCGCGCGATCGACGACTCGCGTCATGATCGCCGACCGAAGCTCATCCGCGTCGGCCGCGATGATGCGCTCGACCGAGTCGCCTTCCCGAATCTCGCCGACGCCATCGCGGCGGATCAGCACCTCAAGCGCGAGGATGTCCGGTTCGGCATTGGTCATTGCAGCTCTTCTCACTTCAGGAGGTCGACGGAACGAATCCAAGACTGACAACGCTATCGCGTTCGGCTTCGAGGTCTGCGACCGTCGCCGCGAGGCGCGTTCGCGTCAGCTCGCCGAGCGCGAGCCCCTGGACGACCTGCCAGTCGCCGCCACTGGACGTCACCGGAACACCCGCGACGAGGCCTTCGGGGATGCCGTAGTCGCCCTTCGAGGGGAGCGCGGCCGTCGTCCAGTTGCCCTCGGGGGTCCCGAGCACCCAGTCACGGACGTGGTCGACCGCGGCGGATGCCGCCGAAGCGGCCGATGAAGCACCTCTCGCCGCGATGATCGCGGCGCCCCTCGTCGCAACCGTCGTGACGAACTCGCCATCGATCCAGGCATCGTCGGCGATGCGCTCACGGATCGGGGCACCCGCGATCGTGCCGTGATCGACGTCCGGGACCTGCGTGTTCGAGTGGTTTCCCCAGACATGGATGCGCGACACCTCGCCAGCGCCGACGCCAGCCTTCGCGGCGAGCTGGGCGATCGCTCGGTTGTGGTCGAGACGCATCATGGCAGTGAAGCGATCGCCCGGAACATCTGGCGCTGCGGCACGGGCGATCGCGGCGTTCGTGTTGGCGGGGTTGCCGACGACGAGCACGCGGACATCATCGGCGGCGTGCGTCCCGATCGCGCGGCCCTGCGGCGCGAAGATACCGCCGTTCGCTTCGAGCAGGTCGGCGCGGTCCATGCCGTCACGCCTCGGCATCGACCCGACGAGCAGGGCGATGTTCGTCCCGTCGAAGGCCGCGTCCGCATCGTCGAAGACGTCCACTGAGCGGAGCAGCGGGAAGGCGCCGTCGGCGAGCTCCATCGCCGTTCCCTCTGCTGCTTTGACCGCCTGCGGGATCTCCAGGAGCCGGAGCTCGACCGGAGTATCGCCGAGCATGGCGCCCGATGCGATGCGGAAGAGGAGCGAGTAGCCGATGTTGCCGGCTGCTCCCGTGACGGTGATGCGGACTGGCGTGGTGCTCATGCCTCCACCCTATTCGGACAACGCAGAAGCCCCGCATGCTGCCGAGGCAGGATGCGGGGCTTCCGAGGCAGGAGCCTCGTGTGCGGTCGGGTGTCGCTTACGCGGACACTCGTGCAGCGAGGTTCTCGGCGATCGAGTTCATGAAGTCGTCGGTCGTCTGGAAGGGGGTGCCCTCGCCGACGAGCGCGGCGAGGTCCTTCGTCATCTTGCCCGACTCGACGGTCTCGATGACAACCTCTTCAAGAGCCTGCGTGAAGTCGATGAGCTCCTGGTTGCCGTCGAGCTTGCCGCGGTGCGCGAGGCCGCGCGTCCAGGCGTAGATCGAGGCGATCGGGTTCGTCGACGTGGGCTTGCCCTGCTGGTGCTGGCGGTAGTGGCGCGTGACCGTGCCGTGCGCGGCCTCAGCCTCGACGACCTTGCCGTCGGGAGTCGTGAGGACGCTCGTCATGAGGCCGAGCGAGCCGAAGCCCTGCGCGACGGTGTCCGACTGGACGTCGCCGTCGTAGTTCTTGCAGGCCCAGACGTAGCCGCCCTCCCACTTGAGCGACGCAGCGACCATGTCGTCGATGAGGCGGTGCTCGTAGGTGATGCCTGCTGCGTCGAACTTCTCCTTGAACTCGGCCTCGAAGATCTCCTGGAAGATGTCCTTGAAGCGACCGTCGTACTTCTTCAGGATGGTGTTCTTCGTCGACAGGTACACGGGGTAGCCGCGCGTGAGGCCGTAGTTGAGCGATGCGCGAGCGAAGTCGGTGATGGATGCGTCGAGGTTGTACTGCACCTGCGCGATTCCGTCGCCCGGGGAGTGGAACACCTCGAACTTCTGCGGCTCGGAGCCATCGTCCGGCGTGAACTCGACCGTGAGCTTGCCCTCTCCCGCGAAGCGGAAGTCGGTCGCACGGTACTGGTCGCCGAACGCGTGGCGGCCGACGATGATCGGCTTGTTCCAGCCCGGCACGAGGCGCGGGATGTTCGAGATGATGATGGGCTCGCGGAAGATGACGCCGCCCAGGATGTTGCGGATGGTCCCATTCGGGGAGCGCCACATCTGCTTGAGGCCGAATTCCTCGACGCGTGCCTCGTCAGGGGTGATCGTCGCGCACTTGATGCCGACGCCGTGCTTCTGGATCGCGTGCGCCGCGTCGACCGTGATCTGGTCGTCCGTCTCGTCGCGCTTCTCGATGCCCAGGTCGTAGTACTCGAGGTTCACGTCGAGGTACGGGTGGATGAGCGTGTCCTTGATCTTCTGCCAGATGATGCGGGTCATCTCGTCGCCGTCGAGCTCGACAACCGTTCCTTCGACCTTGATCTTCGCCATAGAGTTCTCCTTCTGAGCGCGGTTTGCCTCCAGCTTACCGGGGCCGCATTCGGAGGATTACTCAGACGGAGCGCTACTCTGCATCCATGAGCGAGCTGTATATCGAAGAGCTGTCCGCCGACAACATCGTCGCCGCCAACACGCTCACCCTGAAACCAGGCCAGGAGGCGTTCGTCGCGCCTGTCTCGCACTCCATCTCGGAGGCCTACGTCAGCCAGACGACGTCATGGCCGAGGGTCGTCGTGCTCGATGGTCGAGTCGTGGGCTTCATCATGGCGAACTTCGACGAGGACGCTCCCGACGAGCTGTTCCGGGCGACGATCATGCGCATGAACGTCGATGCCGACTTCCAGCGCCGTGGTGTCGGATCGTTCGCGGTGACGGCGATCCTCGATGAGGCTGCGCGTCGCGGCTTCGACAAGGTGACCACCATCTGGGAAGAGGGCGACCTCGGGCCTGGCGACTTCTTCCGCAGCCTCGGGTTCGTCGTCACCGGTGAGACCCAGTATGGGGAGACGATCGGCGAGCGGGAGCTCAGCCAGCACGGAACCGGCTCGCTGTAGAGCCGTTCGACCCAAATCGCTGCCCGGCGTTTCACCCTCTTGCGGAACCGCGAGAGGGTGAAACGCCGGGCAGCGATCGTGTGATGGAGTCGGGGATGCGGTCGTGTCTAGTAGGCGCGAGCCGACAGGCAGGTGACCCCGCCCTCGAGCTTCTCGAACTCCGAGATGTCGAGGGTCACGACGTTGTAGCCCAGGCGCTTCACGAGCTTCGCGGTCGCCGGTGCGGCAGCCGAGACGAGCACGGTGTCCGCATCCAGCGGCAGGATGCTCGCACCGAGCAGCTCGGGTGCCTCGATGTAGCCGCCGAACAGCGAGGGTTGCTCCAACGCGGGAGTCCAGGCGAGGACGGTCCCGTCTGGCAGGGCGGTCGCGACGCTCTTCAGGTGCAGCGCTCCGCTGATGGGGACCGCGACGACGCGGTAGCCGAGATCGAGCGCGATCTCGCGCAGCGCGCGGATGCCCTCGGCGTTCGTGCGGG
This sequence comes from Pseudoclavibacter sp. 8L, assembly GCF_902506465.1. Lineage (NCBI taxonomy): Bacteria > Bacillati > Actinomycetota > Actinomycetes > Micrococcales > Microbacteriaceae > Pseudoclavibacter > Pseudoclavibacter sp. 8L. Next base: position 1,154,179 of record NZ_LR733185.1, on the reverse strand, counting down.
TGGAGGCGCCGACGTAGACGGTGTCGCCCGCGAGGAGCACGTCGCCCCCGTCGAGGGTCGCCGGGGCCTCGATCTCCATCGTGACGAACTCGGTCTCGGCGAGCGCGGCGCGGACGCCAGGCAGCTCCGCGCGGCGGGAAGACGCCCCGCTGCGACCCAGGATGGCGACCTGGCCGAGCACGATGACCTGGTCCTCGGTGAAGACCGAGTCCGGCATGGTCTCAGCCGCTGGGACCTCGCGGGTCTCCCACCCGTGCTCGTCCAGCAGCGCGACGTAGGACTCCCACTGCTCGTTGGCGCGATCGCGGTCGACCGCCGCGCGCTCCTGGAAGGTGACCTGGGCATCCTGCGGGTTCGCCGCGGGGATGCGCACGAGCGCCAGTTTGCTGTTCGACTCCGCGAACCGGCGGAGCTCCCCCGCGTGCGCGACGCGAGAGGACACCTCTCGGAGCATCTCGGCGACCTGCCGGCGGAACAGCGTCGGCCCGATGAGCGCCGTGAACACGGTGCCGGAGACGAGGAACACGAAGTTGAGCCCGAAGAACTCCGTGAAGATCGCAGACCACGTCTCGCCGGTGAACTCAGCGCCACCCGTCGCGAGCCGGACGACGTACCCCACCGTGCCCGCGATGAGCGCGAGCACGAATCCGGCGATCGCGGCGATCCACCAGTTGCGGAGCCAGCCGAGCCAGCCGACGAGCGTGACGAGGACCAGCAGGAGGAGCACCGGCAGCGAGTAGAAGTCGAACGTGTCGGTGAGCGTCGTGAGCGGCGAGATGACCCCCGTGAGGTCTCGCTCGTTCATGACGACGAGCGACGTGAGGAGCGTCGCCAACGCGACGCCCATCGCGGCGACGAGTGCCGCGTTGAAGCGCGTTCCGCCGTCGAGCTCGCTGACGCGGGTGACGGGCTGGGAGTTCTTGGTGCTCAATTGCTGCTCTCGTAGGTGTCGATTGCGGCCGCGGTCGGATCGCGCGTCGCGCGGATCAGAGCGGGTCAGTGGAAGAAGTGGCGCTCGCCCGTGAAGTACATCGTTACGCCCGCCTTCTCGGCGGCCGCGATGACCTCCTCGTCGCGGATGGATCCGCCCGGCTGCACGACGGCGCTCACGCCGGCCTCGAGCAGCACTTCCAGGCCGTCCGCGAACGGGAAGAACGCGTCTGACGCGGCAACGGATCCAGCGGCCCGCTCTCCTGCCCGCGAGACGGCGAGGTGGCAGGAGTCGACGCGGTTGACCTGCCCCATGCCGACGCCGACGGAGGCTCCGTCTGCGGCGAGGAGGATCGCGTTGGACTTCACGGCGCGGCAGGCTCGCCACGCGAACTCGAGGTCCTCGACGGTCTGCCCGGTGGCGGGGGCCCCGGAAACGAGCGTCCAGCTCTCGACGAGCGACACGCTCGGCTCGAAGCGGTCTGCGCTCTGGATGAGGAAGCCCCCGGAGATCTGACGCACCTCGCGCTCCTCGGGCGCCGGGTTCGCAGGAAGCTGGAGGAGGCGGATGTTCTTCTTCGTGCGCAGCACCTCGAGCGCCTCGGGCGCGAAGCTCGGCGCGATGACGACCTCGGTGAAGATCTTCGCGAGCGTCTGCGCCATCTCGAGCGAGACCTCGCGGTTGGCGGCGACGACGCCGCCGTAGGCACTGACCGGGTCGCAGGCGTGCGCGCGACGGTGAGCCTCGGCGATGGCCTCGGCCGGTGCGAGCCCCGCAGGCGCGACCGCGATGCCGCACGGGTTGGCATGCTTGATGATGGCGACAGCCGGCGAGGTGTGGTCGAACGCCGCCCGGAGGGCCGCGTCGGCATCGACGTAGTTGTTGTACGACATCTCCTTGCCGTGGAGCTGCTCGGCCTGGGCGATGCCCCTGCCGTCTGCTCGCCCGTACACGGCCGCGACCTGATGCGAGTTCTCGCCGTAGCGGAGGACAGCGAGCTGGGTGCCCTCGATGGTGAAGGAGCCCGGGAGCACGTCGGACGCCGAGCCTGCGGCGGGTTCCGCAGCTGCAGCCGCCTCGACCTCCTGGATGTGCGACGCGAACCACGCACCGACAGCCTGGTCGTAGCTCGACGTGTGCTGGAACGCGGCGGCGGCAAGCGCGCGACGCGTCGAGAGCGTCACACCTCCGCCAGAGATCTCCTCGAGAACCCTGGCGTAGTCGCTCGGAGACGTGACGATCGTGGCGTTCGCGAAGTTCTTGGCGGAGGCGCGCACGAGGGCGGGGCCGCCGATGTCGATCTGCTCGATGATCGCCGGCGCATCTGCCCCGGAGGCGACCGTCTCGACGAAGGGGTACAGGTTCACGACGATGAGCTCGAACGGCTCGATGCCGAGCTCCTCGAGCTGACGGAGGTGGTCGGCGATCCGCCGGTCAGCGAGGATCCCCGCGTGCACGCCTGGGTGCAGTGTCTTGACACGACCGTCAAGCGACTCCGGGAACCCGGTCACCTGCTGCACGTCCGTGACGTCGAATCCCGCCTCGCGGATGGTCTTCGCGGTCGAACCGGTGGAGACGATCTCGACCCCGGCAGCATTCAGTCCCGCGGCCAGCTCGAGCAGGCCGCTCTTGTCGCTCACGGACACGAGCGCGCGCTTGGGCTCGATCCGCTCGAGGGTGGTCAGCGATTCGTGTGAAGCGGGGGTGCTCATGCGTTGGCTCTTTCCTCGAGTGCGATTTCGCCCGAGGCAACGCCTCTGACGGTGTCTTCCAGCAGACGGCGCTCCGCGACCTTGATGCGGCCATGGAGCAGCTCCTCGGTATCACCGGGGAGTACGGGGATGCGGACGCGATCGACGATCGGACCGGTGTCGACGCCGTTGTCGACGATGATGATGGAGGCGCCCGTCTCAGCCACGCCGGCGTCGAGCGCGTCGCGCACGGCATGCGCCCCTGGGAACTCCGGCAGGTACGCGGGGTGGGTGTTCAGGAGACGCGGGGCCAGCTCATCCACCATGGCAGGCGGCACGAGCCGCATGAAGCCGGAGAGCAGCGTGAGGTCCGGCTCGAAGCTCTGGATCTGCGCGAGCAGCTCCACGCCCCAGGCCTCCCGGTCGGCGAAGTCCTTCGGGCGCACCACGAACGACGGGATGCCGAACTCCTGCGCGAGCGCGAGGCCGGCTGCATTCCGGTCGGCACCGATCGCCACGATCTCGGCGCCGATAGGCGATGCGGAATCGGCGGAGGCCCGGAGTGTCTCGAGCAGCGCCTGCAGGTTCGAACCCGCGCCGGAGATGAGGACGACTACCTTGAGCACCGGGTCAGTCTAATCGCTGCGCACGGTCGGGGCTCCCGGGTCAGTCCTGCTCAGTCGTCGAGATCGATGTCGGCGTAGATGTCCGGCTCGTCGTCGTAGCGCGGGTTCTCGACCTTGAGCCGCTTCGCGCGGCGAATCTCGGATGTCTGCCGCTCCGCAGGCTGATCGTCGGCGCGCACCTCGAGTGCGGTTCCCGGCTTCTTCTCGACCTCGCCCGGATCCTCGAAGCGCTTCGAGACGGCGTCCGCGACCCAGGTGCGCTCGTCGGTGCCATCACGTCGTGCGCGGCGCTTGGAGGAAGCAGCGCTCGCGCCCGCCGGTGAACCGCTCACCTTCTCACGCGGCTGCGGTCCGCTCGGCTCGTCACGTCCCGTCGGCGTCGACGTGGGCGTCGACGTGGGCGTGCCGACGGATGCACGACTGTGCTTCTTTCGCCCATCACGGGCGCTCCTGCCGGATTCCTCGGCGTCGGCATCGTCGGCTTCATCGTCTTCATCGAGCTGCTCAGCAGAGAGCGGCACCAGTGCCCCGACGAGGGCGCCGAGCGCAAGCGTGCCGAACGCGCTGGCACCGGTGAGCAAGGGGAAGGGGCCGATCTCCGCGAGGCGACCAGGGCCAGCCGAGCCGCCAGCAGCAAGGGCGAGGATCCCGATCGCGACGGCCGCGAGCGCCGCGGCCGCCACCGCGACCGAGACGCGAGTCCACACGCCCCGGTCTGCACCAGCCGGGGCGTGCATCCGAACCCCCACCATGGCAGCAAGCCCGACCAGGACAGGAACGGCGATGATCGAGACAGCGAGCAGTGGCGGAGACGCCGGGATGGCGCCGAGAAGCGGGAGGACGGGCATGGGGCCGACCAGCGTCTCGACGGGGGTGACCTGCGACCCGGTGCCGATCGCGAACCCAGAGCCGAGCATCCACGCAGCAGACCAGACGACGCCGTTCACGGCGATCACGAGCTGACTGAGCCCAACCACGATCGCGCTCGTCACATCGAGCGGGAGTGACTGGAAGAGCGCCAGGATGCTCGCGAGCCCCACGAGGACAGCGACGAGCAGCAGCACCGCTCCCGCTCCGAGGATGCCGGTGACCATGAGGCCGGCCGCCCTCAGCCCCTGGGACAAGGCCGCCCGTGCGCGCTCCTCGACGCTCGAGAGGATCGAGTCGAACGGTGCGACCTGCCATCCGCGCGCCCCGACGAACGCAGCGCCCAAGAAGACGACCGCACCCACGACGGCGGTCTGCCAGACGCCGATGTCGAGGCCACGGCCGCTCGCCGCGAGCGATACCCCGGCGGCGGCGGCGCCGAACAGCGCACCGGTCAGGAGGAGGCCGGGCCAGATGAGGTCGGAGGCCGCACGCACGCGAACCCCGGTCACGTGAGCCAGCCACACCGTGATGAGCGTGAGGCCCAGTGGCATCACCCGCAGCGTGAAGGTCACCGCCTCGGTTCCGGCAGGCACAAGACCCGAGCTCGGGTCGAGCACCGCCCCCACGGACCCCCCGAGCGAGAGAGCCCAGATGGCCGCCGCGTACTCGAAGCCAGCAGCGAAGTCGCTGCCGAAGCCCGTCGTCGCCAGCTGCACCGCGACGACCGCGAGCAGCGGGACGCCGAGGCCGACCGCAGCCGCGACGAGCGCGTCGACGGCCGAGTACAGGTACGTGATCGGGCGAGGCATAGCACCCCGACGATAGCCGCTAACCTGCCGGAATGACTGGATCAACAGGCCCTGACGAGATGACAGACATCCGACGCGCCATCGACGCGCTCGACGCCCGAATCGTGGAGCTCATCGGCGAGCGGCAGCGCTGGGTCGAACGCGCGGCGGTCGCCAAACGCGGTCAGGACACTGGTGCGGTGCGGGCTCCCGCGCGCGTGGAGCAGGTCATCGCGAAGGTGCGGGCACTCGCGGAACAGGGTGGAAGCTCCCCTGCGGTCGTCGAAGCGAGCTATCGCGCCATGATCGGCGCGTTCATCGAGCTGGAGCTGCACCAGCACGGCGGCGCGGCCACCGGCCAGTCCGACTGACCTCCGTGATCGGACGGCCCGCGTCCTCACCTGACAGAAGTCCGGTGCTTCCTGCGACGCATGCCAGCGGCGCGGCGGTCAGCGCTCCAGGAGCTGCTGGAACGGACCTCCCGCGGCACGGAGGCCGTCTGGCGCCCCCTCCTCCACGACCCGTCCTGCGTCGAGCACGATGACTCGATCGGTGTCGTCGAGCGTATCGATCCGGTGGCTGATCTCGAGGATGCTGCGCCGCCCGGCCCACTCCGCGAGGCGTGCGCGGACGGTCCGCTCAGTGGCACCGTCGAGCGCGCTCGTCGCCTCGTCGAGCACAAGCACCTCCGGGTTCGCCAGCACGGCGCGTGCGATCGCAACGCGCTGCCGCTGCCCGCCAGAGAGGCCGCCGCCGCGCTCTCGCACCGGAGTGCCAAGGCCCTTCGGCTGCTCGCGCACCCATTCGTCGAGGGCGGCGACGCGCAAGGCCTGGAAGATCTCCTCGTCACTCGCGTCAGGTCGGGCGAGCGCAACGTTCTGCCCCACCGTGCCGTCGCTCAGGTACGGACGCTGCGGCACGAGTGCGATCCGGGTGCGCAGCTCGTCGAGCGGGATGCGCTGCAGGGGTTGCGGAGCACCGGGACGGCTGCCGGCCAGCGACACCGACCCGAGATCCGGGTCCCAGAAGCGGAGGGCGAGCGACGCGATCGTGGACTTGCCGCTGCCGGACGGTCCCACCACGGTGAGGTGCTCGCCCGCGCGCAGCTCGAAGGAGATCCGATCGAGCACGGCCCTCGGTGCGGCGGAGGTCGAGCCGCCCGCGCCCGGGTACGCGAACGTCACGCCCTCGAAGGCGAGCGCGACCGGACGCGGCTGGAGTTCACCGAGGTCACCTCGAGCCGGTTGGACCCTGGCCGCATCGTCGGCGAGCGCATCCGTCACGAGAGGCGGCCGCTCGATGACCTCGTAGAGGCGAGCAGCGCTCGCGAACGACGCGTTGAGGTCGGTCACGAAGCTCTCGACGGCGCGAGTCGGCACGAAGAGTCCGACCGCGACCGCGAGCGCGACGAGCAGCTGCTCGTAGCCGAGGCCCCCGGTCACGACGCCACCTCCTCCGACGAGCAGCACCGCGACCACGGAGCCCCACTGGAGCAGCACGACGAGTCCACCGCGGAGCGCGGCGACTCGGGAAGCGAACGCGGACGCGCGAGCCCCCGACTCGCCGCGCGCATCCATGTCCGAGAGGCGGGCCTCGGCATGCTCGAAGGCGAGCACTTCTCGCACACCCTGGACGGAGTCGCTGACGTGCTGGGCGACGACGCCCTTCGCCGCGACGGTCTCCTGCGAGGCGCGCCAGCCTGCTCGACCCCCGATCAGCGGGATCACCAGCACAACCACGACGATGAACGGCGCGATGGCCAGGGCCAGCGCTGCGCCCTGGGTGGTGCCGAGCCAGATGAGCGCGGCAGCGGGGACTGCCACCGCCGAGATCGCTGGCGGCGCCGTGTGCGCGAAGAACACCTCGACTCGGTCGATGTCGCGCGTGCCGCGTTCGCTCAGCTCACCGCTGCCCGCACCCTCGGTCGCGGCGGGGGCCTGCGGCGCGAGCCTGGCATAGAACAGGTTCCTCAGCCGAGCGAGGGCGGCGAAGGCCACGAAGTGGCCGCTGAACTGCTCGAGGTAGCGAAGGACGGCCTTCGCGAGCGCGAGCGCGACCATCGTCCAGATCGTGCCAGCGAGCGACAGCGCCCCGGAGACGCCGAGCATCGCGACGACCAGGATGGCGATGCCCGAGAGCTGTCCGACGATCCGCAGCAGAGTGGCGAGGGCCAGCGGCCAGAGCAGCGGCGCCGTCTGGCGCAGCAGCCAGGCCACAAGCTGGGGCCTGGTGGGCTGGCGAGTGTCGAGCGCAGTGGATGCGGCGGTCATCGTCGCGCTCCCCTTCCGTGTGTGTGGCCAGGGTGCTGCGGTGGCCGCGAACGCGAACCGTCGGCATCCGCCGGACGACTGGGAGCTGTCGCTTCGAGGGTGACGACTCTGTCGGCCGCGAGGATGCTGGTCGGCCGGTGCGAGACCATGACGACCGTTCGCCCTTCTGCCAGCTTCGCGAGCGCCCGCGTGATGAGGCGCTCCGAGCGCAGGTCGACCTGGGCGGTCGGCTCGTCGAGGAGCAGCACGCTCGCATCCCGCAGGAACGCCCTGGCGATGGCGACGCGTTGCGCCTGCCCGCCCGAGATCGAGAGGCCGCTCTCGCCGACCTGCGTCGCGAGACCGTCCGGGGAGCGCTCGAGGTCTTCGCTGAGTTCCGCCGCGGCAAGGGCGGCCCACAGCTCGTCGTCGCTGGCGTTCGGCTTCGCGACCCGGAGGTTGTCGGCGACGGTGCCGGTGAAGAGGAACGTGGTCTGCTCGACGACGGCGAGCGCGGCACGCGCCTGTGAGCTGCCTGCTGGCTCTCCCCCGACGAGCACGATCCCCTGGCGAGGCGCGAGGAGCCCTTGGGCCAGGGTCAGGAGCGTCGACTTGCCCGAACCGCTCGGGCCGGTGATGACGACTCGCTCTCCAGGCTCGATGCGCAGCGAGTACTCCGAGAGCACCGCCTGCCCTCGCTCGTAGCCGGCGGTGACGCTGCGCAGTTCGAGCGCAGCCACTCGGTCTGGTCCGGCGGGCGCCGACGCCGGTGGCGGGCTGTCAGCCACGGGCCGGGCGGCGATCGCGGCGCTCAGCTCCCGCTCGGCGTTGCGGCCCGTCATGCCGATGTAGAAGAACTGGCCGACGATGTCGACGGGCCCCGTCAGCAGGGTCGAGAGCAGCACCAGTGCTGCGGCCTGACCAGGCGTGATGGCGCCGTCCTCGAGTCGCCAGACGGCAAGGCCCGCCGCGCCCGTGATCATGGCGAGCGAGAAGACCGCGTCGACCGCCAGGATGAGGACCTGGTTGCCGGCGAGCAGCCGCATGACCCTGCGTCTGTTCTGCTCGCCTCGCTCACGCAGCTCCTCACCCGTCCGCGCGGCGGCCCGGTTCAGGGTCAGGGTCGTGAGGCCCTGGATGGCGCTGAGGAAAGCCGCCGAGAGCTGACCCGCGCTGCGCCTGTACGCGCCCGTCGATGAACGGAACGCGCGCTGGACCCCGATGATGATGAGGGGGATGAGCGGCACGAGCAGCAGCAGGAGCCCGGCGGTGAGCGGGTCGATGGAGACGGCGATGACCGCCAGCACGAGGAGCGGCGTGGTCAGCGAGGCGATGATCGGCCCGAGGAATCCCGCTCGGTAGGCGGATGCGCGGTCGATCGAGGCTGTGGCCGTGCTGACGAGGGAGCCCGTGCGTTCCCGGCCGAGGGCCAGCGGCCCGACGGCGAAGAGCTGGCCGACAAGCAGCCTGCGCAGGGCGCGTTCGGTCGAGTTCTTGCTGCGCTGGACCAGGACCGTGGAGACTGCGGCGGCAGCGGCTGCCGCCACGACCAGAGCGCCCAGGAGGATGACGGTGCTCGCGTTCGGAAGCTCCCCCGCGAGGATTGAGTCGAGTGCTCCTCCGACGAGCAGCAGAACGCCAGCCAGGGCCAGCGCCTGCAGCCAGCCGAGCGCCAGGGGCACCGCGACCCTCGCCCTCGAGGTCGCACCGACGACACGCGGGTCGAGTGGAACCGCAGCAGCCGGATGGCCGCCGGGGCGGCCGCCAGGGTGTCCCCCGGAGTGGGCCGCGGGACGCCCTCGGGGATTCGAGCCCGACTGCGCGCCGGGGTGACCGTTCGGTCGTGCTGGGGCCGACTCGGGTCGAGTCACGGGCATCCTGTCTCAGATCTCAGTGCGGCAACCGCTCAGCGGTGCCGGGTTCAAGTGCTCGACGCGAGATGGGGATCATGGCGTCGGTGAGACGAATGGGCTGCAGCCCGTGTCTCCACGGGGCTGCAGCCCACTTCGTCGTGTGCAGAGCCGGTGCTCTGCGGCTGCTCGCTAGAGCGCTGCGTAGACCTCGCGGAGGAGGTTGGCGGTCTCGGTGGGCGTCGTGCCGACGCGGACGCCTGCAGCCTCGAGGGCCTCCTTCTTCGCCTGCGCGGTGCCCGCGGACCCGGTGACGATCGCGCCCGCGTGTCCCATGGTCTTGCCCTCAGGGGCGGTGAAGCCGGCGACGTAGCCCACGACGGGCTTCGTCACGTGCGCCTTGATGTACTCGGCGGCACGCTCTTCGGCGTCTCCGCCGATCTCGCCGATCATGACGATCGCCTTCGTGTCGGGGTCAGCCTCGAACGCCTCGAGGGCGTCGATGTGCGTCGTGCCGATGACGGGGTCGCCACCGATGCCGATCGCGGTCGAGATGCCGAGGTCGCGGAGCTCGTACATCATCTGGTACGTGAGCGTGCCCGACTTGGAGACGAGGCCGATGGGGCCGGCGCCCGTGATGTTCGCGGGCGTGATGCCGGCGAGCGACTTCTCCGGGGAGATGATGCCTGGGCAGTTCGGGCCGATGAGGCGCGTCTTGCCGACGCTCTGCGCGTGCGACCAGGCTTCGGAGGAGTCCTTGACCGGGATGCCCTCGGTGATCGCCACGGCAAGCGGGATCTCGGCGTCGATGGCTTCGATGATGGCGTCCTTGGCGAAGGCCGGCGGCACGAAGATGACGGTGACGTTCGCGCCGGTGGCCTCGATGGCCTCCTTCACGGTGCCGAAGATCGGGAGTTCCTTGCCCGCGAGCTCGAGCGTCTGCCCGGCCTTGCGGGGGTTGGTGCCTCCGACGATGTTGGAGCCGGCCTCGAGCATGCGCGTGGCGTGCTTCGAGCCCTCAGAGCCGGTGATGCCCTGAACGATGATCTTGGAGTTCTCGTCGAGGAAGATCGACATTGTTGTTCCTTCTCTGCTTTTCTTCGGGCGACTCAGGCGCGGGCGGCGAGTTCGGCGGCCTTGTCGGCTGCCTCGTCCATGGTGGCGACGACGGTCACGAGGGGGTGGTTCGCCTCGGCGAGGATGCGACGACCCTCTTCGACGTTGTTGCCGTCGATGCGGACGACGATCTGCTTCGTGGCCGAGTCACCGAGCGTGTTGAGCGCGCCGACGATGCCGTTGGCGACGGCGTCGCACGAGGTGATACCGCCGAAGACGTTCACGAAGACCGACTTGACCTGCTCGTCGCCGAGGATGACGTCGAGACCAGCGGCCATGACCTCAGCGGATGCTCCGCCTCCGATGTCGAGGAAGTTGGCGGGCTTCTGTCCGCCGTGCTTCTCGCCGGCGCCAGCGACGACGTCGAGCGTCGACATGACGAGGCCAGCGCCGTTTCCGATGATGCCGACGGAGCCGTCGAGCTTCACGTAGTTGAGGTCGTGGGCCTTCGCCTTGACCTCGAGCGGGTCGAGCCCGCCTGCTGCCTCGGCGAGCGCGACGTGGTCGGCGTGACGGAACTCGGCGTTCTCGTCGATCGTGACCTTGCCGTCGAGAGCGACGATGTCGCCGCCCTTGGTGAGGACCAGCGGGTTGACCTCGACGAGTGTCGCGTCTTCCTGGTTGTACACCTCGTAGAGCTTGACGAAGACGTCAGCGACCTTGGCGACGAGCTCTTCCGGGAAGTTCGCGGCGCGCGCAATCTCCTCGGCCTTGGCTGCGTCGATGCCGCGGATCGGGTCGACGGCCACACGCGCGAGCGCCTCTGGCTTCTCGACGGCGAGCTGCTCGATCTCCATGCCACCCTCGACGCTCGCCATGGCGAGGTACGAGCGGTTGGCGCGGTCGAGGAGCACGGAGAAGTAGAACTCCTGGTCGATGTCCGCGCCCTGCGCGATCATGACCTTCTCTACGATGTGGCCCTTGATGTCGAGGCCCAGAATGGCCTCGGCTGCGGTGAACGCCTCGTCGGGGGTCTTGGCGAGCTTGACGCCGCCAGCCTTGCCGCGGCCTCCGACCTTCACCTGTGCCTTGACGACGGTGACGCCGCCGATCTTCTCGGCTGCGGCCTTCGCCTCCTCGGGCGTGTAGGCCACGAGTCCCTGGAGAACTGGAACACCGTGGGCGTCGAATACATCTCGCGCCTGGTACTCAAAGAGATCCACGTTTCATCCCATCCGCGACGCGTCGTCGCGTTCGTTCGCCCGAGCCTTCGGATTCTCGCGCTCGAGCCTTCAGAATTTGCAGAGCGGACCGCATCGCCGGCAGGCAGTGTGTGCCCGCCGCCCGGCAAAACACGTCCGTCGTCCAGCCTAGTGCCAGCGGGGGCCTCAGGTGCCCAGCTTCTCGATCGGAGCGAGTTTCACGAGCAGCTTCTTTCGGCCGGCGCTGTCGAAGTCGACCTCCGCGATTCGCTTCGCCTCACTGCCGAGGATCGCGCGCACGGTGCCCTCACCGAAGTCGACGTGTGTGATGCGGTCACCGGCGACGAGCTCCATGCCGCTGTTGTCGCGCATCTGTCCCGTGACCTCGTTGATCCACTTCTGCTTCGGCTTGGCCTTGGGGGCGGTCTCGCGGCCCGCGTCGGAGTCGCGGAACCGCACGGCGCTGGAGAAGCCAGCGCTGCCGGCGTCGGCAGCGCTGCGCCCGTAGCCGCCAGCTGTCCCGTAGCCCTCGCTGCCGAGCGGCTTGCGAGCGGAGGTCACCGACCGCTGCTCGTAACCGCCCCTGCCTGCGGCGGATCCCGGCGAGACCCTCCATTCGATGAGCTCGGACGGAATCTCCTGCAGGTAGCGGCTCGGGAGCGCAGCCGCGGTCTCGCCGAACTGCGAGCGCATCATGGCGAGCGACAGGTGCAGGCGCTTGCGCGCACGCGTGATGCCCACGTAGAAGAGGCGTCGCTCCTCAGCGGGGCCGCCTGGCTCGTCTGCGGCGATGCGGTGAGGCAGCAGCTCCTCCTCGACTCCCGTGATGAAGACCGAGTCGTACTCGAGCCCCTTCGCGGTGTGGAGCGTCATCAGAACGACGGCTCCGGACTCGTCGATGAGGTCGTCGGCAGCCGCGACGAGAGCGACATCCGTGAGGAAGTCGATGACGGAGCCGCCCGCGTTGTTCTTGTCGAACTCTGCGGCGACAGAGATGAGCTCCTCGACGTTCTCGGCACGGGCTTCGTCTTGGGGGTTGCCGGTCTGCAGGAGCTTCTCGAGGTAGCCGGTGCCCTTGACGATGGTCTTCAGCGTCTGGCTCACCGTCTTGCGCCCGGTCGGTGCGTCGATGTCGAGGCCGGCGGTCGCGTCGTCGAGCAGCTTGGCGAGCTGCGCGATGGCACCCGTGACCTTCGGCCCGAGCCCGAGCTCGCCCGCGCGGCGCATGGCGTCACGGAACGTGATGTCGTACCGGTTCGCGAAGTCCCAGATCGCAGTCTCCGTCGCCGGTCCGATCGACCGCTTCGGGGAGTTCAGGATGCGCCTCGTCGACATCTCGTCGGCTGGGTTGACGAGGGCTGTCAGATACGCGATGAGGTCCTTGATCTCGGCGCGCTCGTAGAACTTCGTCCCGCCGACGAGGCGGTAGGGCACGGCGGAGCGGATGAAGATCTCTTCGAGCGCACGCGTCTGCGCGTTGGTCCGGTAGAAGACGGCCATGTCGTTGTAGCTCTGGCCGGCATCGCGGAGCTTGTGGATCTCATCTGCGACGAATTGCGCCTCGTCGTGGGCGGAGAAGCCAGTGAAGCCGACGATCTTCGCGCCCTCGCCGCCGTCGGACCAGAGCTTCTTGTCGACGCGGTCGAAGTTGTTGCGGATGACCGCGTTGGCGGCCGAGAGGATGTTCTGCGTGGAGCGGTAGTTCTGCTCGAGCAGCACCACCTTCGCGTCGGAGAAGTCGCGCTCGAACTCGCTGATGTTGCGGATGTCCGCGCCGCGGAAGGCGTAGATCGACTGGTCGGAGTCGCCGACGACCGTGAGCGAGGCCCCAGGGATGCCGCCGTTCGCGTCGAGTTCCATGCGGGTGTCGTGCGGCACGTGCTGCGGCTCCACCGAGCGCGTGAGCTCACGGATGAGCGAGTACTGGGCGTGGTTCGTGTCCTGGTACTCGTCGACCAGCACGTGGCGGAACCGGCGCTGGTACTGGGCCGCGACATCGGGGAAGGCGCGGAGCATCCACACTGTCTGCGAGATGAGGTCGTCGAAGTCGAAGGCGTTGGCGCGACGCAGCGACTGGGTGTACTGCCGGTAGATGTCGAGGAACATCGCGTCGCGCGGGTCGCTCATGTTGGCCTGGCGTGCGAAGCCGTCGACGTCGGTGAGCTCGTTCTTCAGCTTCGAGATGCGCGACTGCACACTCGAGACGGTGAAGCCGAGCACATCGGCCTCGAGGGCCTTCACGATGCGCTTGATGAGGGCCTTCGAGTCGGCCGAGTCGTAGATCGTGAAGCTCGTCGTGAAGCCGAACTTGTCGGCCTCGCGTCGCAGGATGCGCACGCAGGCCGAGTGGAACGTGGAGATCCACATGCCATCCGCTGCACCTCCCACGATGTGCTGGATGCGCTCGCGCATCTCGGCGGCGGCCTTGTTGGTGAAGGTGATCGCGAGGATCTGGCTCGGCCAGGCCTCACGGGAGGCGATGAGACCGGCGATGCGGTGGGTGAGCACTCGCGTCTTGCCGGAGCCCGCGCCCGCCACGATGAGCAGCGCGGGGCCGCGGTAGGTGACGGCTTCCTTCTGTTGCGGATTGAGTCCGTCGAGGAGGTCGTTTTCAGAGGGATCGAAGACAGGTGGCAGTAGCGTCATGACTCGTTGATTGTAGGTGCGGCCACCGACATCGCGGAGGCCGCGGAAGGGAATCACCTTGACCACGCAGCTCTCCCCCGCCCGCCGCGCGCTCGGCGGGACGCTCTCCGTCTCCCCCGTCGCCCTCGGCGGCAACGTCTTCGGCTGGACGGCCGACCGCGACGAGTCGTTCGCGATCCTCGACGCCTACGTCGAGGCCGGCGGCAACTTCATCGACACCGCTGACGTCTACTCGGCCTGGATTCCGGGCAACTCGGGTGCGGAATCCGAGACCATCATCGGCGAGTGGCTCCGCTCCCGCGGTCGCCCGGAGGATCTTGTCATCGCGACCAAGGTCGCACAGTTCGCGAAGCGGCCGGGCCTCAGCGCCGACAATGTTCGTGCTGCCGTGGACGACAGCCTCGAGCGCCTCGGTGTCGAGCGGATCGATCTCTACTACGCGCACCGCGACGACCCGGAGACGCCCATCGCCGAGACCGCCGCCGTCTTCTCCGAGCTTGTCGACGCCGGCAAGATCAAGGCCATCGGCGTCTCGAACTACTCGCCGCCTCGGCTGCGCGAGTGGCTGGCGGCGGTCGAGAACGGCCGCCTGCACCAGCCGACGACGCTGCAGCCCGAGTACAACCTCCTCGAGCGCGACATCGAGAGCGAGCTGCTGCCGCTGGCCCGCGAAGCCGGTATCGGCGTCGTCCCCTACTTCGCGCTGGCGCACGGCTTCCTGACGGGCAAATACCGCAGAGACGTCGAGGTCGAGTCGGCCCGCGCAAGCTCCGTCGAGCAGTACCGGAACGACCACGGCTACGCGATCGCGGATGCAGTCGCCACCATCGCGAAGACCCACGACACCCAGCCGGGTACCGTGGCGCTCGCCTGGCTCGCCGCTCAGCCCGGCGTCGTCGCACCGATCGCAAGCGCGCGCACGGCCGCGCAGCTGCCGCTCATCACGGACGCCTTCACGCTGAAGCTCACCGACGACGAGCTGAAGACGCTCGGCAGGGTCTCCGCGAAGGCCTGATTCCCGCCCCGAGCGCCAGAGAAGTGCGAGAGATGCACGCTCCCCGGACCGGGAGCCTGCATCTCTCGCTCTTCTGTCGCCTGGAACTTCTGTCGCCTGGAACTTCTGTCGTCTGGAACTTCTGCCGTCTGGCATTTCTGCCGTCTGGGCTGCCTCACCGTGTGGGATGGAGCTCGTCGATCAGCGCACGGACACGACCGGGCGCATCCGCGAACACGCCGTCGACCCCCGTCCGCAGAATGCCGCGCCAGTAGGCCTCTGGTCTGCCCGCGAGCGCTGGCGGCAGGAAGTGGTCTTCTGGCCGCAGCGTCCACGTGAACACCCGCAGGTCCCTCGCGTGTGCTCGCCCGACCAGGCTCCGCCCAGCCTCCGGATGCATCGCGCCGGCCTCGTCCGCGATCCCGAGCAGCAGGTGGCTGGGGCTGATGCCGTCCGCCCACTCCGCGACCGCATCCAGCCCCCGGTCGGTGAGATCGCTCGCGTAGTCGCTCGCCACCGCGCCGTCTCGTGCTCGCCGGTCGTCAGGAACGCCCTCGCTGTCGATGAGGTAGACGAGGGATGCGCCCGCGGCCACGCCGCGTCGCCGCACCTCGCGCAGCACCTCCCCTTCGAAGCTCTCGAGCACCAGGGCGTCGAGCACGGGCGTGCCCCAGAGTCCGGCAAGCTCCCGCTCGAGGAGCTCGACGAGGTCGAAGCCGAGTCCGCGGAACCAGCTCGCATGCTTCAGCTCGATCACGAGGCGAGGCCGCTGACCCGCGGTCGTCCGCCGCTCGGCGAGCAGCTCGACGAGCTCGCGGAGCCTGATCATCGGCAGCTGCCCATCGAACGCCGTGTTCGCAGGGCGGACGCTCGGGATACGCTCCACCGCGTTCAGTGTCCGCAGCTGCTCCCACGTGTAGTCGTGGGCGAACCAGTCGGTGACCGTGCCGTCCGGCGTCCACGCTCGCCGAGCGGGGCCGAACTCGGCGGCTCTGGACCTGATATCGGTGCTCTCTCCGAGCAGCGGCTCATGTCGCACGAGAAGCACCCCGTCGCGGGTCGGGACGACATCCGGTTCCAGCGCGTCGGCCCCCTGCCGCAGAGCCAGGAGATAGCCGTCGATCGTGTGCTCGGGGAGATGGGCGGGGGCCCCTCGGTGGCCGATGAGGAGGGGCGAGGTCTGGTGAATGGGCGCGTTCACGCGCGCAGTATGTCGCACCCCGGCGTACCGTTGGTGTCATGCGGCGTACTCGTTCGATCTATCGCGCTGGCGGCGGCTACGCGCTCCCACTCATCGTGGATCTCCTGCTCGTCGTGGTCTTCGCGATCATCGGGCGGATGAGCCACTCCGAGGGGCTGTCCCTGGCCGGCATCGTGACGACGGGATGGCCGTTTGTACTCGGGCTCCTCGTCGGCTGGGTGCTCGTGACGCTGTTCAGATGGAAGCCGTGGCGTCCGCTCCCGTCCGGAGTCTTCATCTGGGTCGTCACCGTCGGCGGCGGCATGCTGCTTCGCCTCCTCGTGGGCGACACGGCGGAGGCGGCGTTCGTCGTGGTCGCATCGATCGTGCTCGGCGCGTTCCTGCTCCTCCCGCGCGTCCTGTTCGGCACCGGCCGGGATGCGCGCGCGAGCGCCCCTCGCTCGCCGAGTGTCCGCTGACGGCGCACAGCTCCAGGCTTGATTCACGAACTCTTTCGCTAGAATCCCGGCAACCCCGTCTACGGCGGGCATCTTGACCTTCGAGACAGAACGGACTCACGGACAGCCATGGCGAATTCCGCGCTAGAACGCAACCCTTACTTCAACGGGGAGGCACGCAGGCAGCACGGCCAACAGTTCGGCCAGGCGCCCACCGCTCCCCAATACGGGAGGGCGCAGTCCGCGCCGACACACGGTCAGCAGCCTCCCGCGCCCCTCACGGCCGAGCAGCTGAACGCCCAGTTCCAGGCACCGCCTGCGAGCCCCGATCAGATGGACCGGATGTCCTACGAGGACACCATCGCCAAGACCGCGGGCCTCTTCGGCATCGTGCTCGTCGCGGCAGCCGTCGCGTGGTTCGTCCCCATGCTCATGATCATCGGCGCGATCGGCGCTCTGGTGCTCTCGCTGGTGCTCGCGTTCCAGCGCGAGCCGAAGACCGGCCTCATCTTCGCCTTCGCGGCGGCTGAGGGTCTTCTCGTCGGTGGACTCTCCTCGATCCTCGAGCAGATGTACCCGGGCATCGCCATGCAGGCCGTCCTCGCGACGTTCTCCGTGGTCGCCGTGACGCTCGTGCTGTTCCGCTTCGGCAAGGTCCGCACCTCGCCTCGCATGACGAAGATCGTGCTCGTCGCCATGCTCGGCTACGCCCTCTTCTCGCTCATCAACTTCGGCATGATGATGTTCGGCTTCCAGAGCGCTGCCGGCCCCTGGGGCATGCGCTCCATGGAGGTCTTCGGCATCCCGCTCGGCGTCATCCTCGGCATCTTCGCCGTCCTCATGGGCGCGTACATGCTGGTCATGGACTTCGAGCTCATCAAGAACGGCGTCGAAGGCGGAGCTCCCCGCAAGTACGGCTGGATCGGGGCCTACAGCCTCGTCTCGACCGTCGTCTTCATCTACGTCGAGATCATCCGCGTCCTCGCGATCCTGCGCGGCAACAACTAGCGCAGCACGTCGTACGCAGAATGGCCGCTCCTCCAGGAGCGGCCATTCTGTCGTTCGGGTGTGCCTGCGGCTACCGTCGCGCGGGCAGCGTCCGGTCGTCGATGCCCGCTTCCGGGTCGATGTCGAGGAGGTACAGCTCGTCCTCCGAGACGAGACGGTTGCGCACGGCGTAGTCGACGAGCCGAGCACGCCGGTTGGTCGCGTACGAGCGTGCCCCTCCGCGGAGCCCCTCGACGCCGACACGGTCGAGCTTCTCGCAAACGTTGTCGAGCTTGCGGTTGAAGGCGGTGACGGTCCAACCGAGCCGCTCTGCAGCTCGAGCGCTGGTGGGGATGTCGCCAAGACCGTTCTCGCCGCGAAGCAGCACCGATTCGCACAGGGCGAGGAGCAGGAGCCGCTGCGCGGGCGTCAGCGCGATGTGGGTGGCCTCGCGACCTGGAACCTCGACCGTGGAGCCGGAGCCCGCAGGAAGGTCCATGTAGACGGGTGAGACCGCGTGGATCCTGACCTCGTAGTGGCGCTCCCCTGCCGAGAAGTGGATGCTCGTGCGCTCGAAGACGATCGGGATCCGCGCGCCTGGGAGGAGCCTGGCCTGCACCCGCCCTGAGCCGTCGACGATGCTGAGTGTCATCCTGGTGCCGATGTTCGCCACGAACCAGAGTCCGTCCTTCGCGACGATGCGGAGGAGTTTGCGGTGCAGGAACGGGTTGGCGTCGAGCCGGATGTCGGCGTCGCGGCCGATCTCGATGTGCTCCCCTGGCATGACGGAGACCCACTGGCCCTGATACTCGACGGAGACCCCGTGATCGGGATTCACCTCGGCGAGCTGATTCGCGGCGTCCTGGAGGAGTGCGTGGTCGACGAGGTGATCAGAAGGCAGCTCCTCTCGTGGCAGGGACGGGAGCACGCCCGTCTCTGCGGGTACCTGGGGGTGCGGATCGGTGGAAAATCGTGGCGCCATGTCGCGAACTCTCTGAACTGAGGGGGAACTTGCCAGTCGTGGATTACCCCAACCATGCCACTACCCAACGACCTTGGCCAGCAACGTCTTTCGCTGTGGGGGCCAGTTTTTTGCCGTCTTGGAGCTGCAAATTTCGGATTGAAAAGTCCGGAACTGTCTGCCGGAAAACCGAAAACCGTTCGTCTACTCCGTTTTTGACCTCTACTACCAGGCATTTATGCCCGGGCACAATTCCCCGGACCCTTTTCACCCCACGTATCGCCCTCGAGTGGCCGCCGCCAGTGGCCCCGCAGCGGCCGCCACGAAAGTGCGCGGATTTCTCCGCAGATGGCACAAAATGCACGAACGGGGATGCACATGGTGCATCCCCGTTCGGCTCAGCTCTCGCCGAGGGCTACTCCCACTCGATGGTTCCCGGCGGCTTCGACGTCACGTCGAGCACAACTCGGTTCACGTCGTCGACCTCATTCGTGATGCGGTTCGAGATGCGCGCCAGCAGGTCGTATGGCAGGCGGGTCCAGTCGGCCGTCATGGCGTCTTCGCTGGACACGGGACGCAGCACGATCGGGTGGCCGTAGGTGCGCCCGTCACCCTGGACGCCCACCGACCGGACATCTGCGAGCAAGACGACCGGGCACTGCCAGATCTCGGTGTCGAGGCCCGCCGCCGTCAGCTCCTGACGCACGATAGCGTCCGCTTCTCGGAGCAGGTCGAGCCGCTCCTGGGTGACCTCGCCGATGATCCTGATGCCGAGGCCGGGACCGGGGAACGGCTGACGCGCGACGATCGGCTCGGGAACACCCAGCTCGCGGCCCACCGCACGCACCTCGTCCTTGAACAGCGTGCGCAGGGGCTCGACGAGCTCGAACTGCATGTCCTCGGGGAGACCGCCGACGTTGTGGTGGCTCTTGATGTTCGCAGTTCCGGTGCCGCCACCCGACTCGACCACGTCGGGGTACAGGGTTCCCTGGACGAGGAAGCGGATGCGCTCCCCCGATTCCTGGGCCTCCTTGATGAGGTCGACCTCTGCCTGCTCGAAGCTGCGGATGAACTCGCGTCCGATGGCCTTGCGCTTCGCCTCTGGGTCGGTGATGCCCGCGAGCGCCGTAAGGAACTGCTCTCGTGCATCCACGGTCACGAGGCGCACGCCGATCGCGTCGACGAAGTCCTCCTCGACCTGACGGCGCTCGTCCTGACGAAGGAGGCCATGGTCCACGAAGACGCACGTCAGCTGGCTGCCGACGGCCTTGTACACGAGGGCGGCTGCGACTGCCGAGTCGACACCGCCGGAGAGGCCGCAGATGACCTTGGCGTCGCCGACCTGCTCGCGGATGCGCGCGACCTGCTCGTCGATGACCGAGGCGGGCGTCCAGTCGCTCGGGATGCCAGCTGCACGGTGCAGGAATCCTTCGATGAGCGCCTGGCCGTGCTCGGAGTGCAGCACCTCGGGGTGCCACTGCACGCCGTACAGGCCGCGCTCGGTGTTCTGGAACGCCGCGACAGGCGTGTCCTCGGTCGTCGCGAGCACCGTGAAACCCTCGGGCGCACGCGCCACCGAGTCACCGTGGCTCATCCAGACCGTCTGGTCGCCCGGCTGGCCGTCGAGGAGCGTCGACGCAACTGCTTCGAGCTTGACCGCCGTCGAGCCGTACTCGCGTCGACCCGTCTTCGCGACCTCGCCGCCGAGCTGCGTCGCCATGACCTGGAATCCGTAGCAGATGCCCAGCGTCGGAACGCCGAGCTGGAGGATGCCGGAGTCAAGGGAGGGCGCCTCTTCCGCGTACACGCTGGAGGGGCCGCCGGAGAGGATGATGCCGACGGGGTTCTTCTCGGCGACTTCCTCTGCCGAGATCGTGTGCGGCACGATCTCCGAGTAGACGCTCGCCTCGCGGACGCGCCGCGCGATGAGCTGCGCGTACTGCGCGCCGAAATCGACGACGAGCACTGGGCGCTGGTCTGTGGCCTGCGGGTCGGTGGTTGCCATGGACACCTTTCGGGTGGTGCGGAGAGAACTCGGTGCGGCTGCGGTGGTGTGGGAGTGCTACTTGGTGCGGCGCTGGTGCTCGGCGAGCGACTGCTGCACGTCGGCGTCGAGCTGTTCGCGTTCCGTCTCGCTCAGGCTCGCCTCGAACGCCCGGAGCTTCTCGTCTTCGCCTGCCTCGGCAAGTCGCTGCTCTTCGCGGAGCACGAGGTCACGCTTCGCTCGGCGCGACATGAACCACTCCGTGATGAACGACAGGAACGGGACGATGCCGCCGGCCGCCATGGCGATCAGCCACACGATGGGCCAGCGCATCTGCTGCCACAGCACGTACGACGCGATGAGGTACACGACGTAGAACCAGCCGTGGACGATGAGCACCCAGAGGCTCAAGTTGAGCGCCGTCGTCGTGTCCTCCTGGACCAGCGCGATGAACCCGAACGGGCCGAACGCCTCGACCTCGAGGTGGAAGACGTACTTGAGGAACATCTCGACGCACAGCAGCAGGAGGAGGATGCCGGTCACATAGGCCGTCACCTGATAGAAGCGGAGCGCCCGTCGGAAACCGGGGTTGGCAGTCAGGAGGGCGTCGTGAGGCATGGCCTCTAGTCTAGGCGAACGGCCTCGCGCTTCGTTCGCTCGTCCAGCATGGCCTTCAGCCGGTCGCGCTTGAGCTGCTCGGCCAGCACGCTGGGAGCTTCGGAGGCCTCACGGCGCTCCTTCTCGAACTCGTCGCGAGCGAGGCGCCACCACATGAAGATCGCGAACCCTGCGAAAAGCACCCACTCGATGGCATAGAAGATGTTCAGCCAGTTCAGCTGCGGGGCCTCGAGCGCCTGCGGCGTGATCGCGTCGAGCGGGGCAGCACTCGCGGACTCCCCCAGGACAGCCTGCATCGAGGCCTCATCGAGGCTCACGTAGATGCCATAGTTCTGGGCCGCCGGTTCTACCCAGCGATTGATGAGGTGCGTGGGTGCCATCGCGATGAGCGCCTGCGCGTCCTCGCCGCGGTTCACCTGCGGCGCCTGGCCGTATTCGAGTCTGCCGGAGAGCGGAAGCTCTGCGCCTCTCCCGGAGCCCTGCAGCGCAGCGACGAGCTCGCGAGCGGAGGCCTCGTCCTCGGTCCACCCGAGCGCGACGGCGAGACCCGGCGCGACATCGGCATTCGTGGATGCGCCGGCTTCGTCGTCCGTGACGGCGACGTGCCCGATCACCCAGTACCCGAGCAGCTCGCCCTGGAGACGATCGGCGACGACATCGAAGTCGCGCGCATCCACCGCACCCTCGAACGTCACCTGACGACCGACGGCGGCATCCGCCACCCGCTCCTGGGGCTGAGCCAGCTCGCCGAGGCCGACGGGAGGCTGCGAGGCCTCCTCGGCGACGGTGCGACCGTGCTCCAGCGACAGGAACGCGGACTCCAGCTGCCAGCGCCCGAGCCACGCGAAGATCGACGCGACGACGAGGGCGAGTGCGAGGACACCCAGCCACTTGGGGCGGACAAGCACTCGACCCATCGACGGCGGCGCGGCCTTGGCGCGGACAGCTGTGGACATTACGACTTCTGAGCGTCCTTCGACTCCGCCTTGACGGTTGCCGCTTCGACGTCGACGGTCTCGTCGACCTCGATCATCGGCAGCGACGGGGCCGTGCCGAACGGCGTGTTGTCGCCGGCGTGACCCAGCACGGAGTCGATGTCCGGCGCTTCGAGGCGGATGCGGTCGGCCGACTCGTCGTCGGGCTGCTCCTGGCTCGCGAGCTCCGCAGCGACCCGCTCGACGTAGGTGTCGATCTCACGCTGCGTGCGCTCGTCGTCCCAGCCGAGGGCTTCCGCCATGAGCCGCGCGGCGACGGGCGCAGCCGAGATGCCGCGGTCCCACGCCTCGATCGAGATGCGCGTGCGTCGCGCGAGCACGTCATCGAGGTGCAGCGCACCCTCGTGCGTCGCGGCGTACGTGATCTCGGCCTGCAGGTAGTCGTCGGCGCCCGGCATCGGCTCGGCCAGCTGCGGGTTCTGGCGGATGAGGTCGAGGATCTCGTCCGTCAGGGTTCCGTAGCGGTTGAGGAGGTGCTCGATGCGCACGCGGTGGAGACCGAAGGCGCGGGCGATCTTGCCGCGGCGATTCCAGGCGGCCTTGTAGCCGACGGCGCCGAGCAGCGGGATGTCTTTCGTCGTGGAGGCGGGGATCTTGCCGTCGAGGGCGTCGGCCGCGGCGTCGATGGCGTCCTGCGCCATGATGCGGTAGGTCGTGTACTTGCCGCCGGCGATGAGCACGAGGCCCGGCACCGAGTGCGCCACCATGTGCTCGCGCGAGAGCTTCGACGTCTCCTCCGACTCGCCCGAGAGCAGCGGACGGAGTCCGGCGTAGACACCTTCGACGTCGGCACGCGTGAGCTTCACCGCGAGGACCTCGTTGACGTGCTCGAGGATGTAGTCGATGTCGGCGGCCGTCGCTGCCGGGTGAGCCTTGTCGAGCTTCCAGTCGGTGTCGGTCGTGCCGATGATCCAGTGACGGCCGTTCGGGATGACGAAGAGCACGCTCTTCTCCGTGCGCAGCAGGAGTCCCGACGCGGACTGGAACCGGTCGCGTGGGACGACGAGGTGCACGCCCTTGGATGCCCGGACGCGGAACGATGCGCGCTCGCCGACCATCTTGTTCGTGTCATCGGTCCACACGCCGGTCGCGTTGACGACCTGCTTGGCGCGGATCTCGAACCGCTCGCCGGTCTCGAGGTCGACGACCTGGGCGCCAACGACACGCTGCCCGACCTTGAGGAAGCCCTCGACGCGCACTCGCGGGGCGACGTGCGCGCCGTAGAACGACGCGGTGCGGGCGAGGACGGCGACGAAGCGCGCGTCGTCGACGCCGGCGTCGTAGTAGGTGAGACCGCCGGAGAAGGCGTTCTTGGAGAGCCCAGGCGACATCTTCGCGACCTGGCCGCGGGTGTAGTGGCGGTGCATCGGCACGCCGGGACGCACCTCACCGGTCTTCGCGAAGAGGTCGTACATGAGCATCCCGGCCCCGATGTAGAACCGCTCGAGCGGGTTCTTCAGCGGGTAGAGGAAGCGGATGGGCTTGACCAGGTGCGGCGCGAGGCGCTGCAGCAGGAGCCCACGCTCGAGGAGCGCCTCGCGCACGAGCCCGAAGTCCATCTGCTCGAGGTAGCGGATGCCGCCGTGGATGAGTTTCGACGAGCGGCTGGACGTGCCGGACGCGAAGTCCCGCGCCTCGACCATGCCGACGCTCAGGCCTCGCGTGACTGCGTCGAGCGCCGCACCCGCGCCGACCACGCCGCCACCCACGACGAGCACGTCGAGGTTCTTGGTCTTGAGGGACTCGATAGCCGCCGCGCGTTCCTGCGGGCCGAGCTTGTCGCTTCGAGAGACGCTGTTCGCCATAACCTGCTCCTCGTTCTCAGTTGCTGCTTGTAGGGGAAGTCTGGACGCTCAACCTTCGGCCAAGCCGTCAGGCGGCTCAGTCGTCCTGATCAGGCGGTCGGCGTGTAGGGCGCAACGACCATCTCGGCACGCTGGAACTCCTTGAGCTCCGAGTAGCCGGTCGTCGCCATCGAGTGGCGGAGCGCGCCCGTGAGGTTCGAGATGCCGTCGGCGCTCTCGGCTGGGCCCGCGACGATCTCCGCCATGGGCGCGACCTGGCCGACCTGCACGCGGTTTCCGCGCGGGAGCTTCTCATGACGCGCCTCGGCGCCCCAGTGCCAGCCGCGACCGGGAGCGTCCGTGGCGCGCGCGAGCGCGGCACCGATCATGACGGCGTCCGCGCCTGACGCGATGGCCTTGACGAGGTCGCCGGAGGTGCCGATGCCCCCGTCGGCGATGACGTGCACGTAGCGTCCGCCTGACTCGTCGAGGTAGTCGCGCCGCGCGCCTGCCACGTCGGCGATGGCTGTCGCCATCGGTGCGTGGATGCCGAGCACCCGACGAGTGGTCGAGGCGGCTCCCCCACCGAAGCCGACGAGCACTCCTGCGGCACCGGTGCGCATGAGGTGCAGGGCTGCCGTGTAGGTCGCCGCACCGCCGACGATGACGGGCACGTCGAGCTCGTAGATGAACTGCTTGAGGTTGAGCGGCTCCTGGTTGCGAGACACGTGCTCCGCGGAGACGGTCGTGCCGCGGATGACGAACAGGTCGGTGCCGGCCTCGAGCACGTCGTCCATGAACTGCTGTGTGCGCTGCGGGGAGAGTGCGCCGGCGGCCGGCACTCCGGCCTCGCGGATCTGCTGGAGGCGCTCCTTGATGAGCGTGCCCTTGACCGGCTCCCGGTAGATCTCCTGCAGCTTGGCCGTCGCCTGCTTCGCGGGCAGATCA
Source organism: Pseudoclavibacter sp. 8L (assembly GCF_902506465.1). Classification (NCBI taxonomy): domain Bacteria; kingdom Bacillati; phylum Actinomycetota; class Actinomycetes; order Micrococcales; family Microbacteriaceae; genus Pseudoclavibacter; species Pseudoclavibacter sp. 8L. Next base: position 1,129,361 of record NZ_LR733185.1, on the reverse strand, counting down.
GCAATCTGGGCGAGCAGCGGCGCCGGGTCGTCATAGCGAGTCCACAGCCCCTCGAGGTCGAGCACGCCGAGGCCGCCGAGCTTGCCGAAGCCGATCGCGGTCTCGGGCGACATCACCGAGTCCATGGGTGCCGCGAGGAGCGGGATATCGAACGTGAATGCGTCGATCTTCCACGTGATGGACACGTCCTCCGGGTCACGGGTTCGCCGCGATGGCACGATGGCCACATCGTCGAAGGAGTACACGCGGCGGGCTCGCTTTGCGCGGCCGATCTCGATCTCAGTCACCTGCCTAGCCTAGCCCTCCGCGGTGCTCGCTGCTGCGGCGCGGCGGCGGGGAGACCCCGACCCGCCGCGCCGATCAGGGCTCTAGCGACGGTAGTTGGGGGCTTCCGAGACCATCTGCACATCGTGCGGGTGGGACTCCTTCAGCCCTGCCGGAGTGATCCGCACGAAGCGGCCCTTCTCCTTGAGCTCCGTGACGGTGCGAGCGCCGACGTAGAACATCGACTGGCGCAGGCCGCCCGTGAGCTGGAACACCGACTGGCGGATCGAGCCGCGGTACGCGACCTTGCCCTCGATCCCCTCGGCGATGAGCTCGTCGTCGCTCGGGACGTCCGCCTGGAAGTAGCGGTCCTTCGAGTACGAGGTGCGCTCGCCGCGCGACTGCAGTGCGCCGAGCGAGCCCATGCCGCGGTAGCTCTTGAACTGCTTGCCGTTGACGAAGATGAGGTCGCCTGGCGACTCGTCGGTGCCAGCGAGCAGCGATCCGACCATGACCGCGGATGCGCCCGCGACGAGCGCCTTCGCGATCTCGCCCGAGTACTGCAGGCCGCCGTCGGCGATGACCGGCACGCCAGCGGGGGTCGCGGCCAGCGACGCCTCGTAGACGGCTGTGATCTGAGGGACGCCGACTCCCGCGACGATGCGCGTCGTGCAGATGGAGCCAGGACCGACACCGACCTTCACGGCGTCGGCACCCGCATCCACGAGCGCCTGGGCGCCCTCGCGGGTCGCCACGTTGCCGCCGACGACCTGCACGTGGCCCATCACCGGGTCGCTCTTGAGGCGGCGGATCATGTCGAGCACGCCGGCCGACTGGCCGTTCGCCGTGTCGACGACGAGCACGTCCACACCGGCAGCCACGAGGCGCTCCGCGCGCTCCCAGCCGTCGCCGAAGAAGCCGATCGCCGCGCCCACTCGCAGGCGCCCGGCGTCGTCCTTCGTCGCGTTCGGATACTTGTCGCTCTTGTCGAAGTCCTTCACCGTGATGAGGCCGGCGAGCTTGCCCTCGTCGTCGATGAGCGGCAGCTTCTCGATGCGGTGCTTGCCGAGGAGCTTGTAGGCGTCGTCGCCGGAGATCCCGACGGGACCGGTCACGAGACCCTCGCCCGTCATGACCTCGTGCACGCGGGTCGTGCGCTTCTCCGACTCGGGCACGAAGCGCATGTCCCGGTTGGAGATGATGCCGACGAGTTTGCCCGTCTCCTCGTCGACGACCGGCAGGCCGGAGACGCGATACTGCCCGCAGATCTCGTCGACCTCCGCGACGGTCGCGTTGGGAGTCGTCGTCACCGGATTCGTCACCATGCCGGACTCGGAGCGCTTCACGCGATCGACCATCTCGACCTGGTCATCGATCGACAGGTTGCGGTGCAGGATGCCCATGCCGCCCTGGCGCGCCATGGCGATCGCCATGCGGGCTTCCGTGACCGTGTCCATCGCCGCAGAGACGAGCGGGACGCGCAGGGTGATGCCGCGCGTCAGCCGCGTCGTCGTGTCGACCTCAGACGGGATCACGTCGGTGTGCCCGGGAAGCAGCAGCACATCGTCGTAGGTCAATCCGGTGAAGCCAAAGGGGTCCGACTCGGTCATTACGCTCCAGGAGGTATCTGGGATGCGCCGTTCGGCGGCATCCTCGTGCATCGGGAAACAGCTCAGTGGTGATGGAACAGCGAGGACCCTGGACGCATTCCCGGGACCCTCAGCTCATCAACCTCGTGTCGGCGGACCGAGTTCGTCCGCGACCGAGGGAATCTTGGCGCCAAGTCTAGCCGTGCGCACGAGGTCGATCGTGAAGAGGATGAGGGCGACCCAGACGATCGCGAACCCGATCCAGCGTTCGAGCGGCATGGGCTCCGAGAAGACCGCCACAGCGAGCACGAACTGCAGGATCGGCGCGATGTACTGCATGAGTCCGAGCTCGATGAGGCGCAGCCTCCTCGCGGCCGCCGCGAAGAGCAGGAGGGGCACGCTCGTGACGACGCCCGCGAAGAGCAGGACGCCGGTGTTGACCGCCGACACGGAGCCGAAGGTGATGCCGCCGCCGAAGAGCACCGTCCAGAGCAGGCAGATCGCGCCGATCGGCATGATGAGCGTCGTCTCGACCGCCAGACCGGAGAGCGCATCCGCCTGGACCCCCACCCGTTTCTTCACGAGCCCATACAGCCCGAAGGTCATGGCGACGCCTAGGCCGAGCCACGGGATGCGGCCGTAGCCGAGCGAGATGACGAGCACGGCGACGAGCGAGAGCCCAACGGCGACCCACTGCAGGGGCCTGAGCTTCTCACGGAGGAAGACCAGGCCGAGCGCGACGGACACGATCGGGTTGAGGAAGTAGCCGAGCGCGGCGTCGAGGGTGTGGCCCGTCGCGACAGCCTGCACATAGAACAGCCAGTTCGCCGACACCAGGACTCCTGCGATGCCGAGGCCGAGCACAACCCGCTTCTTCGAGATGAGCTCCCGGAACGGACGCCAGGCCCGCATGACGAGCACGCCGAGCAGGCAGAACACGACGCTCAGGATGATGCGCCACGCGATGAGCTCCACGGGTGTCGTCGGAGCAGTCGCCACGACGTAGAGGGGCATGAAGCCCCAGAGCGCGTACGCGCTGAACGCCAGCCAGAGGCCGGACCGAGGAGATTCCGTCACCTCGAGATCGTACGCCCGACGTCGGGCCCCTGGAACACGAATGGCGCCCGACCCCGAGGGGTGGGCGCCATGCGCGATGCTGCTCCTGCAGATGAGACCGCCCGAACCGGCGCGGCTTCAGAAGGTGAGGAGACTAGACGATCTTCGCGAGGATGTCGCGAGCGGAGAGCACAAGGAGCTCTTCGCCGCCGTACTTGACCTCGGTTCCGCCGTACTTGGAGTAGATGACCTTGTCGCCGACCACGAGGTCGAGCGGCACGCGGTTTCCGTTGTCATCGATGCGGCCGGGGCCGACTGCGACGACTTCGCCCTCCTGGGGCTTCTCCTTGGCGGTGTCCGGAATCACAAGACCCGAAGCCGTGGTCTGCTCGGCTTCGACCTGCTTGATGACGATGCGATCCTCGAGCGGCTGAATGTTCACCGACACGGTTGACCTCTTTCTCAGCGATAGGAAGTTCAGAATTAGCACCCTCCCCATGAGAGTGCTAACTCAGAGTGTAGGGGCCAGGCGGCGACGACTGCAACGCGGCGACGTCTCGTGGCGTACGCCGGTAGCGTAGTGCTGGTGCAACGCGACGAACTCCTGGCCCTCCTCACACCAGAGGCGATGACCCTGCTCGACGACGCTCCCCCCGTCGAGTCAGCGGCAGACGCGCTTGCCCTCGTGACGAGGCTGCGCGCGGCAGGAGGCTCCGCAGAGGTCGTTGCCGCCGTCGTCACGCAGGCGAAGCTCCGGCGGCGCGCATCCGCCAAGTTCGGCCCGTTCGCCGAGCGGATGCTCTTCACCGACGCGGGCCTGCAGCAGGCCACGCGACTGCAGGTCGCGGCGCACCACGCGAACCGGTTCAGGCAGGCCGGTGCCGTGAGCGTGGCAGACCTCGGCTGCGGGATCGGCGCAGACTCCATGGCATTCGCATCGCTCGGTCTCGAGGTCACCGCATTCGACGTCGACGAGGTCACCGCCGCGATCGCGGCCCACAACCTGGCCCCGTTTCCCAACGCCCGGGTCAGGCACGACCGCGCCGAGGAGGTGGACCTCGCTGCCTTCGATGCGCTCTGGTTCGATCCGGCCCGCAGGACCACCAGCGGCGGGAGCACGGCACGCCACTTCGATCCGGCCGATTGGAGCCCATCCCTCGACTTCGTCTTCGCCGCCGGGCGCGAGCGCGCGACGGGAATCAAGCTGGGACCGGGAATCGACCACGCGTACCTCCCAGAAGACGCGGAGACGCAGTGGGTCTCCTCCAACGGCGACCTCGTCGAGGCGACGGTGTGGATGCACGACACGGCGAGGGCAGGCATCCGCCGCTCGGCCCTCGTGATCGGCAGGCACGGCACCGCCGAGCTGACGACCGGCGAGGACGTCCGGGATGCGGACGTCGCTGCGCTGGGCGCCGTGCTCTACGAGCCGGACGCGGCGATCATCCGTGCACGCCTCATCGGCGACCTCGCTCGCTCACTCGAAGCGTCGATGATCTCGGAGAGCATCGCGTGGATGACAGCTGACCACTTCACGCCGACGCCCTTCGCGAGCGCGTTCTCGGTCCGAGAGGTGCTGCCCCTGCATGCGTCGTCGCTCAAGGGCGAGCTGCGGAAGCGAGGCATCGGCGTGCTGGAGATCAAGAAGCGGGGGGTCGACATCGACCCGGCGGAATTCAGGCGGAAGCTCTCGCTCAAGGGAGACGAGTCCGCGGTGCTCATCCTCACGAGGATCGGCGACAAACGCGTCGCCATCCTCGCCGATCGGCTCAGCTGAGGGCCACCGAACCGTCGGTCCTCGTCGTTCCTAGACGACGAGCACCACGACGAGCGTCACGATGGCGAGAAGGACCGCGAGGCCACCGGCCACCAGCCCCACGACGGCAAGCGTGCGTCCGAGGCCCTTCGGGGCACGAAGTCCCGCGATTCCGAGCCCGACGGCGCCGAGACCGAACACCAGCGACACGATGTACGCCCACCCGGGAAGCAGGAGGAGAAGCAGCGAGAGCGCGCCGAGCGCGACGCCGATGATCCCGAGCACCGGCGCAGGAGGCTTCGGCTGCTGGCCGTATCCCTGCACGCCGAACTGCTGGCCGGGCTGCTGACCGTACTGCCCCTGCTGCGGGGCTCCGTACTGCGGCTGCCCGAACTGATCCTGCTGCGGGGCTCCGTACTGCGGCTGCCCGTACTGGTTCTGCTGCGGCTGGCCGTAGCCCTGCCGCGCGGGAGCCTGCTGCTGGCCGGACGGCTGCTGGGCGCCGTAGCCAGTCGAGTAGCCAGGCTGCTGCTGGCCGTAGCCGCCGTCAGCCGGGCCATACCCGGGCTGCTGCTGGCCGTTCCCACCAGGCTGCTGCCCGTACTGCTGGTCGTTCTGCTGCCCGTACTGCGGCTGAGAAGGCCCGTACGACCCCTGGCCGTACTGGCCCTGGCCGGGCTGGCCCTGGCCGGGCTGCTGCGCGCCGAAGGGCGGCTGGCCGTTCTGGTGCTGGCCATTCGGGTGCTGGCCGTTCTGCGGCTGGCCGTTCTGGTGGGGCTGCTGCGGGTACTGGGGGCCGTTCGGGTCAGACATGGTGTCCTTCTCAGTCGTCGACAAGGCTGCAGGTGCTGATCAAGCTTAGAGTGCGGGCGGATGCGTCCACCCGCACTCCTGCCGGTTCTTTCAGCGGGTGATCAGTATCCGTAGGACGACATGTCGCCGAGGAACATGGCTGCGACGACGATGCCGATGATCGCCACGATCACCGAGAGCACGATGGCTGCGATCGAGACCCAGAGGCCCCAGACGCGCAGCGGGCCGGCCTGCGGCTCCCGCGACTTGGCCATGATGGCGCAGACCAGGCCTGCGATACCGAGGGGAAGTCCGAGGAACGCCGTCACGAAGGTGAGCAGGATGCCCGCACCGCCGAGGGACAGCGCGACGATGCTGAGCGTGCGCTTGGGAGCCGTGGACTGTGCCGGGTAGCCGGGCGTCGCGTAGCCCTGCGGTGCCCCATAGCCCTGCGCCTGCCCCTGCGACTGCGGAGCGGCGTAGGCCGGAGCTGCACCAGCGGGAGCCTGGCTCGCGGACGGAGCCTGACCGTACGGAGCCGCGCCGGGTGCCGCGGCTGGCTCGCTCGGTGGCGTGTAGCTCACCGAACCAGATGCCGCGGGCGGCGTGGAGCCGCTGCCCGACGACGGCGCCGAGTAGTCGGTCCCTGATGCAGTAGGCGCCGAGTAGTCAGAGCCAGAGCCGGGCGCGGCTGGCGGCGCGAAGCCGCTGCCCGACGCGGCAGGGGCGGAGGAGTCAGAGTACGGCGCGGCCGGCGTCGAAGCGTCGGTGCCCGAGACGGCGGGCGGCGTGTAGTCGGTGCCGGTAGCTGCGGGGGCGGAGTAGTCGACCGACTCAGCAGGTGGCGTGTACGCGGCCGGCGCCTCGTACTGGGGAGGTGTGCTGCCATCCTCCGGGAGCCGTGGCTTGTCACCTGGGGTTGCGTTGCTGTCGCTCATTGCGGAGCTCCTTCCGGTTCAGCCGTTTTCGCGGCGGTTGAGGCTGGTGTTCACGTGCGTGGAGCAAGCGGCGACGCCTTCAGTGGCGCACGCCCATGTCCTAGGTTCCCAGGGTTTGACTGGGAACCGTCACACAAGGTTCAGGAAGGCCCACGTTCAGTAGGAGCTGAGGCCCCCGAGCAGTCCGATTCCTCCGAAGAAGAGGAGGGCGAGGACAAGCAGGAGCAGGAGTCCGAAGACCGAGATGAAACCGAGCACGATAGCGGTGATGGCGAGCGCCCGTCCGCGCGGCTCACGACGCAGCGCGATGAAGCCGCACACGATGCCAGCGATCCCGACCATCCACCAGACGAACTGGAGGACGGGGATGAGCGAGACGAAGAAGGAGCCTCCGCTCAGGCACAGGGCCACGATGCTCAGGGTCAGCGTCCCGGCAGCAGCCGGGCGAGGCGCCGTGTACGGCGCCTGAACGTAGGGCGTCACCGGATAGGCGAGGTGCTGCGAGGGGGCCGCCTGCGCCCCATGGCTACCGGGGCCCCAGCTCTCGCTCGGCGCGGTGTGGCCGTAGCCGGCTTCCTGTCCGTAGCCGAAACCCTGACCGTAGCCCGCATCCTGCCGGTAGCCCGAGTCGTGCCCGTAGCCATTCCCGTCGCCGGAGCCGGGGATCTCGCCTCGCGCCTCCCGCGGCTCGCCGACGGGCTGCGCGCCGACGTTCGGGGCCGGTATCCGCTCGACGGGGCCATCTGGTGTCGACCAGGTCATGTCCGCTCCTTTCGAGAGGTGATGAGATGCTCCAACGTTACGGCGACCTGCTCAACGCCACGTCATCCCCATGGCCTCGGGTTCGTCATCCCGCAGGATGACTTCGAACCTCGCAGGGCACGGCTCTCGCTGGAGCGCTGACTCAGGCGACGATGAAGGCGAAACCAACGCAGCCCACGACCGCCGCCGCAGCGAGCACGAGCGCGAGAATCCAACCGCGGTGGCGCCGCCCGAGCACCGCGAGCAGGAGCGCCACTGCGCCGAGACTCGCCCCGAGGTACAGGGGCCAGAGCGGCGAGGGGGTCACGGATGCGGAGAGCGAGACAGCGAGGACTGCCGCAGCAAGCGACAGCAGCACGGAGAGGATGATCGCGAGGCGACTGAGCCCGAGCCCAGAAGGCACCGGTGCCGTCCCGGCGCGAGCAGACGCAGGAGCCATCGCGGCCTCCTGCACGTGCGCGACCGCCGGGTCGATGCCCTGGCCCTGCTCCGGACTCTGGCGCTCCGCTGATCTGGGCGCAGAACTGCCATCGACGGGAGCAGACTTCTCCTCGCCCCTCGAGCGCGGGGTGAGGGCCGAGTAGGCGGCGTTGCTGGTGTCATCGACCGGAGTGCGGTCGATGGGGGGAAGCTCCACGGGCTTGCGCGGCGGCAGCTTCGGCTGATCGGGTGTTGTCATCGGTGCTCCCCCAGAGCTGGTTTCCCCTGCGGCGCATGGTGCGTGGCCACCGGCAGGGTCGAGTCCGCCGCGAAGTCGAGCGGGGAGGGAGGCTTGCCCGCAGTGACGAGCATCGCGCCGACGGCGGCGATCATCGCCCCGTTGTCGGTGCAGAGCCGAAGCGGGGGGATGCGCAACTCGATGCCGGCGGCAGCGCAGCGCTCCTCCGCGAGCTCACGGACGCGCGCGTTCGCCGCCACTCCCCCGCCGAGCACGAGGCGAGGCACGCCGAGGGCCGTGCAGGCCGCCACCGCCTTCGCCGTCAGCACATCGGCGACAGCTTCGCGGAAGCTCGCCGCGACATCGGCGACCGGCACCGGCTCCCCTGCGTCTTCCTTCGCCTCGACCCAGCGGGCCACGGCGGTCTTGAGCCCGGAGAAGGAGAAGTCGTAGCGGTGCCGCTCGAGGTCCTTCGGCTTGGTGAGCCCGCGCGGGAACCGGATCGCCTTCGGATCCCCTCCGGCAGCGGCCTTGTCGATCTCGGGTCCCCCCGGGTAGGGCAGGCGCAGCAGGCGCGCTACCTTGTCGAACGCCTCTCCAGCCGCATCGTCGATCGTCTCGCCGAGCTGTTCCACGTCGTCGACGAGGTCGCGAACGTGCAAGAGGGACGTGTGCCCCCCTGAGACGAGCAGCGCCACCGCTGGCAGCTCGAGCTGACCCACGTCGTCGCGCAGGACGTCAGCGGCGACGTGACCCACCAGATGGTTCACGGTGTAGAGCGGGATACCGGTGGCGACGTGCAGGGCCTTCGCCGCTGCCGTTCCGACCATGAGCGCACCCGCGAGGCCCGGGCCCTGGGTGACGGCGATCGCGTCGAGGTCCTCGAGCGAGACTCCCGCCGTCTCGAGCGCCGCCGAGATGGTCGGCACGATCGCGTCAGCGTGGGCACGTGCGGCGATCTCGGGAACGACACCACCGAAGATGGCGTGCTCGTCCATCGAGGAGGCGACCTCGTTGGCGAGCAGCACCCGACCGCGGACGATGCCGACACCCGTCTCGTCGCACGATGATTCGATGCCGAGCACAAGCGGCTCCCTCCGAGCACCGGCAGCGACACGCGCCTCGGCAGACGCCCGAACCCCCGGCAGCTGCCCTCGCATCACGATCGCATCCACGCCCTCTCTCGGGTAGTACTTGGGTCGGCGTCCGATCTCCTCGAAGCCGAGCCGCGAGTAGAGGGCACGAGCGGCCTCGCCGTTCTCGCGCACCTCGAGGAACACCTGCTTCGCGCCGCGTCCCTCCGCCCACGCGAAGAGCTCGGCCAGCATCCGGGTGGCCCATCCGCCGCGCCGAAGCCGCTCGTCGACGGCGATGGTCTGCAGATCAGCCTCACCACCACCCTGGAGCGCCATGACGCCCGCAGCCGCCAGGATCTCGCCGCTCGCGGCGTCCTCGACGACCACATATCGCGTGTGCTCGCTCTTGACCTCGCCCGCGAGCATCGACGGCGACCACGGGTCGAGCGGGAATGCGGCCTCGTCGAGACGCACCATCGAAGGAATGTCCTCGTGCGAGGCATCTCGCAGCACGGCGCGCATCAGCCGGTCACCCGCTTCGGGCCATTCGACGGGACCGCGTCGGCACCCCGCAGGTACAGAATCGTGTTGGCCTCCGCTTCGAGCCCCTGGACCTCACGGTCGAGCCAGGCGAGTGCGAGGTGAGCGGCCGAGATCGTCCTCGTGTCGAAGCGGTGGTCGGCAGCGGGGACTGCATCAGGCCGGTGCAGCTCAGAGCTGCTCGCGACGAGCAGCCCCTGCTCGTACCGCGAACAGGCGAGCTCCCCCCGGCGGGCATCCGTCGTGACCAGCAGATCGCCGGCAGCCTCGGGATGATCCGCGCGCCATTCGTGGGCCGCCGCATCGTGGCTTGGCATCGGGATGAAACGCGCGCCGCGTGCGAACGCGAACGTGCGCGCGGCGGCCACGCCGACACGCAGCCCAGTGAAGGGGCCAGGACCCATGCCACCGACGACCTGCGTGACGTGCTGCGGAGAGAGCCCCGCGTCTGCGAGCACCTCCGCGATCGCCACGCCGACCACCTCAGCATGGTGTCGGGTGTCGGTGGTGCGCCGTTCTGCGAGCACCCGGCCGTGCGGGGTGACGATCGCGACATCCGTGCCCGCTGACGTATCGATCGCTAAGAGCATGCGAGTGATTCTACGCGGGGACCACACCGAACTCGGTCCGCAGCGCGTCCCCGAGGGCGGCGGCTATCGGACGATCCCACGGACCCACGACCGTGAGCTTGACGCGACGCGGGTCCAACGGCTCATCGTCGCTCCAGTCGGTACCATCGGGCCCCTCGATCACCTCGGGCTCGAGCTTGGGCGATGCCGAGGAACGGTCGATCGTGATCTCCAGCCAGCGATCGGTGATCAGCGGAACCGCTTCGCGCCCCCACTCGACGACGGTGACGCTGGCAGCCAGATCCAGACCGAGATCGTCGAGCTCGGCTGGATCGCCGAGACGGTACGCATCCACGTGGATGAGCTCGGGCCCCGCTCCGAGCGAAGGATGCGTGCGCGCCAGCACGAAGGTCGGACTCGTGACCGGACCCCGCACGTTGAGCGCAGCCCCGAGGCCCCGCGCGAACGTCGTCTTGCCAGCGCCCAACGGCCCTGTCAGCACGAGCACATCGCCTGCGAGCAGCAGCCCGCCGATGAGCTCTCCCGCGCGCATCATGTCATCCGCGGTCGCGAGCTCCACCGTGATGCTCGGAGTCAGGTCAGTGCCCACACCCATCCGCCCTTCCTCCATCGCGACGTTCCCGCCGCACGACGCGCGGCCCGAGCGCCGCCACGAACGCCTGCGGCGACACTGCTGACCACGACGCCCACTCCTGGAGGTGGATATCGCCGGGTTCAGGCCCGAACACCGAGACCGGCATGCCGATCCATGCCTCCTGGTCCTGCAGATCGATGACGACCTGATCCATGGCGACTCGGCCGACGATCGGCCGGCGCTGGCCACCCACGACAACCTCACCCTGCCCCGCGACCCTGCGCGGGATGGCGTCGGCATAGCCGAGCGGCACGAGCCCGAGCGTCGTGGACTCCTCGGCCACCCAGTCGTAGCCGTAGGAGACACCGTGGCCCGCTGTCACCCGTTTCACGTGCACGAGCTCCGTCGTGAGCGCGACAGGAAGCGGCGCGCTCGGCTCGTCGAAGCTGTAGATTCCACGGCTGCCAGGATCCCTGGTCCGCTCATGGTCGACGAGTGTGCTCGATCGTGCCGCCTCCCCGACGTTCGCGAGGTCCGTGTTGGCCGCGACGAGTGGCAGCAAGCCGTGCTCGAGTGCCAGACCGGCCACGAGAGCACCACCGAGTCCGTAGGCGTCGGCGGAGACGTCGACACTGAAGAGCCTGGCCGCGTGGCGCGCCCCCATGCCGTTCCCCAGCGCCGCCGCGAGGTCACGTGCCCGTTCGCCCATGCGGGCGTGCAGCATGTCGACGTCGACCCAGAGCTCGCGGCGGGGCGCAAGCGCGAGCGCCGCCTCCTCGTCCGGAGCGGCAGCAGCCACATGGTGAGGCTCGGCAGGAGAGCTCGCGCCCGAGGAGCGGCGCGAGATGCGTGAGCTCAACCGGGTGACGACCTCGTAGTTGATGGTCCCGGCGGCGGAGGCCCATGCGTCCGCGCTCGCCGAGCGTGCCGCGTCGATGACCAGCAGCCGAGGCGGCTCGTCGCTGCGGTCCAGACGTCCGGACGCCGACACGGTTCCCTCGAGCGGTTCGACTCGCAACTCGAGGGTGTCGAGGGCGACGACATTCCAACGAGCACCGGTGTCATCGGCGAGCTCCAGGGAGCCAGGCTCGATCGGCGGCAGACCGGCAGCGTGCCCGAGATCGACCCTGAAGCCGCGCTGATCCTCGAAGATCGGGGCGCTCAGCGACAGGGCGGGCCTCAGCTCGACCGGGCAATCCGTGTCAGTGGAGAACGGCGAGAGGCCGTACAGGGAGACTCCGAGGCGCACGAGATCGAAGCGCGCCTCCGGCAGCGACATCGAACCGGCCGTCGCGGCGAGGTGACGCACCGACGGAGTCAGTCCACGCCGAGCCGCGAGCTCGAGCGCACGCTCGAACGAAGCGAGCTGAGCACGATCCGCATCAGGACCCGCACCAGCCAGATGGCTGAACAGTCCCTCGAGGCGGATGAGCCCACGCCCCTCGAGCTCCGCCGCCTTCGTGAACGCCGACTCCCACTCCGCCGGGCTGATCCCGTTGCGCCCGAGGCCCGTGTCCAGTTTGAGGTGGACGACCACACAGCGCTCAGAGTGCTCGAGACGACCCAGGCCGATGTCGACGAGCTCGAGTTGCGCGAGCGAGGAGATACCGAGCTCGATCTCCGCATCCAACGCGGCGAGCCAGTCGGTGCGAGCCCCGTGCATCCACGCCAGAATCGGCGCGGTGATACCCGCCTCCCGGAGTGCTAGGGCCTCCCGGAGGTCGACGACGCCGAGACGCTCAGCGCCTCCCTCGAGCGCGGCACGAGCCACGTCGGGCGCCCCGTGTCCGTACGCATTCGCCTTGACGACCGCAAGGAGCGGCGTGCCAGTGAGCTCCGCGATCGCCCGGACGTTCGCCCGGACAGCATCGAGATCGATATCGACGCGAGCGCCGCTCACGAGCCGGCCCCAGCCGAGGCCCCACGTTCGGCGATGACAAAGGCCGTCGCGGTCGTGCGCTCATGTGTCAGCGAGAGGTGCAGGTGATCGACCCCCACCAGCTCGAGATGGGCCCGCAGCGCGGGCGTCACGGCGAACTCCGGACGACCAGCAGGCCCGCTCTCGACCTCGAAGTCGAGGAAGCTGAGCGAGCCGATGCCGCCGAGCGCCTTCACCGCGGCCTCCCGTGCAGCGAACCGAGCGCCGAGAGACGCCAGCGACCTGTCCCGCTCGGCCGGCGCGAAGAGACGCTCGCGGAGGCGCGGGGCACGCTGCAGAGCCCGCGCGAACCGCGCGAGCTCCACCGTGTCGACACCGATACCGACGATCACGCTCAGCTACTCGACGGTGACGGACTTCGCCAGGTTGCGAGGCTGATCCACGTCGAGCCCCTTCGCCGTCGCGAGCTCGATCGCGAAGATCTGGAGCGGCACGACCGCGAGCAGCGGCTCGAAGAAGGGCTCCGTCGGGGGAACCGCGATGACCTCGTCCGCGTACGGCAGCACGGCCGCGTCGCCGACCTCGCAGATCGCGAGCACTCGGGCTCCGCGCGCACGGATCTCCTGGATGTTCGAGACGATCTTCGGGTGCAGCGTGTCGTCGTGGCGAGGGCTCGGCACGATCACGAAGACCGGCTGGCCGGGCTCGATGAGCGCGATCGGGCCGTGCTTGAGCTCGCCGGCAGCGAAGCCCTCCGCATGGATGTACGCGATCTCCTTGAGCTTGAGCGCACCCTCGAGCGCAATCGGGTAGCCCACGTTGCGCCCCAGGTACAGCACGGAGCGGGTGTCCGCCATCCAGTTCGCGAGTTCGTGGATGCGCTCCCGAACACCGAGGACCGTTCGGACCTTCTCCGGGATCGTCTGGAACTCCGTCAGGAGCTCCTCGCGGCGCTCATCCGCCATCGTTCCGCGCATCGTTGCCGTGTAGATGCCAAGCAGGTAGAGCGCCGTGATCTGGGCGAGGAACGCCTTCGTCGACGCGACAGCGACCTCCGGCCCTGCATGCGTGTAGACAACCGCATCGGACTCGCGCGGGATGGTCGCGCCCTGCGTGTTGCAGATGGAGAGCGTCTTCGCGCCGCGAGACATCGCATAGCGGACCGCCATGAGCGTGTCCATCGTCTCGCCGGACTGGCTCATCGACACGATCAGCGTGCGGGAGTCGAGAACCGGGTCTCGGTAGCGGAACTCGTGCGCGAGCTCGACCTGGACGGGCACGCGGGCCCACTTCTCCATGGCGTACGCACCGACCTGGGCCGAGTAGGCGGCCGTGCCGCACGCGACGATGATGATGCGGTGGATGTCGTTGAAGAAGTCCTCCCCGAGCGCGTCGAGGTCGGGAAGGTGCACGCGGCCCTCCACGATCCGGCCCCGGAGCGTGTTCGCCACGGCCTCGGGGTCCTCGTCGATCTCCTTGGCCATGAAGCTCGGCCAGCCGCCCTTCTCGGCAGCTGACGCGTCCCACGAGACCTCGAAGGCCTCCGCAGTAGCTGGCTCGCCATCGAACGTCGTGATGTTCACGGAGTCGGGACGGACGAGCACGATCTGCTCCTGGCCGACAGCCAGCGCGCGGGGCGTGTACTCGACGAACGCGGCCACGTCCGAACCGAGGAAGTTCTCTCCGTCGCCGAGCCCGATGACAAGCGGAGAGTTCAGACGCGCACCGACGATCAGGCCGGGTTCGTCGGCGTGCACCGCGATGAGCGTGAACGCTCCATCGAGACGGCGCACCACTGCGCGGAACGCCTGCTCGAGGCTTCCCACCTCGCGGTAGACGTGGCCGATCATGACGGCCGCGACCTCGGTGTCGGTCTCCGACTCGAAGGTGTAGCCGAGCTCAACGAGCTCGGTCTTCAGCTCGGCGAAGTTCTCGATGATGCCGTTGTGGATGACGGCGAGCTTGCCACCATCGGCGAGGTGCGGATGCGCATTCGCGTCCGTCGGGCCACCATGCGTCGCCCACCTGGTGTGGCCGATGCCGGTATGGCCATCCGGCAGCGCGTTGCGCTCCAGGTCATCGCGCAGCACCTTCAGCTTGCCCGCACGCTTGCGGGTCTCGATCCGTCCCTCGTCGTCGATGACCGCGACACCTGCGGAGTCATACCCCCGGTACTCGAGTCTTGCGAGGCCGCCCATCAGGATGTCAAGGCTCTCTCGTGGACCAACGTAACCAACAATTCCGCACATACGGGCCATCTTAGGGGCACCGCTCTTCCGGGGCCGGACACCGCACTAGACTCGCCTTCTATGTCCGCAACTGGTCAGATTCCGCGCAGCGGAGGAGACTCGCCCTTCGTCGAGATCCTCCGCCAGGACTGGGCCGATCTCGCACCCTCGACGCCGATGTCGCTCGACGAATCAGACCTCATCAGGCTGCGCGGCCTCGGCGACCACCTCGACCTCGACGAGGTGCGCGACGTCTACGTGCCGCTCTCCCGCCTCATCAACCTGTACGTCTCGAACGCTCGTTCGCTGCACCGTGCGACGAGCGGCTTCCTCGGCGAGCGCAGCGCCTCCACGCCCTTCGTCATCGGTGTCGCCGGCTCGGTCGCAGTCGGCAAGTCGACGGTGTCGCGGCTGCTTCGCGAGCTTCTCCGCCGTTGGGAGGACACGCCCCGAGTCGAGCTCGTCACCACGGACGGCTTCCTCTACCCGAACGCCGAGCTCGAGCGACGCGGGCTCATGGAGCGCAAGGGCTTCCCCGAGTCGTACGACCAGCGTGCGCTCCTCCGCTTCATCACGAAGGTCAAGAGCGGCGCGGCGGAGGCGCGCGCGCCGTTCTACTCGCACCTGAGCTACGACATCGTCCCGGATGCGGAGATCGTCGTCAATCGCCCGGACGTGCTCATCGTCGAGGGCCTCAACGTGCTTCAGCCGCCCCGCGCTCACTCGCTCGCGGTGAGCGACATGTTCGACTTCTCCATCTACGTGGACGCCCGATCAGAGGACATCGCGAGCTGGTACGAGCAGCGCTTCCTGTCGCTGCAGCGAGGGGCATTCACCAACCCTCGCTCGTACTTCCGCCGCTTCGCCGAGCTGAGCACGGATGAGGCCCTCGAGCACGCCCGCAGCATCTGGTCGCGCATCAACGGTCCGAACCTGCGCGAGAACGTCATGCCGACTCGGTCACGGGCTCAGCTCGTGCTGCGGAAGTCGAGCGACCACACGGTCCGCAGCGTCCTGCTCCGCAAGGTCTGAGCCCCCTGAGGGTTCATCCCGCCCGCCCGTCGTCTCCGGATGGAAAAGTCGCTTCGTGCTGGAAACTTCTCGCCATAGGAGGGACTTTCCCATCCCGAGGCGACAACGACGCAGACGGCGGCGGAGCGGGCGAGGGCACCGACGACGGGACGCTTCAGAGACGGGCACCCGGAAGAAGAAAGAAGCCCCTCCCGAGCGAACTCGGGAGGGGCTTCTTCACGACAGACCAGCTGTCATAACATCACGCGGCCACGCGTTCGGCCTGCGCCTGCTCGACCTCGGCGACGACCGCCGCGAAGAGCGCGCCGCCTTCGAGGCCGGTGACCTCCCGCGTGAACGTCTCCGCGTCGAGCGTCGCGAGCTTCTGCTGCAGCTCGACGCTCTCCTGATCGGCCGGGAAGTCGAAGCGGAGAGCCGCACCGATCGCTCGCACGAGCGCGTCGTACGGGAGTCCCGCAGCCTCGGCCTCCGAGGCAGGCCGCACGAAGCGCTCCTTCGCGGAGAGCTTGCGCAACGGCTGTCGGCCCACACGTGCGGGCTGGTCCGGCAGATCGCGGTTGGCGAAGCGCGAGAGCGTCGTGGCGACGTACTCGGCGTGGTCCTCTTCCGAGAACCCGAACTGCGACACGAGCACGCGGCTCGTCTCACCGAGCGCGGCCTCGACCTCGGACGCGACCGCAGAGATGGCCAGCGCGTCCTGCATGTTCGTCGCGCCCGCCACGAAGCCGTGGTACGCGATAGTCGCGTGCCCCGTGTTCACGGTGAAGAGCTTGCGCTCGATGAACGGCTTCAGGTCGTCCACGAAGTGGGCATCCGGGATGCTCGGCTCGGCACCAGCGAACGGTGTCCGGTCGATCGTCCACTCGAAGAAGTCCTCGACGGTGACGTCGACGCCCTCAACGGCCTGCTCTGGGACAATGCGGTCGACGGCCGTGTTGGCGAAGACCGCACGGGCGTCGAGCTCCTCGGCACCTTCGAGGACAAGACCCTTGAGCGTGTCGGATGCACCGATCGCGTTCTCGCACGCCATGACCGCCAGCTTCGGCGCGTCAGCCGCGCGGGCCGCGAGGCCCTTGCGGATGACGGGCGCGATGAAGCGGAGCACGTTCGGCCCGACGGCGCACGTGACGATGTCGGCAGTGGCGATCTCCTGCACGACCTCGTCCTCGTGCGTCGCCGAGTTGATCGCCCTGAAGCGATCGACGACGTGACTCTTCGCTGCAGGCCCGACCTCGTGCACCGTGTAGGTGTCGACGGCCTGGAGCGCGCCGATGAGATCGGCGTTGACGTCGGCGTAGACGACCTCGTACCCGGCTTCATGCAGGACGAGCCCGATGAAGCCGCGACCGATGTTGCCCGCGCCGATGTGGACTGCCTTCATTCCTCGTTCACGTCCCCAAGGAGCTGCGCCAGCTCTTCCGGCGTCTCCGCCTTGAGGAGAGCTTCGACGTTGTCCTCGTCGCTGAACACGATGGCGACGCTCGACAGGATCTCGAGGTGGCCTCCGTCCTTGCCTGCGATGCCGATGACGAAGCGGGTCTCGTTTCCGCCCCAGTCGATGGGCTCGTCGTACCGGACGACGGACAGCGCGGAGCCGAGGATGGTGTCCTTGGCCTCGTTCGTGCCGTGCGGAATTGCGAGGTAGTTGCCCATGAACGTCGAGACGCTCTGCTCGCGGTCGTGCATCGCCTGGATGTAGTCCTGCGTCACGGCGCCAGCCGCGACGAGCAGCTCACCCGCTTCCGTGATGGCTTCTTCTCGCGTGCGCGCGGTTCCGCCGAGGCGAATGCTGTCAAGGCTGAGTACGTCTGCCACTTCAGGGTTCCTTTCGTTGGGTGTCCGAATCTTCAGCAGCTCAGCTGTTGGAGAGTCGAGCCACGACTTCCTCGTACCGGGGGCTGTTCATGAAGTTTTCCACGGAGACGTGGATGGCTTCTGGGGACTTGAGCTTCGCCCGGTCGGTGAGGTCCTGGTGGGTGACGATCAGGTCGGGCGTGCTGTCGAGGTTCGCGATGGAGACGTTCTTGACCGTCACGCCCTCGATTCCGGCCTTCTTGATCTTGTTGCGGAGCACGGATGCGCCCATGGCGCTCGAGCCCATTCCGGCGTCGCACGCGAACACGATGTTCGTGATCGTGCGCGTGTCGGTCGCGAGACCCCCGCCGCCTGCCTGAGTGGCGAGGCCGGAGAGCGCATCGGACTTCTTGCCCTTGTTCGCCTCGGTCTGCGCGACGGCGTCGGCGAAGCTGTTGGCTCCGGACGCGTCGGCAGCGAGATCCTTCTTGCGCGAGGCGAGGAGGATCGCCGCGGCGATGACGAAGGTGACCGCCGCCGAGAGGATGACGGACAGGATGACGCCGATGTGGCTTCCCGGGGCCGTCATGATCAGGATCGCGAAGATCGATCCGGGCGAGGCCGGAGCGACGAGGCCGGAGCCGAAGATCACGTTCGTGAGGACACCCGTCGCGCCACCGCCGATGACGGCGAGGATCAGAGCGGGCTTGGCGAGCACGTACGGGAAGTAGATCTCGTGGATGCCGCCGAGGAACTGGATGATGACTGCGCCGGGTGCGCTGGCGCGTGCGACGCCGACACCGAAGAAGCAGAACGCGAGGAGCAGACCGAGGCCGGGGCCCGGGTTCGCCTCGAGGAGGAACAGGATGCTCTTCCCCGCATCCTCAGCCTGCGCGATACCGAGCGGCGTGAGCACACCCTGGTTGATTGCGTTGTTGAGGAAGAGGATCTTCGCGGGCTCGATGAGGACGCTCGCGAGCGGGAGGAGACCGGCCTCGACGAGGAAGTCGACGCCTTCACCGAGGCGCTCGGTGAGCCACGTGATGACTGGAGCGATCGCGAAGAACCCGGCGAGAGCCAGGAGCATCGCGAGGATGCCAGCCGAGAAGTTGTTGACGAGCATCTCGAAGCCGGCGCGGATCTTGCCGTCCCAGATGCTGTCGACCTTCTTCATGATCCACGCTGCGAGCGGGCCCATGATCATGGCGCCGATGAACATCGGGATTCCTGCGCCCACGATGACGCCCATGGTCGCGATCGCTGCCACGACGCCGCCTCGCGTGTCGTAGACCATCTTGCCGCCCTGGTAGGCGATGAGAAGGGGAAGCATGTAGGTGATCATCGGGCCGACGAGCCCGAGGTTCGCCTCGCCGTCTGCGTTCTCGCCCCAGCCGCCGAGGACTCCCCACACGGAGGCGCCTTCCGGGAAGAGGAGGTTGAGCCAACCGGATTCGATGAACAGGGTGGTGATGAGGCCCCAGGCGATGAACGCCGGGATGTTCGGCATGACCATGCCGGAGAGGAAGGCACCGAAGCGTTGGACGCCGACTCGGGCACCCTTCTGCTGGGTTGCCGTTGTGGCTTCTGCAGTCATTATTGCTCCAAGCAATCCCCATGCGCGGGGATAGGAGGGGAAAGGTCAGTGTGACCGTTCCCGGATTTCAAGAATTGGCCGAACGGCCATGAGCGCGCGCGGCGGCTCAAGCGTCGTGGTTGGTCTCCAGGAGAGTCACGAGCTGGTCGGCGACAGCTTCGTCGCCGTCGACGGAGAGGGTGATCTCGTCGCCCTTGGACACGCCAAGTGAGAGGACACCGAGGATGCTGGCCGCGTTGACGCTCTTGTCGCCCTTGGCGATCGTCACGGGGACGCCGGCTTCGGTGGCTGCCTGCACGAAGATCGCTGCGGGACGTGCGTGAAGTCCGTGCTCCGAGGCGACGGTGATCTTGCGTTCGATCATGGAGAGCTCCTTAGGTGTGGCGGGATTTCCGCGTGTTGAGCTTATCTACGCGAGAAGCCCCAGATGCGAGATTGTCACCAAAACTTTGCCTCGGCGCTTGTTTCTTTCTCACACTCGGGTGGGAGCCGGGACCGAGAGACTCTCTGAGGTTGGCCGCTTCGAAGCTGGCAGGTCAAGAGGTGTCCCGCAGAACGAGAAAGAGGTCCCGCTCCACCAGATGACGGTGGAGCGGGACCTCGTTCTGAGATTCTGTCCGAGCGGCTCGAGATCAGAGACCTCGCGGAGCGCGGACCTTAGAGCGCCAACCGCTCACGGACAACTGCGGCGAGAGCCTCGGCGTGACGTTGCGCGGTCTCCTGCTCCCCCGCTTCGATCATGACGCGCACGAGCGGCTCCGTTCCGGATGGCCGCAGCAGGACGCGTCCGGTCTCACCGAGTTCGAGGGCGACCTGGGCGACCGCGGCCTGGAGAGGCTCGTCGCTCGCACAGTCCTCCTTGCGGACGCCGGGCACATTGATGAGCACCTGCGGGTAGACGCGCATGACGGACGCGAGCTCGGCCAGCGTCTTGCCGGTTCGCCGCATCTCGGCCGCGATGTGCAGACCGGTGAGGATGCCGTCTCCCGTCGTGGCGAAGTCGGTGAGGATGACGTGTCCGGACTGCTCCCCGCCGAGGGCGAGCCCCCGCTCGTTCAGCTCCTCGAGGACGTACCGGTCACCGACCTTGGTCTCGATCATGCGGATACCGGCTTCACGCATCGCGATCTTGAGGCCGAGGTTCGACATGACGGTGGCGACGAGGGTGTCCTCGCGCAGCGCGCCGCGCCGACGCATGGAGACCGCGAGGATGGCCATGATCTGGTCGCCGTCGACGACCTTGCCGTCGGCGTCGATGGCAAGGCACCTGTCGGCGTCTCCGTCGTGGGCGATGCCCAGGTCCGCTCCGAGTTCCGTGACCGTGCGAGCGAGTTCGCCGAGGTGCGTCGATCCGACACCCTCGTTGATGTTGAGTCCGTTCGGCGCGTTGCCGATGACCGTGACCTGAGCGCCCGCGTCAGTGAAGACCTCGGGCGAGACGCCGGCCGCGGCACCGTGCGCGCAGTCGAGGACCACGTGGAGTCCACGGAGTGGCGAGGTGCCGTCCTCGCGGAGCGGCAGGCTGCGAAGCAGGTGCAGGGCATATCGGTCTTCGGCATCGGCGAAACGCTCGATGCTTCCGACCCCAGCTCCCGTCGGGGTGAGCTTTTCCCCGCCGAGCAGCGCCTCGATCTGGTTCTCGAGGTCGTCGGCGAGCTTTCGACCGCCGCGAGCGAAGAATTTGATCCCGTTGTCAGGCGCGGGATTGTGGGAGGCCGAGATCATGACGCCGAAGTCGGCCCCGATCTCGGCGGTGAGAAACGCCGCTGCGGGCGTCGGGATGACCCCCGCGTCGAGCACGTCGACGCCAGAGGAGGCGAGTCCCGCCGCCACGGCGGCAGAGATGAACTCACCTGAAACCCGCGGATCGCGGGCTAAAACAGCACGAGGCCGCCGCCCGTGCTCGCGAGCTGATGTCGCGAGCACGATGGCAGCGGCCTGGGCGAGGCTGAGGGCGAGCTCGACCGTGAGGTGGTCGTTCGCAAGCCCACGAACCCCGTCCGTTCCGAAAAGCCTAGGCATTCGAAATGTCTGGACTTAGCGCTTCGAGTACTGAGGCGCCTTACGGGCCTTCTTGAGTCCGGCCTTCTTGCGCTCCTTGACGCGAGCGTCGCGTGACAGGAAGCCAGCCTTCTTGAGCTCGGGGCGGTTGTTCTCGCGGTCGATCTCGTTGAGAGCGCGTGCGATGCCGAGACGAAGCGCACCGGCCTGGCCGGAAGGTCCGCCACCCGAGATGCGTGCGATGACGTCGTACGCGCCACCCAGGCTCAGGATCGTGAACGGGTCGTTGATCAGCTGCTGGTGCAGCTTGTTCGGGAAGTAGTCGGCGATGTCACGGTCGTTGACCGTGATGGTGCCGGTTCCCGGGATGAGGCGCACGCGGGCGATTGCCTGCTTGCGACGGCCGACGGCTGCACCGGGAACGGTGAGTGCCGGACGAGGAGCCTGGACGGCCGCCTCTGCCTCGGGGGTTTCGGTCGAGTAGCTCTGCGGCTGCTCGATGGACTCTGCGATGGTTGCCACTGTGTTCTCTTTCCTAGCTCGGGCCGCTACTGGGCAACCTGGTCGAAGACGTACGGCTTCGGCTGCTGGGCTGCGTGCGGGTGCTCTGCACCTGCGTAGACCTTGAGCTTCTTGAGCTGGTTGCGTCCGAGCGTGTTCTTGGGGAGCATGCCGCGGATCGCCTTCTCGACGGCGCGCGTCGGGTGCTTCTCGAGCATCTCCGTGTAGGAGGTCGCCGTCAGTCCGCCCGGGTAACCCGAGTGGCGGTAGGCGAGCTTCTTCTGGAGCTTGGAGCCCGTCAGCGCGACCTTCTCTGCGTTGATGACGACGACGAAGTCGCCCATGTCAACGTGCTGAGCGTAGGTTGCCTTGTGCTTGCCGCGGAGCAGAGCTGCCGCGTGGGTTGCGAGCCGGCCGAGAACGACATCAGTCGCGTCGATGACCACCCAGTCATGGGTGATGTCACCGCCCTTTGGTGTGTACGTGCGCATGGATGTGCACCTTTCGTCGAAATGAGGAGGTCGTGAATCCCACTCGGTCGTGATGGTTGCGGTTGAGCCTCCGGGAAGGGTTCTCCCGGGGAGGCCTCACCACGAACGTCACCGTCGAGGGCTCAACTTCGAAGCCGACACCGAAGTGCAGACAACTTGAGTAGCTTACGTCAGTGGCCGCCCGGGCGCAATCTCAGACCGACAGGGCAGCAAGGCGTCGCGCTCGAACCGTCCGGAACCGGGCGGCCGCACCGAAGACGCCGACCATGAGCATGGTTCCAACTCCCCCGGCGATGAGCGATGCAGAGAAGAAGAAGGAGCCGAGGAAGACGTCGGGATCGGTCGGATCCAACGTCGGCATCAGGATGCTCAGCAGCGCATACGCGAGAACGAGGATCGCCACCCCTAGGGCTGTCCAGGCCGCCGGCACGATGGCTCTCGGCCAGAGCCTGCCGACCACGCTCAGCACGGCGAAGACGGCGACTGGCAGGGCCAGCGCTGCGTAGCTGATGAGGTCGACCATGACTCCAGTCTGGACCCTCCGAGGATTCCTGGGAATCAGTCGAGAGATGTAGATCGCCCCCTCGGCGCACGCAGGCTAGGTGAGCGGCTCCACAAGACGAAGCGCGGGCCGCTGCGCCCTCGTCACGGCCTGGCGCTCACGGAGATGAGCGTCCGCCGGGTAGCCCACTCCCGTGAGCGTGAGCCCCTTCGCCGACAAGACGGGAAAGGCGCTGCTTCGTTCCGTCGCCTGGAGCAGCTGCGGCACGTCCGAGAGTCGGATGCGCCCGGCCCCGACCTCAGCGCACATGCCGACGAGCGACCTGACCATGGAGTGGCAGAAGGCATCTGCTTCGAGCTTCGCGACCACGACGCCCTGGTCGTCGCGTGCCCAGTCGAAGCGCTGCAAGGTTCGGATCGTGGTGGAGTTCGGGCGTGGTCGGCAGAAGCCGGCGAAGTCGTGGAGGCCGATGAGCTTGTCTGCGGCGACCTGCATGAGTGCTGCGTCGAGTTCTCGGGGGACGACGGCTGTACGGTGCCGCTCGATGGGGTTCGGCGGGGTTCGGCGATCTGCGATGCGGAACTCGTAGCTTCGGGAGATCGCCGAGAACCGAGCGTCGAACCCCTCCGGCGCAGGCGCCACCCCCGCGATCACGACGTCGCTGTCACGACCGAGAACCCCGTTCACCCGACGGAGCAGGATGTCGGACACCTCGTCGCTGGACCGGCGGCGGACGTTCTCGACCCCGAGGTCATCGAGGTCGAGGTGCGCGACCTGCGCCGTCGCGTGGACCCCAGCGTCAGTGCGGCCCGCGACTGTGAGCAGCGGACCGTCGGGAAGCTCCCGTGCGACGAGCCTGATGGCGTCCTCGAGGGCACCCTGCACGGTGCGCAGCTCCGGCTGCGCTGCCCATCCGCTGAATGCGGTCCCGTCGTAGGCGATGTCCAGACGGAACCGTGTGCTGCCTCGCCCGTGCCCCATGCGCCCATCCTCCCTTACCCGAGCCGGTTTATCGACGACACGACGAAGCCCCCGAGCAATCTCGATGATTGCTCGGGGGCTTCGACGATCAGCTTCGACTACTTGGCGTCGTCGGCCTTCGCGTCAGCGTCCGACTCAGCAGCGTCTGCAGCCTCGGAAGGCTGCGTTCCGCCGTCGGTCGTCGGCTCGGAAGCCTCCGTGTCGCCTGCGGCTGCGTCGACCTCGTCGGTCGCGGGCTCGTCGACCTCAGGCTCGGCAGGAGCTGCGGCGGGAGCCGTCTTCACTGCGGAGGCCTTCGGCGTGACGGGCTCGAGAACGAGCTCGATGACTGCCATGGGGGCGTTGTCGCCCTTGCGGTAGCCGGTCTTGATGATGCGGGTGTACCCGCCTTCGCGACCTTCCATCTGCGGCGCGATCTCCGTGAAGAGCTCGTGCACGACGGTCTTGTCGGTGACAATCTGCAGCACGCGACGGCGAGCGTGGATGTCTCCGCGCTTCGCGAAGGTGATCAGGCGCTCGGCGAGCGGACGGAGGCGCTTGGCCTTCGTCTCAGTCGTCTGGATGCGCTTGTGCGTGTACAGCTGCGCCGCGAGCGTAGCGAGCATGAGGCGCTCGTGTGCGGGGCCGCCTCCGAGGCGAGGACCCTTGTTGGGCTTAGGCATTCGTCATTCTCTTTCGTGTGAAGTCGGTCTGGCGGGCAGGTCTGTTTAGACGTACTCGCCGGTGTCGTCGCCGGCACCGTAGAAGTGAGCACCCTCGAACCCGGGAACCGAGTCCTTGAGCGAGAGGCCGAGCTCGGTGAGCTTGTCGCGCACCTCGTCGACCGACTTCTGACCGAAGTTGCGGATGTTCATGAGCTGCGTCTCGCTGAGAGCGACGAGCTCGGAAACCGTGTTGATGCCCTCGCGCTTGAGGCAGTTGTACGAGCGCACGGAGAGATCGAGATCCTCGATCGGCATCGAGAGCTCGTTGGTGAGGACGGCGTCGACCGGCGCTGGGCCGATCTCGATGCCCTCTGCCTGCTCGTTCAGCTCGCGAGCGAGGCTGAAGAGCTCGACGAGCGTGCGACCGGCAGATGCGATCGCGTCGCGCGGCGAGATAGCCGGCTTCGTCTCCACGTCGACGACGAGGTTGTCGAAGTCGGTGCGCTCCCCGGCACGGGTCGCGTCGACACGGTAGGTGACCTTGAGAACCGGCGAGTAGATCGAGTCGATCGGGACCTGACCGGCCTCGGAGAACTCGTTGCGGTTCTGGGTCGCCGACACGTAGCCGCGGCCGCGCTCGATGGTCAGCTCGAGCTCGAACTTGGCGTCATCGTTGAGCGTCGCGATGACGAGCTCCGGGTTGTGCACCTCGACACCGGCAGGTGCCGAGATGTCAGCCGCCGTCACTTCGCCTGCTCCGGTCTTGCGGAGGTAGGCCGTGATCGGCTCATCGTGCTCGCTGGAGACGACCAGCTGCTTGATGTTGAGGATGATCTCGGTGACATCTTCCTTCACACCAGGGATGGTGGTGAACTTGTGGAGGACACCGTCGAGACGGATGCTCGTGACTGCTGCTCCGGGGATGGAGGACAGCAGGGTGCGACGCAGTGAGTTGCCGAGGGTGTAGCCGAAGCCAGGCTCGAGTGGTCCGATCGTGAACTTCGAGCGGTTCTCGGAGAGGCTTTCCTCGGTGAGCGTTGGACGCTGTGCGATAAGCACTATGGGTTCCTTTCGGCAAAGTGTCCGCTATATGACACTTGGCGATTCAGCCGACGCACGTCGTCGACCGGGTGTGGAGTTCGAGCGGGGACGCCGAACATCCGCCACAAGGCCCTCCCTCGCGGGAGAGCCTCGCAGCGGACGGGAGGCTAGACGCGGCGACGCTTCGGAGGGCGGCAGCCGTTGTGTGCCTGAGGGGTGACGTCGTTGATCGAGCCGACCTCGAGGCCTGCGGCCTGAAGCGAGCGGATCGCGGTCTCGCGACCGGAGCCCGGTCCCTTGACGAAGACGTCGACCTTCTTCATGCCGTGCTCCTGCGCCTGGCGAGCTGCGGCCTCTGCTGCGAGCTGCGCGGCGAAGGGCGTCGACTTGCGCGAGCCCTTGAAGCCGACTCCACCGGAGGAAGCCCAGCTGATGACAGCGCCGGACGGGTCGGTGATCGACACGATCGTGTTGTTGAAGGTCGACTTGATGTGAGCCTGGCCCACTGCGACGTTCTTCTTGTCCTTCTTGCGCGGCTTACGAGCGGCGCTCTTTGGGGTAGCCAATTTTCTCTCCTACGAAATCTGCGGGCGCTGTCGCGGCGGCGACTAGCGTGCCTTCTTCTTGCCGGCGACCGTGCGCTTCGGGCCCTTGCGGGTACGAGCGTTCGTCTTCGTGCGCTGACCGCGCACGGGAAGGCCGCGGCGGTGGCGGAGACCCTCGTAGCTGCCGATTTCGACCTTGCGGCGGATGTCAGCTGCGACCTCACGGCGGAGGTCACCTTCTACCTTGAAGTTGCCTTCGATGTAGTCGCGGAGCTGAACCAGCTGCTCGTCGTCGAGGTTCTTGACGCGGATGTTGCCGTCGATGCCGGTGTCCTCGAGTGCCTTGAGGGCGCTCGTGCGGCCGACGCCGTAGATGTAGGTGAGTGCGATCTCAACGCGCTTTTCGCGTGGGAGATCGACGCCTGCGAGACGTGCCATGGGATTTCTCCTGTGGGTTGAGGTGTGATGCACCGGATGGGCCCCGGCCTCGGTCCGAAGGTGTCCCCGCCTGGGCTGAAGCCCGGCGGTTCTTACTGGTGCTGTTTCGTATTCAGTTGTGACGTCGGGTGCATGCGCACCCATGGGACGTCTCGCGTGCCTGAACTGGCGAGCGAGGTGAGTCCCGAGCGATTAGCCCTGGCGCTGCTTGTGGCGCGGGTTCTCGCAGATGACCATGACGCGACCGTGGCGGCGGATAACCTTGCACTTGTCGCAGATCTTCTTGACGCTGGGGTTGACCTTCATTGAAGTTCCTTCTGTGATCGCTGGCCTCGTGCTGGGCAGACGTCTGCCCAGCCGTTCCTTACAGCGTGCCTACTTGTAGCGGTAGACGATGCGGCCGCGGGTCAAGTCGTACGGGCTCAACTCCACGATCACGCGGTCCTCGGGGAGGATGCGGATGTAGTGCTGACGCATCTTGCCTGAGATGTGAGCAAGAACCTTGTGTCCGTTCGAGAGTTCTACGCGGAACATTGCGTTTGGCAATGCCTCGACAACCGAACCCTCGATCTCGATGACGCCGTCTTTCTTGGCCATAGCCTCACTGTCGTTTGCTATTGAATGCACGCTGGTCGTGCGGATGGACGGTGACTACGCGCGCGAAAACGCAACGCAAAAGACACCAAGCGTCAACTCTAGGCGGTCTCCCCGTGGAGTGCAAGTGCGGGGCCGCACCGCAGAGAGGGTCAGGCTCCCACTTCGGCTGGCGGAGTCGGGACGACTCCGAACTGCGCGAGACCTGCCGCTCCCCCGTCATGCGCGGTGGAGACCCAGATGCCGTCGGCATGCACCAGGATCGTGTGCTCCCAGTGGGCGCCGAGCGAGCCGTCCGCCGAACGAACGGTCCAGTCGTCGTCGTCGATGACGACGTCAGGGCCCCCGAGCGTGATCATGGGCTCGATGCAGATCGCCAGCCCTGGCTTGACGACCGGCCCTCGGCCGAACACGCGGATGTTGTGCACGGTCGGTTCCTCGTGCATGCTGCGGCCGATACCGTGTCCCGCGAAATCCTCGAGGATCCCGAAGTCGCCGGACTGCTCGATGGACTCTTCGACGGCAGCTCCGACCTCGGCGAGGTGCCGAGCAGTCGCCAGCTTCGCGATGCCCGCCCAGAGGGAGCGCTCGCAGGCCTCGCTGAGACGCGTGCCGTCGGCAACCGCGCTCGTGTCCGCTGCTTCGCCGGGGACGACGAACGTCCGGGCCGAGTCGCCGTTCCAGCCCTCGAACATGGCCCCGGCGTCGATGGAGACGAGCTGGCCTGCCTCGAGCGGCTTGTCGTTCGGGATGCCGTGGACTACCGCGTCGTCGACGGAGGCGCAGATCGTGTGCCGGTATCCCGGAACCAAGGCGAAGTTCGGCACTGCGCCCCTCTCGCGGACGACGCGCTCGGCGATGCCGTCGAGCTCCAGCGTCGTCACCCCCGGACGAATCGCCTCGGCGACGGCGTCGAGGGCGAGGGCCGTGATCCGGCCGGCTGGCAACATCGCCGCGAGCTCGGCGGGTGTCTTGTAGATGCTCTTGCGCATCAGGAGAGTCTACGTGCCGGCTGCCTCGCTCCTCCGGCCGACTCAGGGGATATCGCCGCATCGTCCGGTGATGAAGAGGTGGAAGGTCCCGTCCGTGTCATAGCTCAGGGAGGCGTTTTCGATCGTGTCGCTCCTCAGGCCGTCGCCCGAAATGGAGCTCGGTGTGGTGCCGATGTTCAAGCCCTTCTCCGTCCAGAGCGCCTCTATCTGCTCCAGTTCGGCAGCGCCCGCGTCCGTGCGGAAACTGTGCCCGACGAAATAGTGGTCACCTGACCGCGAGTATCCACCGCAGATCTGCCGCGAGATCTCCATGCCCGGCGCTCCGACGTAGTCGATCTCCTCGAGATCATCGGGGAAATGCTGCAGGGTCAGCTCCGCGAGGTCTCGAACTGCTGCCTCCCGCTCGGTTGTCGTCGCTGAGGCTGAGAAAATCGGCCCGTTGTCACCCACCGGCGGCGGCACGGGTGCGTCGGTAGGCTGCGGGGGCGGGCCGCCGACCACCTCCTCGGACGGCGCGGGCTCGACCACCGCCGATTCCGCCGCCGCGCCCTCCCAGAGCACTGAAGCTGCGGCACCCGAGAGGAACAGGGCGGCCAGCACGAACGTAGCGATACCGGAGAGGCGCGCGATGATTCGCGCGGTGATCAGGGCGCCCGCCTGCAGGTCCGCGCCCAGAGCGCGGAGCCGTGTCGAGACCTGCAGTGCAATCCCGGAGAGCAGCAGGGCGGTGAGCGCGCAGAGGCACAGCACCGCGACGGAGGCGATCATGCGCAGGTACGACCGGGGCTCGAGGGGAACCACCCAGGCGGGCAGGTGCGGGTTGCCGGAGAGATTCGGCGTCGGGACGGCGCTGGCCGCGCCGGTCAGCAGCCACCAGACTGCGGCGATGGGGAACGCAGCCGTCAGTACGCACAGCGCGACGAGCGCCGAGGAGCTCCCGGTCTCCACCTCGGCCGGTCGTCTCTCGCCCCCTGGCTCAGCGGTCAGGTCAATCGGCATGGGTCTCAGCACCTTCGTCGGGAGCGCAGTGGCTCGTGATCGTGATATTCAGCCAGCCCTGGGCGTCACCGCGCATCCGCACCTGATCGATCGCCTGGGAGACCGGCCCTCCCGCATAGTTGGTGCCCATGGCTCGGTCGTACGTCAGACCGCGCTCCTGCCAGAGCTCGATGATGTTCTGCTCGTCGGTGATCGTGTCGGGGCCGGAGAGGCTGAGCGTGAGGACGTACGCGGTCCCAGAGGCGGAATGCTCGTCCGGCACATCCCCCGTCTCCCCGCCCGGCACGCAGGCGACCTCCTCAGGCGGCGCGTCGAGCGTCCCCACCATGAGGTTCGGGATCGGGGCCACCATCACTCCGAGCGTCGCGACCCGGAGCGAGTCCACTCCGGCGGCGAGCTCCTCCTTCGAGAGGGCAGTCACCGATCCAGCTGGGTCCAGGCGCTGCTCGTCCACCCACCCCACAGCATCAGGCGTCTCCTCCGGGCCGTGCAGCGGGTCCGGAGACGCGGGCGGGCCAGACACCTGCGCTGCCTGGCCCGCGTACTCGGTCACCATGCGTTCGGCCTCGAGCGTCCAATGCACGGTGAAGCCCAGGTGCGTGGCTGCGATGACAGCCGCCGCACACGAGAGCCACGCTGCCGAGGATCGCGTGCTCCGCAGCGCGAGCACGAGCGCCATGGCGGCAGCGAGGACCAGCAGCGGCCAGACGGCAAGCGAGAGTCCGGGTCCGAGGTAGCTCCCGATGAGTTCCCGGAAGTAGCCCTCGCCGTAGTCGCTCGGCTCCCACCAGATGGTCATCGCGAATGCCCGCCATGCCGTCATGCCGACGAGCAACGAGGCGAGGAAGACTGCCAGGGCGAGGTTGCGCTGCCAGACGGCGGGAGTGACAGCCGAGGCAAGGTGTCCATCGGCTCCGGGGTGCGCTGACGGCGCTGACCCGGGAGTCGCCTCGTTCACCAGAGCTTTCGCGGTCCAAGTCAAGGAGTCCTCCGTGCACGGCCCATCACCGATTCGATGGGGTCCTGCGAAGCTAGCCTCCCGCCGCGCGGATTTCGGTCAGCAGGCGACAACGCTTCGGCAACACCGGCGAGATGGAGGTCACGGTTCAGTAACCGGTCACGCTCGTGCCAGGTCTCGGCCTACCTCCAGGCGATGCCGGTGCCTGCCGAGCCCAGTTCCGGCGACGGGTCGCCGGGACGCGCGGGCGTCGCGGAGAGGTGGATCGGGTTCGCGGTCGATCTGACCGGGTCGCCTCCGGCTCCCAGGAGTTCTACGACCGGCTCGAGCCCGAGGCGCTCCGCGAACGCAAACGCCTCGGCGACGTCGTTAACGAGGCCGGCCGGCACGCGTGCGCTCGACAGGAGCTCGACCCACTCGCTCGCCACGCGCTCCTCCAGCCTCGCCGCAAGGAGCGCACGGAGGGCGTCACGGTTGTGCACGCGGAGCTGGTTGGTGGTGAAGCGCGGGTCTCCAGCGAGGCCAGGAGCGCCTAGGACCCCGACAAGCCCTGCGAACTGCCGATCGTTGCCGACGGCGATCACGAGCGGGCGGTCGCTCGCGTCGAACAGCTCATACGGGGCGATGCTTGGATGCGCGTTGCCGAGCCGTGCGGGAGCGCGGCCCGTCGCCAGCGTGCTCGACGCCTGATTGGCGAGTGCCGACAGCAGGCTCGTCATCAGGTCCACCTCCACGCGCTGGCCCGTCCCAGACCGCTCGCGCTCGCGCAGGGCGAGCAGGATGCCCGTGACCGCGTTCAGCCCCGTCAGCACGTCGACGAGCGCAACACCGACCTTGCTCGGCTCCCCCTCCACCGGGCCCGTGATGCTCATGAGCCCGCCGACGGCCTGCACGAGGAGGTCGTAGCCCGGCAGCGCCGCTCCCCCGCCCCCGCCGAAACCGGTGATCGAACAGAAGATCGCCGACGGGTTCTCCGCCCGCACCGAGTCGAAGTCGAGCCCGAAGCGCGCCATGACCCCGGGTCGGAAATTCTCGACGACAATGTCCGCCTCCCGCGCGAGTCGGCGCGCGGCCGCAACGTCCTCGCCGCGGTTGAGATCGAGCACTAGAGACCGCTTGCCGCGATTCACGCCGGAGAAGTACGTCGACTGACCGCGCGCATCAACCGGTGGAGTCCAGGCCCTCGTCTCGTCACCGCCCGGGGGTTCCACCTTGATGACGTCGGCGCCGAAATCGGCGAGCATCATCGTCGCGTACGGGCCGGCGAGCACCCGGGAGAAATCCGCGACTCGCACGCCGCTCAGCACGCCGTCGTGTCCGCGATCCGAGAGCACTTGGGATCCTTACCTGAACGCCGGGATGCCGGTGAGCTTGTTGCCAAGCACGAGCGTGTGGATCTCATCGGTGCCCTCGTAGGTCCGCACCGACTCCAGGTTGTTGGCGTGGCGAAGCGGTGAGTAGTCGAGGGTGATGCCGTTGCCGCCGAGAATCGTCCTCGCCTCGCGAGCGATCGCGATCGCCTCGCGGGTGTTGTTGAGCTTGCCAACGGAGATGTGGTGCGGCTGGATGCGGCCCGCGTCCTTCAGCCGCCCGAGCTGGAGGGCGAGCAGGAAGCCCTTGTTGATCTCGAGGGCCATGTCCACGAGCTTCTGCTGCGTCATCTGGAAGCCAGCCAGCGGACGGTTGAACGGCTGCCGCTCCCCCGCGTACGCAAGCGCAGCCTCAAAGCTGTCCCTCGCGGCGCCCATGACACCCCAGGCGATACCGTAGCGGGCCTCATTGAGGCATTCGAACGGCCCACGCAGCCCGCGCGCACCGGGGAGCATCGCATCGGCTGGAACCCGGACCTCATCGAGGACGACGTCGCACTGGACGGATGCACGCATCGAGAGCTTCGGGCCGATGGGCGTCGCCGAGAAGCCAGCGGAAGCCGTCGGTACGATGAAGCCTCTGACGCCCTCGTCCGTCTGCGCCCAGATGATCGAGATGTGGGCGAGGGACGCCAGGCCGATCCAGCGTTTGGTGCCGCTGACGACCCAGTCCGAGCCATCTCGTCGCGCGAACGTGCCCATCGTTCCCGGATCGGATCCGGCACCGGGCTCGGTCAGCCCGAAGCAGCCGATGACCTCGCCGGCAGCCATGCGCGGCAGCCATTCGCGCTTCTGCTCCTCGCTACCGTGCTTCCAGATCGCGCTCATGGCCAGAGAGCCCTGCACGGAGACGAAGGTGCGAATACCGGAGTCGCCCGCCTCGAGCTCCGCCGCGGCGATGCCGTACTCGACGGCGCTGCGGCCAGCGCACCCGTAGCCGCTCAAGTGCATGCCGAGCAGCCCTTCGCTTGCGAGCATCGGCACGAGGTCGATCGGGAAGACGGCGTCCTCGTACCAGGACGCGATGTGCGGCCGGACGTGCTCGTCGACGAGGAGTCGGACACGGCTGCGCAGCGCCAGCTCTTCCTCGCTCAAGAGCACGTCGAAGTCGATGAGGTCGTGGGGCTCAGCTGAGGGTGAGGACATCTGTGTCTCCGTTCCTGGACAACTGCGTCAACAGGGTTCTCCGGCGCTCCGAGCTGGAGGCGCCGACAGGCCAACGCTAGCCGACGATGACAGCGCTCGACCAGGTGCGAACGGCACCGCGGTGGCTTCTTGGCGGGCATTCCGGCAAACGCAAGAGGACCCGAGCGGGAGAAATCCGCTCGGGTCCTTGCTTGCTGTGCCGGTTGAGTCCTACTTGCCGCTAAGACGGTGCAGCGGGTGACGGAGTCCCCGCTGCTCGAGAGCAGCGAAGATGCGGTTCCGGACTTCCTCGACGGTGCCGAAGCCGTTGACGCTCACAAGCGTCCCGCGAGCGGAGTACGTCTCGAGAAGCGGCGCGGTCTCCTGCAGGTACACGTTCTGACGGTGCCTGATGGCCTCTTCCGTGTCGTCTGCGCGGCCCTGCTCGAGCGCGCGGCGGCGGAGACGCTCCACGACGCTGTCGACCTCGACCTTGAGTTCGATGACCGCGTCGATCGCAGTGCCCTGATCAGCTAGGAGCTGCGTGAGGAACGCGACCTGCTCGAGTGTGCGCGGGTAGCCGTCGAGGAGGAAGCCGCCAGCTGCGTCTGCCTCCGTGAGGCGGTCGCGGACGAGCTCGTTCGTCAGCGAGTCGGGAACGAGGTTGCCGCTCTCGATGATCTCGCGGACCTGGATGCCGAGGTTCGTGCCGTTCTTGATGTTGGCACGGAAGATGTCACCGGTCGAGATGGCAGGGATACCGAAGGCCTCGGCGATGCCGACGGCCTGCGTTCCCTTGCCGGC
Organism: Pseudoclavibacter sp. 8L; assembly: GCF_902506465.1. Lineage (NCBI taxonomy): Bacteria > Bacillati > Actinomycetota > Actinomycetes > Micrococcales > Microbacteriaceae > Pseudoclavibacter > Pseudoclavibacter sp. 8L. The sequence continues at coordinate 1,096,253 of NZ_LR733185.1, read as the reverse complement.
CCCGGGGGGACCAACGATGAGCAGGCGGAAGGTCTGGTCGTGATGTGTCATCGGAGAAGCCCCTCGTAGTTGCGTTGTTGGAGTTGAGCGTCGATCTGCTTCACCGTCTCGAGTCCGACGCCCACGACGATGAGGATCGATGCGCCGCCGAACGGGAAGTTGGCATTTGCATTGACCGTGGACAACGCGATGAGCGGGATGAGCGCGAGCACGCCGAGGTAGAGCGAACCGGGGAAGGTGATTCGCGTGAGCACGAAGTTCAGGTACTCGGCGGTCGGACGTCCGGCACGGATGCCGGGGACGAAGCCACCGTGCTTTCGCATGTTCTCGGCAACCTCCTCAGGGTTGAAGGCGATCGCGACGTAGAAGTACGTGAAGCCGATGATGAGGAGGAAGTAGACCGCCATGTAGAGCGGGTGGTCGCCCGTCGTGAAGTTGTTCATGACCCAGGTGACCCACTCTGGCGGGGTCTCCCCCGCGGCAGGCTGGTTGAACTGGGCGACGAGCGCGGGGAGGTACAGCAGCGACGAGGCGAAGATGACAGGGATAACGCCTGCCTGGTTCACCTTGATCGGGATGTACGTGCTGTTGCCGCCATAGGTGCGGCGTCCGACCATGCGCTTCGCGTACTGGACGGGAATGCGTCGCTGCGACTGCTCGACGAACACGACGGCCATCATGATGAGCAGCCCGATCGCGATGACGATGACCAGCGTGGTCATTCCACCGGTACCGGCGGCGATGGCGCCGAAGGCGGACGGGAACGAGGCTGCGATCGACGTGAAGATCAGGAGCGACATGCCGTTGCCGACGCCGCGCTCGGTGATGAGCTCTGCCATCCACATGATGACCGCGGTGCCAGCTGTCATGGCTGCGACCATGAGCACGACGCGCACCATGTTGATGACGGCGTTCTCCGGGGTCGCGGCGGACTCGTTGAGCATGTCGAGGACGTTCTCGCAGGCCGGGTTGCCCGTACCGAAGAGCGTTCCCGACTTCGCCACCGTCACGAGCGTCGTCGCCTGGAGGATCGCGAGGGCGATGGTCAGGTAGCGCGTGTACTGCGTGAGCTTCGACTGACCGGCCTGACCCTCCTTGTGGAGCGCCTCGAAGTGCGGGATGACCACACGCAGCAGCTGCGTGATGATCGAGGCCGTGATGTACGGCATGATGCCCAGCGCGAAGATCGACAACTGCAGCAGAGCGCCACCGGAGAACAGGTTGACCATGTCGTAGAGACCGGCCATCTGCGTTCCAGTGTCGAGACACTGCTGCACGTTGACGTAGTTCACAAATGGGCCAGGAACCGTGGTGCCGATCCGGTAGATGGCGACCATAGCGAGCGTGAAGAGGATCTTGCGACGAAGATCCGGTGTCTTGAACACTCGTGCGACGGCACTGAACACTACGTTCCTGCTTTCATTTCTCGTGAAAGAGACAAACGGGGGTCGGCAACCGCCGACCCCCGCTTGGAGTTGCTACTTGACGGAACCGCCGGCGGCAACGATCTTCTGCTCTGCTGAGCTGGAGACCTTGTCGACCGCGACGTTCAGCTTAACCGCAATCTCACCATTGCCGAGCACCTTGACGGGCTCGTTCTTGCGAACCGCACCCTTTGCCACGAGGTTCGCGATGGTGACATCGCCGCCCTCGGGGAAGAGCTCGGCCAGCTTGGAGAGGTTGACGACCTGGTACTCGACGCGGAACGGGTTCTTGAACCCGCGCAGCTTCGGCGTACGCATGTGCAGCGGCATCTGGCCACCCTCGAAGCCGATACGCACTGTCGTGCGCGCCTTCGAGCCCTTGGTGCCGCGACCGGCGGTCTTGCCCTTGGAGCCCTCACCGCGACCGACGCGCGTCTTGGACTTCTTGGCACCGGGAGCGGGGCGGAGGTGGTGGACCTTGAGCTGAGGCTCGGAGGTCACATCCTTCTCGTTCTCGTTCTTGGTCATTCGGAGATCTCCTCAACTGAAACCAGGTGAGCGACTGTCTTGACGTAGCCGCGGTTCACCGAGTTGTCCGGCTTGACGACGGTGTGGCCAATGCGCTTGAGGCCGAGCGAGCGCAGTGTGTCGCGCTGGTTCTGCTTCTCGCTGATCTTGGACTTGATCTGGGTCACCTTGAGACTCTTGGCCATCAGGCACCGACCTTCTGTGCTTCGGCTGCGGCCTTGGCCGCGTTGGCCTCGGCACGCAGAATGCGCTGCGGAACGACCTGGTCGACGGGCAGGCCACGACGAGCTGCGACTGCGCGCGGCTCCTCGAGCTGCTTCAGCGCCGCGACGGTTGCGTGCACGATGTTGATCGTGTTCGACGAACCGAGCGACTTCGACAGGACGTCGTGGATGCCCGCGCACTCAAGCACGGCGCGAACGGGGCCACCGGCGATAACACCGGTACCTGCAGCGGCGGGACGGAGCAGGACGACGCCTGCTGCTGCCTCGCCCTGCACGGGGTGCGGGATCGTCTTCAGGACGCGAGGAACGCGGAAGAAGTTCTTCTTCGCCTCTTCGACGCCCTTGGAGATGGCCAGCGGGACCTCACGGGCCTTGCCGTAGCCGACGCCCACGAGTCCGTTGCCGTCGCCGACGACGACGAGCGCGGTGAACGCGAAGCGACGACCGCCCTTGACGACCTTCGAGACGCGGTTGATGGTGACGACGCGCTCCAGGAACTGGCTCTTGTCATCGCGTGAGTTGCGGTCGCGGCCGCCCTGGCCACGCTCGCCACGGCCACCGCGACGGTTGTTGTCACGGCCACCCTCGCGCTGTGCCGACTCACTCGACGCGGCCGTCTCAACGGGCGTGTCGGTCATGTTGTCGGGCGTGTTGGTGTCGATTTTCTCGGTCACAGGTTCAGCCCTGCCTCTCGTGCTCCATCAGCGATGGCCGCGACGCGACCGGCGTACTTGTTGCCGCCGCGGTCGAAGACCACGCTTTCGATGCCGGCGTCCTTGGCGCGTGCGCCGACGAGCTCGCCGACCCGCTTTGCCTTGGCCGACTTGTCACCGTCGAACTCACGCAGCTCGGCTTCCATGGTGGATGCCGATGCGAGCGTGATGCCCTTGGTGTCGTCGACAACCTGGACGAAGACGTGACGCGCAGAGCGCGTGACGACGAGACGGGGACGCTGTGCGTCGCCGGAGACCTTCTTGCGAAGGCGGACGTGGCGGCGACGGGTCGCTGCCTGCTTGCTCTTTCCTCGAGTTCCGAGTCCCATGGTTACTTACCTGACTTTCCGGCCTTGCGGCGGATCTGCTCGCCCTCGTAACGCACGCCCTTGCCCTTGTAGGGCTCGGGGAGGCGGAGCTTGCGGATGTTCGCTGCGACCTCGCCGACAGCCTGCTTGTCGATTCCGACGACCGTGAGCTTGTTGTTGCCCTCGACCTGGAACGTGATGCCCACGGGGGGCTCGACGTTGATCGGGTGCGAGTAGCCGAGTGCGAACTCGACGCCCGTGCCCTTGGAAACGATGCGGTAACCGGTTCCAACGACCTCGAGCTTCTTCGTGTAGCCCTCGGTGACGCCGATGATGTTGTTGTTGATGAGCGTGCGGGTCAGGCCGTGCAGTGCACGGGACTCACGCTCGTCGTTCGGACGCGTGACGAGAAGCTGACCGTCTTCGAGCTTGACCTCGATGGGGTTCGCGACGACGAGCGCGAGCTCGCCCTTCGGTCCCTTGACGGTGACGTTCTGCGCGTCGATCTTGATGTCAACGCCAGCTGGGACGCTGATCGGGAGACGACCAATTCGTGACATGACGGATTACCACACGTAGGCGAGGACTTCTCCGCCTACGCCCTTCTGCTCGGCCTGACGGTCCGTGAGGAGACCGGAGGAGGTGGACAGGATGGCAATGCCGAGGCCGCCGAGGACGCTTGGCAGCTCGGTCGAGCGCGCGTACACGCGGAGACCTGGCTTGGAGACGCGCTTGATGCCGACGATCGACCTCTCGCGGTTCGGACCGAACTTCAGCGAGAGAGTGAGGGTCTGGCCCACTCGTGCATCTTCGACTGTCCAGTCGGTGATGTAACCCTCGCGCTTGAGGATGTCGGCAATGTGGGACTTGAGCTTCGAGCTCGGCATCGACACGGAGTCGTGGTGCGCCGAGTTCGCGTTGCGCAGTCGCGTCAGCATATCTGCGACGGGATCTGTCATCGTCATGATGAGTGCCTTTCGCCTGGTTTCGCGGGGCCGTACACGGCCCCGCGACCTGTGGTGGACGGGCCGTTGCGGTTGCAACAGCCCGATGGGGTCACGGCGTATGCCGTGACCCTCGGGTGTTCAGACTAGTTCTGCTGGAGACCGGCCTGGAACGGGAAGCCGAGCTTGCCCAGGAGAGCGCGCCCATCTTCGTCGTTCTTCGCCGTCGTGACGACGGTGATGTCCATACCGCGTGTGCGGTCGATCTTGTCTGGATCGATCTCATGGAACATTACCTGCTCCGTGAGGCCGAAGGTGTAGTTTCCGTTTCCGTCGAACTGGCGGTCGTTGAGACCACGGAAGTCGCGGATACGGGGAAGAGCGAGCGAGAGCAGGCGGTCGAGGAACTCCCACATGCGGTCGCCGCGCAGTGTGACGTGCGCGCCGATCGGCTGTCCTTCGCGCAGCTTGAACTGTGCGATCGACTTCGTGGCCTTCGTGACCTTCGGCTTCTGACCGGTGATCGCCGTGAGGTCCGTGATGGCACCTTCGATGATCTTTCCGTCGCGAGCTGCTTCGCCAACACCCATGTTCACGACGATCTTCACGAGACCGGGAACCTGGTGGACGTTGCTCACGCCGAGGTCTGCCTGCAGCTGAGCCTTGAGCTCGTCGCGGTACTTCAGCTTGAGACGGGGCTGGATTTTGCCAGCCTCCGTGGCGATGTCAGTCATATCTACTCGTCGTCCTTCTTCTTCGGTGCGGCGGCCTTGGCCTTCGTCGCGGGCTTCTTCTCAGCCTTCTCAGCCTTGTCGGCCTTGGCGGCCTTCTCGACCTTGGCCGGCTTCGCAGCGCGGCGCGATGGCTTGAAGACGCGCGTGCGCACCGTCTTGGTCACGCCGTCCTTCGTGACCTCTTCGACCTGCACACCGGTGCGAGCCGGCTGCTTGGTCTCGGGGTCGACGAGTGCGACGTTGGAGATGTGGATGGGGGCCTCGACGGTCTCGATGCCACCCGTCTTCGTGCCACGCTGCGTCTGTCCGACGCGAACGTGCTTGGTCACGAAGTTGATTCCCTGAACGAGAATGCGGTTCTCTTCGCGGAGCACCTCGAGCACTTCGCCCTGCTTGCCGCGGTCTCCACCACGAGCCTGGCTCGGGCCCGAGATGACCTGGACCAGGTCGCCCTTGCGGATCGTTGCCATGGGTTAAATCACCTCCGGCGCGAGCGACACGATCTTCATGAACTTCTTGTCGCGGAGTTCGCGACCGACCGGTCCGAAGATTCGAGTGCCACGCGGCTCGTTGTCACCCTTGAGGATGACGGCTGCGTTCTCGTCGAACTTGATGTACGAACCGTCGGGACGACGGGTCGACTTGACTGTGCGAACGATGACGGCCTTGACGACCTCACCCTTCTTGAGGTTTCCGCCAGGGATCGCGTCCTTGACGGTCGCGACGATGACGTCACCGATTCCCGCGTAGCGGCGGCCGGAGCCACCGAGTACGCGGATCGTGAGGAGTTCCTTGGCGCCGGTGTTGTCGGCGACACGGACTCGTGATTCTTGCTGAAGCATCTGTCAAATTCCTTCGCTGAGTGGTCGAAGAGGCGAGGCCTACTTCGCCTTCTCCAGGATCTCGACCAGGCGCCAGCGCTTGGTAGCGCTGAGGGGACGGGTCTCTGCAATCAGGACGAGGTCGCCGATGCCGGCCTGGTTGTCGGCGTCATGCACCTTGACCTTGCTCGAGCGGCGGAGCACCTTGCCGTAAAGGGGGTGCTTGACGCGCTCTTCGACCGAGACGGTGATGGTCTTTTCCATCTTGTCGCTCGTGACGTAGCCGCGCCGGGTCTTGCGGTAGTTGCGCTCGTGCGCTTCTTCCGTTGCCTCGGGCTGTGTCGTGCTTTCAGCCATTACTTGGTCTCCTCGTTCTCAGCCTCGGGCGCAGCCTCGGAGGCTTCGGCCTTCTTCGAAGCCTTGGTGGCCTTCGACTTCTTGGCCGGCTTCTCGACCGGGGCCGGGGTTGCGCGGATCCCGAGCTCACGCTCGCGGATCACCGTGTAGATGCGCGCGATGTCGCGCTTGACCTGACGGATGCGTCCGCGCTCTTCGACCTGGTTGGTCACGGCCTGGAAGCGCAGGTTGAACAGCTCTTCCTTGGCCTTCTTGAGCTCCTCGACGAGACGTCCGTCTTCGAAGTTGTCGAGCTCGGTGGTGGCGAGCTCCTTGGTACCAATCGCCATGATTACTCGCCTTCCTCGCGCGAAATGATGCGTGCCTTGAGCGGCAGCTTGTGGATGGCGCGCGTGAGGGCCTCGCGAGCGAGCTCCTCGCTGACGCCGGCGACCTCGAAGAGGACGCGGCCGGGCTTGACGTTCGCAACCCAGGAGTCGACTGCACCCTTACCGGAACCCATGCGGGTCTCAGCGGGGCGAGCGGTCATCGGGCGGTCCGGGTAGATGTTGATCCAGACCTTGCCGCCACGCTTGATGTGACGCGTCATGGCGATACGAGCTGCCTCGATCTGACGGTTGGTCACGTAGGACGGGGTGAGCGCCTGGATGCCGAACTCGCCGAACGATACGGTGTTGCCACCCTTCGACATGCCGCTACGGTCCGGGCGGTGCTGCTTACGGTGCTTGACTCGACGTGGAATCAACATGGTTACGCCTCAACTCCTGCGGCGACCTGCTTCTCGTTGTCGCGGCGCGGGCCACGGCGTGAGCGGTCGTTACGGTCCCCACGGGACGACTTCTGGTTGGCCTGTTCGCGGGCGAGTTCCTTGTTGGTCATGTCGCCCTTGTAGATCCACACCTTGACACCGATGCGACCGTAGGTGGTCTTGGCCTCGTAGAAGCCGTAATCGATGTTGGCGCGGAGCGTGTGCAGCGGAACGCGTCCCTCGCGGTAGAACTCCGAGCGGCTCATCTCAGCACCGCCGAGGCGGCCGGAGACCTGGATGCGGATGCCCTTGGCACCTGCACGCTGAGCGCCCTGGAGGCCCTTGCGCATCGCACGGCGGAAGGCGACACGAGCAGAAAGCTGCTCGGCGATGCCCTGCGCGACCAGCTGAGCGTCAGCCTCGGGGTTCTTGACCTCGAGGATGTTCAGCTGGATCTGCTTGCCCGTGAGCTTCTCGAGGTCGGCGCGGATGCGCTCGGCCTCTGCTCCGCGTCGTCCGATGACGATGCCGGGGCGTGCCGTGTAGATGTCGACGCGAACGCGGTCACGCGTGCGCTCGATCTCGATGCGGGAGACGCCTGCACGGTCGAGTGTCTTCTGGAGATACTCGCGAATGCGGATGTCTTCCTTGACGTAGTCGCTGTAGCGCTGACCCGGCTTGGTCGAGTCTGCGTACCAGCGGGAGACGTGGTCGGTCGTGATTCCGAGACGGAAGCCGTACGGATTGATCTTCTGGCCCATTACTTGCTGCTCCCCTTCTCGGCCTCGGCGAGCTCCGGCGTCGCCAGCACAACCGTGATGTGGCTTGTGCGCTTGTTGATGCGGAATGCTCGTCCCTGTGCACGCGGACGGAAGCGCTTGAGGGTTGCACCCTCGTCTACGAACGCCTTGGCGATGTAGAGGTCGCGCTCGTCAAGGAACTGGCTTTCCTTGTCTGCCTTGACACGTGCGTTGGCGATTGCGGATGCAACGACCTTGTAGACCGGCTCAGAGGCACCCTGAGGTGCGAACTTCAGGATGGCGAGCGCTTCGAGCGCCTGCTTGCCGCGGATCAAGTTGACGACGCGACGAGCCTTCTGAGGGGTGACGCGGATGTGCCGCACGCGTGCGGTTGACTCCACCATATTTTCCTCCTTCACGTCGCCGCGTTAGCGGCGACGACCCTTCTTGTCGTCCTTCTCGTGTCCACGGAAGGTGCGGGTCGGTGCAAACTCGCCGAGCTTGTGGCCGACCATGGTTTCGGTGACAAACACGGGGATGTGCTTGCGACCGTCGTGCACGGCGATGGTGTGGCCGAGCATGTCCGGCACGATCATCGATCGGCGCGACCAGGTCTTGATGACGTTCTTCGAGCCAGCTTCGTTCTGCTTGACCACCTTCTGGAAGAGGTGTTCGTCGACGAAGGGGCCCTTCTTGAGACTGCGAGGCATCTTCTGATCTCCTACTTACGCTTCTTGCCGGCAGGGCGACGGCGGACGATGAGCTTGTCGCTCTCCTTGTTGGGGCGACGGGTGCGGCCTTCTGGCTTACCCCAGGGGCTCACCGGGTGACGTCCACCGGATGTGCGGCCCTCACCACCACCGTGCGGGTGGTCGACCGGGTTCATGACGACACCACGGACCGTCGGGCGAACGCCGAGCCAGCGCTTGCGGCCGGCCTTGCCCAGGTTGATGTTCGACTGCTCGGCGTTGCCGACCTCGCCGATCGTCGCGCGGCAGCGCACGTCGACGTTGCGGACCTCGCCGCTCGGCAGACGCAGCTGGGCGTAGGGGCCGTCCTTCGCAACGAGGCGAACGGAGGCTCCGGCCGAGCGCGCCAGCTTCGCGCCGCCGCCTGGGCGGAGCTCGATGGCGTGGATGACCGTACCGGTCGGGATGTTGCGAAGCGGGAGGTTGTTACCCGGCTTGATGTCGGCGCCAGCGCCCGACTCGATGATGTCGCCCTGCTTGAGCTTGTTGGGAGCCAGGATGTAGCGCTTGGATCCGTCGAAGAAGTGCAGCAGCGCGATACGAGCGGTGCGGTTGGGGTCGTACTCGATGTGAGCGACCTTGGCGTTCACGCCGTCCTTGTCGTTACGACGGAAGTCGATGACGCGGTACTGGCGCTTGTGGCCACCACCGATGTGACGGGTCGTGATGCGTCCCTGGTTGTTGCGTCCACCCGACTTGGTGAGGGGGCGGAGCAGCGACTTTTCGGGAGTCGAGCGCGTGATCTCGGTGAACTCGGACACCGAGGCTCCACGACGACCTGGCGTCGTGGGCTTGTAATTGCGAATAGCCATGTGAATTCGTCCTCTGTGCTCTCGATTAACCGGCGTTCGAGAAGATGTCGATGGTGCCGGACTTGAGCGAGACGATGGCGCGCTTGGTGTCCTTGCGCTTGCCGAGCCCGAAGCGGGTGCGGCGCGTCTTGCCCGTGCGGTTCAAGGTGTTGACCTTGTCGACCTTGACGTCGAAGATCTGCTCGATAGCGAGCTTGATCTCGGTCTTGTTCGAACGGGGGTCGACCTCGAAGGTGTACTTGCCCTGGTCGATCAGGCTGTAGCTCTTCTCGGAGATCACCGGCGCGAAGATGATGTCGCGCGGGTCCTTGTTGTTTGCGCTCATGCGCCCTGCTCCTTGCTGGTCTTGCTCTCGACGAACGCGTCGTAAGCAGCCTTCGTGAAGAGGATGTCGTCCGAGACGAGGACGTCGTAGGCGTTGAGCTGGTCCACGAAGAGCACGTGAAGTGCCTGCAGGTTGCGGACGCTCAGGAGGCTGAGCTCGTCGCTGCGGTCGAGGACGACGAGGATGTTGCGTCCTGCCGCGACCTTCGCGATTGCTGCGGCTGCGACCTTGGTCGAGGCCTTCTCGCCCGTGACGAGGGAGTCGACGATGTGCAGGTGGCCACCGCGTGCGCGGTCGCTCAGTGCGCCGATGAGGGCGGCTGCAATCATCTTCTTGGGGGTGCGCTGCGAGTAGTCACGCGGCGTCGGTCCGTGGACGATGCCACCACCCTTGTGCTGCGGCATGCGGACCGAACCCTGACGGGCGCGGCCGGTGCCCTTCTGCTTGAACGGCTTGCGACCGGAGCCGGAAACCTCTCCACGGTTCTTCGTCTTGTGCGTGCCCTGACGAGCAGCCGCACGCTGTGCGACGACGACCTGGTGGATCAGCGGGACGTTGGTCTGCGCGTCGAAGATGGCGGCAGGCAGTTCGACCGAGCCGGACTTCTTGCCGGCTGCGTCGGTGACGTCAATCTTGGTTGCCATAGGAAACTAGGCCCCCTTCACTGCGTTGCGAACGAAAACGAGACGACCCTTGGGGCCGGGGACAGCACCCTTGACGAGGAGGATGCCCTTCTCGGCGTCGGCTGCGTGAACCGTGAGGTTCTGGACGGTGACGCGGTCGCCACCCATCCGGCCAGCCATGCGCGTGCCCTTGAAGACACGGCTGGGGGTCGCGGAGGCACCGATGGAGCCGGGGCGACGGTGGTTCTTGTGCGCACCGTGAGATGCGCCGACACCGGAGAAGTTGTGACGCTTCATGACACCGGCGAAGCCCTTGCCCTTGCTGGTGCCGACGACGTCGATCTTGGTGCCGGGTTCGAACGTGTCTGCGCCGAGCTCCTGACCGATCGTGTACGAGGCTGCATCAGCGGTGCGGAGCTCGGTGATGTGGCGGCGAGGCGTGACGCCCGCTGCTGCGAACTTGCCGGCTGCCGGCTTGTTCACCTTGCGGGGGTCGATCGCGCCTGCGGCGATCTGAACGGCTTCGTAGCCGTTCTTTTCGACGGTCATGATCTCGGTGACGACGTTGGTGCTCACCTGGATGACCGTGACGGGGACGAGACGGTTTTCAGCGTCCCAGACCTGGGTCATGCCGAGCTTCGTGCCCAGCAGACCCTTGAACGTCTTGGTAGCGGTAGACATGTGTTTCCCTAGAGCTTGATCTCGATGTTGACATCGGCCGGAAGGTCGAGGCGCATGAGCGAGTCGACGGCCTTCGGCGTCGGGTCGACAATGTCGATCAGACGCTTGTGGGTGCGCATCTCGAAGTGCTCGCGGCTGTCCTTGTACTTGTGAGGGCTACGGATCACAGCGATCACGTTCTTCTCGGTAGGCAGGGGCACCGGACCGATGACGGAGGCGCCAGCACGGGTTACGGTGTCGACGATCTTGCGCGCCGAGCTGTCGATGACCTCGTGGTCATACGACTTCAGTCGAATGCGGATCTTCTGTCCCGCCATGGTTGACTCTCTCTCTCAATGACGTGCCGCCATTGCGGCTTCGCATGCAACCCCGTGGCGTCTTCACGCCGGGATTCGCACCACTGTTTTTCTGTCAAGTTCACCTGCTCGGAGCACAGGAGTGTACTCAAGCTGATGGACGGCCTTCCGGATTCGACCTCGGTGAGGTGTCGTCCTTTGGCCGGAGCTTTGCTCTGCTGCCGGCGGCCTAAGCTGCACACCAGGCGTCTTGCGACGCGGGGCGCTTATGCACACTCCGGGCAGTGATTCGAACACACGACTAGCGCCGTGCCCCGAAATACTGAACTCACCGAGTTTAGACCGGCGAGGCCTGTTCTTGCAACCCGGGCGTGTCGCGGATTTCGAATCCGCGGGTCAGAACCCCTCCGGCGCGAGAACGCGGTCGCCGATGACCTTCGAGAGGTAGAGCGAGTACTGCCGCCCGATGTGGGTCGGGTCGCTGTGCACCGGCATCCCGGCGACGACGCTCGGGCAGACGCCGAGCACTCCGTCGCAGAACCAGGAGGCCGTCGGGACGACCGTCGCGCCCGACTCCCCCATGATCTCTGCGAGCTGGTTGGCGCGCAGCTGACGCTCCGCGCCGAACGGTGTCTCGCAGGAGCCGGCAGCCTGCGCCGGCGTCGACGCCTCCATGCACTCGTCCAGGTCCTGCGTGGGAGGGACCGAGTCGAGCCAGACGACATCGACGCCGAGCTCGGTCAGTTCGCGGACGTAGTCGCTCGAGCCCCGCCCGAGGTCCACGCCGATGTCATCGCTGAGGTGCTCGTATCCCTCGCCGACCCACCAGGCACCGTAGGAGATCACCACGAGATCGGGAAGGCGCTCGGCCGCGAGGTCGACAACCCACTCGTTGTGCCCCTCGCAGGTCTCGCGGTAGTGGTCGATGCTGTCGAGCGCCGCGCCGGAGGTGAACGGACACATCGAGAGGCCCATGAGCTGCAGGCGGGTGTCCTCCCCGAGCGCCTCCCGGAAACCAGGAGCCCAGGTCACGGCCTGCGAATCCCCGACGAGCCACACCTCGCGTTCAGCATCAGAGCTTCCGTAGGCACAGCGATCCAGTGCGTCCTCGGAGGCGACCGAGACGCAGTCGTCGAGCTCCCACTCCTCGCTGCGTGCCTCGGCACCCGTGATGAGGCTTCCATCCGGCACGGTCGGCTGGGCTGCCGCCTCCGCGACCACTGCGGAGAGCTCGTCGAGGTTGTCCACTGCCGGTGCGAGCTCGATGGCCTCGATGGCCTCTTCGTGGACCTGCGGAGCGATCTGGACTCCGGCAAAGGCGACCAGCGCGACGAGCGGCACGGTCACCGAGGTGATGAGCCTCGGGTTCGGCTTCCACTTCGGGGCGGAGGCGTCGACCTGCGCGACCGGGTTCCTCACCCGACCGACCATCTTCAGCAGGCGGGACGTCACCCAGGCGACCGCTATGGAGACTGCGAGCAGGATCACGCCATCGAAGAAGGAGACCGGCTCCGCACGCTCCGGGAAGAGATCCACGAAGAGCTTGAGGATCGGCCAGCTCCAGAGGTAGAGGCCGTAGGAGAACCCACCGAGCCAGACGAGTGGCTTCCAGGTGAGCAGCCGGTTGCCTCCCGTGGGGGCGCCCGAGGCACCTGCGATGAGAACGAGCAGCGCGCCACCGACCGGGTAGAGCGCGATGAGTCCCGGGTACGGCCACTCGCTCGGCAGCAGCCCGGCGGTGAGGACCAGGAGGAGCCCGACGCTGCCGATCACAGCGCGCACGGCCTTGGGAAGATGGATGCGCGTGATGACCAGCGCCGCGATGGCGCCGATGCCGAACTCCCAGAGCCGCGCCCACGTGCTGTAGTAGGTCGGAACGGGGTCGACGGCGACGCCGTTCAGCGCGTAGGCGAACGATGCTGCGGTGAGGAGCACGAAGCCCACGGTGGCGACTCGGCGGACCGGCCAGCGCCCCACCTTCGCGATGAGGCCGAGCAGCAGGACGAATCCGAGCAGCAGGAGCGTCGACTGCCCTTGGACGGACATCGCCCAGAAGTGCTGGACGGCCGACTTGTCGTGTCCCGCCGCAATGTAGTCAGTCGCATCCCCCGCGAGGCGCCAGTTCTCCCAGTAGGTTGCGGCGGCGAAGACGTCGGTGACGTTCCGCTGGAACGACAGCGCCGGCGCCGTGAGCAGCAGCACGACCGAGACGACGAGCAGCACGAGTCCGGCCATCGGGAACAGCCGAGTGGCCGTGCGCTTGACGTACTGCCAGGCGCGGATGCTCCCCCGTCGCTCGAGCTCGCCGACCAGCGTCGTCGCAAGCAGGAAGCCACCGAGGACGAAGAAGAGGTCGACACCGCCAGAGACCGTGCCGAACCACATGTGGAACGACGCGACGAGGAGCGAGGCGATCGCCCGAAGGCCCTGGATGTCCGAGCGGTAGCGATTCGGCTCCGGTCGAGCTGGCACGCTCGTCGGGCGTTCTGCGCGTACGGACATACGTCGTGCTCCCTGACTGCACTGAGGCGATGGATGGCCCTCGGCTGGGGATGCGGAGGTGACCGATCAGCGCCAGGGAAGGGGCAGGCTTCGACCCGGCACACGAGAGACGAGTGTAGCTCGCATCTCGACTCCGTGAAAACGGATGAAAACACGAAATGGGGCCGGACCCGAAGGTCCGACCCCACTGCGAAGTGAGCTGGAAGCTTACTTGTTGATCTTCGTCACCGTGCCGGCGCCGACCGTGCGGCCACCCTCACGGATTGCGAAGCCGAGGCCCTCTTCCATGGCGATCGGCTGGATGAGCTCGACCGTCATGTCCGTGGTGTCACCAGGCATGATCATTTCCTTGCCCTCGGGCAGGGTGATGACGCCGGTCACGTCCGTGGTGCGGAAGTAGAACTGCGGGCGGTAGTTCGTGAAGAACGGGTTGTGACGTCCACCCTCGTCCTTCGAGAGGATGTATGCAGTTCCCTCGAAGTTCGTGTGCGGCGTAACGGAACCGGGAGCGACGATGACCTGACCGCGCTCGACGTCCTCACGCTTGGTGCCACGAAGGAGCAGACCACAGTTCTCACCGGCCCACGCCTCGTCGAGCTGCTTGTGGAACATCTCGATACCCGTGACGGTCGTCTTGACGGTCGGACGGAGTCCGACGATCTCGACGTCCGAGTTGATGGCGAGCGTGCCACGCTCGGCGCGACCCGTGACGACGGTTCCACGACCGGTGATCGTGAAGACGTCCTCGACGGGCATGAGGAACGGCTTGTCCTTGTCGCGGACGGGCTCCGGCACGTTGTCGTCGACAGCCTGCATGAGCTCGACGATCTTCTCGGCCCAAGCCTCGTCGCCCTCAAGCGCCTTGAGGCCGGAGACCTGGACGACAGGAGCGTCGTCGCCGGGGTAGTCCTGGCTCGAGAGGAGCTCGCGAACCTCGAGCTCGACGAGCTCCAGGATCTCCTCGTCGTCAACCATGTCGGCCTTGTTCAGCGCGACGACCAGGTACGGCACGCCGACCTGCTTCGCGAGCAGCACGTGCTCACGCGTCTGAGCCATGGGGCCGTCGGTTGCGGCGACCACGAGGATTGCGCCATCCATCTGCGCAGCGCCCGTGATCATGTTCTTGATGTAGTCGGCGTGACCCGGAGCATCGACGTGAGCGTAGTGACGCTTGGGCGTCTCGTACTCGACGTGGGAGATGTTGATCGTGATACCGCGCTGACGCTCTTCCGGAGCGGAGTCGATCGACGCGAAGTCACGCTGCACGTTGGTCGCCGAAGGGTACTTGTCAGCAAGCACCTTCGAGATCGCTGCGGTGAGCGTGGTCTTGCCGTGGTCGACGTGACCGATCGTTCCGATGTTTACGTGCGGCTTGGTCCGCTCGAACTTGGCCTTGGCCACTGTGGTCCTCCTAGGACGTCGTTGGTGTCCATCCGCCAATGATGCAGAAGGACTTCCGGGTTTTCAGTGATGAATGTTACCCGCTCGGGCGACGCGCTGCGTCACCCGAGCCGGTAGAGGCTTATTCGCCCCGGTTCTTCTGGATGATCTCCTCGGCAACGGCCTTGGGGACCTCGGAGTAGGTTTCGAACGTCATCGAGTACACGGCGCGACCAGAGGTCTTGCTGCGCAGGTCACCGATGTATCCGAACATCTCCGACAGCGGTACGAGTGCACGCACTACCTTCACGCCACTGGCATCTTCCATCGACTGGATCTGGCCGCGGCGGGAGTTCAGGTCGCCGATCACGTCGCCCATGTACTCCTCAGGAGTACGGACCTCGACCGACATGAGCGGCTCGAGGATGACGGGACCGGCCTTGGGGGCTGCTTCCTTGAACGCGATCGAGCCCGCGATCTTGAACGCCATCTCCGAGGAGTCGACGTCGTGCGCAGCACCATCGAGGAGCGACGCCTTGACGCCGACCATCGGGTAGCCGGCGAGGACGCCGACCTGCATGGCGTCCTGGATGCCAGCATCCACGGATGGGATGTACTCACGAGGCACGCGACCACCGGTGACGGCGTTCACGAACTCGTAGGTCTTCTCCGCATCCATCTCAAGCGGCTCGAGCTTGATCTGGATCTTGGCGAACTGGCCGGAGCCACCCGTCTGCTTCTTGTGGGTGTAGTCGAACTTCTCGACGACCTTCGTGAGCGTCTCGCGGTAGGCGACCTGGGGCTTGCCCACGTTCGCCTCGACCTTGAACTCGCGCTTCATGCGGTCGACGAGGATGTCGAGGTGGAGCTCGCCCATGCCCTTGATGACCGTCTGACCGGTCTCCTGGTCGAGCATGACGCGGAACGTCGGGTCTTCCTCGGCCAGCTTCTGGATAGCCGTTCCCAGCTTCTCCTGGTCGGCCTTGGTCTTCGGCTCGATCGCGACCTCGATGACGGGGTCCGGGAAGGTCATCGACTCGAGGACGATCTGCTTGTCCGGGTCGCTCAGGGTGTCACCGGTCATGGTGTCCTTGAGGCCGATGACGGCGTAGATGTGTCCAGCGGTCATCGACTCGACCGGGTTCTCCTTGTTGGCGTGCATCTGGAAGATCTTCCCGATGCGCTCCTTCTTGCCCTTCGAGGAGTTCACGACCTGCGCGCCGGACGGGACGTGTCCCGAGTAGACGCGCGTGTAGATGAGGCGACCGAAGAACGGGTGCACCGCGATCTTGAACGCGAGGGCCGCGAAGGGCTCGTCGGCGCTCGGACGACGCGTGAGCTCCTCCGACTCGTCGCGCGGGTTCATGCCGATGACGGCAGGAACGTCGAGCGGCGACGGGAGGTAGTCGACGACGGCATCGAGCATCGGCTGGACGCCGCGGTTCTTGAACGCGGAGCCGCAGAGCACCGGGTACATCTCGCTCGTGACGGTGAGCTTGCGGATGGCTGCCTTGATCTCAGGAATCGAGATCTCCTCGCCGGCGAAGAAGCGCTCCATGAGCGCGTCGTCGGTCTCGGCGACGGCCTCGAGAAGCTTCGTGCGGTACTCTTCCGCGCGCTCCTTGAGGTCTTCCGGGATCTCCTGGGTCTCGTAGGCGGCACCCAGGGTGGTGTCACCCTTGGAGTCGCTCGGCCAGACCTTGGCGTTCATCTCGACCAGGTCGACGACGCCGATGAAGTCGTTCTCAGCGCCGATGGGGAGCTGGATGACGAGCGGCTTCGCGCCGAGGCGGTTGACGATCGTGTCGACCGTGAAGTAGAAGTCAGCGCCGAGCTTGTCCATCTTGTTGACGAAGCAGATTCGCGGAACGTCGTACTTGTCAGCCTGACGCCAGACGGTCTCCGACTGGGGCTCAACGCCCTCCTTGCCGTCGAACACGGCGACAGCACCGTCGAGGACGCGGAGCGAACGCTCCACCTCGACGGTGAAGTCGACGTGACCAGGCGTGTCGATGATGTTGATCTGGTTCTTCTTCCAGAACGACGTCACAGCAGCGGAGGTGATCGTGATGCCACGCTCCTGCTCCTGCTCCATCCAGTCCGTCGTCGAGGCGCCATCATGCGTCTCGCCGAGCTTGTGGTTGACACCGGTGTAGAACAGGATGCGCTCGGTGGTTGTCGTCTTGCCAGCATCGATGTGCGCCATGATGCCGATGTTGCGGACCTTGTTCAGGTCAGTAAGCACGTCCTGTGCCACGGGTGTCCTCCGAAAGGATTGAAGCGAGAGTGGTGAGGGCTACCAGCTGCTGGATTACCAGCGGTAGTGCGCGAAGGCCTTGTTCGACTCGGCCATCTTGTGCGTGTCTTCACGGCGCTTCACCGCGGCGCCGAGGCCGTTGGATGCGTCGAGGATCTCGTTCGTGAGGCGCTCGGTCATCGACTTCTCGCGACGGTTCTTCGCGTAGCTCGTGAGCCAGCGGAGAGCGAGCGTGTTGGCGCGGTGAGGCTTGACCTCGACCGGGACCTGGTAGGTCGAGCCACCGACGCGGCGCGAGCGAACCTCGAGCGTGGGGCGCACGTTGTCGAGCGCCTTCTTGAGGGTCGCGACTGCGTCGAGCTCGGACTTGGCAGCGACACCCTCGAGTGCGTCGTAGACGATGCGCTCGGCGAGGCCCTTCTTGCCATCAAGAAGAATCTTGTTGACGAGCTGGCTGACGATGGGGGCGCCGTACACGGGGTCGGCGACCACGGGGCGCTTGGGGGCTGGACCCTTGCGTGGCATTACTTCTTCTCCATCTTCGCGCCGTAACGGCTGCGAGCCTGCTTGCGGTTCTTCACTGCCTGGGTGTCAAGTGCACCGCGGACGATCTTGTACCGCACACCCGGGAGGTCCTTCACACGGCCGCCACGGACGAGCACCATCGAGTGCTCCTGGAGGTTGTGGCCCTCACCTGGGATGTAGGCGGTCACCTCGGTGCCGTTCGACAGCTTGACACGGGCAACCTTGCGGAGCGCCGAGTTCGGCTTCTTAGGCGTCGTCGTGTAGACGCGGGTGCAAACCCCGCGCTGCTGAGGGTTGGCCTTCAGGGCTGGCGTCTTGGACGCCGACGCCTTGGGGCGGCGGCCCTTGCGGACCAACTGCTGAATTGTTGGCACGAATAATCTCCTTGGTTTTGTACTGCGTGATCGTGGTAAGCACGATTCCTGTGCCTACGAGGCACTGTTTGCCTCTTGATAACCGACCGGCGGTACAAAATCTCTGGTATCGCTGGTTGGTGAAGCGGTGGCAGTCGAGGCGACTGGCGTTGCTTACAGTTGCGCGTCGAGCTGCGGTTTTACGCAGTTTCAACGTTCGCACGGTTTTGGGCGCGACAGGGCGCGCGCACCGAAAAATCCTACCCCGTCAGTTTTGCAGGGTCAAGCCACACCCCGATCGCGTCCAGACGGACGCGCGGTCGAGAGGAGCACGGCGACGATCACGATGATCGCGAGTGGCACGATCGCGATCCCGAACGGACTCGTGGAGAGGCCCACGGCGACCTGTCCCGGAAGGGCGGAGAGCGCATCCGACTCCCCCGGCTCCGGCCGGGAGCTCGAGACCGCGATGCCGGCCATGATCGCGAACGAGAGCCAGGCCAGCAAGCCACCGGGAAGTGACACCCACAGCGAACCCGGCTTGCCGAGGAACCTCCTCCGGAGGGCGAAAGCCGCGGAGAGCCCGACCACGACGGTCGCGGCCGCGACGGCCAGTGGGGCCACGAGGACACCGACGCCAGGCAGCTCGATGACATCCCGATCGAGGCCGAGGGAGACGAATCCCCACGTGGCGATCACCAGCGAGGCGAACACGAGGCCGCTCACCGCACCCCACGTCGCGGCCCTCCCCCACGAGGAGCCAGGATCAGGCGGCAGCTCGGCGTCGAAGCGTTCGATCATGACCTCGCGGCCGCCTTCCTCAGGACGCGACCTCGACCTGCAGGCCGCGGACGATGCGCGCGATGTCCTTGCCGATGTGCGCCGATTGTCCCGCGGTGCTCGTCCCGACCGCCGTCACGATCTCCGTGACGGGCCCACGGTGCAGGATGACCATCTTCGAGCGCACTTCGAGTCCGCCGAGCCTCGGGTCGCGCTGCGTGGACTCGACGTAGTGGGAGAGCTGGGGCTGGTCGAGCGTCTCCGCGGAGCGCTCCTTGCCACCCCCCTGTGTGATGCGCTGCCGGAGCACGGTGAGCGCATCCTCTGGCGAGATCGTTCCCGGCCACCGCTCGATCGTGACGAGCACGTTCGGGTTGAATCCATTGGTCGCCACGAGGTGACGCGCGCCGAGCACGGACCCCGCCCACTGGAGCGGCTCCCAGCCGGCAGGCACGTCGAGGGACACCGTTGGGAAGGCGGGGAACTCCTCGCTCGGCAACGTCAGTCGTCGCAGCTGGGTTCCTTCACTCACTCTGCCGCTCCGTTCGCCTCGGCGGTCTCGGCCGCGCGCTCTGCCATGCGCTTCTCATAGCTGAGCTTGGCCCTGCGGTTCGCACGGGACACCCGTCGTCCGCGTGCCGCCGCGATGCCACCGACCCAGGTGAAGGCCTCACGGGCCGCGATGGCCGCGACGAGCGCCGTGAGCAGGTGCTCGGAGGCGCCGAACTTCGCGATCACCTCGTCGATCCGGATGCTCGAGAGCGGGAGCCCATCCGCGAGGTGCTGCTGCAGTGCGGCGCCGAAGTAGTAGCCGAGGACGACAAGCGCGGCCGCGAGGAAGCCCCCGAGCACGTAAGCCCACCAGCCAGCCCGATTCACGATGAGCGCCCAGATGACTCCGAAAGCGGCGAAGACCGTCACCGGCACCGTGAAGGCCGCCGTTATGGCGAACTCCGAGGCCTCGCCGATCGGGTCGAGGCCGGCATTGAACGCCGTCCGGAGCAGAGCGAAGGCGAGGAGGTACAGGGCGGCGAACACCACAGCCGCGACCAGCGCGACGAACACGGCGAACATCCGGTTCCCGCGCTTCTTGGGCTTCACGGGCGCGAGGTCGTCACTGTCAGTAGGGGCGGAGAGACGCAGCGGGGCGAAAGTCGCGTCATCCGTCGACGGCGACGTTGCGACGGCTCCAGCGGCGCGCTCGTCGTCGTCTGAGTCGTCGAGGCGCTCAGATGGGCGCGTGGCGTCATCCTCTGCGTCATTCGAGGAGACCTCTGCCCCCGGGTCTCCGTCCGCCTCAGCGAGCCCCTCTGGAGCCTCTGCGTCCACCACGGGCACAACTGGGTCCGTGACCGACGCGCTCTCGAGGACATCGACCCGCTCCGTGACGGTGACGGCTTCGACCGTCTCCCCGTCGTCGGCAAGCTGCTCGGTCACCGTCTCCGTGACGACGACCTCCGCCTTCGCGGCACTGTCGGTCTCCGTTTCAGTCTCCGTGGCCGCTGCCCGCTTGCCGTCCAGCGCTGCTGAAGCGACCGGGGCAGCGGCGCTCACCGCTGCGACGCGAGCCGCGGTGCGGTCGATCTCCAAGGTCCTGCGGGGAGCGTCGAGCTCGTCCTCGGGGGCGGTTGCCGAACCGGCAGCGTCCACCGTGATCGCGGCAACGGATTCGGCGCCGATGGCATCGGCAGCGAGCTCCTGGGCAGGGACCGGCTCCGTCACCGGGAATTCTGCCGCGTCATCCTCCTCGGCGTCCACTCGGTCCACGACAGGGACGGAATCGTAGGTGTCGACGAGGTGCTCACTGCTATCGGAGCGGACGTCGCCTGGCTCGGCGGCCTCCGACCGCACCGAGGCCCCTTCCTCGAGATCCGGAGACGAGGCGGCGTCACCATCCATCTGCTCTGGGACGGCGTGGGACTCCTCGGCAGACAGCTCGGTTGCATCCCGATCCGGCTGGTAACCGAGCACAGCTGCCAGCTCCTCGCGGTCCAGGCCCACCGTGGCGTTGGGGTCTGCGGCCTCGGCAGGCGGCGCGCCGTCTGCCGCCAGCGGGTCGGAGAAGGCGACCGCGACGTCGTCCTGCGGGGCGAGTGCCGGATCGGTCGGTGCCTCAGCCCGTCCGTCGAACGCGAGGTCGTCCCCCGCGAGCACATCGCCAGAGCGCACGTCCCCGTCTTCGCCGATGCCTCGGCTGCGCGCGAGCGCGGCCTCCAGCTGGTCCTGGGCGTCTGAAAGCTCTCGGGGCTCGCCCGTCCCTCCGCCGGCCTCCGGCTGCGGGCCGTCATCGAAGGGCTGGCGAGGCGCGCGCGTGTCGTCACTCATGAGGCCAACGTTAGGGCCGTCCGCACACATCGGGTCGGTGACAAGCCGCAGACGCACGAACGCCCCCACCCGAGACGGGTAGGGGCGTTCGCGTTGGAGCTGCGTCGAATCGACGCGAGCGAGTGACTAGCTGAAGTTGGATCCGCCGAAGTCGTCGCTCGAGAAGGCCTCGAAGTCCACGAAGGTGAGGTCGTTCTCGTCGAAGCTGCCCTCGTCGGCACCGAACGGGTACCGCTCGGCGCGCGCCTCGTCGGTCGGCTCGACCGACATCTCGCGGTACTTGGTGAGACCAGTACCGGCCGGGATGAGGCGTCCGATGATGACGTTCTCCTTCAGGCCCACCAGCGGATCGGTCGTCGCTTCCATGGCGGCCTGCGTGAGGACGCGGGTCGTCTCCTGGAACGAAGCTGCCGAGAGCCACGACTCGGTCGCAAGCGACGCCTTCGTGATTCCCATGACTTCCTGACGGCCGGTCGCGGGCTTGCGGCCCGACATGACGGCTGCGCGGTTGATGGAAGCGAAGCGCTGTCCATCAGCCAGCTCACCCGGCAGCATGTCGGTCTCGCCGTGGTCGATGACCGTGATCTTCCGGAGCATCTGACGGACGATGACCTCGATGTGCTTGTCGTGAATCGGCACACCCTGCGAACGGTAGACGCCCTGCACGCCGCTGACGAGGTACTTCTGCACCTCGCGAGCGCCCTTGACGCGCAGCACGTCCTTCGGGTCGATGGGACCCTCGTGCAGCTGCTGGCCGTGCTCGACGTGCTGGCCATCCTCGACGAGGAGCTCAGCGCGCTTCAGCACCGGGTAGATGTGCGGCTCGTCGCCGTTGTCCGGGATGAGGACGATCTTGCGCGACTTGTCGGTGTCCTGGATCTCGATGCGACCAGCGGCCTCGGCGAGCGGCGATGCGCCCTTCGGGGTGCGGGCCTCGAAGAGCTCCTGGACACGCGGCAGACCCTGCGTGATGTCACCGGCGCTCGACACACCACCGGAGTGGAAGGTACGCATCGTGAGCTGGGTGCCCGGCTCGCCGATGGACTGTGCCGCGATGATGCCGACTGCCTCGCCGATGTCGACGAGGTTGCCCGTGGCGAGCGAGCGGCCGTAGCACGCCGCGCAGACGCCGACGCTGGACTCGCACGTGAGGACGGAGCGGATCTTGACCTCGGTGATGCCCGCATCCATGAGCTGGTCGATGACGACGTCGCCCATGTCGGTGCCTGCAGCTGCGACGACGTTGCCGTCGGCGTCGACTGCGTCGACCGAGATGCTGCGGGCGTAGACCGCGTTCTCCACGTTGTCGTCGACGACGATCTCGCCGCCATCGGTGATGTGGGCGATCTGGATGTCGAGACCACGTGCGGTGCCGCAGTCGTCCTCACGGATGATGACGTCCTGCGAGACGTCGACGAGTCGACGCGTCAGGTAACCCGAGTCGGCCGTACGGAGAGCCGTGTCGGCCAGACCCTTACGGGCACCGTGAGTCGAGATGAAGTACTCGGCAACCGTCAGGCCCTCGCGGTACGAGTGCACGATCGGGCGAGGAATGGTCTCACCCTTCGGGTTGGCGACCAGGCCGCGCATACCGGCGATCTGGCGAACCTGCAGCCAGTTTCCGTTTGCACCTGCCGTGACCATGCGGTGGATGGAGTTGGTCGACGGGAAGGCCGCCTGCATCTCGTCGGCGACGAGCGCGGTTGCAGCTTCCCACTTCTTGATGACCTCTTCGCGATACTCCTGCTCGGAGATCGCGCCCATGACCTGCCACTCGTTGCGCAGCTCGGCAACCTCGGCCTCGGTGCGCTCGACGATCTCGCGCTTCGAGTCAGGCGTCACGAGGTCGCTCAGCGCGATCGAGATGCCCGAGCGGGTCGCCCAGTAGAAGCCGGAGTCCTTGATGCGGTCGAGGGTCTCTGCGACCTCGTCCTTCGAGTACCGCTCCGCGAGGTAGTTGACGACACCGGACAGACGTCCCTTGGTCATCGTGTCCTCGACGTAGGGGTAGTCGGAAGGAAGCAGCTCGTTGAAGCGAGCCCGGCCGAGCGTCGTCTCGACGAGCACGGTCTCTCCCTGGACGTAGCCCTCTGGAGCCTTGCCCTCTTCGAACGTGATGCCCGTGAGGCGGAGCCTGATGGGTGCGTTGAGGTCGAGCGAGCCCTGGTCGAACGCCATGATCGCCTCGGCCGTGGACGAGAAGACTCGTCCAGCGCCCTCGACGTCGTCCTGCAGCGTCGTCAGGTGGTACAGACCCGCGACCATGTCCTGCGAAGGCAGGGTGACGGGGCGGCCATCCGACGGCTTGAGGATGTTGTTCGACGCGAGCATGAGCACGCGAGCCTCAGCCTGAGCCTCGACCGACAGGGGCAGGTGGACTGCCATCTGGTCACCGTCGAAGTCGGCGTTGAACGCCGCGCAGACGAGCGGGTGCAGCTGGATCGCCTTGCCCTCGACGAGGAGCGGCTCGAACGCCTGGATGCCCAGACGGTGCAGCGTGGGTGCACGGTTGAGCAGCACGGGACGCTCGCGGATGACCTCTTCGAGGACGTCCCACACCTCGGGCTTCGCGCGCTCGACCGCGCGCTTGGCTGCCTTGATGTTGGAAGCGTGCTGCAGGTCGATCAGGCGCTTGATGACGTACGGCTTGAACAGCTCGAGCGCCATCTGCTTGGGGAGACCGCACTGGTGCATGCGCAGCTGCGGGCCCACGATGATGACCGAACGGCCCGAGTAGTCGACTCGCTTGCCGAGGAGGTTCTGACGGAAGCGGCCCTGCTTGCCCTTCAGCATGTCGCTGAGGGACTTGAGAGCGCGGTTGCCGGTGCCCGTGACGGGGCGGCCACGACGACCGTTGTCGAACAGCGCGTCGACCGACTCCTGGAGCATGCGCTTCTCGTTGTTCACGATGATCTCGGGAGCACCGAGGTCGAGCAGGCGGCGGAGACGGTTGTTGCGGTTGATCACACGACGGTAGAGGTCGTTGAGGTCGCTCGTTGCGAAGCGGCCACCGTCGAGCTGCACCATGGGGCGGAGCTCCGGCGGGATGACCGGGACGACATCGAGCACCATCGCGGCGGGGCTGTTGCCCGTCGCCAGGAACGACGAGACGACCTTGAGTCGCTTGATGGCACGGATCTTCTTCTGACCCTTGCCCTCAGCGATCTGCGTGCGAAGGAGCTCGCCTTCGGCCTTGAGGTCGAAGTTCTGCAGGCGCTTCTGGATCGACTCCGCGCCCATGAAGGCCTCGAAGTAGTCGCCGTAGCGGTCGACGAGCTCGTGGAAGTCGGTGTCCTCAGGCTTGAGCTCACCGACCTTCAGGTTCTTGAACGACTCGAAGACGCGCTCGACGCGGGTGATGTCCTCGTCGAACCCCTTGCGGAGCTGACCCATCTCCTTCTCGCCGGCGTCCTTCGTCTTGCGAAGCTGGTCTGCCTTGGCGCCCTCTGCCTCGAGAGCACCGAGCTCCTCTTCGAGCCGGAGCATGCGAGCCGCGATGGCCGCATCCTTCTGGTCGTTGAGGCTCTTGAGCTCAAGACGCATCTCGCTCTCGAGACCGCTGAGGTCGTCGCGACGACCCTCGGTGTCGACGGAGATGACCATGTACGCGGCGAAGTAGATGACCTTCTCGAGGTCCTTCGGCGCCATGTCGAGGAGGTATCCGAGACGGCTCGGAACGCCCTTGAAGTACCAGATGTGCGTGACGGGCGCTGCGAGCTCGATGTGGCCCATGCGCTCACGGCGCACAGCCGACTTCGTGACCTCGACGCCGCATCGCTCACAGACGATGCCCTTGAAGCGCACGCGCTTGTACTTGCCGCAGGCGCACTCCCAGTCGCGGGAAGGGCCGAAGATCTGTTCGCCGAACAGGCCGTCCTTCTCGGGCTTGAGCGTGCGGTAGTTGATGGTCTCGGGCTTCTTGACCTCGCCGTACGACCACTTGCGAATGTCATCTGCCGTGGCTAGGCCGATGCGCAGTTCATCAAACTTGGTTGCATCCAACAATGCTGTTGTCTCCTTGTGAAGAATGAGTCTTCGTCGTGTCGGGGAGGCTTAGATCTCGTCGACGGACGAGGACTCGAAGCGGCTGGAGATGTTGATGCCGAGTTCTTCGGCGGCCCGGTAGGCCTCGTCGTCGTTGTCGCGGAGGCTCAGCGCTGTTCCGTCGGCCGAGAGGACCTCGACGTTCAGGCACAGCGACTGCATCTCCTTGAGGAGAACCTTGAAGGACTCGGGGATACCCGGCTCCTGGATGTTCTCGCCCTTGACGATGGCCTCGTAGGCCTTGACGCGTCCGACGATGTCGTCGGACTTGATGGTGAGGAGCTCCTGGAGCGTGTACGCGGCGCCGTATGCGTAGAGCGCCCACACCTCCATCTCACCGAAGCGCTGTCCACCGAACTGCGCCTTACCACCGAGTGGCTGCTGCGTGATCATCGAGTACGGACCCGTCGAACGCGCGTGGATCTTGTCATCCACGAGGTGGTGCAGCTTCAGGATGTACATGTAGCCGACGGAGATCGGGTCTGGGAAGGGCTCTCCGGAGCGGCCGTCGAACAGGACGGTCTTTCCGGTCGAGTTGATGAGGCGGTCGCCGTCGCGCGTCTTGAGCGTCGAGTCGAGGAGGCCCGTGAGCTCTTCCTCGGTCGCGCCGTCGAAGACGGGGGTTGCGAGCTTGACGCCCGGCGTTCCCTCGTAGGCCTCGGGAACGAGGTTCTTCGCCCACTCGGGCTCGCCCTCGATCTTCCAGCCGGTCTTCGCAACCCAGCCGAGGTGCGTCTCGAGCACCTGACCGAAGTTCATGCGCTTCGGGATGCCGAGCGGGTTGAGCACGATGTCGAGCGGAGTTCCATCGGCGAGGAACGGCATGTCCTCTTCCGGCAGGATCTTCGCGATGACGCCCTTGTTGCCGTGGCGGCCAGCGAGCTTGTCGCCTTCGGTGATCTTGCGCTCCTGGGCGATGTACACGACAACGCGCTGGTTGACGCCCGAGCCGAGCTCGTCGTCGCCCTCCTCGGAGTCGAAGACCTTCACCTGGATGATGGTGCCGGCTTCACCGTGAGGAACCTTGAGCGAGGTGTCGCGCACTTCGCGGCTCTTCTCGTTGAAGATGGCGCGGAGGAGTCGCTCTTCTGCGCTGAGCTCGGTCTCGCCCTTCGGCGTGACCTTGCCGACGAGGATGTCACCGGGCTGGACCTCTGCACCGATGCGGATGATGCCGCGCTCGTCGAGGTCCTTCAGGAGCTCGGGCGAGACGTTGGGCAGATCGCGCGTGATCTCTTCCTTGCCGAGCTTGGTGTCGCGAGCGTCGACCTCGTACTCCTCGATGTGGATCGAGGAGAGCGTGTCGTTCTTCACCAGGTTCTGGCTGAGGATCATGGCGTCTTCGAAGTTGTGGCCTTCCCACGGCATGAAGCCGACGAGGAGGTTCTTGCCGAGCGCGAGCTCGCCATTCTCCGTCGCGGGTCCATCCGCGATGACCATTCCCTCTTCGACGCGCTCGCCGGCCGAGACGACAACACGGTGGTTGTAGCAGGTGCCGTGGTTCGAGCGGTCGAACTTGCGGAGGAAGTAGGACTCGGTTCCACCCTCGTCGAGCTGCAGGACGACGTGGTCGGCCGAGACCGACTGCACGACACCTGCGCGGTTCGCCGTGATGACGTCACCGGCGTCGATGGCCGCGAAGCCCTCCATACCGGTTCCGACGACAGGGCTCTCGCTGCGAACGAGCGGGACGGCCTGACGCTGCATGTTGGCGCCCATGAGCGCGCGGTTCGCATCGTCGTGCTCGAGGAACGGGATGAGGCTCGTCGCGACCGACACCATCTGGCGCGGCGAGACGTCCATGTAGTTGACCTCGCCGGCTGGGACGAGCTCGACCTCTCCGCCCTTGCGTCGGACGAGGACCTCGTCCTCGACGAAGTGGCCGTCTGCCCCGATGGGAGCGTTGGCCTGCGCGACGACGTACTCGTCTTCCTCGGATGCGGTCAGGTAGTCGACCTGCTCCGTGACCTTGGTCTCGACGACACGGCGGTACGGCGTCTCGATGAAGCCGAACGCGTTGATGCGCGCGAACGTCGCGAGCGAGCCGATGAGGCCGATGTTCGGGCCTTCAGGCGTCTCGATGGGGCACATGCGTCCGTAGTGGGACGGGTGGACGTCACGGACCTCGACGCCGGCACGCTCACGCGAGAGACCGCCGGGCCCGAGGGCCGAGAGGCGACGCTTGTGCGTGAGACCCGCGAGCGGGTTGTTCTGGTCCATGAACTGCGAGAGCTGGGACGTTCCGAAGAACTCCTTGATCGCGGCGACGACGGGGCGCACGTTGATCAGGGTCTGCGGCGTGATCGCCTCGATCTCCTGCGTGGTCATGCGCTCGCGGACGACGCGCTCCATGCGGCTGAGGCCCGTGCGGACCTGCGACTGGATGAGCTCGCCGACGGCGCGGATGCGACGGTTGCCGAAGTGGTCGATGTCGTCGACGTCGAGGCGGATGTCGGCGGGCTCGCCGCCGCGCTTGCCATCGAACTTCTCGTCACCAGCGTGCAGCGCGACGAGGTACTTGATCGTCGAGACGATGTCCTCGACGGTCAGGACCGACTCGCTGATCGCGGACTCGATGCCGAGCTTGCGGTTGATCTTGTAGCGACCGACCTTCGCGAGGTCGTAGCGCTTCGAGTTGAAGTAGAAGTTGTCGAGGAGCGCACGCGCGGCTTCCGTCGCGACCTGCTCGCCCGGACGCAGCTTGCGGTAGATGTCCTTGAGGGCATCTTCCTTGGTGCGGATGTCGTCCTTCTCGAGCGTGAGCTCGATGGACTCGTATCCGGCGAACTGCTCGCGGATCTCGTCGGTCGTGAGGCCGAGGGCCTTCATGAAGACGGTGACCGACTGCTTGCGCTTGCGGTCGATGCGAACGGCGACCTGGTCGCGCTTGTCGATCTCGAACTCGAGCCAGGCTCCACGGCTCGGGATGATGCGGGCCGAGAAGACGTCCTTGTCGCTGGTCTTCTCAGGGGTGCGCTCGAAGTAGACGCCCGGGCTGCGAACGAGCTGCGAGACGACGACACGCTCGGTGCCGTTGATGATGAACGTTCCCTTGCTCGTCATGAGCGGGAAGTCGCCCATGAAGACCGTCTGGGTCTTGATCTCGAGCGTCTGGTGGTTCATGAACTCGGCCTCGACGTAGAGAGGCGCGGAGTACGTCTTGCCGCGCTCCTTGCACTCCTCGAGGGAGTACTTCTCGGGCTCGAGGTACGGGTTGGTGAAGCTCAGCTGCATCGTCTCGCCGAGGTCCTCGATGGGAGAGATCTCTTCGAAGATCTCGTCGAGGCCTGAGCGGAGAGCGACGTCGGTGCGGCCTTCAGCCTGCGCCTTAGCGAGGCGCTGCTTCCAGGCGTCGTTGCCGACGAGCCAGTCGAAGGATTCGGTTTGCAGGGCGAGAAGATCTGGGACATCGAGTGTGTCGCTGATCTTCGCGAATGAGAGTCGGCGTGCATTCCGACCGGTCGTAGGCGTCGGAGATGCGTTGCGCGCAGCAGCCAAGGAAGTTCCCTCCACGATCCCGCGGATTCCGCGAGATGCCAGTAGTGTCGTCGGTGAGGTTCCGCCACGTTTCACGATGTACAAGGCGTGCCCATCGCCAACGGACGCGGTCGAGGAAGACCCGCGAAGAAGTTGGTGAGAGAAGCACTGCCAGGCCGACCGCAATATGAAGGCATGGTGAGACGAAGCGCAAACATCGAGTGTATGCGCCGTTTGGTGGTATGTCTACCCCGACCTTGCCTCAATCTGAATTCTCAGGTATAACGCGCTGGCCGATGGCGTTCGTGCTCCACCGAGCTCACCCGTCCGAGGCAGGCAAGGCTCTGCTCAGCAAGGGGACCCTGGCCTTATCAGAAAGGTGCCACGGAGTCCAGTGTCGGCTTGAGTACCGGCCTCTCCGGCTCCTACCGTGGGATCAACCCAACATCGGAGGCACACCATGACACTGCTCGATCTTCCCAACGTCAGCACCTGTTCAGTTGCCGGCTGCTCGTTCAACCACGACGGCTGCCACGCGCCCGCGGTGACCATCGACGGCCACGAGGGCTGCGCCACGTTCATTCCACTCGACCGCAAGGGCGGCCTCGACAAGGTCATCGCCGGCGTCGGCGCCTGCCAGTCGACCGACTGCCGCTTCAACAAGGACCTCACGTGCACCGCTCCGGCGATCCGCGTGGGCGCGCAGGGCAGCGATGCCGCTGACTGCCTCACCTACGAAGCCGCCTGACCGCCCCACGGCCCCGTTCCGAAGCGCCGACCTCCGCAAGGAGGCCGGCGCTTCGGCGTTCTCCTGCTGTTCAGGTGCTCGCTACCGCCACGGCACCCGCTCCCGCTTCGATGGGGGAGGCGCATGCGCTCGCCCCGAGCGCACTTCGCTTCATTCCCGAGCGCAGAGGAGCGCGTGCGTGCAAGCACAACGAATCACCCTGGCGGCCTTCGTCGCCGCCATCATCGGCGGAGGTGCGGCCCTGGCAGTTCCCATGTCGGCGAATGCGGCCACCTCCCCCGCGCCCCACCCGACCGGCGTCGTCATCAACGAGGTCGAGTCCGACGGCGACACGACCGACTGGATCGAGCTCAAGAACACGGGCGAGGTCCCCGTCGACATCTCCGGGTGGGCGGTCAAGGACAACGACGACACCCGCGACTTCCGCTTCCCGGCCGGCACGAGCATCCAGCCGGGCGCTCACCTCGTCGTGGACGACCTCCAGTTCGGCTTCGGGCTCGGCAAGGAGGACGAAGCACGGGTCTTCGACGCCTCGTCGACCCTCGTCGACTCCCACTCGTGGGCGCAGCACGCGGATGTCAGCTACGCGCGACTCCCCGACGGCACGGGCGACTTCGCCCAGACGACAGCGAGCAGCAGGGGCGCAGCGAACCGCGACGCCCCCGCGGTCGGCTCCGTCGTCATCAACGAGATCGAATCCTCGGGCGGGGAGCCGGGCGACTGGGTCGAGCTCTTCAACCCGGGCATCGGCGCGATCGATCTGGGCGGCTACGTCTTCACCGACAACTCCCCGGAGGACACCACCCACCGCTCTGCGCTGGCGGAGGGCACGACCCTGCAGCCCGGGGACTACCTCGTGATCGAGGAGGCCGACTTCGCCTTCGGCCTGGGCGGCGGCGACAGCGCGATGCTCTTCGCGCCGGACGGGACCACGCTCGTGGACGAGTACTCCTGGACGCAGCACGCGGCGACCAGCTACGGCCGCTCCCCGAACGGCACCGGTGCCTTCACGGAGACCTCGGAGCCCACCAAGGGAGCCGAGAACCTCTTCGCCGGCGTCGCCCCCACCTCCCCCGTGGTCATCAACGAGGTCGAGTCGAACGGCGGCACCCCGGGAGACTGGGTCGAGGTCTACAACCGCAGCGCGGAGACGGTGGACATCTCCGGCTGGACGATCGTGGACGACAACGCAGGCCACACGCCCGCGCCCGCCCCCGCATCCACCGTGCTCGCACCCGGCGAGTTCTACGTCTACGAGGAGAGCCGCCTCGGTTTCGGGCTCGGCAGCGGGGACAGCGCCACGCTGGCCGACCCCAGCGGAACGATCGTCGACACGACCACCTGGATCGACCACGCCGAGGTGAGCTGGGCCCGCTGCGCCGACGGCGACGGCGACTTCCGCGCGACGACGGCTTCGACCAAGGGTGCGCTGAACGCGTGCTCCGACGTGCCCGTCGAGACGCCTGGACCCACGGCTCCCGCGCCCGAGCCCTGGACCGGCTCCCCCGAGGTGACTCCCATCGCGAGCGACATCACGCTCGGCGAGGACATGTCCGGCCTCGAGTACCAGTACTCCCCTGAAGGCAGCACGCTCTGGGCTGTCGACAA
Source organism: Pseudoclavibacter sp. 8L (assembly GCF_902506465.1). NCBI lineage: Bacteria > Bacillati > Actinomycetota > Actinomycetes > Micrococcales > Microbacteriaceae > Pseudoclavibacter > Pseudoclavibacter sp. 8L. The sequence continues at coordinate 1,065,227 of NZ_LR733185.1, read as the reverse complement.
CGGCACAGGCGGCCTGTACCGCTTCGACGTCGCGGTCGACGGCGGCGTCACCCCGGCGGCAGGCTGGGAGCAGCCCAAGCGGGTTCGCTTCCAGGCGGATGCGGAAAACCCGGCTGCTGCGGGCCCTGACGCCGAGGGCGTGACGGTCTCGGCCGAGCAGCCCGAGTCGGTCTACATCGGCTCGGAGCGCGACAACTCGGACAAGTCGACGAACAAGAACACGATCCTCAAGGTCGACCTCGGCGACGCAAGCGGCCCCGACGTCGTCGCGGCAGCCGAGTGGGACCTCACCGCGAGCCTGCCCCAGGTCGGCGCCAATACAGGCATCGAGGCCATCGAGTGGGTGGCGGACAGCGAGCTCGAGGGGCGCCTCCTCGATGAGCGCACGGGGGCGCCGTACGACTCCGCGAACTACCCGGGCGCCGACGGCCTGTTCTTCGTCGCCGTCGAGGAGACCGCTGGCGTGTACGCCTACGCGCTCTTCGATGACGGCACCGCCGCGCGCATCGCGACGCTGGAGTCGGGCCTCGGCGGCGTCATGGCCCTCGACTACGACGAGTCGACGCAGACCCTGTGGGGCATGTGCGACAACGGCTGCGGCGGAACGAGCGCGCTCTTCCAGTTCGGCGCGGCAGACGGCGCCGCCGGCTACTCCGTGACGCACGTGGCACGCCCTGCCGGCCTGCCGGACACCAACAACGAGGGCTTTGCGATCGCGGCTAACGAGACCTGCATCGACGGCACTCGCGCAGCGTACTGGCTCGAGGACGGCGTGAAGTCGGACGCTCTCAAGCAGGGCGCGGTCGCGTGCGCCCCGCTCGCGACGCCCGACCCCACGGAGACTGCCGGACCCACGGAGACGCCCGGACCCACGGAGACGCCCGTCGGCACGGAGGCTCCGAGCGCGACGACGGCGCCGGGCGCGACCGCGGGCTCCGGTGGCGCTTCGAGCGGTGGAAGCGACGCGGATGGCGAGGCTGTCGGCACGGGCACCACGCTGGCGACGACGGGTGCAGAGCACCTCGCCATCATCACGCTGACCGCCCTCGCAGCACTCGCTCTCGGAGGCGTGGCGCTCGCACGCCGCCGCGACGCGTAGCGGCACCAGCTCGACGAGCACAGCATTCGACGCACTGGGGGCAGGGGCATTCGTGCCTCTGCCCCCAATGCTCTTGCCACGCTTCCCACCACGCTCATCGCCGGGCACGCGCACGCGCCAGCACCGGCCGTGCATCCGGGCAGTGCTCCCCCGCATGCACGCCGGATGCCCCTGTTCCGTTAGCGTGTCTTCCAGCAGATCGACTCCGTCGGGTCGCGAGGAAGCGCCCCAGCTGAGCTCGGACACGCCAAGCCCCGCATCGAAGGAGACCCCCGTGAAGAAGCTCATGCGCTCGTCGGCGCTCGCGTTCACCGCCCTGTTCCTGCTCTCCGGATGCGCGCTCGTCGACCAGATGTCCGGCAACGAGGCTCCGGAGGTCGAGACGACCTCGAGCGCCACCAGCGGGACCACGACGGCAGCGCCGACGGAAACGGAACCCGCGGGAACGGGCGACACCGGCGCCTTCGCCGTCACCTACTCGTGTCGCATGGCCGACACCCGCAACTTCGCGGAGGCCCCCTCCGACCTCGCCGAGATCTGGGCGCTCGGAGACGATGTCACGCGCTGCACCGGCAAGTCGAACGGCGGCACCACGTTCTCGGAGACCGAGCAGAAGGCCCTCGATGCCCTCGGCCAGGCGGCCACGGACGACGACAAGGAGGCCGCCCCAGACGACGTGCGCCTCGCCGACGTGTACGCGCTGTGCGCCACCCCTGGCTTCTACTTCGCGATCTCACCGGGCATCTCCACCGACGAGCAGGCCTCGCAGCTCGAATCCGCCCTCATTCTCTGCCCTGAGCACCCCGACGCCGACGCCGCCAGGACCTCGCTCAACACCTACGATGCCAACGTCACCGCAGGCAACGACGGCACTCGTTTCAACGACGGGGTCTGGCAGGTTGGCGAGGAGATCAAGCCGGGCACCTACAAGCCGGAGTCGCCCAGCGACAACTGCCGCTGGTTCCGCTACGACGACAAGGGCGACTGGATCGAGTCCTCCTACGACAAGGTGCAGACCGAGATCGTCGTCACGATCGCCGCGACCGACGGCACGTTCGAGTCCCGCAACTGCGGATACTGGCGAGCATCCTGACCCTCGGCTCCACGACGAAAGGCGTGCCCCCTCGAGAAGCTCTCTCGAGGGGGCACGCCTGTCTGTGCCGGTCAGCGACTAGTGGCCGACGCCCACGGGTGCCGGGTCGGTGTCCACGGCGTTCGCCTCGACGGCGGCGCGGATGCGCGCACCCGTCTCGGCGTCGATGTTCGTCCAGTACTGGAAGGCGTTCGAGCGAACGGGCTCTACAACCGTCTCGAGGGCTCCTGCCACGGTCTCAACGAGTCGGTCACGCTGCTCCGGCGAGTAGACCTCGCGAATGAGCGTGCCGGCCTGCGAGAAGTCGTCGTCGTCCTGGCGGAGCGTGTAGGCGCTGCGCACGAGATCGCCGTCGGTCTCCCAGGAGTTCTCGACCGGGCCCGTCTGGTCCGCGTAGGGGCGACCGAACGAGTTCGGCGCGTAGACGGGAGCCGCACCGGAGTGCGAAACCGTCATGTTGCCGTCGAACGTGTACGAGTTCGTGGAGTTCTTCGGCCGGTTCACGTCGAGCTGCTGGTAGTTGGTGCCGATGCGCGCGCGCTGTGCGTCCGGGTACGCGAAGACGCGACCGAGGAGCATCTTGTCGGGCGAGATGCCGGTTCCCGGCACCTGGTTCGACGGGGAGAACGCGGCCTGCTCGATCTGCGCGAAGAAGTTCTCGGGGTTGCGGTTCAGCTCGAGCGTTCCGACCGGGATGAGCGGGTAGTCGGCGTGCGGCCATACCTTCGTGAGGTCGAAGGGGTTGATGCGGTAGGTCTTCGCCTCCTCGAAGGGCATGACCTGAACGCTCAGCTTCCAGCGTGGGAAGTCCTTGCGGCCGATCGCGTCGAAGAGGTCACGGCGGTGGAACTCGGCGTCCGAGCCAGCGAGCTTCTCAGCTTCATCGTTCGACAGCACCTCGACGCCCTGCTCGGAGATGAAGTGGTACTTCACCCAGAAGCGCTCACCTGCAGCGTTGATCCACGCGTAGGTGTGCGAGCCGTAGCCGTTCATGTGCCGCCACGACTGCGGGAGTCCACGGTCGCCCATGAGGTAGGTCACCTGGTGGGCGGTCTCCGGGTTGAGGGTCCAGAAGTCCCACTGCATGCTGTTGTCGCGCAGTCCGGAGTCTGGGAGGCGCTTCTGCGAGCGGATGAAGTGCGGGAACTTCATCGGGTCGCGGAGGAAGAAGACCGGCGTGTTGTTGCCGACGATGTCGAGGTTGCCCTCGCTCGTGTAGAAGCGAAGCGAGAAGCCACGCACGTCTCGCCACGTGTCAGGGGAGCCCTGCTCGCCGGCGACGGTCGAGAAGCGGAGGAGCGTCTCGCTCTCGGCGCCCTGCTGGAAGACGGCGGCACGCGTGTACTGCGACACGTCTTCCGTCGCCGTGAACGTGCCGAACGCGCCGGCACCCTTGGCGTGCGGGTTGCGCTCCGGCGTGCGCTCGCGGTTGAAGCTCGCGAGCGTCTCGACGAGGCGCACGTCGTGGAGCATCAGGGGGCCGTCTGCCCCGGCACTGAGGGAGTTGCGGTCGCTCTCGGTGGGCGAGCCGTTGGTCTCGGTCGATGGGACTGTCGGGTCGATGTACTCAGTCATAAACGCTCCTTGTCGGATTCATCTGGGCTGTGGACTGGGAAGGGGATCTGGGGTCAGGGCGTCGCGCAGTCGGCGCAGACACCCCGATACACGACTTCCGCCGTGTGCACCGCGAAGCCGCTGGGCGAAGCTGGAACGAGGCACGGTGCCTCGCCGACGGCGCAGTCGATGTCCTCGATGCGGCCGCATTCGTCGCAGACGGCGTGATGGTGGTTGTCGCCGATACGGGTCTCGAACCGGGCCGCGGTGCGCGGCGCATCGAACCGGCGCACGAGGCCGGTGCGGCCGAGGTCGTCGAGGATTCCGTAGACGGCCTGCAGGGTCAGCGAGCCGAGCTCGGCGCGCTGAGGGGTCGCCGCGGCGAAGATTCGCTCCGCAGACGAGTGCGGGCTGGCGTCGAGCAGCTCGAGCACCGCGACCCGCTGACGGGTGACGCGAAGACCGGCCCGGCGCAGCGAGGACTGCCAGAACGCGGAGTCTCGTCGCTCTCTGCTCGCGTGCTCGATGCTGGTGGCCATGGGACCATCGTGGCCGTTCTTTTGAATGATTCCAAACAAGGTCACCCTTGCTCGAAATCCGCGTGTCTCTGCTTGACTTGCCAGGTGTCGCCAGCCAGCAGCAAGATCCCAAGCAGTGCAAGTCCCGCGACGAGCGTGACGCTCGACTCCGGAGCTCAGGCCCGGTTCTCGCGTGACGGAGAAGAGTGGACCCTCATCGTCGACGGCACCCCGCAGTCCGCGGTCAACCCGCTCGACCCCAGAGAGCTCTCCTTCGGCTACATCCGGCACATGGGCTACGTCCTCGACCTCGCGTTCCCCGAGGCGGAGGCGATCACCGCCCTCCACCTCGGCGCTGGAGCACTCACGATCCCGCGCTACGTCGACGCCACGCGGCCGCGCTCGAGGCAGCAGGTCGTCGAGCTCGAGAGATCCCTCGTCGACTTCGTGCGCGAGGTCGTTCCGCTCCCCGCCGGCGCGAGCATCCGCATCCGCTACGGAGATGCCCGAGAACAGCTCGGCAGACTCCCCCGAGGGCTCCTCGGCTCGGTCGACGCGATCGTCGTCGACATCTTCTCCGGCGCCCAGACGCCGGCGCATGTCACAAGCGTCGAGTTCTTCGCCGAGCTCGAGCCGTTCCTGCGCCCGGACGGCATCGTGCTCGTCAACATCGCCGACGGCCACGATCTCGCCTTCGCGCGGGCCGAGGTCGCGACCCTGATCGAGGTGTTCGGCGAGGTCGCGCTCGTCGGCGACCCGGCCATGCTGAAGGGGCGCCGCTTCGGGAACATCGCCGCGGTCGCCTCCCGCTCGCCGGAAGCGCTCTCGCTGCCTGGCCTCGAGAGGCGCGTCGCGTCGGGCTTCCCGCCAGCCGTCGTCGTGCGCGGGAAGGCGGTTCGCGAGTTCGTGCGCGGCACGGAGGCAGCGCGCGACGCCTCCGCGACGGCGTCGCCACTGCCCGGGAAGAGCGTCTTCCGCGAGCGCAGGCAGGGCGGCTGGTAGTCGCGAGCAGAAGGCCGACCGACAGGCTCTCCACAACGCGGCGAGGGATGCGCCCATTCCGTCGCGGCTGCGGCTAACCTGCTGGGGTGTCAGACGCTCCCATCATCCTCGGCTACGACCCGGAGACCCTCCGCGAGCGCATCGACATCGACGCCGCGGAGGCTCGCCTGGCGGAGATCGCCGTGCTTCGATCCCTCTCCGCACTCAACGAGAAGGTCGCGCTGCTGCGCATGCTCGGCCGGCTCGACGAGGCGTTCGACACCGCGCAGACCGCGTACCGCCAGTCGCGGTTCACGGGCGCCCGCGAGGATGCCCTCGCCGCTCGCATCCGCAAGGCGCAGGTCCAGCAGTTCCAGGGCAAGCACGACGTCGCGCTGCAGGACCTGAACAACTGCGTCGACGAGGCACTCACCCACGAGTGGGACGAGCTCGCGGCCTTCGCCCTGCAGCATCGCGGCAAGGTGCGCTTCGAGCAGCGCGAGTACACCGACGCGCTCGTCGACTTCGAGCGCGCGCACGAGCTGCGCCTCGCCAGGGGCGTCGCAGCCGACCAGCTGCAGTCCTCGAAGTTCGCGATCCGCGTCACCCGCGCGATCCTCGAGGGCGACGAGGAGCCCTCCTCGGAGCTGAGCGAGCCGATCACCTCGATCGACTCCTAGGGGCAGGGTCCGTGGCCGACCTGGCCAAGGTGCGAGTCTGGGCGGAAGCCCTCATCCGCATGCACCTCGACGAGAGCTGGAGCTTCGGCTTCGATCACGCGAAGAAGCGCGCGGGTGCCTGCAACTTCCGAGACAAGCGCATCACCGTCTCGCGCTACCTCTCGGCCCGCTACGACGACGACACCGTGCACCAGACGCTGCTGCACGAGGTGGCTCACGCCGTCGCCGGGCACAAGGCGGGACACGGCCCCGAATGGAAGCGCATCGCCGACGAGCTCGGCTACGTCGGCGGTCGCACGCACGACGGCGAGGTGGCGACCGAGTTCGCGAAGTGGGTCGGCGTCTGCCCGAACGGGCACGAGGTTCTGAGGTTCCGCCGCCCGACGCGCGGCAGGCTCGTCTCCTGCCTCCGGTGCGCACCTTCCTTCGACCGGCGGTACCTCATCCAGTGGCGGGAGCGCTCGGAGGCCGAGCGGCGGGGCTGAACCCCGCTGGCGAGATGCGCGCGCTGGCGGGCAGGCCAGGCAGCACGGAGGCTCGCTCACTAGCGTTGCTTCCCCAGCCCTCCACTCTCGCACGGAGGGGCCCTCCACTCCCCGAGGAGGAACGTGCTCGATCCCTGGTGGAACTTCGCCCTCTGGATTGCCGTCGCCGTCGTCGCGGCCGTCGCTCTCACCGCGCTCGTCGCGCTCATCATCCGCCTCGTCGCGAAGCGACTTCGCTGGCCGGAGCCGCTCGTGCGACACACGCGGCGTCCGTTCCGGGTCGTCGTGCTCATCATCGCGCTCTGGGCCGCAGTCGCCGTCGCCTTCCCTTCCGACGGTGACGGGTCCTGGCGCGACCTCATCTACCACGCGCTCACGATCTTCATCATCGCCGCCGGCGCCTGGCTCATGGCGGGACTCGTCGCCTTCTCCACGGACATCACACTGGGCCGCAACCGCATCGACGTGGCGGACAACCGCGTGGCTCGGCGCATCCGCACGCAGACCCTCATCCTCCGGCGGCTCGCCGTCGCGGTGATCATCGTCATCGCGCTGGGGGCGATCCTCCTCACGTTCCCTGCGGTGCGGACCGTCGGGGCCAGCCTCCTCGCGTCCGCTGGCATCGCCTCCGTGGTCGCGGGCCTCGCCGCCCAGTCGGTCCTCGCGAACATCTTCGCGGGCCTCCAGCTCGTGTTCAGCGAGGCGCTGCGCGTGGACGACGTCGTCGTGGTCGAGGACGAGTGGGGGCGCATCGGCGAGATCACGCTGAGCTATGTCGTCGTCGACCTGTGGGACGACCGCCGCCTCGTGCTGCCGTGCACCTACTTCACGACCCAGCCCTTCCAGAACTGGACCAGGCAGGGCAGCGAGCTCCTCGGCTCCGTGGAGCTCGACGTCGACTGGCGCGTCTCCCCGGCGCTCATGCGCGAGCGCCTCGCCGAGGTGCTCACGCAGACCGACCTCTGGGATGGGCGGGCGCAGGTCCTCCAGGTGACCGAGGCGACCGGCGGGCTCGTCCGTATCCGCATCCTCGTCACCGCGGTGGATGCACCCACCCTCTTCGACCTGCGCTGCTTCGTTCGCGAGGCCATGGTGACGTGGATTCAGCGCACCATGCCGTCGGCACTGCCCGTGCAGCGTGTGCTCATCACCGAGTCGGCGGGCCCGGGCGACGCCGCATCGCGCGCCTCGCAGGCGGAGGACACCAGGAGCGACGACGACAGCGCCAGCGGGTCGGGGCTCTTCACCGGCAGCGTCCAGGCGCAGGAGCGGGCATCGGTGTTCACGAACGCCATCCCCATCATCGACCCCGAGGACCGCGAGCGATAGCGGGCCGCTCCGGGACGGCTCAGTCCTCGCGGGTTCGTCCGCGCGGACTGAGCCGGACGTTCGGGAGTGCCGGAGCGGCGAGCGTCCTGCCGTCGTGGCTGTCGACGCGGCCGAAGCGGTCATCAGTGGCGGGGCTCGTCCTGCCCCGCTGCCACTCGTCGCGAGCTGCCGCGACGTCGTCGTGGGAGGAGCCGACGAAGTTCCAGAACATGACGATCTTCTCCTCGAACGGCGCGCCACCGAGCAGCAGGGCCCGCCCGCCGTCACGCGCGCCCACGATCGCGAGGTCGGTGCCGGTGGGCAGGTAGCCGACGGCCCCGACGGGAAGCTCGACATCGTCGACGGTGATGCCGGGCGAGCACGCGAGGATGCCGTGCTCGTAGCTGCGCTCGAGGTCGAGCTGGGCCTCCGCGCAGCCCGAGAAGGCGAGCTCGACGCCGACGAGCGGCGAGAAGCTGGGGGCCTGCGAGCGGAGACCCGCGAACTCACCCATGAAGACGGTCGCCTCCACGGGGGCCCCTGCCGTCGTCGGTGAGGAAAGTCGCAGCGATGGGCACCGGTCCAGGCCGATGAAGGCGGGCGCGATGTCCCGCTGCGCTGCCGGCAGGGCGACCCAGAGCTGCACGCCATGCAGCACGCGGGCCCGATCCGGGCGATCAGCAGACACCTCCGAGTGAGCGATGCCGCGTCCGGCGGTCATGACGTTGACGCCACCGGGCTCGACCTCGTGGAGACTGCCGATGGAATCCCGGTGCACGACCTCGCCGGAGAACAGCCAGCTGACGGTCTGCAGTCCGGTGTGCGGATGCGGGGGCACATCCATGCCAGCACCCGACGGCACATCCACGGGGCCGTAGTGGTCGATGAAGCACCAGGCGCCGATGAAGTGGCGGAACTTGTTGGGCACCGATCGCAGGACAGGCAGTGAGCGCGGGCCTCCCAGCGGCACCTCACGCGGCAGGAGCAGCTCGATGCCGGCAACCACCTGCCCGGTCTCGTAGGCGGCCTGCAGCTGTGCCTCGATGGAGTTGGCCTCCGCATTGCTCATAGCTCAGAGCGTAGACGCGAACCCATGAGTTCTCATCGATGTGGCGCGTGCGGAAGAATGGATCGGTGATCACGCAGCTGCACGACCCCCACCTCCGCACCTTCACCAGCGACAACGCCGCGGGCGCTCACCCGCAGGTACTGGATGCGCTCGTCACCGCCAATGGCGGGCATGTCGGCGCCTACGGGGGCGACCCCTACTCGGCAGCGTTCCAGGCACTGTGCAGGGACCTCTTCGGCCCAGAGGCGATCGGCTTGCCGGTCTTCAACGGCTCCGGTGCCAACGTCGTCGCGCTGCAGTCGATGGTGCCGCGCTGGGGCGGCGTCGTGTGCCCGGCGTCCGCGCACATCAACACCGACGAGAACGCCGCCCCGGAGCGCGTCGGCGGGGTGAAGCTCCTCACCGTCGAGACGGTGGACGGCAAGCTCGTTCCGGCAGACATCGAGCGGGCCGCTGCAGTACGCCGCGACGTGCACCGGGCCACGCCCCTCGCCGTGAGCATCAGCCAGGCGACCGAGGTCGGCACCGCCTACTCGCCAGATGAGGTCCGGGCACTCGCCGAGGTCGCCCACGCGAGCGGCATGTGGCTTCACGTCGACGGCGCCCGTCTCTCGAACGCCGCCGCTTACTTCGGCTGCACGCTGGCCGAGGTCTCCAGCGCGGCCGGGGCCGACGTCATCAGCCTGGGCGGCACCAAGAACGGCGCGCTGGCCGCCGAAGCGGTTGTCGTCGTCAACCCGGAAGCCGTCTATGGCTCCGAGGAGGCCCGCAAGATCGACCTGCAGCTGTCATCGAAGATGCGCTTCATCTCCGCCCAGCTCCTCGCACTGTTCGGCGACGAGCTGTGGCGCGAGAACGCGGAACACGCCAACGCCATGGCCGCGCGCCTCGCCACCGGCATCGAGGGCGTCCACGGCTGCTCAGTGCCACTCCCCCGCCAGGCGAACGGCGTCTTCGCCGTCCTCCCCGGCGAGGTCGCCGAGCGCGTCAGCGAGAGCTACGCGTTCCACACCTGGGACGCGTCTCGCGGCCTGGTCCGCTTCCTCTGCTCCTGGGACACCACCGAGCACGACGTGGATGCCCTCATCGCGGCAGTCGCGGGAGCGTAGGCCAGCCGCGTGGCTCCGTGTGGGCGGGTACCCTCGGGGCCGTGACTGACTACACCGCCTGGGAACGCCTCTGCACGCTCATCGACGACGACCCCGAGATCTGGCCGAGCGTCCAGCAGGCCCTCGAGGGTGAGTCTCTGGACGAAGACGAGGACATGGGCAAGGACCAGTCCGGCGAGGACCGCGACGAGAGTGGCGTCGAGGAGGACGACGGCGCAGATGAAGCGTGGGGCGCGCTCATCGACGCGCTCGACGACTGTGGAGCGCTGGCCTACCTCCACGCCGAGGACACGGGCATGGAACTCGCAGACGCCCTCGCCGGAGTGCCTCGGATCGTCCGCCTCGGCCTCGACACCGACGAGGTCGGCGACGTGGACGGCGACGTGCCGACGGCAGCCGCCGCAGCTGATGCGCTCCTCGCGCCCGCGGGGCTCGCACTCGTGTTCCTCGAGGAGGACAGCGATGCCCACCCGCTGGTGGTCGTACCGCGCGAATCCGTCACCGAGATCGTCGACACGGCCGCCGCGCTCGGCTTCGTCGCGAGGCAGCTGCCCTGAGGCAGACCTGAGGACGCGTCGATCGCAGCGACTGCGTCTCGCAAGTTATTCACAATTCCTCGAATCTACATTCGAGTGATGCTACGATCGAACCATGTACCAAGCGGCGGCGAAGTTCGAGGAGCGGTGGCATTTCGATGTCAACGACCCGGCCTCCGTCGCCGCCGAACGCGCCGCCATCCTGTCCGAGACCTCCCGCATCGAATCCGCCAAGCGTGCGGTCGACGCCGAGCAGATCCTGCTCGAAGCTCGTGCGTACAACTTCGGCTACCTCCTCGACCTCGCCGAAGGGCATCCCGAGATGGGCATGCACGTACGGTCGATCTCGGCAGAGATCTCGATCGAGGTGCAGGCGAAGCACGGCTTCGTCATGAGGCAGCTCGCCGGTTCGTGGAACGCCGTGCGTGAATTTCCGGCCGCAGTGGACGCCGTGGCCGACGGGCGCATCTCCGGTCGCCACCTCGATGCCATCGTCAGCTCAGGGCTCCTCGTCACCCACGAGGTCGAAGCCGAGCAGACTGCCCTGCGTGCCCAGTATGTCGACCTCGCTCTCCGAGAGGTGAGCACCCAGATCCTCACGGACGCGGCACTGAAGCGGCTGACCTCACGCATCGCAGAGGAACTCACGCGAGTCCCGCTCGCCCAGCGGCGCAAGGTGACACGCATGAAGGGCTTCGTGTCCGTGACCGACTCCGGTGACGGACACGGAGTGCTCCACGTCGGCGGCTCACTCCTTCTCCTCACCGCCGTCCGGGACAGAGTCCGAAAGCAGGCGACGCTTGTCCTACGAGCTCGATCACGGGCGCAGAAGGCTCAAGCAACGGGAGAGGTACCGCCCGGCGCTGCCGACGAGCGCACCCTCGGCGAGGTCAGCGCTGACCTCATCTGCGACCAGCTCCTCACGAGCGAACCGACCTCCGCACCCCTGGCATCCGGGGTCCAGGCGAAGGTGCACCTGGTCATCCCCACGACCACACTGCTCGCCGACGAACGCGAACCCGGCCACCCTCCGGCTCTCCTCGATGGCCTCGTACCGGTACCGCTCGACGAAGCCAAGCGTCTCGCGGCCAACGCCCCCATGTTCACGAGAATTCTCACCCACCCGATCACGGGCACTGTCCAGGCCGTGGACACCTACAAGCCAACAGCGGCGATGCGGCGGTTCCTAGCGGCGCGCGACGTGCACTGCCGGTTCCCCGGTTGCCGACTCCCAGCGCGCGGATGCCACATCGACCACACCCATGAGTGGCAGCACGGCGGTGCAACCTGCACGAACAACTTGGAGCACCTCTGCGTGTTCCACCACGTCATGAGGCACGCAACACCGTGGTCAGTTCTGCAACTCGAAGGCGGAGTCCTTCAGTGGACGACACCAAGCGGAAAAGTCTTGACAGACAGACCCGACAGGCAAGGCGTTCGCTTCGCGCCGTCGGCGGACGCCGGAAGCACCAGCCCGCCGAATGCAACGAGTGAGGCGGATGCAAGGCCTGGGTCTGGGTCAGGGTCAGAGACAGAGACAGACGCAGGACCAGACACAGGCACAGGCACAGGCACAGGCACAGGATCGGACGCCGAGCGGGGCAGCAGCGCCCAGCCAGAACGCGACGCGGGCACCGACCCTCCGCCGTTCTGAGGCCTCGTCGAGCTAGACCTCTTCGATACCGACGCCGCGCAGCAGAAGCCTCTGCTCGCCAACCCCTGCGCGCTCCGAGAGAAAGACCCGCGAGAGCACCTCTTGCAGACGAACGACGAACGACGGAGCGCCGGCCGCATGCCCGTCGTTCGTGCGTCCGCCCGTCGTGCGGTTGTCGGTCAAGCGGCCGTGCGTCATGCGGAGCGTGATGCTCATGATCTGCCCTCTCGTGCGGCACCGGTTGGATAGGTCGTCCCGTCAGCGTAGGAATCCCCAGTCCGGAGGAACAGCAGCCTGCGCAAGACGGACACACGAGACGACACCGCGCTTCGCGGGGCGAAACACGGCGTCACCTGGGGGCCGAACGAAGAGCGAGACGCCCGGAGGCGGAGCAACATGTGCGCATGACAAATGCGCTCACCGTCCGCCACCTTGACATCACCTCCGCCGAGGTGTCGGAAGTGCTCGACATCCTCGACGCGGAGTACCGGACCAGGTACCGGGAGTTCTACAAAGACGACATCACCGCGTACCCCGTCACCGACTTCACGTCCCCCGACGGCGCCTTCATCGGCATCCTCGAGGGTGACGTCCTCGTTGCCGCCGGCGCCATCCGCCGATACGACTCCACCACCGCAGAGGTCAAGCGCATGTGGACACGCGACACGCACCGCCGCCGCGGACTCGCCCAACAGGTCCTGCGAGAACTCGACGCAGCAGCCGGCGACCTGGGCTACACCCGCATCTTCCTCACCACCGGCTCCCGGCAGCCCGAAGCAGTCGCCCTCTACCGAGCGTCGGGCTTCGAAGGTGGCGAACGACGCATCCCGGAATTCGACCTCCCCATCTTCGCGTTCGAGAAACACGTCGGCCGCACCACCCTCACCGAGCGTCCCTCCCACAGCTGAGCGATATCCTCTGCGGGTGCCAGCAACTCCCCCGAACCAGCAGCCACCACGACGCAGAAGCAGCCGGCTGCGCCGCGCGCTGATCTGGACGTTCTCCATCATCGCCGCGGTCTTCGTCGTCGCCATCGCGGCATTCCTGATCTGGGCGAACGTCGGGGTCATGGCAGCCGAACCGGAACCCCTCGCATCCGTCACCAACGACCCAGCCATCTCGGTCACCGAGGTCGACGGCACCCTCGTGCTGAGCCCGAGCGAGGAGCCAAGCGACACCGGACTCGTGTTCATCCCCGGAGCCAAGGTCGAGCCGTCGGCCTACGCCGCGAAGCTCTCGAGCCTCGTCACCGACGACAACATGACCGTCGTCATCCCGCAGCCGCTCCTCAACCTCGCCTTCTTCGACACCCGCACGCTCGACGACTACGCGGCCGTGGCCCCCGAGGTCACCACCTGGTCCGTGGGAGGGCACTCCCTCGGCGGAGTCCGCGCCTGCCAGCTCGCCGAGTCGCCGGACGTCGCCGGCCTGCTGCTGTTCGGCAGCTACTGCGCCAACGACCTCGCCGCCGACGAGTCGCTCGACGTGCTCAGCATCACAGGAAGCGCCGACGGGCTCAGCACCCCGCAGAAGGCAGCGGATGCACGCGGCCTGCTCCCCGCCGACGCCGAGACCCTGGAGATCGAGGGCGCGAACCACGCGATGTTCGGCAACTACGGCCCGCAGTCCGGCGACGGAACAGCGACGATCCCCGACGAGGACGGGCGCCAGCAGATCGCCGCGGCGACCTCAGCATGGGCGGCAGAACTCCAGCCCTAGGCGGAAGGCACGGCGTCACGCTGAGTGAGTATCCGTCGCACGGTCGACTGCACGTCGACGGACACGTCGGGGAGGTCCTCTTCTGGCAGGGAGAGCCGGTGCAGGACGGCCCCGTCGATGAACGCGAACAGCGCTGACGCACAGGCCTCGGCATCGTCGACGCCGAGACCGGCGATAGCGCCCGCCGCCCAGCCCCGTAGGCGATCACGGCCCACCCGGATCGCCTCGGCGACCATCGCGTTGTGGGTTCCCTCGAGGACCAGGACGTACCGGGCGAGCGCCTGCACTCGCCCGGCGCCGGTCATGTCGTCGACGGCGGCGCCGATCGCCGCGCAGAAGCGGTCCACGCTCGGCTCGCCCCACTCGTAACTCAGCAGCCACTCGGCGTAGTCACTGCGCTCCAAGCGACCGATGACACCCTCGATGAGCGCCTGCCGGGTCCTGAAATGGTTCGAAGTCGACCCCCGCGGGAGCCCCGCCTCGGCATCGACCCGCACGTGCGTGAGCGCACGCATGCCGCCAGATGCGAGGAGCTCAAGAGCGGCGGTCAGCGAACGATCACGCGTGGAGGGCACCCCCGAACTCTAGACGCAGAGATCTCGACACGAAAACTACGGACGTAGTGCATCCACTACGAATGTAGTAATCGGCCGGTATGGTCAGAATGCTGTGATTGTCTGACGTGATGACCTCAACCGCCATCAGCACGCAGATCCAGCTCGCCTCCCGCCCGGAGGGGTGGCCCAAGGAAACGGACTTCCGCACGGTCACGGTCGAGTACGCCGAACTGCAGCCGGGTCAGGTGCGCGTCGAGAACCTCTTCCTCTCGGTCGATCCATACATGCGAGGTCGCATGACCGACGCGCCGAGCTACGTCGCCCCGTACGCCCTGGGCGAGACACTCACCGGCGGCGCGGTCGGCGTCGTGGTCGAGTCGACCAGCGATGACGTGCCGGTCGGGGCCCACGTGCTGCACGCCTTCGGATGGCGCGACATCGTCCAGGAGGACGCGGCATCGTTCCGCGTCGTCGACGAGATTCCCGGTGTCCCACTGTCGCTCTACCTCTCGATGCTCGGCATGACCGGCCTCACCGCCTACGTCGGCCTCACCGCCATCGCAGGGCTCAAGGAGGGCGAGACCGTCTTCGTGTCCGGCGCGGCGGGAGCCGTCGGCACCGCCGTCGGACAGATCGCCCGCAAGCTCGGCGCCGGCCGCATCATCGGCTCAGCGGGCACAGCCGAGAAGGTGGCCCTCCTCACGGAGAAGTACGGCTTCGACGCAGCCTTCAACTACAAGGAGCAGCCCGTGCGGGAGCAGCTCGCAGCGGCGGCGCCAGACGGTATCGACGTCTACTTCGATAACGTGGGAGGCGACCACCTCGAGGCGGCACTCGACGTCTTCAACCGGGGCGGCCGAGCGGCGCTGTGCGGCGCCATCTCGAGCTACAACGAGCGCGAGAAGCCAGCGGGCCCGGACAACATGGCCAACCTCATCAAGCGAGCCCTGCGACTCGAGGGGTTCACCGTCGGAGGCTACGGCCACCTCGCCGGGGAGTTCCAGCAGCAGATGGTCGAGTGGATCCGCGCGGGCGAGATCGCCTACGACGAGACGGTCGTCGACGGCCTGGACAGCACCGTGCAGGCGTTCCTCGACATGATGCGCGGTGCCAACACGGGCAAGATGATCGTGGATCTCAGCGGTGAAGCGCGCGCTCGTGTCGCGTGTGCATGACGAGCCCTGGCACGAACAGAACGAGAGCGACGGGAAGCATCGCGAAGAGCCCGATGACGTGCCACAGCTGCCCGGCGGCGATGACAGCCAGGAGGGCCCCACCCATGCGCAGCCAGCTCGCGAACTTCGGCGTCCCCGGCGGGTCCCTGAAGATCGGCAGCCTGCGCCCGGCACCCGCCCGGCCGACAAGGAAGTGCGCCCAGGTCGTGAGCACGAGGCTGAGCCCGAGCAGCACGGCACCGAGGATGAACATCACGCTGCCACTGTAATCGAGATTCACGTTACGGCCCACGACGGCGACCCCGACACGGCCCACCACGCTCCCGGAGAATCGAGGCACGATGGAAGCGGACGGCCCACCCGGGGCTGCCGGCGGCAAGGAGCACACCACGTGAGCGAAGCAGCGGACCCGACCAGCGCACCCAGAGCAACAGGGGCGACCCGCGGAATCCGGGTGGGCGCATCCCCCACGACGCCCAGCACCACCTACCTCGACCTCGTCGCCGCGGAGACCGCCATCGCGGCGGCTGCTGCGCCGCGCATCACCTCATCGCACGACGGAGCATCCATCGAGGACGCGTCGGCCATCCGCGTGGCCGCCGATTCCCTGCAGCCCGAGCTGGTCGAGCTCTCCCACCGCATCTTCGAGTACGCCGAGGAGGGCTTCGAGGAGACGCAGAGCGTCGCCGACATCGCCGAGCTGCTCGCGGAGCACGGCATCTCGGCACAGCTCGGAGCCTTCGGGCTCGACACGGCGCTCGTCGCTGAGCTCGTCGTGGGCGAAGCGAAGCCAGATTCGAGAGATGCACCGACGGTCGCGATCCTCGCCGAATACGACGCTCTGCCCGGAGTCGGGCATGGCTGCGGGCACAACATCATCGCCGCCTCCGCAGTCGGCGCCTTCCTCTCGCTCGTCGAGGCGAGCCGCCGCCGCGAACTCCCCGCCGGCCGGATCGTGCTCTACGGCACGCCCGCAGAAGAAGGCGGCAACGGGAAGGAGATCATGGCGCGGGCTGGCGCTTTCGACGACATCGACGCCGCCATCATGATCCATCCGTTCGGCTACGACGTCACCGACCAGCCATTCATCGGACGACGCATTCTGCGCGTGCGCTACTACGGCGTCCCGGCGCACGCCTCCGCCTCGCCGTTCCAGGGCCGGAACGCGCTCGACGCCGCCAACCTCAACTACCAGGCCACGGGCCTCATCCGGCAGCACCTCTACCCCGGCGACCGCATCCACGGCGTCATTCTCGACGGCGGGCAGCGCCCCAACGTCGTGCCGGAGTTCGCGGAGCTCGAGTACTACGTCCGCTCGAACGCGGCAGAGACCCTGAAAGAGCTGAGCCTGCGCCTCGAGGACATCGCCAACGGCATCGCCCTCGCGACCGGCACCGGCGTCGAGGTCGAGTGGGACCCGCAGCCGTTCACGATGCCGCTGCGCTACAACACGCCCCTCTCCGAGCGGTGGGCGGTGCACCAGGAGGCGCGGGGCCGACGCGTCCTCACGAAGGCGTCCGTGCCATCGCACCTCGCAGCATCCACCGACTTCGGCAACGTGAGCGTTCGCGTGCCGGGCATCCACCCGGTCATCGCCATCAGCCCGCCGGATGTGAGCCTGCACACGCGCGAGTTCGCCGAGTACGCGACCAGCGACGCCGCGAGCACGGCCATCGCCGATGCGAGCGCCGGCCTCGCCCTCGTGGCCGCCGATTTCCTCGCCGACTCCAACCTCCGTGCCGCCGCACGCGCCGACTTCGACGCGGCCGGCGGCGCACTCGATGTCGAAGGTTTCTTCTCATGAGCGCAGCTCCCTCCTCCCAGCCCGTAGCTGCGGGCCCCGTCGTCTACGCCCTGCACGAGAACCCCGAATGGTGGCCGCCGTTCCAGGCCGCCTTCGACGCGGCCGGCGTCCCGGTCGTCGAGTGGCGGCTCGTCGAGGGCGTGCTCGACATCGACGCGCTCCCGCCAGAGGGCATCTTCTGGTCGCGCATCAGCGCCTCGTCGCACACCCGCGACCACGCACTCTCGAAGGACTACGCACGCTCGGTGCTCAACTGGGTGGAGGCTGCCGGCCGACGCACCGTCAACGGCCGGCGGGCCATCGAACTCGAGGTCAGCAAGGTCGACCAGCTGACGCTCCTGCGCCGCGCGGGCATCGACACGCCCCGCACGGTCGCCGTCATCGGCAAGCAGGGGCTGCGGGACGCTGCGAGGGAGTTCCCGACGCCCTTCATCACGAAGCACAACCAGGGCGGCAAGGGCCTCGGCGTGCGCCGCTTCGACGCCTTCGCCGATTTCGAGAGCTACCTCGACTCCCCCGAGTTCGAGGAGCCGCTCGACGGCATCACCCTCCTGCAGGAGTACCTGCGACCGGCAGGCGGGTTCATCACCCGCGTCGAGATCGTCGGCGGCGAGCACATCTACTCGATCGCGGCAGACACCATCCACGGCGGGTTCCAGCTCTGCCCGGCGGATGCCTGCGCGATCGACCCAGATACTGGGCGCCCGGTCGTGCCACCTGGTGCCGAGCTCGCGCCGGAGCCAGGCACCTCGATCTTCTCGCTCCGACAGGGCGGACACGACGAGCTCGTCGAGCGCCTCGTCGCGTTCACGAAGGACATCGGCCTCGAGATCGCCGGCATCGAGTTCATCGAGACCGAGGACGGCCGTCAGGTGGTGTACGACATCAACACGAACACCAACTACAACGCCGACGTCGAGCGCGTCGCCGAAGGATCCGGGCCGGGCGCGATCGCCGCTCTCCTCGGGCGCATCCTCCGCGAGACCTACCCCAACTCGTAGTCGAACGCAGCGCCTCGGCCCAGCTCCGGGTCAGTGCGCGAAGGCCGAAGGCGCGCGCGTTCCTCGCTCGGGCACGGGAATGCCGAGGTTGTCCCGAAGCGTCGTCCCCGTGTACTCCTCGCGAAGCGAGCCGCGCTCCTGGAGGATCGGAACGACACGGTCCACGAACTCGTCGATGCCGCCCGGGGTGAGATGCGAGCCGATGACCAGGCCGTCCGAGCCCTCGTTCTGCACGAAGTCGTCGATCTCCTCGGCAACCTGGGACGCCGTCCCGACGTACCGCACACCGCCGAGCTCGTGGCGCGCGAACTCGCGGATGCTCCAGTCGTTCTCCCTTGCCTTCTCGCGCCACCTGCGCACAGTCGCGAGGCGGTCGCCGTAGGTGAAGGCCCGGCCCTCGATGATGGGCGCGCTCTCCCCATCCGGGTCGAAGTCGGGCAGCGGACCATCGAAGTCGATCTCCGAGAAGTCTCGGTTCCAGACCTGCTCGAGTCGCACCTGGATGGTGCGCGGGCTCAGCTGCTGCTCCGTCACCCAGCGCGCCTTCTCCTGCGCCTCCTCGCGGGTGTCGCCGAGCACGAAGCTCGACTGCGGGAGGATCTTGAGGTCATCCCGGTTGCGCCCGAAGCCCTCGACCCGACCCTTGATGTCGGCGTAGAAGTCTCGTGCCTCCTCGAGGCGCGAGTACGGGGAGAAGATGACGTCGGCGTTGGCGGCCGCGAAGTCGCGACCCTGCGGCGAGATGCCGGCCTGCACGATGATCGGTCTGCCCTGTGGACTGCGGGGAACCGTGAACCGACCGCTGATGTCGAACTGACTCGTCGAGACGTCGAAGCGCCCCTCGTCGGCGGAGTCCAGGAACCGGCCGGACTCCTTGTCAGCGACGATCGCATCCGCCGACCAGGAATCCCACAGCTCCCGGACCGTGTTGACCGTCTGCTCTGCCCGCTCGTAGCGCTCAGCATGCGGGAGGAAGCCGCCGCGTCGGAAGTTGGCACCGGTGAACGCGTCGAACGACGTGACCACGTTCCAGCCAGCCCGCCCCCCGGACAGGTGGTCGAGGCTGGCGAACTGGCGCGCGAGCTCGAACGGCTCGTTGAAGGTGGCGTTGATGGTGCCCACGAGCCCGATGTGCTCGGTGACCGCGGCGATGGCGGCAAGCACGGGAATGGTATCGGGGCGCCCCGCGATGTCGTGGTCGAAGATCTCGCCCCGCCGCGAGCGCAGCGCGAGACCCTCCGCGAGGAAGAAGTAGTCGAACTTCCCCGCCTCCGCCTTCTGGGCGGCGTGCTTGAACGTCGAGAACTCGATCTGGCTCCCCGCATCCGGGTGCTCCCAGAGGGTGTGCTCGTTGACTCCGCCGACGTAGGCGGCGAGGATGATCTGCTTCTTGGTCACGATGATCTCCTGATCGAGTCGGGCCTAGACGGCGGCGTAGCGGTTCGGGACGGTGGTCGGCAGGCCGAGGAGGCCGCGCAGGGAGCGTGCTTCGTAGCGCTCCCTGAAGAGCCCCTTCTGCTGGAGGAGGGGAACGACATCGGCGACGATGCGGGGAAGGTCGTCCGTCACGACTCCGGGGTGCAGACGGAAGCCGTCGTAGCCGAGCGCCGAGAGCGTCTCGAAGTGCTCGACGAGCTCGGAGGCCGAACCGGTGAATACCGCCGGCGGCTGCCCGAGCGTGCGGCCCTTCGCGTCGAGGCGCGCAAGACGAGCGGCCCCGGTCTCCTCGGGCCCGTCGAGGAACACGGCCACGTCGACGTAGACGGAGAGCGGCTCGCCGGCACGGCCCACCTTCTGCTCGGCAGCCCGCACCTCCGACAGGATGCTCACGGCCGAGGCGACATCCGACGGGGTGACGAAGAGCAGATCGGAGCTCGCGGCGGCGAACTCGTACGGCACCTGGGCGTGCCCGAGGGAAGCGACCACGGGTTGCCCCTGCGGCGGACGCGGCGTGATCGACGGACCACGCACGCTGAACCATCTGCCCTCGAACTCGACGCGGTGCACCTTCGCCGCATCGAGGAAGCGGTCCGTGGAGGCGTCACGGACCTCCGCGTCGTCCTCCCAGCTGTCCCAGAGCCTGCGCACGACCTCGACGAAGTCGTTGGCCTCGGCGAAGAGGTCGCCGATGTCGGCGGTCGATGCGCGCTCGAGGGTCTCCAGGAACTCCGCCGGGTCGCGGCGCCCGAAGTGCGTGTGGTCCGACCCGATCGAGAGTCGAGCCTGCCAGCCGGCGCGACTCTCGCTCGTGTAGTCGAGCGTCGCGACAGCCTTGGAGACGTGGAAGGGCTCGGTGTGCGTCGTCGTGACGGTCGGGATGAGACCGATGCTGTGGGTCACGGGGGCTACCCGCGAGGCGATGAGCAGCGCATCCAGTCGACCCCGAACCTCGTCGGTGCGATCGTCGTCGTGCAGCCGCTCGGACGACTGCAGCGCCAACGAGTCCTCGATGGATACGAAGTCGAGGAGCCCCTGCTCGGCGAGCTGGACGAGCCCCACCCAGTAGTCGGGCGTGAAGAGCTCGTCCGGACGGGCGCTCGGCTCCCGCCAGGCGGCCGGGTGGATGCCGGCGCCATCGAGTGCGACGCCGAGGTGGATTCGGGGTGGGTTCGTCATGGTCTGACGCTAGGTGGCGCCTCGCGGCGGGACCACGGCGCCTGACGCACCCCGTTACGCGTCGCAACGTGGGGACATGTTCGTGGAGGCTCCTCGCACCAGAGGCGAGCATCATCGGGGCATGGCTATCAAGGGCGTACTTGCGCAGATCACCGTGTCCGACCTGGCTCAGGCTACGGAATATTACGGCAGGCTCTTCGGCCGTGGCCCCGACGAGAATCCGATGCCCGGACTTCTGGAGTGGCACTTCACAAGCGAAGCCGGCCTGCAGCTCTGGGCCGACTCGAGCCGCTCGGGCAGATCCACGGTGGTGTTCACCGAAGACGACCTCGCCGGTGTCGCCGAACGGCTCGACGCGGCCAGGATCGAGCACGGCGGAATCGAAGACGCCACTCACTTCCAGATCCTCCAGGTGCTCGACCCGGAAGGCAACCACGTGGTCTTCACGAGCGCAGGGAGCTAGGCGCGAACTGCGCCGGGGCTACAGTGTGGCCGTGCACGGGAGCCCGATGAGTCGGGCTGAGAGGGAGTACTCGAACTCCGACCGTTGAACCTGATCTGGGTAATGCCAGCGAAGGGAGTCAACCCACCCGTGCCGTCACGCTCCGACGGAAGGCACGCACATGGAAACCATCACCCAGGACCCGCTCGCATTCGGGGTGGGCGCACGAGTCACCGTCTCGGTCATGTCAGACCGATACGTCGACGTGATCCTCGCCGCACTCGACGCCGCGGACGCTTCCGGCCTCGTGCTCGAGACGGGCGACGTGAGCACCTACGCGGGCGGCGACGAGCAGTCACTGCTGCGCTGGCTCACCGACCTCTCGCAGCACATCGCGGCGACGGGACTGCACGCCTCCATCCAGGTGCTGCTGTCTCGCGGCTGCCCCGGCGAGGCCGTGTGCGATCTGCCGGGAGGCGCCGGCCCCAGGCAAGTGGATGCGCCCCGCGGCCGGAAGTCTGGCAGCTTCGCGAGTGCGGAGTGGGCGCTCTACCCCCTCGAGGATGCGGGCTCGGCGGAGCGGACGCCCGACCACATGCGCGAGATCTACGCGGCCATAGAGACGGCGAAGGCGAGCGGCACGTTCGTAGCCTCCGAGCACTTCGTGACGAAGCTCAGCGGCGACCTCGGGCGCGTGCTCGAGACGGTCGCGGTCGCCTGGGCGGGGGTCGGGGCGCACGTGCAGCATGTGACGAGCCACCTCACGATCTCGCTGAACAGCCCCAGCCACGCAGGCCGCCAGGCAGACACAGCAGTTGACTCGGCATTCGACGCAGCAGCCGAGGCCCGCGCATGAGCCTCAAGCTGCGAGACATCGTGCTCATGGTCGTGCTCGGCACGGTCTTCGGCTTCCTGTACTGGGCGCTCGTGCAGGCGTGGACTGCGCTCTCCATCGCGATGGGGCCGGCCGGCGACCTCGCCCAGCACTTCCTCTTCGGCGGCTGGCTGCTCGTCGCGCCCATCGCGATCGCCATCATCCGCCGGCCGTTCGTCGGTGTCATCGCGGAGGTGCTCGCCTCCGTCATCGAGGTCGTGTTCCTCGGCTCTGCCGTCGGCCCCCTGCTCTTCGTCGCCGCCGCCATCCAGGGCATCGGCAGCGAGCTGCCGTTCGCGCTCGGCCGGTACCGGAAGTACGGCTGGCTGCGGTACGCGATCTCCGGCGCGCTCGGCGCCGGCCTCGTGTTCTTCTACTCGGCGTTCCGCTCAGGCTGGTACGGCCAGGAGATCCTGTTCCTTCGCTTCGGCATCCAGGTCGCGTCCGGCATCATCCTCGGCGGTCTCCTCGCGAAGCTCATCGTCGATTCGCTCGTGCACACCGGCGTGCTCGACAACTTCGCGATCGTGCAGGACTCGAAGCCGCTTGCCGTGCGCCGTGCGGCCTGACAGCTCGAGCGTCGACATCTCGAGCGTGGACATCGAGGCGGTCGGCTTCGAGGCGATCCACTCCTCGGGAGACGGGCTCGGGCCAGTGGATCTGCGCGTGGCGCCCGGCGAGCACGTGCTCGTCATCGGGCCGTCGGGGGCGGGGAAGTCGACGCTGCTGCAGGCGCTCAGCGGGGTCATCCCCCACAGCGTCCCCGCACAGGTCAGCGGGCGCATCCGCATCTGCGGGGTGGATACGCAGGAGTCGGACGTGCCGCGCCTCTCCAGGCATCTCTCCGTCGTCGCGCAGAACCCGAGCTCATCGGTGTGCCTCCCCGACGTCGCCGACGAGATCGCGTTCCCGCTCGAGAACCACGCCTGGGCTCCCGAGGCGATGGGGCCAGCGGTTGACGCGGCCCTCCACCTCGTCGGCGCAGGGACGCTCGCCGACCGTCGCACGGCGACGCTCTCGGGTGGCGAGACCCAGCGCGTGGCCATCGCCGCGGCCATCGTCACGGAGCCCCGTGTCCTGGTGCTCGACGAGCCCACATCGATGCTCGACCCTGCGGGAATCGCGTCGGTCCGACAGGCGGTCGACGCGGCCTCTGCACGAGCATCCACGATCGTGCTCGTCGAGCACCGACTGGACGAGTACGCGGGAGCGCGCGGCATCGCGGGCCTCCCGGGACGAACGGTCGTGGTCGCGCGCGGTGGTGTCATCGCACACGACGGCCCGACGGCGCGCGTGCTGGTCGAGCACGCAGCGGAGCTGCAGGAGGCCGGGTGCTGGCTGCCGCTCGACGCGGAACTCGCCGCACTCACCGGCCTCGAGGGCGGACTCGCGAACGACGAGGTCGCGGACCGTGTCGCCGCGCTCGGGGCGCGCGCCGCAACTGGCGCAGCCGCAGCGGCGCCCTCGACGCCGACCCGCGAGGCGGAGGTCCTCAGCGTCGATAGCCTCGACGTCGTCGCTGGCGGGGCCCCGAAGCGCCCTCGCGCGAAGAACGCCGTAGAGGCGGTCCTCCGAGGCATGAGCTTCAAGCTCAGAGCGGGTGAGGTCGTGGCGCTCCTCGGCCGCAACGGATGCGGGAAGTCGAGCCTGCTGCGAACGCTCGCGGGTCTCGCGCGGGCGGGCTCGGGGCAGGTGCACGGCCCCCGCCCCGGCCTCATCTTCCAGAACCCGGAGCACCAGTTCTCCCAGCCGACAGTGCGGCGCGAGATCGAGCACGGCCTCGGAGCGGATGACGCGGAGCGCATCGCCGAGCTGGTCACCCGCTTCGACCTCTCGGCACAACTCGACCACAGCCCATTCCGCCTCTCGGGCGGGCAGCAGCGGCGGGTGAGCATCGCCGCCATGCTCGCCCACGACCGGCCGTTCCTCCTCGCCGACGAGCCCAGCTTCGGCCTCGACCGCCGTTCGAGCATTGCCGCGATGCACGCCCTGGAGCGCACCGCGCGCAGCGGCTGCGGCGTGCTCTTCTCCAGCCACGAGCTGCGTGCCGTCTGCACGTACGCCGACCGCGTGCTGGTCCTCGCCGAAGGCGGTCTCCTCGCCGAAGTGACGCCGTTCGAGCTCCTCGAGGACGAGAGCCTCCTCGCCGCAGCGGGCCTCGAGCGAACGCCGCTGCTGAGCTGGCTCCAGGCGCGGCGCTTCCCCGCCGAGCGGGCACGCGCGATCCTGCGCGAGCTCGACGGCGCCGCGACACGGGTCGCGGCATGAGTCCCGCACTCGAGCGCCGCAACCCCACCGTCAAGCTCGTGGTGCTGTTCGCCTGCTCGCTCGCGACGCTGTTCATCCTGAACCCGCTGACCCTTGGCGTGCTGACCGTGCTCGCGATCATCGCCACGCTGACGACGACGAGGCTCACCCCGGGAAGACTGCTCGCCGCATCCGTCCCCTTCGTGGCGTTCGGGATCGGCCTGGTCATGGTCAACGCGCTCAGCCGCCCAGGGAGCGAGATCCTCGAAGGTCTGCCGGTTCGGGTGACCAGCGAGGGCCTCGCCATCGGGTTCGCGCTGGCCCTGCGAACGACGGTCATCGGCATGCTGTCGATCGCGTTCATCGCCAGCACTCCGCCCCGTGACCTCATGACGAGCCTCACGCAGCACGCGCGGCTCAGCCCTCGCTTCGCATACGCCCTGCTCGCCGGATTCCGCCTCCTGCAGCTGCTGCCGAGCGAGTGGCAGAGCATCCGCGCAGCGCAGGCCGTCCGGGCGCCGCTCGGACGAGACGGCACGCCGCGCACCGGTGTCACCGCGTTCGGCACGGCCGCGTTCTCGCTGCTCGTCGTCTCCATCCGCTCCGGTGAGCGCATCGCCCAAGCCCTCGAGTCGCGAGGCCTCGGAGCGGGTCCACGCACCGTCTGGCGGCCGGTCGCGCTCGACACCCGCGACGCAGCACTCGCCATCGTCGTGCTCTGCGCGTTCGCACTTGCGGCCATGCTCGGCATCGCCGCAGGAACGGGGCTGTCGCTTGTCTGAGAACAGCACGCGTCAGCTCACGCTCGTCGGAATGGTCAACCCGCCGACGCAGCGGTACGCCGCCGCTTGGCGCCACCCGCACTCGAACCGCGACTGGCTGCACGCCAGCTCGTACATCGATATCGCGCGACTCCTCGAAGGCGGCGGCTTCGACCTGATGTTCCTGCCAGACGCGCTCGCGATCCCGGAAGACGCGCTCGGCGACGTGGCGACGACCCTCGCCAGCGGCGGCAAGGGAGCCGTGACGCTCGACCCCATCACAGTGCTGAGCGCCGTCATCGGGGCGACGCGCAGCATCGGACTCGGGGCGACCGTGTCGACCTCGTTCCTGCCGCCGTACGCCATAGCGCGGACGCTCTCGAGCCTCGACCACCTCTCTGCGGGGCGCGTGGCCTGGAACATCGTGACCTCGACGACGGATGCCGAGGCTCGCAACCTCGGCCTCGACCGCATCCCCCCGAAAGAGGAGCGCTACGACCGCGCCGACCGCGTCGTGGCGCAGGTGCTCGAGCTCATGGGCACCTGGGGTCCTGCTGCGCTGGTGCAGGACGCCCAGAACGGCGTGTTCGCCGACCCGAGCCTCGTCTCGCGCACTCCGGCGCCCCGCGAACGTGCGGCGGCACCCGGCCCGCTGAGCCTCCCGAGAAGCCCCCAGGGGCATCCGGTGCTCATGCAGGCGGGCGCCTCCCCGCGCGGCATGCAGTTCGCCGCGAGGTGGGCGGAGCTGGTCTTCGTCGCGGCCGACGGCATCGACGGCAACCGCGCGGTGCGCACCGAGCTTCGCGAGCGGGCCAGACTCGCGGGACGCGACCCGAACGAGATTCGCGTGTGCGCAGCGATCCAGCCGATCGCTGGATCGACGCGCATCGATGCAGTGGGCGTCCGCGACTCACTGCTCGCGCACATCGACGAGGCCTCGGCCGTGCGCTCGCTCGTGCGGCTCATGCACGCGGACGCCACGACACTGCGACTCGACGAGGACGCGGAAGGCTTCCTCGCCGCGCACCGGGGCGCGACGGGAAGCGACGGCTTCGAGGACATGCTCGCGGCAGTGTCCGCCAGGGAGGGGCTCACCGTCCGCGACCTCGCCCTGCGCCAGTCGTTCGACCAGCTCACGCCCTCCCCGCTCGGCAGCGGCGCCGACATCGCCGACGAGCTGTGCGAGTGGCAGGATGCGGGGGCGGCTGACGGCTTCGTCGTGACCCCGGCCCTTCTCCCCGGCTCGCTCGAGGACTTCGTCGAGCACGTGGTTCCCGAGCTGCGCAGGCGCGGCCGCATCAGCGAACCTGCCGATCAAGCTCCTGGTCAGGATCCCGGTCGGCCCGGCGACGAAGCGCCCTTGGCGCCGACGCTGCGTTCGCGCCTGGCCGCCAAGGACGCCCTGAGAGCTCAGTCCTGAGCACCCCAGCTGGCCGACTGACCCGCGGCGGCCCGCTGCTGCGGCACACCCCACGGGTTCGCGTCCTGCAGTGGCTCCGGGAGTGCCTCCTGCGGCGCACCCTGGTAGGCGACACCGCGCAGGAAGCGGGAGATGGATGCGGTGCCGACCGACGTGGAGGTGTCGTTCGACGTCGCCGGGTACGGCCCGCCGTGCTGCATGGCGGGCGTGACGGCGACGCCGGTCGGCCAGCCGCCGAAGAGCACTCGACCCGTCTTCCTCGCGAGCCCCGCGACGAGCGCAGAGAGCGCGGGCGACTGCTCACCGTCGGCGGCGTGCACCGTGCCCGTGAGGTTGCCGACGTACAGCTCGTCGAGGCTCGGCGCAAGCGACGTCTCGTCCTCGTACTCGACGATGACCGAGAACGGCCCGAAGACCTCGTCGAGCAGCGTCTCGTCGCCCGCCGCGAGCTTGCTCGCCGGCACGGCCACGATCGTCGGCGTCGCCCACACGTTGCCATCGTCATCGCTGCGCACAGCGCCTTCGGCGACGACCCGTACACCGTCCGCGTCGAGCACGGCCGCCCGACGTTCGAGGTACGCGCGGCCGATGCTCGGGTTGAGGAGCCGGTGCTCCGGAGCCTGCTCGGCCGCCTGCGAGACGCGCAGCTGCAGCTCGGCGGCCGCATCCGTCGCGGGAACCCAGAGGAAGCCGGGCTTCGTGCACAGCTGACCTGCCGAACCGGCGACCGATGCCGCGTAGCCTGCAGCGATCTCCTCGCCGCGCTCCGCGAGCGCAGCCCCCGTCACGAAGACGGGGTTGACGCTGCCGAGCTCGCCGTAGAACTGGATGGGGCGGGGGCGGGCCGCGGCCTTGTCGGCGAGCAGACGTCCCACGCGGATCGACCCGGTGAAGGTCCCGACGTCGACGCGGTTGTCCTCGAGCACGGTGACCCCGGCCTGCTGGCCGATAACAAGCGCGAAGACGCCATCGGGGGCGCCGGACTCGCGGAGGGCGCCCTCGACGACGCGGGCCGTCGCCACGGACAGCTCCGGGTGCCCCGAGTGGCCCTTCACGATGAGCGCGCATCCCGCCGCGAGCGCGGCGGCGGAGTCGCCACCGGCCACGGAGAAGGCGAAGGGGAAGTTCGACGCG
Organism: Pseudoclavibacter sp. 8L; assembly: GCF_902506465.1. Lineage (NCBI taxonomy): Bacteria > Bacillati > Actinomycetota > Actinomycetes > Micrococcales > Microbacteriaceae > Pseudoclavibacter > Pseudoclavibacter sp. 8L. The sequence continues at coordinate 1,037,391 of NZ_LR733185.1, read as the reverse complement.
GAGAAGTTGACGGCGACTCCCACCGGCACGAGCATCCGGCGCACGTCGGGCCGCGGGCCGAGCACGAAGTCCGGGTCGGCCTCGTCGAGTCGGACGTCGAGGTACGAGCCGTCGCGGATGACGTCGGCAAAGAGGCGGATCTGCACGGTCGTGCGCTTCAGCTCGCCCGTGAGGCGGGCCTGGGCGAGGCCGGTCTCCCGCATGCCGACGGGGATGAGCTCCCCCGCCGCGGCGTCGAGCGCGTCGGCGACCGCGATGAGGGCGGTGGCGCGCTGAGTCGGTGGGGTCGCCGCCCAGAGAGGGGCGGCCACGGCGGCTGCCGCGAGGATCTGCTCGAGCTCGACGTCGCTGGTATGCGGGGTGGGTGTGCTCATCGATGAGTCCAATCTAGAATTCGAATCCTGCCGGGAAGGGGTCTGTCGGGTCGAGCATGTACTGGCCCATGCCGGTGATCCACGCGCGGCCGGTGATGGTCGGGATCACGGCCGACCTGTCACCGACCTGGACCTCGTCGATGAGCTGGCCGGTGAAGCTCGTGCCGATGAACGACTCGTTGACGAAGTCGGTGTGCAGCGGCAACTCGCCTCTGGCGTGCAGCTCGGCCATGCGCGCGGAGGTGCCGGTGCCGCAGGGTGAGCGGTCGAACCATCCAGGGTAGATCGCCATCGCGTGGCGCGAGTGGGCGGCGGTGGAGCCGGGCGCGATGAACTCGACGTGGTGCACGTGGTCGACACCCTCGATGGTCGGATGCTTGGGCGCGTCGTGGGTGTTGATGGCGTCCATGATTGCGAGACCGGCACGCATGATGTCGTCTTTGCGGGCCCGATCGAAGGGCAGATCGACGTCGTCGAGGTCGACCATGGCGTAGTAGTTGCCGCCGAACGCGAGCGAGTAGCGGAGCGCGTCGATGCCGAGTTCCGGCACCGGGACGACGGCGTCGAGGCGTTCACAGAAGCTGGGCACATTCTCGATGGTAACGCTAACAGCGCGTCCTTCGCTCACTTCGACGCGAGCGATCACGAGACCCGCCGGAGTATCGAGCCGGATGACGGTCTCCGGCTCGTGGACCTCCACCATGCCCGTCTCGACCAGCACCGTCGCCGTGCCGATCGTCCCGTGACCGCACATGGGCAGCAGTCCGGAGACCTCGATGTACAGGACGCCGAAGTCGGCATCCGGGCGCGTGGACGGCTGGAGGATGCTGCCGCTCATCGCCGAGTGCCCGCGCGGCTCCCGCATCAGGAACGTCCGCAGGTCGTCGCGATGCTCCTGCACGTACAGCCGCTTCTCGTTCATCGTGGCACCGGGGATGACCCCGATCCCACCCGTGACGACCCTCGTCGGCATGCCCTCAGTGTGGGAATCGACGGCGGAGATGACTCGTGATGCTCGCATGCGAAAAAACCTCGTGATCGGAAGTGAGGGGCCGCCCAGGGCGGGGGGACGCCCCGGGCGGCCGGCCCAGCGAGATGAGGGGGGATCGCCCCGCGGGCCAGACGCAACCAGCGCTATTGCCGGATTGCGTCGCATTGGTGCGGGAAGAGCCCCGCAAGCAGACGGCAGAGGGGCCAGGAAAGCGACCCCCGTGTCTGCTGCGACCCTACTTGAGGGTGGCGAGCGCGTCGAGGGCGCGCTGCGTGTCGGCACGCACGCGCGCCTCCATCTCCGGCGTCAGCGCAGCGCGCGGCGGGCGGCACGGCCCGCCGTTGCGGCCCACCATGTCCATGCCGAGCTTGATGGCCTGCACGAACTCCACGCGGGAGTCCCAGCGGAACGCAGCGATGAGGCTCTTGTAGATCTCACGTGCCTCGACGTAGCGGCCCGCGGCCATGTGGTCGTAGATCGCCACGGCCTCCGCGGGGAAGACGTTCGGGTAGCCGGCGAACCAGCCGGTTGCACCGTCGATCATGAGCTCGAAGAGCACGTCGTCGCTGCCCGCGATGACGTCGATCGTCGACCCGGCCGCCTCGCAGGCCTCCTGGATCTCGAATGCGCGCCGGACGTCGCCGGAGAACTCCTTGACGGCGACGATGCCGTCGATCTTCGCGATCTCCGCGACGAGCTCCGGGCGGAGGTCGACCTTCGTGTCCAGCGGGTTGTTGTAGATCATGACGGGCAGCCCCACTTCGGCGACCTTCGCGAAGTGCTCGATGACATCCGCATCCGCAGACCGGTACATGGTGGGCGGAAGGCAGAGCACGCCATGGGCGCCGTCTTCCTTGGCGAGCTGCGCCCAGTGCTGCGCCTGGTGCCACCCTGGGCCGTGCACGCCCGCGACGACGATCCCGCGGTCACCCACAGCCTCGACGGCGACCTGCACGACCTTGCGGCGCTCCTCGTCGGTGAGGGACGAGTACTCGCCGAGCGAGCCGTTGGGGCCGACGCCACGGCAGCCGTTCTCGATGAGCCAATTGCAGTGCTCGGCGTACGCCTCGTAGTCGACGGCCAGGCCGGCGGGAGCAGAGGCGTCCTCCTTGTAGGGAAGGGCCGTCGCGACGACGACTCCGCCGAGGTCGAGGTGGGTTGAGGCTGCTTCGGTCATGGGTGTTGCCTTCCTGTCAGGGGATGCTGTTCTTCTGAGGTTCCTGCCAGCTCAGCGAGCCGGATGGGGGTCTGGATGGGCCGACGGTCGACGATGCCCTCGTCGAGGCCACGCCCGAGCACCGTCTCGATGAGCTCCTCAGCGCTGCGGCCGCAGATGCGGGCCTGGCAGATGCCGAGACCGGCTCGAGTGGAGAGCTTCTGGGAGCGCAGGCTGTGCGAGCGCGTGGCGGCGGCCTTCCGCCTCAGCTGGCCGGCGGTCACCTCTTCGCAGCGGCACACGATGGTGTCGTCGCGCAGCCACGCCTGCCAGCCCGGCCGCACGCCGTGCGCCGCCTCGATGCGCGCCGCGAACGAACCGAAGATCGCGCGCTTGCGCTGGGCCGTGCTGATCTGAGGGTCGCTGGACGCACCACCCGCTGCGCAGTGCCCGGCGACGCGCCCCTCGGCGAGGGAGAGGTCGACGCCGCCGATGCCCGTCACCTCGCCCGCCGCGTAGACGTCGGAGGTGCTCGTGGCGCAGGACTCGTCGATGACCACGAACCGGCTGTCGTCGAGCGCACAGCCGGCCGCGATCGCCACCTCGAGCCGAGGCGTGAAGCCGTGCGTCACGCAGACGGCGTCGCACGCGACCTCTCGTTCACTGCCGGCGATGGGCCGCCACTGAGCGTCGACGCTCATGATCGTGACGCGCTCGACGCGCCCCTCCCCGTGCGCCTCGACGACCGCTTCGCCGACTCGATACGGGATCCGGTGCCGCAGCTGACCGGCGACGTAGCCGAAGAGCTCCTGCACCTTGCCGGGGGCACCCGCGAGCTGCCACGGCTTGGGCAGCCAGCCCGAGGCGAGACGTGGGATGCGGTTGGCCTCGACGACCTCCACGACCTTGGAGCCGACCTGGGCGAGTGAGGCCGCGACGGGAAGAAGGAACGGACCCGCGCCGGCGACCACGACAGTGTCGCCGACCGCGATGCGCTCGCTCTTCGCGAAGGCCTGAGCAGCACCCCCGGTGTAGACGCCGGGGAGGTCCCAGCCGGGAAACGGGAGGGTGCGGTCGTGAGCACCTGTCGCGACGACAACCGCGTCGGGCTCGAGGGTCGAGCGAACGCGGTCGGCTGCGTCGGACGTGCCGGTGAGCAGCTCCAGCGCGGGCAGCCCGACGGCCCACACGCTCGTCTCGCTGAGCAGGGTGATCCGGGCGTGCGAGCGGACACGTCGGTCGAGGTCCAGGAACGTCGACCAGCCGTGGTGCATCGCGGCCTGCCCCTCACCGTCGCGCTCCTTCGGCAGGTGACGCCAGTACTGGCCGCCGAGCTCTAGACTCGACTCGATGAGCGTCACGCGGGCCCCGGCTTCCGCGGCGGCCAGCGCGGCCGCAAGACCTGCGGGACCACCGCCGACGACGGCGACATGGCGCGGCGTCGACTGCTCGGTCTGCGTCGAGCTCATTGTGAGCTCACCTCATCCCCCTCGCACGCACGCCTCTGGCACGCTCGAACATCCGGCACGCCGTCCACCGTGACAAGGCAGTCAAAGCACACGCCGATGCCGCAGAACAGGCCGCGCGGCTTTCCCGCGACGGCGGTCTCACGCCAGGAGACTCGACCGGAGCCGAGCAGGACGCCCGCGATGCTCTGCCCCTCGAGGCCTTCCACGGTCTCACCGTCGACGGTGATGCGCACAGGCTTGTCGGCGCGCTCGCTCATGCGACCGCCCCCAGCTCTGAGGCGAGCGTCGCGCGGGTGGGCGAGAACAGGGCTGCATCGATCTGCGTCGATCTGCCGTCCATGAGGTCCCCGATCAGCGATGCCGTGGGCAGGGAGAGGCCGATGCCGGCACCCTCGTGGCCGGTGGCATGCCAGAGGCCCGGCAGGCGCACATCCTGGCCGATGAGCGGCAGGTGGTCTGGCATGAAGGGGCGGAAGCCCGAGTAGCTGCGGATGACGGCCGTCTGGGCCAAGAAGGGGAAGATCGAGATCGCCTTCACCGCGAGCTGCCCGAGCACGTTCGCGCGGAACGCGTCGTCGAAGCCGACCTGCTCGCGACTCGAGCCGATGAGCACCGTGCCCCCGGGAGTCGATTCGACGACACTCGAGGTCATGAGGCCCGCGTCGCCAGACCCGACGGCACCGACGTAGTCCGCGTCGTACACCTTGTGAAACACGCGCTGGGGCATCTTCGCCGTAACGAGGACGACTCCGCGGCGCGGACGAACGGGGAGGGGTACGCCGAGCGTCGCGGAGACCTCGCCGGACCACGGGCCGGCGGCGACGACGATCTCGGCGCCGCGCACGTCACCTGCCGAGGTGCGGACACCGACGATGCGGCCGCTCTCGCGGATCGCGCCGACCACGTCGTGATGCTCGAGGATGCTCGCCCCTCGTGCCCTGGCGAGGGCGACGAGTGCTTCGTTCGCGATGGTCGGCTGCACCTGGCTGTCGCCCGGGTACCAGACGGCTGCGGTCATCCGCTCGGTGATCCACGGCTCGAGCTCTCGAGCCTCGGCGTGCGTGACGGGCTCAGCCGAGACCTGCGCGTCGCGCTGCGTGGACGCGAAGTCCAGGAGGGCGGCCGCTCCCCCGTCGGTCGTCGCGACGACGAGGCCGCCTTTGGCCTCGAACTCGATGTCGGGGAAGTCGTGGCCGAGCTCGTCGCGGAAGGTTCCGGCGAGCGACGACCAGGCTGCGTTGGCGAGCTTCGAGAGCTCGAGCTCGGCGCCTGGCCCCTTGTCCGAGACGAGCAGGTTGCCTTCGCAGTGGGCGCTTGTGCCGCTCGCGACGCGACCGCGTTCGACGAGCGCGACTCGCCGACCACGGCCGGCGAGCTCGGCAGCACAGGCCGCTCCGATGATGCCACCGCCGATGATCACGACGTCGTACCTGCCCATCTCACACCTCCTGTCAGTAATATGTCACACACCATCCAGTGGTGCAAGCCTGGCCCGCCCCACAATCGGGACGGGCCAGCGAAGCGTCCATCCGCGACCGGCCAGCAGAGCCGACCAGCCCCGCGAGCGCGTTCAGCCCAGGTACGCCTCGATGACCGCCTTGTCCTTCGCCAAGTCGGCAGCGAGGCCCGAGAGCGTCACGCGGCCATGCTCGATGACATAGGCACGATGCGCCACCTTGAGCGCAGCACGGGCGTTCTGCTCGACGAGCAGCACCGTCGCACCACGCTCATTGATGCGCCCGATGAGCTCCATGACCTGCTTCACGACCAGCGGAGCGAGCCCCATCGACGGCTCGTCGAGCAGCATCAGCTTCGGGCCGCCGACATACGCTCGCGCGATCGCCACCATCTGCTGCTCACCGCCCGACAGGGTGCCTCCCTGCTGAGCGCGTCGCTCGAGGAGACGCGGCATGAGCTCGTAGCACTCCTCGACACGCTCAGCCACGACCTTCTGGTCCTTCACCTGGTAGCCACCGAGCAGGAGGTTCTCGTGCACCGACATCGTCGAAAAGATGCGCCTGCCCTCAGGCACGTGGATGAGCCCGTCGCGCACGAGGTCCCACGGCTTCGCATTCGAGATGTCCTTGCCGCGCCACATGATCGTTCCGCGCTTCGCTCTGGCCAACCCAGAGAGCATCGTGAGCGTGCTCGTCTTGCCCGCGCCGTTGTTGCCGAGCAGAGAGACGACCTCGCCCTCGTTGACCTCGATCGACAGACCACGAAGCGCTTGCACGCGCCCGTAGAAGAGATCCACATCCTTGATCTCGAGCTCGACGCTCATGATCGGTCCCCCTCGTCCACTCGCTCATTCTCGGGCCCGCCATCTGGCTCGCCCTCGTGCTGGTCCTCGGGATCCTCGACGCCGAGGTACGCCTCGATGACCCGAGGGTCGTTCTTGACATCCGCGGGCAGACCGTCGGCGATCTCTCGGCCGAAGTTGAGCACGATCACGCGCTCCGAGATCTCCATCACGAGACCCATGTCGTGCTCGATGAGCACGATTCCGACGCCGAGATCCCTGATCTTTCGAATCAGGGCGATGAGCTCCTGCTTCTCGTTGTGGTTGAGGCCAGCAGCAGGCTCATCGAGTAGCAGCAGCTTGGGCTGCGTGGCGAGTGCCCGCGCGATCTCCACTCGGCGCTGCTCGCCATACGGCAGCTGCGACGCGAGCAGCTCGTCATCGAGCGAGTAGCCGACGAAGTCGAGCCAGCCGCGCGCATCCTCGAGCGCCTTGGCCTCGACCTTCTTGTAGCCGAACGTGTGCAGCATCGTCTGGAACACGTTCTGACGGATGCGCGCGTGCATCGCCGTCTTCACGTTGTCGATGACCGACATGTCCCGGAACATGCGGACGTTCTGGAAGGTCCGGCTCAGCCCGAGGCGCGTGATCGTCGACGGCTGCTTTCGCATGATGCTCTCGCCGTCGAAAGTGATCGAGCCCGATGTCGGCCGATAGAAGCCGGTGATGCAGTTGAACGCACTCGTCTTGCCCGCCCCGTTCGGCCCGATCACCGAGATGATCTCACCCGCGTACGCATCGAACGACGTTCCGTCGACCGCCTTCACGCCGCCGAACTGCAGCCGCAGATCACGGACCGAGAGCAATGGCTCCCCTTGATGCGCCCGCCTGAACTCCTCGGCGACCGCGGTCACCGACTCCGTCTTCGGCACGTCGATGGGCGCCGTGCCGTACACGTCACCCGTGCCTGAAACCTGGCTCATGCCTGCTCCTTCGAGAGGTCGATGTTGGCGTCGGGCGCCTCATGGGCCGAGAAGCCGTCCTTCGGAGACGGCGCCTCGCCCTTGGCTCGCGACTTGAGGAACGGCAGGATCGCCGTCGCCGGCCAGATGCCCTGCGGCCGGAAGATCATCATGATCACCAGCAGCACGCCGAACACCAGGAAGCGCCAGTCGGAGAACTCGCGCAGGATCTCGGGCAGCAGCGACACGAGCAGCGCGCCGACGATGACACCCGGGATGGAGCCCATGCCGCCGAGCACGACCGCCATGAGCAGCAGGGCCGAGTTGAGGAACACGAACGAGGTCGGACTGATCGCCGTCTGGTGCGCTGCCATCAGCACACCCGCGAGTCCGCCGAAGACGGCGCCGAGCACGTACGCGCCGAGCTTCGTGGTGTACGTGTTGACACCCATGGCCTCGGCCGCATCCTCGTCATCCTTGATGGCGCGCCAGGCGCGACCCATCTTGCCCTTGCCCAGCCTCGAGGCGGCGATAATCGCGGCACCACCGGCGATGATGACGCAGAGGAAGTACAGCAGGATCTTGCCGTTGAACTCGATGCCGCCGATCGTGAGACCATCCGCGAACGACCAGCCGAAGAACTCGAACGTGTCGATGCCGGAGATGCCGGACGGGCCACCCGTGACCTCGAGATTGTTGGCGGTGAGACGGATGATCTCACCGAACCCGAGGGTCACGATCGCGAGATAGTCGCTGCGCAGTCGCAGCGTCGGCCCGCCGATGATGAGCCCGGCGAGGATGCACGCGACGATCACGAACGGGACCGTCGCGATGAGGGGCATGTCGAGCAGCGTGTTCAGGACGCCGGCCGTATACGCACCGACGGCGAAGAAGGCGTAGTAGCCGAGGTCGAGGAGACCGGCGTAGCCGACGACGATGTTGAGGCCCATCGCGAGCATGATGTAGATCATCGCGGACGTGCCGATGGAGATGACGTACGGCGTCGCGTTGATGAAGGGCAGCAGGAACGCGAAGAGGAACAGCACGGGGCCGACCAGGTTCATGAACGTCTTCGGGTTCAGGATGCCCTTGCGTGGCGTGGGCCGCTCGACGGTGGGCGCAGGCGCCTGGAGTCTGATGTCGGTCATGGGATCACATCCGTTCCACGACGCGTGCACCGAGGATGCCGGTCGGTCTGAAGGACAGGAAGAGGATCAGGCACGCGAACGAGAAGACGTCACGCCACTCCCCGCCGAGCCAATGGGTGCCGAACGCCTCGAGCAGACCGAGCACGAGGCCGCCGAGCATGGCGCCGTAGAGGCTGCCGATGCCGCCGATGACGGCCGCCGTGAACGCCTTCAACCCGATGACGAAGCCAGCGAGGAAGTCGATGGTGCCGTAGTAGGCGCCAGCCATGACGCCAGCCGCGCCCGCGAGGGCCGAGCCGATGAAGAAGGTGCGCGAGATGACCTTGTTGACGTTGACGCCCATGAGCTGCGCTGCCGTGGGGTCGAGCGCGATGGCCCGCATGGCGCGGCCGTCACGGGAGCGCATGATGTAGGTGTTGAGCGCGAACATGAGCGCCGCCGCGACGAGCATCATGACGATCTGCGGCATCGTGATGCGGCCGCCGAGCAGGTCGAGCGTCTCGCCTTCGAGACGCGTCGGGTAGACCTTGGGGTCCGGGCCGAAGATCTGGCGCACTCCGTACTCGAGGATGAACGACATGCCGACCGCGGTGATCAGCACCGCGAGCCTGGGGCTCGAACGCAGCGGACGGTAGGCGACCCGCTCGATGGTCACGCCGAGGATGCCCGTGAAGATCATCGCGAGGAGCATGACCAGCAGGATCGACAGGATGCCGCCGCCCGCGAGGCCTGAGAACGCCGAGAAGATGGTGAGGCCGGCGAACGCGCCGACCATGTAGACGTCGCCGTGCGCGAAGTTGAGCAGCTTGATGATGCCGTACACCATGCTGTAGCCGAGTGCGACGAGCGCGTAGAAGGATCCGACGAAGAGCCCGTCGATGATGAGTTGAATCACAGTGGTTCCTGACTGCAGAAGCGGGCGGGGAGTTCCCTCCCCGCCCGCCGTGGCTGACTAGCTCTTCAGGTCATCCTCGAGGATGAAGGTGCCGTCGGGTCCGACGGTGACGATGGCGAAGCCGCCCTCGCTGAGCGTTCCCTCATCCGTGAAGGTGAGGGGGCCGGAGAAGATGTCGAAGCCGTCCAGGGCACCGAGCGCCTCGATGACCGCGGGGCCCTCGGTGGTGCCGGCGTCCTCGATCGCCTGGGAGACGACGCGGACGGCGTCGTAGCTCTGCGTCGAGTAGGGTCCGGGCGCTGCGCCGAACTTCTCGGTGTAGGCGTCGATCCACTCGGTTGCGCCCTCGAGCATGTCGGGGGTCTGCGTGAACGTGCCGAGCACACCCTCGGAGGAGCTGCCGGCGATCTCAGCGAACTTCGCGTCGACCGAGCCGTCCGCGACCATGATCTTGCCCGTGTAGCCGGCCGATCGCAGCTGCTGGGTGATCAGGCCACCCTCCTGGTAGTAGCCGGTCCAATACATCATGTCGGGGTTCGCCGAGACGACCTTGTTGACGTTGGCCGCGTAGTCGGACTCGCCGGCGTTCACCGACTCCTCGAGCACGACCTCGATGCCGAGCTCCTTCGCCTGCTCGGAGGCGGACTTCGCGAGGTCCGTCGAGTAGTCCGTGTTGTCGTCGACGAGTGCCAGCGTCTTCACGCCCTGCTTCTCGGCGTACTTCAGCATCGCCTGAGCCTGCTGCGTTCCCGTGCCGTTGATGAGGAACACGTTGTCGAGGCCGGCTGCGACGAGCTGGTTCGAGTTGGCGGCCGGGATGACCATGGGAATCTCTGCCGTGTTGAAGATCGGCAGCGTCGGAAGCGTGGCGCCTGAGCAGTAGCCGCCGACCGAGGCGACGACACCGTCGGTGACGAGCTTGTTCGCGGCGGCGGTCGCACTTGTCGCGTCGCACGCGTCGTCGGCGGTGACCAGCTCCAGCTGACGGCCGAGAACTCCGCCGGCTTCGTTGAGCTCGTCGACGGCCATCTGGGCGCCGTTCTCCATGTACGGGCCGAAGGCAGATTCCGAACCAGAGAAGGGTGCCGCGAGTCCCAGCTTGATGGGTCCGTCCTCGGACGCGGCGTCTCCGCCTCCGGCGACGCCCCCGGAGCATCCGGTGAGGGCGAGTGCGGCCGTGGCGAGCAGGGCTCCGGGGAGGAGCACCCTCTTCCAGATGCCAGCACCCCGAGGGCTGGTGGAACGACGTGCAGTCATGGTGAGTTCCTTCCGAACAGACGTCAGAATCGCCGGACCATCTCCGGTGATGGGATGTCACACATTACTGTTCGGTAGAAGTCCGCAGAAGGCCCTTCCACAGCCTTGAAACAGAGTTGTTACAAAGTGTTTCACTGTGTGGAGGGTTTGTTAAGCCTCTTCGGGTAGTCCTGCCCACCAGCCCACGACGTGGCCGATGTGCCGGTGCATGAGCTCTGCAGCCTCATCTGCCTTGCCCGCCTCGAGCAGCACCAGCAGATCCGCGTGCTCACGAGACGACGCCGTGAGCTCCTCCGAACCGAGCATCTCGGTCAGGCCCGTGAGTCTCGTCTGCCTACGCAGCGCCGTCACGATGGACACGAGACGCTCATTGCCGGACAGCCCGAGGAGCTTCGCGTGAAACTCGATGTCGACCGCCAGGTACAGGGGAAGATCCCCCGCCGCGGACGCCGCGTCGATCTGGGTCGCGAGCTCGCGCAGCTCGGCGCGAGGGGCCTCCGGGAACTCGACGGCGAGCTCGCGCACGATCGGCACCTCGAGCATCTGCCGCACCTCGACGATCTGTCGCAGCTCCTCGACGGAGACGTGCGTCACCCGGAACCCCTTGTTGCGAACCGGCTCCACGAACCCCAACTTCTCGAGGTTCAGCATCGCCTCCCGCACAGGAGTCGCCGAAACCTCGAAGCGAGCCGCGAGCGCTGGAACGGAGACGAGCTCACCCGCCGCAAGCCCTCCCGAGACGATCGCAGCGGCGACGGAATCCTCGATAGTGGCACGCAGGTTCGACTGCTGCGCCGCTGGCTTGAAGTCCAACGCGTCGATCATGGGCACTCCGCTCGTAAGGCTCGCTCTGGTCGGGAAGCGTAAGCACACCTCAGGGGTGTTCATTACTTCCACTCAATAATGTGTCACATGCGTCAACAAAGCACGGTCTTCAGCAAACATCTGGCCGCGGACGCTCAGAAGCGAATCGCGTACGGATCCTCGCCTGGGTCCCGATCGCGCTGACCCCCAGACGGTTCCGACTGCGCGAGACCGGTCTCGCGGATGAGCCCCATCCCGAGCGCGCTCGGCTCCGGAGACGGCCGCCTGACCGCGTCCTCGAAGATCTCGAAGTCCCGACGAGACAGCTCGAGCCAGCCGGCGCGCAGCCGCTCCCCCCAGTACTTGTCGTTCCGCGTCAGATCCAGCAGATCACGCAATGGCCGAATGAGTGCAGGACGCGCCTCGCGCATCCACTGCACCTCCCTGCGCCACGGCGACGCCCCCCTCCCGCCAGCACGATACGGCTCGTCGTCGAGCACGTAACCCGCCTGCACGACGCTGCGAAGCGGCTCCCCATCCGGATTCACCTCGCGCGGACAGTAGAGAGCAACACCATCGGACACGCGCATCTGCTCGACCCCCTCGAGCGCACCCCACGGCGCCTGCACGAAACCGCCCTCCACCATCGCGAGGGCGCGATCGAAGGGCTGCACGACAAGCCAGTAGCGGATAGCCACGGTCAGATGGTCGAAGGACTGGAGGCTCTGGGGCCCCTACGGCCAGAGGCCGAGGTGGCCGATCGCCGTGCGAAGCACCTGGCCGCGGCCACCCTCGAGCTCCTCGAGGAGGTCGGGGTCGAGTGCCTGCTGCGGAGTCAGCCACGTGATCTCGAGCGCGTCCTGACGAGGGTTGCATTCCCCGGCGACCGGAACGATGAACTCGAGCGCCACGGCATGCTGGCGCGAGTCGAACAGCCCAGAACCGGGCATCGGCGAGAACTCTGCCACCGTGAACGGGGCGAGCGCCTGCGGCAGAGCCGGGAACGCCATCGTGCCGAGATCCTTCTCCAAGTGCCGAAGGAGGGCGCCCCGAATCGACTCCCCGTACTGCACGCGCCCGGAAACGAACGAGCGCGTCATGACGCCCTGGTTGTCGGCCCGAAGCAGCACCCCGAGGTGCTCGACCTTGCCCGAGGCGTCGACACGCACCGGGATGGCCTCGACATACAGCATCGGCACGCGACGCCGCACGAGCGCGAGCTCGTCGTCGTTCATCCAGCCGGACTCAGGATCAGGAGTGCGCACCGTCATGACCCCATTGTGGACCATGTATGTTTCCCGGGTGAGCACAGCATCCACAGGTATCGATCCCACGACGCTCCTCTGGCGGGGCGGCGACACCGAGACGGCGGCCACGAGCACGCTCCCGCTCGTCGTCGGACTTCACGGCTACGGCGCAGACGGAACGGACATCCTCAGCCTCACGGGGCAGCTGCCCCAGGGGGTCAGGTACGTCTCCGTGCCGGCACCGCACCCGCAGCCGGAAGGCGGCCGCGAGTGGTTCCCCCTGCGTTTCGCAGACCCGGCGACGGGTGAGGTCGCGGTCGACGCCGACGCCCAGATCACTCTCGAGCAGGGCGCGAACGACGCCGCGGCGGCCGTCATCTCACTCCTGGACACGCTCGGCGTCCTCGACTCGGGTGCGCCACTCGCGCTGCTCGGCTACTCGCAGGGCGGCATCGTCGCCATGCAGGCGCTCCGCCAGCGTCCCGCAGCATTCCGGGGAGCCCTGCTGCTCTCGGGCCTCGTCGCCGTGGGCACCGTGCCAGGAGACGCCGAGCTCGCGGAGTCCCGGCCGCCCGTCTTCTGGGGTCGGGGTGACGCCGACACGGTCATCCCCTCGCTCGCTGTCGAGCACACGGCAGCATGGCTAGAGGCCCACTCCGACGCAGAGGTCTACGTCGAGGCGGGCCTCGGTCACGCGGTCTCCGAGAGGGAGCTCGTGAGCATGGCGAGCTTCCTCGAGCGCACGCTCGGGTAGCTCACCGCTGCTCTAGTCGTTCGGGATGAGCAGCCAGAGTGCCAGGTAGATGATGACCTGGGGGCCGGGGATGAGGACCGACAGGACGGTCAGCAGGCGGACGACAAACGGCGACCAGCCGAATCGCTGCGCGATTCCCGCGCAGACTCCGGCGATGACGCGGCCGCTACGGGGGCGGACAAGACGCTTCATGTGAGATCACTCCTTCAGAACGTGGTGCATCCAGCTTCGCGCATACCGGCTGAACGATCGTCCCCCGGGAGGTTGATCCGGTCCTCCTGGAGGCTGATGTCGGTGGTGTGTGGTTCTGTTGTCGTCATGCCTGAAACGACCGCGCTCGACGCGTTCTCCCCCGCGACACGGGAGTGGTTCCGCGGCGCATTCGTGAGCCCGACCGCGGTCCAGGAAGCGTCCTGGCGCGAGATCGCCGACGGGCACCACACCCTGGTCGTGGCACCGACCGGCTCGGGCAAGACACTGAGCGCGTTCCTGTGGGCGATCGATCAGCTCGCGGCCGAGCGCGGCGCACAGAGCGAGGAAGCGAAGGCCGAGCGGCGCACACGCGTCGTCTACCTGTCCCCCCTGAAGGCGCTCGGCGTCGACGTCGAGCGCAACCTGCACTCGCCGCTCGTCGGGATCACCCAGACCGCAAGGCGGCTCGGCTCGGTGGCACCGGACATCCGTGTCGGAGTGCGCTCAGGAGACACGAGCCCAACCGAGCGCAGACAGCAGCTCCGCAATCCTCCCGACATCCTCATCACGACGCCCGAGTCGCTCTATCTCATGCTCACGTCTCAAGCGCGGAAGACGCTCACCGGTGTGACAACCGTCATCATCGACGAGGTGCACGCCGTCGCCTCGAGCAAGCGCGGCGCGCACATGGCCCTCACGCTGGAGCGCCTCGACGCGCTCCTCGACAAGCCGGCGCAGCGCATCGGCCTGTCCGCGACGGTGCGGCCCCTCGACGAGATGTCCCGCTTCCTGGCCGGAAACGCACCGGTCAAGGTCGTCGCCCCGCCGAGCACGAAGACGTTCAAGCTCGAGGTGCGAGTTCCAGTCGAAGACCTCAGCGACATCGGCATGACCCGAGCCGGGGCCGCGACTCCGACCTCCGCCGACGCATCCGGAGCCATCGCAGATGCAAACCCGTTCGCGGACTTCGAGGCGGGGGCCGCCGCCGGCTCACTGCGCGACCCCGCAGCCGACGCAGAGGCGTCCGGCTCGGTGTGGCCGCACATCGAGGAGGCCATCGCCGACCTCGTCGAGTCGCACCGCTCCACGATCGTGTTCGTCAACTCGAGGCGCCTTGCCGAACGGCTCACGGCCCGACTCAACGAGATCGCCGACGAGCGAGCGTCGGCCGATGCCCCGTCGGTCGAAACGGCGGAAGCACCAGACCCCTACAGTGCGGCAGCACCTGGCGTGCGCTGGTCCTCCGGCGACCACAGCGCCAGCCCGAAGGCCGCGCCGAAGCGACCGCCCGCCGCGTCCATGGGGCAGGCGGGCCAGTCCTCCGGTGCCCCGCTCTCCTTCGCACGCGCCCACCACGGCTCCGTCTCGAAGGAGTCTCGCGCCGAGGTCGAGAACGCACTCAAGAGCGGCACCCTCCGCTGCGTCGTCGCCACCTCCAGCTTGGAACTCGGCATCGACATGGGAGACGTCGACCTCGTCGTCCAGGTCGAGTCGCCTCCCTCGGTCGCAAGCGGACTCCAGCGCGTGGGTCGAGCCGGACACCAGGTCGGCGAGACCTCCGAGGGCACGATCTTCCCCAAGCACCGCGCCGATGTCCTGCACTCCTCCGTGCTCGCATCGCGCATGGTCACCGGGCAGATCGAGCGCATGCGGGTGCTCGCCAATCCCCTCGACGTGCTCGCCCAGCAGACGATCGCCGCAGCGGCGATCGAAGACCTCGACGTCGAGGAGTGGTTCGACCTGGTGCGGCGCTCGGCACCATTCGCGTCCCTGTCACGCCCCCTCTTCGAGGCGACCCTCGACCTGCTGTCCGGCAAGTACCCATCCGACCAGTTCTCCGAGCTGCGGCCACGCCTCGTCTGGGACCGCGACCAAGGCACCCTCACTGGCAGACCCGGTGCGGCGAGGCTCGCCGTCACCTCCGGAGGGACCATCCCCGACCGGGGCCTCTTCGGGGTCTTCCTCGCCGGTTCTGAAGACGCCGACGCGCAGCGAGGGCCGCGCCGCGTCGGCGAACTCGACGAGGAGATGGTCTACGAATCGCGCGTCGGCGACATCTTCGCGCTCGGGGCGACCAGCTGGCGCATCGCCGAGATCACCTTTGACCGAGTGCTCGTGACCCCGGCATACGGCCAGCCGGGACGACTGCCGTTCTGGGTCGGCGACGCGCTCGGGCGACCCTCCGAGCTCGGCCAGGCCATCGGCGCCATCACCAGGGAGATCGCCGCCAAGGGGCAGGTACCAGAGGCACTCGCCGCCCTCATGGACGACAACGCCGTGCAGAACGCCGTCGCCTACGTGCGCGAGCAGCAAGACGCCACCGGCCAGGTACCAAGCGACCACACGCTCATCGTCGAGCGCACGCGAGACGAACTCGGCGACTGGCGCATCATCCTGCACTCTCCGTACGGCTCTCCCGTGCACTCGCCGTGGGGCCTCATCGTGGCGGCGCGCATCCGCGACCGCTACGGCCTCGACGGCGGAGTCGTCGCAAGCGACGACGGCATCATCGTCCGCATTCCGGAGGGCGACGCCGAACCGCCCGGGGCAGAGCTGTTCGCCCTGGAGGCCGACGAGATCGAGCAGATCGTGGCTCGCGAGGTGGGCGGCTCGGCCTTGTTCGCGTCGCGCTTCCGCGAGGCAGCGGCCCGTGCGCTGCTCCTGCCGCGCCTCAACCCCGGCAAGCGCTCGCCGCTCTGGCAGCAACGGCAGAAAGCTGCCCAGCTGCTCGACGTCGCCAAGCAGTATCCGACCTTCCCGATCATTCTGGAGGCCGTGCGCGAAGTCCTGCACGACGTCTACGACCTCGACGCGCTCGTCGACCTCGCGAAGCGCGTCGCGGGCCGCGAGGTACGCCTCGTCGATGTGACCACCGAGCAGGCATCGCCATTCGCGCGGACGCTGCTCTTCGGCTACGTCGGCGCGTTCATGTACGAAGGCGACAGTCCGCTCGCCGAACGCCGAGCGGCCGCACTTGCGCTCGATACGAGCCTGCTGGCCGACCTCCTCGGCAGGGTGGAGCTGCGGGAGCTGCTCGACGCGAAGGTCATCTCGAGACTCGAAGCCGAGCTGCAGCGCACGGCCCCCGACCGTCTCGCGCGGGACGCCGAAGGGGTGGCCGACCTCCTGCGCGTGCTCGGCCCGCTCAGCGTCGACGAGATCGCGGACCGCCTGCGCGGCGAAGATGCCGGCACCGCTGGCGACGTTCCTGGCGACGGCGACGAGCACGAGCACGTGCACGTGCCCACGGCCACCGTCGCCGTCGCTGAAGAACACGTCTCGGCTCTCGTGACAGCGAAGCGCGCGCTGCGGGTTCGTATCGCGGGGGTCGACCGCATCGCCGCGATCGAGGATGCCAGCCGCTTGCGTGATGCCCTCGGCGTCGCGCTCCCCATCGGCGTCCCTGTCGCGTTCATCGACCCGGTAGACGACCCGGTCGGTGACCTCGTCTCCCGCTACGCTCGCTCGCACGGCCCCTTCTCCGTCACCGAGGTCGCCGAGCGCTACGGCACGGGCCAGGCGGTCGTGCGCGAGGCGCTCACGAGACTCGAGCTCGCCCGTCGTGTGGTGGAGGGCGAGTTCCGACCAGACCGCGAAGGCTCGGAGTGGGTCGACGAGACCGTGCTCAAGCGCCTCCGCTCCCGTTCCCTCGCCGCGCTCCGCAGCGAGATAGAGCCCGTCGACCATTCCGCGTTCGCCCGGTTCCTGCCGGCCTGGCAGCACGTCGGCGGCGAGCTGCGCGGAATCGACGGCCTGATCACCGTCATCGATCAGCTCGCGGGCGTGCCCGTCCCCGCCTCGGCACTCGAGAGCCTCATCCTCCCCGCCAGGGTGCGCGACTACCACCCGAGCATGCTCGATGAGCTCACCACAGCGGGCGAGGTCCTCTGGCGCGGGCATGGCGCGATCGGTTCGAGTGACGGCTGGATCAGCCTGCACCTCGCCGATACGGCGCACCTCACACTCCCCGACCAGCCAGAGGGCGAACCGGATGCGCGCGGCAGGCACATCCTCGACGCCCTTGCCGGGTCCGGGCCGGGCTTCTTCCCTCAGCTGTCGCGGCACGTGCGGCTCATGCTCGAACCCGAGTCGACCAGCGACCGCGAACTCTCCGACGCCCTCTGGGCGCTCGTCTGGCAGGGACGCGTGACCAACGACACCCTCTCTCCGCTCCGAGCGCTGATCTCCGGCGGTCCCGGCTCGGCAAGCACCTCAGCGCATCGGGCTCCCAGCCGAGCCGCACGCGGCAGGCTCTACCGTGGCCGCGTCGCCATGGCGCCGAGCGACTCCGCCGGAAGCCCAGCCGCTTCCGCCTTCGCCTCCCAGCGGCCCGCGCCATCGCAGCCCCACACGAGCGGCCGCTGGACCCTCGGCCTGCAAGGCGTGAGCGACGCCACCGAGCGTGGCCTCGCCATCGGTGACCTGCTGCTCGACCGCTACGGCATCGTGACCCGCGGCAGCGTCATGGCGGAGGAGGTGCTCGGCGGGTTCGCGCTCGTCTACCGAGTCCTCGCCCGCTTCGAGGAGTCGGGGAAGGCCAGACGCGGCTACTTCATCGAGAAGCTCGGCGCCGCCCAGTTCTCGACCGTCGGCGCCGTCGACCGCCTGCGCGGGTTCACGCAGGAGCTCGATGCCGAGAAGCAGTTCGAGACGCTCACGCTCGCCGCGACCGACCCCGCCAATCCCTACGGGGCGGCGCTCGCGTGGCCGAGCGACGAAGACTCGCAGACCAAGCATCGGCCCGGCAGGAAGGCTGGCGGGCTCGTGACGATGGTCGACGGTGCCCTCGCGCTCTACGTCGAACGCGGCGGCAAGACGCTCCTCACCTTCACCGACTCCGACGACGTCCTGCGGGCTGCAGCGAGGTCCCTTGCCGACACGGTCCGGCGGGCGCGCATCCCGAACCTCGTGATCGAACGGGTCGACGGCACGTTCGTGCTCGAGACACCCCTCGCGAGCATGCTGCAGGAGGGCGGGTTCTCGCTCACCACCCGCGGCCTGCGCATGCGGCCTGGCCAGTGAGCCACGCCACGACGTGCATCAGGACCCAGACCAGACCAGACCAGACCCAGAAGCAGAACCGACAGCAGAGGCGGCACAGTGGCGACAGCACGCGGACGACGAGGAAACAGGGCAGGCGGCACCGAGCCGAGGATCGAGGCGCCGTACCTGCCGGAACTCGACGACGCCAGCGCCGCGGACTTCGCGACGGCGCGGGTGCACGAGCTGCAGCACTTCACCGAGGTGCGCGGCGAGGAGCTCGACGCCGCCGGCGTGACGTTCTCCGAATGCCGCATAGAAGGCCTCACGGCCCGCAGGCTCCTCCTGCACTCGGGCCGGGTGAGCGAGTGCGTGCTCGAGCGCATCGAGGTGCCGGTCGTCGAGGGGCAGCGCCAGTCGTTCCGGTCCGTGAGCTGGACGGCATCCCGACTCGGCTCGGCAGACCTCCACGAGTCGGACTTCCAGAACGTCGAGTTCCGCGACGACCGGCTCGGCTATGTCAACCTGCGCGGCGCAACCCTCACCGATGTCCGCTTCGCCGACTGCGCGTTCGACGAGATCGACCTCGGCGGTGCAACGGCACGGCGAGTGGCCTTCACGGAGAGCCGCACGGGCATCCTCGACGTCACGGGCGCCCGCCTCGAGCACGTCGACCTGCGAGGGCTCGAGTTCTCGACCATCACGGGCCTCGAGGGGCTGCGCGGCGTCACCGTCTCGCCATCGCAGCTCGAGGCGCTCGCACCCCACCTCGCGGCCCACCTCGGCATCGAGGTGCGTGATGCCGGAAGGTGACACCGTCTACCGGGCGGCGACCCGGCTGAACCGCGCCCTCGCGGGCCGCGAGCTGACACGCTTCGAGCTGCGAGTGCCGAAGTACGCCGCCCTCGATCTGGCCGGCCTCGCGGTCGACGAGGTCGTTCCGCGCGGCAAGCACCTCCTGACTCGCATCGGCCCACACACCCTGCACACTCACCTCGGGATGGACGGCAGCTGGCAGCTCGTGACCGCAGGCGGGAAGTGGCCCCGTCCGGCGTACCTGGCGAGGGCGGTGCTCGGCACGGCTGCCGGCAGCGCCATCGGCTTCGAGCTCGCCGTCGTGGAGATGCTCGCGAGCGAAGACGAAGCCGATGCCGTCGGGCACCTCGGTCCCGACCTCCTCGGTGACGACTGGGATGCCGAGCTCGCCGTCGCGAACCTGCGCCGAGACCCAGACGCCGAGCTCGCCGGAGCCCTCCTCGAACAGCGCAATCTCGCGGGCCTTGGGAACGTCTACGTGACGGAGCTGCTCTTCCTGCGCGGCCTGCATCCGCACACCCCGGTGTCCGGCGCCGGCGACCTCGACCGGCTGGTCGAACTGGGCCACAAGCTCATCGTCGCGAACCGCGACCGGGTGGAGCGCACGACGACCGGTGACCTGCGGCCCGGCAAGCGAACCTACGTCTACGGCCGATACGGCAAACCGTGTCTGCGCTGTGGGACGCGCATCCAGCGCGGCGTCCAAGGCCGCGAGCGGGTCGCGGCCTGGTGCCCCAGCTGCCAGCCCGCGCTGCCCGCCTGAATCCCGACTCCGCCCCCGCACCCGCTCTTCGAGCCTCAACCCCCGCACCNACGCATCCTCGAAGGCAAGCTCGACGCCAGCGCCCTCGTCGACGTCATCCGAGGACGGAACACCTCCTCATGAGCACCGCCGCGACGACACACCACGGCGCGGCGCAGCGAGGCACAACACGACTCACCGCGAAGGCCCTGACTCGTGTCGCGTCAGCTGTCGCCGGTGACGCCCTCGGGGTCGACGCTGGCAGCGTCAACGTCGACCTCGACGACCACAACGGCAAACTCGCGCTCCGGATCAGCACACCGATTCGTGTGCCCTCCCTCTCCCGCATCCGCTCGCAGGACGCCTCCATCGAACGCAGCGGCGGGCCGATTCTCGATCGAGTCGAAGCCGCGAAGGTCGCGATCCGGGATCGCTTCCAGACGTTGACCGACTCGCACGTCGACCGCGTCATGCTGCGGATTACCGGGCTCGCCATCCGAACCGAGGAACGAGTCACATGAGCAACCGCGATTCCCTCTACGCACGGGTCGCACGGCGCGAGACGCACTCCCCTCGGTCGGCGCTCTCGATCACCCTCGCCGTGCTGCTCATCGTCGTCGCGGCCCGGGTCGGCACCGAGGTGGTGCTCGCGCTCCTCGCCCTCCCGGCGCTCCTCGTGGCACCGGTCGACATGTTCGCCTCGACACTTGGTGTGCTCGAGCAGCCTGCCCAGTACGTCGGCCCCGCCGGCGTCGTCGTGGCCGTCATCGGGCTGATCCTGCTCATCGTGGGGCTCGCCCCCGGTCGCCGTTCCCGTCACGTCCTGCGCTCGTCGCGGACCGCCACCGTCGCGGACAACGCGGTCATCGCCTCGGCGCTGGCCCGCCACGCGGCGCGAGCTGGCCACGTCAGCCCCGACAACGTCACCGTCTCGGTCTCGCACCGCCGCGCCGACGTGCGCCTCACCCCCGCCTCCGGCGTGCCAGTCGACGCCGCCTCCATCGAAGCGGCCGTCACACAGCAGCTCGAGCAGTACGAGCTCACCCCACGCGTCACCGCCAAGGTGCGCGTCGCAGAGAACGGGAAGGTCGGCGCATGAACAACACGAACCGAGGCCTGAACCGCCTCCTCATCGTCACCGTCGGCCTCGTCCTGCTCGCGATCGGAGCAGCTGCGGCACTCGGCGCCTGGCTGCCCGGCGCGAAGGACACCTGGACCCCCATCTCCGAAACCGTCAACACGCAGGTCGGGAGCTGGCTCCAGCAGACACCCTTCCCCGGCACCGACTTCAGCTGGCTGATGATCACCGTCGTCGCCGTCCTCGTGGTGGGCATCATCCTGCTCCTCGCCTTCACCCTCCGACAAGGGCAAGGGCGGACGGGAACCCTCATCCACGACCGCGCGTCGAAGGTGGGGCCCACTGTCGTGGACGTCAGCGTCGCCAGGGACGCGCTCTCAGACTCGCTCGGCGAACGCGATGAGTTCATCGGGGCCAGCGTCTCCGCCTACGAGGTGCGCGGCACCTCCGTACTGAAGGTCTCCGCGAGCTGTCGGCGCGGGGTCTCCCCGAGAGACGCCGCAGACATCGTCGAACGCGACCTCCACACCCTCGACGCGCTGCTCGGCAGTGAGCTGCCTGTGCTCCTCCAGCTGACTGGCGGGTTCCGAGCACGAACGCAGAAGTCGACTCGCCTGCAGTAGCCAGACCACGACCCCCACAAGCACGACCCAGCTCCAATCTGAAAGCTCCACCACCATGTTCCTTCGCATCATCACCTTTGCCCTCGGCATCATCACCAAACGACGCAGCGCGAAAAAGCGACAGCAGAAGCGCGACTCACCCGGGAACCGACACTGACCGCCACCCTGCAGATGACCGCGCGACGGATTCTGAGAGGCCCGGCCTGGAGCGCACCTGTCGTTGCGGCCGCGGTCGCCTCTACTGCTCCCCCCGAGTACCCCTGCCTGGGAAATTCCACCTCGCGTTCGGCGTGGAAGATCGACGCCGGCCCGCTGACCGGTTCGTTCGTCGAAGGCTCGGGCACAAACGGCTTCGAGAGCTCGACGGGCGTCACCCTGGTCTCCGGGATGGACGCCGCCGGCACGGCTGCTCCCGCGACCTGGAGCGCGAGCTACGCCTTCCCGGTGACCCCTGGCCGCACGTACACCTTCACGTCTCGGGTTTCCGCGAGCCGCCACTCGTCCGACTCCGGGTCGAGCCGCCCTGCGGCGATCGTCGTGGACGCCGTCGATGCGAGGGGGACGACGATCGAATCCCTCGCCGTGCTCTCCACGGCATCCACCGACCCCGCGCCGGCACAGACGCTCCCGGTCACGCACGGCGCAGACCCGACGATGACCCCGATCACGTTCGCCCACCACTCCGGAAGCGCAGCTGGCATGGTCACACTGCGACTGCTCTTCTCGAAGGCGATCGCTCCAAGCGACCTGACGGCGAACGACGACCTCAGAATCGAGCTCCCCACCGTCACCTGCACGTTCCCGCCCGCCTGAGACCGTCGGTGGGGAATGGCTGACTACTGCCCCCGCTCCGCTTCTTCTACGGCCTTGACCAGGCGGGCGCGCTCCTTGTCGATCCACTGCTTCCCTGAGTACGACTGGCCGAACGTCTCGGCGAAGTCGACCGGGTCGCTGCCCACGATGTCGCGGACAGGAGCGTCATCGGCCACGGCCCGCTCCCAGAGGTCGGCGAGGTCGGCGTTCATGCGCACCATCGACTCGCCATCGGCGATGCCGCTGTAGTACATGAGGTACCGCTGGATGGCCTTCGCAACCCTGCCGTAGGGCTCCGGCAGCGCATCCAGCCGAGCTTGTGCTTCCTTGTACTGCTTCTTCTCCTCGAATGAGCCCGTGAGCGATTCGATCCACTTGGCGGCCATGTCAGTTGCCTCTCTCGATGTCTGTGCTGGTGTCAGCGGATGGTGCGGTTGTGGTGTCGCGGAGCTGCTCGAGGCGTTCGACGAGGAACCCCCACGTGCGCCAGAACTCGGCGAGGTACTCGGTGCCCGCGGCGTTGATCGTGTAGACCTTCCGCGGCGGGCCCTTCTCGGACGGGACC
Organism: Pseudoclavibacter sp. 8L; assembly: GCF_902506465.1. Lineage (NCBI taxonomy): Bacteria > Bacillati > Actinomycetota > Actinomycetes > Micrococcales > Microbacteriaceae > Pseudoclavibacter > Pseudoclavibacter sp. 8L. Next base: position 1,014,286 of record NZ_LR733185.1, on the reverse strand, counting down.
TTCTCCACGTCGACGAGACCCTTCTGCTCGATGCGCACGAGGAGCGCGTAGACCGTTCCCTCGGCGATGTCGACGAAGCCCTGCTCGCGGAGCCAGCTCGTGATCTCGTACCCGTAGGCGGAGCGCTTCGCGAGGATCGCGAGCACGATGCCCTCGAGCGTGCCCTTGAGCATCTCGGATGCTTGCTTGCCCATCGGCCACCTTCTCTACTCAGCAACGATGAATACCGGTACAAAGTAACACCGAGTACCGGTACTTAGCAACAAAGACAAGTGGCTACCTGGCGAACGCCCAGAGCCACCCTGAATGCACAGCTTCACCGACATTCACCGATGTATCGTCGGGTGTCGTCAGGTATCGCCAATCCGCGCATCCACACGGCCGACACGATCGCCACCGGATGCTCGGCACTCGAAAGGAATGCACATGGTCGCTCAGCACACCCCAGGCGGACTCGGCTTCGGCCTCCGCGAAGCCGTCGACGAGATCCGCGAGACCTTCGCCTCGCGACCGACCACTGCTCGAGCCGGCCGCGGAGATGTCAGGACCGCCCTCCTCGTCGCGCTCCTCGAGGGCCCACAGCACGGCTACCAGCTGATCCAGGCCATCGAAGCCCGCACGAGTGGCGCTTGGAAGCCCAGCCCCGGTTCGGTCTACCCCACACTCCAGCTGCTCTCCGACGAGGGCCTCGTCGTGCCCGAGGTCACCGGCGAGCGCAAGGTCTACGCGCTCACCGAAGAAGGCCGCGCCGTCGCAGTGGATGCCTCAGCCGGGGAGCTCCCCTGGGAGTCGCCAGCCGCACGCCGCGCCGAGCGCGCAGCGACCCTTCCGAAGGCCGGCGCTCGCCTCGCGCAGGCCGTCGTCCAGGTGCAGAGCAGCGCGACCCCCGATCAGGCCGAACGGGCCGCAGCACTGCTCGACGAGACACGGCGCAAGCTGTACTCGATCCTCGCCGAGGACTGAACGTGACCGATGGCCCCGGCCTCACGGAGGAGCTGGCCGCCGAGAGCAGACTGACCGCAGCCGCGGCGCAGGCACGAGCCGTCACCCGGCCCGGTGCCGTCCGCAGCAGCGATACGAAGCTCTCGGCGGAAGGCCGTGCCAGGTACCGCAGGATCGTGCGGTTCGCGCAGCGTGCGATGGTGCAGATCTGGTGGTTCGAGATCTTCCTGCCGCGCATCCGCCTCGGGAAGCTCGCGGAACGCGGACGCACGGCGCGCATGCAGCGCCTCGCTCGCCGCTTCCACGCACTCGCCGTCGAGCTCGGCGGACTCATGATCAAGGTGGGCCAATTCCTGTCGTCGCGCCTCGACGTGCTGCCACCTGAGATCACCGCAGAGCTCGAGGGGCTGCAGGATGAGGTGCCAGCGGTCGCGTTCCCGGCCATCCGTGCACAGGCCGAGGCTGAACTCGGTATGCCGCTCGGGCAGGCCTACGCGAGCTTCGACGAGGCTCCGATCGCCGCCGCCTCCTTCGGGCAGGCGCACCGGGCTGTGCTCACCCCCGCGCTCGCCGAGGAGACCGGCTACTCCAACGTCGTCGTGAAGGTGCAGCGGCCGGGCATCGAGGACCTCGTGGAGACCGACCTTCGCGCACTGCGCCGCGTCGGCCAGCTCCTGAAGCGAGTCGAGCTCGTCTCCAAGCGTGCAGACGCACCCGCTCTCGTCGAGGAGTTCGCCGCGACGAGCCTCGAGGAGATCGACTACATCCACGAGGGCACGAGCGCCGAGCGATTCGCCGCCGACTTCGAGGCCGACCCGCGCGTAGGGGCCGCCCAGGTCGTGTGGGAGCGCACCGCGTCGCGCATCCTCACCCTCTCCGACGTCACCGCGATCAAGATCACCGACGTGGATGCCCTGCGCGCGGCGGGCATCGACCCCGTCGAGGTCGCCAACGAACTGGCGAGGGCCACGTTCCAGCAGCTGTTCGTCGCCGGGTTCTTCCACGCCGACCCGCACCCCGGCAACATCTTCGTGACCCCCTTGGCCACCCCAAGGCAGCCTGCCCTCTCGGACGTCGATGCCGAAGGAAGCGCCGAGCCACTCGCGCCCGTGACCTGGGAGCTGACCTACATCGACTTCGGCATGATGGGCGTCATCTCCGACACCCTCCGGGCGAGCCTCCGCCAGCTGATCTTCGCGATCGTCTCTCGCGACGGGCCAGGGCTCGTGCGGTCGATGCGCAGCGTCGGCGTGCTCCTCCCTGCCGGTGACACCATCGAGCTCGAGCAGGCGATGACCGAGCTCTTCGGGCGCTTCGGAGGAATGGGAGTCGCCGAGCTGCAACGCGTCGACCCTGCCGAGCTCGGTGACTTCGCCGACCGCTTCCGCGACACCATCCGCGAGATGCCGTTCCAGCTGCCCGAGAACTTCCTGCTCATCATCCGAGCGATCTCGCTCGTCTCCGGCGTGACCTCGGCGCTCGACAAGGACTTCAACATGTGGGAGGCGGTCGACCCGTTCGCCCGCACCCTCACCCGCGACGAGGGCGGCAACACGGTGCAGGCCGTCGCCAAGCAGGCGATCTCCGCGCTGGCGACCGCAGTCACCCTCCCCGGTCGCCTCGATGCGCTCACCACTCGCCTCGAGGCGGGCCAGCTCAAGGTGCAGACGCCCAGCGTCGATCGGCAGATGCGCTCACTCGAGCGGATGTTGCGCGGGGTCGTCTCGGCGATCGTGTTCGCCGCGCTCCTTATCGCCGGTGTGCTCCTGCTGCCGCAGCTCGCCCCGCTCGGGATCGTGCTCATGAGCGTCTCGGTCGTGCCGCTGCTGCTCGCCGCAGGAGCAGTCTTCGGTCGGCGTCGGGGCTAGACCGCGAGCTTGCCGCTCTTCGACAGCTCGGGGTCGGTGCACGAGGAGAGGTCGAAGCAGCACGGGCGGCGCTTGCCCGCCTCGAGCTTCGAGAGGCCGACCTCGACGCGACGCAGACGCGTCTGCGGGTTCCGGGTCGCGTTGATCCACCGCACCCACTCCCACCTCGCCATCGGCGTGATGTCATGCCAGGTGGCGGCAGATTCGGGTGCCTCCGCGAGCGCGGCGGCGAAGTCCTCGGGAATGGCCGGCTCTGGCCAGTCGCCTCGAGGTCGCAGCTCGACCGCCACGGCGTCGCCGGCCTCGACACCCGCACCGAGCGCGGCGGCGACGTCCAGCCAGTGGCCCCGGAGCCCGTCGGGTTCGATGACGGAGTCGAAGGACTGCGCCGCTTTCGCGCCATTCGGCCGAATCGAACCGGTCACGGCCACCTGACCGCGCGAGGGCAGCATTCTGCTCGCGTCGTCCGGGAACCGGACGATGAGCCGCTCGCCCGCATCGCCGACGACCGGGGCGGCGATGACACGCGCCTCGAATCGCACACCGTCGGTGTCTGGTGCCGCACCCTCCTCGACGAGAGCACTCTTCTTGTCAGCCATGAGGAGATCGTACGACCCGGCGCCGTGCGCCGGGAATGCAGGCCCCAGTTGCGCCGAGCACCTCGGGCGCGGTGCTACGAGCGACGGCGGATGGCTGCCTCCTTGCGCTGCGCCTCGATCGTCGCGATGAGCGTGCGTGCATCGTGCGCACCGCTGTGGCGCGTCTCGCCGAGGAAGAACGTCGGAGTGCCGCGCGCCCCGCTGTCGATGGCGCTCTGCATATCGTCGCGGATGCGCCTGGGCAGTTCGTCGTCGAGCATGTCGAGGTCGAACCGGTCGAGGTCGAGCCCGATCTCCTCCGCGTAGCCGCGCAGGAACTGCACGTCGAGGCGCTCCTGGTTGGCGAAGAGCAGGTTATGCATCTCCCAGAACTTCCCCTGGTTCGCGGCGGCCTCGGCCGCGATCGCGGCCTGGAAGGCGTTCGGGTGGTACTCCTCCAGCGGCAGGTGGCGCACCACGTAGCGTGCCCCGCCGTCGCTGAAGTACTCGCCGAGGTCCTGCCACATGCCGGTCGCTCGCGCGCAGAAGGGGCATTCGAAGTCGAGGTACTCGACGATCGTGACCTGCGCATCCGGGTCGCCGAGGAGGTGGTCGCGCTCGGGATCGACGGGCCGAGACAGCTTCGTCGGCAGATCGGCAGTGGTCTCGTTCATCTTGACGCGCGCGAACGTGAAGGTGAGCCAGCCGAGCACCCAGGACAGCACCATGGCGATGAAGACGCCCACGATGGCCTGCCCGGCGACCTCGCCCTCGAGCGCCAGCGAGATGATGAGCAGCGACATCGTGAAGCCGATGCCGCTGAGCGCGGCGCCGCCGAAGACGCTGCCCATGCCGACGCCCTGCGGGAGGGTGCCGAGGCCAGCACGAACAGCGATCCAGCTGCCGAGCGCGATGCCGCCGAACTTGCCGAGGACAAGACCCGCGACGACACCCCACGTGACGGGCGAGGTGAGCGCGTCGCCGAGCATCCCGCCCCGCAGGTCGACCCCTGCGTTCGCGAGCGCGAAGACCGGCACGATGAAGAGCGCGACGGGGCTGAGCAGCACCTCGTGGAGCCGTTCGTTGACGGAGATCGACTTGGCGAGACCGAGCCGCACGTTGCGGGCAGCGTCGGCGCGGGGTGACTGCCAGAAGTCGCGGAAGAGCCGCTTCGCTCGCACCACGTCCTCCCGGTCCGGATCCGAGGCGGGGATGAGCAGACCAGCGGCCATTCCGGCGAGCGACGGATGCACACCGGAGAGCAGCGTCGCGGCCCACAGCACGACGATCACGACGATGTACGGACTGCTGCGCCACTCGTTCGCGCGTGCCAGAAGGAACAGGAGGACGAGGCAGACGACGGCGATGCCGAGGGGCATCCACTGCACGGACTCCGTGTAGACGATGCCGATGATGGCGACGGCGAGGAAGTCGTCGACGACGGTGAGCGTCAGCAGGAAGACGCGCAGCTGGCTCGACATCTTCGGACCGACCAACGCAAGCGCACCAAGGAGGAACGCCGTGTCCGTGCCGATGACCGCTCCCCACGCTTCCGGGGCGTCGCGCCCGGCGATGGCGAGGTAGATGAGCGCAGGGAGAGCGACTCCGGCGAGGCCCGCGACGATGGGCACAAGAGCCTGGCGCCGGTCACGCAGCGAGCCGACCGCGAGCTCTTGTCGCACCTCGAGCCCGATGAGGAAGAAGAAGATGACCATGAAGCCGTCGTTCACCCAGTGGTGGAGGCTCATGTCGATGCGGAAGTCGCCGATGCCGATGGCAGCGTGGGTCTCCCACAGCTGCACGTACGACTCAGACCAGGGCGAGTTCGCCCACAGCAACGCGAACACCGCGACGCCGACGAGCAGGAGGGCGCTCCCCGACTCGGTGCGCAGACGGTCCGCGACGAGACGGACCCAATCCTGTTTCTGCTGGCCCAATGGCTTCCCCTCCACGATGGCGGGGTCTGTGCTCAGACTTCTCGCCGGATGGAAGCATACGTCGCAGCGGAGACGCGCGGGGTCGTCAGGCGGTCCTGTCAGTCCTTCCCTGGCGTCACGGTCGACTGCCTCAGGCGTGATGAGCGAATGCGAATGCGTCGAGCCAGGCATGCACGTCTGGCCAGTGCGGCGCATCCGGCGCAATCGCGGCACGATGCTCAAGGCTCGCGGGCTCGATGAGCTCGACGTCGGCGCCAGCCCGCCTGGCGGCGGCAACGTAGGCGCGGGTGTGCTCGACCGGCACACGCTCGTCATCGGCGCCGTGCACAAGCAGCGCCCGTGCCTGCAGAGGCAAGTGCTCGATCGGTGACGCCGACGCGTAGACCTCCGGGGCTTGGGAGGGCGCCACGCGGAAGAACTCCGAGACGGCTCCGTCGCCGTTGCCCTCTTCGTAGCCGCGCGCGAGGTCAGTGACGGGCGCGAGCGCCACAACCGCGTCGCCTGGTTCTCCGCCGAGGAGCGCGAGCTGACCGCCAACCGAGTGCCCGACGATCACGAGCCGCGCATCCGCCGTCAACCGGGACGCCTCGCTGCGCGCCGCCGAGAGGCCACGCGAGAGGTCCCCACGCGTCGCCGACCATCCATCGTCGCCCCGCCGATACTCGAGATTCGCCACGGCCCAGCCGCGTCGGGTGAACTCTGGCACCAGCGGCAGCATGAGCTCGTCGGTGAACTGCGATCGCCAATATCCACCGTGGATGAGCACGGCGAGCCCGCGCACGGGCCCGGAAGCCGCCCAGAACGTCAGATGCTGATCTGCGTCCGACCCGTATGTCTCGCGCCTCGCCTCCGGGTCGCCCGGCACGCCCCGGACGCTCGCATCCGTCACGTGCGACGCCTCACGCGCCTTCCACGGCACCCTCTGGCAGGAAGTCGACGCCGTTCAGGGCTGAGAGACGCACGACTTCGGCCGGGTCGGTCACGTTGTGCAGCAGGCTGAAGAGGTTCGCCAGCCTTCCGCCTGGGCTCACCCAGAACAGCGACTTCGCAGCCTCGTCCTGCTTGTTGTAGTAGGCGTGCGGGATGCCCTTCGGCATCTGCACGAGGTCGCCAGGGCCGGCCGTGGTCCACTGGCCGTCGAGGTAGAGGGTGTAGACCCCCTCGAACACGTAGATGAACTCGTCCTGGGTGGGGTGCACGTGCGGCGGCACCCCGGTTCCGGCCGGGTCGAGCGACAACCATGAGTAGGTCGAGGAGCTCTCTGCCTTCGTGATGTAGGTGTGGCCGAGCACATTCCAGACACGGCCGGCCACGGCCTCGTCGGCTCGGACGATACCTGCGGGCAGGTCGCCCAGGACGATCTCTTCAGAACTCACCATTGGGTTCCTCCAGTTGGGGTCGGTGCGCTCAGTCTGGCAGATGCCTCGCCGCCTCGGCGATCGCGTTCGGGCTACTTGCTGGCCTGCTGGCGGATCGCGAGGACGCCGGTCGTCCAGGCCGTGGCAATCGCGGCGCATCCGCTGCTGCCGGCGATGATCATGGGCGCAGAGCTGGCCATGACCCCGGCAACCAGCATGACGAGCACTGCGAGCAGCAGAACGCTCATCGCGATCGTGAGGATGCGTATCGATCGGCGCTGCTTCATGCTGGCCGGCTGCGTCGCGTCAGCGTTCATGATCTCTCCCTTGTCCTTGTCACCGCGAGTGGGTGCTGCATTCAAGGTACGAAGCACAGGAGCCTCGGCGCTTCGGCCGCGGGGCTGAACTCGATAGCCGGAGGGATGAGACCGACGAGCTCGTGGTGCAGATACGAGCTTCGCGCTCCATCCGCTTCTCATGCCGCTCGCGTTCCTTGGTCGCCTCCGCCTCGCGATTCTCCGGCGGCGCGTTGGTGACGAGGTTGTCGAGGAGGCGCGGCCGGATTCGCCTACTGCCCCGTCGCGTAGCCGGGCGCCATGTCCATGAAGCGAGAGAAGTGCCCCTGGAAGGTGACCGTGATCGTGTCGGTCGGGCCGTTGCGGTGCTTGGCGAGGATGAAGTCGGCCTCACCGCCGCGCGGGCTCTCCCGGTCGTAAGCGCCTTCGCGGTGGAGCAGGATGATCATGTCGGCGTCCTGCTCGAGCGATCCGGACTCGCGGAGGTCGCTCGCCGCCGGACGCTTGTCGGCACGCTGCTCGGGACCACGGTTCAGCTGCGACAGCGCGATGACGGGAACGTCGAGCTCCTTCGCGAGCAGCTTCAGCGCACGCGAGAACTCCGACACCTCCTGCTGGCGGCTCTCGACGCGCTTGCCGCTTGTCATGAGCTGCAGGTAGTCGATGACGACGAGCGACAGCCCGACCTTCTGCTTGAGCCTGCGGCACTTCGCGCGGATCTCGACGAGCGTCATGTTGGGGCTGTCGTCGATGTAGAGCGGGGCGTCGGAGATATCACCCTGCGTGCGGGCGATCTGCGTCAGATCTTCCTGCGTGAGGCCGCCGGCACGCATGTGCTGCAGCCGAACGCTGGCCTCCGCCGAGATCAGGCGCATGGCGATCTCGCTCTTGCCCATTTCGAGACTGAAGAAGATCGAGGCCTTGCCGTGCGTGATGGATGCGGAGCGTGCGAAGTCGAGCGCCACCGTCGACTTTCCAAGACCGGGGCGGGCCGCGACGATGATGAGCTGGCCACCGTGGAAGCCGTTCGTGATGCGGTCGAGGTCGCTGAACCCGGTCGGCACTCCGGTCATGCCCCCGGATTTGTTCTGCGCGGCGTCGATGTCGTTCTGTGCTTCGAGGATGGCCTCGGCGAGGACGACGTAGTCCTCCTTCTCGACCGCCCCGGTGACGCCGTAGATCTCTGCCTGGGCCTGGTTGACGAGGTCGACGACCTCACCTTCCGCGAGGTAGCCCATCTGCACGATGCGGGTGCCGGCCTCGACCAGGCGCCGCAAGACGGCGCGCTCCGAGACGATCGCCGCGTAGTAGCCGGCGTTCGCTGCTGTCGGCACGATGCCGGCCAGCGTGTGCAGGTACTCGGCACCGCCGGCACGCGAGAGCTCACCCGACTTCGTGAGGTGGTCGGTGACGGTGATGACATCCGTGGGCTCACCGGCGGCGTAGAGCGCGTGGATGGAGTCGAAGATGATCTCGTGCTTCGGCACGTAGAAGTCGATGCCGCGCACGGCCTCGACGACGTCGGCGACCGCGTCCTTCGAGAGGAGCATGCCGCCGATGGCGGACTGTTCGGCGAGCAGGTCGTGGGGAGGCGTGCGAACCCCGTCGTGCGTCTCTCGCTCACCCTGAGATGAGGAACCGAGATGCGCGATCGACACGGATGCTCCTGACTTCGCTCGAATGCCGGTGAGAGATTTGACCACAGTAGCCCCCAGCTCCCCAGCCGAGCGAACCATCACCGGAGTGCCTGTGGATAACTCTGTGTGTAACTGTGGAGACGCGCCGGACGATGTGTGGAAACTCTGTGGATAACGAAGGGGATAATCTGCGAGATGTAGGCCACAAACGCCTTCTCACCTGGTGTTTTCCTTTGAAGTTCTGCTGTGCACAACAGGTGTGAAGCATCCATTGAAGGTTGAAACCTGCAAGCAGGACTGTGCATAACATCCGCCGACTTCCCCACGCAAACCGGGGATATCCGGGCGTTTTCCACAGCCTCGCGAGCGTGAGCTCAGCGCTGCGTGTCGGCGCGCTGCCGCAGCTTCCGCTGCCGTCTCGCGCTCCACCAATCGACGAGCACCTGTCCGTACGGAACGGCGATGACCACCGCACGACCCGAGACGTTGCTCGAACGCCACCACCAGACGAGCACGGACAGGGCGAACAGCACCGTGATGCTGGCCACCGCGATGCGCGTGTATGGCCCCTCGAAGAACGAGTCGGTCGGCTCAGCGAGCGTCACCGTCGTGAAGAAGATGGTCACCAGCATCGCGAGGTGCTCCTGCCCCTTCCTCCACGGACCAGCGACGGCCGCGAACGGGAGGATCCACATCACATACCAGGGGTGGATGGCAGTGGAGGCCGCGACGATGACCGCCGTGCACAGCACCAGGCGCAGCAGGGGGTCGATGGGCCGCTTCGTGAGGACAACCCACGCGGCGACGAGACCGGCGATCGAGAAGGCGATCACCTTGAGGATGACCTCGAACACGAACGGGTCCAGGGCCACGAGCTCCGCCAGGCCGCGCACGGTGCCGACCATGAGCGTCAACGGGGAGTACCAGTGCTGGATCGCCCCCGGCACGGTGAGGGCCGTCACCCAGCCGAACCCCAGGCCCAGCACGAGGCCGATCGCACCCACCAGTCCGACCGCGATGGCACCGTGCAGGGTCCAGCTCTTGACCCTGTCCCACACGGGGAGCGAGCTGGGCCTGCCGATGAGCGCCACGATGGGCAGGGCGATGAGCGCGATCGGCTTGATCGCGACGGCGAGCGCGATCCAGACCACTCCGAGGACACGATGCCCCTTGAGCGCCGCGAGGAGGCCGAACCCCATGCCGGCGAGCATGAGGCCGTCGTTGTGCCCTGAGGCGATGAACAGGAGGAGCGTGAGGGGGTTCGCGGCGATCATCCAGGCGACGAACGCGCGGTTGCGTCCACGAAGTGCGGCGATCTTCAAGAAGGCCATCACCATGAGCACAGCGCCCGCGGTTGCGGCGACGCGATTCAGGAACAGGGCGTACTCGGGGATCTCAGCCCCGAGCCAGGAGAAGACGGCCGCGACGCCGAGGAACAGCGGACCATAAGGCGACTCGGTGCTGGACCAGAACGGGTCGACGCCGAGCGAGTACCAGCCGGCGATCTCGTTGACGCCGTGCTGGTACGGGTCGATCCCCGCTGCCATGAGGCGCCCGACCGCGACGTACGAGAACATGTCCCGACTGAAGACGGGGATGCAGATCAGCAGCGGCAGGGCCCAGATGACGGCCGTCCTGATCACGCGTCGCAGCGAGGCGTCGTCGTCGCGAATGCTGGGCCTGAAGCGGATCCAGGCGATGAGGAGCAGGAAGCCGCCGACGATGAGCAGCATCGTGCAGAGACGCGTCAGGTCTGGTGAGCTGCGGAAGAACGCGATGGGGAACCACTCGCGAATACCGAGGCCATCGCCGATCCAGCCAGCGCCGAACGACCCGATGAGGATGAACAGCGACCCGATGAAGCCGAGGACCGTAGGGCTCACCGTCACCGGAAACCGGCGCGGCTCGTGCTCTGCTGCCGGTCGGTGCGTGTGGTTCGACATGTTCGTGTGTCAATCAGGAAAGGGAACCAGCTGGATGCTGGACTCCGCTGACCTTATAGCGTTCGGTCGCGCATCCACCTCAGACTGGTGCGTGCAGGCCGTGGGGTGCGACTTGGGCCCCGACGCGAGACAGGAACGGCCCCGGACATCGAGATGTCCGGGGCCGTGCTCTGTCGATCAGCTACCGAGGCAGCTTCTGGCTATCGCTGGGCGATGACCTGCAGCTTGACGGTCGCAACGAGGTCGTCACGGAGGCGAACAGTCGCCTCGTGGTTGCCCGTGTACTTGATCGGGTTCGGGAACTCGACCTTGCGCTTGTCGATCTGACCGAGGCCAGCTTCCTCGACGGCGGTCGCGACGTCGGCACCGCGAACGGAACCGAAGAGGCGGCCTTCGGCGCCCGACTTCACGTGAAGCTTGACGAGGGCGGACTCGATCTTGTCCTTGAGCGCCTTCGCCTCTTCGAGGGTTGCGAGCTCGCGTGCGGCACGAGCGGAACGAATCTGCTCGACCTGCTTCTCGCTGCCACGGGACCAGCTGACTGCGTAGCCCTTGGGGACGAGGTAGTTGCGGGCGTACCCGCTCTTGACCTCGATGACGTCACCGGCTGCACCGAGGCCGGAGACCTCGTGCGTAAGAATTACCTTTGCCATGTCGACTACTCCTTAGCGGCCAGAGCCGGCGTAGGGCAGGAGCGCCATTTCACGTGCGTTCTTGACTGCACGTGCGATGAGGCGCTGCTCCTGGACGGAGACGCCGGTGATGCGACGAGCGCGAATCTTTCCGCGCTCCGAGATGAACTTGCGGAGGGTGTTGACATCCTTGTAGTCGATGACTCCGACCCGGATCTGCTTCGCGGGAGCAGCGGGCTTGCCGCCCTTCCCGCGTACACCCTTGCGGCGGTCGCCGCTTGACTTTCCAGCCATTGGGATCTTCTTTCGTTGAGTGTGTTTGCGAGCGCCCTTTAGAAGGGGGGCTCGTCAAAATCGTTCGATGCGCCGGGCGTCGCCCAGCCGGATGCGCCGTTGTCGCGGGGCTGGCCCGCAGGCTGGCCCCATGGCTCGTCCGCCGGGGCGGACTGACGTCCACCTGACGCGTTGCCGTTGCCGTTGCCGCCGCCGTTGCCACCGAAGGAACGCTGCTGGCCACCGCCGAAGCCACCCTGGCCGCCACCCTGCTGTCCGCCGGCGCCGCCGGAGGACGTGCGGGTGAGCTGCGCAGTGGCGTAGCGGAGGCTAGGACCGATCTCCTCGATCTCGAGCTCGATGGAAGTGCGCTTTTCGCCTTCCTTCGTCTCGTAGGAGCGCTGCTTGAGGCGACCCTGCGCGATGACTCGCGAGCCCTTTGAGAGGCTCGAGGCGACATGCTCCGCAAACTCACGCCAGACGCTCGCCCGAAGGAAGAGTGCCTCGCCGTCCTTCCACTCGTTCGCCTGACGGTCGAACACGCGGGGGGTGGATGCGATGGTGAAGTTCGCGACTGCGAGCCCGTTCTGCGTGTACCGCAGTTCGGGGTCAGCCGTGAGGTTGCCCACCACGGTGATGATCGTGTCGCCAGCCATGACTAGGCCTCGGTGGTCGCCGCGGGCTTCGCTGCGATAGCAGCGGCCTTGGCAGCCTTGCGAGCCTCGTCGCGCTTCGCCTCGGAGGCGACGCGAGCGATGGCCTCTTCTGCGCGGAGCACCTTGGTGCGCATGACAGCTTCGGACAGGTTCAGCTGGCGGTCGAGCTCGTTCGCCGTTGCCGAGGTCGACGTGAAGTCAACGACGGCGTAGATGCCTTCGCTCTTCTTGTTGATCTCGTAGGCGAGGCGACGACGGCCCCAGATGTCGGTCTTCTCGATGGTTCCACCGTCATTGCGAATGACGTTGAGGAACTTATCGAGGCTCGGAGCTACGGTGCGCTCGTCGATCTCTGGATCGAGGATCACCATCAACTCATACTGATGCACGATAAACCCACCTCCTTCGGTCTAGAACGGCTGCAGACGATCTGCAGCAGGAGGGTTATTGCGCGTGCCTGGGCAGTTGATCGCTCAGACAACCTGGCAAGCATAGTCGCTTCCGGCTCCTAAATGCCAGTCAATTGGAAGAACTCCCCCACGCGCGAACGAATATGCTCTTTCCAGCACAACCGGCGGCCCCCGTGGTCCGCTGAAACGCACCACTACCTAGGGGAATCATGAGCGATCCAACAGGCGGCGCGGGCGAACGCGACCCGAACGCCCCCGTGCCAAAGAACTCAGCACCGCAAGAGGGCGACGCTGCGGCGTCGCAGGCTCCTCAGGCGTCGTTCGGCGACCAGCCCGGCGGAGCCGAGCAGGGCTCGAGCAATGGCTACGGCGTCGGCAGCAGCTACGGCTCGAGCGGCGACAACTACCAGGCCCCGGGCAACTACACGGCACCTGGCGGCTCCTACGAGGCCCCGGGCGCAGCATCCGGCTACCAGGGCGGTCAGTCGTCGTACTCAGGGTCGACCGGTTCGAGCGTGCCGAGCGCATCGTCGAACTCTGGCTACTCGACCCCCAGCTACGGCGCTCCGAGCGACACCCCCAGCTACGGCGCTCCGAGCGACAACTCCTACTCGTCGCCGAGCGCCGGCTCATACACGGGTGACACCTCGTACACGGCACCCTCCGCATCGGGAAGCGACTACGCGGCTCCGAGCTACGGCAGCACTCCCGACTACTCGGCCGGGAACGGCTACGGCAACGACAGCGCACCCGGGTCCTACGGTTCTGCGCCAGCACCCGACGCGTATGGTGCATCCGCGCAGAACAACGCGTACGGCTCCGCTCCGGCGCCCGACGCGTACGGCGCTTCCGGACAGAGCAACGCCTACGGCGCCCCGTCGCAGGACCCGAACGCAGCTCCCGGCGCCTACGGAGCAGCTCCTGCCTACGGCGCAGCCGGTGGTGCTGGCGGAGGCCAGCAGCAGCAGTACGGCAACTACGCCCCGCAGGGCAAGGGCGGCATGAACACGCTGGGACTCATCGCGCTCATCGCCGGTGCCATCAGCCTCCTGATCTCGTTCATCCCGTTCTTCGGCTACTTCGGCATCCTGTTCGCCCTCGTCGGCATCGGCCTGGGCATAGCAGGCCTCGTCGTCAAGCGCTACAACGCGAAGAAGCTCATGGCGATCATCGGCCTCGTGCTGGGTGGCCTCGGCCTCATCGTGGGACCGTTCATCACGACCGCCACGACCGTCGCCGCGGTTGCCGGCTCGGTCGACAGCTCTGTGGATGACTTCCAGCAGGAGCTCGACGACGAGTACTCGACTCTCGACAACGGCTTCCCGTCGGAGGGTGAGATCGATGTCGAGCTCACCGTGACGAGCACCTCGACCACGCCGGTCGACATCACCTACAGCTACGACAACGCCCTCACGGGCGCCGACCGCCAGCAGGTCGACACGGAGGCTCTCGCGAGCGCTGTGCCGTGGTCGGAGTCGGTCACGATGAAGTACAAGGCTGAGTACGGCTACGACAGCTCGTCCGCTTCGGTGTACGCATCCACGAGCGACTACTCGGACACCGCGCAGCTCACCTGCACGCTCACCGTCAACGGCAACGTCGTCGAAGAGGCGACGAGCTCGAGCTACGTCTCCTGCTCGGGCTACAGCCTCGCCGACTACCTGGTCGCCGAGTAGCTCCAGGCAGATCGACACGAACGGCCCCCTCTGCGGAGGGGGCCGTTCTGCGTTGCCTGTACAGACCGGAGTTCACCTGGCTGAGCAGACTTGACCTGGCTGAGCAGAGTTGACTCGGCAGACCGAACGCGCCTTCCGCCGTCTTCCCTGCCGCATCGCCCCACCCGTGGACGATTCGTGCTGGGTTTGGGTGACCGATGGTGGGTTTCTGCTCGGCGCGTGCTGGCTATTCACGAGTGATGATGGGTAAAAACCCATCAGCGTCACCGAAAGCCATCACGCACCTCACTGGTGCGACTCCGGCCTGGTGCGACTACGGGCGGTTCTGCTCCCACCAGGCGAGCAGTCGCTGCTTGGCATCGTCGTACTCGAGCGGACCCTCGTCGAGGCGCACCTCGAGCAGGTGCTTGTACGCCTTGCCGACGAGCGGTCCTGGGGCGATCTCGAGGATCGCCATGATCTGCTCCCCGTCGAGGCTCGGACGCACGGAGTCGAGCTCTTCTTTCTCCTGCAGTTCCAGAATGCGCCGCTCGAGGTCGTCGATCGCGAAGAGGAGCCGGTCGGACTTCCGCTGGTTGCGCGTCGTGATGTCGGCGCGGATGAGGATGAGGAGCCGCTGCAGCTCTGGTCCGGCGTCTCGCGCGAAACGTCGCACGGCCGAGTCGGTCCAGCCCGCGCCCTCGTAGTTGAAGACCCGCATGTGGAGTTCGACGAGGCGCGCCACCGACTTGATGGTGTCGTTGTCGAACCGCAGCGCAGTGAGGCGCTTGCGTGCAAGCTTCGCGCCGACGACGTCGTGGTTGTAGAAGGTGACCTTCCGCCCCTCGCCGAAGCGTCGCGTCTTGGGCTTGCCGATGTCGTGCAGCAGCGCGGCGAGGCGCAGGACGAGGTCCGAGTCCGCTCCGGGGTTGCGTTCGCGCTCGAGGCTGATGGCCTGCTCGAGCACCGTGATGGAGTGCTCATAGACGTCCTTGTGCCGGTGCGCGTCATCGCGTTCGAGCTGCAGCGCGGGCAGCTCCGGCAGCACGAGCTCGGCGAGCCCCGTCTCGACGAACAGCTCGAGGCCCGGCCGAGGTGTGTCCGTCTTGAGCAGCTTCACGAGCTCGTCGCGCACTCGTTCCGCAGAGATGTCGAGGATGCGCCGCCGCAGCTCGACGATCGCGTCGAAGGAGTCGCGGTCCAGCTGGAAGCCGAGCTGCGATGTGAACCGCACCGCCCGCAGCATCCGCAGGGGGTCGTCGCCGAACGAGACTGCAGCCTCGATGGGCGTGCGCAGGGTCGTCTCGATGAGGTCTTTCGTGCCGTCGGAGGGGTCGACGAGCGTGAGCGCGGGGAGCTGAAGGGCTAGCGCGTTGACGGTGAAGTCGCGACGATGCAGGTCACCGTCGATGCTGTCGCCGAACGCTACGACGGGCTTTCGAGATGTCCCGTCGTAGCTGTCGGCCCGGTAAGTCGTGATCTCGACGGTCTCACCGGAGAACCGGGCCCCGATCGTGCCGAACTCGCGACCGATGTCCCAGTGCGCATCCGCGATCGGGGCGACGATGCGGAGGATCTCATCCGGCCGAGCGTTCGTTGTGAAATCGAGGTCGGTGACGTCCCTTCCGAGGAAGGCATCCCGAACCGGGCCGCCGACCAGGGCGAGCTCGAAGCCCGCGGCCTCGAAGGCGGAGGCGAGCTCGGCGACGGGGGACGCGGTCGCGAGTCCGCGAAGGCGTTCCATGGCGGACTGCACGTTTTGCATCCGCTCATTCTACGAGGCGAGGCAGATGGTCGGCTCGCCACTGAGGGCGCGTTCAGCTCGCCACCTCGCCGTCCGTCCTTACTATGGAGGTCATGGACCACGCACCGCGCGCCGCTGTGCCACGGTTCCTGCGTGCCTGCGCACGCCGGGTTGTCCCTGCGACGCTCCTGGCGTCGGTGCTGGCGCTCGGGGTCACCGGTGGCGCGTCAGGTGCACCCACGAACCACACGAGCCCGGCCGCGGTCAGCTCTTCGACGGCCGCGCCGCGGGCCATCGCCGACGCGCCGGACGGGCAGGTCTCGATCTTCGCCGCGCCGGCCGACGGCGGTCTCGTGCAGCCCGGCGGACCGCTTGTCGTGGAGCTCGTCGTCGTGAACAAGACGGATGCCGAGCTCCCGCCCGCTCAGCTCGAGCTCGCGGTCGGCTCGTCGACGATCGACACGAGGTTCGCGTTGGATGCGTGGAGCTCCTCGAGCAGCGAGTCCGCAGTCGACCGGCTCGATGTCGTCGCGAGCCTCGCAACCGAGAGCGTTCCGCCAGGAGAGACGGACCTGCTCAACGTCTCCGTTTCCGCGGAGGGGCTGCCCTTCGCCGCCACCGACGACTTCGGGCCTCGTGCCATGGCTGCGACGCTCACGAGTGGTGACGCGAAGCTCGCACAGGCGCGTTCCACGATCGTGCTCAATGGGGCCGCGGCGGCTGAGCCGACGCTCGTCTCGACCGTCGTCCCCATCACCTCCGGCCTGTTCGTCGACGCCGATGAGCCGCTGCTCAGCAGTGCGCGACTTGCCGAGCAGACGGCACCGGGCGGGCGCCTCGAGGAGATCCTCGCCGCAGTCGAGGCCAGCCCGAACTCGACCGTCGCGATCGACCCCCGCATCCTGGCTTCGATCCGCGTGCTCGGCTCTGCAGCGCCGCAGTCGGCGCTGACCTGGCTGGACCGGCTGACGGCCCTCGACAACCAGACGTTCGAGCTTCCCTTCGCCGACGCGAGCCTCACCCTCCAGTCGCAGTGGGGGGCGCAGCAGCCGCTCGAGGTCACGAACTTCGACTTCGACATCGATCCCGCGAACTTCGCCGATCCCACGGAAACGCAGACACCCACGCCCACGCCCACCGAGAGCGCAGACACGGGGGCGTCTACGCCTTCCGAGGACGGGGCCACTGGCACCGACACGGAGGGCAGTGCAGAAGCGTCCGCGTCTCCAGAGGCGACCGCAGCCGAGACTCCGGAGCCGACCGCCACGGAGGATCCTGAGCCCGTCGCACCGCCGCTCCCCACGACCGAGAGCCTCGTCAGCTTCCCGTACACGATGAGCGGCGTCGTCTGGCCTCAAGCGGGCACCGTCCAGTCGACGGACCTCGACAAGTTCCGTGGCTGGGGCGGCGAGTCGCTCATCCTGGACGACTCCAACACGGGGGTCAGCGCGGATGCGGACTTCACGGAGAGCGCGCAGGCCACGGTCGCCGGGTGGAGCGCGGTGATCGCCGAGAAGACCCTCGACGACGCGATCGACGACGCCGTGCACGCCACCACCGATGAGGAGTGGAACGAGGCGGCCACCCGCATCGCGACCCTGCTGGCCGTCGTGACCCGCGAGCTGCCCTACGAGCCGCGCACGCTGGTCGGCACGGTGACTCGCGACGAGTTCGACGGCGACCGCCTCGCACAGACCCTCCAGTTCGTGGATGGGCTGAGCTGGGCGTCATCGACGCCGCTGACGTTCCCGAGCGATGCCGACACCGGGCGCCGAGAGGCCTCCCTCATCGACGGCAGTGTCGGCGAGACCTCGTTCAACCAGATGACGAGCGTCATGCAGACCATCGAGCGTGCGCAGGTCATCTCGACGATCTTCGACGACCCGCTGGATTACAGCGACCCCGTCAGAGTCGCCGGTATCGGTGCGCTCGCGACCGGATGGGCGACCGTTCCGGCAGAGGCGCAGACCGCCGTCAGCGGACTCCGGGACTACGTCACGCTCACGGAGTCGTACGTGCAGCTCGGCGACACGAGCGAGGCGCTCATCGTGGGCCGCGACACGGAGCTGCCACTCTTCGTGTCCAACGCAGTTCCTAATCGCAAAGTCACCGTGCTCGTCGAGTTGAGGCCGACGACGGGGGCAGTCGAGACCGGCGACGCCGTGGCCCTCACGATCGAGCCGAACTCGATGTCGCGTGTCGGCATCCCCATCAAGGCGATCGCCAACGGCACGACGTACGTCACCGTGAACGTCATGACTCCGGAGGGCGAGCAGCTCTCCTCGACGAAGCAGATCCGCCTGGATGTGCGCGCCGAGTGGGAGAGCATCGCGATCCTCGTCGCGAGCGTCGGCCTGGCCGTGCTCTTCGTCGCGGGTCTCGTGCGCACCATCCGTCGCCGGCGCGCGGCAGTGGCCGGAGCCGGAGCCGAGCCGTTGGACGCGCAGACCTCGGAAGAGGACAGCACCGAAGCTGACTCGGACGGCAAGCACACCGCCGACGCAGCGAAGACCGAGGAGTAGGCATGGCTCAGGGCATCGCGCGGGCGAGCGCGCTCCTGGCATCGGGCACCATGGTGTCTCGCGTGCTGGGCTTCGTGAAGGCCATCGTCATCGCTCAGACGATCGGCGTCATCGGCGTCTCGGCTGACGCGTACGCCGGGGCGAACCAGCTGCCGAGCAACATCTACTCGATCATCTCGGTCGGGCTCCTCAACGCCGTCATCGTGCCGCAGGTCGTCAAGGCGGCGAGACACGAGGACGGCGGGCAGCTCTACGTCAACAGGCTCGTGACCCTCGCCATGGTGCTGCTTGGCGGCCTGACGATCCTCGCGACCGTTGGGGCGCCCATCATCGGTGCGCTCTACGGCGCGAGCCTCAGCCCCGAACAGCTGGGGCTCCTCGTGGCCTTCGCCTACTGGTGCATGCCGCAGATCTTCTTCTACGGCATGTACGCCGTCCTCGGCGAGATCCTCAACGCCCGCGGCCTCTTCGGACCGTTCGCGTGGGCGCCCGTCATCAACAACGTTGTCGGCATCGCAGGCCTGCTGCTGTTCAGCACCGTGTTCGGCGCCGACCCGACTGGCCAGGACAGGATCATCTCGGACTGGGACCCGACGATGATCGCGGTCCTCGGAGGCACGGCAACGGTCGGCGTCGCGATGCAGACGATCGTCCTGCTGTTCTTCTGGCGTCGCGCCGGCCTGCGCTTCGGCCTGGATTTCCAGTTCCGCGGTACCGGCCTGGGACAGGTGGGCCGCCTCGCGGGCTGGACGCTCGGGATGCTCCTCGTCATGCAGCTCGCCGGCCTCGTCGAGACGATCGTCGCCAACGTCGCATTCGGTCGGGCCGCGTCCATCGCGGCCATGCAGAACGCGTTCCTCATCTTCGCGCTTCCGCACGCCGTCATCGCCGTCTCCATCGCCACGGCGTTCTTCACCCGCATGAGCGCGGCGATCAGTGACGGGAAGCCGAAGGACTTCATCCGCGACCTCTCCGAGGGCTCACGCCTCATCGGCATGTTCCTCGTCTTCTCGGGGTTCGGGCTCGCCCTCGTCGCTGTCCCGTTCGCGCGGATCTTCGCATCGACGGATACCGGCATCAACTCGATCGCACTGACACTTGTCGCCTTCCTGGTCGGGCTCATCCCGTTCAGCGGCCTGTTCCTCGTGCAGCGCGCGTTCTACGCGCTCGAGGACACCAAGACGGTGTTCTTCGTGTTCCTGTTCACGGTCCCGCTGCACATCTTCGGCATGGCGCTCGCAGCGATCGGGCCGGTGGAGCTCATCGTCGTGGGGCTCGCCCTCATGCAGTCGATCATGTCGACCCTGCGGCTCGCGATCCTGCTCTTCATCCTGCGAAAGCGGATGGGCCAGCTCGACTTCGCGAACATCGCCCGCTCCTACGTGCGCTTCACGATCGCGGCCATCGCTGCATCCATCCCGGCCCTGATCGTCATGATGCTGCTCGGCACGTTCCAGGAGGACGGCTTCCCCCGCTCCGGCATCTTCCAGGCACTCGTCTCGTGCGCGATCGGCGCCGGCATCATGGCCCTCTTCTATTTCCCGCTGCTCTGGCTGCTCAAGTCACCCGAGTTCCGGGGCTTCGCTGGCCCGCTCCTCGCTCGATTCGGCATCAAGCCCGGACCGCCATCGAATCCAGCCCGCCCCGGCGAGAAGGGCCTCGACGAGGATGACCTTCCGCTGTTCCCGGAGACCGTCACCGTTGGCGCGGAGGACTCGGCACCAACGCCATGGAATCTCGCATCCGAGGAGATCGAGCCCGACGCCGCGGACGAACGCCGGCACGCTGAGGAGCAGGAACAGCGCGAGGAGCGAGTCAACGCGGCCTCCTGGGCATTCGGTGGCGCGACGGAGGACCTCTCGACCGCCGGCATCATCCTGCCCATGCACTCTCGGACGACCGAGATCCCGAAGGTCGGCCGCCAGGAACCGCCCCGCACCCGCCGAGAGCGTCGCGAGGAGGAGCGCCGAGCTGTGATCGAGCTGGCCGCCCGCCGTGAAGAAGAGGCGCGTCTCGCCCGTGAGGCCCGGAGCCAGGCCGATGACGACGACGGGCGCGGTTCAACACCTCGTCCGAAGGAATAGTCGCTAGTCTCAACGCGTTTGCCTGTATGTCGAGCCGCGATTCCCGCGACTCGGAGAAGTGCGGAGGACTCATGCGGAACGTCATCATCATCGGTTCAGGCCCCGCCGGCTACACAGCTGCGATCTACGCGGCCCGTGCTGGCCTCAAGCCTGTTGTCATCACCTCGAGCGTCGAAGTCGGCGGCGAGCTCATGAACACGACCGACGTCGAGAACTTCCCGGGCTTCCCCGAGGGCATCCTCGGACCTGACCTCATGGAGCGCATGCAGGCGCAGGCTGAGCGCTTCGGCGCTGAGCTCGTCTACGACGACGTCACGACGGTTGACCTCGACGGTGACGTCAAGAAGGTCTCCACGTCGTACAGCGGCGACTTCGAGGCGCGCACGGTCATCATCTCCACTGGCTCCGCCTACCGGAAGCTGGGCCTCGACGCTGAAGGTCGTCTCTCGGGACGCGGCGTCTCCTGGTGCGCGACCTGCGACGGTGCGTTCTTCAAGGACCAGCACATCGCGGTCGTCGGCGGCGGCGACTCGGCGATGGAGGAGGCGACCTTCCTGACGCGTTTCGCGAGCAAGGTCACGATCATCCACCGTTCCGAGAACCTCCGCGCATCGGTCATCATGCGCGAGCGTGCAGAGCAGAACCCGAAGATCGAGTGGATGCTCAACTCCCGTATCGAGGACATCGCCGGTGAGGCGAGCGTCGAGTCGGCGAGCGTCCTCAACACAGCGACCGACGAGCGCACCGAGCTGCCCGTGACGGGTGTGTTCGTGGCCATCGGCAACGACCCCCGCATCGATCTCTTCAAGGATGTCCTCGACATCACCGAGGAGGGCACGATCTGGGTGGATGGCCGCTCGTCGCGCACGAGCATCCCCGGTGTCTTCGCCGCTGGCGACGTCATCGACCCTCACTACCGTCAGGCCATCACGGCTGCGGGCTCAGGCACGGTCGCGGCGCTCGATGCGGAAGCATTCCTGGCAGCTCTCCCCGAGCCGATCGCACAGGAGTCGGAAGACCAGGCAGCCGCTGCGGTGACGGAGAGCGAAACCGTCATCGTCTGACCGGCCGGAGTGCAGCCAGACTCAATCCGAGCAGGCACTCCGCCCCGAACACCATTCACCACGAAGCACGACAACTCCCACGGAGGTACCAATGTCAGAACCGATCGTCGCCACCACGGCGAACTTCGACCAGATCGTGGCAGACGCCCCGGGTCCCGTCATCGTCGACTTCTGGGCGCCCTGGTGCGGCCCTTGCCGTCAGGTCGCGCCGGTGCTCGATCAGATGAGCGAAGCGCACGAGAACCTCTCCATCGTCAAGGTCAACGTCGATGACGAGCCTGACCTGGCCATGAAGTTCCGCATCACGAGCATCCCGGCCCTCAAGCTGTTCTCGAACGGCGAGGTCGTCAAGGAGGTCGTCGGCGCGTACCCGCGTGCGGCACTCGAGAAGCAGTTCGCCGACTACCTGGGCTAGACCCGACCGGCGAAGGAAGCAGACATGGCGAGGGCGCCGATAACGCCCGCAACGAAGGCGCTCGTCGCTGCCGGGGTCGAGCACGTGGTTCACAGCTACGTGCACGACCCCGGCGTCTCTGCGTTCGGGGCTGAAGCGGCCGCGAAGCTCGGCATCGACGAGGCCCGTGTCTTCAAGACGCTGATCGTGCAACTCGACGAGAAGCAGTTGGCTGTCGCCGTCGTGCCCGTCAGCGGGTCGCTCGACCTGCGCGGGCTCGCTCAGGCGGCTGGCTGCAAGCGCGCTTCGCTCGCCGACACCGCACTCGCAGAGAAGCGAACCGGGTACGTGCGAGGTGGCATCAGCCCGTTCGGGCAGCGGATGCGCCTGCCGACGTACCTCGACGAGTCTGCGTTCGCGTATCCGACGGTCTTCGTCTCCGGCGGACGGCGCGGTCTCGATATCGAGGTCGCGCCGGCGGCGTTCCTGCAGGTTGTCGACGGCCATCGCGCGCCGATCTCGAAGCGCTGACTCGGGGCTCTGAGGCTCTGGGACTCGTGACGCTAGCCTGGACCGATGCGCCTGACCCGACCCGCCGTGATCGCGGCATCCTCCCTCCTCATCCTCACCGGATGTGCAAGCACGTCGGAGACAGCTTCCGATTCTCCGGATGCCGAAGCCAGCACGACGACGACGGTCTCGGCCAGCGCGGGTCCTGAGCCGACACAGAAGCCAGTGCTCAGTGAGGCCGACGCAGCGGCTCAGTGCCTCGACGCATGGCACCCGGGAGTAGGTTCCGACTTCCAGGCCAACTACGAGCAGACCTTCGGAACCGACCACTATCTTGCGACGACGGCGGCTGGCGAGTGGCGCATCACGCTGCTTCCGAAGCTCAATCGCGAAGCCGAGTGGAACCTCTACTGCGCGACCGGCGGATCCGAGACGGTCGCGCTGAGCAATGGCTACGACGACTGGCCCGCGGCCGACGACGATTCCGATCACGTTCTGACCCGAGGGCAAGCTCTCGAACAGTGTCGGATGGCGACTCGCGACTCGCGCATGGCGCTCTACGCTGAGGCCTTCGAGGAGCTGTACCCGAATGAGCTCGCGGTCATCGATTTCGTGGACGGTGAGTGGGCGGTGACGCTGGTGCCGAGCGACACCTCCCGGGCCCCCGACGAGCTGCAGTGCACCTCGGACGGTGCTGTCTTCACCTTCACCGCGCCCGTCTCCTGATGCGTGCGTGAGCTGCGCTCGGACTTCGCCTGCAGCTCACGCACACGAGCCGATCAGTCCACTTCCTGCATGCGGTTCGCGAGACAACGCTCGGCGCGGGCGTATCCTGGGATTTCGACTCTCGCGAAGGAACCCCGTGACGCATCCAGGAGACGTCGGCCCGCAGACAGGCCGAAACCTTGACCCGTGGTACACCAGCTACGCCGACCGCACCGCCGGTCTGGCCGCCAGCGAGGTTCGAGCCCTCTTCGCCGTCGCCTCTCGCCCCGAGGTCGTGTCGCTCGCCGGCGGGATGCCGTTTGTGCAGGCCCTCCCGGAAGAGCTCATCCACTCCGCCTTCTCCACGATGATGCGGGAGCACGGCTCCGAAGCGCTGCAGTACGGGGGCGGCCAGGGCATCCCCGAGGTGCGCGAGCAGATCCTGCAGGTCATGAGCCTCGAAGGCATCAACGACGCGTCAGCGGACGACGTCGTCACGACGACCGGCTCGCAGCATGCCCTCGACCTCGTGTCGAAGCTCTTCCTGAACCCGGGAGATGTCGTCCTCGCGGAGGCGCCCAGCTACGTGGGTGCGCTCGGCACGTTCAAGTCGTACCAGGCGGATGTGGCCCACGTCACGATCGACGACAACGGGCTCATCCCCGAAGCGCTCGAGGAGACCATCGCGCATCTTCGTGCCGAAGGCCGGACGATCAAGTTCCTGTACACCGTCGCGAACTACAACAACCCGGCTGGCGTCACGATGAGCCTCGAGCGGCGCATCCGCGTGCTGGAGATCTGCAAGCGCGAGCACATCCTGATCCTCGAGGACAACCCCTACGGGCTCCTCTACTTCGACAAGCCCGGCCTGCCCGCGCTGCGTTCGATGGATGCAGAGAACGTCGTGTACCTCGGGTCGTTCTCGAAGATCCTCTCCCCGGGCCTCAGAGTCGGATGGGCGCTCGCACCGCACGCCATCCGCGAGAAGCTGATCCTCGCCGTCGAGGCGTCCATCCTCTCCCCGTCGACGTTCAACCAGTGGGTTGTCACCGAGTACCTGCGTCAGAGCGACTGGCAACAGCAGATCGAGGGCTACCGAGACGTGTACCGGGAGCGTCGCGACGCCATGGACCAGGCCCTGCAGGAGCACCTCCCACAGCTCAGCTGGACGAAGCCAGACGGCGGCTTCTTCGTGTGGGTGCGCCTCACCGAGCAGCTCGACTCGAAGCAGATGCTGCCCCGCGCCGTGAAGGAACTCGTCGCCTACACGCCAGGAACCGCGTTCTTCGCCGACGGCCGCGGGCGCCACGAGATGCGCCTCTCGTTCTGCTACCCGACCCCCGAGCGCATCAAGCTCGGCGTGCGGCGTCTCGCGAACGTCATCAACGGCGAACTCGACCTCGTCGAGACGTTCGGAACGTCGACGCGGCGCGGACCCGACGCGGACCGCGTCAACATGCCGCCGCCCAACATCTCCTGACCGCGGCACCTGACTCTCCTACGAAGGGAACCCCATTGAGCATCGAGGGCCTGCACGTCGTCATCCTCTCCGGTGGCATCTCGCATGAGCGAGACGTGTCGCTGCGATCTGGCAGGCGGGTCGCGGATGCGCTCACCCGAGCGGGCGCAAACGTCACCATCCGCGAACCAGACGCGTCCCTGCTCAGCTTCCTCGAAGAGACGAAGCCAGACGTCGTCTGGCCCCTGTTGCACGGCTCCAGCGGCGAGAACGGCGCCCTGTACTCGCTGCTGCGCGCCGCGCGCATCCCGTACGTGGGATCCCGACCGACGTCCGCGCGGCTCGCGTGGAACAAGGCCACCGCGAAGGCGCTCGCGAAGCGAGCAGGGCTGTCGACTCCGCCCTCCATCGTGCTCGAGAACAGCACGTTCCGTGAACTCGGCGCCGAGGCCGTCATGCGCCTCATCGCGCGCGGCATCGAACTGCCAGCTGTCGTGAAGCCCGTCGAGGGCGGTTCAGCGCAGGGTGTGACATCGGTCTCGACGTTCGAGGAGTTCCCGCAGGCACTCGTCACCGCGTTCACCTACGACGACACGGTGCTCATCGAGAAGCGCATCGAGGGGCGCGAAGTGATGGTCGGTGTGCTCGACCTCGACGGCGAACCGCTTGCCCTGCCCGCGGTCGAAGTCGTGGCCAACAAGGGTGTCTACGACTACGAGGCCCGCTACAACGCCGGTGAGACGACGTACTACGCTCCGGCGAGGCTGTCCGACGAGGAGGCCCAGCGCGTCAGCGAGGCGGCCCTGCACGCGGTCGCGACGATCCGTCTCTCCGACATCGCTCGGGTCGACTTCATCGTCGACGAGGCCGGCGTCGTGTGGTTCCTCGAGGCGGATCCCATCCCCGGGCTCACGGAGACCTCGATCGTGCCCCTCGGCATCGAGGCCGACGACTCCGAGCTCAGCACGATCTACGCGCAGCTCGCCGCGTCAGCCGCTGCACGCGGGCCGCTCGAGTAGCCAGCTTCTCCCTGCAGAACAGAGGAGGTGGATGCGCGGTCGGCGCGCATCCACCTCCTCTGTTCACGTGCATGCCTCAGTTGTACCCGGACTCGTGTGGCGAAGCAGTTCGGGGTCGGCATGAGTTCAGCTCGGGGTCGGCACGGTGTCGGCGCCGCAGGGTGCGGCGCCGACTCGCGTCGAGCTACTTGCCGGGTGCGGACTCGCCGAGCTCCTCGAGGATCCGATTCAGGTCCGCGATGGACGCGAAGTCGACGACGATCTGGCCCTTGGTGCGCCGCAGGGTGACCTTGACGCGGGTGTTGAGGCGGTCGCCGAGCTGCTCGCCGATCTCGTCGAGATACCCGGTGAGGCCGCTGCGGGGCTCCTTGTGGATGGGTGCCTGAGTGTCTGCCTTGGCGCTGCTCGACTTCGCAGCGGCAGCCTCGGCCGAGCGAACGCTCAGATCCTCGTTGACGATTTTGTCGGCAAGCTGCTGCATGGCTGCCGGTTCGCCCGCGCTGAGGATCGCACGCGCGTGACCGGCTGAGAGCACACCGGCTGCGACACGACGCTGAACCTCCAGTGGAAGGCGAAGGAGGCGCAGCGTGTTGCTGATCTGCGGGCGTGATCGACCGATTCGCTCGGCGAGCACCTCCTGCGTGATCCCGAAGTCGTTGAGCAGCTGCTGGTACGCGGATGCCTCCTCGAGCGGGTTGAGCTGACTGCGGTGCAGGTTCTCGAGGAGCGCGTCACGCAGCATGACGTCGTCTTCGGTATTGCGGATGACTGCGGGGATGCTCGAGAGACCGGCTGCCTTCGTTGCCCGGAGGCGACGCTCACCCATGATGAGCTCGAAGTCGGCTTCGTCACGAAGCGGGTGGTCGGCTGGGATCGGGCGAACGACGATCGGCTGGAGCACCCCGAACTCGCGCACGGAGATGATGAGCTCTTGGAGCGCGGCTTCGTCGAACTCGGTTCGGGGCTGGTGCGCGTTCGGAACGATCCGGCTCGGGTCCAGGGCGCGCAGGGTCGCACCAGGGATCTCGATGAGGCCGTCGCCATCTCCGCCGTTGTCGCCGTTGCTTTCGTTGCCCGGCGCAGGGGCTGGGTCGAGCGCTTCGGACGAGGACTCTGAGGCCGGAGCGGTGGTGCTCGTCAGGTCTTGGGTGTCGTCGACCATGCTTATTGAATCGATGTTCTTCGATCCAGTTGCAGGGCTCGGAGCGGCGGCGGTGCTCGGGGGTGTCTTCACAGCCGTGGCGCGGGCCTTGGTTCCGGCTGGGGCCTTCGCCGCGGGTGTCCTTGTTGCTGCCGCTTTAGCGGCCGGTGCCTTTGTTGTCGTGGTTTTCGCGCGACTTGCGCGAGTCGCGGGGGCCTTCTTCTCTGCACCCACCTCTGAAGTCCTGGCGCCGTCTTTGGCTGCCTCTTCGGTGACGGCGTCGGCGTCACGAGCAGACGTTGCCGTCTTATTTCCTGCATTGGTACGCGTCGATGCAGTCGTCGGATAGGCGGGCGTGTCACTGTCGAAGAACACGTCGGAAGGGCGAGATGCGCCTCGATCTGACGTGGGGATGAGTGCCCCGATGCCCCGACCGAGTCCGGTCCGTTTTTTTGTAGCCATGTTCTTTATGCTCCTCGCTGGGCGATTTCGACGGCCGCTTCGAGATACGCGATCGCGCCGGTCGAGGTTGGTTCGTGGGAAATGATGGTCTTGCCGAAGCTCGGGGCTTCCGAGATACGGACGGTGCGGGGAATGGCGACCTTCAGCGTCTCCTGCGGAAAGTGCTCTCGCACGTCGGCGGCGACCTCTTGCGACAGGTTGGTGCGCCCGTCGTACATCGTCAGCAGGATCGTCGTGAGTCGAAGCTGCGGGTTGAGATCCTGTGACAGGAGGTTGAGGTTCGAGATCAGCTGTCCGAGTCCCTCAAGTGCGTAGTACTCGCATTGGATGGGAATGAGCACCTCACGCGCAGCGACAAATGCGTTGATCGTCAGCAGGCCGAGCGAGGGAGGGCAGTCGATGAAGACGTAGTGGAACTCCTGCTCGGTGCCCGTGGTCTCGTCCAGGAGTCCCGCGATTGCCTGACGCAAGCGGTAGTCGCGCTTGTCGAGGTTGACGAGCTCGATTTCAGCGCCCGCCAGGTCAAGTGTTGCCGGCACGCACCAGAGGGTGTGGATATCGGGGCACTGCTGCATGAGTTCGCTCAGTGGTTCTCCATCGAGGAGTGCCTCGTAGGTTCCCGCGGTCTCACCCCTGTGTTCGATACCGAGCGCAGTGGATGCGTTGCCCTGGGGGTCGAGGTCGATGACCAGGACCCGAGCACCGAGCGTCGCCAGGGCCGCCGCGAGGTTGACCGCCGTTGTAGTCTTCCCGACTCCACCCTTCTGGTTGGAGATCGTGAAGATGCGCGTGTGGTCGGGGAGGGGAACCTCTCTCTTGACCAGGCTCTTTCTCCGTTGGTTCAGTTCAGAGAGGGCCGTCGCGAGCGGTGAGTCGTCGAGCTGCGACGCTGGTGGCGAAGCGGCATCGCCGGCAGATGAAGCTTTCAAGAATGCTCTCCCTCAAGTAGACGTCTCAATTGTGCCCCAGATCGCACGCGAAAACGCGGTGACGCTCAGGCTTGTGGAATCAGTGCACAGTGCAGCGGCGGTAGGTTTCACGTGGAACATCGGCTTCGCATCATCAACTTCAGCTAGAAGGTTGAGGTGTCGCGCGGCACAGCAGAAGCTACTCACTCGTTCCGGCAGAGGCTCGACGGATGCAATGCAACGCACCAGGCCCGAGCCCTGCCACTCTAAGACCACGAAGACCTTAAAGCGAGCAAGGTCGGGCAGCGCACAGACGCTCGCACCGCGCGTATGCACGCGCGGGCTCAAGGGTGGACGAATACACGAACTGTTCCACGTGAAACGCTGGTCATCGGACAGTTGGACGAAGAGACGAGGGTCCGGGAGTAGTTTCCCGTCTGTCCGAAGGAGCCCGCAGCTCGCGTAGCCACATCTGCTTGAAATGACTGCGATGTTCAGAACCCGGCAACTGGAGCGCATCACGCTGGGTAGCTACCGCTCCGAACACGGCAGCCCCATCCCGCGTCGAGGGCACCGTCTACCGCCAACAGCAAGCACTCTGAACATCAGGACGGAGCCAGTGACAATGGTCCGTAGGACCGTCACCGCGTCCTTCTGGCGGGGCAAAACTGAAACTCTCAGATCTGGTGGCCCCGGTGCTGACCAGACCCGCGGGCTTGGATCTTGGGGATCTACGTGGCCAGCGAACACCGACGACATTCAAGAGCCCGGCTGCTTTGTTGTCATCGTGAGTGGCGGTACTGTCCCGGTTTCGCAGCCCCGGGACGGGATCAACCGTGCAGTGAGTCGCTAGGCAGAGGGACAAGTTCCGTCTGGCCAACGGAACCGCGGACTCACGCTCTGAGGTGAGCTCAAATCAGGAGACGGGCCCGGGTAACGCGGTGGCTGACGGGCCAACGCGGCGCGCGGGGCGCGGGGCGCTACGATTTCGCTCGCACCTCACCACCTCTCGACGAATGCGTTTCACGTGGAACGTCCCGAATGACCACCCACTGCGCGCTTCTTTGCAAGGACGTCGAGCGAGCCCGGCCTCGCCCTCGACCTCGACCGCATGAGAATGTGGCCGACTGAACACCGGAGATTGTCCTGCATACGAACTAGCTCAAGACAAAGAGACCGCAACCTCTGAGGTGGTTCTCCAAGCGGGGTTCGATGAGCTCCCAGCCTTTCTGTGCGCGACGCAGAAATCCCGGCTCAGCGGACCGGCCAATGGTCGTCATCGTCGCTCTCACGATGCCCGACAGAGAGCATCGCTCTGTTGTCAGGCCCGGTAGGGCTGACTAAGCGGTAGGACTGAACTAAGCCCGACGAGCCACCTCTTCGTCCAGCCACCGTTCCAAGGAGGCTCCCGCGTGTCCAGGACAGCCCTAGAGCGCGGTCCCTCTGCAGAAGTCCGACAGCGAAACAGTTCAGCGCGAGCTTTCGCGCCAAGCTGCGACAAGACAGTGGAGCGTTGAAAGAAGGCCGAATCGCCTGGTCCCACACCACACAACGAGGACGCGCAACGCTAGAGCGCGGAGACGCGGTACTTGATCACATCGGCCGCCTACGCACGTGACTCCTGTGTTGCAGGTTCGCCGGCTGTCGCTGCCCTTTGGCGTTGACGGTAGGCGCACTCCAAATCCGAAAAGAAGGGCAGCGTCGTCTATTCGATCCGTTTCACGTGGAACACACCGAGTCGCTAGCCCGTCCCGTCTTCGAGAGATGCCGTGCGTGGTCCGCGGGCGACCAAGTCGGGAGGGACGGGCAGGTATCCCGGCGCATCGAACGCTATTGCTCTTCAACCGAAGCGTGGCCGCGCCCGTCGTATCCATGCTCAGCCTCGGTGTCCGCCAGTATTTCGGCGTGGGCCAGGATTGCAGACCGATCTGCCCTGTTCCGCTCAAGGCCCGCGCCCTCACCTAAGGAGACGATGTAGTTCAGCCAGCGCGGGCGGGAAGCGACGAACAAGATCGCAAGCCGACGAGAGAGAGAGAGAGAGAGAGAGAGAGAGAGAGAGAGAGAGAGAGAGAGAGAGAGCACATCCGTACGCACCCGGACTACCTAGCTTGGCACCACAGCCACCCACCGCTGCGGGCCATGGAGCCGGACAGTCAAAGTCACGATGACTGCAGTGCTCGAGGATCAGACCTGTGCGGTGTGGTGTGATGCCCCTGTGAGCCACCGAGCCGCGGAGTTCGGTCGGCTAGTTCGTGGCCGGCGAGGGGCTCAGCATCACCCAGTTTGCTCCTTCACGTCGCCCCTGGCCCTGTGCTGCATGTGCGTTTTCAGGGATACCGATCCGAGGCTACTGCCTCATGTGGCTGCGTCTTTCTCAGCGAGATCTACTCGAACTTCGTTCCACGTGAAACATGAGCAGAGAAGCGGGTTCTCATCAGCCCCGTTGGACGCGCAGCCTGCACCTAAGCCCTCGGGGCCCGGTTCTGCTGGGGTACAGACCTAGAGACCTACAGGCCTACAGGCCTACAGGGCCACTAACTGCGGCACCCACCGTGGCTGCTGGGCAGACTGCCGACGGGACTCTCTCGTTCGATTACTCGGTACATCGGTACGTCCTACTCCTACTCCTATTCCCAGTGGTAGCGAGGCCTCACAGCTCGTAGAGCGACCCGGCAGGCACGCGCCTTCCCTGAAGACTCGAAGGTCTCCGTCCTTGGGTCATTGGGAACGAAGAACTGACGCCAGGTATCGGTTGTTCAAACACCCAGAAATTGAGAACCCTAGAGTCCATTCCGATGCAAAGAAGGCCAAAGATCGGACGCCAAAATCCAGTGGATACCGTGCGCACCCCTCACCTCTCGCTGCGTACCTCGATAACCATGGTGGGTTTGGTGAACCAGATCGGATCGCATTGGCACTCGCGCTCGCACTCGCGCTCGCACTCGCACACGCACTCGCACCCACGAACGACCACGACTGCGACCACGGGCGACGACTGTGACCACGGGCGTCATGCGACTCGGGCCGCCGTCGCCAGCGCCTTCAACGCCTGGTCCTCTACTGCTAATTCCGCGTTGCGGCACAACCCTAAGTACCCCGACCCGCTGGAGAACAGAGTCGAGTCCAGTTGTTCTACGCCTCTAGTTCGCAGCTATCCGTGACTAGAAGCCAAGCTCCACCCCACCGGTCGAATAGAGCACTGTCGGTGATTCTCGGCCCCTGGGCCCACTCACGTACCTCCCCAGCCACCTCCTTCTAAATCGAATCCGATCGCGGAAGACCCAGGGGTGTCATGATCGAGAGGCGCAGTTGCTATTGAATGACCCGACTACCTAGGTGTCCAGCTGACCGAGCAATCGGATCACGTTTCACGTGAAACGAGGCGCATCCTTGGTGCTCAAGAGGGTTGTCCACCCTCGGTGCAGTAGTCGACGAACACCGGCCGGCCAGCCATTGGCGAGTCGAGCCAGAATGATTCAGAACGAATCTCAGCAAGCGTCAATGCTTCTTCACCCGACATCTCTAATCGGTGCCTTCCCAAGATGTTTCACGAGACGTTTCACGTGAAACGTAGCTCACTGCAAGACCGCGGTCAGGTGCGACTAGGGGCTCGAGACCTTTGCAGCTGAGCTGACTCGATCATTCTCAAAAACCGCAAGCAAGGACGCGGCCCTCTCTCTTGCGGTTCGGTACTTCAGGAAATCAAGGGTCGACGGAACTACATCCCTTCACCATTTGAGCACCAGAGGTTGAACTCGCGAAGGACACTCTCGCCAATATCGCTCGTACTGCGGCTCACGGTTGCGAAACGGACCGGCTGTGGAGTCACGCATCCGCTATCCCGGGAACCCGGCAAGGCCCATTCTCGAGAGTCTCCGTGGTCATGAGATCCATCTGAAGGGGCTCCAAATACGTCGATGATCACCCTCAAACATGATCAGAGCTGTCAACAGCCAAGTTCTGTTTCACGTGAAACGAAACCGATATCAGCATCTCGGAGTCTGGGTTTGGGGCGAGACGTCCCTTCGACCCCACTGCCACAAGACGAGTCGCGATCCAGATCCCACTCCCGCTCCCTCATGCGTGCCAGACCGGAGTTCTCTCGACGCACCTCCGTTCTCGACCTAACTCGAGCTGCCGCAGAGAAGAGACCCCTTTCAGCTCGTCGCGAGACAAGAGTCTCGGAGGGACTACATTGCCGGTTGCGGCTGCTGCGTCGTCGCACCCAGGCCGGTGGTCCGTGGCCGGTCGACACCTCTTGAAACTTGCGGACCTCTGCTTGAACCAGGCGAGACACTCCAATGCACAGAATCAGAGAACGCCACGCCACATCTCGAGCTTCAGCGGCGGCGGATGGCAGACTCAGTCGATCGAATTCTGCACGACACCGGCTGCTCGCGGCGGTACCGCCAGGCACCCATGATCGTCCGTTTCACGTGGAACACACCGCCCAGAGACTGTCCCGTGCTTGAGGACCAGGTCCATGACCCGCTTCGCGCCACAGTTGTAGTCTGTAGTCGCTGCCCTTGTCGGACTCTGCTGCCGCGCTTCGCTCAATGACAGGCGTAATCTCGCGTACCCATCAGGCTCACGATTCGTATCGTGTAAAGCCGGACTGAGTGGAGCGAGACGGAAGGCGTGGTTCTACGGCGAGCTGACTATTTTCCTCCGGACCCATATACAGCTGACCAGCTCCCAGCTCGCCGCTCGCCGCTCGCCGCTAATGAGAGCTTCGACCGATCTGCTGCGCCTCGTTTCCAGCGCACGACAGAAATCGAAATTTGCAATGGGCAATGATCTGAGCTCCTCCCTGCTGAGGTGTAGAGGCACAGAGCCGCAGAAACACAGAAACACAGAGGCACAGAGCCGCACCCCATCTTGGCACCGTCAGCGCTACGGCTCCGGCTCCATACGACTCGGACAATCGATCGCAGTTCGCATACGTTCAAGATGCTCCAGCCGCCCCACTAACCCTCTCCCAGCCCATGGTATGACTGTGGCCTGCGGGACTGCAGGAGGCCACTAGGTGCAGCGCGACTCCACCCGACAACGACGTATGCGATCGGCATGAGTGTCTGTCCTTGTTCAGCCCGAGAATCCATTCCAACAGGCCGCGTACAAAGCAGCCCTCTCGTACTTGCCTCCTACCCACTGCCTTCCTTACTTCAGCGCGCGAGCTGATGCCCCCGATCGGGAGACCTTGGGGTGCGAGTCTTGGCTCGGGGCATGATGGTCGGACCGCCGCCGTTTCATGTGAAACCAACACAGTGGGCTTTGAGATGAACATGATTGTCGACGAAGGGGTGACCGTCTGATCATGGAAGCTAGAAGCTGTGCGTTGAGCGTAGCTAAGAGGGTCTTGCGATTTGCAAGCTCGGGTCTTGAATCTCAAGCATGTTCCACGTGGAACAACCAGAAAGCGAGACCTGGAGACTGGTTGAGTGATGAGACGGGCACCTGAACACAGTGAGGTCCGGCCCTGGACTCGACTGAAACGAGAATTAAGCAGCCCATGTGAGCTCAAGATCAGTCCAATAGCGCAAGTTGGCTGCCCTAGGCGAGTACGATCCCTCAAGCCCGCGTCTGGGCCCCTACGAAGAGCAGCCAGAGGATTGCGTCCGCACCCGGAGCTAGCCCCGCTCACGAACTCGAGGAGCCACGACAGTGGCCGGGACAGCATCAAGCTACTTCCACACCAGATCAGCATCCAGCGCCCAATGCGCGTTCCACCTGACTTGTGGACGGACGATGACAATGACGCTTGCCCCCGCACCATGTCTCATTCGTTGACGCTCCCTCGGACTTCGACCCTCCAAGCGTCTCTCTATCCCTAGCCAAGCTCCCTACGTCCGTTCCCGTGCTTCTGCCTGTGCCTGTCCTGGCCTGCTGAACCCGCAACCCCAACCGCCAGTCCGTCGCCCACCGTCAACAGTCAGTCGCCAGCAGACGGCCGCAGGCGGCCGCAAGCTTTTCACTCAGCCCTCCACGTACGAGCACGGCGACGGCCGTGCGAGCTTCGCGACGTCGGTGGACCGCGTCAGGGCGGTCACGGTGTCCTCAGACTTCCTCCACTCGCACAGGACTGTCTCGGAGTGGGCCAGGGAAGCCACAAATACTCACCCGCCCACCCATCTACCCAAAGGGCAACACGGCACAGCGACAGGCACGACACGAAACCAGGACACGACGGTCGGCACTGCTGCCAGTCGAATCTCCGGGCTTGTCGGTGTCCAAGGCACTCGTGCAAGCACTTGTGCAACGCCGACACCACCCGTCTCGATGCCCGTGTCACGGCGGCCGACACAGTGCTCAAGTCAGGCACGGCGCCTGGACACGCAACGAATGACAGTTTCGCGGAGCAGCGCCCTAGAGGACAACCGGGTACGAGCACTCCCCAGCGTTTCACGTGAAACTCTCGCTATCGAAGAGCCGTGCGTAAGCGAAGCGGGTCGCAGACCACATAGGTAGGTGGGTGACAGCCACGGGGCCCGAATACCTACAACTCAGTGCGGGGAACGCCGAAAACTCCTCGAACTGATCGTGACTGCAGTCATGTGATCCGCAACCAAAACTCGGGCCACCCCAGAGTAAGAAACCATGCCGATCTTGCCAGCTAGAAGCCAGATTCGGATGTCAGGCGCGCTGATCCTCGCATATTCGACTGCAAGTGGCCCAAGAGAGCTACTTCGTGCGCCGGATTGTCAATCAGGAGGGGTTTCACGTGAAACTTCTTCAGTGCCCGCCCTCATTCGTCCTACGAGCAGCTGAAATTTTTGCATCTACTTAGACTGATGCAAGACAGTTTGCAGTCGAGATCACCCTGGGTGGCAATCCCAAGCTGTCAGTCGACGGTCGCGCGAATGACTCGCGTCGTCTCGGTCTCCAGCTCGTCCCCGAGCTCCTCGACACGAACGTCCGTGAGACCGAACTTGCGGATCACCTTGCTGGCCTTTTCGATCTCCGCCTCTGCGGAGCGTCCTTTGAGGAAGACCAGCTCCCCGCCTGAGCGGACAAGTGGAACGGTAATCGGAATGAGCTTGCTCAATGCCGAAACGGCGCGGGCTGTCAGCTGGTCGAACGTGAACTCGTCATGAACCTCCTCGGCACGAGCACGACGAACCTGCACGTTTTCGAGGGCAAGCCCGTCCACCTCGCGTTGCAGCCAATCGGTGCGACGCTCCATGGGCTCAATCAGTACGAAGTTGACATCAGGGCGTGCGATGGCGAGCACGATTCCCGGCAAGCCTGCACCAGAGCCAATATCCCCAACAAGTCCCGGACGGAGCAGCGGCGCCATGAGCACGGAGTTCACGATATGGCGCGTCCATAGTCGCGGGTACTCGAGGGGCCCCACCAGACCGAGCTGTTCCCCGTACTGAGCGAGGTCGGCCGTGAATGCCCGCGCGAGGTCGATACGATCAGCGAAGAGCTCCGCGGCGATCGCCGGCTCGACCTCGACTTCGGTTGGCTGCTGAGTCATGCAGGAGTTCCCTCTCGAACGTGAATGTCGGCACCAGACTGCGAGAGCCTCCCGCAATCAGCTCGCACCAGTCTGACATGCATGACGGAGACCACACTCGCCAGACAGTCGTTCGTGCGCAACAAAGCTGTGGATAACTTTGTGGAAAACCCTTGGCTGGCGTCACCTGACAGCCAAATCGTCAGGAATAGGCTTCTGACCAGGCATTTAGTGGTTCTAGACCTGAAAGTCGCCGCGAACCGGGATTTCGCCTGTGGAAACTCCTGTGGATAACTCTTCGGTCAGGCAGATGCGACTGGGCGAATGACGGTGTGACGCTCGCGCGCTTCGCCCTCCGACTCGGACACGTAGCCACGCTCCGAGACGATGTCGTGCACGATCTTGCGCTCGTAGGACGACATAGGGGGAAGCGCCGCGGAGGAGGCACCTTCCTCAATGCGGGTCACGGCGCGGTCGACCAGGCCGACGAGCTCGATGCGGCGTGCATCCCGCGAGCCTCCGATGTCCAGAATGAGTCTTGAGAACTCGCCGGTCTCAGCCTGGACAGCCAGACGGGTCAAGTGCTGGAGGGCGTCAACCGTCTCGCCGTCTGCAAGCTTCGAGAGGTTCGATTCGCCGTCTGAGTTCACCGAGATATACGTGCGAGACTCGCGAACCTCGATATCGAGGTCACCGTCGACGTCACTGATGTCGAGCAGCTCCTCGAGGTAGTCCGCCGCGATGTCACCGTCGTCACGAGTGTCCGGTGTGCTGACCTCTGCGGGGATGGTCTCAGGAGTTGCTTCAGTCATGCGGGTTCCTTAAAACAGTGTGGCAACGAGAGTTGGGGAGCTATTTCTTGGCAGGTGGGCTGCTCTTGCCCGAAGAGGTGCCACCGCTTGGCTTGCCTCCAGAGGCCTTCTTCTTGGCCCTGTTCTTCGACACAGGCTGCGATCGCTGCACCGGCTGCTGCACGGGTGCCTCGATGATGACGTTGCCCTTGGAGTCCTTGCGCTCAGGCTCGACCCACTTGCCTCGAGCCTTGAGTCGGTCCTCGCGAGCCTTCGCGGCTTCAGAGCCGGGCGTCGGCATGTTGCGGATGATGATGTACTGCTGCCCCATCGTCCAGAAGTTCGAGATGAGCCAGTACGTCATGACACCGAGCGGGAACATGACACCGGATACGAGGAACGTGAGCGGCAGGATGTACAGCAGCATCTGCTGCTGGCGGTACATCGGCGACTCCTTGGTCGCCTGCGACACGTTCTTCGAGGTGATCTGCTTCTGGGTGATGAACTGCGAGACCGTCATCACGACGACCATGACGCCGGCGAGGATCTGCACCCCGACGTTGCCGTCGTTATTGAGGAACGTCGCGCTCAGCGGCGCGCCCCAGATATCTGCCTGCGAGAAGGATGTGGCGAGCTCCTGGTTGAGGAGGCCCACTCCCACCGTGTTGTGCTGTGCGCCGTTGAGCACAGAGAAGAGACCGAAGAAGATCGGCATCTGCACGAGGAGCGGCCAGCACCCTGCCATGGGGTTCGAGCCGGTGCGCTGGTAGACCGCCATGGTCTCGCGGCGCATCGCCTCCATCGAGAACTGGTCGCGCTTGCCCTTGTACTTGTCCTGGATCTTCTTGATCTCAGGAGCGACATCCATCATGGCTCGCTGCGACTTCACCTGCTTCACCATGAGGGGAATCATGGCGGAGCGGACGACGAGCACCAGGCCGAGGATCGCGAGGATCCAGGTCCAGCCATCTGTGCCATCGAGACCGAGCGTCGTCCACAGCGAGTGGAATCCGACCAGGATGAGCTCGATGACCCATTTGATCGGCCACAGGATGGTTCCGAGGATATCCATGAGTGTGGTGACGTCTTTC
The DNA here is from genome assembly GCF_902506465.1 of Pseudoclavibacter sp. 8L. Classification (NCBI taxonomy): domain Bacteria; kingdom Bacillati; phylum Actinomycetota; class Actinomycetes; order Micrococcales; family Microbacteriaceae; genus Pseudoclavibacter; species Pseudoclavibacter sp. 8L. Next base: position 976,748 of record NZ_LR733185.1, on the reverse strand, counting down.
TCTTAGATGCCGCTAGCTGCCCTGGACTACGAATCCGTGGGCAGTAGTGGTGGTGGTTCTGTGTTCAGGCTCTGGCACATCGTCAATGCCTCCGGCAGCCCAGGGGTGGCAACGAACGAGTCGTCGCCCGGTGAGGAAGCCGCCCCGGAGGACGCCATGAACCTGCACGGCTCTTAAAGAGTACGCGGAGCAGCTGGGGTGATACCGGCAGACATCTCCGTAGAGCGGAGAGATCAGCAGCCGGTAGCCGTTGAGCACGGCGATGACGACGTTTCGAGGAAACAGCGCGATCGCGCGGAGTGAGCCGCCCATCAGGTGCTCGAGCTCACGGTTCTCGGTGCATTCGCTTCGCCATTGGCGGCGATACGACGCACCCCTCGCAAGGATCCGAACCTGGCACGCTCCCGCAGCTCCTCGAATCCGAGCGCAGCCGCTTCGGGATGCACGCGATAGACGATGTCAAAACCCGGACCCACTTCAGGAAGAAGCTCCCTGGAGACGGCCTTGAGGCGACGACGGATGCGATTGCGCACAACGGCCACACCTACCCGCTTCGAGACAATGAAGCCGAAGCGAGTAGGTGTGTCGTTGGTGTCGCGCTCGCGCACGCTGACCGTGATTCCCCGAGCACCCACGCGAACGCCGCGTCGAACGATGGCTTGGTAGTCATCGCCCTTCGTGACGCGGTTCGCGTAGGGAAGCAAGAAGCTACGCGGAAAGCTCGGTGCGTCCCTTGCGGCGACGAGCCGAGAGGATGGCGCGACCCGCACGGGTGCGCATACGCAGGCGGAAGCCGTGGGTCTTCGCGCGACGGCGGTTGTTTGGCTGGAAAGTACGCTTCGACATGAGAACTCCGGAAGATACGACCCGATCGGCGGACGCCGTACGGATTTTCACAAGTGCCCTACCGAAGGGCACAACTGCCTTAACCTACGTGACCTGCGCCTGGCAGTCAACTGCCGCCAGAAGCCCAGCATTATGCTCACGAGCTCGTGCCGCGCGGCTCCGACATGCCGGATCCAGCGAAAGCGATTGGCGCACGTCCTGATCCAGCGTAGGCTGGACCCCTACCTCTGCGAGTTATGCACAGGCAGACGCCCGTTTGTCCACAGAAGTTGTGGATATCTCACCGGGTAGATCACAATGACTTGCGCACCAGTGCCACACGGCCGGTGCGTTGACCATGCTGCGAGTGCGCAGCCAAGAAGTAACGCCGGCCCACAGAGATGCGGAGCTGGGAAGTACAGAGGGATGGGGGGAGTGCTTCGGTGACCGACCCCGTTTCGGAGACGTGGCAGACGCTGCTCTCCACACTGCGTGAAGATGACCGCGTCCCCGCTTCCCTCCTGGGGTTCCTCGGCCTTGTGGAGGCGAAGGGAGTCATGAGCGGCGCCCTGCTCCTCGAGGTCCCGAACGACATGACTCGCACGATGATCGAGACGCGCGCGCGGGTGCCGATGCTCGCAGCGATCGCAGAGCTCGACGAGTCCGAGATCAAGACCTTCGCGGTGCTCGTCAACCCGGATGCTGCGCCCCGGGCATCGGCGAGCGAGCCCCTTGACTCGCACGACTACATAGAGGTGGCTCCGCCACGCTCCGCTCCCGCGCCGACGAGCTCCGTCACCGTGGTCGAGTCGGAGGCGATCGGCGCCCACTCCTCGTCGGATCAGGGAGCGCGCACGCAGCCCGACCCGGAGTCCCGCCTCAACCCTCGCTACACCTTCGACAACTACATCATCGGAGGGTCGAACCGATTCGCGCATGCTGCTGCGGTCGCAGTGGCGGAAGCACCGGCTCGCTCGTACAACCCCCTGTTCGTCTACGGCGGCTCCGGGCTCGGCAAGACCCACATGCTCCACGCCATCGGCAACTATGCCGAGTCGATCTACCCTGGCATCCAGGTCAGGTACGTCTCGAGCGAAGAGTTCACGAACGACTTCATCAACTCGATCGCCAACAACAGGACGCAGTCGTTCCAGGCGCGCTACCGCGACAACGACATCCTCCTGATCGACGACATCCAGTTCCTGCAGGGCAAGGACTCGACGCAGGAAGCCTTCTTCCACACGTTCAACACCCTGCACGAGCACAACAAGCAGGTCGTGATCACCAGCGACCTCCCACCGAAGCAGCTGACGGGCTTCGAGGACCGGATGCGGTCGCGCTTCGAGTGGGGCCTCATCACCGACGTGCAGTCGCCTGACCTCGAGACGCGTATCGCCATCCTGAGGAAGAAGTCGCAGGTCGACAACCTCCTGATTCCCGACGATGCGCTCGAGTTCATCGCTGCACGGGTGTCTTCGAGTATCCGTGAGCTCGAGGGCACCCTCATCCGGGTCACCGCGTACGCGAATCTCAACGGTGAGAAGGTCGATCTGGCGCTCGTCTCGACCGTTCTGAAGGATCTGGTCTCCGACCAGGACACGGGCATCGTGTCCCCGGTCGACATCATCAACCGCACTGCAGCGTACTTCCAGCTGACGGTCGATGACCTCTATGGCTCGTCCCGCTCTCAGGCGATCGCGACGAGCAGGCAGATCGCCATGTACATCTGCAGGGAGATGACGAACCTCTCGCTCCCGAAGATCGGGCAGCTGTTCGGCGGACGGGACCACACGACGGTCATGTACGCGCACCGCAAGATCACGAAGCTCATGACCGAGCGACGAGATGTCTACAACCAGGTCACCGAGCTCACCGCGCGCATCCGTCAGAACGGCAACGGCCGCTCCTGAGTGCTCCATCTGCTCCACATCACGACGCCCTGTGCTCGGATGTGGAGTTTTTCTTGTCGTTTTCGCCTGTGGATAACTTGTGGACTGTGGAATCGACACGCGAGCACGGACTGTGGAAAACGCCCTCGACGCTGTGGAGTCCGCGAAGTTGTGCACCCCAGTGCTCGTCAGCGTGCACAGGGCGTCCACCGCTCCACCACAACTTACATTCCTGTAGTTCCCGTGGGGCTGCTGGCGAGTTCGGAGTTATCCACAGTGTGCACAGCTGTTAATACGATGATGACAAGAAATCTATAGATATTGGGAGAGTCGATGACATCGATGGACGGTGGTCGGCTGGACCTCGTCTAGCTGGTATTTTCGCGTGCGCGACGACTCGAGCGTGCTGCTGCGTGCATCACAGGATGCACGTGCGATCGGTCACAACACACCGAATCGAGGCGGCTACCATTGGGGCATTCCAACGAGAGGAACGCCTAGTGAAGTTTGTGGTCAACCGTGACGTCTTCAGCGATGCGGTGTCGTTTGTCGTCAAGCTTCTGCCTCAGCGCCCGACCCTCCCCATCCTCAGCGGTGTTGTCGTCGAGGTCGGCGAGGCAGGCGTCACGCTCTCATCGTTCGACTACGAGGTCTCGAGCCGCACGAGCATCGACGCTGATGTGCAGGAACCCGGTGCGGTTCTCGTGCAGGGTCGCCTCCTCGCAGACATCGCGAACAGGCTCCCGCAGGCCCCCGTCGAGCTCAGCCGTGACGACTCCGGTGTCGTCATCCGCTGTGGAAGCGCTTCGTTCCACCTCCCGACGATGCCGATCGAGGAGTTCCCGAGCCTTCCCGTCGTCGAGGGAGCCAGCGGCTCCATCGCCGGCGACGTCTTCTCGGAGGCCATCTCGCAGGTCGCCGTCGCCGCTTCCCGTGAAGATGTCGCCCCCGTCATCACCGGCGTCAACCTCTCCCTGCAGGCAGACTCCATGAGCCTCGTTGCAACCGACCGCTACCGGGTCGCGGTTCGCACGATCGAATGGCAGAGCTCGCTCACGGAGACCGAGACGGCGCTCGTCCCGGCGAAGACACTCGCAGAGGTCGGCAAGTCGCTCGGGAGCTCCGGTGAGATCACCATCACCCTCGTCAAGGACGACATCCGCGAGCTGATCGCCTTCTCGGCCGGCAACAAGACCGTCACCTCGCTGCTCATCAAGGGCAACTTCCCCGCCGTCGAGCGTCTGTTCCCCGCCGAGACGCCGCACTACGCGGTGCTCACGGTGAGCGACATCGTCGACGCGGTCCGTCGAGTGCAGCTCGTCCTCGAGCGCGAGGCGGCTCTGCGTTTCACCTTCACGACCGAGGGACTCCACTTGGAAGCGCTCGGCAGCGAGCAGGCGCAGGCGAGCGAGAACCTCGACGCGGTGCTCCAGGGCAACGACATGGTCGTCTCGCTCAAGCCGCAGTTCCTGCTCGACGGCGTCGGGGCCATCCACTCGCCGTTCGTGCGCATCGCGTTCACGAACTCCGAAAACCCGAACAAGCCCGGACCGGTGCTGCTGACGAGCCAGACCACGCGCGATGAAGGCGAGTCGACGAACTACCGCTACCTGCTGCAGCCGAATCTGCTCATGCGGTAACCGGTGCACGTCACCCGTCTGCAGCTGCACGACTTCAGGAACTACGAGTCCGCCGACCTCTCGCTTGGACCCGGCGCTCACCTGTTCGTCGGCTCCAACGGCCAGGGCAAGACCAACCTCGTCGAGGCGATCGGGTACCTGGCCACGCTCGGTTCGCACCGAGTCTCGAGCGACCAGGCGCTGGTGCGCTTCGGCCAGGAGTTTGCCGTCGTCAAGATGGAGCTGGCCCACGAGACGCGGTCGCTGCACCTCGACGTGCAGATCGCGAGCTCGGGTGCGAACAAGGCGCGGGTCGGCGGACAGAACGTCCGCTCTCGCGACTTGGCCAGGTACTTCGCGAGTGTGCTGTTCGCACCGGAGGATCTGACGCTCGTTCGCGGCGAACCCGGGGCACGGCGGCGGTTCCTCGACTCCCTGCTCGTGACCCATTCGCCCAGACTGGGCGGTGTCATCGCCGACTACGAGCGTGTGCTTCGACAGCGGAACTCCCTGCTCCGATCCATGCGAGGGCCACGATCGTCCGACGCGATGATCGCGACTCTTGACGTCTGGGATGAGCGCATGCTCGAGCTGGGCTCGCAGATCATCGCGGAACGGCTCCTGCTCTGCGACCGGCTCCTTCCTCACCTCGCCGGCTCGTATCAGCGTTTGGTCGGCGCCGACCACCGTCCGACGCTCTCGATGCGGGTGTCGGCCTTCGGGCACGCAGCTTCCGTGATGGGCGACGCGGATGGCGAGGGTGCCGAGGTCGAGGGTGGCGAGGTCACGACGTCTGAGATCCGCGAGCGGTTCGCGGCGCAGCTGGCTGCCATGCGTCCGCGGGAGCTCGAACGCGGTGTGAGCCTCGTGGGTCCGCACCGCGACGACGCCGTCTTCTGGTTGAACGGCCTGCCGGCCCGCGTCACGGCGAGCCACGGGGAGTCCTGGTCGTTTGCGCTTGCGCTCAAGCTCGCTGCTGCCGAGCTGGTGCGGAGTGAGTCGCGCGCCGGGGATCCCGTCCTGATCCTCGACGACGTCTTCGCCGAGCTCGATGCTTCGCGCCGATCACGTCTGGCAGAGGCGATCGGCGATTTCGAGCAGGTCCTGATCACTGCGGCGGTCCTCGAAGACGTGCCTGTGGGGCTGCGGTCGCAGGTCATCCGCATCAGCGCCGGGACGATACAGATAGGCCAAGCCGATGAGTGAGGGTGCGGAAGTCTACGCGCGCTTCAAGGAGGTCTTCGGCGGGAAGACGACCTCGCTGCGCAGGCGGCTGGCCGCCAAGGCGAAGGATGAGCAGGGCACCGATCTGTCCGAGCCCTTCGGCTTCGGCCGCGATCCGGTGGCTGCTGGTTCCGCTCTTGCGGCCCTCACCAGGCAGTTCGGCTGGAACGGCCCCATCAAACAGGCGGAGCTGATGGATGCGTGGCCCGAGATCGTCGGCAAGGAGACAGCTGCGCACTCGACTCCCCTGCACATCGAGGACGGGGTGCTGCTTGTGCAGTGCGACTCGACCGCCTGGGCGACGCAGCTCCGCGGCATGCAGACGCTGCTGCTCACGAACCTCATCGAGAGGTACGCCGAGGCCAAGGTCGAGCGCATCCGCTTTCTGAACCCGGGTGCCCCCTCGTGGAAACGCGGTCCCAGATCGGTTCCAGGGCGTGGCCCACGCGATACCTACGGCTGACGAGGCATTTACGGTCCTCGCCATTGTTTTCGTCGCTTGACGCGCCTTCTTCGGGCTTCGGGTCGGGTTCCTTGGTAGACTGAACAGTCGCTGGATCCGCGTCGTGTGAGTTTGCTCGCAACGCGGATCTTGCATGTCGCCACACAGCAAGGAGACGCCCGAGTTATGGCATCAGAAACTTCCGACCCCGAGAACACGACTGAGACGCCAGAAGATGCGGGGAAGTCGGCCGGTCCAGGAACGTCGGAAGGCCAGACTGCTGCGGAAGGGCTGAGCGAGGCGCCTGCTGAAGTGGCCGAGACCCGCTCGCAGAACGACCGCGTCGAGAACGACTACGGCGCCGGGCAGATCCAGGTGCTCGAGGGTCTCGAGGCCGTACGCAAGCGCCCAGGCATGTACATCGGGTCAACGGGCCCCGAGGGCTTGCACCATCTGGTGTACGAGATTGTGGATAACTCTGTGGATGAATCGCTCGCAGGGTACTGCGACGACATCCAGGTCGCGCTCCAGGATGACGGTGCCGTGCGCGTGAGCGACAACGGTCGAGGTATCCCCGTCGAGCTGCACCCGATCGAGGGAATCTCCACACTCGAGGTGGTCCTCACCAAGCTCCACGCCGGCGGCAAGTTCGGTGGTGGCGGCTACGCCGTCTCCGGTGGTCTCCACGGTGTCGGCTCTTCCGTGGTCAACGCGCTCTCCTACCGACTCATCGCTCAGGTCAAGCGCGACGGCTTCGAATGGGAGATGGACTTCGAGAACGGCGTCCCGACGGGCGACATCCGCAAGGGTGAGCCGACGGAAGACACCGGGACCACCATCACGTTCTACGCGAACTCCGAGATCTTCGAGACGGTCGAGTACGACTTCGAAGTGCTCCGCGCCCGCTTCCAGCAGATGGCGTTCCTGAACAAGGGCCTTCGCATTTCGCTGGCCGACGACCGGGACCAGTCAACCCTCCAGGGTGACGGGCTCGCCGCTCAGATCACGGAGCTGCAGGACGAATCCGCTGCAGACATCGACGAGGCGGAGCGCACCGAGACCGGTGAGCCGAAGGGGGTCACCGAGTCGATCGAGATCCCGCAGAAGCGCTCGCAGACCTACCTGTTCGAGCGCGGCCTCGTCGACTACGTGCAGCACCTCGTCAGCCGCCGCAAGAAGCAGCCGGTCCACGAGGAGATCATCGAGGTCAACGCCGAGGACACCGAGCGGAAGATCTCGCTCGAGCTCGCCATGCAGTGGATCGACTCCTACTCGGAATCCATTCACTCGTTCGCGAACACGATCAACACCAAGGAGGGCGGCACGCACCTCGAGGGGTTCCGTGCAGCGCTGACCACGGTCGTGAACCGCTACGCGAGGGAGAAGAACCTCGTCAAGGAGAAGGACGAGAACTTCTCAGGCGAAGACGTCCGCGAGGGTCTCGCGGCAGTCATCTCCATCAAGCTCGGCGAGCCCCAGTTCGAAGGCCAGACGAAGACGAAGCTCGGCAACACCGAGGCCAAGTCCTACGTGCAGCGCATCGTCGGACAAGCCCTCCAGGACTGGTTCGACCGCAATCCCTCGCAGGCGAGGGACATCATCCGCAAGGCCGGTCAGGCATCCGCCGCTCGACTCGCCGCACGTCGAGCGCGCGAGCAGACCAGGCGCAAGGGACTCCTCGAGACCGGTGGCATGCCGGGCAAGCTCAAGGACTGCCAGTCGAAGGACCCGACTCGCTCTGAGGTCTTCATCGTCGAGGGCGACTCGGCAGGCGGCTCCGCCGTCCAGGGCCGCGACCCCGAGACGCAGGCGATCCTTCCGCTGCGCGGCAAGATCCTGAACGTCGAGAAGGCCCGCCTCGACCGTGCGCTGCAGAACAACGAAGTGCAGTCCATGATCACGGCATTCGGAGCCGGCCTCGGCGACGACTTCGACCCTGACAAGGTCAGGTACCACAAGATCATCCTCATGGCAGACGCCGACGTCGACGGTCAGCACATCACGACCCTGCTGCTCACCCTGCTCTTCCGCTACATGCGTCCGCTCGTCGAGCTCGGGTACGTCTTCCTCGCCCAGCCGCCGCTGTACCGCATCAAATGGTCGAATGCCGCGCACGACTTCGCGTACTCCGACCGTGAGCGCGACGCGATGCTCGCAGACGGCAAGGCAGCTGGCCGCCGCATCCCCAAGGACAACGCCATCCAGCGCTACAAGGGCCTCGGCGAGATGAGCTACCAGGAACTCTGGGAGACGACGATGGACCCCGCAGTGCGCACGCTCCTGCAGGTCAAGGTGACCGACGCTGAGGCGGCTGACGCCGTGTTCAGCACGCTCATGGGCGAGGACGTCGAATCTCGCCGGACCTTCATTCAGCAGAACGCGCACGACGTGCGCTTCCTCGATATCTAAGGCACACAGGCACCTCTATGGCTGAAGAACGCGTCACAACCACCAACGCCGACGGCGGCGACCGCATCGGACAGGTCGACCTGCAGCTCGAGATGCAGCGCTCGTACCTCGACTACGCGATGAGCGTCATCGTCGGTCGAGCACTGCCCGAGGTTCGGGATGGACTCAAGCCCGTGCACCGTCGCGTCATCTACGCGATGTACGACGGCGGGTACCGCCCGGACAAGGCATTCTCGAAGTGCGCCCGCGTCGTCGGCGACGTCATGGGGCAGTTCCACCCGCACGGTGACTCGGCGATCTACGACGCGCTGGTCCGACTCGTGCAGCCGTGGTCCCTTCGCTACCCACTCGCACTCGGCCAGGGGAACTTCGGCTCTGCAGGCAACGACGGCGCCGCCGCCCCCCGGTACACCGAGACGAAGATGGCGCCGCTTGCGCTCGAGATGGTCAGGGACATCGACGAGGACACCGTCGACTTCCAAGACAACTACGACGGACGTACGCGCGAGCCTGCCGTGCTGCCCGCTCGCTTCCCGAACCTCCTCGTCAACGGCTCCGTCGGCATCGCCGTCGGAATGGCCACGAACATCCCGCCGCACAACCTCCGCGAGGTCGCAGCAGGCGCGCTCTGGCACCTCGAGCACCCGGACGCCTCTCGCGAGGAGCTCATGGATGCGCTCATGGAGCGCGTCCACGGCCCCGACTTCCCGACCGGTGCCCAGATCCTCGGCACCAAGGGCATCCAGGAGGCGTACCGAACCGGTCGCGGCTCCATCACGATGCGCGCCGTCGTCGCGATCGAGGAGATCCACGGACGCACGTGCCTGGTCATCACCGAGCTGCCGTACCAGGTCAACCCGGACAACCTCGCGCTCAAGGTCGCCGAGCTGGTCAAGGATCAGCGCCTTTCCGGCATCGCCGACATCCGCGACGAGTCCTCCGGTCGCACGGGACAGCGTCTCGTCATCGTGCTCAAGCGCGACGCCGTCGCCAAGGTTGTGCTGAACAACCTCTACAAGCACACGCAGCTGCAGGAGAACTTCGGCGCGAACATGCTCGCGATCGTCGACGGGGTTCCGCGCACGCTCGCCATCGACGGCTTCATCACCGCGTGGGTGCAGCACCAGGTGGAAGTCATCGTGCGCCGCACGAAGTTCCGCCTCAAGAAGGCCGAGGACGAGGTTCACATCCTCCGCGGCTACCTCAAGGCTCTCGACATGCTCGACGAGGTCATCGCACTCATCCGTCGGTCGCCGACCGTCGAAGAGGCGCGGACCGGCCTCATGGAGCTGCTCGATGTCGACGAGCTGCAGGCAAGCGCCATCCTGAACCTGCAGCTCCGTCGCCTCGCGGCGCTCGAGCGCCAGAAGATCATGGAAGACGCGGCCCGCCTCGAGGCCATGATCGCCGAGTACAAGGCGATCCTCGCCGACCCCGTGCGCCAGCGCACCATCATCGGCGAAGAGCTGCAGGAAGTCGTCGACAAGTTCGGCGACGATCGCCGCACCGAGATCCTGCGTGGCTCCGGCGGCGACATGACTGACGAGGACCTCATCCCCGAGGAGGAGATGGTGGTCACCGTGACCCGCGGCGGCTACATCAAGCGCACGCGCAGCGACAACTACCGCTCGCAGCACCGCGGCGGCAAGGGCATCAAGGGTGCGCAGCTCCGCGCGGATGACGTCGTCGAGCAGTTCTTCGTGACGACGACGCACCACTGGCTGCTCTTCTTCACCAACCTGGGTCGTGTGTACCGGGCGAAGGCGTACGAGCTCATGGAGGCGGGCCGGGACGCGAAGGGGCAGCACATCGCGAACCTCCTGCCGCTCCAGCCCGATGAGAAGGTCGCGCAGATCCTCGACATCAGCGACTACCGCCAGGCGCAGTATCTCGTGCTCGCCACACGCGAGGGGCTCGTCAAGAAGACGGCACTCACGGAGTACGACACGAACCGTCAGGCTGGCATCATCGCCGTCAACCTGCGCGAAGGCGACGAGCTCGTCTCCGCCATGCTCGCCGACGAGTCGGACCACGTGTTCTGTGTCTCGCACCTCGGAATGTCGCTTCGCTTCGAGGCGAACGACGATGCGCTTCGGCCCATGGGTCGGTCGACCTCCGGCGTCAAGGGAATGTCGTTCCGCGACGGCGACTACCTGCTCACGGCCGCTGTCACCTCGAGCGACGATGCCTACGTGTTCATCGTCACCGAGGGCGGATACGCGAAGCGCACCTCGGTGTCGCAGTACCGCATCCAGAAGCGCGGCGGACTCGGCATCAAGGTCGCGAAGCTGAACGAGGAGCGCGGCGGCCTCGCCGGTGCGCTGCTCGTCCACGACAACGAAGAGGTGCTGGTCATCCTCGGCTCCGGCAAGGTCGTGCGCTCCAACGTGGCCGAGGTCTCGGTGACGGGACGCGACTCCATGGGCGTGACGTTCGCGAGGCTCGACAGCAGTGACTACGTGATCGCCATCGCGCAGAACGCCGACCGCGAACTCGAGAAGGAGGACGAGGAAGGTGAGGACGGCGAGACGACCGTCACCGCCGCCGACTCCGCTCTCGAGGGAACGTCTGCAGTCTCACCGGACGGCGAGACTGCCCCAGCCGAGAGTGCCCAGAGTGAGACTGTGGCAGACTCTGTCACGTCGTTCGAGCAGGACGAGACCGAAGACTGAGGTACTGATCTATGACGAGCGTTGCTGACAAGCTGGCCCAGAAGTCCAGCAAGAAGACTGCGAGCAAGCAGGTGCGCCTCCGTTTGGTGCACATCGACTTCTGGTCTGTCGTGAAGTTCTCCTTCCTCCTGTCGATCTGCTTCGGCATCATCACGATCGTCGCGACGTTCCTGATGTGGACCGTCATCGAGAACACTGGTGTGCTGGGAAGCGTCAACGACCTGCTCAATGACGTCTCCGGCTCGGCCGGCGTGGGGGTCGACGACTTCGTCACCCTGCCCCAGCTCATGCTCTTCTCCCTTGTGGTCGCACTCCTCAACCTCGTCGCGGGCACGGCCCTCGGCGCAGTTGCGGCGTTCCTCTACAACCTCGCTGTGAAGGTCACGGGGGGCCTCGTGTTCGGTTTCACGAACAGCTAGCGGCTCGATTTCCCTTGACGTGCACTTTTCGTGTATGTTGGGGCAGTCGCTTCGGGGGCTATAGCTCAGGCGGTTAGAGCGCTTCGCTGATAACGAAGAGGTCCCAGGTTCAAGTCCTGGTAGCCCCACGGTTCGATACCGAACGTTGGTATCGTTTCCACCCGAACGGGGCCTTAACTCAGTTGGTAGAGTGCCTGCTTTGCAAGCAGGATGTCAGGAGTTCGAATCTCCTAGGCTCCACGGTGACAGAGAACCCCGGTCAGAGAAATCTGACCGGGGTTCTTTCTTTTTCTCTAGTCGACGAAGGCGTCGGGGTAGAGCTCGGAGGCGTCGACTCCCGGCGAGTACACGCTGAGGTCGCTCACACCGGCTTCTGCGAGCACGTCCTCGCAGAGCAGCGTCTGCCCCCGATATCGGCCCCGCGGGGCCGTCAGCACCGCGTGGGCGGCGTCGGCGTACAGCTCAGGGGTTCGGCTGCGGCGCATGAGCTCCTCGCCGCCGATGATGTTGGCCACCGCTGCGGTCTGGATGGTGGTGCGGGGCCACAGGGTGTTCGCCTCCACACCCCGTTCGGCGAACTCGGCCGCGATACCGAGTGTGGCGAGTGTCATGCCGTACTTCGCGGTCATGTACGCCGGGTAGGCACCGAGCCACTGTGGTGCGAGGTTGAGTGGCGGCGAGAGCGACAGGATGCGCGCATCCTGTGACTCGAGGAGGTGCGGCAGGGCCGCCCGCGAGAGCATGAACGTGCCGCGCTGGTTGATCTGGTGCATGAGGTCGTAGCGCTTCTCGTCGATGTCGAGCGTCGAGCGCAGGTCGATGGCGCTCGCATTGTTGACGACGATGTCGATGCCGCCGAACTCGGCGACGGCGCTGTCGACCGCCCGCTGCAGGTCGGAGTCGTCGCGCACGTCGCCGACGACTGGCAGCGCGCGTCCGCCGGCCTCGCGTATCTCCTCAGCGGCTGTGTACACCGTCCCTGGCAGCTTCGGATGTGGATCCCCGGTCTTGGCCAGGAGCACGACGTTCGCACCGTCACGCGCGGCGCGCTTCGCGATCGCGAGTCCGATGCCGCGGCTCCCGCCCGACATGATGATGGTCTTCCCCGCGAGGGAACCTGTCTCCGTTGACTGCGTCAAATCCGCACCTCCATGTGCATCGTGGACGCACCCACGCTACCCACGCGCATGCCGAACCTCATGTGCGTTGTGGCACGGAGACAACGCAGACGCGGAAATGGTCGCCCTGAGCGAGTCAGAGCGACCATTTCGCGAACGCAAACGCGCGAACTCGACGTGGCGTCGAACGCGGTGCAGCGAGCCTCCTAGTGCTCGACAGCCTCCTCTGCGCCGTAGCCCGTGAGCGAGCGCACATCCATCTCCGCGGCGACCCGAGGGTCCTCCTTCTTCTGCGGCAGCACGGAGCCGAGCCAGCCGAGGAAGAACCCGACCGGGATCGAGACGATGCCCGGGTTGTTGAGTGGGAACCAGGCGAAGTCGATCTCCTCGCCGAGCATCGCCGTCTCAGCGCCGGAGACGACCTTGGAGAAGACGATCAGGATGATCGCCGTGGCGAGACCGCCGTACATGCTCCACAGCGCCCCACGGGTCGTGAACTTGCGCCAGTAGAGCGAGTACAGGATCGTCGGCAGATTCGCGCTGGCCGCGACGGCGAAGGCGAGTGCGACGAGGAACGCGATGTTCTGCCCCTGCACGCCGATGCCACCCACGATGGCGACGACGCCGAGGACGACAACCGTGTACTTGCCGACCTTCACCTCCTGCTCTGGGGTGGCCGTTCCCCGCTTCACGACACTGTTGTAGATGTCGTGGGCGAAGGATGCGGCAGCCGTGATCGCAAGACCCGCGACGACCGCGAGGATCGTCGCGAAGGCGACCGCCGAGATGAAGCCCATGAGGATCGGCCCGCCCAGCTCGAGGGCGAGCAGCGGGGCAGCCGAGTTGACGCCTCCTGGCGCATCCTTGATGGCTGGGGCCCCCACGAGTGCCGCTGCGCCGTAGCCGAGGATGAGCGTGAAGACGTAGAAGCCGCCGATGAGCCAGATGGCCCAGACCACCGACTTCCTGGCCTCCTTGGCGGTGGGCACCGTGTAGAAGCGCATGAGCACGTGCGGGAGCCCAGCTGTGCCGAGCACCAGCGCGAGTCCGAGCGAGACGAAGTCGATCGGGTTCTTGCCGTACTGCAGGCCCGGCGCGAGGATCGCGGCCGGATCCTCCGCGCCGTCGAGGGCCGCCTTGTCGACCGCCGCCTGGAGGAGCGCGGAGAGGTCGAAGCCATTGATGACGAGCACCCAGATGGTCATCGCACCCGCGCCGCCGATGAGCAGGAAGGCCTTGATGATCTGCACCCAGGTGGTGCCTTTCATCCCGCCGATGAGCACGTAGATGATCATGAGCACGCCGACGACGGCGACGACGATCGCGACCCCGATGTCGTCGGTGATGCCGAGGAGGAGGGCGACGAGGCCGCCGGCTCCCGCCATCTGCGCGAGCAGGTAGAAGAAGCACACCGCGAGGGTCGTGAGGGCCGCGGCAACACGCACGGGACGCTGCTTGAGGCGGAACGAGAGCACGTCCGCCATCGTGAACTTGCCGGTGTTGCGCATGAGCTCGGCGACGAGCAGCAGAGCGACGAGCCAGGCGACGAGGAAGCCGATCGAATAGAGGAATCCGTCGTAGCCGTTGATGGCGATAGCTCCGACAATGCCGAGGAACGACGCTGCCGACAGGTAATCACCTGAGATCGCGAACCCATTCTGGGTTCCGGAGAAGGATCGCCCGCCGGCGTAGTAGTCGGCTGCGGTCTTGCTGTTGCGGCTTGCGCGAATAACGATGAAGAGAGTGACCGCGACGAATGCCGCGAAGATCGCGATATTCAGGACGGGGTCATTGTTCGCGACAGCGCTTGCCTGGGGTGCCAACAGCTGCCCGCTCATGCCTTGTCCGCCTTGGTGAGCTCAACGCGAAGGTCGTTCGCGAGCGGATCGAGCCGCCGGTTGGCGTAGGAGACGTACCACATGGTGATCGCGAAGGTCGTCACGAACTGGCCCATGCCGAGCAGCAGACCCACGTTGATGTTGCCGAAGACCGGTGTGGCCATGAAGTCGTGCGCGTAGGCGGCAACGATGATGTAGGCGCCGTACCAGACCAGGAAGAAGATTGAGAGTGGAAAGACGAAGGAGCGCTGGCGCTTCTTCAGCTCCTTGAATTCAGCCGCTTCCTCGAATGCGACGTAGTCGATTCCACCTGGCGGTTGAGATGACGTTTCGTGTCGCATGGGGCCTCCTTGCCTCAGTGCATTGCTGCGTTCGTCAGATATGTTCGTGCAGTTCTCGACGGCAAAAGGCGGCGCTTCTTCGCATCGTTGCGAACACGAAAGCCTCATTGCCTGCGTGATAGCATCCACGCTACGCATACGACGAAGTATCGAACTACCCCCGGAAGTTGGTAGTGACCACATGATGTTCCCAGAGGCAGCCACTGAAGCGGATGTCTTCGCCGAGGCTGTCGCCCGCCTGCGCGAGTCCACGGGGTGTCCGCTCTCGTTCGGCGGACCCACCCATCGCGACACGACGAATGTCCACACGATCTGCGGGAATCAGGGTCGCGGATTGGTCGGGTTGCGAGTGCAGCTCGGCCGTGGTCTCGGCGGTCGCGCGATGCTGGAGCGTCGCGCGAAGGTCACGACGAACTACCGAGGAAGCAGCCGCATCACCCACGACTACGACGTGCAGGTCCTGTCTGAGCAGGTCCAGAGCCTCATGGCGGTTCCGGTCATCGTCGACAAGCATGTCCGGGGCGTGCTCTACGGCGGGTTCCGCGCGGCTCCGGATTCCCAGTCGATGTCGCTCGGTCAAGCTGTCGCGCTCGGCAAGAGGGTCGAGGATGAGCTGCGTCTGCGAGACGAGCTGAGGCGCCGAATGCGGGTAGGGTCCGCGAGCATCTCCGGGCTGGGCTCCGGCGGGCTCACCGCATCCCAGCTCGAGGAGCTGAGAGGCACCTTCTCCGACTTGCGCGAGGTCGCGTCGATGCTCGGCGACGCGCGGGTTCGCGCGCGCCTTCGAGGCGTCGAGGAGCGACTCGTCAGATTTGCCGGAGACCACGGTGACCCCCGCGATCGGGAGCGCTCGAGAGCTCTCGAGTCGGCCGAGGAACCGGTCAGGCTCTCGCCGAGGGAGCTCGACGTGCTGGGGCAGATCGCCCTCGGACTCTCCAATCGAGACATCGCCGCGAAGCTGATCCTGACCGAAAGCACCGTCAAGAGCTACCTCGGTACCGCAATGACGAAGCTGGATGCGAGCTCTCGCTACCAGGCTCTTGCCAAGGCGAGGCAGCTAGGGCTCCTCCCTTGAACTGAAGGCCGACCCGAGAGCAACATTCTTGCGTTCGTGACCCCGTCAGTGGACTGTTACGCAACGTGTCAGGATGTATCGGCGCGGAGACCCGCTGTTCTCTTATTCTTGCGACGCCTCGTGGCTCTTCTTGCGAGGCCCTCTAGAGCCTTAGAGGATGTCCGGCGCTTGCGCGCCGCATTGAAAGGACCCTCCTCCATGTCACGTCTCACCAAGATCGCCGCAGCAATCGGCGCGATCGCCCTCGTTGGAGGCCTCTCCGCGTGCTCCACCGGCGCATCCGATGAGAACACCATCAAGCTCGGCGTCGTCGGCGCATCCGACCCCTACTGGGAGGTGCTCGTCGAGGAGGCCGCAGCTCAGGACCTCACGGTCGAGCTCGTCGACTTCTCGGACTACAACCAGCCGAACCCGGCGACGACCGAGGGTGAGCTCGACGTCAACGCGTTCCAGCACATCATCTACCTCGCGCAGCACAACGCAGCAAGCGGCGACGACCTCGTGCCGATCGGCTCGACCGCGATCTACCCCCTCGGCTTCTACTCCTCGCAGTACGACTCCGTCGAAGCCATCCCGGACGGCGCCGAGGTTGCGGTGCCGAACGACGCGTCGAACCGCGCACGTGGCCTCCTCGTGCTCCAGGAAGCCGGTCTCATCTCGCTCAAGGACGGCGGCTCGCCGTTCTCGACCCTCGACGACGTGCTCCCCGAGTCGCGTGTCACGGTGACCGAGCTCGAGGCCTCGCTCACGGCGACCTCGCTGCCCGACCTCGCCGGCGCGATCATCAACAACGACTTCGTCGAGAACGCAGGCCTCACGACGGAAGACGCGCTCACTCGCGATGACCCCCAGAACGCCTCCGCGTTCCCGTACATCAACATCTTCGTCACGTCGGCCGAGAACGCCGACAACGCGAACTACCTGAAGCTGGTCGAGATCTACCAGAACTCCGAGGCAGTCGCGGCTTCGGTCAAGGAGACGTTCGGCGACACCGCCGTGCTCACCAAGACCCCCGTCGATGAGCTGCAGACGACGCTCGACGAGCTCGTCGCCGAGATCGAAGCACAGGGCTAGAACCCACCGCTCGCGAGATCGCCGCCCGAGACCCGATGATGATCATCAGGCCTCGGGCGGCGATCTCGCTTGCACCGACGGACGGCGTCCCGACGGCGTCCACCAGCACCACCCACACGGTTCGACCGTGAAGAAGGCGAGAGCGAACACATGGCCCTCATCACACTCACCGACGTCGTCAAGGAGTATCCGTCGCCGAAGCGCGGAGCCCCGGCGACCAGAGCCGTCGACGGCGTCTCACTCAACGTCGAGGCCGGCGACATCTACGGGGTCATCGGCTACTCGGGGGCTGGAAAGTCGACCATGGTGCGCCTCATCAATGCGCTCGAGCCGACCACGTCCGGCAGCATCCACGTCGACGGCGTCGACATCACGACGCTCAGCGAGACGAAGCTGCGCTCGGTGCGCGCGGGCATCGGCATGATCTTCCAGCAGTTCAACCTCTTCAACTCCCGCAACGTCGCCGGCAACGTCGCGTATCCGCTGCGCGTCGCGAAGACCCCCAAGGCGGAGCGCGAGAAGCGCATCGCCGAACTCCTCGAGTTCGTGGGGCTCTCCGAGAAGGCCCGCGCCTTCCCCGACCAGCTCTCCGGCGGTCAGAAGCAGCGTGTTGGCATCGCCCGTGCGCTCGCAACGAACCCCAGTATCCTGCTCGCCGACGAGTCCACGAGCGCCCTCGATCCGCAGACCACGGCCGATGTGCTGCAGCTGCTCAAGAAGGCCAACCAGGAGCTCGGGGTCACGATCATCGTCATCACCCACGAGATGGACGTCGTGAAGGAGATCGCGAGCCACGTCGCCGTCATGGAGCACGGCAAGATCGTCGAGCAGGGCGAGGTCTTCGATATCTTCGCGAACCCGCAGGCGCCCGCGACCCAGCGGTTCGTCTCGACGGTCGTCCAGGGAGTTCCGGATGCTGCCCTGCGGTCCGACCTGAATGCGCGACACCCGGGAACTCTCGTGACGCTGAGCTTCCGCGACGGGCGGACGAACCAGGGCCAGGCGCTGCGCATCCTGCACGAGGCAGGCATCACCGTCGAGCTCGTCTACGGAGGCATGAACGAGATCCGCGGGAGGTCGTTCGGCGATCTGACGTTCGCCCTGCAGGGCGATGCCGCAGCACAGCGCAGAGCGCTCGACCAGATCAGGGAACTCGCCGTCGTGACGGAATTCCAGGACACCAATGCTGGAGGTGCCGCATGAACGATGTGATCGACCTGCTGCCGAAGCTCTTCGAAGCCACAGGCGCCACCCTCTACATGGTGGCCCTGAGCCTCGTCTTCGGTGGCGTCGGCGGACTCTTCGTCGGCCTGCTGCTGTATCTGACGCGCAAGGGCAACCTCTACGAGCAGCCGGTCGTCAGCACGATCGTCAACATCATCGTGAACTTCTTCCGACCCATCCCGTTCATCATCTTCATCGCTGCTGTGCAGCCGGTCTCGCGGATGATCGTCGGCGTGGGGATCGGGGCAGAAGCGGCCATCGTCGCCATGTCGCTCGCTGCGACGTTCGGGATCTCGCGCCTCGTCGAGCAGAACCTGCTCACGGTGTCGCCAGGCGTGGTGGAGGCAGCACGGTCCGCGGGAGCCGGGCGCTTCCAGATCGTATGGTCGGTTGTCGTCCCCGAAGCGCTCGGGCCCCTCATCCTCGGCTATACGTTCGCGGTCGTCGCTCTCGTCGACATGTCGGCGATCGCCGGTGCCATCGGCGCAGGCGGTCTCGGTGACTTCGCCATCCAATACGGCTACCGCCAGTTCAACCCGGCCGTCACGTGGGCTGCGGTCATCGTCATCGTGGTGATCGTGCAGGGTCTGCAGTTCCTCGGGAACTGGGCAGCGCGCAAGACGTTGCGTCGCTGATCCGGGCAGATGCCAGCGCCCGTCGATCGCGCGTCGGTGCCTCCCTGTGCGGAGGCCCGGCGCGCGTCGGCGTACGATAGCGAGCGCCCGTGGTTCGGGTCGGCCCAGGCATCAGGCCGCTGACCTCGAGACCTCGGCAGAGATCTTTGGGGGTTCCGTGCATCGACGACTCGCTTCCTACGGTGTCATCGTGCGCGATGGGCAGATCCTCCTCGCGCACTGGCGTGACCGCGGCCGTTCGGGCTGGACCCTGCCCGGCGGTGGCACCGACCCCGGCGAGGATCCGATCGACGGCGTCGTTCGTGAGATCTGGGAGGAGACCGGCTACCACGCGTCCATCGACCGGCTCCTCGGCATCGACTCGCACATCATCGCGGGCCGCGACCGGCTCGAGCCAGGCAAGACGCCCATGCAGTCGGTTCGGGTCGTCTACGAGGCGAGCATCGTGAGCGGCGAGCTCCGCAACGAGCGGGGCGGCTCGACGGACGAGGCTCGCTGGTTCGACCTCGATGAGATAGCCGCGCTCCGCACGGTGTCGCTCGTGGATGTGGGGCTCAGGCTCCATGAGGAGCGTCCGGCCAACGGGCACCTGCGTTCGATTCGGGCCCCCCGCTAGGCGCTGGAGGGTGCGACCCCGTCACGGGGCGTGCGGGCGACACGAGACCCGCGGAGGTTGCGAGAGACGGCGACTGCGTTGACGGCCACGATCATGGCCATCCCGATCCACTCGTGCGCTACGGGCACCTGCCCGAGCACCACGACGCCGGCGAGTGCCGCGAACATCGGGTTGATGCTCATGAACACCCCGAAGAACCTCGTCGTCACCCAGCGGAGCGCGATGACGTCGATCGAGTACGGGATGACGGAGCACAGCACACCGGAGAGCGCAGCCAGCAGCAGTGGCCAGCCGAGGAGCCGTCCCTCCGCGATCAGCTGCACCGTGATCGGGAGCGTCAACAGGCTCGAAACGAGCGTTGCCGTGGCGGGTGCCTGGAGGCCGCTCAGGCGACCGCCGAGCATCCGATTGAGCAGGATGTAGCTCGCCCAGCAGCACGCCGCGAGCAGTCCGAGGGCGTAGCCGAGGACGTCGCTCGACGCGTCTGGGAGCAGCAGCACGTACACGCCGACAGCGGCGCCGGCCGCGAGGAGGAGATCGGCCCTCGTTCGGGATGCGCATAGGGCCACGGCGAGGGGTCCGAGGAACTCGAGGGTCACGGCGAGCCCCAGCCCGATGCGGTCGACGGCTCCGTACAAGGACAGGTTCATGGTCGCCAAGACGACGCCGAGGAGGAGTGCGGGCCACCATTGCGCCCAAGTGAAGCTCCGCAGGCGAGGGCGCGCGACCGGCAGGAGGATGGCTGCGGACACGAGGTGGCGGATGGCCACGACGCCCGAGGTGCCGAGGGGGCCGAAGGCCAGGGCGCCGAGTGCCGCGCCGAGCTGGTTCGAGAGCCCGCTTCCGGTCAGCATCGCCGCACCCGTCACCACGCTGCGTGGTGCGGCAGCGGAGGCCGTTCTCCCGGTTCCTGTCATGAGCCAATGGTGACCCCGCCCCCGCAAGCCCAGAAATGCGCGACACGCGGGAGTTATACGCTGGACGCATGAGTTTGGAGATTCGTCACCTGCGCGCCCTCGCCGCGGTCGTCGACACGGGAACCTTCACCGATGCGGCGATCGAGCTCCACTGCTCGCAGGCGGCCGTCTCCCGGGCGATCCTCGCCCTCGAGACGCAGCTCGGAGCCCAACTGCTCTCCAGGTCGACTCGACACGTCGCGCTCACGCCACTCGGCGAGCGTGTCCTGACCCGCGCCCGCCGGGTGCTGCTCGAGGTGCGTCTCATCAGCGACGAGGTCGCCGAGACGACGCGGGAGGTAAGAGTCGGCTATGCCTGGTCGACCCTCGGCGCGCACACCGGTGCCGTGCAGCGCGCCTGGCGGGCGCAGCATCCCGAGTCGCACCTCGTCTTCCGGCAGAGCAACACCGCGACGGCGGGGCTCCTCGACGGCGAGGTCGAGCTCGCCGTGTTCCGCACGGTTCCCCGTGATCCCCGAATCGAGACGGTCCGCCTCGGCGAGGAACGACGCGTCGCCGTCCTCGCGAACGACGATCCGCTCGCCAGACGCAGGGCGCTGCTCCTCGACGACTTCGCCGGCAAGACCATGGCGGTGGATGCACGCACCGGCACGACGGTCGGCTCGCTCTGGCCGGCGGAACGCGCCCCGGTCTTCATCCCCACGAGCTCGCTCGACGAGTGGCTCACCCTCATCGCGGACGGCGACGTCTACGGGGTGACAAGCGGGGCTACGGCGGCGCAGCATCCGCGACCCGGTATCGCCTACCGACCGCTGCGGGACGCCCCGACGATCGAGGTCAGACTCGCGTGGTGGCGAGGTGCCAAACCAGCAGTGGCGGACGCGCTCGCGCAGGTCATCGTCGCCGCCTACGACGAGGCCCCGCAGCTCACCAGGTGAGTGCGGGGCCAGTCGTGCATGTGTGCGGCGAGAACTAGTTCGCTGCCGACGCGGGCGAGACCGTCGTGACGGGAGCGTCGAGCTCCTCGTCGGCGATCCACAGGTCGTCGTCTGCACGGAAGGTCTGCCAGAGGGCATAGCCCACGGCTGCGACGGCGGCGACGCCTGCACCGATGAGCAGCCAGCCACCGACACCGACGCCGGAGCTGTTGTACTTCTTGTCGTACGCCTTCGACGCCTTCT
Organism: Pseudoclavibacter sp. 8L; assembly: GCF_902506465.1. NCBI lineage: Bacteria > Bacillati > Actinomycetota > Actinomycetes > Micrococcales > Microbacteriaceae > Pseudoclavibacter > Pseudoclavibacter sp. 8L. The sequence continues at coordinate 955,230 of NZ_LR733185.1, read as the reverse complement.
TGGCGCGCGAGTTGAGCTCCTTCGAGACCTTCTTCGCGGTGCCAGCGGCGTCCTTGAAGTCGTCGTTCTTCGAAGCGAGGTTGCTCACCGTGCCGGCAAGCGAGCCGGAGAGGCCGGCCACGACAGGAAGGACCTTGCCGTTGAAACGGACGCTCGCGTCTTCGTACTTGTCGCGCGCGGCGTTGTAGCTGCGGTCGAAGCTGGGGCGGACGTTGTTGTCGTAGCTCTTCTGCAGCGCGGGCACGAGCTCGGACTCAGCCAAGCCCTTCGCGCTCACGCCTGCCGACTGCAGGATGCCTCGAGCGTGCTCGATGACAGACTGCTGCTCGCTCCACAAGTTTGTTGCGTCCTTGCGGAGACGCTTGAGTTCACGCGACTGCTTCCGTGAAAGGGCCATTGGTACCTCCGGACGTTGACAAGTAGGTACTGCATATCTTGGCACGCTTCTGCCACACGGAACCTGAATCACCGCACGCTGTCGGCGGACAGGGAGGAGAGAAGTCGGGGGGCTATGGAAAGATGACCAGCATGTCAATCGCCACTGCACTCGCAACGATCAACACGAACCACGGCCCCATCAAGGTGGAGCTCTTCGGCAACCACGCGCCGAACACGGTCAAGACCATCGTGGGCCTCGCCACGGGTGAGCTCGAATGGACCGACCCTCGTGACGGCCAGACGAAGAGCACGCCCCTGTACGACGGCGTGATCTTCCACCGCATCATCCCCAACTTCATGATCCAGGGCGGTGACCCCACGGGCACCGGCACCGGCGGTCCCGGCTTCGCGTTCGACGACGAGATCCACCCAGAGCTCAACTTCAACGAGCCCTACATCTTCGCTATGGCGAACGCCGGCAAGCAGATGGGACGCGGCACGAACGGCTCGCAGTTCTTCATCACGACGGACCCCACTCCCTGGCTCCAGGGAAAGCACACCATCTTCGGCCGCGTCGCGGACGATGAGTCGCGCACCGTCGTCGACGCGATCGCGAAGGTCCCCACCGACGGCCGTGACAAGCCGCTCAAGGACGTCGTCATCGAGAGCGTCGCCGTCGAGCAGCTCTAACCTCCAGGAGCCACTCCCCGCATGACATCACCCGAGCTGTCGCAGCAGCGTGAGAACTTCTGCTACCGGCACCCAGACCGACAGAGCTTCGTGCTCTGTCAGCGATGCGGGCGCACCGTGTGCCCCGAATGCCAGACACTCGCGCCAGTCGGCGTGATCTGTCCGGAGTGCATCCGGGAAGCGAACGCGAAGGCCAAGGCCGCACAGCGGCCCTCGGCCCGCACGCGGCTGCGACGGCTCGGGCAGGATCAGCGTCCGCTCGTCACCTACGCCATCATCGGCATCTCGGCGGTCCTCTGGCTGCTGCAGCAGGTGACGGGGGACTGGCTCACGGGCATCCTCGTCTACCACGGCATCTACTCTCACGCGGGTAGCGGGGCGTTCGAGCCGTGGCGCATGCTGACCTCGGCGTTCGCGCACTCGACCGTCTTCCACCTGGCGTTCAACATGCTGACGCTGTGGATCTTCGGTCGGGTACTCGAGCAGGTCTACGGGCACTTGAGGTTCGCTGCGCTCTACGTCGTCAGTGCGCTCGGTGGCTCGCTCGCGATCGCGCTGGTCGCCCCGAACACCACGGTGCTCGGCGCCTCCGGTGCCGTCTTCGGTCTCTTCGGCGCGTACTTCGTCGTTATGCGGCAGGCCCGGATGAACACGATGTCGCTCATCGTGCTGGTCGGCATCAACGTCGTCATGGGGTTCGTGATCCCGGGCATCGCCTGGCAGGCGCACCTTGGTGGGCTCGTCACGGGAGCGCTGTGCTCCTGGCTGTTCCTCTGGGAGTCGAAATCGGCGAAGCCCTCACAGAAGGGGCTCTGGATAGTGGCGGCCCTCGGCGTCCTCATCGTCGTGGGTGCCACCGTCAGCGTCTCCCAGCTGCCGTTGGCGGTAGCTGGCTAGCTGTCCCGTCTGCTTCGCAGGATCAAAGAAGCCGCGCATCCGGTCGGATGCGCGGCTTCTCTGTGTTGTGTGAGAGTTATCCACAGGGTTATGCACACCTGGGGATGAATTACACAGCTGTCATTCGAGACCCTGTGGATAACTTGTTTGGGGCTGCTAACGCCAGTTCGTCGTCATGATGAAGCCGATGAACGCGATGCCGAAGCCCACGAGGATGTTCCATGAGCCGAGTTCGGCGATCGGGAGAGCACCGCTCGTCAGGTAGAACACGATGATCCAGAGGAACCCGAGCAGCAGGAAGCCGAACATGAGCGGCTTGAACCAGACCGGGTTCGGGTTGCGCTCGTCGCTGTCGCTCACCCCGGAGGCGCGCTTCTGCCGACGCTGCTTCTCCGTCGCCGCGAGAGCGGCCGCAGCTGCGGACGCTTCCGAGGAACGGTGCTTCTTCGTACCGGCCGGAGTCTTCTTCTCCGGCTCGTCGGACTTGGAGTCGCTGGACTTCTCACGAGACATGCGGGCCATCCTATCTATGATTGCTCCTATGCCATCTGCTGAACGGCCCGGACGAGACGACGGGACGACCTCGATCGAGTCTCTCCTCGCGGCCGACGACGGCTACGAGACCAGGTCCGAGCGACGCCTCCGAGAGCAGCAGGCTGCATCCCGGCAGCGCGAGGACTCGTCGAAGGTCACGGGCTCGAAGCCGAGGCGGCGGCTCAGCATCATCGGCGTTTCTGGTGAAGTGCTCATGACCCTCGGAGTCGTCGTCCTGCTCTTCGTCGGGTGGAAGTACTGGCTCAACGACCTCATCGTCGGCGATGAGCAGAACCAGGCCGGGCAGGAACTCAGCCAGGTGCTCGCGGATGGCGGTGAAGAAGCGACGACCGTGACCACAACGGATCCGGCCATCGGCATCCCCATCTCCTCGGCGCCGACGGTCACGAACGAGCGCTTCGCGATTCTCTACGTTCCCACCTGGGGGGCCGACTACGCCCGTCCCATCGCGCAGGGAATCGAACAGCACGAGGTGCTCGACAACAACATCGGCCACTACCCCGACTCGCAGATGCCCGGTGAGGTCGGCAACTTCGCCATAGCGGGCCACCGTCTTGCGTACGGGGCTTCGATGCAGAAGATCCACGAGCTGCAGCTCGGCGACGAACTCGTCGTTGAGACCGCCGACGGCTGGTACACCTACTCGTATCGTTCCGGCGAGTACGTCGCCCCCACACAGGTCGACGTGCTCGGCTCGGTGCCTCGCTACCCGGAGCAGACCGGCACAGACCGGCTCATGATGATCATGAGCTGCAACCCGTTCTGGTCGACGGCAGAGCGCATCATCGGGTACGCGGTGTTCGACAGCTTCACGCCGCGGGCCGACGGCCCGCCAGCGTCGATCGCCGCGTCCGTCGCCACGCAAGGGGGTCTCTGATGTACGGCGCGCTCTGGCGTGTGCTCCCCGGGCCATGGCCCGTCAAGCTCCTGATCACGCTCGTCGTGATCGCAGCCGCTCTCTACGGTCTGGTCTTCTACGCGTTCCCGTGGGCGGATGCACTGCTCACGCCCCAGAACGACGTCACCGTCGGCCTCGGAATCGCTGGCTCCTCAGCGACAATGGCATCCTGACAGCGACGGCTCCTCCCGATCATCGGAAGGAGCCGGAACGCGTTGCGCGGTCACCGCGACCTTGCTCGCGAGTCGTCGTGCGCCGCTACTCCTCCGTTGAGGAGGGGCCCGCGCTCGAGGTGGGTTCTGGTGCTGGCGCGGTCGTCTCCGGCGGGGCCGGCACGGACGTGCAGTAGGTGACCTCGACCTGCGAGTGCTGGGCGACTGGTCCTGATGGGACCGACATGTTCACGATCGGGTCGCCGTCGACCGCGAGGCAGCCCGGGTCCTGCTTCACGACCGCGAGGAGCCCGAGTTCACGGAGCGTGGCAGTCGCCGACTCGAGGGGCTGGCCGATGAGGTCAGGCAGCGCCACGTTGCCCGTCGACGTCACGAGGTTGACGCTGGAGCCCGCGGCGACGCTGGAGCCGCCCGCAGGGTCGCTGCGGACGATCGTGCCGGCAGCGACCGTCGGAGAGTCCTCTGACGTGATCTGGCCGACGCTCAAGCCCGCGCCCTGGAGCGCGACCGTCGCCTGCTCAACGGTCATGCCGTTGATGTCCGGCATCGTGACCGCAGACGGGCCAGTCGAGACCAGGACGGTGATCTCCTGGCCGGGAGAGACGCTCAGTCCTGAGCCCGGCGTCGTGCTGATGACCTGGTTCTCGGGGACCTCATCGCTCGTCTGCGCCGCACGCACGGGCGTCAGGCCGGCGTCCTCGAGTGTCGTGCGCGCCGCGTCCCACTGCTCGCCCACGACGTCTGGCACATCGACGCTCGTGTCGGGCAGCTGGCCGACCTGGGGGAGGGAGGACACCCAGATGCTGACGGCCACGATGACGACGACGAGGAGCGCCGCGGCGCCCCAGATCCACATCGCTGGGGGACGCCGCTGCACCTGCGGTGCGCGGTCGTCGGTCTCCGAGAGCGAGTTGAAGGCGGACTCCGTGGCGCTCACGCCAGAGGGGGCTGGGCCGAAGAGCTGGGTGCGGTCGTCGTCCTCCACCTTCGTGGCGAACGCCGGCATGATGCCCTGCGCCGCGAGGTCGAGGTCGCGTCGGAACTCCGAGGCCGACTGGTAGCGGTCCTCGCGGTTCTTCGCGAGGGAGCGCTTGACGACCGCGTTCATCGCCTTCGAGACCTTCGGGTTGATCTCGTTGGCGTCGATGGGGCGCTCGGTGACGTGCTGGTAGGCGACGGCTACGGCGGAGTCACCCTGGAACGGGACCTTGCCGGTCAGCATCTCGTAGAGCACGATGCCTGCGGAGTAGAGGTCGCTTCGTCCGTCGACGTTCTCGCCCTTCGCCTGCTCGGGCGAGAAGTAGGAGGCGGTGCCGAGGATCGCCGTCGTCTGGGCGATCGTGCCCGCCGTGTCGGAGATGGCTCGGGCGATGCCGAAGTCCATGACCTTGACCGTGTCCTCCGGCGTGATCATGATGTTGCCGGGCTTGATGTCGCGGTGCACGACGCCAGCACGATGCGAGTACTCGAGCGCCGTCAGGATGCCCGTCATGTACTCGTGGATCTGCGTGTCGGCGAGCGGGGCACCGGCCATGACGTCGCGAAGCTGCTGCCCCTCGATGTACTCCATGACGATGTAGGGCACGACAAGCTCGTGCCCATCGGCGCGCACGAACGTGTCCTCGCCTGCGTCGAAGACGCGGACGATCGTCGGGTGCGTCATCCGGGCAGCGGCCTGTGCCTCCTGTCGGAAGCGCGACCGGAAGTCGGGCTCGCCGGAGAGCTGCGTGTTGAGGAGCTTGACGGCGACGCGGCGGCCAAGACGCTCGTCGGTCCCGAGGTAGACCTCAGCCATACCTCCACGACCAATACGCCGACCGATGTCATATCGGCCCGCGAGCGTGCGTTCGCCCTGCATCACGGAAGCAAGCTCCTCTCCCCTTGGCAGTGTTCGCCAAGCTCAAGCCTCGTTAGTCTGCCGATCTTATCTCGACGCGAATGAGTGATCGGTGCCATCGGAGCTGTGAACCGCGCGTTCCATGTGGATGCATGGAGTTGAGCGAATTCGTTGCTTTGTGCATCCGCCCGCCGGGCCGCCGAGATCAGCCCTCTGGGTCGGTTGACGGCGGAGTTGACGTGCTCGGCGTCGGCTGTGGGACGGTCGCGGAACCCGTGGGTGAGTCGGCACTCGTGTTGCCCGAGCCGCAGGTGGCGCTGTACGAGGCTTCGACGATCGTCGAGCCGTCGTTGACGTTGACGTTGACCGAGGTTCCCGTCACGCTGCCCGGGGATTCGGCGCCAGACACGTTCAGGTTGTACGCGGAGAGGCTCTGCCCGGGAGGGCACTGGAACGACGGCCAGCTGATGGTCGCCTGCGTACCCGCCGCGTTGACGGTGACGGTCGGAGCCGTCGTCGGGGTGTTCGGCGTCTCCATGTTCGCGTACACGGTGAGCGTCACGGTGGAGCCGAGGTCGACGGTTCCGGTCGGGCTGACCGCCGTGACCGTGTTGACGTCTTCCTGGTTCGTCGCGACCGGGCCCTCGGCGCGTGCCGGGGTCAGCCCGAGCTCCGAGATGCGGTTCGCCGCCGTGTCGTAGTCGAGGCCCAGGTAGTCGGCCTGCGCGATCGACACGTTGGTCGGCGTGCTGACGCTGGGGGTCGGCTCCTGCGACGGAGTCTCGACCGGTGTCGTCTCCGTGATCGAGGGCGGGGGTGTCGTCGTCGCGTCGGCGTCGGTGTTGTTGGTCACCAGCGCGAACGCGAACCAGGCGAGGGCCGCAGCGAAGAGGATGATCGCTCCGATGAGTACCCACAACCAGGCAGCCGGCTTCTTGCGCTCTTCGTCTGCCGGGGAGACGAGCGAGGTCGAATCCTCTTCTGCGCCTTCGACCGGGGTTCCTCCGATGAGCGTGTCGAAGTCGTCCTTCATGACCTCGGTCGTGCCCGCGGCCGTGCCGAGCACGGTCGTGCGTGCGCCCTCGTCCATGATGGCGGTGCGATCGAGCGGAGCGGTGGCGTCACCGACCTCGTCGGCGGCCGTCAAACCGAGAACCGCGGGGACCGCCTGCGCTGCCCGCGTGACGTTGCCGTCGCGCAGTGCGCGTGCAGCTCGAGCGAAGACCTCCGCTGAGACCGGCCGGTCTTCCGGCTTCTTCGCGATGGCAGCGAGCACGAGGTTGCGAACCGGCTCTGGCACCGTCACGGGCAGTGCCGGAGGCTCGTCGTTGATGTGCGCCATGGCGATCGCGACCTGCGATTCACCCGTGAACGGGCGCCTGCCTGCGAGCGCCTCGTAGGCGACGATGCCAAGCGAGTAGATGTCGGTGGACGGGTTCGCGGCGTGACCGGAGGCCTGCTCGGGCGAGAGGTACTGGACGGTGCCCATGACCTGACCCGTCGCCGTGAGCGGCACCTGGTCGGCGATCCGAGCGATGCCGAAGTCGGTGATCTTCACGCGGCGGTCTGGCGTGATGAGCAGGTTGCCTGGCTTGATGTCGCGGTGAACGAGGCCGGCCTTGTGAGCCGCGTGCAGGGCGAGTGCCGTCTGCGACACGATGTCCATGACCTGGTCGGGCGGCAGCACGCGCTCGCGCTCGAGCACGGTCGAGAGCGCCTCGCCTGGCACGAGCTCCATGACGAGGTAGGCGGAGCCGTTCTCCTCGCCGTAGTCGTACACGTTGGCGATTCCCTCGTGGTTCACGAGAGCGGCGTGCCTCGCCTCCGCGCGGAAGCGCTCGAGGAAGCCGGGGTCGCCCATGTACTCGTCTTTGAGGATCTTGATGGCAACGGTGCGCCCGATCACCTGATCGGTCGCCTCCCAGACCTCGCCCATGCCGCCGATGGCAATGCGCGAGCTCAGCTTGTATCGGTCTCCGAACGAAACACCTGCAGCTGGTCTCATCTGCTCAGCACCGCCTTCATCACTTGCTGCCCAATCGTCGCCGCCAGGCCATTTCCGGTCCCAGACTGTCCCATTCCGCCACCGTCTTCGAGCACTACCGCGACCGCGATCTGCGTATCGCCCGATTCGGCGAATCCTGTGAACCACAGCGAGTACGGCTCACCCTCGCCGTTCTCCGCGGTCCCTGTCTTCCCAGCCACGTTGATCCCGTCAATTCTTGCATTACTGGCAACGCCCGAGTTCACGCTGCCCTCCATCATCGACTGGAGTGATGCCGCAGTCTCCTCGCTGATGGCCCTGCCATAGCTCGAGATCTCCGGTCCCTGGATCTCCTGGAACGTCGGAGTCTGGATGCTCTCCACGAGCGACGGGTTCATGACCTCGCCGCCGTTGGCGATGGCCGCTGAGATCATCGCGAACTGGAGCGGGGTCGCCCGCACGTCGAACTGGCCGAAGCCGGTCAGCGCGAGCTGCGCGTCGTCGTCGAGCGCCGTCGGGTAGCTGCTCGCGCTCGCCGTCATCGGGATCTCGAATTCGTGGTTGAAGCCGAACGCCTCAGCCATAGCGCGTACCTTGTCGGCGCCGAGGTCCATGGCGAGCTGTGCGAACGGCACATTGCACGACTGCTCGAGGGCGATCCGGAGGTTCGTCGTGTCGCCGCTTCCGCACTTCGCGCCGGCGGACGGGTTGTTCACCGAGACGTTGGTGCCCGGGAGCGTGAGCGTCGCCGGGTTCGGGAGCGGGGACTCGGCCGTCGCGAGCCCGTCTTCCAGTGCCGCGGCCGCGACGACAAGCTTGAACACCGAGCCGGGCGGGTTCATGTCGCCACCGATGGCGCGGTTCTGGAGAGGATCATTCGGGTCAGCCAGGAGATTCCGGTAGGCCTCCTCGACGGTCTCGGAGTCCTGTCCGGCGAGCACAGTCGGGTCGAACGTCGGCGTCGAGTACATCGCGAGGATCGCGCCCGTCGCCGGGTTGATCGCCACAGCCGCACCCTTGTACTCGCCGAGAGCATCCGCAGCCGTCTGCTGGGCAACGGGATCGATCGTCGTCTCGACGAATGCACCAGCTGGGTCCTGGCCCGTGAAGAGACGCTCGAGTCCCTGGAAGAACTGCGTGTCGCTGCTGCCGGAGAGCTCCGGGTTCAGGGCACCCTCGAGGCCAGTGGATGCGCCGTTGATCGAGTAGTACCCGGTCACGGCGGCGTATAGGGGGCCGTTCTCGTACTGTCGCTCGTACTTGTAGGCAGTGTCGACGGGCGTCGAAGACGCGATCGGCGTCCCGTCGACGAGGATCGGACCACGCTGGATCTCGAAGCTCTCCTCACGGGTGCGGTTATTGCGTGGGTCGTCGCGGAGCGACTCGGCCTGGAAGACCTGGATGCTCGTCGACGCGACGAACAGCGACATGAACATGATCATGACGAGGACGCCAACGAGGCGGATGTTCTTGCTCATTCGTCGATCGCCTCCGTCGGCACGTTACGCACGGTGTCGCTCAGTCTGAGAAGGATCGCGACGATGATCCAGTTGGCGAGCAGGCTCGAGCCGCCCGCCGCCATGAAGGGCATCGTGAGGCCCGTCAGCGGGATGACGCGCATGACGCCACCTGCCACGACGAACACCTGCACCGCGATCGTGAACGCGAGGCCCGTCGCGAGCAGTCGCCCGAAGTCGTCGACCCCCTGCTGGCCGATGCGGAAGCCGCGCGCCACGAAGATCACGAAGAGCAGCAGCACGACGAAGATGCCGGCCATGCCGAGCTCCTCGCCGATGGCCGCGATGATGAAGTCGCTCGACGCGAGGGGGGTCGTGCCGGGGCTGCCCGAGCCGAGGCCCTTGCCGATGAGACCGCCGGCACCGAGGCCGAAGAGTCCCGTCACGAGCTGGTAGCTGCCGCCATCCGCCTCGTACATCTCGTCGTCGAAGGGGTCGAGCCAGGCGTGGACGCGGAATTCGACGTAGCCGAGCGTGTTCGCCGCGATGAGCGCGCCGCCGATGAACAGGCCGAGGCCGATGAGCACCCACGAGAGGCGCCCCGTCGAGACGAAGACCATGACGAGGAACAGGCCGAAGTACAGCAGGGAGGTTCCCAGGTCGCGCTGGAAGACCAGCACGCCCATGCACACGGCCCACACGACGAGGATCGGCCCCAGATCCCTGACCCGCGGGAAGCGCATCCACAGGAACTTCTTGCCGACGACAGAGAGCGAGTCGCGGGCCGTGACGAGGTAGCCGGCGAAGAAGATCGCAAGCGCGATCTTCGCGATCTCACCGGGCTGGAAGGAAAAGCCCGCGATGCTGATCCACACGCGCGCGGCGACGTCGGTACGGCCAAGCCCCGGGATGAGCGGCAGCAGCAGGAGCACGATGGCGATGGCCATGAACACGTACGTGTAGCGCTGCAGCACTCGGTGGTTCTTGAGCGCGATGAGCACTGCGATCGCGACGCCCACCGCGAGCATCGTGAGCACGATCTGCTGCGTCGAGGGAGTCCAGAAGACGCCCTCAAGCGCAGGATTGCTCAGGTCGATGCGGTAGATCATCGCGATGCCGAGGCCGTTGAGCACCGCCGCGATGGGCAGGATGAACGGGTCGGCGCCCGGCGCGCGGAAGCGCAGCACGATGTTCACGCCGAGAGTCAGCGCACCGATGATGGCCGACAGGGTGACGACGTTGAAGTCGAAGGTGCCGCGCACGCCGAGCTGCACGAGCAGCAGCGCCGAGAAGTTGATGATGAACGCGAAGACCAGCAGGCCGAGCTCCATGTTGCGGAGCCCCTGACCTGTCTTCCTCGGGGCCCCGGGCACGACGGGCGCCTCTTCGCGTTGCTTACTCAGGAATGGCATCTCGGAGCCGTTCCACGATCTCGTTGGCGGCCTCGCGGTCGCCGGCGCTGATCGTCTTGTCGACCTGCGACTGCTGATACTCGGGCAGGCTCGAGATCTTGATGTCGGTCGTCTCGGTGAGCTCGTGCAGGGTGATCGGTCCGATGCCCTGCTGCACGCCCTGGTAGACGGCGACGTAGCCGACGCTCTCACCGACGTAGTACTGCTGCTGCGTCCAGTTGTAGGCGAGGAGCCCAGCACCGGCGACGGCCGCGAGGAAGACGATGGACGCCGCGAGCCACGAGACCTGCCGGAGGCGCTTTCGTCGCTTGTCCTCCGCGATGAGCTCCTGCAGCGCCTCGTCGCTGAACGGGACGAACTCCTCGTCCTGCGGGCGAGGGGCGGGCCGCCGCAGGGGGTGCAGGATGGACGGGATGATCTGGTTGCTGCGCTTCTGCAGGTTCGCCGAGTAGCGGAGCGGGTTCGCGGCTGATCCCACGACTCGCGTCTTCATGGGCTCGAGGGGCTCGGGGCCGATCTCGAGCATCACCACGGTCACGTTGTCCGGTGCGCCGTTGTCGAGCGCGAGCTGCACGAGGTCATCGCTGATCTCGCGGCTCGACTCGTCCATGCGAGCCAGGGTGCGCTCGATCTGCGACTCGTCGACGTAGCTCGAGAGGCCGTCCGAGCAGAGCAGCCAGCGGTCGCCCTCCTGGATGTCGAAGACCTCGGTGTCGACGTCAGGCCTGGTCTCGACATCGCCGAGCACCCGCATGAGCACCGAGCGCCTCGGGTGGGTGAGTGCTTCCTCCGCCGTGATGCGGCCCGCATCCACGAGCCGCTGCACGAACGTGTGGTCGACGGTCATCTGCACGAGAGAGCCATCGCGGAACCGGTACACCCGCGAGTCGCCGATGTGCGCGAGCACGAGGGACTGGCCGACGAGGCTGAGGGCGCTCACCGTGGTTCCCATGCCGCGGAGCTCGCTGTGCTCCTCGACGGCGCCCGCGATGAGGGCGTTCGCGTCGAGCAGCATCTCCGTCATGGCCTGCTCGGCGTCTTCGGTGCTCGAGTACTGCTCGTCGTTCTCCGCGAAGTGCTTGACCGCGATCGCGCTCGCCACGTCACCGCCGGCATGCCCGCCCATGCCATCCGCGACGACGAACAGGTTGGTGCCGACGAAGCCGGAGTCCTGGTTGTTGCTTCTGACCTTGCCGACATGGGAGACGGCGCCGGCGCGCGCGATGACCAGCATGCCTATCGCAGCTCGAACGTCGTCGTCCCGATGCGCACAGGCGTGCCGACCGGGACGTGGGTCGGCTGGGAGACGCGCTTGCCGTTGACGTAGGTGCCGTTCGTGGAGTCGAGGTCCTGCACCATCCACGCATCGTTCCAGAGCAGCAGGCGCGCGTGGTGCGTGGAGCTGTAGTCGTCCTGGATGACGAGGTCGGAGTCGCCAGATCGGCCGATCGAGAGCGGCTCGCTGCGCAGCGACAGCTCCGTGCCGCGCTTCGGGCCGGAGGTGATGACCAGCTTGCTCGGCCGCTCGGAGCGCGCAGCCGGACTGGGCACGGGAGTCGGCGGCCGGTGGCTTCCTGGACCAGCATCACCCGAGTCGGATGAGCGGACGGGAGCGGCAGGCGCGGCGGCCGGTGCCGGTGCGGCGTCGTTGTCGGCCGAGGCGAACACCTGCTGGCGCGACTTCTCCATGGCCTGCTTGTAGGCGGACGATCGGGTGCCGAAGAGATCGCTGCGAAGCGAGTAGATGACGGAGAAGACGAAGATCCAGAGCGCGGCCAGGAAGGCGAGGCGCAAGACGAGGAGAGTCAGCTCACTGGTCATGTGAGGCCTCCCTGTCGCGGGAGGTACCCGGTGTCGTCGCTCGGGTCGGCCTGGGGGATCACCCGGAACACAATACGGTGACGCCCGATCTGAATGGTCGAATCGGGCTCGAGACCCGCCTGGGAGATCGAACGGCCATTGACCTTCGTCCCGTTCGTCGAGCCGAGATCGCGGATACCGGCACGCTTCCCGTCCCAGACGACTTCGGCGTGCTTCCGCGACGCGCCGGTGTCGGCGATCGTGATGTCGGCTTCGGAGCCGCGCCCGATGACCGTCGATCCGACGCCCACATGGATGCGCTCGCCATCGACATCCAGGATGGGGGCCCAGGCGACCTGGCCCTGCACGCTGCGCGAGTCGACCTCGATGCGTCCCTCAGAGAGCGAGTCGTTCTCCAGGAACTTGATGCTGAGGCCACCCGAGAACTGGTAGCCCTGCTTCGCGGCATGCTGCTCGACGACGCGCATGAGCTCGTCCTGGATGCCAGCGATCTGCGAGATGCGCGTGTAGTCGACCTGCGACATCTGCACGTTGAAGCGATTCGGGACCAGCACGCGGTCGCGTGTGACGATCGACGCCCTGGTGTCCATCTCGCGTTTCAGCGCGGCGCTGATCTCGACGGGCTGGAGCCCAGAGCGGAAGGTCTTCGCGAACGCACCATTGAAGAGACGCTCGAGCCCACGCTCAAATCTGTCGAGGATTCCCACATGTCTCCTGGTTCTCGAGGGCACGCAACAGCCCGCACCGGGTGGCGCGAATCTGTTTCATGCTAACGGCACTGGGCTGGATGTCCGACTTCTTTGCCTCGGCTATGGGCTTTCGGTGCCCTGCCTGGGCGCTTCCCCGGTGGGCGTCCTCGGGTCTGAGACGCTCGCATCCACGCCCCGGTTTCGCACTCTGCGACAGTGTCTGGTAATCTCTCGGAGGTTGGCGCGAGTGGCGGAATTGGCAGACGCGCACGGTTCAGGTCCGTGTGCCTTCGGGTGTGGGGGTTCAAGTCCCCCCTCGCGCACCAGGGTCCCAGAGCAAGAGCACTGGGAACACGAAACCCCCGGAACTTCGGTTCCGGGGGTTTCGTCGTTCCGGCACGCACCCGCACCGGCGGACTTATGTCGAGCTTCGGGACTTGCTAAGGTGGCCGATCTGTCGAGCGTCGCCGCTCGGGTAGGTCGAGGCGGCGACGTCCTCGGTCCGAGGCTTGAAACCTCCAGCACTCGCTTTCTGAGAACCTGGAGGGTTTTCTTGTCTTCTGACGCGTCTTCCGTCAAGCGCGCATCCGCGCCACGCACCATCTCCAAGTGGTGGGCACTCGCCGTGCTCGCCCTCACCCAGCTCGTCGTCGTGCTCGACGGCACGATCGTCACCATCGCACTGCCGCAGGCGCAGATCGAGCTCGGCCTCACCGACGTGCAGCGGCAATGGGTCGTAACCGCCTACGCCCTCGTCTTCGGGGCGCTCCTGCTGCTCGGCGGTCGAGTCGCCGACTACTGGGGACGCAAGCGCGCCTTCCTCGTCGGCATGATCGGCTTCGGGGTCGCCTCGGTCTACGGCGGCTTCGCCCAGAGTGCCTTCGACCTCATCCTCGCCCGCGGACTCCAGGGTCTCTTCGCCGCGCTCCTCGCCCCCGCCGCCCTCGCGCTGCTCACCGTCAGCTTCCCCTCCGGCAAGGAGCGCACAACCGCGTTCGCCGTCTTCGGTGCCATCGGCGGGAGCGGGGCCGCGGTCGGCCTCGTGCTCGGCGGAGCGCTCACCGAGTTCGCCAGCTGGCGCTGGTGCCTGCTCGTCAACGTCTTCTTCGTCATCGCCGGTGTCATCGGGGCGCTCATCGTCCTGAAGGAGAGCAAGGCCGAGGGTGACAACACCTACGACCTCTGGGGCACCGTCACCGTGTCGCTCGGCCTCGGCTCGCTCGTCTACGGGTTCAGCCTCGCCGAGGAGGGCTGGGGATCCCTCGGGACCATCGGCTTCCTCGCGCTCGGTGTTGCACTCCTCGCCGCATTCGTGTGGATCGAGACCCGCGTCGCCCAGCCCCTGCTCCCGTTGCGGGTCGTGCTCGACCGGGTGCGCGGCGGCGCGTTCCTCATCCAGGCCGTCATCGGCAGCGTGCTCATCGGCGCCACCATGTACCTCGCGCTGCACCTGCAGATCGTCATGGGAATGGAGCCGCTCGTCGCGGGCCTCGCGAACGTCGCGATGACCGTCGTCATCCTCGTGTGCGTCCCTGTCTGGGCGCGTCTGCTCCCCAAGTTCGGGCCACGCCCGTTCATGCTCGTCGGCCCGATCGTCGTCGCCGGCGGACTCCTGCTGCTCTCCGGCGTGACCGTCGACGGCAGCTACCTCACGCACATCCTGCCCGGACTCGTGCTGCTCGGCATCGGCCTCTCGATGATCTTCGTCCCACTGCAGAACCTCGCGCTCACGGGCGTGGAGCCGCACGACGCTGGTGCCGCAGCGGCAACCGTGAACTCGACCATGCAGATCGGCGGGTCGATCGGCCTCTCCGTCTTCACCGTGTTCTATGCGAACGCCGTTGCTTCGGGAGTCGAGGAGGGCGAGACGCAGCTGCAGGCCTTCACGAACGGCTACTCGGCGGTCTTCCTGGCCGCCGCGGGTGCCATGCTCCTCGCGGCGCTCATCGCCGGCTTCATGATCAGGGGCACCAAGGACCGCCCGCTCGTGCCGTCGGAATCAGCCGAGCAGGACTCCCTCGTCTCGATGCACTGACGCGCGCCCTGACCAACTTCAGTGCTGAACAGGTCATTCCGGGTCGTCTCGGACTGATCCGGGGCTTCTCCGCACTGAAGTTGGTCAGCCGTCGTCGCTAGCTGCCGTCGCTCCAGCGTTCGAGACCGTGGCCGTCGACGGATCGGCCGCCGAGCTGCACCGAGTCGTCGCCGAGGTTCACCGCGAGGAGAGCCCGCTCGCCCTCGCTGCCCTCGGCGATGAACAGTGCCGCCGTGTTCGCGAGCTCTTCCGTGCGGATGCGCGCAGTCGCGAGCCAGGGATGCTGGCGCCGGAACGCGATCGCGTCTCGGTGCGCCTGCGAGTAGGCGTTCTCCGGCCACTGCTTCGGGTCGCGCGGGAACTCAGGCCTGATGGCGTCGTCTCCGCCGGCCCGCTCCTCCTTCAGCGCCTCGAGCCCGCGCTCGTCGCCCGCGTACACGCTCGGGGCGCCCGAGAAGAAGAACAGCATGGCGATGGCGATGGCGTGGTTGCGCTCATCGTCGATGGCGCTCGCGATGCGCGTCACGTCGTGATTGCCGAGGAACGTCATCGGCAGGAAGTGCTCTGCGAAGTCGTTGTGCCGCTGCAGCGACCAGTCGAGCTCGAAGAGGTTCTGATCCTGCACGGATGAGCGCAGCGCCTTCCACAGCTCGTACTGCGTCACCGAGTCGATGCCGGACTCTCGCACGTACTCCTCGTAGTCGCCGTGGATGACCTCGCCAACGAACCACGAGTCCGGGAACCGCTCACGCAACGGGTCGATCGTCGACCGCCAGAAGTGCGGCGGCACCGCGTAGGCCGCGTCGAGGCGCCACCCGTCGACGCCCCGCTCCAGCCAGTGGTCCATGGCCTTCGAGACGAGCTCGACGACCTCAGGATGCTGGTGGTTGAGCACTACGAGCGCGTCGTGACCCTCGAATACGTCGACCGCGAGTCCGTCGACCCCACGCGCATCCGCACCTCTCGCGAACCGTGCAGCGGCTCCTGAGTCGGGGCCAGCCTCGACGGCCTCGCGCCACCACGGGTGCTCGCGGCCAACATGATTGAAGACTCCGTCGAGGAGCACGCGGACGCCGCGTTCACGGCAGGCGGCGATGAGCGCGTCGAAGTCGGCCTCGTCGCCGAGCCGCGGGTCGATGCGGAGATGATCGACCGTGTCGTAGCCGTGGGTCTGCGAGGCGAAGATCGGTCCGAGCAGCAAGCCGTTGAGGCCGAGAGCGACGAGTTCGTCCAGCCACGCCGTGATGCGATCGAGGCGATGCTCGATCGCACTCGAGCGGGGAGTGCCCGCCGTGTCCGCACCGACGAAGCCGAGCGGGTACACGTGCCACCAGAGTGCGGTCTGCGGCCAGGGCTGAGGAGCTGGAGTCATCGTCTCAGGCTAGTGACGCGGTCTGGGAAGCACTCCCTGGGTGCCTGCGACCCGCCCGTCTCACCCCGGCGTGAAAGACTGCCTTGGTCCTTCCCCCGACAGCACCGAGGAGTCCCCACAGATGTCGATCACCCCGCGCTCAGGCTCCTCCTACTTCCTCTCGCACGGTGCCTACGAGGCCTCGATCTCGAGCGTCGGTGCGACCCTGCGCGAGCTCACGCACAACGGCAGGCATCTCGTGCACACCTTCGACATGGATGAGGTTCGACCCGCGTACAAGGGGGCGACGCTCGCCCCGTGGCCGAACCGCATCATCGACGGCCGGTATCGCATCGACGGGCAGGAGCTGCAGCTGCCCCTCTCCGAGCCCAAGCGCGGGCACGCCCTGCACGGCCTCGCCCTGTGGCTCGACTTCGCACCTGAGGATGTCCGCCCCGACCTCGTCGTGCTGACGGCCACGATCGAGCCGCAGACGGGCTACCCGTTCCGCATCGAGGTGCGCACGAGCTATGTGCTCGGCGACGACGGCCTCACCACGACCGTGGAGCTGCGGAACGTCGGAGCCGGGACCGCACCCGCCGGCGCATCCACCCACTCGTACCTGGTCGCCGGCGAGGGTCAGATCGACGAATGGACCCTCGAGTCTCCCGCGCAGAAGCTCATGCACGCCCACGGCGCACGTCTGCTCCCCGGCTCGGTCGTCTCGGTCGAGGAGGTCGCGGGGGCCTTCGACTTCCGGGCCGCCCGGCGCATCGGCGAGATGGAGATCGACCACGCCTTCACCGATGTCTTCGGCGAAGGCGACACCGCCACGGTGACGCTCACGACCCCCGACGGCACGGGCGTCGGCATGACCTGGAGTACGGACGCACCGTGGGTGCAGGTCTTCACGAGCGATCAGCCTGGCATCGAATGGGACCGCCAGGCCGTCGCGGTCGAGCCCATGACCTGCGCACCCGACGCCTTCAACTCCGGCCTCGACCTCGCCTGGCTCGAGCCAGGCGAGAAGCTCGAGACCTCGCAGCGCATCTTCGCGATCTGACGCTCGACCCTCTCGGGGAGGCCGTCGGCGCGCGGGCCTCGAGCGTCACGATCGAGAGCGTCACGATCGAGAGCGTCACGACCTAGAGCGTCACGACCTAGAGCGTCACGACCCCGATCGAGGCGATGAGCGCGTGGTCCTTCTCCAGATGGGGGAGCATCGCCGCCCCGTCCAGCGGGTGGCTCTCGCCCACCGCCACCTGAGCCTCCGGGACCCGCTCGAGCAGCGAGCGCCGGAAGGCCGCGGCCACATGCGGCGACGAGAACACGTTGCCGATCGCCCGCACCTGCACGACCTCACGCCCGCCTGGCAGACCGACCCGCGTGAGCCCGGCCGCGACCGAGGCGGCCAGCTCCGAGCCCGCCGCCGCCAGGATTGCAGCAGCGACCGCATCCGTCTCCGCCAGGTCGCCGACCGACCGAGCGAACGACGCGATGTGACGGACCTTCCCCTCGTTCGTCTGCAGCGATACGTACATGCTCGGCAGATCTGGGTGGTGGGCGAGCACGACCTCGGTGAGCGCCGTCTCCGGACCACGGCCATCGAAGGCGCGCATCACCGAGTCCAGTGCGGCGCGACCGATCCAGTACCCGGAGCCGGCATCGCCGACGAGGTAGCCCCAGCCGTCGACCTGCGCGAGGCGTTCCTCGCCGACCGCGAGCGTCACGACACCGGTGCCAGCGGCGACGACCGCACCGAGCTCGGACCCGAGGGCCCCCAGGAAGGCCGAGATCGAATCGTGCGCGATGAAGACCCTCGCGACGCCGAACTGCCCGACCAGCAGAGCGAGCTCATCCGCAACCGTCTGCGCGTGCGTCACCCCCGACACGCCACCGGACACCGTGACCCCCGTCAACCCAGAATCACGCAGCGACTGCTCCACGACGCTCGCGAGCTGCGGCGCCAACGGGAGGTCGGTGCGAATCGCGGCGAAGGAGCGAACCTCGCCCGAATCGATCTGCGAGCGGATGCCGCTCTGGCCAGCATCGATGGCAAGAACAGGCGAAGGGGAGAACGTCGTCGTCATGCACCGAATCGTATTGCAGAGAGGCGACGGGCAGAGGTGCCCGCGTCACGAACACACCAACAGTCCTAGGGTGAACGCATGACGACACCGAGCCAGTGGAACGGACAGCACAGCCCCGACCCCCAGTCGACCGCAGCCCAGGGCGCGTCTGGCTACGGCACTCCGCCCAGCGGCACACCTTCCGCCTACGGTCCCACTGGTCAGGCACCGTCGGGTCAGGCGCCGTCTGGCCAGGGATACGGTCAGGCATCCGGTGACCCTCAGCAGTTGGGCGGCTACCAGCAGTCCGGCGGTTACGCGCAGCCCGGTGGCTACCAGCAGCCAGGCAGCTACGCCCAACCCGGCGAGTACGCGCAGCCGGGTGGCTACCAGCAGCCGGGCAACCCTCAGCCGGCGAAGGGGCCGAGCCGGAAGCAGCTGGCCACCTTCGCGAGCCTGCGCGAGGAGCTCTCCTTCTCGACGAACCTGTTCGGCATGATCTCGCTGGCGAGCGCGCTTGGCGGGTGGGTCCTCACGACGTTCCTCTCCTTCGTGATGAGCGTCCTGGCGCGCACTGGCGGCTACGAGATCTACGGGGTGCTGAGCCCCGCAAACGGCATCCTGCAGCTGCTGACCTCCGTCGCCGCAATCGTCTTCGGCATCCTCGCGCTTCGATCCAGCGGATGGCGCAACATGCCAGCCTCCGTCGGCTCCGTCGTCGGAGTCATCACCCTCGTTCCCACGGTTTTCTTCTTCCTCATCGGCCTGATCCCGTTCTCCTACTGATCAGGATCCCGAGCCGTTCTTGTAGAGGTCCGCAAGAGGACACCGCGTTTCGTCGTACTAAGCTCACACCTTGGCTGCGTGTCACGCGGCCGTACGCGGTCGAGCAGGCCCGTGCATCCAGTCGATGAATGAGGCGAGAGTTCTGAACGCTCCAGCGAGCCCCCACCCCAAGTCAACCGCCGGACACGTCGTGCCCCCGGCAGACGCCAGGTCCTGGTTGCTCGTCCCGGCGTCCAAGCCCGAAGCCTTCGACGCCGCGGCAGCCTCGCGCGCCGACGTCGTCATCCTCGACATCGAGGATGCCGTCGACCCCAAGCACAAGGCCGCCGCCCGAGCTGACGTCATCGCCTGGCTCAAGGCGGGCAACGCCGCCTGGGTGCGCATCAACGACACCCTGTCCGACTTCTGGGCTGACGACGTCGACGAGCTCGCGGGAGTCCCCGGTCTCCTCGGAGTCGTGCTCGCCAAGACGGAACAGGCCGAGCAGGTCGTCAACACGTACCAGCGACTCGGCGCGCGCATCCCCGTCGTACCGCTCATCGAGTCGGCACTCGGACTCGAAGAGGCCACGAACATCGCCCGCGCTGACGGCTCCTTCCGCCTCGCCTTCGGCAGCGGCGACTTCCGTCGCGACACCGGCATGTGGGCGACCCGCGAGGCCATGGCCTACGCACGCTCGCGCCTCACCGTCTCCTCCAAGGCGGCAGGCCTCCCGGGCCCCGTCGACGGACCCACCACCGACGAGAGCCTCCGCGTCCTCCGCAACGAGTCCGAGTGGACCCTCGAGCACGGCATGACCGGCAAGCTGTGCCTCCGCCTCGAGCAGACGGCCGTCGTCAACGAGGTCATCTGCCCGCAGACGAGCGACATCCTCTGGGCACGCGAGTTCCTCGCCGACTTCGACGCTTCCGGCGGAGTGGTCCGCGACGGCAGCGACCTCCCGCGTCTCGGCCGCGCCCGCAAGATCCTGCGCCTCGCAGAGGCCTTCGGCATCACCGTGGAGGCCTAGAGAGTTCAGCCAGGGTCGGCCTCGCGCCGATCGCTCGGTTCCGCTCTGCAGATGCGGGCCGCTCGCCCCTATCGGCGGGCGGCCCGCATCTCGTTCACAGGCGACGGTGGATGCGCTCTCGCTAGAGTCGGGCAGGTCAGATTCCCGAGCGAGGAGCAATCTTGGTCACCACTCTCAGCGTTGGCGACAGCGCCCCCGATTTCGCGCTCACCGACCAGCACGGCGAGATCATCCGCCTCAGCGACCTCGCCGGCTCGCCAGTCGTCGTCTACTTCTACCCGAAGGCCGGCACGCGCAAGTGCACGCAGCAGGCGTGCGACTTCCGCGACAACTACGCCGCACTCAGCGACGCCGGAGTCACCGTGCTCGGCATCTCGCTCGATCAGCCGCGAGAGCTCGCCATCTTCGGCGAAGAGCAGCAGGTGCCGTACTCGCTCCTCAGCGACTCGGGGGCGACCGCCATGGAATGGGGTGCGTGGGGCGAGCGTCCCGTCGCGGGAATCGCGGGAACCGGAGTCATCAGGTCGACCTTCATCGTGGATGCGAGCGGGAAGCTCTCCTGGGTCGCGTACGACATCGACCCGGACGGCCACGTGGAGGAGCTGCGCGCGACGCTCGGCATCTGAGCCGAGCGGGAGGCAACGGGTCGTAACCGTCGGTCACGACGTCAAGAGCATCGTGCGTTGTGCGTGACAATCGGAGACACATCCACTGTCTCGAGGACCCCATGACCGACACCACCATCGCCTCCACCTCCGTGCTCGACAACCCCGCCTGGAACTCGCTGACCGGCGCCCACGCGCACCTCGCGGTCGGCGGCGACCTGGTCAAGCGATACCCGGCCGACGTGTCGCCGTTCGTCGGCGTCCGCTCCTGGGAGGAGCCCGGCGTCTGGGATGCGATCGCCGAGCTCCTCGGCTCCGGGGCCGAGCTCGCGATCTCGCACGCAGACCCCGAGGTTCCGGCTGGTTGGGCACAGACCTGGCGCGGCGAAGGCGTGCAGCTGGTCGAGACGCCGCGCTTGCAGACGAGACCGGACGAGGAGGTCGTCGAGCTCGGGGCAGACGACGCCCCCGAGATGCTGGCGCTCGTGGAGCGCAACCAACCCGGCCCGTTCCTGCCGCGAACGTACGTGCTCGGGCGCTACGTCGGCATCCGCCGCGACGGAAAGCTCATCGCCATGGCCGGGGAGCGACTCCACCCGGCGGGTTGGACGGAGATCAGCGCGGTCGCGACCGACGCCGACTACCGCCGGCAGGGACTCGCATCCCGACTCGTGCTCGACGTCGCTTTCCACATCCAGCAACGCGGCGACCGTGCGCTCATGCACGCGGCGGCCGCCAACACGGGCGCCATCGCCGCATACGAGAAGCTGGGCTTCGAGCTGCGTCGGGCCACGCCGTTCACCGGCGTTCGCGTTCCCTGAGTCCATCCAGGCCGACCCGGCCCCTCACGACTGGTGCCAGGGCTCAGTCGTCGAGATCTTCGTCCTCGTCGGGTGGAGGCGGGAAGGCCCGCCCCTGCGGGAGCGCGATGGCCTCGCTCACGACGTGCTCTCGCAGATACTCCCGCAGGTACGGCGTCGTGAACTGCACGCTGCCGTAACCCGCCGGCTCGATGATGCCGGCGTTGATGAGTCGCTGGCGGTACACGCCCACGTAGCCGGCCTTCGCGCGCATCCGCAGTCGGATATCGCTTGAGAGCGACGGCCCGTCGTCGCTCGCCATCGCGGCCAGGTAGGTCCGGTCGCCGACGGACAGCGCGGCGAGCGTGGGCTCGTAGATGTACTGGCCCATGGCCTGCCTCGCGAGGCGAACAGCGCGGCGGGCGTGCGCGAGCTGGATGCGCTCGGCGGGGCCGGCTTCCTGCCACGATTTCGAGCCGATGAACTGCACGAGGAACGGGTACCCCTGCGTGCCTCGCACGGCGTAGTCGAGGGCGTCGTCATCGATGCTGCGCCCACCCTCGGCGATGGGCTCCCGGAGAGCCCGCGCCGACGCCTCGTAGTCGAGCTGCCCGAGTTCCTGCACGTGCGCGCGGCGCAGGAACGTCAGCATGCGGTCGCTGCGCAGCTCGTTGATGTTCGGCTTGAGGCCGGCGCCGACAAACGCGACGTCGAGCCCTTCTCGGAACGCGTGCTGCACAACCGTCGTGATCTCGCGGAGGTCGTCGATCGCGCCACGGTGGATCTCGTCGACGGTGATGAGGACCCCCGTCCCGTTCGGGGCGAGCAGACGCGTGAGCTCCGTCAGCTGGGACCGCAGGTTGGCGACGGGGCGGTAGCGCTCCTCGACCGTCGACACGAACCCTCCGGAGCCCATCGGCAGGGTGACGCCCGTGATGCGGCGCTTGCTGGACCTCGGGTCGTGCTCGGCCAAGAGCTTGGGGAGCGCTTCGGTGGTCATCCGCCCGGCCAGTCCCTTCGTGGCCGTCTCCGAGATGACGAGCCAGCCTCGTGAGACGGCGATGTCTTCCAGGGCGTTGAGCATGACGGTCTTGCCGACGCCGCGCAGTCCGGTGACGAGGGTCGCCCTCCCCACCTCGCCCGGCGTGCCGTCGATCGCCGCTTCGAACGAAGCCAGCATCGCCGACCGGCCGACAAGCAGTGGCGGCGTCACGCCGAACGAGGGCGTGAAGGGGTTCGGGCGGGTGGATGCGGCTCCCGCCTTCGTGGGCACGGGCGGCCGGCTTCCGGTCAGGCCTCGCTCTTCGACGAGCCCGCCTCGACCTCGCCCGCGAACACCTCGCCGTCGATCTCCACGTCGTCGGCGCCGTCGAACTCGATCTGCAGGACAAGCGTGTGGTCGTCGCCACGGGCGATGATCTCACCCGTGCCGCTCGCACCGGTCAGCTCTCCGGTGCCGGAGTCGGGGACGACATGCAGCACGCCTCCGCCAGCGGCAGGACGGCCCCTCGCGACCGTGTTCGCGTGCCAGAACGCGAGCGTGCCCGTCCTGCCGGCGATCGAGCCCTCGAAGGCGTCGATCGCGACGTACGTGCCCGAACCATGCTTCTCGTTGAAAGCGCCAGCGAAGAGCACCTCGCTGCGCCCCTCGATGTCACCGCCTGAGATGGCACGGACGATGAATGCACCGCCAAGCGGTGCGGCGGTCTCGATGCCGACGGCTCTGCCGTTGGCATCCCAGGCTTCGATGGTGAAAGAGCTCTCTGCGCGCATGCCACGAGGATACGACGGCGCACCGACAAAGCGACGGGAACTCCGGCGTGGTCAGTCGAGTGAGAGGAAGGCTCGGAGCCGTTCCGCCGAATCGGCGACCGCGACGGAGCCCGCCTCCTCGCCGAGGCGGCCGTAGCCCCAGGACACGTACACCGCGGGCACGCCGTGCTCGGCAGCCCCCTCGACGTCATAGAACCGGTCGCCGATCATCAGCACGTTGCTGAGGTCGACGCCCGCGACGTCGAGTCGACGAAGCGCCTCCTCGATGACGTCGGCCTTGGCCGAGCGCACCTCGTCGTCGGAGGCTCCCGTGATGGTGAGGAAGCTGTCGTCGATCCCGTAGCTCTCGAGGATGACTCTCGCCGAGCTCTCCGGCTTGCTCGTCGCCGTCGATTGCGGGATACCTGCGGCATGCACGTCGCGGATGACCTGCAGCACCCCGGGGTACGCGTCGCCGATGAACGACTCAGAGGCGCGGTAGATCGCGCGATAGCGTTCGGTCGCCTCGATGGGGTCGAGCCCGTAGGCGGCGAACGTCTCGTGGATCGGAGGGCCGACGTGCTTGAGCAGCTCGCTGTCGCTCGGGATCGGCAGCCCGTAGCTCGAGAGAACCGTGCGCAGGCTGTTCAGGATGCCAGGAGCCGAGTCGCTGATCGTCCCGTCCAGGTCCCACAGCACCGCCGTGTATGGGGCGATGCCGGTGCCGCGCTCGAGGTCGACCCTGCGAGTCGTCGTGGTGGCCGCAGGCTGGACGGCCGGTGTCGGCTGCGGGTCGGCGGGGACCCGGCCTTCCGTTTCTGGAGAGCTTGTGTGCGTCATGTCCGAGCCAGTGTAGTGAGGGCTGGCCGAGCGGCAGGCGACAGCCCGCTGAACGGTTGGGGTGCGCCGCTAGAAGAGGCGCATGTGGCGCGGGTCGACGCCGCGCATCTCGTCGTAGTCGAGGATGACGCAGCGGATGCCGCGGTCCTCGGCGAGCGTGCGTGCCTGCGGGGCGATCTCCTGCGCGGCGAACACCCCGGAGACGGGAGCGAGCAGCGGGTCGCGGTTCATGAGCTCGAGGTAGCGCGTCAGCTGCTCGACGCCGTCGATGCCTCCGCGACGCTTGATCTCCACGGCAACAGAAGCGCCGCTCTCGTCGCGCGCGAGGATGTCGACCGGCCCGATCGCGGTCATGTACTCCCGGCGCACGAGCGCATGCCCCTCGCCGAGCAGGTCGATCTGGTCGGCGAGCAGCTTCTGGAGGTGCGCCTCGACGCCGTCCTTCTCGAGGCCGGGGTCTTTGCCGAGCTCGTGGGAGTGGTCGCCGAAGACCTCGCCGATCGTGACGAGCAGCTGGTCGCCGGTCTTCGTCTGCGTGACCCGCCAGAGCGCGGTGATACCCGCCTCGAGCTGGGTTGCGTCCGGTTCCTCCTCGACGATCGAGCAGGGTGCGCTCATCCAGTTCAGCGGCTTGTAGCTGCCGCCGTCGGAGTGCACCAGGAGGCTGCCGTCGGCCTTTCGCATGAGCACACGCGGGGCCATGGGGAGGTGGGCGGTGAGACGGCCGATGTAATCGACGCTGCAGTTCGCAATGACAAGACGCACCTGACGAGGGTAATCGCTCGGGAAGGACTGGGTGGTCGTGCGCGCCGGTGTCGGCTTGCGAGGAGGTCACTCGAAATTCACCGGGGCGCTACCCGGGGGAAACGGAGTCTTCGCCGGACATGCGAATGGTTCTCATAGCGTCGCCGAGGTACCCCGAAGACGGACCGGAAGGAACCAGATGCCCAGCATCATCCGCAGACCACTCGCCGGAGGCGCTGTCGCGCTCACCGCGCTCGCCATCGCAGGCACCGCGTTCGCCGCGACGCCGGCCGCCGCCGCCGACGAGACTGGCCCGAAGAACGTGATCGTGCTCATCGGCGACGGCATGGGCTACAACTTCGTGGACCTCGCGAACGCCCACACCAGCGGCGAGACCTACTACCAGGTCACCACGGGCGGGGACAAGAAGGTCATCCCCGCTGGCAGCAACGCTGACCGGCCCACGGAGGGCTTCCAGAGCTGGGACCTCGCCGGCATGTCCACGCACTGGGCTGAGGGCCCCGCGTACGACCCCGCGGAGTCCTGGACCGACTTCGAGTGGAACAAGAACGACCCGACCGACTCCGCCGCAGCTGGAACCGCCATGGCGACAGGCGTCAAGACCTACAACGCCGGCATCGGAGTTGACGTCGACGAGAACGTCGTCGAGAACCTCTCGGAGCGTGCGAACTCGCTCGGCAAGTCGACGGGCGTCGTCACGAGCGTGCCGTTCTCGCACGCCACACCCGCCGCCTACTCGGCGCACAACGTGTCGCGCAACGACTACCACGGCATCGCCGCCCAGCAGCTCTCTGGCGAGATGGATGTCGTGATCGGCGCGGGCCACCCGTTCTACGACGACGACAACCAGCCGTTGGCCACCCCGAACTACCAGTACGTGGGCCAAGCGGAGTGGGAGGCGGCGACCAGCGGGGCGAGCGACTACGCCTTCCTGGAGACGAACGAGGACTTCGAGGCGCTCACCGAGGGCGACACCCCCGAGCAGGTCTTCGGGGTCCCCCAGGTCGGCTCGACGCTGCAGCAGGGCCGCACGGACACCGGTGCGAAGAACGACGTGCCGGGTCTCGCGACGCTCACCGAGGGCGCCCTCAACGTGCTCGACAACAACGACAGCGGCATGTTCCTCATGGTCGAGGGCGGCGCGATCGACTGGACCGGGCACGCCAACCAGACCGACCGTGCGCTCGAGGAGACCCTCGACTTCAACGATGCCGTGGATTCCGTCATCGACTGGGTCGAGACCGAGTCGAGCTGGGATGAGACGCTTGTCGTCGTCACCGCCGACCACGAGACCGGTTACCTCTCTGGCCCGGTCGAAGGCCAGTTCACGCCTATGACGGTCGAGAACCACCTCGACTATGCCACCCACTCGTGGAACTCCACGAACCACACCAACCAGCTTGTGCCCTTCTTCTACAAGGGTGCAGGTGCCGAGCAGCTCACGGCGCTCGCCGACCAGCGGGACCCGCTGCGCGGCCACTACCTCGACAACACCGAGATGGCGCAGTGGCTGCTGACGTCCGCGTGGGTCGAGGCCGCTCCGCCGACGCCGACCGCGACGACCGAACCGACCGCCACGACCGAGCCGACGGCCACGACCGCACCGACCGCCACGGCGACGACTGAGCCGACGGCCACCACCGCACCGACGGCGACGGCGACGACCGAGCCGACCGCGTCCGCAACGGCATCCGCCACCGCTCCTGCCACTGCGGGTCCTGCACCCACGAGCACCTCGGCGACCGGCCAGGGCGGGGACTCGCTGGCCACGACCGGCGCAGAGGGTGCCGCGCCCATCGCGATTGGTGCTGGTCTGCTCCTCGCCGCGGGCATCACCGTTGCACTCGTCGCCCGTCGACGCGCTGCGACCGAGCGCGAGTAGCTCCCAACAGCGAGGAGTCGCCACGAGCGCGCAGCTCGCGCGCGAAACGCACGGCTGGCCGGTCCCGGATGCACGGACCGGCCAGCTTGCGTGCGTCGCTAGGACTTCGCGCCAGTGAAGGCGAGCGCGCCGCCGAGCCCGATCATCATGGCTCCGCCCGTCGCGGACATGCCGGAGATGCGCTTGGGGGAGCGCGCGAACCAGGCCCGGGCCGTACCGGCGAAGAGCGCCCACGCACAGTCGAAGACGAGTGCGAGCAGGAGGAAGCAGACGCCGAGCTCCAGGAGCTGGAGCCAGGCGGGCCCGGCCGCCGGCGACACGAACTGGGGAAGCACGGCCACGAAGAACGCGATCGTCTTCGGGTTCGTGCTGCCGACGATGAAGCCCTGTGTGAGCAGCTTGAACGCGCTCGAAGGAACGGGCGCCGCGGCCTCGAGGTGCGCGTTCCTGGTGCGGATCGCCTGCACGCCGAGCCAGACGAGGTAGACCGCGCCGACGATCTTGATGATCGTGAACGCCACGACCGACGAGGCGACAAGGGCCCCGACCCCGAGCGCCACCGCGAGGACCGCCGGGATCATCCCGATCGCGTTGCCGACGACGCTCAGCACGCCAGCCCGACGGCCGAGCGCGATCGACCTGCCGATCACGAAGAGCACGCTCGGCCCCGGGATGAGGATGAGCAGCACCGACGCGACGGCGAAGGCGAGCAGGCTGTCGATTGGGACCATGACGAGAACGTACCCCTCGGGAGGCCCGCGCGCGAGCGATCCCGGCGGGCCAGTCAGCCGAATCGTCGGCCAGGCGTGTGAACCCCGTCGTTCGGCAGCGAGCTCGTTCGGAGCGGGCCTCCCGAGCAGTCAGAGCTCTTCGGAGGCTCGCCCTTCACGCTCAGGCCGGGATCACGCCGTAGACGTAGGCGAACTCGGTGGTGCGCTGGTTGCGGTCGTTGTTGTCCGCCGGGAGGAAGCCCACGTGCCCAGCGGTCGACGTCACATCGAAGGAACCAGCGCCCGGGGCGTCGTAGACGATGTCGAACTCGAGGAAGTCGCCAGCGTCGAGCGGTGTCCCGAACGCGGCGACAAGCTCCTGCACGCTCGAGCCGGTCTGACGATCCGGTGCGGTCACGCTCAGGAGGAAGTCACTCGTCGCGGCGCCGTTGCGGCGGACGTTGGTGATGGAGAACGTCGTCGTCGAACGGTAGTCGAACCTGACGACGGCTGCGCCAGACGCAGGAAGCGGGCTCGGACCGACCGACGTGATCTTGACCGACGTCGGGCGGCTCGTGCGGGCTGGCCCGGTGCCGAGGGGAACCGTCTCGAAGCTCGCCTCGGTCTCTGCGGCGTACGGCGCGGCTGGCTCGAGCTCGGTGACACCGACGCCCTGCAGCACGTTGTTGTCGGTCTTGGTCTCGGGAGACAGGGACGTCGCACTGACCCGGGCTCCCGTGATCTTCGTCGGGTCGTACGCGTCGTTCGGGTAGCGGAGAAGCACGGTCGACTCCACGACGAGCACCACCGCACCGGTGGGGAAGATCGGGTCGTCGGACTCGTTGACGGGAACCGAGACGGGGACGAGCCACTTGAGCTCGGTGCGTGTCCCGGTCACGATCGTCTCGACGTCGTCGACGTACGTGGGCTCGGTGGCCCCGGCGACCCGGTACCCGACGCGGTCGATGGTGGCCACCTCGTTGTCGACCGTGTAGCTGGCCTGGAACCCCGAATCAGGGGAAGGGGCGTCGCCGAAGTTCGCGACGGCGAAGTTGCTGAGCGGCACGAACGACGTGTACCGCTGGGAGTAGTCCGGCGTGAACAGGGGAAGGGAATCACCGAACTGCAGGCCGACGATCGCGAGATCGAACCCGGCGGTCGTCGTGCTTGCCGACGCCGACGGCGCTCCGACGGCCAGCGTCACGAGGGGGATGCTCCAGGCGCCGGCGGTCACGATGGCGCGCCGCGAGGGGAGCTGGTTCTCGGTCGAGCTGCTGTTCGAGGGAAGGGATGCACGCATGGTGGAACTCCAGAGTGGGATCTGTTGGCGCCGGCGTCGGGTGCGCGCAGCGTCGGCGAGCCCAGGGGCGACCCGCAATGCCCACATTTGCAGGAAATCACCCGGGTGGCGATGGGGAGAACTCCCCGAGGCCCAGCTCGGATCCGCGGAGATGCGCGAGCGAACCCGTGCTTCCGCTACCGCGCGGCGCCCGGAACGAGCCACTTCGTGCCGCGTTCCCTGGCGCCCAGGACGAGCGCCCGCGCGCCCATCGTGCCGACGGCGAACGATGCCCACAGCACCCCGAGACCGGCCGCGCCGTGCATCCCGAGCTGCAGCACGAGCGTCACGCCGACCACCAGCACGAGCAGGGGCGGGATGCCCGCCAGTGCCAGGTAGCGAACGTCACCCGCGCCGATGAGGATGCCGTCGAGCACGTACACGAACCCTGCGATCGGCGTCCCGGCGGCGAGGATGAGGAACCCGACGGGCAAGAGGGCGAGCACGGCGGTGTCGCTCGTGAAGACGTACCCGAGAACCCAGGCGAGGGCCGCGAAGACGACTGCGAGGATCACGCCGAACCAGAACCCCCACTGCTTGAGGCGGCGGGAGATCGCCGTGACCCGCTTCGTGTCACCGGCACCCAGCGCGTGCCCGACCATCGCCTGGCCCGCGATCGCGAGCGCGTCCAGGGTGAAGGCGATGAGGCTGTTGACCGAGAGGAGGATCTGCAGTGAGGCCAGCTCTGCGACCCCCTGCTGTCCGGCCGCCCACACCAGCACGACGAGGGATGCGCGCAGCGTGAGGGTGCGCAGCACCATGAACGCGTTCGCTGAGAAGACCGTTCGAGGGTCGCCGATGCCCGGCCGGAGCGAGACGCCGAGCTCGCGGCCCGCCCGGACCGCGATGACGATGTAGACGATCGCCATGCCCCACTGCGCGATGACGGTGCCGAGAGCAGACCCCGCGATGCCCCAGCCGAAGCCGTAGATGAAGACCGCGTTCAGCGCCCCATTGACGGCGAAGCCCGCGATGGCGACGACCAGCGGCACCTTGGTGTTCTGCAGTCCGCGCAGCAGGCCCATGGCGGCAATGACGAGGAGCATCGCGGGGAGTCCCCACAGGCTCAGCGAGAGGTACGTGTTCGCGGCCTCGATGGCGCCAGGGTCGCTCGTGAAGACGCCGACGAGCGGGGCGCTCAGGGGAAGGCCGACGATGAGGAGCACGAGGCCGCAGAAGGCCGCCAGCCACATGCCCTCGATGCCGGCGCGGATGGCGCCTGGACGGTTGCCGGAGCCGAGCAGCCGCGCCACGACCGGGGTCGTCGTGTAGGCCAGGAACACCATGATGCCGACGATCGTGTGCAGGATCGTCGCCGCGACCCCGAGGCCCGCGAGCGCCGTATCGCCCAGGTGGCCGACGAGCGCCGTGTCGGTGAGCAGGAACAGGGGCTCGGCCACGAGGGCCCCGAACGCCGGGACCGCGAGGGTCAGGATGCTGCGGTCGAGCGCGCGTGCATCGGTGCGGCCAGCGGGTTGGGAGTTTCGAGATGCGCGCACGGATCCATCCTCCCAGCAGTCAGCGCGAGGCCCGTTGCCCGGAGTCGGGCAGGTGCACGGTCGGTGATCCCGCTTCCCCTCGCATGTTCGCCCTGAGGTGATCACAGGGCCTGTGTCGGTGGCGTGTTCTAGCCTGAGGGACATGTCACAGACGGACGACCTCGCCTCCACCGCTCCCGCAACCGAGCAGCTCCCCTCGGGCATCGACCTTGAGGCGCTCGACGCCTCGGTCCGCCCCGCAGACGACCTGTTCAGGCACACCAACGGCAAGTGGATCGCTGCCACGGAGGTACCCGCGTACCTGCCCGCCTACGGCAGCTTCATCCAGTTGCGCGAAGACGCCGAGAAGGCGGTCCTCGACATCCTGAAGAGCGGCGCGGATGCGGAGCCCGGTTCGGAGCTGCGCAAGGCGGCAGACGCCTACGCAGCGTTCATGGACGAGGACAAGCTCGAGGCCCTCGGCTTCGACCCGGTCCGCCCCGACATCGACCGCGCACTCGCCGCATCGACGATCAACGAGTTCCTCCATGTCCTCGGTGACCTCGAGCGCACCGGACTCGGCTCGTTCGTCTCGGCCTACGTCTACCCCGACCTCAAATCGCCCGCAGAGTACGCCCTCTACTTCGAGCAGTCCGGCCTCGGCCTGCCAGACGAGAGCTACTACCGCGAGGAGCAGTACGCCGAGATCCGCGAGCAGTACACGGCGCACATCGCGCGCATGCTCGGCCTCGCGGGACTGGCCGACGCAGAGGCTCGGGCCGCGCGCGTCTTCGCGCTCGAGACCGAGGTCGCCAAGCTCCACTGGGACGTCGTGAAGTCGCGCGAAGCGGAGCTCGCGTACAACCCGCGCACCTTCGCAGAACTCAGCGCGGCCTACGCGAACGTCGACTTCGCAGGCTGGACCGCACGTTGGGGTGCACCGGCCGGCGCACTCGACCGCGTCATCGTCCGTCAGCCCGACTTCTTCGAGGGGGCTGCTGGCCTGCTCACGGAAGAGCGCCTCCAGGGCTGGCAGGACTGGCTCGTCTGGGGCATCGTCTCGCAGTACTCGGGCATCCTCGCCCCGTCGGTCTCCGCGGCCAACTTCGACTTCTACGGCAAGACCCTCCAGGGCACACCAGAGCAGCGCGAGCGCTGGAAGCGTGGCACGGGCCACGCCGAGGGCAAGCTCCCCGAAGCCATCGGCAAGGCCTACGTCGAGCGGCACTTCTCGCCGACCGCGAAGGCCAAGATGCTCGAGCTCGTCGGCTACCTCACCGGCGCCTACCGCGCATCCATCGCCGAGCTGGAGTGGATGAGCCCAGAGACCCGTGAGCGAGCTCTCGACAAGCTCGAGAAGTTCGTCACCAAGATCGGGTACCCAGACCGCTGGCGCGACTACTCCGACCTGGAGATCCGAGACGACGACGTGGTCGGCAACTCGCGTCGGGCCTCCGTCTACGAGGCGGCCTACGAATTCGCCAAGCTCGGCACGCCCGTGCGACGCGATGAGTGGATGATGCCGCCGCAGACCGTCAACGCCTACTACTCGCCAGGCGAGAACGAGATCGTCTTCCCGGCCGCGATCCTCCAGCTGCCGTTCTTCGACGAGCACCGCGACCCCGCCGCGAACTTCGGCGCCATCGGCGCCGTGATCGGCCACGAGATCGGGCACGGTTTCGACGACCAGGGGTCCAAGTACGACGGAGACGGGCGCCTCGAGGACTGGTGGACCGCGACCGACCGGACTGCCTTCGAGCAGCGCACTCGTGCACTCATCGACCAGTACAACGAACTGTCACCTGAGGGCACCGAGGGCCAGAAGGTCAACGGCGAGCTCACCATCGGCGAGAACATCGGCGACCTCGGCGGACTCGGCATCGCCTGGAAGGCGTACCGCGCCTACCGTGCAGACGCCGGCTTCGACGCAGACGACGAGAACGTCATCGACGGGCTCACCGCTGCGCAGCGGTTCTTCCTCAGCTGGGCGCAGGCGTGGCAGCAGAAGGCGCGCCCCGAGTACGCCAAGCTGCTCCTCGCGGTCGACCCGCACTCGCCCGCCGAGTTCCGGTGCAACCAGATCGTCCGCAACGTCGACGCCTTCTACGACGCCTTCGATGTCACCGACAGTGACGCCCTCTGGCTCGCTCCCGAAGCCAGGGTCACCATCTGGTAGCCCGATTGTCGAGACGGGCCTGACCTCGACGCCTCCCGGGACGCCAGATCGTCACCCGGGAGGCGTCGTCGTTCCGTCTCGTCTGCCCGCTGGGCCGCTACTCCACGCCGATCGGCGTCCAGGCCCCGCCCGACCCCGTCAGCATGATGCGGGCGCCAGAACCCAGGTACGTCGACGCGACCGCGTCTCCCGAACACAGGTCGACGCCTTCCCCCGTGTACACGGTCGACGTCGTGATCCTGTCTTCCGCGTCGCCGAAGAGCAGGGTGAACGAGCCATCGGCGACCGGCAGGGTTCCATCCGGGAGCTCGTAGCTCCCCTCATCGATGCCAGTGCTCTCGACGAGCGACTCGACCGTGTCGCCTGGGCAGGCGATGACCGCACCGGTCGCGCCGCTCGGCAGGAGCGCGCCGAAATCGAGGGTGGCGCCCATCTCGTTCTCGCTGAGGGCATCCGCGATCGACGTGCCTGGCGGCTGCATGCCCTCTTCGGGTGCGGCGTCGTCCGTCTGCTCGGAGCCCGAGCATCCGCTCAGCGCGAGGAGCGCGGTCACGGTGGCGGCGCCGGCAAGCAGCTTGGAGCGGTGTTCGCGGAGCATTCGCAGGGGTTCCCATCGACGGAGCGTGCGCTCGGTGGACTTCTCAGGATGCTCAGCCCAAGCGAGGAGGCGTGCTTCCCGAGATCGCCGGCGCGCAACGATTCTGCCCCGTGAACTCGAGGATTCGGGTGAGCCTGACCGCGTTGCCGCGCATTCGGCGTAGACCGACCACGCCGACTCGGGGTGGAGAAGTCGCTTCGTTCTTGAGAGCTTCCCGCAGAAGAGGAAGGTCTCCAGCCCGAGAGGGAGCTGGGGTCGGGCATCGGGCGCAGAGGTGCGGCACGGAGGCGCGGCACGGAAAGTGGTCCCGTGCGTGGGCTCGTGGGTCCAGCCGCGGAAGGGGCGGTCGGGTGCTGCTAGGAGGTGTGCACGGGGCACTCGAGCGCCCCGTCGTCTTCTACCTGCGCGACGCGGGGAAGCGCGGTCGGCGTGATGGATGCCACCGCCGGGCTCGCCGGCTTCGCCGCGGGAGTCTCTCGCTCGACGGTGATGCCGAAGAGCAGCTCGATCGCGTCCAAGTACTCGTCGCCGCGACCAGCGCGGGCGAGTTCCTTCGCGCGCACCGAGGGGCTGTGCAGGAGCGTGTTCGCGAGGCGACGCAGAGCCGCCTCGGCGACGCCCGATTCGTCCTTGTTCGCAACGCGCTCGGTCTCCGCGCGCGCGATGTCGGTGATGTGCGAGCGGAGCGCTGCGATGCCCTCCGCGACGCTCGTCTCGGCCTGCTGTTCGACGAACTCGCTGGCCGCGCGGGACACGATGCAGCGAGCCTCATCGGCGGCCCCGAGCTCCTCGAGGGGAGCGTGGATGCGGATGGTCTCGAGGTCGAGCACCGAGATGCCGTCGAGGCGGCCGACGGCCGGGTCGACGTTGCGCGGCATGCCGAGGTCGATGATGAGCGTGGCCTCGGCGCATCCGGGCGCGAGACGTGCACCGAGCATGAGGTCGTAGTCGATGACCACCGTGTCGGCGCTCGAGCAGGTGACGACGAGGTCGGCGTTCGAAAGGTGCTCCGGCAGGTTCTGGCTGTCGATGACGAAGACGCCGTCGCGTTCGGCGAACTTGTGGGCGCGACCCGAGGGGGAGTACACGCCGACGCGGGTGACGCCGCGGTCCTGCAGGGCCTTGAGCGAGGCTGCCGCGTACGAGCCGGTGCCGACGAGCACGACCTGCGCGGTGCTCCAGTCGGCGATCTGGGATGCGGCGAGCTCGAGCGAGAGGCGCACGAGGGATCGGCCCGCGCTCTGCAGCTTCGTGCCCGACTTGATGCCGCGCGAGGTTGTGGACGCTGACTGGAAGAGACGCTCGAGCTGCGAGGTCGACATGCCAGCTGCACGTGATTCCTCGAGTGCCCGGCGGACCTGTCCGGAGATCTCGCCCTCGCCGACGACCACCGATTCGAGGCCGCTCGAGACGGCGAAGAGGTACTCGGGCACCTGGGTGTCGTGGATGACGGCCATGTTTGCGCGGAGCGTCTCGACGGAGACGTCGAGCGCCGTCGCGATGGTCGGCATGAGCTCGGGAGCGACCGGCTGCGCCGTGTCGATGTCGAGGTAGATCTCGAAGCGGTTGCAGGTGGCGAGCACAATGGCTCCGTCGACGCCAGGGGCGTCGCGGAGCGCGGACTCAAGTCCGCCATCTTCGCGGGCCGCGAGCTTTTCAAGGACTGGGAAGCTCGCGGTGCGGTGATTGGCACTCAGACACAGCAACACGATTACTTATTGTAGAAGTTCTCCGCGTTTTCGCTTCTGAGCCATACCTTCCCTTAAACCTCTTGCGATCCGGCAGACCCGGGAATCCGCCGTCGCATGCCTGCTGTACGGCCCCGCTCGGGTGCCGGGTGGAGAATGGGCGGGTGACCGAAACAGCTCCTGCACCCCTGCCGCTCAGCGACTCGCATCCTCTCTCCTCTGGCCTCACTGCCGACGCTCCGCTCATCCGCGCGGCACGCGGGGACCGACCTGAGACGCTCCCGGTGTGGTTCATGCGACAGGCTGGCCGCTCGCTGCCCGAGTACCGCGAGCTGCGCAAGGGCATCGAGATGCTCGACTCCTGCCTGCGTCCGGAGCTCGCCGCGGAGATCACGCTGCAGCCCGTGCGTCGTCACCGCGTCGACGCGGCGGTCTTCTTCAGCGACATCGTTGTTCCGCTCAAGCTCATCGGCGAGGCCGTCGATATCGTCCCAGGCACCGGTCCGGTCTTCGAGAACCCGGTGCGCTCCTCGCAGGAGGCGCACGAGTTCGCTGCGCGCATCAGGGCCCGCGTCAGCCCGGAGCTCTTCGCTCCCATCAGCGAGGCCGTCTCGCTGACGGTGGCGGAGCTCGGCTCCACGCCGCTCATCGGCTTCGCCGGGGCGCCGTTCACGGTCGCCGCGTATGTCGTCGAGGGCGGTCCCTCGAAGGATCACCTCCGCACGCGCACGCTCATGCAGGCCGATCCTGAGGCATGGGCCGACCTCTCCGGCGCGATCGCCGAGCTCTCTGCCGCGTTCCTGGAGGCGCAGGTGCGCGCGGGGGCGAGCATCGTGCAGCTCTTCGACTCGTGGGCTGGCTCGCTCAGTCGCGATCGCTACCAGAAGTCGATCGCCGCCTCGAGCGGCCTGGCGCTCGAGCGGGTGCGGGCCCTGCGCACGCCGGGTGGCGAGCGCGTCCGCACGATCCACTTCGGCGTCGGCACCGCCGAGCTGCTGCCGGATATGCACGCGATCGGGGCGGACGTCATGGGGGTCGATGACCGCATCACGCTCGACGAGGCCTCCCGCCGCCTCGGTGGCGGTGTGCCGCTGCAGGGCAACGTCGACCCTGCTGTGCTCGGCGCGGGCGACGCCGTGCTCCAGGAGCACGTGCGAGATGTCGTTCGGCGGGGGAACTCGGCACCCGCGCACATCCTCAACCTCGGCCACGGCGTTCCGCCGTCCGCCGATCCGGCCGTGCTGACCGGCCTCGTGGAGTTCGCGCACTCGCTGCCGGACGGCGGTCGGGTCGAGTGACCCGATCACCCCTCGGCCAGTCGACGCCTGACCTCGTTGTCGTCGGCGGGGGCATCGCGGGGATGCTCGCGGCGAGACGGGCCGCTGGCCGTGGTGCCAGCGTGGTGATCGTCGAGGCGGGAGATCGACTCGGCGGAATGATCCGCCGCGCAGACCTGGGCGGGCTGCCGATCGACATCGGCGCTGAGGCGTTCGCGACGCGCGGTGGCGCGTTCGCGGCCCTGCTGCACGAGCTCGGGATGCACGGCGACATCGTCGAGCCGCGGGCACTGGGCTCCTGGGTCGTGACCGACGTGACTGCTGCTCCGATGCCGGCCGGGGGGATGCTCGGCATACCTGGGGAAGCGGCTCTGCGTGACGCGGAGTCCCGTGCCGCGGTGCACGCCGCGATCGGCGACGAAGGCATCGCGGAGCTC
Organism: Pseudoclavibacter sp. 8L; assembly: GCF_902506465.1. NCBI lineage: Bacteria > Bacillati > Actinomycetota > Actinomycetes > Micrococcales > Microbacteriaceae > Pseudoclavibacter > Pseudoclavibacter sp. 8L. The sequence goes on along the minus strand of NZ_LR733185.1, from coordinate 918,842 downwards.
GAACGCGACCGGACGCTCAGCCCGGGCGTCGGCGCCGACGCCTCCGACCTCGAGTCTCTGGTGCTCGCGCGCATGGGGCCGACCGTGCTCGGCCGGCTCGTCGCGCCGGTCACGCGGGGCGTGTACTCGCTCGACCCGGCGGAGCTCGACCACCGGGTGCTCATCCCGGGTCTCGCCGAGCGCATCCACGAGCACGGCTCCCTGGCGGCCGCCGTCGCGGCGCTCAGGAGGAGCGCGCCCCCTGGCGCCGCAGTTCGCACCGTCGAGGGAGGCATGCACCGCGTCGTGGCGCGGCTCGAGCACGACCTCGCCGAGCTCGACGTCGATGTCCGGCTCTCCACTCGCGTCGCTTCCGTGCTCGAAGGCGGCTCCGCCCTCGAGCAGGTCTGGCGCGTCGAGCTCGAAGGCGGGGAGCCGCTGTTCGCGAAGCGCATCCTGTCGACCGTCGCGGTTCCGCGCTCCGTGTCCGCCCGCGACGACGACTCCGAGGGGTCATCCGGCGAGGCGCCTGCGATCGGCGGCGCTGCCGCAGTCCCCGCCGAGGTCGTCGCGCTGCTCGTCCGAGCTCCGCAGCTCGACGCTCACCCGCGAGGCACTGGCGTGCTCGTCGGCGACCCGAGCGCAACCATCCGGGCGAAGGCGCTCACTCACGTCACCGCGAAGTGGGCCTGGCAGGAGGCGGCATCCGATGGGATGCACGTGCTCCGGCTCTCCTACGGTCCACAAGCTCGCGGGGGGAGCGAGCCGCTCACGCATTCGCTCAGCGACGATGAGACGATCGAGCTCGCACGCGGCGATGCCGGGCGCCTGCTCGGCATCGACATCGAGCGCGAGGACGTCATCGCTCTGGCGAGGCACGTCTGGCGCATCCCGGCCCCCGCCGCGCGCATCGGACGATCCGCTGAGCTCCGGGGTGCACGCGACAAGGCTCGGCGGACGCCAGGAGTCGCGCTCGCCGGCACCTGGATCGACGGGACGGGGCTCGCGAGTGTCATCCCAGGGGTGCTGCGCGCCGTGGATGAGCTCTTCCCCGAGGACGCACAGGCTTAGCGCGAGTTGAGATGCCTCGCGGGGCTAGGCTTGCTCCGTGGCTTGATCGCGCCCGATTGACCGATCGCTGGCGTACCGGCGAACGATAGGAGTTTTCATGAAGAAGTTCGTGTTTGTGCTTGGCCTCGGTGCCGGGTACGTCCTTGGTGCTCGCGCGGGGCGCAAGCGCTACGAGCAGATCTCCTCCGTCGCGCAGACGGTGTGGGACACGAAGCTCGTCCGCTCCAAGCGTGCTGAGGTCGACGAGTTCTCCCGCAAGCTCGCTCCGAAGGTCGCCGACGCGGCCGTCAGCGGCGCGAAGCTCGTGACGGCCCAGGTCACGAAGGCGGTCAAGGACAACGGCAAGAAGAGCTCGTCCGGCAAGTCGAACCCGCCTGCTCCCTCCGGAACCGTCGGCAACCCGAGCAGCGACGCGTCCTAACCAGCACTCCCAGCAGAGAGCGACACACCCATGTCTGAGTCGTCAGAAAAGACGCCGATCCGCGGGCCCTTCCCCGGTATTGGCCGCACGAGGGCCAACCCGAAGTCACGGTCGAGCCTCGGCACGCTCGTGACCGACGTCCCCAAGCTCCTCACGAAGCTCGTGCGCGACGAGGTCGAGCAGGGCAAGCGAGAGCTCATCTCGACCGGCACGAAGTACGGTATCGCGGTCGGCCTGTTCGCCGCTGCGGCGTTCTTCGCGCTCACGCTGTGGGCAGTGCTCGTGACCGCTGCCGTCCTCGGACTCAACACGGTGTTCGCGCCGTGGCTCTCCGCGCTCATCGTGGCAGGAGCGTTCCTGCTGATCGTCATCGTGCTCGGCCTCGCCGGCTACCTCGCGCTCAAGCGCGCGGGCAAGCTCGCCCCGGAGCGCACGATCGCCAGCGTCAAGCAGGATGTCAACGCAGTGAAGGGGCTCGGACAGTATGAGTGAGCAGAACGGCGAGGCGACCCTCGCGAAGAAGGAAGACAAGCGCAACGACGGTCAGCTGAAGGCTGACATCGAGCGCACCCGACGTGAGCTGGCGGCAACGCTCGACGCGATCGAGGTGAAGGTCGACCCGCGCATCCGCGGCCGCGAACTCCTCGAATCAACGCGCCACAGCATCCAGCGCCTGAAGGAAGACAACCCGCTCCTGCTCGCGGGTATCGCTACTGGTGCCGCGGTCGTCGTGGCCGGTGGCGTGACCGCCGCCGTCGCACTGTACCGCCGCTCTCGCTGAGCTCCGTCGGCTGTGCGCCGCACCCCAAACACTCCTCGACATTTCGTAGAATAGGACCATGACCCACTCGAATGAGGTCCCGGCTTTCGCCGCCGAGCCCAACGCAACGTCCGCAGTCCCCGCAGAGCACGCATCGGCAGCTCAGCAGGGCGCCCCAGAGGCCCACCAGGGCGCTGAGGAGCAGGGGGGAGGCGCGACGCTCACCGAGTACACGATGATCTCGGTCTTCCGACGAGAGACGCTCAACGAGCTCGTCCTGTCGGGTCGCGACGCCATCAAGGCGGTCGACGAACTCGACGGCATCGTCGCGGAGCTGGCCGAGAACGGCGTCAAGGTGCGCGGCTTCTACGACGTCTCCGGGTTCCGGCACGATGGCGAGCTCATGGTGTGGCTGCACGGCGAAGTGCCCGAGAGCCTGCAGTGGGGCCTGCGCCAGATCCGCCGCAGCGAGCTCATCGCGCCACTCACGCCGTCCTGGCAGATCGTCGGAGTGCACCGCGCCGCCGAGTTCAGCGCACGCCACATGCCCGCGTACATGCTCGGCAAGGAGCCGCGCCAGTGGGTCACCGTCTACCCGTTCGTGCGCTCCTACGAGTGGTACCTGCTGCCGGAGGACGAGCGTCGTCAGATGCTCGCCGAGCACGGCCGCGCCGGATCCTCGTACACGTCGACCCTCACCAACACCGTCGCGTCCTTCGGAATCAGCGACTACGAGTGGCTGCTCGCGCTCGAGGACGACAACCTCCTCAACCTGGTCGACATGATGCGTGACCTGCGACAGACCGATGCTCGGCGCCACGTGCGCGAGGAGGTGCCGTTCTACACGGGTCGCTTCCTGCAGACCTCCGAGATCGTCGAGGTGCTGCAGTGACCGACGTCGCTGCACCGCAGACCGGTTCGCAGCCGAAGGGCCGCAAGCCCGGCCCGGCGACGTTCACCCGCGTCGAGGTCAATGCTGCCGTGAGCGCCGCCTCCGCCGCCGCCAAGTTCGGCCCGGAGCACACGACCGAGCCCGTCGCGTACGACGGCATCCTGCTCGCCTCCTTCGGCGGGCCGGAAGGACAGGATGAGGTCATCCCGTTCCTGCGCAACGTGACGGCAGGCCGTGGCATCCCAGACGAGCGGCTCGAGGAAGTGGCCCACCACTACCGGCACTACGGCGGCGTGAGCCCCATCAACGAGCAGAATCGTCAGCTGAAGGCCTCCATCGAGCGGGAGCTCGAGCGGCGCGGTATCGACCTGCCCGTCTTCTGGGGCAACCGCAACTCCGAGCCGTACTTCAACGACGTGCTCCTCGACGCCCGCGAAGCCGGCTGCTCGACGCTCATCGCAGTCGCCACGAGTGCCTACTCGTCCTTCTCCAGCTGCCGTCAGTACCGCGAGGACTTCGCGGACGCGCTCGAGGACACGGGACTCGGCGGGCAGCTCACGATCGACAAGGTGCGCGCCTTCTTCGACCACCCGGGCTTCGTCGCCCCCTTCATCGAGGGTGTCCGCGACGCCGTGCTCAGCCTCGCTCAGGAAGACGCCCAGCTCGACCTGGCCACCGAGGTCGAGGTGCTCTTCACGACGCACTCGGTGCCGATGGCGGATGCCGCGAACTCGGGCCCTCCTGGCGCGGGCTTCGGTGAGAGCGGCGCATACGCCGCCCAGCACCTCGCGGTCGCGGAGGTCGTCGCCCTCGCGGCTCTGCAGGAGCTCGAGGAAGACACGACCATCTCAGGCCGAGTGCCTGAGCAGCTCTCCTGGCAGCTCGTCTACCAGTCGCGCTCCGGCCCGCCCTCGCAGCCGTGGCTCGAGCCCGACATCAACGACGTCATCGCGGAGCTCCCGTCGAAGGGCGCCAAGGCGGTCGTCGTCGTGCCGATCGGCTTCGTCTCCGACCACATGGAGGTCCTCTGGGACCTCGACAACGAGGCGAAGGACTCGGCAGCGGATGCGGGACTCGCATTCCGCCGCACTCCGACGCCCGGCATCCACGCGAAGTACGTGGAAGGGCTCGTCGACCTCATCCTGGAGCGTCGCGACGCGACCCCCGTCGGAGAGCGTCCGGCGATGACCTCGATCGGACCGTGGTTCGACGTGTGCCGCCCCGGGTGCTGCGCGAACAAGCGACTGGGCTTCAAGCCGGCGGTCTCCGGACTGCTGCCGTGACCCTGCGGATCGGCACGCGAGGCAGCGCGCTCGCGGTCGCGCAGACGTCGACGATGGCGCGGGAGCTCGAGCGCATCACGGGCGAGCAGACCGAGCTGGTGCGAGTGACCACCCATGGCGACGTGACGCGCGCCGCACTGTCGTCGCTCGGCGGTACTGGCGTGTTCGCGAGCGAGCTGCGGGATGCGCTGCTCGCGGGGGAGTGCGACCTCGTCGTGCACTCGCTCAAGGATCTCCCGACCGCGAAGGCCCCTGGCCTCACCGTGGCCGCGTACCCCGTGCGGGAAGATGCGCGCGACGCGCTCTGCTCGCTGGGCGGAGCCTCCGGACTCTCCCTCGCCGAGCTTCCGCACGGCGCGAAGGTCGGCACCGGGTCGCCTCGGCGCGTGGCGCAGCTGCTCACACTGCGCCCCGACCTCGAGATCCGCGACATCCGCGGCAACGTCGAGCGTCGTCTCCGCTTCGTCACCGACGGGGAGCTCGACGCCGTCGTGCTCGCCGCTGCCGGGCTCGAGCGGCTCGGCTTCGCGGATGCCATCACCGAGCGCTTCGACCTCGCCGACTTCCCCAACGCTCCCGGTCAGGGCTGCCTCGCCATCGAGGTCCGCGACGATGACGCACCTGCGGGCGTCGCCGACCTCGACGACCGAGAAGCGCGTGCGGCAGTGCTCGTCGAACGCGGCATTCTCGCGACGCTCGAAGCCGGCTGCGCGGCTCCCGTCGGCGCTGCAGCCCGGTACGCCGACGGAAAACTCGAGGCGTGGGCTACCGTGTATGCAGTAGACGGATCTTCGCGGGTCTCCAGCAGGCGTGCCGTGGAGGTCTCCGACCCCGGCGCATTCGATGCCGCCCAGGCAGAACTGGTCTCGCTCATCTCGACGGACCTCTTCGATCAGGGTGCTGTCGCGCTGATGGCCTGAACGGAGGGTCCGGACGTGAACGGAGGAACCACGATGGATGCACCGCTGAAGGGCTGGAAGATCCTCGTACCCCGTGGAGGCGTCTGGGGCGGCGACGTCGCGGAGGCTGTTCGCGCGCGATCGGCGTTCCCCATCACGGCCCCGCTCATCAACTTCGCGAGCCCGAACGAGGACGACTCCCGGGTACTGAGCGACAAGATCCGCCTGCTCGAGAGCGGACACTACAACTGGATCGCGGTGACGAGCGCCACGGCGGCAGATGTCATGCACTCGCTCGGCGTGAAGGTGCCAGACCACACGCTCATCGCGGCGGTCGGCGAGACGACGGCGGCCTCGCTGACGACGGCCGGCTACCGGGTCGACTTCGTTCCCACGCACGACAACTCCGCCAAGGGGCTGCTCCTGGAGTGGGCCGAGGCGGCTCGCCGCCAGCCTCCCATCTCGGTGCTGTGGCTGCGCTCTGAGGTCGCTCGCCCGACGCTCGCGGAGGGGCTCGCCAGGCGCGGGCACCTCGTCGACTCGGTCGTCGCGTACCGCACGGTGGGTGTGCCGGCGGCGGAGAGTATCCAGTACGACATCCGCAACAGCCGGATCCGCGCGATCCTCGTGACCAGCGGCTCCGTGGCGGAGCAGGTGCACAAGCAGTTCTCGCCGATCCCGGATGAGATCTACATCGCCGCGATCGGCCCCCGGACCGCGAAGGACGCCAGGCAGCTGGGTCTGCGCGTCGACGTCGTCGCCAAGCAGCGCTCGGTCGCGTCGCTGCTCGACGGCCTCGAGTGGCTTGCGAGCGGCAGCGACATGCCGGTGACCGAGGCCATCGATCTGAAAGCACTCCGCGCGTTCGAGGCGAGCGAGCTGCAAGCCGAGCAGGACAGTCGACCGGTGCCGAAGGAAGACATCCCGGCCCTCGACGAGGGACGCGGTCAAGCCCCCAATGACCGCTGAGTTCGCCGCCTGCTGGGCGGATCGAACCCACATGCCGACAAGCCGGGCCGCGTCCGCGTCCGTCGGCGCAGAACTCCTGAGGAAGGACACGATCGCATGATCTCCCCGAGCCGCAGGCCTCGTCGCCTGCGCCAGAGCGACGCCGTGCGCCGCCAGGTCCGCGAGGTGCGCGTGCACCCGAACGACCTCATCCTGCCGCTGTTCGTCCGCGAGGGCGTGAGCGAGCCGATCGCCATCTCGTCGATGCCCGGCGTGCAGCAGCACTCGCTCGACTCGCTGCGCCGCGCGGTCGAGGAAGCGGCGACGCTCGGAGTGGGCGGGGTGATGCTCTTCGGCGTGCCGGAGACGCGTGACGCCGTGGGCTCGGGCGCGACCGACCCGAACGGCATCCTCAACGTCGCGGCCCGTGTGCTCGCGGAGGAATTCGGCGAGGACATCGTCGTGCAGACCGACCTCTGCCTCGACGAGTTCACCGACCACGGCCACTGCGGCGTGCTGGACGCGGCCGGTCGTGTCGACAACGACGCGACGCTCGAGCGGTACGACGCGATGGCGATCGCCCAGGCCGACTCCGGTGCCGCGATGCTCGGGATGTCGGGGATGATGGACGGCCAGGTCGCGAGTGCGAGGGACGCCCTCGACGCGGCCGGGCACACCGACGTCGCGATCGTCGCCTACTCCGCGAAGTACGCGTCGGCGTTCTACGGCCCGTTCCGTGAGGCTGTGGACTCGCAGCTCCAGGGGGACCGTCGCACCTACCAGCTCGATCCGGCCAACCGGCGCGAGGGCATGCGGGAGGCGCTCATCGACATCGATGAGGGGGCCGACGTCGTCATGGTGAAGCCGGCTGGCTCGTACCTCGACGTGCTCGCCGATGTCGCTGCGGAGTCGATCGTTCCCGTGTGGGCCTACCAGGTCAGCGGCGAGTACGCCATGATCGAGGCCGCTGCGGCGAACGGCTGGATCGACCGCGATCGCGCGATCGCGGAGTCCATCACGTCGATTCGACGTGCTGGAGCCGATGCCGTGCTCACCTACTACGCGAGTGAGCTCGCGCGCACCCTGGCGTCGCAGTCGGGCACGCCAGTGTCGGCGGCCCATGGCAGAGTGGATGCACGATGAACCACGACGTCTCCGCCTCGCTCTTCGCCCGCTCGCTCGAGGTCACGCCCGGGGGTGTGAACTCCCCGGTCCGCGCGTACGGCTCGGTTGGGGGCACGCCTCCCTTCGCCGCCTCCGCGACGGGTCCGTACCTGACCGACGTCGACGGCAACGAGTACGTCGACCTCGTCAGCGGATGGGGCCCCATGCTGCTCGGGCACGCGCATCCCGCCGTCGTCGAGGCAGTCCAAGACGCGGCGGCTCGCGGACTCTCGTTCGGAGCCCCTACCCCGGCCGAGACGCAGCTCGCGGAGCTCGTCGTCGATCGCATCGCCCCCATCGAGCAGGTGCGCCTCGTCTCGACGGGAACCGAGGCGACCATGACCGCTCTGCGTCTCGCACGCGGCTACACGGGCCGCGACCTCATCGTGAAGTTCGCGGGCTGCTATCACGGCCACTCCGACGGCCTCCTCGCGGCCGCGGGCTCGGGCCTCGCCACGCTTGCGCTCCCGGGCTCTGCCGGTGTGCCGGAAGCCATCACCTCGCAGACCATCGTCGTCCCGTTCAACGACCTCGAGGCTGTGCGGGCCGCGTTCGCCGAGCATCCCGGTGAGATCGCCGCTGTCATCACCGAGGCGTCACCCGCGAACATGGGCGTCGTCCCTCCCGAGCCTGGCTTCAACCGGGAGCTCGCCAAGCTGTGCTCGTCCGAGGGTGCCCTGCTCGTCTGCGACGAGGTGCTCACCGGGTTCCGCACAGGCCCAGCGGGCTGGTGGGGCGAGGAGCAGAAGATCGAGTCCTCGAGCGGATGGCAGGCCGACCTGTACACGTTCGGCAAGGTCATCGGCGGCGGCATGCCCGTCGCAGCACTGGGCGGTTCGCGCGAGATCATGAGCCACCTCGCCCCGCAGGGCCCCGTCTACCAGGCGGGCACGCTCTCGGGGAACCCCGTCGCGGTCGCCGCCGGCATCGCGACGCTCTCACACGCCGGCGACGCCGTCTACGCTCGCGTCGATGCGGCTGCCGAGCGCATCCGCACCGCGACCTCCGAGGCGCTCACCGCCGCGGGCGTCGCCCACTCGGTGCAGAACGTCGGCAACCTCTTCAGCTTCACCTTCGGCGACGGCGCGGCTCTCGGCTGGACCGGAACCGGTGGCGGGCCGCGGAACGAGGACGAGGTCAAGCGCCAGGAGGCCTGGCGCTACCCGCCGTTCTTCGCCGCGATGCTTGACGCCGGTGTCAACCTGCCGCCGAGCGTCTTCGAGGCCTGGTTCGTCTCGGCTGCCCACGACGATGCGGCCATCGACCGCGTTCTCGCGGCGCTCCCCGCAGCAGCCCGGGCCGCGGCCAACGCCTCGGCACCCGAGTAGGGCCGCGTTGGAACGCCGAGCCGTCGACGAAAGGGCGTAGAGGCTACGTGGAGGAACTCACCAACTGGGTGCTCGACCTGAGGGGCTCCGGCTGGAGCTTCGCAGTCGTGGCCCTTGTGCTGCTCATCGGCGGTGTCGTCACGTTCCTGCCGAGTCAATCGCTGGTCGTGGCGCTCTCCGCCCTCACCGCCGGAGATCAGGGGTGGACGGCCCTCATCAACCTGTTCGGCCTCTTCGCGTTCTGCGTCGTCGGCATGGTGCTCGGCGACATCGGCACCTACTGGCTCGCGAGAGGCGTCGGTTTCGGCAAATGGAGCTGGATGAACGGGCGCCGGCTCACGGCCGTGCGCACGCGTGTCGGCGATCAGCTGAAGACCCGTCCGAAGTGGGTCATGGTCACCGTGAGGCTGTTGCCGATGGGGCGCATCGCGACAGTGCTCGCCGCATCCGACGCACGGATGCCGATGCCCCGGTTCCTCCCGCTTTCCGTGCTCGCGAGTGCCGTGTGGGTGGGCTACGCGGTGGTGATCGGCGCCGTATTCGGCTCCTTCAGCACGGACAACCCGCTGCTCATGATGGTGCTCGCCGTGGTCACGGCCATCGCTCTTGGCCTTCTCGCGCAGGTTGTCAACGGCTGGCTCGAGAAGCTCACTGACCGCCGGAAGGCCGACGTCGCGAGCTAGGCGCATCCCGCCCACGGAGTCCGAACGCCTCTGGAGAGAGAACTCGCTTCGTTGAGATGACGTTCCCTCAGCGAAGCGAGTTCTCCTCCGGGGCGGCTCGACTGTCGCCTACCCGGGTGACGACGGCCCGGCCGGTGGCCGGCGACGTTCGAGGTGGTGGAGCTGGACTCCGCCTGCCTACGCGGCGTCGGTCTTGCCGCGGAGCTCGGCGAGCTCGCGGCCGGACTCCGTCGCCTTCGTCTCGGCGTTGGACTTGAGGTCGGCGGCGAGGTCGGTGAACTGGTCGAGGGCAGGGTTGACGCCGACGAGCGTGAATGGACGCTGCACGACGCGGAGATCGAGGCCCCAGGCGTCCTGGAGCAGACGGGTGAGGTAGGGCGTGGAGTGGTCCCAGCCCTCCTTCGGGGTGCCCTCGTCGTAGTTGCCACCGAGGACGGTCGCGAGGGTTGCGGGCTTCCCGGCGAGCGTCGTGCTTCCAGCATTGGTGCGCGGGTCGGTGTAGGCGAGGTCGAACCAGAGCTTGAAGTGCTGCGAGATGCCGTAGTTGTAGAGCGGCACGGTGAAGAGCAGGGCGTCGGCCGAGATGATCTCGTCGGCCAGCTGCGCTGCGAGAGCGACAGCGGCGCGCTGCTCCTCGGTGCGGTCATCCTCGGGCGTGAAGCCAGCGTAGACGGCGTTCTGCCAGGCGTCGGCGGGGATGGGCGACTCGATGAGGTTGCGGCGTGTGACGACCGAGTCTGGGTGTGCCTGGGTCCACTCGGCCTCGACGAGGTCGCCGAGCGCGCGGCTGGCGGAGGTGGCGGGGAGCAGGCTGGCATCGATACGGAGAAGGGACATGCGGGGCTCCTTGAAATTACACAGAGTCGCTATGAAAACCAGAGCGACTCTGTGCAGATTAGCACGGGTACACTGGCGGCATGGCAGAGAAAGCGCAGGAGCACGGCACCGCGGAATGCGACGGCGCCATCTCGCTTGCCTTCACGCTGCTGGGCAAGCGCTGGAACGGCATGATCATCGATGTGCTCGGCTCGCAGCCCCTCACCTTCGTCGCCCTGCGCCGCGCCGTGACGGGCATCAGCGACGCGGTCCTCTCCGACCGACTGACCGAGCTCGCCGGGGCCGGACTCGTCGCGCGCACCGTCAACGACGGCCCGCCGATCTCGGTCAGCTACGAGCTCACGACGGCCGGACAGCGCCTCATCCCAGTGCTCAAGCAGCTCGGCACGTGGGCTTCGGAGAACCTCGAACACGCACCTCTGGCCTGATCCAGCGTCAGTCGCCTTCGGATCAGGCGTCGCCCCGCACGCGCACGACCGTTCGCCCGCGCACTGTCCCATCGAGGATGGGCTGCGCGACCTCGATCGCCTCCTCGAGTGCGACGACCTCGGTCATCGACTCGAGCAGTTCGCTGTCGAGATCGAGGAGCCTGTTCCAGGCTTCGGCGCGCACCTCCAGGCTCTGCACGACCGAGTTGATGCCGCGCAGCGTCACCCCGCGCAGGATGAACGGCAGGACGGTCGTCGGCAGGTCGGTGCCCTGCGCCAGTCCGCACGCCGTCACCAGCCCTTCTCGTCTCGTCTGCGCGATCACGTTCGCGAGGGTCGTCGAGCCGACCGCGTCGATGGCCCCGGCCCAGCGCTCCGTCTGCAGCCCCTTGCCCGGCGTATCGGAGAGCACATGCCGGTCGATGATCTCGGCTGCGCCGAGGTGGCGCAGGTAGTCGCCCTCCTCGTCACCGCGGCCAGTGGATGCGACGACCCGGTAGCCGAGTCCGGCCAGCAGGGCGATCGCGACGCTTCCGACGCCACCCGCGGCACCGGTCACGAGCACATCGCCGTCGCCGGGTGCGACCTGCTTCTCGAGCGCCAGCACCGACAGCATCGCCGTGTAGCCGGCAGTGCCGATGGCGGCTCCCTGCAAGAGGGACATCTCCTCGGGCAGGTGGATGAGCGACTCGTCGTCGACGAGGCACAGCTCGGCGAGGCCGCCGTGCCTGCTCTCGCCGAGTCCCGCCCCGTTCAGCACGACGCGATCGCCTGGCACGAAGTTCGGCGTGCGTGACTCCCGAACGACGCCGACGACGTCGATGCCCGGGACGAGCACATCGGCTCTACTCACGCCGGGCCTGCCGGCGAGCAGCAGGGCGTCCTTGTAGTTGAGGCTCGAGTAGGCCACGTCGACGAGCACTTGGCCGCGATGGAGGTGACCATCGCCGAACAGCTCGTCGCCGAGCTCATCGAACGCGACGTCGATGCGAGGCTTCCCCGCGTCGTCGGTGGACTTCGTCGTCAGGTATCCGCGAACCATGGCGCCATCGTAGGGGGCGCGGATCAGAGCTCCCCAGCATCCGCTGCACGGAGCCGCCCGCTCGCCGCCCGCTGCTCTGCAAGACTGGCTGGCATGATCACGGTCCGCACCTTCACCGAACTCAGCGCCGCCGAACTCTGGGGCATCCTGCACCTGCGCTCGAGCATCTTCGTCGTCGAGCAGGACTGTGTGTACCTCGACCCGGACACGGCCGACTTCGCCGACGGCACCCTGCACGCGTTCATCGGCGACGACCCCCTCTACCCCCACAGCTACGCGAGACTCCTCCCCATCGGCTGGCCGGACGAGCACCTGCCCACGCACGCATCACGCCCCATCGGCAGGGTCGTGACCGCCGAGAGCTCCCGAGGCCTCGGCTACTCGGCTCAGATCATCCGCCACCTCGTCGAGATCGCCGAGAGTGAAGGCCTCTCGACCTCCCTCAACGGACAGGCGCACCTCGAGTCCTGGTACGCGAGATTCGGGTTTGAACGCTGCGGTGAGAACTTCATGGAGGACGACATTCCCCACGTGCCGATGGTGAAATACACATCGAGCCCTGACTCATGATTTACTCGCTCGTAACAAGCATGAATCAGTTAGTCGCAGTGCCGCGGCTAGCTTGAGATCCGGGCGCCGCTGCGCGGCGCTCGCTCTCTGCTTACGTATAAAGGAGCACCATGAGTAACTTTGCCAAGTCGTCTCCCTCCAGGAAGTTGCGCATCACCACAGGAATCGCCGCCATGAGCGTCGGCGTCTTCATGCTGGCTGCGTGCTCGTCGACGACCGACGGCGGCGATCCAGCTGCGGAGGGCGATGCTGCCGCTGCGGTCTGTGGGCCCGACACAGCTGCATCCGTCGCCGACGTCACGCCCGTCGACGCACCGGCCGCTCAGGAGCGCTCCGAAGCGCTCAAGATCGGCTCGCTGCTTCCGCAGACCGGAACCCTCGCCTTCCTCGGCCCGCCCGAGATCGCCGGTGTCGACCTCGCAGTCGCCGAGATCAACGCCTCGCCGTCCGGTGTGCTCGGCGGCAACATCACCGTCGTCCACCGTGACTCGGGCGACACGTCGACCGACATCGCGACGCAGTCGGTCACCGACCTGCTCAGCCAGAACGTGTCCGCCATCGTCGGCGCGGCATCCTCGGGCGTCTCGATGACGGTCATCGACCAGATCACCGGCGCGGGCGTCGTGCAGATCTCGCCGGCGAACACCTCGGCCGAGTTCTCCACCTACGCCGACAACGGCTTCTACTTCCGCACCGCCCCCTCGGACATCCTCCAGGGACGCGTCAACGGAAACACGATCGTCAACGACGGCAACGCATCCGTCGGCATCATCTACCTGAACGACGCCTATGGCTCGGGCCTCTCTGAGAGCATCACCACGGCAGTCGAGGCTGCTGGTGGCGAGGTCGTCGCGTCTGAAGCCTTCAACGAGGGTGACAGCCAGTTCTCCGCGCAGATCGACGCCGTCACGGCCGCCGACCCCGACGCGATCGCGCTCGTCGCGTTCGACCAGACGGCGACCATCGTTCCGCAGCTCATCGGCACCAAGGGCTTCCCCGCCGACAAGCTCTACATGGTCGACGGCAACATGGCCGACTACTCCGCCGACTTCGAAGAGGGCACGCTGAACTGCGCCAAGGGCACCATCCCCGGTGTTGTCGCTTCTGACGACTTCCGCGCCCAGCTGCTCGGCATCGACCCGGACCTGAAGGACTTCACGTATGGCGCTGAGTCGTACGACGCCGTCATCCTGGCGGCCCTCGCCGCTCAGGCCGGCGGTGCCGCTGACCCGGCAACGATCAAGGACAACATGCAGAAGGTCTCCGTCGATGGTGAGAAGTGCACCACCTACGCCGACTGCGTCGCGCTGCTCGAAGCTGGAACCGACATCGACTACGACGGTGTCTCCGGCCCGATCTCGTTCGACGAGAACGGCGACCCGTCAGAGGCCACGATCGGCATCTACCAGTACGGCAACGGCAACACCTACTCCAACATCGGAGAAGAGGCTGGCCAGCTCTAAGCTGATCCGCTGAGCGAGGGGCCCGGGATGCGAGCATCCTGGGCCTTTTCGCGTGCCCTGGCTGGGGCTGGGCCGGACCCTCTGCGTGCCCCGGTGGGGGCTGGGCCGGACCCTCTGCGTGCCCTGGTGGGGGCTGGGCCGGACCCTCTGCGTGCCCTGGTGGGGGCTGGGCCGGACCCTCTGCGTGCCCTGGTGGGGGCTGGGCCGGACCCTCTGCGTGCTCCGGTGGGGTACGATGAAGCCAGAGCCGCGACCTACGACACCTGGCTCCATCACTACAATCACCACAGACCCCACACCGGAATCGGCGGCCAACGCCCCTCAGACCGCGTTCACAACCTCACGGGTCAATACAGCTAGGCGCGAAGGCCGGAGCTACGTTCGGGCCGCGCCTCAGGGGCGGCGGGCGATCCAGAGGGCTCGTGCGCCGCGGACATGCACGCGCTCGATGAGTCGATGCTCACCCGACAGGTCGGCGATGATCTCTCTGATGGACCGCGCCGACTCGTCGCTGAGCTCGGGCTGCGCGTGCTGCGCGAGTCGCCGGAGTTCGAGCGCCGCGTATGCGCCCCCTGGCCCGTCAGCGGCGAGACGCTGGCCGCTCGTGAGCGTGCGGGTCTCGAGGAGCTCGAAGCCGGCCGCGGTGATGTCCGTCGTCCAGTCTGGAGCGTTGCGATCTGCTCCTGCGGCGAGGCGGAGAAGCGTCTCCAACGATGCGTGTTCACTGGGGAGCACGAGCGGTGGAGCAACCATCTCGACGATCGCGAGCACGCCTCCGCGGCGCAGACTGCGGAACATGTTCGCCAGGGCCAGCGCCGGATCCGGCACTTCATGCAGCGCGTTGGACGACCAGATCACGTCAGCGTCTCCGGCATCGAAGAGCCGCTCGCCCACATCGGCGCGGAGGCTGGTGATTCGACCCCCGAGCCCTTGCCGGCCTGCACGCCCGCGGATGTCATCGAGCATCCGTTCGTCGAGATCGATCGCGACGAGTTCTGCATCTTCGAATTCTGTGGCGAGGGCGAAGAGGCCCGCTCCGGTCCCGGCGCCGATGTCGAGGACTGTGGTGACGTCGGCTTTGCGTGCATGACGGGCGAGAGCCCTCACTGCTCGCTCGGTGACAGACCGATGGATGATCGCGTCGAGGTCCAGAAGGCGAGACAGCTGGTCGTGGTGAGCGTGGGTACTCGCGGTATGAGGCATGTATCCAACGTAGATCGAACCTGCGTCAAGCGCATACACTCTTGTCTATGACGCAAGAAACTGACGTAGACCGCCTCGTCCGGCAGCGCATCAGAGCTCTTCGACAGTCGCGTGGGTGGTCTCTTGACACGCTGGCCGAACGCAGCTTCCTCAGCCCCTCGAACCTCAGCCGGATCGAGACAGGTGGCCGACGCATCGCACTCGATCAGCTCATCCCGATCGCTCGAGCTCTCGATACCAGCCTCGATCAGCTCATCGAGCCGGCCGATGATGCCGACGTGGTGATCCGCCCACGCCAGGATGAGCAACGCGGCACGACCCTTTGGACACTGGCCAGCAACCGCGCCCCGAACGGACTCACCGTCGCGAAGATGCGCATCACGACGCCGGCGCCGCCGACGGAAGAAGCTGGCGTCCACCCAGGACGGGACTGGTTCACCGTGCTGTCGGGTATTGCCGAACTTCGACTGGGCGATCGACTCATCCTGGTCGAAGCGGGAAGCGCCGCTGAATTCTCGACGATGATCCCCCACGCTTTCGGTGCACACGGGCCAGGCCCGGTAGAGATCCTCACGATCCTCACGAGCGACGGCGACCACGCCCACTTGCCTCGATGAACCCAGAGCTCAGAGCTCGCGCGCGAACCCGCGAACCGCCTCGGCGACCGGAGTCTGCCCCTCGTTTAGCTCCAGGATCTGCCGACTGATGGACGGCTCGAGAACCAGGGCCTCGAGGACAGCGGCCACATCTTCTCGGGGTATCTCGCCGTGCTCCTCCGCGGGCCCGAGGGAGACCTCCCCGATTCCAGCATCATCCGTCAAGAGCGATGGGCGGAGGATCACCCAATCGATGTCCTGACGGGTCAGGCTCACCTCTGCCCGCTTCTTGGCCGCGAAGTAGTGCTCCTCGTCGTCGCTCAACGCTCGTTCACGCCACGCTTCGGGAAGCACGGAGAGCAGAATGAGTCGCGCCCCTGGGGTGCGCTCGACCGCCTCCGCCACGCGGCCGAGGGCGGCGAGGTCGATGTCGTCCGTCACGCGCTGGGGGCCAGCGTTCGAACCCGCGGCGTAGACGACGACATCGCAGTCGCGGAGCATCGCCCGGAGGTCGTCAGTGGTGGCGGCTCCGAGGTCGCCGAGCAGCGGCGACACCTCGGCTCCCTCGAGCGAAACGGCCTGCTGCGGGGTCCGAACGAGACCGGAAACGGGCACGCCCTGACCTCGAAGGCGGGTCGCGAGCAGACGGCCGACCCTGCCTGAGATGCCGAAGATGAAGACGCGAGGATGCACCGCGTGCTTCGGTACTGAGCTCGATGCCCCATCGTCATCGGCATCGCTGTCGACATGAGGAGTTGAGTGGACGGGCTGCGAAGTGATGGCGATTCCTCTCATCGGCGAGTTGGACGCCGCCTGCTGGCACCCGCAACTCGGTAAGCTACTGATAGTAGCAACGGTAACCTACCAAAGGTAGTTTAATGAAAACCCAAGCGGCACCACCCCTCGAGGAACCACGGAAGCGTCGCCTCCCCTGGGACGCTCGTCACCAGGATCTGCTGGAGAAGGCGCTGGCCATCGTGCGGCAGGACGGGGTAGACGCCCTGACGCTGGGCACCCTCGCCCAGCACGGGGGCGTGTCGAAGCCCGTCGTCTACGACCACTTCGAGTCGCGCTCGTCACTGCTGACCGCCCTGTACCGATGGATCGACGCGGAGAGGAAGCGGGCCTTCCAAGAGGGGATGGCCCAGGACGGCCTCGCCCACGAACCCACGATCCACGCCCTCTCCGAGACGTACATCCGGTGCGCGACGGATGCGAGCAGCGAGTTCTTCGCCGTCGGGGCTGCGATGACGGGCAACGAAGAACGTGCCCGCATCTACCGCGAGCTCGAGGAGACGGGCGTCCAGATGTTCGAGGCGATCCTTCGGCCGCACGTCGTCATGCCCGAACCGGAACTCCACCGCCTCTGCATCGCCCTTGTCGGCGCGGGCGAGTCCCTGTCGGCCTCGACCCTCAAAGGCGCGATCACGGAGGCCGAGGCGATCGCGACATACTCCCAGCTGATCGGACTGGCGACGAAGAAGGGGAGCGGACGTCAGGTCTGAGTGCAGACGACCGGGTGATCCTCGTCCGCGTATGGCCGGGGCTCCCATCGTCGGAAGTGGGCACCTTCTTCCGATCGAAGAGCCCCGCCTCATGCGGCGTTAGGCTGACCGCATGCCAGCCAGGGGGACCTACGCACGGGGCGCGAAGCGGCGAGAGGAGATTCTCGGCGTGGCACTCGCGACGATCGCGGAACACGGATATCACGCAACCAGCCTCCGTGGCATCGCCCGATCACTGGACATCGACCCAGCGCATGTCGGCTACTACTTCGGATCACGCGAGGGGCTGCTGCGCGAAGTGATCGAACGGTGGGACGCGGACCTGCACGAGCGCACAGAGGGCTGCGACCAGTTCGAGGTGCTCCTCGACGCACTGCGATTCAACGCCGAGGTCCGAGGAATCGTGCACCTCTACCTTTCGTTCGCGGCGGAGGCCGCACAGGTCACCCATCCGGCACACGGGTACTTCACTGCGAGATTCGAGGGACACGTCGCCCGAACGACCGAGACCATCCTCGAGGGGCAGAGGCAGGGTGTCGTGCGAGAGAGGGTCGTGGCTGCTGACGCGGCACGGCGCATCATCGCCACCGCCGATGGGGTCCAATTGCAATGGCTCCTGGACCCCTCGGTCGACGCCCACGCACTGCTCGCGGCGACCATCGACGACCTCTTCACCACCGGGACTCGAACCAGCATCCGCTCCGCCTCGCATCACACTCGGTAGCGCAGATCGGGCCTCCTACGCCGACGGAGGAGGCGCCGTGCGGTGGCGCCTCCTCCGCGGATGTTGCAGTTCGGACTAGGCACGAACCACCAGGACCTGTGCGGTCACGGTTCGCTTACCCTCCTGCCGGGTCTGACCCTGCTGCAAACTTTACACACTGTTGAAAGTTGTGGGGAGTATCCCGGATGCGGTGCGATGAGACCTCCCGCCGAGCCACCCGTGCCGCGGATCGTCGACAGCAGGCTGGCGCCGAGTGCGCGGCGACCTGCGCCACCAGACCTCAGCGCGCTCCGTTGCCCGTGGGCCCGTCGGCGAGGTCCCTGAACCGGGGTGCGCCCAGATGCATGCAGACCGCCGCGACGCTCAGCAGCGTCGCGAACACCGCGAGCACGACCTCGGTCCGCATCACGCTCCCGAGCACTCCGATCACGAGCACCGTCGAAGCGGATGCCGCGTAGGTGGCGACGGCGAACTTCGACGCGAGCGAGCTCTGCTGGCTCGGGGCCGCTCCGCGCGTCAGGCGCACCAGCGAGGTCCGGTAGGCCACAGCCCCGCCAGCACCGAGCAGTGCCATCGCGAGCAGGGCGAGCGGGTTGTTCGAGATCAGCACCGACGTGACCGCGAGCGCGCAGCCGACGGCGAACGCGAGGTGACCGCTCGCCGCGGGGAGCAGCCGACCGAGCGGCACGCTCGCGAGCTGAGCGATGGCCGCGGCGACCAGCATGGTGACGCTGCCGGCGAACTGCGCAATCGGCATCGAGGCATCGGAAAACACCGTGGGCGCGTACACGACGCCCGAGCTGAGCCCCGTCCAGACGACGGCGGCGCGCGAGATCGTCCGGACGTCCGCGCGCGTCAGGCGCCGGGAGGCCGGAGCCCCAGCCCCGCCCTTCCGCGCAGCGCGTGGCACACCGCGGGGAAGCAGCAGGGCGAGCACCAGCGCGAGCACGAGAGCTGTCGCGGCACCAGCGAAATACATGGACATCGCCCCTGCGACGGTCTCGAGCGCCGCAACCCCCTGGGCGATCGCAGTGCCGACAACAGCGCCGACGAGGTTCCCCGTCGCAGCCAGCCCCCGCCCGCGCCCTCTGAGCGCACCCACGACCAGACCTGCCGCACCGCCCGTGGCGAGTCCGACCGCGACACCGGTCGCGGCCCGTCCGACGAGCAGCTGCACCTCGCTCGAGGAAGCGAGGAGCAGGTTCGCGAGCGCAGCGATGAGCAGGGCCGCGACCACGGCCGCACCGGGTGTCACCCGCAGCCGCGTGAATCCGACGACCAGGAGGGTGGCAACCGCTGCCGATACGTAGACCACGAACGTCAGCGACACACCGAGCGGGCTCAGGGGAACCTCGGCCCGGAGCATGGGCAGCAGCGGGTTGATGCTGTTGGCGCCGGCGATCACGAAGCCGAAGGCGATGGCGGCGAACGCGGCCAGCGCACGCTCCCTGGGGCGGATGTTCGTCAAGGGCACTCCAGATA
Source organism: Pseudoclavibacter sp. 8L (assembly GCF_902506465.1). Taxonomy (NCBI): domain Bacteria; kingdom Bacillati; phylum Actinomycetota; class Actinomycetes; order Micrococcales; family Microbacteriaceae; genus Pseudoclavibacter; species Pseudoclavibacter sp. 8L. The sequence continues at coordinate 899,564 of NZ_LR733185.1, read as the reverse complement.
TCGCTCACCGATCGGATCGCGAAGGCCCCGAAGGTCACCTGGCGCGCGGGTGCCACGCACACACCCTGCTGAGGCCGAGTGTACCTCCGAACCGCCGGTGGACAGCGCTCCAGGATCCGTGTACATTCATGCAACGGACATGTGACTGGTCATGCAGGCAGGATCCGATTGTTGCTCTACAGAGCTACGATCGGGTCCTTTTTTTGTTGCCCGGAAGCTGTCCCCCGAGTTCCAATGGAGGAGCACAACATGAACATCAGCTCAGAGGCGGCAGAGATCCTCGAGCACGTCGGCGGGAGCAGCAACGTGTCTGCCCTGCAGCACTGCTCGACCCGCCTGAGGTTTACCCTCAGCGACGACACCCCCGTCGACGAGGCCGCGCTCAAGTCCATCCCCGGCGTGCTTGGCGTGGTCCGCGGCCCACAGACGCAGGTCATCGTCGGAGGACGGGTCCTCGAGTACTACCGAGCGGTCGAGAAGCTCCGCTCGGGGTCACCGACCGCCCCCGCGGCCGAGAAGCCCCGCACCCCGTGGACCGCCAAGCGGGTCGGCTCGAAGGTGCTGGACTTCGTCGTCAGCGTCTTCGTGCCCATCATCCCCGCCATCGCCGGCGCGGGAATCTTCAAGTCACTCCTCGTCCTCGCGGCTGCGCTCGGCTGGATCGACCGGGAGAGCGATTCGTATGCGCTCATCTCCGCCGTCCCCGACGCCGTCTTCGCGTTCCTGCCGCTGCTCGTCGCCTACACGACCGCGAAGAAGCTCGACGTGAACCGGCCGGTGGCCCTCGGCTCCGTCGCGCTGCTCCTCTTCCCCGGATTCACGAGCCTCGTGACCCAGGATGGCGGCGCGGCGCTCTTCGGGATTCCGGTGCCCGTCGTCAACTACAACGCGCAGGTGTTCCCCGCGATCCTCGCGGTACTGCTGCTCTGGGGCGCGGAGCGCTTCTTCACGAAGTTCTCGTGGCCGCCCATCCGCACCTTCTACGTGCCCCTCATGTGCTACCTCGTGGTCGCGCCTGCCACGGTGTTCCTCATCGGCCCGTTCGGCTTCGAGATCGGCGACCTCTTCGCCGGCCTGCTCTTCAACTTCCACAACACCTTCGGGTGGATCGCCGTCGCGCTCCTCGCCGCCATCCTGCCGTTCCTCATCTCTGTCGGCATGCACAAGCCGCTCCTGCCGCCGACGATCACGACGATGGCAACGTACGGCAAGGAGAGCTTCTACCTGACCGCCTCCCTCGCGCACAACATCGCCGAGGCCGGCGCGAGCTTCGCCGTCGCCGTCCGCACCCGCAACCAGGTGCTCCGCGCCACAGCGATCTCCGCAGGCTTCTCAGCACTGTTCGGCGTCACCGAGCCGGCCCTCTACGGCGTCACCCTCCAGAACCGACGCGCCCTCATCGCGGTGCTCGCCGGCGCCATCACCTCGGGCGCATACCTCGGCATCACGTTCGTCGACACCTTCGCGATCGTCAGCCCCGGCCTCGCGAGCTTCTCCATGTTCATCGACGCCCTCGACCCGTGGAACCTCATCCACGCCCTCATCGGCCTCGTGATCGGCGCGGCCGTGTCGTTCATCGTCGGCGTCGTGCTGTGGAAGGACTCCGACTCTGGCACCCTGCGCGTGCTCGGCAAGACCGACGAGCATGCGGACCCGGACGCCAGCGCGGACGCGGGCACGGATGCCGCAGCGGGTGCGACGCAGCCTCGCGCGCTCACGATCGTCTCCCCCATGCAGGGCGAGGTCGTCGAGCTCGCCTCGCTCGGCGACGGGGTCTTCTCGACGGGTGTGCTCGGCGACGGCGTCGCGATCCGCCCCACGGATGGGCGCGTGGTCGCCCCCGTGTCGGGCACCGTGACCTCCCTCCTCGACTCGCAGCACGCGATCGGCATCCGCACTGACGACGGCGTCGAGGTGCTCGTGCACGTCGGCATGGACACCGTCGTCCTCGAAGGCGCCCCCTTCACAACGCACGTCGCGCAGGGTGACCGAGTCGAGGCGGGCCAGCCCGTCATAGACGCGGACCTCGACGCCATCGCCGCGGCTGGCCTCGACACGATCACCCCCATCGTCGTCGTCAACACGGCCGGCGGCGACGCGCAGTTCGACACCGGCCAGCACGTCAACCGGGGCGCATCCCTCATCTCACTCACCAACATCAAGGAGACCGCACATGGCACTGTCTGATCACTTCCTCTGGGGCGGCGCAATCGCCGCGAACCAAGCCGAAGGCGGCTGGGGTGAGGATGGCCGCGGCTGGGTCGTCACCGACGTGCTCCGCCGCCACCCGAACGCCAACAACGACGACTTCGCCGCGCTGCACGCCGTCACCCTCGAGAGCATCGCCGAAGCCAAGCGCGACCCGGACCCCACGTACTTCCCGAAGCGGCGCGCCATCGACTTCGTGCACCGGTACAAGGAAGACCTCGCCCTGTTCGCCGAGATGGGCTTCAGCGTGCTGCGGGTGTCGATCCTCTGGTCGCGCCTGTACCCGACCGGCGAGGAGCTCGAGCCCAACGAGGACGGCATCGCCTACTACCTCGACCTGTTCGAGGAGATGCAGCGCCACGGCATCCAGCCCCTCGTGACGCTGTCGCACTTCGACGCACCCCTCGAGCTCGCGGTCACCCGCAACGGCTGGCTCGACCGGGCCACGATCGGCCTCTTCGAGCGTTTCGCCCGCACCTGCTTCGAACGGTTCGGGCACATCGTGAAGCGGTGGATCTCGTTCAACGAGATCGACGGCATGGAACGCCACCCGTTCACCTCGGGCGGCATCATCGAGGAGACCGTGACGGGGACCTCGATCACGCAGGCCTGCTACACGGCCCTGCACCACCAGTTCATCGCCGGCGCATCCGTCACCCGCATGCTGCGAGAGCTGCACCCGGACGCGCAGATGGGCTGCATGATCACCATGCTCACGACCTACCCGCGCACCTGCCACCCGAACGACGTCGCCGCGACGCGTGCGAAGGAACGCCTCCTCTACATGTGCTCGGATGTGCAGGCCGGCGGGTCGTACTCGCCGATCGTGCTCCGCCAGCTCGAGGAAATGGGGGTCACGGTGCCGTTCGAGGACGGCGACGTTGAGCTCCTGCGCGAGCACACCGCCGACTTCGTGTCGTTCAGCTACTACATGTCGATGACCGAATCAGTCGACCCCGACGCTGAGCGCACGCCGGGCAACACGGTCCTCGGCGTCAAGAACCCCTACCTCGGCTCGTCCGAGTGGGGCTGGCAGATCGACCCGATCGGGCTGCGCATCTCCCTCCTCGACCTCTACGACCGCTACCGCAAGCCCCTCTTCATCGTGGAGAACGGGCTCGGGATGCGCGACACGGTCGACGAGGACGGACGGATCCGCGACGACTACCGCGTCGAGTACTTCCGAGCGCACTTCGAGCAGATGATCCAGGCTGTGGACGAGGGCGTCGATCTGCTCGGCTACACCAGCTGGGGGCCCATCGACCTCGTCAGCTCGTCGACGTCGCAGATGAGCAAGCGGTACGGGTTCATCCACGTCGACCTCGACGACCTCGGGAATGGCACACTGGAGCGCCGACGCAAGGACTCGTTCCACTGGTACCGCCAGGTCATCGAGTCCAACGGCGCAGACCTCAGCTAACCCCCTCCCCTCCAAGCGGCGTCAAAGGAGACCACCGTGCCCGCCATCAAGAAGGTCCTCAATTCCAGTGTGGTGCTCGTCGTCGACGACCGCGGCGTCGAACGCGTCCTGCTGGGCAAGGGCATCGGGTACGGACAGAAGCCGGGCGACGAGGTTTCGGCGACGATCACGGACCAGGAGTTCATCTCCCTCCCTGACTCGGATCACCGGAACCTCGTCGAGCTGCTCGCGCAGATCCCGGCAGAGTACGTCGAGCTGACCCGCGAGATCGTCGCGGATGCGGGTCGCGCGGGACTCACCCTCGACCCGCACGTGTACCTCACCCTCACCGACCACCTCCACTTCGCGGTGGAGCGATACCGGAAGGGCATCGCCCTCACGAACCGGCTCGCGTGGGAGGTGCGCACCGTCTACCCGGACCACCACGCCGTGAGCGTCCGTGCCCTCGACGACGTGGAACGACGCCTCGGCGTGCGGCTCGGCGAGGAGGAGGCAGCCAACGTGGCCTTCCACCTCGTCAACGCCGACACGGGCAAGCTCGGCGTCGACTCGATGCGCGTCGTCGACCTGGTCGCGAAGGTCACGAGCATCGTGACGATGACCTCCGCCGTCCGGGTCTCCAGGAAGGACCTCCACGCCTCGCGGTTCCTCACGCACCTGCAGTTCTTCGCGGAGCGCTTCTTCGCGGGCCAGCTGCTGGGCGGCGACGACTTCCTGTTCCGGAACCTCAGCGAGCGAGCCCCTCGTGCGATCGCGACCGCGGAACGCGTGCGCACGTTCATCCGCGAGACGCACGGCGTGGAGCTTCCCGACGAGGAAGTGGCCTTCCTCGCGGTGCACATCGCGCGCGCCTCGCCGGAGTAGAGAGGAGAGGCGAACGCGGCGCCGCGCGCTCTTCCCCGGACAACTTGGCGCCCCATTCCTCCTACTGGCGTCCGTCCCCGGCTTCGGCCGCCTGCCCTTTGAGGCGCCCCGCGACCCACACACCCACCAGGGCGAGTGCGGCGGTGGACCCGAAGACCGCGAGGAACGCGGGCGTCGTGGCGCCGAGCCGCGCGACGGCCGCCCCACCGAGGCCGGCGATGACGGCCGTCGCTAGGGTCTGCGCGAGCTGCAGACTCGCGCTGATGCTCCCCGCGGCCGAGGTCGGCGTGGCCGACATGGTCGCCGCCGTCGATGCGTTGAACGCGATCCCCATCCCGATTCCAGCGATGCCCCAGCCGACGACGGCCCAGCCAGGCCAGGCCACCGGAAGCGCGACAGCCGCCCCCATGAGCAGCTGGCCGCCCAGCAGGACGAGCATCCCGAGCCTCGTCGAGCGAGAACGCTGCCCCGGTCTGGCCGCATCGATCCGCGCCTGCACGAACGACCCGGCCGTCCAGGCGAGCGCGCCGGCCGCGAGACCCAGCCCTGCGATCGTGACGTCGAGGTCGTGGATGCTCGTGAGCCCGAGGGGCAGGAACGCCTCCGACCCGAAGTACACACCGCACAGGATGAAGCGCACGACGACCCCGGCCGGTGCACCACGACGCGCACGGAATGAGCCCCTCGGCAAAGTGCGGCGCAAGCCCACGGCAGCGGCCACCAGGCCCATGACGAGCAGCGCGAGCATCAGCGGGAGCGCATCCACCTCGAGGCCGAAGAGCACGGCCCCCGTCCCAGCCGCGAGGAGCACCGAGAACCAGACGGGCGCGGAGAACAACCGGCCGCTCCGCACCCTCGGTCCTGCAGAGACCCGGAGTGCACCAGGCAAGACGAGCGGGAGGAGGAGAATCGTGATCGGCGCGATGGTCCAGAACACGACGCGCCAGTCGAGCACCGTCGTGAGCACCCCAGCGAAGACCGGACCCAGGAGCGACGGGATCGTCCACGCCGACGACAGGAACGCGAACATGACGGCCTGGAGCCGAGGCGGATACGCGAGGCCGACCAGGCTGTACGCGTACGCCATGATCGCTCCGACCCCGAATCCCTGGAGCGCTCGCGCGGCCACGAACACGCCCCACCCGGGGGCGAGACCGGCGAGCAGGCAGCCGAGCGCGAAGACCAGGCTTCCGACCACCACTGCCCGCGCGGGCCCCCTGCGGTCGATGTCGCTCCCGGCGACGACGGTGCCGACGATGCTGGCGAGCATGAGTGCCGAGAGCCCCCAGCCGTATCCGCGCAGGCCGCCCAGCTGTTCGGCGACGGTCGGGAGGACGGTTGCGACCCCAAGCGATTCGAAGGCCACCGCCCCGACGCTCACGAGGATCCCGATCGTGGACCCGCGCAGACGTGGCGAGAAGACACCTCCGGCCTCGACCTCTGAGGGTGTCGTCGCCCCCGCCGTCGAACGCGATTCATCCTGCTGCATGCCCACTCCCATCATTACATTCCACACCGGAACGTAATGAATGTAGGGTACGGTGAGGCAATGCCGCAACCAGAGCCGCACACCGCACCCCAGACCCGATCACTGCCGCACGGCCGCCCCCGCGACGCGACGATCGACGCCAGGGCGACCGAGGCGGTCATCAGCCTCCTCGAGACCGGTCAATATCGCGCACTCACGATGGAGAACGTCGCGGCAGCCGCCGGCACGAGCAAGCCCGCGCTTCGGCGGCGCTGGAAGAGCCTGCCGGGCATCGTCGTGCACACGCTCATCTCGGTGCTCGGAACGACGCCGACGCCCGACACCGGCTGCGTGCACTGCGACCTCGTCAGCGGCATCTCGAACATCGCCGACGGGTTCGGCAACTCCCCCATCACCCGCGCACTCCCGGGGCTCCTCGCCGACCTGGAGGCCGACCCGGAGCTCCGCGAGCTGTTCCTCCGCGAGTACTTCGAGGCTCGCCGCGCGACGACCAGGACAGTCCTCGAGCACGCCATCGAGCGAGGAGACCTTCGGGCGGAACTCGACATGGAGCTCACCCTCGACCTCCTCGCGGCACCGCTCTACTACCGAGCGTTCTTCGGCCACCAGCCGATCGACGCGAAGCTCGCCGAGCGCACGGTGCTCAGCGTCCTGACCGGAATCGCCGACCCCTCCTGGCAAGAACGGCACCATTCGGAACAGGACCGGCCGCCAAGCTAGACGAGTCGAGCGCCGAGCTCACGAGGGCGACGATGCGCCCACAGCCGCCGCTGCGCGGTGCGCGCGCACACGTCCGCGGGATGCACACGCAGCCGCTGGGCACCACCGCCTGCGGCCGGATGAATCCAGAAAGACCCAGCGACAGTCGACCTCATCGCACTGGCGAAGGAGCGCACGGTCGGGCCCCCGCAACGTGAGGGTCGCCTGGATGGCGAGCGCTGACAGCGCGGACGCGACATCGCCGAGCGGCGCCCCAGCCAGAGCCGGGTTTCCCTTCGCGGAGAACTCGAGGAGCGCATCCACCCTCAGCTCCCTGGGCGGCGAGGGCTCCACGGCTGCCATCGCCAGCCCACGAAGGGTCTCGCGGAGCCGCACCGTTTCCTTCAGGTCGCTTTCGCTCGGCGCCTCTCGGGGCCGCAGGCCCATCAACGTGAGCCACCGTTGGAGGTCGTCAGGACCCTGAAGGCGCTCGATGGGATGCGCGCCGAATGCCTGCCCCCGAGTAGCGAGGAGGTTGAGCCACGCCGCTCCACCATCTGTCCTGAATGCTGTCTTGTCGGCCACTCGACAAGTGTAACGTGTGAACCATTACAGAATGGAGACGCCGTGGACAAGCAGTACGACCCAGAAGCCGGCCTCGATGCGCTCGCCGCGTTGCAGGAACCCGAGACGACGCAGGGATGGCGCACGACCGTCGACGCGACGGCGCCCGGTTTCGATGAGTGGATCGTCGGTGCGGTCTTCGGCGGCACCTACCAGCGCCCCGGGCTCAGCCCCCGCGATCGGCAGCTCCTCAACCTCGGAGCCCTCGCGGCACTGGGCGGCGTGGATCCTCAACTGCAGGGACAGATCGCATCGTCGATCAGGATCGGCATGTCGAGAGAAGAGGTCGCTGAGGCCTTCGTGCACCTCGTCGCCTACGTCGGCCTGCCCCGCACCATGGCGGCCCTGCGCGCACTCGACACGGTCTCCCCGAACAGCACGACCGCGTGAGCGCTGAGGTCGTCCGAACGATTGCCGGCGACCTCGACGCGGCGAGCCTCGGCGTCGTGGACTCGCACGACCATCTGTTCCTCTCCACGCCCGCCCTGCCAGGCCAGGAGCTCGCCGACTTCGGGGCCGCGGTGCTCGAGGCTGACCTCTTCCGCGAGGAAGGCGGAACCACGATCGTGCAGTGGACTCCGCGCGGCCTCGGTCGGCAGCTGGCCGCACTGCGAGAACTCGGTCACGCGTCCCGAGTCCACATCGTCGCCGCGACCGGCCGGCACCGCCGGGAGGTCTACCCGCCCGGGCATCCGCTCCTCGACGCCAGTGCCGTCGAACTCGCGGCGGTCTTCGTCGACGACGTGATCGATCGGCGGTGCGGCCTGATCAAGGTCGGGACCGGACCGGCGTGCGTGACGCCGTTCGAACGGACGAGCTTGGATGCAGCTGCGGCCGCGCATCACGCGACCGGTGCGCCCATCGCCGTCCACCTCGAAGGAGGAAGGGGCGCCCTCGAGGTCGTCGGCCTGCTCCGGGAGCTCGAAGTGACGCCTGAAGCCGTCGTCCTGGGACACCTGGGCCGCAACCCCGACCTCGAGTACATCGCCGAAGTCAGCACCACGGGCACGTACCTGTGCGTCGACGGCCCCTCGCCCAACCACGCACGCACGGACACCGCCCTGCTGTCTGTCATCAGCCGGATCGTGGACACGGGCCACGCCGACTCGCTCCTCATCGGCGGCGACACCACGACGCGCTCGGCGACAGCAGCCGACGGCGGGGCCGGGATGCGCGGCCTCCTCAGCCAGACGAGGCGGACGATCGCCTCGCGCGTCGGTGACGCCGTCGCCGCAGCGATGTTCACGACGAACCCCGCTCGGGCGTGGCGCCTTCGCGGCAGTGAGCACCCCGAACGAGGTTCGTGACCCGCAGCTCCGCCGGCTAGCTGGGGATGATCGTCCCCTGGTGATACCGGAGGGTTGGGCCTCGCGTGTCCCAGAGCGACGCATGCCTGCTGTCCCGACCGGGCTCATGGAGCACGTAGTTCATGAGCACGAGCTCCGCGCTCACCCGATTGAAGAGCCACTCCGATGTGCGCGGCAGAGGTCGCTCCTCCTCGCCGGCCAGGGCCGCCACCGACTCCGCGTACGTCCAGCGACGCCCGGAGCGCCCGATCTCCGCGAAGTCCTCGGACAGGAACGCGGACGTCTGGGCGGAGTCGGCTCGAACGGCCGACGAGAGCAGCGCGAGTTCAGCGCTCTTGATGTCTGCGAAGTCCTCGGTATCCGTCTCCCACATAGAGCGACCCTATCGACGCATCGGCTCTCCGGACGCCTGAGAGGAACTCCCCGGACGCCGACCGGACACGCCGCCCCGCAGCGCGCCAGCAGCAACCAAGCCGCAGACCACGAACATCCCGGCCCCGGCCGCGACCGGTATCGCGATGTCGACCACCCCCAGGAGCCCGCCCATCGTCGCCCCGATGGCGAGCCCCAGGAGACCGAGCACGCGCGTGCTGGCGCCCACGCGGCCGAGCAGCTCGTCCGGGATGAGGCGCTGGCGGAGGGACTGCGAGCAGATGCTCCAGACTGTCGCGTGCAGGATGTAGAGCGCCAAGAGCACGCCGGCGACGATCGGCTTCGTCGTGAGGCACAGCCCACCGAGCGTGAGCGCCCCCAGCGCCAGACTGGCCACGATCGTCCATCGGTATCCGAGCCACGTGCGAAGCCGGGCTGCGAGGAAGGAGCCGAGCAAGCCGCCGAGGGCCGACGCGGCGAGCAGCAGGCCGTATCCGGTGCTGTCCAGGCCGAGGCGCTCCTCGGCGAACAGCACGAGAATCGAGAAGGGCAGCATGTAGCCGACGCTCGCGAGCGCTCCGATGAGCGCAAGACTGCCGACGACGCGGTGGCGTGCCAACCAGGCGATGCCCTCGCGCACCTCGACGAAGACTGAACGTCGTGCGTCGCGCGCATCCGATCCTGGCCTCGACGGTCGCCGAATCGGCAGCGCGAGGGCAACGAGGCCCGCGACGGCCCACAGCCCACCCATCGCGAAGACAGGGGCTGCTGCGGCGAGTGCGAACAGCAAGCCCCCGAGGGGAGGGCCCGCGAACTCGTCCGCGACAAGCTGCGCCGCCGCGACCCTCCCGTTCGCGGAATCGAGTCGCTCGCGGTCGACGAGCGACGGCAGCATGGCCGATGCGGCGTTGTCCGCCGCGCTCTCCAACGTCGCGACCACGGCCATCGCCGCATACAGGACCATGAGGGAGGAGAAGCCGAGCTGGATGGCCACGGCAAGCCCCAGCAGGGCGCAGCCGCGCAGCACATTCGCCGCGACGAGCAGGGTCCGGCGTTCGACCCGATCGACCCAGACGCCGATGGGCAGCGCGACCAGGAGGCGGACCAGCGCGTAGAGCGTCGCCAAGCCCGCGACGAGGCGCGGGTCGTCGGTGACCGAGGCGGCCAGCAGCGGCATCGATACGAACGCGATGCCGTCTGCCAGGTTCGACAGGGCGTTCGCGCTCCAGAGCACACGAAATCCGCGACCGAGTGGCATCCGGGAAGCCTACCGATGCGTGGCTTGCCTGATATCCCTCATCAAGCGCGGAGTCCGAAGGCGTCGCACCTCTGGCAGCCAGGCCCGCGCCGGGTAGCTCAGCCGCACGACGAAGTAGTTGAGGTACTCGACGGCCCCGAATGCCCATGTGAACAGGACGAGCACCGCGACCAGCCAGGAGCTGGGCCACCAGGCCACGACGCCGACGAGACCGCCGACGAGCACCGCGAGGTTCAGCCACTTCAACACCCAGAACGTGCGCGCGAGACCGACGGGCATCCTGGAGGTGCCGACCCAGCGGCGGGCGAGCAGCCAGTACGAGCCACCGTGCAGGAGCACGAGCAGCAGGGGTGCGAGCGCCGACCAGAACGCGGCGACGTCACTGCCCGACGGCAAGATGGGTGGCACGACCCACACGCCCAGCATCGTGAAGGTCAGGACCGACGCCAGCTCGCCGGTGCCGAGCGAGAAGTACTGGCGGCGGGCAGCGTCGCGCAGCCCAGGCAGCGAACCGCTGGGACGGGACGGACTCACCCCGTCGAAGCCGGGCGGCCGACGTTCCGTCACCTCGAGCGCTCGACCGAGTTGCTGCTGCTGCGCACGACGAGCCTCGTCGGCAGGATGCGGTGCTCCCCGCTCCGCGGCTGCTCGCCTTCGGCGCTCGCGTCGACGCGCCCCACCACCATCTCGACGGCCGCGGATGCGAGCTGCGCCGGATCCTGCGCGAGGCTGGTGAGCTGCAGGTACGGCAGCTCGGCTTGCTCGGAGTCGTCGAAGCCGACCACGGCCAGGTCCTCGGGAACACGCTTGCCGAGGAGGCGCGCCTGGGCGACGACGCCCTGCGCGCTCCGGTCGTTGAAGGCGACTACAGCGGTGGCGTCCGGGTAGCGGGCCAGCGCCTCCTCGATCACCTTCGCGCCGGCGGCCTCCGAAGCTCCGCCCGCGACGATCGCGACCTGGTCGCCGAGCCCGGCAGCAGCCGTGGCGGCGAGGAACGTGGCCGTGCGCACCTCATCACCCGAGACGCCAGGCGCCCCGAGGTACAGGATGCGCGAGTGCCCGCGCTCGTGCAGGTGCCGCACCGCCAGCTCCATACCGCGCGCGTCGTCCATGGACACGCTGTCGAACGACGCCGACGAGTACTGGCTGGCGACCGTGACGACGGGAACCTCCTCGGCGATGCGGTCGAGCTGCTCCTCGGGCAGCGACGCTCCGAGCAGGACGAGCCCCTCGACCCGCTCCCCCAGCAGCGCCTCGATCGCATCCGCCTCGCCCCGTCGCTTCGTGACCGCAGCGAGCGACACGTTGTACCCAGCAGACCGGGCCGCGAGCTGGAGCTCGTCGATGAGCTCGCCGTGGAACGGCTGCGCCGCGTGGAAGACGATGCCGACGAGGCGCGAGCGGCCCTGCTTGAGCATCCTCGCCCGCTCGTCGCGCCGGTAGCCGAGACGGGCAGCGACCTCGAGAACATGCGCGCGCGACTCTGGGCTCGCACCCGGCACGTCGCGCATGACGATCGACACGAGCGGCTGCGAGACGCCAGCCGCGTCGGCGACGTCGCGCATCGTGACGCGCTTGCCGCCGCCCGGTCTCACCGGGCGGCGGGCGTCTCGTGCGTCAACGTCGCTCATACCTCGATGCTAAAGGCCTCCCGGAACCTGCGGAGCGCGAGGTCGGAGTCACCGGACGCGAACGCCTCCATCGCGACGACCCCGCGGTAGCCGAGCTCGTCGAGTTCCCGAGCGACCCGCGGGTAGTGGATCTCGCCCGTTCCCGGCTCGCAGCGCCCGGGCACATCCGCGACCTGGATCTCGCCGATGAACGGCAGCGCGCGCCCGCACAGGTCGACGAGGTCCCCCTCGCCGATCTGCGCGTGGTACAGGTCGAGGTTGAGCCGAAGGTGCGGGCTGTCGACCGCGGCGACGAGCGCGATCGTGTCGCTCGCCCGGTTGAACGGCACGCCGGGGTGGTCGACGGCGTGGTTGAGGTTCTCGAGCGTGAACACCTTGCCGTACTCCTCGCCGAGCTTCGCGAGGCGCTCCAACGTACGCAGGGCGGCGAGCCAGTCGGCCGGAGTGGTGTGCGCGCTCGGACGCACGGGCAGGCCGTTGTCGTCGAGGCCCGTCCCGTGGATCACGAGGCGCGGCACATTCAGCACCTGGGCCGCCTCGAGCGACTCGCGCGCCGTGGCGACGATCGCGTCGGCCCCGTACGGGTCGATGAGCTCACCTCGGATGTACCCAGACATGGAGCCGAACGTCGCGCCGGTCGCGACGAGCGCATCCAGGTCCTTCTCCCACCACCGCCAGATCTCGACCTCGAAGCCGGCTTCATCGATGCGGCGCACTCGCTCCTCGAACGGGAGGTCGAGGAACAGCATCTCCGCACACGCGGCGAGCACGAACGGCGATTCGACAGCGCCCGAGCCAGCACCAGCGACGGCCCCGCTCATCGGACGACCTCGACTGGTGCGCCGGTCTTGACCGACTCGATGCAGGCGAGCGCGATGACCATGGCCTCGAGCGCGGCCTCCGTGCCGGGGCGGGGGGTCTCGACGCCGGCGACGGCGTCGACGAATGCCTGCAGCTCGCCCGTGTAGGCGGCACGCATGAGCTGCGTGTCGGCGCGCACCGTGTCGAAGGACGCGCCCGCCGCGCCATAGAGGCGCAGGCTCGACGCCGCCAGCTCACCCGCGGTCGCCATGCCGGCGCTGCCGAAGACCTCGGCACGGGTGTCGTAGCCGTAGGCGGCGGAGAAGTTCGCCTCCGCCGTTGCGATGGCGCCGTTGTCGTAGCGGATCGTGACGACAGCGGTGTCGAGGAGGCCCTTGTCCTTGAAGTCCGGCGCGACGAGCGCATCCGCGACCGCGTAGACCTGGGTGGCGCGGGAGCCCGGGTTGAAGAAGTTGAGGGTGTCGAAGTCGTGGATGAGGGTCTCGAGGAAGATCGTGAACGGCGGGATCGCCGCGGGGTTCGCGAGGCCCGGGTCGCGGGTCACCGAGCGCAGTAGCTGCGGCGTGCCGAGGGCTCCCGCGTCGAGGGCGGAGCGCAGCTCGGGGAACCCGTTGGCGTAGCGGCGGTTGAAGCCGACCTGGAAGATCACGTCGTGGCGTTCGACGGCGGCCTCGACGCGGCGCAGCTCCTCGAGCGAGACACCCGTCGGCTTCTCGCAGAAGATGGCCTTGCCTGCCGCGGCCGCCTGCTCGACGAGCGCGGTGTGGAAGCGCGGCGGGGCCGTGATGACGACCGCGTCGAGGTCGGGGCGGGCGAGCAGCTCGGCGATGTCCGTGTACGACTGCTCGACGCCGAGCGTCTCGGCGAGCTTCGCCGCGGCACCCTCGACGGGGTCGGCGATGGCGATGAGCTCGGCGTTCGGGATGTCGCGGGCGATGAGCGCTGCGTGGTTGCTGCCGATGCGGCCGGCGCCGATGAGCGCGACACGAATGAGGGGGGTCTTGGACATGGTGCTTCTCCTGAGGACGGCGGTGCCGACACGACACTGTGCTGCTGGGTGCGCCCAGCACGCACAGACTATTACGTACTAGCGCTCGGCGTCTAGTACGTATAAGGTTGCCTCCAATTGGCCGGGCGACCCGGCCAGAATCGCGCAGAGATCACCCAGGAGCGCGACGAACCGCGGAGACAAAGGAGTTCTCATCACTTCCACGCATGGGGCATCAGCGTCAGAGACGACCCTGCCCAAACTCACGCCAGGCCCGTACCGCAAGCGGCTCGGACTCATCTCGATCGTCGCCTGCTTCGGCGGACTGCTCTTCGGCTACGACACCGGCGTCATCAACGGCGCGCTGCGCCCCATGGCCGCGGAGATCGGCCTCGATGCCTTCACGGAGGGCGTCGTCACCAGCTCCCTCGTGTTCGCCGCCGCCTTCGGGGCGCTCTTCGGCGGACGCATCTCGGACGCCATCGGCCGCCGCCGCACCATCATCATCCTCGCCGTGCTCTTCTTCCTCGGCACGGTCGTCGTCGTCGCGTCGCCGAACTTCGCGCTGCTCGTCGTGGGGCGCATCATGCTGGGCCTCGCCGTCGGCGGCGCATCCACCGTCGTGCCCGTCTACCTGGCAGAGCTGGCGCCGTTCGAGATCCGCGGTTCGATCACGGGCCGCAACGAGGTCGCGATCGTCACGGGTCAGCTCTCCGCGTTTGTCATCAACGCCATCCTCGGCAACACGCTCAGCCACATCGACGGGGTCTGGCGCATCATGTTCGCCGTCTGCGCGATTCCCGCCATCGCCCTCTTCTTCGGGATGCTGCGCATGCCCGAGTCGCCGCGCTGGCTCGTCGAGAAGGGACGGCACGCGGATGCGCTCACCGTGCTCAAGACGGTGCGCTCCGAGGAGCGCGCGATCGCCGAGCTCGGCGAGGTCGAGCAGGTCGCGAAGGAAGAGCAGACGGAGGCGAAGGTGGGCCTCGGCGCGGTGCTCACGAACAAGTGGCTCATCCGCATCCTGCTCATCGGCATCGGCGTCTCCATGATGCAGCAGCTGACCGGCATCAATTCGATCATGTACTACGGGCAGGTCGTGCTCATCGAGTCGGGCTTCGAAGCGGATGCGGCTCTCATCGCGAACATCGCGCCCGGTGTGGTCGCCGTCATCGGCGGGTTCATCGCGCTGTACATGATGGACCGCGTGGACCGCCGGAAGACGTTCGCGATCGGCCTCACGCTGACGACGACCTGCCATCTGCTCATCGGCGCCGCGTCGCTGCTGCTTCCGGTCGGCAACCCGGCCCGCCCGTTCGTGATCCTCATCCTCGTCGTCGCGTTCGTCGCCTCGATGCAGACCTTCTTGAACGTCGCCGTCTGGGTATACCTGGCGGAGATCTTCCCGCTGCACATGCGTGGCCTCGGCATCGGCGTGTCCGTGTTCTTCGGCTGGATGACCAACGGCTTCCTGGCCCTCTACTTCCCGAGCCTCATCGCCGGGATGGGCATCAGCGGGGTGTTCTTCCTCTTCGCCGGTATCGGGGCGGTCGCGTTGCTCTTCACGATCACGCAGGTTCCCGAGACCCGCGGGGTGACCCTCGAGAAGCTCGAGGTCGGCGTCACGACGGGAGCAATCCACGTGCTCGGGAAGACCCGCTAACCACCGCAGAATTCACGACTCGGCCGCTTCTGCGAGCGGCCGACCTGCCCGCGGGATCGGCTTTGATCTGGACGTCCGAGCCGACTCCGCGGGCTCTTTCTGCTCTGACCGACTTCATCGCTTCAAAGCAGCGGCACCCCACCCGCAGCTGCGTCAGCTGTTCGACGACTCCCCATCGACGACCGCGGTGACGCGGTCGAGGTACAGCGAGACGAGCTTCGCCTCCTGCGGGGAGAGATCTTCGGAGAGGCTGCGGATCTGGCCGGAGACCGGGTCGATCTCGTCGGCATCGAGGTCGGTGTCGACAGGAACGATCATCTTGCGTCGACGGTCATCCGGGTCCGGTGCGGTTCGCACGAGGCCCGATTCGGCGAGGCGCTGCACGAGCATCGTCGCAGACGCGCTCGTGACGTCGAGCCAGTCGGCCAGCTCGCCTGGGCTCGTTCGCTTCCCCTCGCCGGTGCGCTCGAGGATGAACCGCATCGCCGAGCGGTGGGTCTCGCTCAGCTCACCGGTCGCCTGGCGGCGCCGCCCGAGGCGCGCCTCCGCGCGACGGAGCTCGTCGACCGCCTCCGAAGCCTCGTCTCCTGGAGTCGCGGAGGGGCGCTCACGCGTCGTCGAGTTCTGTTCGCGGTTCCTTGAGACGTCAGTCATCAGCTGTGGTCACCGGCCCGATCAGAGGAACGCGGAGACGGCGGCGATGAAGCCGAGACTGAGCGTCGCGCCGATGACGGACAGGGCGAGGAACTCCTTCGGGAGCGTGCGGCGCTGGTAGGCATCCCAGTAGCGGTCCGAAGTGGAGCGCTTGGCAGACTTCTCAGAGGTGGAGGTGGGAGCGAGGGAAGTCATGTAGTTAGCCTAGCTATGTTCATCACGGGCAACAAGGTGAGAACTCCCCACCCTCACCAACGGGCCGGTCACCGACCGACCGCACCCGATATCCCACGCGCCGCCATCCGCACCCCGAGTGCGAACTGCGGCTCGGCAAGCCGCTCGACGTGCGCGATGATCGACACCGCCGCGACGACCTCGCCGTGCGCATCCACAACCGGAGCGGCCATCGAGAACGCACCAGGCGTCATCTCCTCGACCGACCTGGAGAGGCCCGTCGCCCGGATCTCCGCGAGCCGGCGCCGAAGCGCTTTCTCCTCGGTGATCGTGTTCGGCAGGTACTGCCGCGGCTTCGACGCGACGACCTCGTCGAAGACCTCGATGGGCGAATGCGCGAGCAGCACCAGCCCGACACCAGTCGCGTGCAGGGGCAGACGCGTGCCGACATCCGAGATGACCCGCACCGCGTTCGGGCTCGAGATGCGCTCGAGGTACACCGCGCCGAGGCCGTCCCGCACCGCGATGTGCACGTTCTCCTCCGTCGCCTCCAGGAGATCCTCGAGATACGGCCGCGCGATGGCGCGCAAGCGCTCGACCGTCGTCCGCCGCGCCCCGAGGCGCCACAGCTTGATACCGACCCGGTAGGTGCCCGACTCCGTCCGCTCGAGACCACCCCACTCGGTCCAGGACGCGAGCATGCGGTGCGCCGTCGACACCGGCAGGTTCGCTGCCGCCGCGACCTGCGAGAGCGTCAGCTCCTCACGAGCCGCGAACGCGTCGACGATCGCGAACAACTTCTGCGCGACACTGCGCTCGTCACCACCGCCACCGGACATGCCGCAATGGTAGCCGCGAGCGAACCATCCACATCGATGATGCTCGCCATCATGAACTTCAGCTTCCCTGATATGTGGGTTCGGAACGAAAGTGGTGTTGTGCCCGAGACGGCACATGCAAGCCGCGGCCGAGAACCGCCACAGACGCACCGCACCAGACGAAAAGGATCGACGATGATCAAACTGCTCTCCCACCTCTCGCACATCGAGATCGCGACGCCAGACGTCGAAGCCTCGGTCACGTTCTACGAGAACGAATTCGGCCTGCGCGTCGTCGCACGCGAAGACGGCAAGGTCTACCTCCGCTCGTGGGGCGACTACTACACGTACAGCCTCGTCATCGCCGAAGGCCCAGAGGCCGCCCTCAACGTCATGGGCTGGCGCACCTCCAGCGCCGAGGCGCTCGACGAGGCGGCCAAGCGCATCGAAGCCGCTGGCGTGCACGGCGAATGGGCAGACCGCAGCGTCGGCCACGGCAAGTCGTACACCTTCACCGGGCCGTACGGTCACACGATGGAGCTCTACTGGGACGTCGAGAAGTACCAGGCAGACGCCGAGCACGCCTCCGTCTTCCCCGACCGCCCCGAGAAGCGCTCGAAGCACGCCGTCGGCCCCCGCCAGCTCGACCACGTCACCGTCGCCGCCTCCGACGTTCGCGGCTTCGCGAAGTGGTACAACGAGGTCCTCGGCTTCCGCATCATGGCCTACACGGTGCTCGACGACCACCCCGTCACGGTCTTCTCCGTCCTCACCACCAACGAGAAGTCGCACGACCTCGGCGTCGTCCTCGACAGCTCGTCGCGCCCCGGCCGCATCAACCACTACGCGTACTGGGTCGACACCCGCGAGGAGCTCCTCCAGGGCGCCGACGTGCTCATGGAGAACAACATCCCCATCGAGTACGGCCCCTCCATCCACGGCATCGGCGAGCAGAGCTTCCTCTACCTCCGCGACCCCAGCGGCATGCGCATCGAGGTCAACACGGGCGGATACCGCAACTACGTGCCCGACTGGGAGCCCAACGACTGGAAGCCCTCAACCGGCTCCAACAACCTCTACCGCAACGGCGCCATGCCGATCTCGATGACCGAGTCGTTCCCGCCGGACGCCGGACGCCCCACCGCGACCGAGGAGGGCATCCTCCCCGGGACCGAAGAGGCCATCCTCAACCCGTACGCAGTGCAGGGCCGCGGCTAGGTCACTCCGCTCCGGGCAGTGCCCAGCTCGTCGGCTGCTCCACCGGCGAGCTGAGCACCGCACTCGCACGATCCGCGCGGGCCCCCGCATCCACCAGGTTCCTCCTTTCCTGGTTCCGGATGCGCGGGCCCGCGTCTGTGCGCGATCTCATCTGTGCGTGCGCGTCAGCTCCGGATCGAATCTGCGTGCTCGCGTGAGCGGATGCGCGCGTCAGCGCGTCGGCAGGGCGACCCCGGTGACCTCGGCCAGCTCCTCGATGAGGCGCGCCCGGAAGTCCGCGTCACGCACACCGCCCGCCGGCTGCTGCTGGGCGCCGTGGTGCCAGTAGCCGCCCGTGACCTGCAGGCTCGGGTCGACCGCCAGACGCTCCTGCGTCTCGTGGCCGAGGTCGAAGTCATCTGGCGCCCCGGACCCGCCCATCTTCGTCGCCACCCAGCCCGGGTCGACGGAATTGGCGAGCACGCGCGGACCCCACAGCTCGGCGACGCCCGCCGAGAAGGCCGCGACGAGCAGCTTCGTGTCGGAGTAGCTCGCCGTCACGGAACCACCCGACCAGTCGAGCCCCGCGAGCTGTGCCTTGCCGTCTCGGTGCATGCTGCTGCTGAGGTAGACATGCCTGCTCGGAGTCGTCAGGAGAGCCGTGCAGAGATACGGCGCGACCACGTTGACGGGCAGCAGGCTCGGCCCCGTCAGCACTCCGGCGTTGTGGATCACCGCGTCGATGGCCCGCCCCTCGTTGAGCTCGTCCGTCGCGTCGAGCACCGCGCCGCGGTCGGACAGGTCGGCGACCACGAGGTCCGCACCGCGGTCGATGAGCGCCGAGACTGCCTCCGCCCGAGCCGCGCTCCGCGCGTGCACGATGACCTCGTGCCCCTGATCGAGGAGCGACTCCGCAGTCGAGTATCCGAGGCCGTCCGTTGAACCGGTGATGAGGATGCGTGTCATCGCCCCATCCTCACACCCCGACTGCTCCGCACGCTCAAACGCCCTCGTGGCACGGCGCAGGAGGTATATTCACTAGCAACTGACACGGTCGACTCCGTCGCCGTGACCCCATTCGCTTCCCTGGCCTGAAGAGACGAATATGACGCGACAAGAAGTTCTCGCCCTCGGATACCTCATCGCGGGACTCGCGCTCGGCGTGATCGCCGTCATCGCAGACCTCATGGGCGGACCCGCCTACCTGCACGCCCTCACCTGGGTCGGCGGATTCGCCGGCGGCTACGGCCTCATCACGATCATCAAGAGCGCGCGACAGCGCAAACGGCACCCGCTCGGCACCAAAGACTACGAGCCGGACACCAGCAACCCGCCGCACCTCACCTGAGCCTCTGGGGCGGGCCTACCCGCCGAAGATGCGGCGGGTGATCTCGGCAGCGGACCTCTCGAGGAGCAGCCGCAGCCGCGGCTCATCCTGGGGGCGATCCTCCGACCAGGTGACCGCGATCGCAGCCGCAGGCCAGCCGGTGTGGTCGAGCACTGGCATCCCCACCGAGCGCATCCCCGCCGACACCTCGCCGTTCTCCGACGCCAGCGCCCCGCTCCGGACCCCATCGAGTACCGCCCGCAGCTCACGCGGAGTCCTCGGGCCGCGACCCGTGCGATCCGCGAACGAAGACGCATCCGGGAACAGCGCACGCACCTGCTTCTGCGGCAGGGCCGCGAGCATCGCACGACCGGACGCGGTGAGGTGCGCCGGCAGACGCACCCCCACGTCGGCGACCAGAACCGGCCGACGTGGTGCGCGCTCGTCGACGATGTAGAGCACATCTCGGCCGCTCATCACGGCAAGGTGGGCACTCTCCCCCACCTGGTCGACGAGGTCGGCGACCACCTGGTGGCCGACGCGCGCGAGCGGCTCCTGCCGCGCGTATCCGCCGGCCAACTCGAACGCGGCCGTCCCGAGACCCCAGCGACGCTCGCCGCGCAGATGCACGACGAAGCGGTGCTCGAGCAGCGTCGTCAGCAGGTGGTAGACGCTCGAGCGCGGGATGCCGAGCTGCGTCGCGATCGTGCTCGCCGCAACCGGCCCCCGCTGGCGACTCAGGAAGCTGAGGATCGCGAGCGTCTGGTCGGCCGCCGGTACCTGGGCGCGGCCAGCAGCCTTGCCGCCGGCTTCCGTCACGAGCTCATCCCGGCAATGCCCTCGAGCGGCCTCGACCTGGCCGCGCGCGTGACCAACATCAGTGCGAAAAACGGCCCGAACCGCGCCAAACCCCCTCGGACGGCAGATATTGCACGCAAGTTGGTCAGGCGCGCAGGCGACTCCGCCGGGCCCGCCGCGTCGGTGGCGCACGGCTCCCGGGCAGCAGTGACCAACATGAGTGAGAAAACCGACCCGAACCGCACTAAACGGCCTCGAGTAGCGGGTATCTCACGCAAGTTGGTCAGGCGCGCGGGCGACTCCGTCGGGTCCGCCGGGTCCGCCGCGTCCGTGGCAGCCGCCGGGGCCGGCGGGTCCGACTCCCGGGCGCGCGTGACCAACATCAGTGATGAAAGCGGCCCGAACCGCGCTACGGGGCCTCGAGTGGCGGTTATCTCACTCATGTTGGACACCGGGTCGACCGTCGGCAGCGCACGCGCGAACTGGCCGGCCAGCGCGGGCACTCTGTCTGAGATCACAGACACTGAGTGTCCTCCCCGCGCTGACAATACGCAACGGGTGGGGTGGAATCGAGGTCATGAGCACACCCGCATCCGCCGCCGGCCGCACCTCGTCCAGCCCCGCCGAACCCGGCTCAGGCCAGGCCGCACCGGTCGGGCCCGTCACTCTCGGTCTTCGCCCGCTCGAGCCTGCGGAGGTCGTCGCCGTCGCAAGGCATGGCGCGCACGTCGACGTCGCACCGGCCGCACTCGACGAGGTGGCGCGCACCCGCGACCTCATCGAACGCCTCGCCGACGACCCGAACCCGCACTACGGCATCTCGACGGGCTTCGGCGCGCTCGCGACGAAGTTCATCGCGCCCGAGCGGCGCGTGCAGCTGCAGGCGAGCCTCATCCGCTCGCACGCGGCTGGCACTGGGCCGGAGGTGGAACGCGAGGTGATCCGGGCACTGCAGCTGCTGCGCCTGCAGACCCTCGCGACGGGGCGAACCGGCGTGCGCCCCGTGGTCGTCGAGACGTACGCGGCCATGCTCAACGCGGGCATCACCCCGATGGTGCGGGAGTACGGTTCGCTCGGCTGCTCGGGTGACCTCGCCCCGCTGTCTCACCTGGCCCTCGCCGCGACCGGCGAGGGAACCGTGCGCGACGCGAGCGGCACCGAAGTTGATGCGGGTGCGGCACTTGTCGCCGCCGGCATCGAGCCGCTTGTCCTCCGCGAGAAGGAGGGCCTCGCGCTCATCAACGGCACCGACGGGATGCTCGGGATGCTGCTGCTCGCGATCCACGACATCCGGATGCTGCTCACGACGGCCGACCTGGCCGCCGCAATGTCGGTCGAGAGCCAGTTCGCGACCGATGCTGTCTTCGCCGCCGATCTGCAGGCCCTGCGCCCGCAGCTCGGCCAGGGCGAGTCCGCCGCGAACCTGCGCCGATTCCTCGCCGGATCCCCCATCGTCGCCAGCCACCGCGGGCCTGAGGACGGCCGCGTGCAGGACGCCTACTCGCTGCGCTGCTCCCCCCAGGTCCACGGGGCCGCCCGCGACACGCTGGCGCACGCGGCGATGATCGCAGAGCGTGAGCTCGCATCCGCCGTCGACAACCCGGTCGTGACGCTGGATGGTCGGGTCGCGTCGAACGGCAACTTCCACGGGGCGCCCGTCGCATACGTCCTCGACTTCCTGGCCATCGCGGTCGCCGACGTGGCCAGCATCTCCGAGCGCCGCACCGACCGCGCCCTCGACCCGTCCCGCAACCGCGGGCTCCCGCCGTTCCTCGCGCATGAGGTCGGCGTCGACTCGGGCCTCATGATCGCGCAGTACGCGGCCGCGGGCATCGTCTCGGAGCTCAAGCGGCTCGCGGTGCCCGCATCCGTCGACTCGATCCCGTCATCGGCCATGCAGGAGGACCACGTCTCGATGGGCTGGGCTGCAGCGCGCAAGCTGCGCCGCGCCGTCGACGGGCTCGGGCGGGTGCTCGCCATCGAGGTGCTCACCGGATCCCGCGCGCTCCAGTTCCGCGCTCCCCTCGAGCCGGGCCGGGCAACCAGCGCCGTCCTGGGCCTCGTCTCCGCCGTCTCCGATGGAGCCGGTCCCGACCGTTTCCTGAGCCCCGAGATGGAGGCCGTCGCCGAGCTCGTGCTCTCGGGAGAGGTGGCGCGGACAGCCCTCGCGAACTCCACCGCCAGCTGACGCGCGACGCGGCGAGCACGGCTGGCCCGCCGGATCCAGATGCAGCTCCCACATGACTTCCGGAGAGTTCTCGCTCACAATCGAAGCGGAAGCCGCATTCCTTCCTGCCTCCCCTCGGCTCCGTTCCCTCCCCGTGGCACCTCGCCGCCCCCACTCGAGAGGTCCTCATGTCGCACCCGAACCCTTCATCTCGCCGACCCGAGCTCTCGCGCAGAGCGCTCGTCACGGGCGCGGCCTGGTCAGTGCCGCTCATCGCCGTCGCATCTGCCGCCCCGGTCGCTGCTGCGTCTGGCGTGTGCACGCAGGACGCGCAACTCAGCTGGCAGAACACCTTCACCGCCACGGATACGAGCAACGGCGTCGGCACCTTCACGACGCCGACGGGCGAGGTCGTCACGTACACCGTCACCGTCGCCACTGGGCCGAACATCGAGGTTCCCGCGACCTCCGACAACCTCAACACGACCGGTGACGGCATCTTCCTCGGCGACCGACAGACGGTGGCCGCAGCGAACAAGGAGTTCGACGCCGCCTACACGCAGACGACGACGATCACCTTCGACCGACCCCTCGCGAACATCAGCTTCCGCGTCTTCGACGTCGACGGGAGCGACTTCTACCGCGAGCACCTCCGCGTCATCGGACTTCCGGGAGCGGTCGCGACCCCCGGGAACAGGGTCGAACTGGAGCCCGTATCCAACACCTACCGTCCGACGGCCGACCTGCCGATCGGGCCGGTCGTGGCGGGTTCCGTCACCTACTCGTCGACCGGCTCGACCGACTCCTTCATCGTCGAGCTGACGACACCACGAACCGCGGTGCCGCCACAGGGCGTCCTGAGCCACGGGGTGCGGATGACGAACCTCACGTACACGACGGCCTGCCCCGCCGTGTAATCCAGCCGTCGCCTACGTCGTCGGCGCGGCCTCGTCCCAGCCCTGCTGCGGCGTCTCGCACGTGTCGCGGAACACGTACTGCGAGGGCAGCTTGCGCTGGTGCGACGACCAGTCGATGGCGGGGCGGCGCTGCTCCTTGGGGAGGTAGCCGAGGCGGTACACGGCCATGAGCTCGAACTCGTCCGGCACCTTGAGGAGGTCGACGATCTTGTCCCACTGCCCCGGCACCTCCATGGGGAACGACACGAACTGGATGCCCATCCCGATCTCACCCGTGGTGAGCCAGATGTTCTCCATGGCCGCCCCCATGCTGAACACCGAGTAGAACGAGGACAGCTCCCCTGGCCGATACTCGGCGCGGTCGAGCATCACGCCGAGCAGCAGCGGTGAGCCCGCGACGAGCTTACGGTTCTCCTCGCCGAGCGTGTTGGGGACGCGCAGCGAGTTCATGAGGAACTGCCCGCGCTTCGTGAACACCTGGCTCGTGAAGGGCCGGAGCGGCGCGGGGAGCTTGTCGAACAGCATCCCGTCTCGCCGCTGCTCCATCTCCTGCTTGCTGAAGCGGAAGTACGGCTTGTACCGCTCGAAGAACGTGCCGTTGCTCATGGCCGTCGTCATGCTCTCGCCGCTGATGCTGGCGATCTCCTCGATCGTCTCGCGCGCCTCGACGACAACGAACCGCCACGGCTGGCTGTTGAGCTGCGATGGGGCACGGCCGGCGACCTCCATGAGGAGGCGCTGATGCTCCTCGCTGACGGGGTCGGGGAGGAACGGGCCGTTGGTGGTCTTGCGGCGCCGCAGGACGTCGAGGAATTCCATGCGCTGAGTCTGGCGCATCCGCCTGAAACGTATGCCCGAGCCTTCGGGTGGACCTCGGGGCTCAAAAGTCCAGACCCTCAGCCTGATGCCGGCGATCCGAACTTCTTATGTGCGATTTCGACATAAGCGTGGAAGCCTGGCCCGAACACCCGGCTCAAAGGAGAACCAGTGACCAGTCCCCTCAACGTGCTCATCCTCTCGGGACACATGACGTCGGAGCATGACAACGAGTTCCGCAGCTTCCGCCAGCACAACCAGTGGCTGACGACACTCCTCGAAGACACGGGGCGGTTCAAGGTGCGCGTCACCGAGGACCCCCGCGGTCTCACCTCCGAGATCATCGGCAAGTACGACGCGCTGCTCATCGTGTTCGAAGGTCGTGACGGCTACCACGACCAGGGCACCGGATTCGGTCCGGAGACGGACGCGGCGATCCTGAAGTTCGTGCACGACGACGGCAAGGGCATCGTCTGGTTCCACGGCTCTGCCGTGCAGGAAGACGACTGGGGGTACCCGGAGGAGTACAACGTCATGCGCGGCTCGAAGCTCAGCGTGCCAACCGGCATCCGCCCCCGCCCCTGGGGTGAGGCGCAGCTGCGCACGACCGAACCCCGCCACGCCATCACCGACGGCATCAACGACACCTGGACGGTCACGGGCGACGACATCCTCGTCGGCGTCGAACTGTACGAGGGCGCACAGGTTCTTCTCACGACCTTCGACGACCTCGAGTCCTACGAGAAGGCGCCCATGTGGCCCATGCCCCACTACCCCGTCGCGATTCCGCCGGAGGGCATCGCCGCGCTGCCCGGAATCAACACGGAGCAGCCCCTTGCCTGGATCAACGAGTACGGCACTGGCCGCTCGTTCACGATCACGATCGGGCACGACATCGACACGTTCCGCCGCATCGAGTTCATCCGCATGTTCCCGCGCGGCGTCGAGTGGGCAGCGACCGGCGAGGTGACCCTCACCGGACCGGACCGCCGCGGTGA
This sequence comes from Pseudoclavibacter sp. 8L, assembly GCF_902506465.1. Taxonomy (NCBI): domain Bacteria; kingdom Bacillati; phylum Actinomycetota; class Actinomycetes; order Micrococcales; family Microbacteriaceae; genus Pseudoclavibacter; species Pseudoclavibacter sp. 8L. The sequence continues at coordinate 874,353 of NZ_LR733185.1, read as the reverse complement.
CCGCCGCATCAACCCGTGGCCGTACTACAACGGCGAAGGCTGAGGCGCTACGGCGCCAGATGTGCCGCCGCGCGGTCTGGCGGCCCCACCTACATCGCAGTCACCCGCGCCTGAGCCCGCGCCCGCAAGATCGCTGCCAGTCGAATACCCGTCCAGCGCTCATCCTGGAAGGCAATTCGACTGGCAGCGATTGACCGGTCGGGGCGCTGGCGGGCAGGGCGGCAGGGCAGGGCAGCAACGCGGCAGCGGTGGGGCCGGGCGGCAACCCGGCAGGGCTGGATTTCTCAGCGGCGAGCGGATGCTCGCACCGCGAGCGCGTAGAAGGGTGCGGCCGCGAGCGCGATGGCGGGGTGGCGTCGGGAGTGGGTGCCGGCGTACGGGATCGCGGCGAGCGGGAGCGCGGTCGGCAGCAGCAGCGTGCCGGCGCGGCGGCGATGCTCGTCGCGGCTCGTGAGCAGCGCGACGCCGGCGGCGAGCGTGAGCCCCGACGTGCAGATGTAGAGGGCGTGGTGGATCCAATGCCAGCGGCCGGTTCGCACGACACCCGTCGCGACGCTCACGCCGAGGGCGCAGTTCGCGGCGTAGCTGGTTGTCGCGGCGACCAGCAGCGGGGGCACGTTCACGTCGCCGACGGTACACCGGCGGGCTGAGGCGAGCCCTGCGGCGTGAGCGTCTGGTCTCGGGTCAGCAGCAGCCGGTAGGGGAACTCGCGCCGCACCGTCCATCCGTCCGGCGCGACCGCTCGGAGCTCGGGCGCCGTGTAGCTGCGACGGATGGAGAGCGTCCCGTCGAAGTGCACGAACGACCCGCGGTCGAGGGGCTTCGTCGCGGCGCCGAACGCGGCGAGCGCGATGCGTCCGCGCTCGATGTCGCTGTGCAGGGTGAGCGGGGCGAGGGCCGCGCTGTCGGCGAGGAGGCCGGTGAGCGCATCCGGGTCGAGGTGGTGCAGGAGGTGGTTGGACGTGACGATGTCGTAGGACTCCCCCGCGGCGACGAGCTCGCTGCTGGACGCCGCCCGGAAGTCGACGCCGCTCCCCGTGAGGCCGCGCGTCTCGACGAACTCGTGCGCTCGCTCGTCGGGGTCGATGGCGGTCACCTCGAGGCGCAGCCCGTCGTGCGCGGCCCACCGGGCGAGTGCCAGTGGAATGTCGCCGCCCCCGAAGCCGATGTCCAGCAACTTGGATGCGCGCGTCCGGTCGAGCACGGGCCGCACGTCGCGCAGGTACACGCGCCGCCAGCCCGCGACGAGGGCGTTGACGGCGCGGAACTGCCGGTACGTCGCGAAGAGGCGATCGCGGTCGCAATCGGGGTCGTCCATGAGCTCGAGCGACGTCGTATCGCGCGGGACGGCGAGCGCCGAGGCGACCGCGCGGAGTGCGCTCACGCGCGCATCCGCGTGAATCGTCCGACCTCGACCGTGAGGCCGGGACCGAACGCCATCGCGCAGAGCGCCTCGCCGCGGTCGCGACCGCTGGGGTTCTCGACGCTCGGATCGCCGGCGCTCGGGGCACCGACGCTCGAGGCGCCCATGGTCGGATCGCCGGCGCTCGGGCCGCCGACGCCTGGGCCGCCAACGCTCAGGGCGCCGACCGCCGGGGCACCGGAGCTTGGGCCGTCAACACCCTGGCCGTCGATGCTCGACTCGCCGCCGCTGATGCCGCGCCTCGAGTCATCGGCGTTCCCGCTGAGCAGCCGTTCGAGGATGAACAGCACCGTCGCGCTCGACATGTTGCCGTGGTCGCGCAGCACGCCTCGTGACGGCGCGAGCTGCTCCTCGGTGAGCCCGAGGGCCTGCTCGACCTTGTCGAGGATGCTCCGCCCGCCCGGGTGGATCGCCCACAGCGGTGTCTCGGCGGGCACGGTCGGCGCGAGCAGCGGAGCGACGACGTCTTCGATCGACGCCCCGATGATGCTCGGCACGTACCCCGAGAGGCGCATCCGGAACCCGCTGTCGCCGATGGTCCACGCCATCTCCGACTCGCCCTCGTCGGTGATGGTGCTCGCGAGGGCGTCGATGGTCAGGATGCGTGTGCCGGCCGGGGCGGGACGTGCCGTCACGAGGGCTGCCGCAGCCCCGTCGGCGAAGACCGAGGTGGCGACGATCTGCTCCGGGTCGTTCGAGCTCGTCAAGTGGATGGTGCACAGCTCGACGCACACGATGAGCACGACCGCGTTCGGGTCGGCTCTGGCGAAGGCATCCGCTGCACGCAGCGCCGGGAAGGCGCCGTAGCAGCCCATGAAACCGAGGTGGAAGCGCTGCACGCGGGGCGACAGGCCGAGGCCGCGCACGAGTTCGTAGTCGGGGCCGGGCGCGTAGAAGCCCGTGCAGGAGACGGTGACGACGTGCGTGATGTCGCCGGTCTCGAGGCCGCTGCCCTCGAGTGCGGCGCGGGCGGCGCCGAGCAGCAGCTCTGGCACGCGCTCGGCGTAGACCGTATTGCGGGCGCCGGTGGAGGCGTCCAGCACCAGGCCATCGGCGACGAGCGCCGAGTCGGTGCCGCCGGCCAGCGCATCCACGACCGTGTGCCTCGTCTCGATCGCGGAGCCATCGAAGGCCGCGCCGATGAGGCGCGCGCCGAGGCGGTTGATGCCGGGCTGGGCCGCGAAGAGGTCACGGGCCTTCGTCTGGGGCAGCTCGGTCGGGGGGACGGCGGTGCCGATGCTGCGGATGTGCACGCTCACGGCACGACCGTACGCCCCGCATCCTGAGAGCCCCCGCGAGTCTCCGCTCTCGCAGACGACCGAGCGAACCTGAGCCCATCACTGCCCGATGAACTCCCCTCGACGCGAGGCTCCGGAAGGCGCATGGCCGGGCAGCGATCACGCCATGAGGGGCGCGGGGAGGCCCGGGCGAGCCCCAATGAGTGGTGTCACTTCGTGCGGGGTTTCTGCAACGGTGATGGGTTTTGCGGATGCGCGTGCGGGGTTTCGGTGAACGGTGATGAGTAAGAACCCATCACGCTTGCGAAAAGCCCGCATGGCGCGGTCGACGGGGACCGGCACTGCACCTGGGCCAGTTGAGATGGCGCCATCGCGCGAGGCGCGGTCCCAGCATCGTCTCACCCACACCGGGACACAGGGCGCGCCGACCTTGCGAAACGACACCACGCCACGTGATGTGACCACGGAGGCAGAGACGCAGAGCGGGTCTCGGCAATCGCTGCCCGCCGAATACCCCTCGGCGCGGGAGCACAGGGGACGAAACGCCGGGCAGCGATCCCGGCGGAGGGAGGCGGCGGGAAGCGGGAAGAGGGGTGCGGCG
>NZ_LR733185.1:624310-870991 GCF_902506465.1 Pseudoclavibacter sp. 8L | reverse complement strand
GGACGAGACGGGCGGGATGCGCGGGGCGGCTAGCGCGTGGTGCGCTCCGCATCCGCTGCCCCGTCGGCGCCGGCGACAAGATCGTCACCAGCGTCGTCGGCGTCGGAACCGCGGAGCCGGGCGATGCCGCTCATGAGGTGGTAGACGACAAGCGTGGCCACGGTGCCGAGGACGATGCCGCCGAACGTGACCTGCCCGCTGTTGATGGTGAAGTCGCCGATCGCGACGATGAGGCCGACGCCCGCCGTGAACTGGTTGGTCGGTGACGAGAAGTCGACCTTGTTCTCGAGCCAGATGCGCACACCGATGATGCCGATCAGGCCGTAGAGCGCGGTGGTGATGCCGCCGAGCACGCCGCCGGGGACGCTCGCGATGAGCACGCCCACCTTGGGCGAGAGGGCGAGGAGGATGGCGGCGATCGCCGCGACCCAGTAGGCGGCCGTCGAGTAGACGCGGGTTGCCGACATGACGCCGATGTTCTCGCCGTACGTGGTCGTGGGGGAGCCGCCGCCGAAGCCGGAGAGCACGGTCGCGAGGCCGTCGGCGAGCAGCGCCCGGCCGGCCATGGGGTCGAGGTTGCGGTTCGTGAGCTGGCCGACGCCCTTCACGTGTCCGACGTTCTCGGCGATGAGCGCGAGCACGACCGGCACGAACATGAGGTAGACGAGGAGGTGCTCGGCGGCGAAGACGGGGGTCGTGAACGTCGGGAGTCCGATCCACGCGGCCTCGTCGAGCCCGGCGAGGTCGACCTGGCCCATGAACGCGGCGACGATGTAGCCCACGACGACGCCGATGAGGATCGACAGGCGGCCGACCATGCCCTTGAAGGCGACTGCGACGATGATGACCGTCAGCAGCGTTATGGAGGCGACGATGGGGGAGGCCTCGAAGTTGTTCTTCGCGGCGGGCGCGAGGTTGAAGCCGATGAGGGCGACGATCGTTCCTGCCACGACGGGCGGCATGAGCAGGTTGATCCAGCGCGTGCCCGCGAGGTTCACGATGAGGCCGACGACGGCGAGGAGCGCGCCGACGACGATGATGCCGGCGAGGGCGACGCCCTGCCCGTCGGATGCGACGGCGGCGAGGATCGGCGCGATGAAGGCGAACGATGAGCCGAGGTAGCTGGGCACCCGGTTGCGGGTGATGAGGAGGAACAGCATCGTGCCGATGCCGGAGAACAGCAGCGTCGTCGATGGCGGGAAGCCGGTGAGCAGAGGCACCAGGAACGTCGCGCCGAACATCGCGACGACGTGCTGCGCGCCGAGCCCGATGGTGCGCGGCCAGGTGAGCCGCTCCTCGGGAAGCACGATGTCGCTCGCGGGGACGTTCTTGCCGTCTCCGTGCAGTTTCCAGGGCAGTGCCACGGTGGTCTCGCTTCCAGGTCGTTCGGCGGGGTTGGGCCTGCGCGGGGGAGCGGCGCGTGACCTCTACGAGATTAGGGGATCCGGCGACCCTTGGCGCCCGCAGGGTCGCGGTGCGGTCGGCGCGCGCCGCGCGGGTCTCGCGCGCTGACTACGCTTGTCCCTGTTAACGCGAGCAGCACGATCAGGGGAGCCGCATGAGCGACAGCCACGAGTCCGCAGTCGAGCAGGGACAGGCGGGAGCGGAGGCGGGCGGCGGCCACGGGCCGGCGCCCGAGCGTGCCACCCGAGTGGCGCCGACGAAGCGGGGCAGCGGGTCGTCGTTCAAGGAGCGTCTCGACACGTTCTTCGAGATCACGCATCGGGGTTCGAGCGTGCCGCGGGAGATCCGAGGCGGGCTCGTCACGTTCATGACGATGGCGTACATCGTCATCCTGAACCCGCTCATCCTCGGCGGCTTCTCGCAGGACCAGGCCACGCTGGACGTGGAGGGCGGTTGGCTGCAGGCCTCTCAGGTGGCGGCGGTCACGGGGCTCACTGCCGGTGTGATGACGATCCTGTTCGGTGTCATCGCGAACCTGCCGTTCGGTCTCGCCGCGGGGCTCGGCATCAACTCCTTCCTCGCCGTCAACGTCGTGCAGCAGGTGACGTGGGCTGAGGCGATGGGGCTGGTCGTCATCAACGGCCTGGTCATCGTGGTCCTGTCGGCGACCCGTCTGCGCGAGATGATCTTCCACGCCGTGCCGCCGCAGCTGAAGACGGCGATCACGGTGGGCATCGGCCTGTTCCTGGCCTTCATCGGGCTCGTGGATGCGGGCTTCGTCACGTCCTCGGGGAACGCGTCGCCGCCCGTCCAGCTGGGCGTCGGCGGCTCGGTGACGACGGTGCCGACGCTCATCTTCGTGGTCGGCCTCATCGTGATGGGCGTGCTCATGGCTCGCCGCGTGAAGGGTGCGCTGCTCATCGGCATCGTCGGCACGACGGTCGTCGCGGTTGTGGTCGAGGCGATCATGAAGCTCGGGCCGGCGTTCGAGAACGAGGGCGGCTGGTCGCTCAACGTGCCGGTGCTGCCGACGCAGATCGTCTCGGTCCCTGACCTCGGCCTGATCGGCGCGTTCGATTTCGGCGCGTTCGAGCGCATCGGCGTCCTGGCGGGCGTGATGCTCGTCTTCACGCTCGTGTTCACGAACTTCTTCGACGCGGTCGGCTCCCTGACGGGTCTCACCCGCGAGGCGGGCCTGCAGGACAAGCAGGGCAACTTCCCTCGCCTCAAGTCGTCGCTGGTCGTCGAGGGCATCGGCGCCGTCGCGGGTGGTGCGACGTCGAGCTCGTCGAACACGATCTTCGTCGACTCCGCGGCCGGCGTCGGCGAGGGAGCCCGCACTGGCCTCGCGAGCGTCGTGACGGGCGTCATGTTCCTGCTGGCGATGTTCTTCACCCCGTTGACGCAGATCGTGCCGCTCGAGGTCGCGGCGGCGGCGCTCGTCGTCGTCGGTGTGCTCATGGTGTCTCAGGTGCGCGAGCTGAAGTGGGACGACTTCTCGGTCGCCTTGCCCGTCTTCCTGACGATCGTCGTCATGCCGCTCACCTACTCCATCGCGAACGGCATCGGCGCCGGCTTCATCTCGTGGGTGCTCGTGCAGACCCTCACGGGAAAGGCCCGCAAGGTGTCGCCGCTCCTCTGGATCGTGGCGGTCGGCTTCCTCATCTACTTCGCCCGCGGCCCCATCGAGGGCATGTTCGAGTAACCCCGGTCGGCTGGCGGGATGCGTCCATCCCCGTGACCTGACGCGCTCGGGTCGGCAGACCCGCGGCACGCCGCAGCTGGCGTGCGCGGTGGGAAGCTGGCACTCAGAGTTGCCCCTCGAACGCCGGAGTTGCCCATGGGACCAGCCGCAGAACCGCACCCGTCGACGCCGCACGCCTCGAGCTCTGCGCCCCCGCTGGTCGAGACGCCGAGCGGCACGCTCCGCGGCACCGCCGAGGGGGCCACCGAGCACTGGCTTGGCATCCGCTACGCGAAGCCGCCGACGGGTGAGCTGCGCTGGCGCGCCCCCGTTCCCGTCGAATCCTGGGGCGGGGTCGTGGATGCCCGCATCCCGGGACCGATCGCCCCGCAGCCCCGCATGAAGGGCATGGATGTAGGGGAGAGGGCGCTCACGGACGAGGACTGCCTGTTCGCGAACGTCTGGCGTCCGGCCGGCGCGGGCGACGCCGGGGGCGCGCGTGCCGTCATGGTGTGGGTGCACGGAGGCGCCTATGCGCTCGGCGGCATCACGCAGCCCGTGTACGACGGGGCGGCCCTCGCGGAGCGTGGCGACGTGATCGTCGTGACGCTCGGGTACCGGCTCGGCGGACTCGGGTTCCTCGAGCTCTCGACACTCGACGGAGCGGGAGGCCAGTTCGATTCGAACCTCGCCCTGCGTGATGTGCTCTGCGCGCTCGAGTGGGTGCAATCGAGCATCGGCGCGTTCGGTGGTGACCCCGCACGGGTCACTGTCTTCGGGGAGTCGGCGGGCGCCGGCATCGTGTCGACGCTCCTCGCGACGCCCTCCGCGCTGGGACTCTTCTCGGCCGCGATCGTCGAGAGCTCACCGGCGACGAGCGTCTATGGGCTCGCGCGCGCGAAGCTCGTCGCCGAGCGGTTCGTCGCGAAGCTCGGAGTGGAGGGCCGCAACGGCGCGGTGGAGGGCACCCCGGGGGAGGCGCCCGCGAGCCGTGACTGGTCGGCGCTCCGCGCTCTTCCCGTCTCGAGCATCGTCGAGGTGGCGACTGAGCTGTTCGCGGAGATCCCGACCGAGTCGCCTGGCACGCTCGCCTTCGCGCCGGTCGTCGACGGGGACCTCCTGCCGGAGCATCCCGTGACCGTGCTGAGCGAGGGGCGCGGGCTTCCCGTGCCGCTCATCATCGGCACGAACCGAGACGAGGCGACGTTCTTCAAGCTCGCGAAGTCGCCGCTGCTACCCGTCGGCGAGGCGGCGTTGACGACGATGATCACCGAGATCGCCGCCGAGAACCCGACCGTCGACATGCCAGACCGTGAGCACATCCTCGACGTGTACGAGGGCGTGCGGGAGCGGATGGTGGGGCTCGGCATCGCGCGTGACGTGGGCTTCCGCATGCCGACGGTGTGGATCGCGGAGGGGCACTCGCGGATCGCGCCGACGTTCCTGTACCGCTTCGACTTCGCGACGCACGTGCTGAAGGTGCTGCGCCTCGGCGCGACGCACGGCACCGAGATCGCGTATGTGTGGGGCAACCTGGACACCGACCCGCGAGGGCTCGCCTACAAGCTCGGGGGCCGACGCCAGGCGGGGGAGGTGTCAGACCGGATGCTCGCCCTCTGGACGTCGTTCGCCCGCGAGGGGCGGCCCACCGACGGCGGCTTGCCGGGCGCGGTGCCATGGCCCGCGTTTGGGGCGGCCCGCTCGACCCTCGTCATCGACCACGCAGATCGGGTCGTCGACGACCTCGACGCGGATCTCCGCACCGCCTGGGGTGATCGGGCTTTCTCGCTCAGCTGAGCCGGGACCGGCGTCGGACGTGCGCTAGTACTGACCCGGGTACGATCCGCCGCCACCGGCCGGGCCGTAGCCCTGGTTCGCCGCGTACGCGCCTGCCCCGGCGAGGCGTGCGTTGGCTTCGCGCACGAACTGCGGGATGAGGAAGAGCTCGACGATGACCCAGATCGCGACGCCGAACATGAGCAGGAGCCCGATGCCGAGCCACGAGGTGGCGATTCCGACGAGGTACAGGACGAGCTGGGTGATGGCGATGCCGGTGCGCCCCAGATAGAAGTTGTGGATACCGAGCCCGCCGAGGAAGATCGCGAGCACGTAGGTGATGCCGACCTCCTTGCCTCCGCTGACCACGACGGTCTGCTGGTAGAGCATGGGAGCGCCGGCGGCCTGCGGCTGCGCTGGCGCGTACTGGCCCCACTGCGCGCCGTCCCAGTAGCGCTGTCGTCCCGTCGGGTCGGGGTACCAGCCGGCGGCGGGCGAAGATGGTGCGCCGTTCGCCTGCGACGATCGCGACTGGCTGTCCTCGGGCTGCGAGGCATACGGGTCCGTTGGAACGAGGCTCATCGGGCACTTCCCTGCTGTCGAGTGGATGCGCGTCTCATGCTAGCGAGCACCGCCGACATTGCGCGGGCTGACCTCGGAACTCGCGCCTGGGCTCCCGGCGCGAGCTACGAGTGCGCCTGGGGAGCGCGACGCAGCGCGCGGCGCACGAGCAGGCCCTCGGCGATGAGGAGGGCGGCGACGATCGCGGCACCGAGGAGGAACCAGAGCACAGGGCCGACGACGTCCCCGGAGGCCCAGAGCAGCTCGCGGTCCTCGGTCTGCCAGGGCCAGAGGGCGCGGAGCGAGCCAGCCATGAGGCCCGTCATGAGGGCCAGCGTCACGCGGCGGTGCTTCGAGAGCAGCCACAGCAGCACCTGGACGAAGAGGGCGAGTCCCGTGATGGCGCCGACGGCGAAGATGGCGACGTACCCGAAGTCGAGCGAGTTGAGGGCCCGCAGCGTCGGCTCGTACATGCCGGTCGTGACGAGCACGAAGGAGCCGGAGACACCGGGCAGGACCAGCGCGCAGACGGCGACGGCGGCCGAGACGAAGATGGCGAGCGCCGATGGGTCGGCGTCGTTGGCCGAGGGCAGCCCCGTGAGCACGAAGCTCAGGACCGCGGCGGGGACCGCGATGGCGTAGTCCCGCAGTTGCCAGCGGGCGCCGAGCATCCGTGCCGGAACGATGAGGGAGACGGCGATGAGTCCCGCGAAGAGTGCCCTCGAGGGGATGGGGTGCGCCTCGATGAGCGGGGCGACGAGGCGAGCCGCGACGACCAGCGCGACGAGCATCCCGATGCCGATCGGGAGCACCACGCCCCACCTCACCTGCGCGAAGTGCTCGCGAGCCCGGTCGAGCCCTCGGCGGCGCAGCGTGTCGGCGACGGCGCGGACGACGCCCCGCACGAGGTGGCCGGCCGAGTCGATCAGGGTCTCGTAGACGCCGATCAGCAGCGCGATGGTTCCACCGCTCACGCCGGGGATGATCTCGGTCACGCCGATGAGCGCGCCCCGAAGGAGGTTGGCGAGGACGTTGAGCGCTGACAAACCGGCCCTTCTCGGGCGCCGGGGTCGGAACGGCGCCGGATGCACGTGCGCCGGATGACGCGGCACAAAGCCTCCAGTCTGCCAGGCGCGGTGGGCGACCGCACCCGAGCCGGTCTCCTGCGCGTGGCCCCTGAGCCCCACCTCCGGTCACTATTCACAGGGGATGCACACCATCCGCCCACACTCAGCCCGGCCGGGTTTCGCGCGCGTACCGTGTCCGCCATGTCCCTCGAAACCAGTCCCGAACAGGTGAGAACGCGCCGTCGTCGCCTCCGCGAGTCCGTCCCGGCGGGCCTCGCCGGGATCGGCGCCGCGGCTCTCGGCGTCGGGCTCGGAGAGCTCGCGGCTGCATTCCTGCAGACGACCGCGAGCCCGATCGTCGCAGTGGGCGCGCTGCTCATCGACCTCGCCCCGCCGTGGGCCAAGGACACCGCGATCGCCCTGTTCGGGACCGCGGACAAGATCGCGCTCATCGCGCTCGTCGCGGTGGTGCTCATCCTCCTGGCAGCGGTCGCCGGGGTGCTCGAGTCGAGGCGCCCGCCGTGGGGTCGGGTCGTCCTCGGCCTCATCGCCGCCATCGGTGCCGTCGCTGTGGCCACCCGCACTCCCTTCTCGCCGCTCGACACGGCGCCTCCGCTGCTCGCGATGGTCGTGGCCGTGCTCACGCTGCAGTTCCTCGCGAAGACCCTCGACGCTGCTGAGCAGCGCGCACGGCAGAGGTCTCGCGAGGCGGCCGTCCCGACGACGCGGAGCTCCGCGGTCGGAGCGACGGGCCGTGCCGCGGCGTCCGACGGCGAAGACCTCGACGCTCGCGGGGACACGACGCCCGCCGGAGTCGACCGACGCCGCTTCCTGATCTACGCCGGTGCCTCAGTCGTCATCGGCGCCATCGCTGCCGCATCCGGTGCCGCACTCTCGGCCGGCACCCGCGCCGTAACGGCGGTGCGTGAGGCGATCGCGTTGCCGCAGGCGGCCGTGCGCGCCGCGGCGGTTCCCGCTGGAGCCCAGTTCGAGATCCCCGGCCTCCCGCCGGTCGTCACCCCGAACGAGGACTTCTACCGCATCGACACCGCGCTGAGCGTGCCGCTCGTGAACCCGGAGGGCTGGTCGCTGCGCATCCACGGCCTCGTCGACAACGAGGTCACGATCACCTGGGACGAGCTCCTCGCCCTGCCGCTCGAGGAGAGCATCACGACCCTCATGTGCGTGTCGAACGAGGTCGGCGGCGGCCTCATCGGCAACGCCCTCTGGCTCGGCTACCCGCTGCGCGAGCTGCTGAAGCGCGCGGGACCGCAGGCCGACGCCGATATGGTGCTGTCGAAGTCCGTCGACGGCTGGACGGCGAGCACCCCCATCGGAGCACTCACCGACGACCGCAACGCGATCCTCGCTGTCGGCATGAACGGCGAGACCCTGCCCGCCGAGCATGGCTTCCCCGTGCGGATGGTCGTGCCAGGCCTCTACGGCTACGTCTCGGCGACGAAGTGGGTCGTCGACCTCGAGGTGACGCGCTTCGACCGCGTCAACGCGTACTGGACCGACCGCGGCTGGAGCGCGAAGGGCCCGATCAAGATCGGCTCCCGCATCGACGTGCCGAGCGGCGGCAGCCTCAACGCGGGCCCCACGACGATCGCCGGCTTCGCCTGGCAGCAGCACACGGGCATCGAAGCGGTTGAGGTGCAGATCGACGACGGCGAGTGGATGCCGACGGAGCTCGCGGCCCCCATCTCCGACGACACGTGGCTGCAGTGGAAGCTCGACTGGGATGCCCCGGCCGGCGAGCACTCGGTGAAGGTCCGCGCCACGTCGAGCGATGGCGAGGTGCAGACGGATGCGCGCGCCAACGTCGTTCCCGACGGCGCGACCGGCCACCACGAGATCACGGTCAACGTCACGGCCTGACGCACCGCCGCATCCCTGCCCTGCTGCCCCTGCTGCCCCTCCCACCCACGCAAAAGTGAGCGAGACGCACCTTCGTCTCGCAAGGAACCTGCATCTGGCTGACGGATGTGCCGCAGCTGGCCGTTGACGGCACCCCGGTAGCCTGGTTGGGATGCCCCCACATTCCGCTCAAGCGCGCCCCCGTCCGTCGACCCTCCGGGATCTGCCGCGTGCCGGGTGGATCGCGGCCCGTGCATCCACGCCGAACGTGCCGTTGGCGGTGCTGTCGGTGCCGATCTACGCGTTCTCGATCCTGCCGATGACACTGCGGGGCGGCCTCTACCTCGACAGGACGCGCACGGGAACCGTGCTGTTCGAGCGCCGGAGGCCCATCCTCGACGGGTTCGTCGTCGCGCTCGTGACGGCTGCGGCGTTTGTGCTCTGGGTGGCGTGCATCCTGGTCTTCGACGCCACGATCATGCTGCTGCTCGGCCTCGCAATCTACGCCGTGCTGCTCGCGGGTGCGGTGATCGCGCTGGTGCAGCCGGGTGGGACGACGCTGTCGGCGTCTGGTCCCGAGACGCCGAAAGGGGAGCGGTGGATGGTCGCGGCCCTCGCGCAGCTCCCCGGCACGCGCTTGACTGCGGTCATGCTCGCGAGGCGGCTCGTCGAGCACGCGCCTGCTGGCTCAGTGCTGGTTGCGGCTGCGGCGACGGATGCGCTGCTCGAGCGCTACGTGCGGGCCGGCTTCACCGCGGGGCGGGCACGGCGTGTGTACCGCCTGGTGCCCGCGCAGACATAAAGAAACCCCGCCATGTAGAAGCTAGGCGGGGTTTCAGTGGCTCCGACGGGCGTCGATCCCGTGACCTCACGATTTTCAGTCGTGCGCTCTACCAACTGAGCTACAGAGCCGGAGGCCGAGGCCTCATGGCGACGTACTGATGTTCGTCACCGTTGCAAATTGCCCTCTTCGAGAAGAGGGCAAGATGCTTGGCGACCCTGACGGGACTTGAACCCGCGACCTCCGCCGTGACAGGGCGGCGCGCTAACCAACTGCGCTACAGGGCCTTACTGTGGTGTCTCAGCCTGGGCTGATTCATCCGTATTCGATTGCGACAGTTCAATGTACAGCATCTCAGCACCTGGTGTTGTCACGACCGTGACCCCAACGGGATTCGAACCCGTGTTAACGCCGTGAAAGGGCGCCGTCCTAGGCCGCTAAACGATGGGGCCGAGTGCTTGTAGCTGACTTGACTACCGAGAGAAGAGCATAGGGGCGTTTTTCCCTCGCAGCAAATCGGGTGCCGCATCGGTGCCTGTTCGGCGTGTCGTGGCGTGCTCCGGTGGGGGCGAGCGCAGGCTTCCTCGTAACCGGATGTTCCCCGAGATGCGCGGGATTCCGGCGCAGACGGCGACCCGGTACGTGATTTCTCACCCGGGTCCCTGTGACGCGCTAGGCAGATGTTGACAAACTTGTTACTGTTTCTCGTGTTGTTGGTGTGAAACGAGTGGCTGCAGTGGTAGATGCGGTCTCGCGTTGCCGCAGAGGCGTCCGCCTCGTTCCGCACCCAAGATCCATCACGAGGAGAGCGCATGCCCGCCACCAGGAGCCCGAAGCCCCTGCGACTTCGCAACCGCTGGCGCACACCGCTCGTCGGTGCGGCATCCGCAGCAGTCCTCGCCGCGTTCGCGTTCGCATCCGGCCCAGCCTTCGCTGCCGATGACGGCTACGCGACCTGGGAGGACGTCGTCGCCGCTGAAGGCAACGTCGACCGCCAGGAAGCGCTCATCGGTGAGATCGAGCAGCAGATCGCAGATCTCGACGCGAAGGTCACCGCAGCGGCGGCGCAGGCGAAGACCGCCGGCGAAGAGCACGGCAAGGCGCAGACCGCGTCGAGCGAGAAGTTCGCCGAGGTCACCATCCTGCAGGGTCAGGCGGATGCGGCCGAAGAGAAGGCATCGACCTCCCGTGAGAAGGCGGGGCAGCTCGCTGCCGCCATGAGCACGCGAGGCGCGGGCGACCCCAAGCTGGCGCTCTTCCTCAACCCCGGCGACGCCGACACGCTCCTCTACCAGCTCGGCACCATCAGCAAGCTCTCCGAGCAGACCGACGGCATCTACAACCAGGCCGTGACCGAGAAGAACACGGCAGACGTGCTCGGAACGCAGGCCACGACCGCGCACGACGAGCTGGCGAAGCTCGAGGTCGAGGCGAAGACGAAGTTCGACACGGCGCAGGCCGAGCAGGTTGTCCTCCAGAACGAGAAGTACCTCGCTGACAACAAGAAGGCCGACCTCCAGGCGATGCTCGCTCCGCTCAAGGAGAAGCGCGATGTCACCGCGACCGACTACGCGGCGGGCGAGAAGCTGCGTCAGGAGCAGGTCGCGCAGACCAACCGCGAGCGGGCCGAGGCGGCCGCCGCGTACCAGGAAGAGGCATACGCGCAGGTCGTCGCCGAGGCTGAGGCCGCCGGCGTGCAGGCTCCGCCGAAGCCGGACATCTCCAGTGAGGCTCCGGCAGTGAACGCGCCGCTCGCGCCTGCCGACCCGACCGACACCTCGGTCGCACCGGAGACGCTGCGCCCGCCGCAGCAGGTCACGCCTCCCCGCCAGCCCTCGACCCCGCCGACGGCCACGGCCGACCCGACCGCTCCGGTCACGCCGCAGCAGCCGACCACGCCGGCCGAATCGCCAACCCCGAGCCCGGATCCGGTCACCCCGCAGCCGACGACGGCACCTGAGCAGACGGCGGCGCCGGAACCCACCACGGATCCGGAACCCACGACCGCTCCCGAGCCTCAGCCCACGACTGCGCCCACGACGGCTCCCGAGCCGGAGCCCTCGAAGCCCGACATCGAGATCCTCCCGGAAGAGCCGCAGAAGCCTGACGTCGAGCTCGAGCCGGAACCCGAGCCGGAGCCGGAGGTCGTCCCACCGACGACGCCCGAGACCCCGAACGGTGTCCTCGCTGGCTACTACGGCCCGATCAGCAGTGGCGTCGTCACCGACGAGTACGGCATGCGCCTGCACCCGATCTTCGGCACCTACCGCATGCACAACGGCCTCGACCTCGGTGTCAACGGCGGCACGTGCGGCGCCCCGCTCTACGCAGTGCACAGCGGCACGATCACGTACGCCGGCTACAACGGCGGCTTCGGCAACCACGTCGTGCTCGACTTCGGCAACGGCACCGAGGTCTCCTACTCGCACATCATGGACGGCGGCATCAACGTCTACGTCGGCCAGACCGTGAACGCGGGCGACGTGCTCGCCTACGCGGGCACCACCGGTTCGTCCACCGGCTGCCACCTGCACTTCGAGCTGAAGTACTGGGGCACGCTGATGGATCCGAAGCCGTGGCTCGCCTCGGCAGGCATCTACTACTACTGATTCACGCGCACGTCGGCTGACGTCAGCGCGCACGAGAGGGCGGTTCCTCGCTTCGGCGGGGGCCGCCCTTCTGTGTGCCGTCGTGCCTGCGTGCCTGCGTGCCTTCGCCGCGCCGCCACTGGCCCGTGTCGGCCGCTGCCCGCCGCTGTCTCATGTCGGCCACTGTCCGCCGCCGTCCCCTGTCGGTCGCTGGACGCCACTGCCTCGTGTCGGCCACTGGCCGCCGTTGTCTCGAGTCGGTTGCCGGCCTCCGCTGCTCCGTGTCGGTCGCTGTCCGCCATTGTCCCTGTCCGCCGCCGCTGTCCAACTTCCGTGACGGTTCAGGCACCGGCGTGCTCTGAGTGCCCCTGCGGCTGGTTTCGTCACGGAAGTTGGACAGCGACGGGATCGGCCGCCCCGGCGCTGACCAACATGAGTGCAGATTCCGGCTGATTCGAGCGGATCGGTGCCGTGAACCCCAGATCTGCACTCATGTTGGTCACGCGCAGCGCGAAGCGCTCCGCGCACGACGAAGCCCCGCATCCACTTCTGCAGTGGATGCGGGGCTTGGTCAGCCGGTCACCGGTCGGGCCGGTGAGCTGCGCCTATTCGGTGGGCTTGTACTGCGCGATGGAGCGCTCGATGATCGCCTCGGCGGCGGCGGCGTCGCCCCACGCCTCGACCTTGACCCACTTGCCGGGCTCGAGGTCCTTGTAGTGCTCGAAGAAGTGCTTGAGCTGGTCCTTGGTGGAGTCGTCGACGTCGTCGAGGTCCTGGATCTTCGCCCAGCGGGGGTCCTTCGCGGGCACGCAGAGAATCTTGTCGTCTCCACCGGCTTCGTCGGCCATGTTGAGGACGCCGACGGGGCGCACCTTGAGTCCGACGCCCGGGAAGAGCGGGTACTCGAGCAGCACGAGTGCGTCGAGGGGGTCGCCGTCGTCGGCGAGGGTGTGCTCGAAGTAGCCGTAGTCGACGGGGTACACGAACGGCGTGAAGAGCACGCGGTCGAGGAAGACGCGGCCGGTCTCGTGGTCGACCTCGTACTTGTTGTGGCTTCCGCGCGGGATTTCGATGACGACGTCGTAGCTGCCCATGGCGCTCCTTCGTTGCGCCTGGCGGCGCTCATTCTGTGTGGCTTGTCGGCGGGCCCGGTGTGGCGCTGCTCGCCGCACGAAACCGTTGGTTTCGTTCGGTTTCAGGGTAGTGGATGCGCCCCGCCCGGGGCTGCGGATGCGCGGTTCGCGTGGCGCGGTTCGGCGTCGGGCGTGGCGTGGGTGCTGTGTGACCCCGGAATGATGGCCGGGTGGATGGTCGTGGCATGCTGGTCTCCATGGTTGATCTCAAGGAAGCGCTGCACGTCGATCCGTTCATCCCGCTCCGGGAGGGGACAGGCCAGGCGCTTCCGCACGCGTTGACGTTGGGGACGGCCTTGGCGGCTGGTGTGCAGTTCACGCTGCTCGGGGCCGCGCTGTTGAGCCTCCTGCGTCGCAAGCCGAGCCAGGTGCGGGGTTCGCGACTCGCGTGGGGCGCCTTCTCGCTGGTGAACTTCGTTGGTCCCATCTCCTACTTCCTCTTCGGTCGCAAGCGTTGAGGCGTCTGCCCGTTTCCGCGGCTCGCGGGTTCGTCCTTCTGGGATGTTCCGGCTTCGAGCGTGACGGTTCGCGCGGGCGCGTTTAGGCTGTACCTGTGTCAGATCGCCCTCGCCTCACTCCAGCTGTTGCCGACCTTCGTCGAGCCGTCCGTGGTTCTCTCCTCGGGCGCGTGCAGAAGGGCGACCGCATTCTCGTCGCGCTGAGTGGCGGTCCGGACTCGCTGGCGCTCGCTGCCGCGACGGCGTTCGAGGCGAAGCGCCTCGAGGTCGAGGCTGGCGCGGTCATCATCGACCACGATCTGCAGGAGGGTTCTGCGCGGGTCGCGGAGCGCGCCGCGGAGCAGGCCGCCGAGCTCGGGCTCGCCCCGGTGAGCGTCGTGCGGGTGAGCGTGGAAGACGTCGGAGCCGGTCCCGAGGCATCTGCCCGGGTGGCTCGCTACGAGGCGATCGAGGCGGTGCGCGTCGAGACGGGTGCGCCGTGGGTCCTCCTCGGGCACACGCTGGATGACCAGGCGGAGACGGTCCTGCTTGGCCTGGCTCGCGGTTCCGGAGCGAAGAGCCTGCACGGGATGGCGCCGGTCACCGGCGCTCTGCTGCGGCCGCTGCTCGGCATCCACCGCGCGGTGACGGTGCAGGCGTGCGAAGACCAGGGGCTCTCCCCGTGGATCGACCCGCACAACAGCGACCCGGCGTACACGCGTGTCCGCGTTCGCGACACGGTTCTTCCGCTCCTCGAGAAGGAGCTCGGCCCCGGCATCTCGGAGGCGCTCGCTCGGACGGCGACGACGCTCCGCGAAGATTCCGAGACGCTGGATGCGCTTGCGCTCGAGTGGGCGCACGAGATCGTGAACACCGACGCGGACGGCCGCATCTCCCTCGATGTCGGCGGCATCGTCGCGCAGCCCCCGGCGCTGCGTCAGCGCATCTGCCGTATCGTCGCCGAGCAGGGCTTCGGCGTCTCGCTCACTCGTGGGCACACGATGGCGGTCACGGCGCTGGCGACGGAGTGGCGCGGGCAGGGCCCCGTCGATCTGCCTGGCATCCGGGTCGAGCGCGAGAAGGGTCGCATCCTGTTCGGGGCGACGGCCTCCGCGCACGACGACCACCTCGACGAGACCGCCTAGCTTCTACCGTTTCGCACACCGCGCTCGCTTCGTCGAGCGCTGAACCACCCAGGGAGCCAGGATGCGCGCTACTGATATTCCGAACGACGTCCGCGAGGTCCTCATCACGGAGGAGGAGATCCAGGCGAAGCTCGCCGAGATCGCCCGCCGTATCGAGAGCGACTACGCCGAGTGCGAGCCGCTGCTCATCGGTGTGCTGAAGGGCGCGGTCATGGTCGTGTCCGACCTTTCGCGGGAGCTGACGATTCCGTTGAAGATGGACTGGATGGCGGTGAGCTCGTACGGTTCCGGCACGGAGTCGAGCGGTGTGGTGCGCATCCTCAAGGACCTCGACACGGACCTCACGGGTCGTCACGTGCTCATCGTCGAGGACATCATCGACTCGGGGCTGACGTTGTCGTGGCTCAAGCAGAACCTGGAGTCGCGGGGCCCCGCCTCTGTCGAGATCTGCACGCTGCTGCGCAAGCCGGAGCGGCTCAAGTCGGATGTTCCCGTGCGCTACGTCGGCTTCGACGTGCCGAACGAGTTCGTGGTGGGCTACGGCCTCGACTACGACGAGCAGTACCGGCACCTGCGCGACATCATCGTGCTGCAGCCGCACGTGTACGGCGGCGAGTAGGCGCGCACGCCCGAGCGGATGCGCCGCGCGCCAGCAGCGAACACTGGACGCCGGTGTCGGTGGCCGCGAGTACCATGACTTTCGATTGAGCGCCCTGGTGCGCTGGCGAAGAACCGGCTGAAAGGCACCGAGCACGCCACTCGAGTCTCGACTTATGAAGCAAGTTACCAAGATTTTCAAGAGCCCGATCTTCATCGTGGTGCTCGCAGTGCTGGTCATCGGCCTGGGCTTCAGTCTCATCAACGGCAGCGGCACCCGTGAGGTGACGACGCAGCAGGGCCTTCAGCTCCTCCAGGAGAAGAAGGCCGACAAGGTTGTCATCGTGAACGGCGACAACCGCGTCGACATGGAGCTCGCGCAGGCCGACCCCGAGTACGGCCAGAACGTGCAGTTCTACTTCGTGGATGCGCGCGCCGACGATGTCGTGTCGGCGGTCGACACTGCTGCTCCCGCTGGCGGCTACGACGACGACGTGCCCCAGCCGAGCTGGCTGCTCTCGGCGGTGAGCATCCTGTTCCCGCTGCTCCTCATCGGCTTCTTCATCTGGATCCTCTTCGCTGGTGGCCTCGGTGGCGGCGGCGGTCGTGGGGTCATGCAGTTCGGCAAGTCGAAGGCGAAGCTGGTCTCGAAGGAGAGCCCGCAGGTCACGTTCGACGACGTCGCTGGCGCGAACGAGGCGCTGGAGGAGCTGCAGGAGATCAAGGAGTTCCTCAAGGAGCCGGCCAAGTTCCAGGCTGTTGGCGCTCGCATCCCGAAGGGCGTGCTGCTGTACGGCCCTCCGGGAACGGGCAAGACCCTGCTGGCCCGCGCGGTCGCCGGCGAGGCTGGCGTGCCGTTCTACTCGATCTCCGGTTCGGACTTCGTCGAGATGTTCGTGGGTGTCGGCGCGAGCCGTGTCCGTGACCTCTTCGAGCAGGCGAAGCAGAACTCGCCCGCCATCATCTTCGTCGACGAGATCGACGCCGTCGGCCGCCACCGCGGTGTGGGTATCGGCGGCGGCAACGACGAGCGCGAGCAGACGCTGAACCAGCTCCTCGTGGAGATGGACGGCTTCGATGGGTCGACCAACGTCATCCTCATCGCCGCGACGAACCGCCCGGACGTGCTCGACCCGGCCTTGCTCCGTCCTGGTCGCTTCGACCGGCAGATCGGCGTGGACGCCCCCGACCTCGACGGCCGCGCCCGCATTCTCGGCGTGCACGCCAAGGGCAAGCCGCTCTCGCAGGACGTCGACCTCCGTGTCATCGCCCGCAAGACGCCCGGTTTCACGGGTGCAGACCTCGCGAACGTGCTGAACGAGGCGGCCCTGCTCACGGCTCGCTCGAACGCGCAGATCATCGACAACGAGGCGCTGGATGAGGCGGTCGACCGTGTCATCGCCGGCCCGCAGCGTCGCAGTCGTGTCATGAACGACCAGGAGCGCCTCATCACGGCGTACCACGAGGGTGGGCACGCGCTTGCTGCCGCGGCGATGCGCCACACCGACCCGGTGACGAAGATCACGATCCTCCCGCGTGGTCGCGCGCTCGGCTACACGATGGTGCTGCCGCTGGAAGACAAGTACTCGGTCACCCGCAACGAGCTCCTCGACCAGCTGTCGTACGCGATGGGCGGCCGCGTTGCCGAGGAGATCGTCTTCCACGACCCCACGACGGGGGCGTCGAACGACATCGAGAAGGCCACGAAGACGGCCCGCAAGATGGTCACGGAGTACGGCATGACGGCATCCGTCGGCTCGGTGAAGCTCGGAGAGTCGTCGGCCGAGACGGTGTACGGCCAGCAGGCGGGAGCCGGGCGCAACTACTCGGAGTCGGTTGCGGAGACCGTCGACCGCGAGGTGCGCCTCCTCATCGAGCAGGCCCACGACGAGGCGTGGAAGGTCATCAACGACAACCGCGACATCCTCGACCAGCTCGCGGCGGAGCTCCTCGAGAAGGAGACGCTCGACCACATTCGCCTCGACGAGATCTTCAAGCCCGTCCGGAAGCTCCCGGAGCGCCCGCAGTGGCTGTCGAGCCCCGACCGTCCCGTGAGCGCGTTGCCACCGGTGCCGCTGAAGCCGCACATCCCGGTCGACCAGATGGACCCGATCGAGCATGCGCAGGATGGCGGAGCCGAGCTGGGCTTCTAGAACCCACGCCGTGTCGCACGCCGCACGGTGAGCGACACGTAGCGCGAGAAGAATGCAGGCTCCCAAGATCGGGAGCCTGCATTCTTCGTCAGAGGGCTGGTCTCACGCGGTGCGCGGGTCGCGGCTCAACCGGTGCCGCCTCTCGCCTTCTTGAGCGCGGAGACGGTCACGGCGATGCTGACGGCCGTCAGGGGCACGATGAGGATGCCCATCTGCAGCAGGTTCCAGCCGAGCGCGAGGAAGAGCGCGGTCGCGCCGACGGTGACGACCCACAGCGCGATGGCGAGTGGGGTGGATGCGAAGCTCCGGAAGCCGGGCCGGTCGCTTGTCATGGTGACTCCTTTGCTCGTCGGTGGGTTGGCTCAGCGCAGAGACGGCGTGCGTGTCAGCCGAAGCAGGAGGCTGCGGCACCGGTCATGCCGCCGAAGACGCCGCCGCCGATGAGGCCGACCGCTCCTGCGCCGACGGTTCCGACGACGGGGAGGGTGACGGTGCCGACGGCTGCTCCGCCGAGTCCGCCGGCGACAGCGCCGGCTCCTGCGCCGCCGACGGTCCCGAGTGCGCACTGGGCCGGGTTGAATGCGCGGGTTTCGGCGCCGGCCGTGCTCGCCTCTGGGGCGTTCGGGTCGACGATGTTGACGAGCACCTCACCGGCGTCCGTCAGCTCGTACTGGAGCTGAACGGTAGCTCCGTTGGCGTCGGTCGTGGTGCTGGGGAGGGTCTCGACGGTGCCGCTCGCGTTCTGCGTCGCGGTCGCCGTGCCGTCCGCCTGCACCTGGAAGGTGTAGTCGGCGGAGGACAGGCCGAGCTGGTTGTCGCTGAGCTTGTAGGCCGTCAGCTCGGCTGCGGCGGTCTGCGAGACCGCGGCGGGCGTCGCTGCCGTCGCCTCTGTCGCCTGGGCTGGTGCTGCGAGCCCGACGAAGGCGGCTCCGGCGAGGGTGCTGAGTGCTGCAAGGGTCGTGAACTTCTTCATCGTTCCTCCGTCTCTCTGCATGCGCCCCTGTGGCGCATCGGTCCTTCGACCATCTCGAGATCCACCGGGGAATGTCAACCTGACGGGGCCTCGCTCAGGGAACACTGACGGCGTGCGGCGGCGGTACTCAGTTCTGCGGCTTCTCGTCTGGTATCGAGACTCGCTCGGCCGCGCCGCTGTGTTGTGGCCGTGGCCGCGGCTGGGTGACCGGGCGGCCGGGTTGAGTGTGACGCGCGCGGCGAGGCCGGGGGTGCGCATGGGGTTCATTTAGCGGGAGGATGGAACCAGACCCGCGCCGCGGGCCACGCGGAGTGAGGACTTGCAGATGAACGACATCGATTCGGGGTCGGTGGGGCGCATCGACCTGGTGCGTGCTCAGGCGGCTGTCCGCGAGTTCCTGTCGGCGATCGGTGAAGACCCCGACCGCCCTGGGCTCGAGCGCACGCCGGTCCGTGTGGCTGAGGCGGCGCTCGAGCTGTTCGGCGGTGTCGGTGTGGATGCGCGCGGGCCGCTCGCGAGTGCGAGGTTCCCGGTCGCGGAGATCGAGTCGCCCTTCGAGGAGGATGCGGGCGTGGCTGGGCCCGGGGGAGTGTCGCAGCCTGTTGTGCTGCGCGATCTCGCGTTCCGGTCAGTGTGCGAGCATCACCTGCTGCCGTTCTCGGGGCGTGTGCATCTCGCGTACGTGCCGTCTGCGTCGATCGTGGGGTTCGGTCGTCTGCACCGCATGCTGGAGACGCTCTCCGCGCGCCCGACGCTGCAGGAGCGCCTCGGCGACGAGCTTGTCGACGTCATGATGTCGGCGCTGGATGCGCGTGGTGCCCTTGCGGTGATCGAGGCGAGTCACGCGTGTGCGGGTCTTCGCGGCTCCCGCCAGCAGGCTGGCACCGTGGTGACGGTTTCGGCGCGCGGGGAACTGTCGGAGCCGGTGGCTCGGGCGGAGATCATGGCGTTGATCGGCTCGCACTCGCAGGTGCCGGTCATCGTGGCCTCGGAGGTGCCGGCGGGGGCTGCCGGATCAGATCAGCCGGTTGTGGTGCAGGGGCATGTGCTGCGTGGGGCCCGGTTCGATCCGGTGCGCGGCTCGTTCTCGACGGCGGGCGAGGACGACGTGCCGCTCCTCGTCGGGCAGGATGCCTCGGGATCCGAGCAGTCGCTGGCGTTCGAGGCTCCGGCAGCGGAGGGGCATGAGGGCGCCGATCTTTCGGCTGCGGAAGCGCCGCCCGCAGCCGCTTCCGCATCCGCTTCCGCTTCCGCAGACGCGGTCGCCAGCTCCGTGCCGTCCGCTGGCGCAGCTCCGACGGCGCAGCCTCGTGCCCGCTTCGATCCGACACCAGGCGACGCCGATGAGGCCGACGACACTGGTCCGGTGACGACGAACACGAGGCCCTTCGCCCTGCCGCAGCGCTTCACGAACCTGCTGCAGCCGGCTATCCCGAAGCGCCCGCGCATCCTCGGCATCCTGAACATCACGCCGGATTCGTTCAGCGACGGTGGCAGGTTCGAGGACCTGTTCAGCGAGAAGCGCCGCACGAAGCGGGCCATGCGCCGCGCTCGGGAGCTCGTCGACCAGGGGGCGGACATCATCGACGTCGGCGGCGAGTCGACGCGGCCGGGCGCGGTGCGGGTGCCTCAGGAGGAGGAGGCCGCCCGTGTGCTGCCGGTCGTCAAGGAGCTGGCGGCGCTCGGCGTGCTGGTGAGCATCGACACGATGTACGCGAAGACGGCGGCGGCTGCGCTCGCGCTTGGCGCTGAGTACGTCAACGACGTGTCCGGTGGTCTGGCCGACCCGGCGATGCTCGAGGTGGTCGCCGAGAGTCGGAGCCCGTTCATCCTGAGCCACTGGCGTGGCCATTCGGTGCGCATGAACGAGCTCGCCGACTACCGCGACCCGGCGGCGGAGATCCTGGCCGAGCTGGCCGGTGCGCGAGACCGCGCAGTCGCGGCGGGCCTCGACGAGTCTCAGATCGTCCTGGATCCGGGCCTCGGGTTCGCGAAGCGCAGGGACGACAACTGGGCGGTGCTGCGCGAGCTGGAGCAGTTCGTTGCCCTCGGGCATCCGCTGCTCGTGGGCGCCTCCCGGAAGCGCTTCACGGGTGAGATGTTGCGGTCTGACGCGCAGGTGACGGAGCGTGACCTGCCGACGGCGGTCATCACGGCGCTGGCGGCGAAGGCGGGCATCTGGGGCGTGCGTGTCCACAATGTCGAGGCGAACCGGGTGGCGTTGGATGTCGTCGCCTCCTGGCGTGAAGGAGCACAGGATGACTGACCATATGAGCGGGCACGAGCCGGATCTCGATCGGCGGCGCGGTGCGGAGGTGCGGGCGGCCCGTTCGGTCGCGGCCGGCGGGCAGGCGCACGAGCACGCGTTCACGCGCGAACGGGTCGCGGATGCGAGCGGCAGCGGTGTTGATCTGGCGTCTGGTGGGGCGGCGCGTGCGGGGTCGGGCGCTCCCGGCGCTCCGACCCCGACTGCGGCAGCGCCCTCGGCGGCGGCTCGTCTGCCTGGCGCCCCGGAGCCTGAGCTCGACCGCATCCTCATCACGCGCATGCACGCGCGCGGGCATCACGGGGTCTTCGATCACGAGCGCCGGGATGGTCAGGACTTCTATGTCGACGCGGAGGCGTGGGTCGATGCGGCGGCGGCTTCGTCGAGCGACCACATCGGCGACACCTTGCACTACGGCGAGTGGATGCACGCGCTGCACGCGATCGTGACGGGAGAGCCGGTCGATCTCATCGAGACGCTGGCGGAGCGGCTCGCGTCGGCCACGTTCGGCTTCGACGATGCCGTGGCCGTGCGCATCACGGTGCACAAGCCGCAGGCGCCGGTCGCGCTGGACTTCGAGGACGTGGCGGTGAGCATCCTCCGGCACCGGCCGACGCTGCGGGGCGATCACCTCGAGTCGTCGGCGGCCCACGCGGTGTCGGCGAGCGCGGAGGACGACTTCCACGCCCGTGAGGCGGCGGCAGCGGCGGCGGCGCGAACGGCGTCGGACGCGGCGATCGTGATCGGCTCCGGGGGCGCTCCGAACGTCGCGCCCGCTGTGCCGACGCAGCGGGTCCGTCAGGCCGTGATCGCGCTCGGCGCGAACCTCGGCGACCGGGAGGCGACGCTGAGGTCGGCGCTGCAGCGCATCACCGAGCTGCCTGGCACGAAGCTCATCGCGGCCTCGAGCCTGTACGAGACTCCGGCTCTCACACTCGAGGGGGTCAGCGATGAGGCGCCCGCGTACCGAAACGCGGTGGTGCTCGTCGACACGGAGCTGCCAGCCGCCGAGCTCCTGCAAGCGCTGCATGTGATCGAGGATGCGCATGGGCGCACTCGCGAGACGCGCTGGGGGAGTCGGACGCTGGATCTCGACCTCATCCAGGTGGCTGGTGAGGTCAGCAGCGGCGAGCTGGTGCTTCCTCATCCGCGGGCGCACGAGCGCGCGTTTGTGCTGGCTCCGTGGTTGGAGGTCGATCCGCGCGCGCAGCTCGCCCCTCATGGCAGCGTGGCTGAGCTGCGGGCGGCGGCGGAGGATCGCGTCGAGCGGATCGCTCAGTGAACTTGGCGAGCAGAACGAGGCCGGGCCTGCTCGTCGGGCTCGGGGTCATCGGCGGTGTGCTGGCCTGGTGTGTGGAGACGTGGCTCGTGACCTCCGGGCGCGCCGTCGTGGCGCCCCCGCTGACGATGCCATTGACGCTTGTGGTGCTCGCGGGGCTGCTGCTGTGGCTCGCGTGGCCGATCCGCGCGTACACGCGCCGTCTATGGCGTGAGCGTCGCGATGCCGAGTCTCGGCGGCGTGCCTCGGGGCTCGAGCGCGACAGGTCACCGCACAGCGGCGTGCGTCAAGAACACGGCGCAAGTGGGCCAGAACGTGAGATCAAGGGGAAGCGTGTCGACCCGCAGTACGCGTTCCGGGTGCTGGCGTTCGCGCGCGCCGCGAGCCTCGCGTCCTCGCTGCTGGCGGGTGTTGCACTCGGCGTCCTGGTGTTCGCGCTGACTCGCACGGTGCCGCCTGAGGAGCCCATCTGGCATGCGGTGCTCTCGCTCGTCGGCGCGGTGGTGCTGCTTGTTGTCGGCCTTGTCGCGGAGTCGTGGTGTCGCATTCCTCCGGGAGGCGAGGAGCCCTCGGCATCGCAGGATGCGGTTGCCGCATAACGGCAGCCGCTGAGCTCTCGCCCGGTCAGAATGGCGGCAAGTTCATAGGCATTCTTTTTTCGTATTCACCGGGTATTTCGCTCGCATTCGAGAATCGCCGGAAGCAGGTGCCGCTGATTGCTTTTCCGATTACTGTTGGCGACTATGCCAGAGGCTTCGTACCGCATTCTCATCATCGAAGACGATGGCGACGTCGCCGAGTTCCTGGAGACGGTGCTTCGGAGGCGACTCGGGTGCGAGGTTCGCGTGCTTCGGGACGCGGTTGCCGTGCTCATGAACGTGAATGACTTCAACCCCGATCTGGTGCTCACCGATGTCGAGCTGCCGGGGGCGAACGGGCTCGAGGTGCTCGGAAGTCTGCGCGAGATCAAGCCTGATCTGCCCGTCGTCGTCATGACGGCGCACGCCTCCGTGGAGTATGCGGTGCGCGCCCTCCGCGATCGCGCTGATGAGTTCCTGCAGAAGCCGATTCCTGGTGCTCTGCTGGTGGGCACGGTGCAGCGTCTTGTCGAGGCGGCGAGGGCCAAGCGGGCGCGCAGCCCGCGCCGTCGGGTCCTCGCGATCGGTGCGCATCCGGACGACGTGGAGATCGGTGTCGGCGGAACGCTGGCGGCGCACGCGGCTGCTGGTGATTCGATCGTGATCCTGACCTTGTCTCGCGGCGGGCGGGGCGGTGACGCTGCGGATCGGCAGCACGAGTCCCTTGCCTCTGCGGAGTCGCTCGGTGCGCGTCTCTTCCTCGAGGACCTCACGGATACGGCCATTCCCAACAATGACCCGACGGTGGGCATCATCGAGCGGGTGATCGCGGAGACCGACCCGACGATCGTCTACACGCATTCTCGGAATGACCGGCATCAAGACCATCGTGCCGTGCACGAGGCGACGCTCGTCGCGAGTCGGCGGGTTGCGAGTGTGGCCTGCTATCAGAGCCCGTCATCGACGATCGACTTCCGTCCGACGCGGTTCGTGACCATCGACGGATTCACGGATATGAAGCTCGATCTGCTCGCGCGTTTCGCGTCGCAGGCCGACATTCGCGACTACCTGGCGCCGGACTTCGTGCTCTCCGCTGCGCGGTACTGGTCGCGGTTCGGCACGGGCACCTACAGCGAGCCGCTCGAGGTGATCCGGGATGCGAGTAGCATCACTGCGGAGCGCGGCGACGGTGAGTTCGCGACGGTGCATAATCTGGGCACGACTGAGACTGAGAAGAAGAACCGCGCATGAGATTTCGAGTCCTGGTCACGGGTGCTGGTGGGCCGGCTGGGGTGGCGGTCATCCGCTCCCTCCTCGGTCGGGATGACCTCGAGGTGTTCGCCGCCGACATGGACGGCTGGGCGAGTGGCCTGTACCTCGTGGATGAGGCGCACCGGAGGCTCGTTCCTCCTGGTCTCTCCGAGGGATTCTGCGATGCGCTGATCGACCTGGTCGCCGCCGACGGCATCGACGTGCTCGTGTCGACCGTCGACGTGGAGCTCCCGCCGCTCGCGGCGCGGCGCGCTGAGCTCGGCGCGGTGCTTGCCGCGCCTTCCGAGGAGGCGCTCGCGACCTGCCTCGACAAGTGGTTGCTGGTGCAGGCGTGCGAGCCGCACGCTCTGGTGCCTGCCACCGCTCTGCTCGACGACGAGGGCATCGCGCGCGATTGGGTGTTCCCGGTCATCGTGAAGCCTCGCAGCGGTGCGGGCTCTCGTGGCGTGCACCTCGTGCATTCGCGGGAGGAGCTCGAGGCGAAGACGCGCGACGCTGCCCTGCTCATCCAGGAGAACCTTCCGGGCGACGAGTTCTCCGTCGACGTCGTGATGGGGGCCGACGGTCAGGCGATCGCGGCGGTTCCTCGTCTGCGTGCTCGCGTCGATTCCGGCGTGGCGGTTGCGGGTCGCACGGTGCACCGCGCTGAGCTCGAGGAGACGGCTGCCGCGTGCGCCCGTGCGGCCGGGCTCGTGGGGGTGGCGAACGTGCAGCTGCGGTACAGCACCGACGGTCGCCCCGCGCTGCTGGAGATCAACCCGAGGTTCTCGGGCGCCATGCCGTTGACGATCGCGGCCGGCGTCGATATGCCGTCGCTCGCGGTGGATATCGCGCTCGAACGGCCGGTTCCGTCGCGCGTCGAGTTCCGTGAGGTCGCGAATGTCCGCTTCCTCGAGGATGTGTTCTTGCCCTTTGACGAAGTTCTCGCTCGTGACTGACACGCAGGCGGGTCCCGGTCTCGAAGCGCTGCTGCTCGGCGACTGGCATGTCCATTCCGATTTCTCGGATGACGCGGAGAGTCCCATCTCGGCGAACGTCCGTGCCGCTGAGCAGCGCGGCTTGGTGACGATGCGGGCGACCGATCACGTGCGCGGCGATACGGCCTGGGTGCCGGACTTCGTGGCTGCGGTCGTCGCGGCGAGGCGCACCACCGGGGTCGAGCTGGTGATCGGCGTCGAGGCGAAGATCATGGATGCGCGGGGCACGCTCGACGTGCCGAGCGACCTGCGGGTGGGGACTGGCGGGGTGGATGGCATCGTCATCGCCGATCATCAGTTCCCTGGTCCGGATGGCCCGTGGTCGCCGCGTGAGACGCGGGAGCGTCTGGCGGCTGGTCTTGCGGTCGAGGATGCGCTCGATCTGCTGATCGGGGCGACGATCGCCGCGATGCGGGCAGCTGGTGGCGGTGCGCAGCTGGCGCATCCGTTCTCGATCCTTCCCAAGGTGGGCATCGACGAGTCTCAGCTCTCTGCGGAGCAGCTCTCGGCGTGGGCGTCTGCCGCGCGC
The DNA here is from genome assembly GCF_902506465.1 of Pseudoclavibacter sp. 8L. NCBI lineage: Bacteria > Bacillati > Actinomycetota > Actinomycetes > Micrococcales > Microbacteriaceae > Pseudoclavibacter > Pseudoclavibacter sp. 8L. The sequence goes on along the minus strand of NZ_LR733185.1, from coordinate 845,931 downwards.
GAGACGGGGACCTCCATCGAGGTGAACGAGAAGTGGGTGTGCCCGAGTGCGCGGGCGATCGAGGCGGCTCTCGCGGAGGGTGCGACGCTGGTCGCCTCGACGGATAGCCACCGTGCAGCCGACGTCGGCGTCTATGCCCGCGTTCGCGAGCTGCTGGCGGAGGTGCCCGCGTTCGGTTCGTCGGACGCCGGGGGGCTCGCGTGAGCGCCGACGCCTGGCTCGATATCGGCGGTGCGGTGCTGGCGACGATCTTCGTCGTGTTCGTCGCGATCGGCGCTGTTCCGGCCTTCACGATGGCCTACCAGTTCCTCATCGTGCCGCTGCACGCTCGCTTCAACCACTACGAGAAGGCTGCGCCGTACCTGCCGAACGTGGCCGTCGTCGTCCCGGCGTGGAACGAGGGGGCGGTGATCGGCGGGTCCATCGACCGGCTCATGGCTCTGGAGTACCCGCCGGAGCGGCTCAGGGTGTACGTCGTCGACGACGCGTCGACGGACGACACCCCTGACGTCGTCCTCGAGCGTGCCGCTCGCTACCCGGGCCGGGTCTTCCACCTTCGTCGCGAGAAGGGCGGGGAGGGCAAGGCGCACACCTTGAACCACGGGCTCCGCCGCGTGCTCAGCGAGGACTGGATGCAGGCGCTGCTCATCATGGACGCCGACGTCATCTACCTTCCGGATTCGATGCGGAAGATGACGAGGCATCTTGCGGACCCCGAGGTGGGGTCGGTCACGGCGTACATCAGCGAGGGGAGCCTCCGGAAGAACTACCTGACGCGGTTCATCGCGTTCGAGTACGTCCTGTCGCAGGTCGGCAGCCGTCGTGCGCAGAATGTGCTCGGGGCGCTGGCCTGCCTTGCTGGCGGTGCGCAGCTGCATTCGCGCGAGAACCTGCTTGCCATCGGCGGGCAGATCGACACGAGCTCGCTGGCGGAGGACACGGTCACGACGTTCGAGACGCAGCTTTCGGGGCGCAAGGTGGTGTTCGAGCCGCACGCTGTCGTGCTGGCTGAGGAGCCGCGTCACGTCGGGGATCTCTGGAAGCAGCGGCTTCGCTGGGCCAGGGGCAACGTGCAGCTGACGAAGCGGTACAGCCACCTCTGGTTCCGCCCGTCGAAGGAGCACAAGCTCGGCACGATCTCGTTCGGCCTCTTCTGGTTCAGCGTGTTCCTGCTGCCGGTGCTGATGCTGCTCTCGTCGGTGGGCCTCATCGGCTTGTACCTGATGGATTCGCCGCTTGCCATGCTCGTGTTCCGCGCGCTCTGGATCGTGGTGGGCTGTGCATACGTGTACATCATGCTGTTCGCCGCACAGCTCGATCCGAAGGTGGGCAGGGTGGCGTGGCGTGAGGTCTTGCTCTTCCCCGGGCTGATCTCGATGGTCGTGCTGCTGGCGGCGTTCTTCCCCGGCCTGTTCGAGCAGCGCATCCCGGCGATGTTCGGTCTGACGCTCACCGAGGGCGGATACGACGCGTGGAATCTGGCGATCTTCGCTTGGATCTCGCTGTGCATGGTCGCGGCGTGGGGCATGAAGCTGATCGACTCGACGAAGTTCGGCCGGGTGGTGAATCCCATCCTCGTCTACCTCATCGGCTACGGGCCGATTCTCTGCGCGGTGACGTTCGACTCCTACATCAAGGAGGCGCGCGGCGCCGCGATGACCTGGGACAAGACGGAGAAGAGCGGAGCCGTGCTGGCATGAGCGAGTTGGGTGAACGCCGTCTGACCGAGGAGATCAAGCGCGACGCCAGAGCGGAGAACCGCCTGTACCTGCAGGCGACGCTGGCGTTGGTGGGCGTCGCAGTGCTGGTTGTCGTGAGAGAGGTGTTCTTCCTGTGAGCGCTGACCAGTTGCGGGTGCTGATCGTCGACGACAACGCCGACCAGCGCGAGCTGCTGCGCACGCAGTTCCGCAAGGCGGGGTGCGTCGCGAAGTCGGCGGCGACGCTCGACGAGGCCCTTGCCAGCATCCGCGTCGAGGTACCGGATGTCGCGGTGATCGACCTGCTGTTGGGGGTCGGGAGTGGCTGGGAGGTGCGCGAGCGAATCTGCGAGCTGGTTCCCGAGGTGGCGATCGTCATCTCCTCGGTGCTCGACGAGTCCGACTACCCGAGCTCGGACGATGTGCTCCCGAAGCCGTTCACGGGCAAGCAGGTCAAGGGACTCGTCGCGCGTCTACGTGCAAGGCGCGCCTGATGGCGGCGAGGGTGGTGATCGCGGATGACGACGATGACATCCGCTTCCTGCTCGAGACCGCCGCGAGGCGGGCCGGCTTCGAGATCGTCGGCTCGTACGGCGACGGGGTGAACGCGCTGCGGGCAGCCGTGGAGTCGGCGCCCGAGCTGCTGCTCCTGGATGTCTCCATGCCCGGACTGTCGGGGCTCGAGGTGCTCGCGCGTGTGCGCGCCCAGGAGGGCGACGTTCGGGCGCACGCGATCATCGTCTCGGCCAATGCCAATGTCGTGGCGCAGGAGGCTGGTGAGGCGGCGGGCGCAGATGACTATCTGACGAAGCCCTTCTCGCTGGCGAGTCTCGTCGCGAAGCTCAGGGAGGTCCGGTCATGAGCGTCTCGGTGAAGAGTCCGTTCGGCCAGTTCACGGTCGACACGACGTCTCCTGCCATCCGTCAGCTCGCTTCGGTGCTCGGCCTGCTGATAGCCCTCGGTGCCATCCTCCTCGTTCCGGGCGCCATGATCACGGAGCCCGTTCCGGCGTGGACGGGTGTGGTGATCGTGGTCGCACTCGCGGGGGCCGCGTTCCTGGTTCCGTGGGACACGGCGCCGCCGTGCACGCGGCTGCTCCTCCCCATGGCTTCGATGTTGGCGCTTGGCCTGTTCCGCGCGGGAACCGGTGGGGCACTGTCGATGTTCACATCCCTCATCCTCCTGCCGCTCATCTTCATCGCGACGGAGCCCGGGCGTCGAGCGATCTGGTGCGCCATCGGCACGCTGCTGGTGACGCTCGCGATTCCGTACCTCATCGGGACGGCGCCCTGGAATGACCCGCAGATCCTGCGGATCGTCTTCACTCCGCTGGTGTTCGCGGTCATCGCGAGCGTCATCAACGAGATGTCACACCGTGCCAGGGTGCAGGTGGAGAGCGCCAGGCTCTACGCCGACGAGCGTGAGCGCCGCCTGCTGGAGGTGCAGGCGAGCGAGAAGGCCCGAGAGGTGGCCACCCGTGAGCTGCGCGCCTCGGAGGCGTTCAACCGGAGCGTCTGGAACGCGGCGGTGCACGAGATCGCCATCGTGACGGAACTCGACGGGACGATCGTGGCGTGGGGCCCCGGGGCGCGCAATCTCCTCGGTCCCACTTCGTCTGAGGTCGTCGGCACACGGAATGTGACGGAGTTCCTCTCCGAGGTCTCAGCGTCCGCGATCCGTGGCGAGGGGGATGAGGACGAGGACGGAAACCGTCTGCTGCGGCGCCTGGTCGAGATCGCGGGATGCAACGAGCAGGCCGGCACGCTGGTCGAGCTCGTGCGCACGGAGGACGAGCCCATGCCGGCGCTCATGACGTGTGCTCCTCGCAAGACGCCGGATGGCGAGACGGTCGGCCACATCTTCATCGCCTACGACATGACGCCGGTCAACGAGGCGTCTCGGCTCAAGGACGAGTTCGTGGGCACCATCTCGCACGAGCTGCGCACGCCGTTGAGCTCGATCCTCGGCTACCTCGAGCTCGCCCGAGATGAGGAGAGCGGCCCGCTGAACGACGAGCAGCGCCACTATCTGGACGTCGCGGAGCGCAATGCGAACCGCCTGCTGTCGTTGGTCGGCGACCTGCTCTTCGTCGCGCAGGTCGACGCTGGGAAGGTGCCGATGGAGTTCTCGCCGGTGCGTCTGGGGGAGGTCGTGCGGCTTTCCCTGGAGACGGCCTTGCCGAGTGCCGCACAGGCGTCGGTCGAAGTGGTCGGCGAGGCCGGCGGTGAGGACGTTGTCCTCGCCGGGGATGCGATGCGGCTCGGGCAGGCGATCGACAACCTCATCTCGAACGCGGTGAAGTTCACTCCTGAGGGCGGCGTCGTCCGTGTCGGCGTGCGGCGTGACGGGAACGAGGTCGTGGTCTACGTCTCGGACACCGGTATGGGCATTCCCGAGGAGGAGATGCACCGCCTCTTCACGAAGTTCTTCCGCGCGACGACGGCGACGAAGCAGGCGGTCCCCGGCGTGGGTCTCGGCCTGAACATCACGCTCGCGATCGTGAAGGCGCACGGTGGGCGCCTCGAGGCGTCGAGCACCGTCGGCAGCGGCACGACCTTCGAGATGCACCTCCCGCTCTCCGCGCGCTGAGGGCGGTCACGCGCAGGCCGGTCTCGGAGGGGCTGGCGGTGAGTCTGGTCGGCCCGTCATTCCCATCCGGGGAACGGGTCGGCGTAGTCGCGCCAGGCGTTGGGGCCCGCGATGAGCTCCTCGTCGGTGAGGGCGCAGTCGTGAAGCAGGCTGGCGATGGCGTCGGTGCGGAGCTGTCGACCGAAGACGGCGATCGAGGTGCCGAGGGGCGCGTCGGGGTCAGCGCTCGTGACGCCGGATGCTCCGAGCTGGATGTTGCCTCCCGTGCTCGACCAGTCGCCGACGTGATCTGTCCTGTTGGCGAGCCGGAAGTGTCCGCGTGATCGGGTGATGAGCCCGACCTGGTCGGGGGTGAGGTTCGCGAGTCCGGCGGCGAGGCGTTCCGGGTGGAAGGGGCGCGGCTCGGTGAAGACGGTGCAGTCGATGTGGCCGCGTGCTGGCGGGAAGTGCGTTCGGTCGTCGAGGCGCAGCATCCAGCCGGCGGTCGAGGCGAGCTGATGGGCGAGTCCTGGTCGGATCGGTCTGAGGTGCCTGCCGAGGTCGCGGGCTGCGGCCGGGGTCGTGATGACCGCGGTGGGGTTCAGCTGCTGGATGAGCGTGCAGGTCTCGCTGACGAGGCCCGAGGGGTGAGCGTCGGCTCCGGTGAGCACGACGATGGTGGCGAACTCGAGCTGTGCGGCGAGCGTGGCGGAGGTGTCGGCGTCTTCTGGCAACGGCGTGCCCTCTTGGAAGAGGAGCCGGCGGATGTCGGCGACGCTCGCGACGGTGATGAACTCTCTGGCGCCGACGGTGACGTCGTCGGTATCCGGCACGGAGGGGTTGCTGCGTGCCTCGGCGATGACGTGGTCCATCGCCAGACCGACGCCCTGCGTCTCGGCGTCGGAGGAGAGCTCGACGATGATGTTGCCCCTGCGCCCGTCCGCGGCCTGCCGGAGGAGGTCGTCGGCGATGTCGACGCCGAGCTCCAGGGCGTTCGTCTGCTCGTCGCCGAACTCCGTGACGGGCGTCGGTCCGCTCGGCTCCCCGCACATGAGTGCGGTGACGAGCTGCCGGCCCGAGGTCTCGAGCCCGCTGACGAGGGTCAGGCCGAGTGAGCTGGTGACGGTCTGGGCGCTTGGTCGATCGGAGGTCATGGGGCTAGTCTAATGAGAAACATTCTCAAGAAGGAAGGTTCTCGTGAAAGTTCGCAACTCGCTCAAGGCGCTGAAGAAGGTCCCTGGTGCGCAGATCGTGCGTCGTCGTGGCCGCGTCTTTGTCATCAACAAGAAGAACCCGCGCATGAAGGCCCGGCAGGGCTGAGTCGCTGCCGGTGATCGTTTCGCTTCGTTTGGGTGCTCGGTCAGGCAAGTTGGCCGCGGTCGGCCCGGGCGGCTCCGAGAACTGCCACAATGTCGGAGGGCGTGCTTCGGCGGGCTCGACGACATCGGCAACGGCGCGCAGGAGCGGGTCGTTGGCGCACCTCTGAGGGGATTCTCCATGACTGTGCTCATCACCGGCGGCGCCGGCTACATCGGCGCTCACGTGCTCGCGGCCCTCGAGGCGCGCGGCGACAAGGTGGTCGTCGTCGACGACCTCACGACGGGAACGGCGGAGAAGGTGGGCGCGACGCCGCACTTCGACTTCGACATCTCGACGACGGGTGCGGCGGATGCGCTGGCGGACATCATGCAGGCGCTCGAGGTGACGAGCGTCGTCCACTTCGCCGCCAAGAAGCAGGTGGGCGAGTCGGTCGCGAAGCCCGCGTGGTACTACCAGCAGAACATGGGCGGCCTCGCGAACGTGCTCGAGGCGATGCAGCGGGCGAACGTCAAGAGCCTCGTCTTCTCGTCGTCGGCGGCGGTCTACGGACTCGGCACGGGCTCGGACGAGCCGATCCGTGAGTCGGACGTGAAGAACCCCATCAACCCGTACGGGCAGACGAAGCTCGCCGGCGAATGGCTTGTGCAGGCCGCGGCGAAGGCCGCGGGCATCAGCGCCGTCTCGCTGCGCTACTTCAACGTCGCCGGTGCTGGCAGCGACGAGCTGGCCGACCGCTTCGCCCTGAACCTCGTGCCGATGATCTTCGAGAAGCTCGCGGAGGACAAGGCGCCGCTGGTGTTCGGCGACGACTACCCGACTCCGGATGGCACGTGCGTGCGCGACTACGTGCACGTCGTCGACCTGGCGGATGCGCACCTGGCGGTGCTCGATGCCATCGCTGCGGGCACGCCGGTCTCCGCCGAGTACAACGTGGGCCGCGGTGAGGGCTACTCGGTGTTCGAGGTGGTGGATGCGGTGCGCCGCGCGAGCGGCCTGTCGTTCGCGCCCGAGGTGGCTCCGCGCCGCCCCGGCGACCCTGCACTGCTGGTGGCCGATGCATCCCGGATCAAGGACGAGCTCGGCTGGACCGCGCAGTACACGCTCGATGACATGGTGACGTCCGCCTGGTCGGGCTTCGAGCGCAACGGGGCTCCGCTCAAGGCGTAGTGGGTCGCCCGCTCGTGCGGAGCTTGGGGAACACGAACGCGGCGTCACCTGCCGGCCACTGCCGGAGCCAGCAGAACAGGTAGCTGAGGCCCATGGCGACGGCCGTGTTGATGATGAGCATCCAGGTGGGGTCGAGCATGCCCCAGTCGCCGACCCACGAGGTGATCATGATCTGCGCTGGGTAGTGGACCACGTAGAAGACCACCGAGTTCCTGCCGATGTACTGCAGCCAGCGAGCACTGTCGCCGTCGCGGCCGCGCGTCGCGCCGGTAAGGCGCCGCGTGATCATGATGATGGCTGCGACGCCGGCGAGCACGACGGGGATCCACACGAGCTCGTACCGATCGATGAGGCGGGTCGCTGCGGTGAGGGATCCGTCACTTGGTGCGGTCGAGCTGGAATCGGAGACAAGACGGAGTGCTCCGTCGAGGCCGAAGTAGGTGCCGTGAGTCTGGCCGATGAGCAGGGCCCCGAAGGCGGCGGCTGCCAGCGTGCAGGCGATGAGCACTGGCAACTTCTCGATGCGCGCGAGTTGGCCGCGGTACTGCGCGATGAGGTGGCCGGCGAAGAAGAAGCCGCCGTAGTAGGCCAGGTCTCCGAGAGGGACGAATGGGCCGATCCCGCGGGTGGAGAGGATCGCGCTGAGTGCCCAGAGGCCGAGTGGGACGACCAGGAACCATGGGCCGCGGATGCGCGTGAGCAGTGGGGCGACGAGGTAGTAGATGGCCAGGTAGAAGATGAACCACAGCCAGCTGAGGGCGATCCAGTTGCTGGGCTGCGTCCAGCCGTCCTGCATGGTGACGAGCCAGTAGATCGTGCCCCACACCAGGTAGGGCCAGAGCAGCGTGCGCAGCTTGCCCACGTAGTAGGTGGCGCCGGTCTTCGCGAGGGAGCGGCCGAGCAGCATGCCCGACAGGAGCAGCAGCGTGCTCATGCGGTAGGGGGCGAAGAACGTGTTGAGGTCGTTGATGAAGCTCGTCGGCGCGACGTCGGTGAGGAAGATGGGGATCGCGCTGGCGTGGAAGGTGACGACGAGCAGGATCGCGGCACCGCGCACGAGGTCCATCCAGTGCTCGCGGCCAGAGGCGGGCGGGGTCGCCTGGCGCGATGGGCCTCGAGGCGACGGCCGCTCGGTGGGCGCGAGGGTGTGGGCTGGTGTGGTCATCGGGCTTTCAGACGGGGCGCGGTTGGGGGTCACCGTGCTCGTGCCGGGCTCAGCTTCTCTCTTCTCGGGAAGACGAAGAGCGCATCCACGACGCGGCTGCGGCGGCGGAGTGCGACAGCGCCGAACGATACGGCAAGTGCGGCCAGGATGCACGCGGTCATCATCACGGGCTGCGCGGTGACGCCCCAGGAGTCGAGCAACTTCACGACCACGATCTGCAGCGGATAGTGGATGAGGTAGAAGACGATCGAGTTGCGGCCGACGTACTGCAGCGCGCGGGAGAGCGCGGACTGTCGAGCGTCGTCGAGTGCTCCGCGGACGCGTCTCGCGAGCAGCATGGTGCCTGCGATTCCGGCGAGCACGACGGGAACCCAGATGAGGTCGAAGCGCTCGATGGCGCCGTGGTCGTCGGTGGCTGGTGTCTCTGCGCCGCCGAGGGCCAGGCCGTGCTCCTGCAGCACGAGGATGGCCGCGAAGAGCGAGCTGCCGGCGAGGAGCGCGAGCATCGTGGGCGTCGTGTCGAAGCGGCGCAGCAGGTGCCGGTTCTCGGCGACGAGGTAGCCGGCGAAGAAGAAGCCGCCGTAGTAGGCGAGGTCGAAGAGGGTGCCGTCCGGGGCGGCGATGCTCAGCAGCCAGAGGGTCACCGGCACGGCGGCGAACCACGGGGTCGGGATCCGGGTGAGCAGCGGTGCGGCGAGGTAGGCGAGGAACAGGCAGAGGATGAACCAGAGCCAGCTGCGGGTGATCCAGCCGTCCGGGCGCATCCACTCGGTCGCGTTCTCGGTGGCGACCCAGAAGATGACGAGCCACAGCACGTAGGGCCAGGCGAGGGTGCGGAGCTTGCTGGCGTAGTAGCGGCCGCGCGGTTTGGCGAGGGCGAGGGGGAGGAGGAGCCCAGACAGCAGCATGAGCGAGGTCATGCGGAAGGGCGCGAAGTACAGGGTGAGGTCGTCGATGATGGTGCCCGGGGCGACGTCGGCGATGTGCATGGGCACGTCGATGGCGTGGTTCGCGATGACGAGCAGGATGGCGGCGCCGCGGATGATGTCGATCCAGCGTTCGCGGCGTCGGGGGAGGGTCGCCGCGGGCCGTCTCGCCGCGTCATGTATTGCCATGAGTTCCCCGTCTCGCCGTGTCTCGACGCTACACTTCCGGGTTTTTTGGGCAGGAACATGGCGAATCGAGACAAAGTTCGGACCATTTTCGGGGCTAAATCCCGCGGATTTCAGCGTGTCGAGGAGATTGCAAGTTCCCAGGGGAGTATCAGCTTGGCCGCTGGGCCGGTACGATCACATGGAAATGAAAACACGCAACCAGAGTGCGCGTCGTTGGCCCCAGCTGACACTGCTCGTGGTCGTGGCTCTCGCTGCGGTCGCGTTGGTGGCTTTGGCGTTCATGCCACGTGAGGCCCCCGCGGGGGCTGGCGCAGAACCTATTCTTACGATCTCCAGCTCAGAAGACACCGGTTCGGTGACGAGCTCCGCTGGTGGTCCATCCGCTTCGGCACCCTCGGCGACCCCTGCGGGCACCGGCCTGACCGTCGCGTTCATCGGCGATTCCTACACCGAGGGTGTCGGCGCGAGCGACCCGTCGCTGCGTTGGACGACCCTGCTGGCTGCGGCCAACGGCTGGGAAGAGCTGAACCTCGGTGTGAGCGGCGCGAGCTACGGCCAGGGCCTCGAGGAGTGGAACTCCTACGCGCTCCAGGTCGAAGAGGCGATCGCGGCCCAGCCCGATGTGGTCATCGTCTCCGGTGGCCTGAACATGTCGGAGCTCGACCAGGAGCTCGGCGTCGAGTCGGTCTTCACCGACCTGCGCGCCGGTCTACCGGATGCTCGCATCCTCGCGGTCTCGCCGTTCTGGGTCAGCACCGCCTACCCCGAGCAGCTGACGCTCACGAGCGAGCTCATCGAGGCTGACGTCACTTCCGTCGGCGGCCAGTACCTCGACGTCGGTCACCTCTTCGAGGACGAGTTCCAGTACTTCGAGCTCGACGGCCTGCACCCGGACGACGCGGGGCACCAGCTGATCGCGAACGCGGTCGACGCGGGCCTGCCCGTGGAAATCGGCGGCTGATCCGCGCTCTGCGCCAGAGTGTGGTCACTCTGCGACTGATTGATCACATTTCACGAATTTACAGCCCAATAACATCACACCAGTAGTATGAGGCCGGGCTCGCCCCAGCTTGCCTGAGATACCCCCTGCGCTCCGCACCGCGAGCCACCCGTTTCGTGCCAGCCGCGAAAGCGGCAGCGGCACGAGCGCAAGAGACACACGGACGGACCTTTATGGAACTGCGCGACTACCTGCGAATCCTGCACAAAAACTGGATCATCATCTTGATCTGCGTCCTTGCCGGTGTGGCAGGGGGCGCCGGAGTCTCACTTCTGCAGACTCCGAAGTACTCCGCGACCGCGGAGCTCTACGTCTCAGTGCGCTCCTCTGACGGGACCGAGGCGCAGGCGCTGAACCAAGGAACGACTTTTGCTCGGCAGGCGGTGCAGTCTTATACCACCGTCGTGAACAAGGAGATCGTGACCTCTCGAGTCATCGAAGAGCTTGGACTTGACCTCACACCTGCTGAGTTGGCAGCCAAGATCAAGGCAAGCAACCAGGTGAACACGGTCGTGATCGAGGTCTCCGTCACTGACGAAGACCCGCAGATGGCGGCAAACCTGGCCAACTCGGTTTCCAGCAACTTCATCTCGGTCATCGTTGATGAGCTTGAGAAGCCAGAGGGTTCCGCCCCTAGCCTCGTGAAGATCGAGCCCGTCCAGTCGGCTTCGGTTCCTGGGGAACCCATCAGCCCACGTGTGCCGATCAACATACTGGTCGGGAGCGCGCTCGGACTGCTTCTTGGTCTCGGCGTGGCCTTCCTGCGGCAGGTCATCGACACTCGAATCCGCAGCACGCACGACATCGAGCAGATCACGGATCGTCCGATCATCGGCACGATCACGTTCGACCCGGATGCAGGTAAGCGCCCGCTCATCGTGCACGAGGAGCCGAAGAGCCCCAAGGCCGAGTCCTACCGTGCCCTGCGCACGAACCTGCGCTTCATGGACATCGAGAACACTCGCCACAGCTTCGTCGTGACGAGTTCGCTCCCCTCCGAGGGCAAGAGCACGACGTCCGCGAACATCGCGATCGCGCTTGCCGAGCAGGGCGCCAAGGTTGTCCTGGTCGACGGTGACCTCCGCAAGCCGAAGGTCGCAACGACCATGGGTGTCGACGGCTCGGTCGGTCTGACCGACCTCCTGAGCGGACGAGCCGAGCCGAAGGACGTCCTGCAGCGCTGGGGCCGCGGTCGCCTCTACGTGCTTCCTGCTGGTCGCATCCCCCCGAACCCAAGCGAGCTGCTCGGTTCGCACACCATGCAGCAGGTCCACGACCAGCTGCTCGCCGAGCACGACTACGTCATCATCGATGCGCCCCCGCTGCTGCTCGTTACCGATGGTGCGGTGCTGAGCGAGCTCGCCCATGGCACGCTCCTCGTCGTCGCGAGCGGGCAGACCCCACGTTCGGCGCTCGCCGGCGCGGTCGCCCAGCTTGAGGGCATTGGCTCCGAGGTCTCGGGAATCGTCGTCACGAAGGTTCCGACCAAGGGCCCTGACTCCTACGCCTACGGTTCCTACGGTGCATACGGCGCCTACTACGGGACGGATGAGTCGGGAAACCCCATGACCGAGTACCGCAAGATCGGCACCGGACAGATGCCGATCGTCAGTAGCCGAACGCGCGCAACGCGCGACTCACGCAAGTAGGTCAGTTCCCCGTGCCAGGATCGAAGAACGTGGAGAATGTTGACGTCGTAGCTGGCGTCAACGTCGTTCACTGGAACCCGCGCAAGCTCGCGATATCCGGACCGATCGGTCGCGTGGTCCGTCTGCGGAAGCCAGTCAACAACTTCGGGGATCTCCTCGGCCCTCTGATTGTCAGACACCTAGTCCGGCAGCGCGACAAGAGCCAGGCAACGCACGCAACGGGCAGCCCCCGCCTCCTCGCTGTCGGATCGATTATGCGACTGGCTGAGCCAGGCGATTTCATCTGGGGAACGGGCGTCAATGGCAAGTCGATTGACGTGGATTCGGTTTTTCCGAGACTCGACGTCCGCGCTGTGCGCGGTCCGCTTACTCGGTCGCGGCTCATTGCCGACGGGATCGCCGTCCCCGAGACGTACGGTGACCCGGGGCTCCTGGTCCCGGAACTCTTTCCTGAGCACAAGAACGCGCCGCGTTCGGGTGTCACGATCGTTCCGAATCTTCACGACTGGCCGACGTTCAAGAACGATCCACGAGCCGTCAACCCACGTGGCGATCTGCATTCCATCATCAAGCGGATTGCCAGCAGTGAACTGGTCGTAGGTTCGTCGCTGCACGGCATTGTCGTCGCCGAGGCATTCGGCGTGCCTGCCCGGCTCGTACGTGCTGGGTCAGAGCCCCTCTTCAAGTACGAGGACTATTACGAGGGCACCGGTCGCAGATTGCCCAGCATCGGTGAATCGGTGGAACAAGCCATCGACCTCTCAGGAGCACCGACTCTGCAGTGGTCGCCCCAACCACTGCTCGAAGCGTTCCCCACGGAACTCTGGCGCTGAACCTCAAGCGCCGAGAAGCCCCCCACATCGCTGAATCTCGCTCTCGAATAAAGGTTCCCCCGCATGATCAAACGAGCCCAGTTGCAAGACCGCCAGGTTCTCGAGAACACGTCGGAGCCGCGCCGCATACTTTTTGCGGCTTCTACGGGCGGGCACCTCGCCCAGCTGCGCAAGCTCTCAGAACGCATGAATGCCACCTCAGACTCCGTCTGGGTGACCTTTGATTCCCCCCAGAGTCGGTCATTGCTGAGTGGGAAGAACGTCGTGCATGTTCCCTATGTGTCGCCTCGAGACTTCAAAGGAACCGCTCTGGCCCATCGAATTGTCAGCCGTCGACTTGGGAATGACCAGTTTGATCTTGCCGTGAGCACAGGGGCGGCCCTCGCAGCTGCGGTCCTGCCACAGATGCGCTGGCGGGGGGTCCCCACGTACTACATCGAGAGTGTCTCGAGAATTCAGGGCCCCTCATTGACGGGACGTCTCATGGCGGCCGGTCGGTTCGCCGAGCTCAGGACTCAACACGCAGCTTGGAAAACTGATCGCTGGATTCAGTACCCGTCCGTTCTGTCTCAGTTCCGCTCGGGAGATCGCGTTGATCAGGCGGCGCCTCGTCGAGTCTTCGTGACGCTTGGAACAATTCGTCCGTATCGGTTCGATTCCCTGATCGACGGCCTTCTCAGGGAAGCTCGCCCCGACATCCATTGGGTCTGGCAACTCGGTGAGACGGGCCGGGATGACCTGCCCGGAGACGTTTACGACTACATGTCTGCTGACGACTTCGAGCGAGAATATCGAGCTGCAGACGTCGTTGTCACTCACGCGGGCGTCGGAACTATACTCTCGCTGCTTCAAGACGGAATCCACCCGGTGGTGGTCCCTCGCCGCAAAGAACGCGGCGAGCACGTCGACAACCATCAGGAACAGATCACGACCCTGGTGAAAGACCTCAACGTCGGAACCGCGGTGGAAGCTGACGGCGATTTGCTCGCTGCTCTTGACCGCGCCGCACGCCTCAGGGTGATCAATGCCTAGGCCAAAAGACGCACGCCCTCACGTGGTGCACGTCTTCAACACCCTGAACAGTGGTGGTCTGCAGCGTGTCGTCCTCATGCTGAGCGGATGGCTCACCGAACACGGGTATCAGGTCTCTCTTGTAAGCGCGGACGGCCCCCTGCGGGATCAGATTCCGCGCAACGTTCGCTGGTCGGAGAAGAACACGAAGCTGAGCATCCTCAGCGAGGTCATTCAGCTCCTCGGCATCGTCCGCACTGAGCGTCCAATCGCCTTGCACGCTCATCAGCGGCACGACGCTCTTGTTTGCCACATCGTTGGCAAGATCACTTCGACTCCCGTGGTTGAGCACGCACACAACACGTTGCCAAACGTTGGTGTCAAGCAGCTGTCCTTCAGATCGAGCCGGATCTTCGCGGTCAGCGGCGAGGTGAAGCGAATGGTCACAGACGTTTACAAACGACCGGCCGCTGCGGTAACGGTAGTGGGAGGCGTACCCTTCCACACCTCTGCGGAGCCGTCGGCCGAACTGTCAGCTTCTCCGAACCCCCCATTCAGAGTGCTCGGCATTGGCAGGCTTGAGGAGCAGAAGGACCCAGAGCGCTTCGTGCGCGTGGTGGCTGCAGCTCGGCAACTGGTAGACGTTGAGGCAGTGTGGCTGGGTACCGGCAGCCATCTGACACAAGCACGAGAACTCGCGTCTCGTCTCAACAGCCCAGTCACATTCCTTGGAGAATCGAACGACGTCGTCGGTGAGCTCGACCGATCGGATGCTCTTCTGATGACATCGAAGTGGGAGGGGCTCGGTCTCGTCGTGTTGGAGGCCTTCGCGCGGAAGAGGCCCGTAATTGGCCCCCGTACTGGGGGAATGGGCGAGCTACTCGGCGAGGGCCGTGGGATCGCAGTCGAGCCAGAAGAGACTGACGAGAGCTTCGGAGCTGAGCTCGCCTCACTGTTACAGGATCGCGCGCGGTCCCGAGCGCTGGCAGAGAAGGCCTTCGCGTACACGCAGGAGCATGCGACCGAGGACGCCGTTTTCGGCCCGGTTCTTGCTGAATACACGAGATACACAAGAGGATCAGTATGAGCCATCCGCGAGTCACGGTAATTGCACCGCTTTTCAACGCAGCCGAGTACGTGGACGTTTTCGTCTCGAAGCTGCAAGAGACGCTTGGGGCTGACGACGAAGCAGTAATTATCGACGATGCTTCAGCAGATGGGACCAGCGCCGCAATCGCGCCCCTCATCGAGGGAGATGGACGCATCACCCTGCTTCGCAATGAGAAGAATCTCGGAGTTGCCGAGTCGAGGAACAAGGCCGTCCGCGCTGCGAGCGGTGAGTTCATATGGTTCGTAGATCACGACGACAAGTGGGAGCCGTCCATCCTGGAGGTGCTCACCTCGAATAGCGACGGCGTAGACCTCGTGCAGTGCCGCGCGGACTACTGGATCGAACCAGATACGAACGTGCGAGTAGTGGATGGCGTCGACGATCTGCGCGAGATCTCAGCAGCCGCGTACGCGGAACTCATGCTCGAGGGACGTATTCACGGATACCTCTGGAGCAAGCTCATTCGTCGCACAGCGCTGGGTGAGGCTCCGTTCCCTCCGCTCAGCTCGCAGTCCGATTTCAGCGGGCTCGCCGCTTTGCTTCCGCGACTTCAAGGTGTCCGTCTGATCCCGAACGTGCTCTACCACTACATCCAGCGTGAGGGGTCGATCACGAGAGGTAAACGAGTCAACTTCAGCAACTTCGAGTACGGCCACAAGGCTTTGGTGGAATCCGCTTTGCGCCTCGGAGTCGGGAGCCGTGACTCCCTCGACTTGTTCAAGGCCCGATTCCTCATCCACGCGGCAGCATTCGTCCCGGTTCGCCAGCGTACGCCGCGGGAGGTCCGCCGCGCGGGGCTGAGCATCGCTCATGCGCACTCACGTTCGATCAATGTCTCGAGGATCTTGCGTATGAATCGACGCGTGGGGGCCGAGATGGCAGTGATTCGATATGCGCCGGTGTTCTACACGCCCGCGCTGAGGCTTGCCCTCGCCTACCACGACATGCGTATCGGCGCGAAGGCGAGATCTTAATGAGTAGGCGCATCTTCTTCTGGGTCGAAGGGCAAGAGCATAACCTTGGTGACTCGGTTCTCAGGCGTGGCATGTTCAATGCTGTGCGAACAGCGGAGCCGCTGCACGTGTATGTGGGTGCGTGTGGGCCGGAGTATCTCTCGAGTTTCACCTTTGGCCATGAGGACGTGCTGTACCGGTCTCTGACCGGCTGGTATCTGGCTGCGTTAAAATCTAGCCTTATACGTAAGACGCATCTCTTCATGAGTGCGGGAGAAGCGATCGCAGACCGTCGAAGTATTCCCATGCGCGTCGCCAACACGCTCGTCGCTCTTACATCGTCCTTGAGGCGGGGCGGCGTTTACCAAGCCGGGGTGGGACTTCGGAA
This sequence comes from Pseudoclavibacter sp. 8L, assembly GCF_902506465.1. NCBI lineage: Bacteria > Bacillati > Actinomycetota > Actinomycetes > Micrococcales > Microbacteriaceae > Pseudoclavibacter > Pseudoclavibacter sp. 8L. Next base: position 829,952 of record NZ_LR733185.1, on the reverse strand, counting down.
GCCAAAGGGCCGATTCCTCCTGCCGTTGAAGATCAATGCACGGGCGGCGAGCTTTGTGAGCTGGCGTGATTCCTGGAGTCGAGACCAGGTAGGCGTCGGAAGCGTGACCCCCGACTGGGCAGTTCTCGAGGGAACGAACGACCGAGAACTGGCCCAGAGATCCCCAGGAGATCGCATCACAGTGTCGCTTCGTGGCGATAAGGAGTGGCCGACTCCAGCTTGGCGCTCCCAAATCGGTGTCGTCGCTGAAGCACTTGCCCTTCGGCCGACCTTCGTGAGCCAGGTTGAGGTCGACAATGAGTTGGCCCAGTCACTTGCCGACGAGTTTGGTGGCGACGTGGTGCTCTGGGATGGAAGCGATCACAGGATTCTTGAGAACGAGCTTCGCTCCTTGTATTCAGAATCGTGTTTTGTGATCAGCGATCGGCTGCACGTGTTGATTCTTGCTCTCACTGAGGGGGCAGTTCCAATCGCATCCGGGGCTCAGGAGCCAGAGAAGAGCATCCGTACGCTTCGGGCCCTCGGCATCGAAGGAATCAATATTGATCTGGTCTCCCCGAGTGAGAGTGCTGTCTCTTCGTTTGAAGCGCTCGCCGGTCGGCGGTCCGAGTTGCTTGAGGCGCTCAAGAACGCTCGAGTTGCAGCTCGACGCACGGGAGACGCACTGACTCAGCGGGTGATGAGTTGATGAGATCGCACGCAAGTCACGACGACATCCGAGTACTGCACTCCATGCCAGCACCTGACGGCAACGGAACCAAATTCGCCGACCATATGCAGGATGGTGCGGCCGTCGGAGTTCGTCCTGTCTTCTTTTCATGGAGGGAGGCTCTGTCGACAAGGTACGACGTGTTCCACCTTCATTGGCCCGAGTACCTCACTCGTGGCCGGACTCCTCTTCGGCGTCTGGCAAAACGCGCTCTGTTTCTCGCGTTGCTCGTCAAGCTTCGAGTGACCCGTACACCGCTGGTCTGGACCGTGCACAACGCCTACGCACACGAAAACGGAGGCAAGGGCGAAGCATGGCTTTTCGACCGAGTGCGAGGAGCGACCTCGGTTGCCGTGGTCATGAATTCAACGACGCCTCTTCCCAGCGGCACAGTGAGTGTCCTGATCCCGCACGGGCATTATCGAGATCGTTTTTCTGGGCTTGATCAACCCGCTTCTGTCAGCGGTCGCCTTCTCTATTTCGGCATAATTCGACCCTACAAGAATGTTCCCGCCTTGCTCGAGGTGTTCCAGAAGATTTCGGAACCGAACTTGACGATGGCGGTTGTCGGCAAGCCACTCACTGTTGCTTTGGAAAATGAAGTGCGCACCACTGCCGATGCAGACCCAAGGGTGCGCCTCGATCTACGCTTCGTCGAGGACCAGGACCTGGTCCGAGAGGTGTCAGAGGCCGAACTTGTCGTGCTTCCGTACACCGAGATGAACAATTCCGGTGCGCTTCTGGTCGCCTTATCCTTGGACAGGCCTGTCCTCGCGCCAGCTAGTGCTGTGAACAAGGAGCTGCAGGCTGAAGTAGGGGATCAGTGGCTCATGCTCTACGAGGGAGATCTCACGGCCGACATCGTCCGCGCGTCACTGGATGTCGCCCGGGCGGGCGCTCAGGGGGCTCCGGACCTTCAAGGACGCGACTGGGCGCGGGTCGGCGAGGCCTACAAGGCGGCCTATATTCAAGCCAAGGCGCTGGCGGGACGCCGCACTTCCTGATGACATCCACACAAGATCTGGGCGCATCCGCCGGCCGTGGTGCCGCTGTTACCTTCCTAGCGCAACTCTTCCGCGTGGGCCTGCAGTTCATCGGAATCGTGGTCTTGGCCAGAATCCTGACCCCGAACGACTACGGTCTCGTGGCAATGGTGACAGCGGTGATCGGTGTTGCTGAGGTCTTCCGGGATTTCGGTCTCTCCATGGCTGCAGTTCAGTCGAAGACACTCTCGAAGCAGCAGCGGAACAACCTCTTCTGGCTCAACACGCTCATCGGTGCGATCCTGACCGTTCTTGTCTTCTTCTCCGCGCCGATGGTTGCCTCGCTCTTCGGTCGAGCGGAACTCGAACCGCTGACACAGGCTCTCTCTGTGACGTTCCTGCTCAATGGCGTATCGACGCAGTATCGAGCATCCCTCAATCGCGACATGCAGTTCTTCAAGCTGAATGGGTCGGAGATTGCTGGTCAAGCCCTAGGGCTCCTGGTCGGAATCTTGGGCGGTCTGGCAGGCTGGGGTTATTGGGCTCTAGCAGCGCAGCAAGTCTCACAGGCTCTGGCCGCGCTCGTCGTACTTGTCGTGGCCGCCAAATGGCTACCCGGTCGTTACGATCGATCTGTCCGCACCGCGTCGTTCCTGAACTACGGGCTCAATCTCCTTGGCGTCAATTTGCTTTCTTATGCGAGCAAGAACCTCAGCACTGTGGTCATCGGCGCTTCCCTAGGGCCAGCTCAACTTGGTCAATACAATCGCGCGTACCAGTTGCTGACGCTCCCGCTGAACCAGATTAATGCACCGGCGACCCGCGTTGCCCTTCCGGTTCTCTCGCGTCTCCAGGACTCGCGTGAGGATTTTGACAGGTTCGTCGTACGGGGGCAATCCATGCTCCTGCACGTTGTTGTCTTCACTTTTGTTCTGGCTGTAGCCATGACGCCGCCGTTGGTGGAGCTGTTCCTTGGAGACCAGTGGGATGATGTGGTCCCCATCTTCCGGGCACTTGCCATCGCCGGCATCTTCCAGAGTGCCGGTTATGTGACCTACTGGATATTCCTGGCCAAAGGCCTGACGAGGGAGAATCTTTACTACTCCCTCGTTACTCGTGTCTTGCAGATAGTGCTTATCCTGGTTGCGGCACCGTTTGGTCTGATGCCTATCGTCTGGGCGTATGTCGTAGGGGTTGTCATCAGCTGGCCCTTGAGTCTTGTGTACTTGAAAATCCTTAAGGCGGCTCCCGTCGGGCTCTTGCTTCAGAATGTTCTCGCCATAATTGCGGCATACGCTGTGGTCGGGGGCATGACATACCTTGTGGTTGGGGCTGTGGCACTCGCTTCGTCAGTAGTGCAGGTACTTGTTGGGCTGGCTGTGGCACTTGCTACAGCGGTGCTGCTGTTTGCCCTGTGGCCTCGCTACCGAAAAGAGGTTCGTGACCTCCTTCGCGTCTTCACGAAAATCCGGAAGAAAAGGCCCTGAACTTATGACTAGCTCACTTCGTAAGCCGAAGGTCCTCCTGTCACGTGGCTCTTCGCATCCCGCTGTCGAACCGACTTCGCGTGGTGTCAAGCTGGTTGGCTGGCTGCTCGGGTTCTCGGCAGCACTAGTCGGTGTCCGCTTCCCAGAAGCTCTCGCGGCTCTGCCGTCGCCATCGACCATCCTGATTTTCCTTGCGCTCGGGGTCGCCGTACTCTGCTTGCAGCGAGAAGATATGCCTCGTCTGAGGGCAAATATCTTCGACCTTGTTTTTCTCGGCTACATCATTCTTCTTTCGTTCGTCGAAATCTACAATGCGCTTGATGTCCCTCACGATATCGCGACTGGTGCAATAACAACACAGTTGATTCTCTGGGTGTCGACCTGGCCAGCAAGACTTGTGATTAGGAACCAGCGTGACTTCCGGGCCTTGCTGCTTGGAATCGCGCTGCCAGCGGTGTTTGTCTCTGCTTTGGCCATCGCCCAAATGCTGAGAATCGAGGCGGTTTCAGATTGGATTGCAACGAATGTGAACGCAGGCGGCCTTGAGTCACGCCTGGAAGCCGGACGGACAGACATACGTGCCACCTCGACTATCGGCCACTGGACTGCACTTGGCGGGTATCTCGCAGTTGCAGGAACACTGCTTTGCACTGAGCTCATACTTAGGGCAAGTGATGCTGTAAAGCGTTCGGGTCTCTGGTTGACGATAGCTATTCTCATCGTCTTCGTAGCTGCTGTCGCCACTCTCACGTTCTCCACCATCGCAGTCCTGGCCGTTGCTCTGCTGGTCACATTCCTGAAACTCGGAGCGCGGATAACGTGGGTGGTTCTCGGTGGCGCGGCCGGCCTCGTTGGTTGGTCGGTCTTTGGTGCGGAGGTCGCGGGGCGGCTTGATGCTCAATCTGTGGTCAGCAAGCAGACCGCAGATGAGCTCCAGTGGTTGCCCTCCACGGTTGCCTACCGTGTGAGAATCTGGCAGAACGAGACAATTCCGGCACTTGAGCAGAGGCCTCTCACGGGTTGGGGGCAAGAGGTCTACAACTTCCCGAGCTGGACGCAGTTCCCTACGTCGCTCTCGTGGGTATCGCCGGAGTCACAGTGGCTTGGGTTGGCAATGCGTGGAGGCGTGATCGTCATGTTGGCCTACGTGATTGTGCTGATTCTGATATTCGTCGTGCTCCATCGCTCCCGAGCAGCTCTCGGGGGCGGCTACATTGTTGTCATCACGATGCTGCTCGCTTTGATTGCAACCGGTCTCATTAATTCCCCGTTCTCAACGAACGGGGTTCCACAAATCCTATGGCCAGCCTTGGGTGCCATTATGGCGGCTAGTCACTTGCGCGCACTTCCAGAGGTGACTTTTCCGCCCGTTCGGACGGCTTCGCTTCCAGTGGTTCACAAGGGAAGACGATAGATGAAAAGTCCAGTGAAATACGCACCGAAGTTCCGTCCTGACATTCAGGGTCTGCGTGCAATTGCTGTGACAGGCGTGGTTGTCTACCACGCGACATCAACTGTGGTGCCTGGTGGTTACACCGGTGTTGACATGTTCTTCGTCATATCTGGCTTTCTAATCACCTCGCACCTGGTGTCCGATTACCGGAAGAACGGCAGAATCAGGCTCTCCGCCTTCTACGCTAAGCGTGTTCGTCGCATTCTGCCAGCAGCTTTCGTAGTCATCGCGTGCAGTCTTGTTCTCGGGTACTTTGTGGTCTCTCCGCTGGAGTTCTCGAGAAATCTCCCAGCTGCAGTTGCTTCTGCGTTCTACATTCCGAATGTTCTTTTTGCCGCTAATGGCACTGACTACCTCGCAGACGCATCGCCTTCGCTCTTCCAGCATTATTGGTCTCTCGGTATCGAAGAACAGTTCTACATCGTCTGGCCGGTGCTGCTGGTTCTGCTCTGGAAGTTCAAGGGAACACGCGGTCGAGCCTTCAGCTTGATCATCGCTGCCCTGACTGCTCTCTCATTCGCACTTTGCATCGTGCTTACGTCCGCAGCCCAACCCCTCGCCTTCTTCCTGTTGCCGACCAGAGCCTGGGAACTCGCTGTCGGTGGTCTCGTCGCTCTGCTTTTACTTGGGGGGCACGCCATCTCATCGCGGACTGGCTCGGCAGTCGGAGTGTGGATCGGTCTCGGGGGCTTGGCTTGTTCCTTCTTCCTCTTCGGTCACGCCTCTGCCTTCCCTGGGTACCTCGCATTGCTGCCCGTCGCGAGCACTGCCTTCGTGATCTTCTTCGGAGCCACGACTTCCTCCTCCGCTCTGAGTTTCGTTCTCAGCAATCGAGTTTTCCAGTACATCGGGAAGATCTCATACTCTTTGTATCTCGTTCACTGGCCATTGATCTGGCTTGCTGACTATGCCTGGCCGAGCGAGACGCCGTCGGTTTGGAGGGCGCTGGCCCTCATTGGTTTGTCGGCCCTCGTTGCAATCGCGCTTCACCGTTTCGTGGAGGTTCCTTTCCTGGCGAAGACCAATTGGTTCCAGGGCAATACACGCAGGCCATTACTTGGAGCAGTCTCTGCTTCGCTCGTAGTATTGCTTTGCGCCGCGGGTCTGGGGTTCGTCAATGCTCAAAGGCCTCTTACCAGTGATCAGGTTGTAGCATCGGTCGAGCCATCCGCCCCTCCCATAGCTCCAAATTTTGTCCCGTCAAACATTGCGCCCGGATTGGATGCAGTTGCGGGAGATAACCCTGATCTGTATGCAGACGGATGCCATCGCGACTTTCTCTCAGTTGACGGAAGCCCGTGTATCTACGGTGAGCCGGGGCAGCCCGTGGTTGCGCTCTTCGGTGATTCGCATGCCGCGCAGTGGTTTCCGGCTCTGTACGCGGGTGCACGTGAGGCTGGCTACGCAGTATGGACCTTCACGAAGAGCTCGTGCCCATCGATCGACGCACCGATTATGCGAGATAATTCCCCGTACACCGCCTGTGAGGATTGGCGCGACTCCGTCCTGTCATACCTCCAGGAGAACCCGCCCGAGGCAGTACTGCTCAGCAACTTCGGTACGGTCGACTTCGAGTCCGAGGGCGACTCGTCGGTTCTGTGGGAAGCGGGATTAGAGAACACGATCGCTCAAGTCCCGGCTGGTACTCGATCCATCGTTCTCGCGGATGTGCCTCGGATGACGGCCAGCCCCGCACCGTGCTTGTCCAATCATCTGAACAATGCACTCGAGTGCGCACGCGACGCAACCAGCGCCCTCCAATCGCCGGCGAGAGACGCGGACAGGCGGGTCGGCCTCAGCGGTCAAGACGTGAGCTACGTCGACCTCACGCCCTACTTCTGCAGTGACGTCTGCCCGGCCATCATCGGTTCAAGCCTTGTATACAGAGATGCGCACCACATAACTGCCACGTTCAGTACGCGCATGGCCGGCACACTCTGGAACGAGCTCTCTCTTACCTAAGCTCTCTCTATTCGACTCGATCTCTGACGATCCGCCAGGACCAGTCAGGAAAACACCGAAGGAACACGGAAGGCACCAAATGAAACTGTCAGTTATTGGTTGCGGCTACCTGGGGGCAGTTCATGCTGCTGCCATGGCGTCCATCGGACATGACGTGGTGGGCGTGGACGTCGACCCGGCCAAAGTTGCCGCTCTGTCCGCCGGCAAAGCTCCATTCTTCGAACCAGGGCTGCAGGAGCTGCTGAGCGAGGGTATCTCGAGCGGACGTCTGCGCTTCTCGACGGATATGGCCGACGTGGCTGGGGCCAAAGTCCACTTCGTGGGCGTCGGTACCCCTCAGCAGAAGGGTGGCTATGCCGCCGACCTCACGTACGTAGATGCCGCGGTAAAGGCCCTCACGCCCTACCTCCAGTCAGGTGACATCGTCGCCGGCAAGTCCACGGTGCCAGTCGGTACCGCTGGGCGACTCGCTCCTAGCGTTGAGGCTGTAGGCGCGACGTTGGTTTGGAACCCCGAGTTCTTGCGCGAAGGATGGGCCGTTCAGGACACCATCGATCCCGACCGTCTCGTAGTCGGTGTGCCGACGGGCGAGCCTGGCGAGCGCGCCGCTGCGACCCTTCGCGAGGTCTACCACACGGCGACTGCAAAGGGTACGCCGTTCATTGTGACTGACTTTGCGACTGCTGAGCTCGTCAAGGTCTCGGCCAACGCCTTCCTGGCGACGAAGATCTCGTTCATCAACGCAATGGCTGAGATTGCCGAAGTCACTGGAGCCGACGTGACTCAGCTCGCGGACGCCATCGGCCATGATGCTCGTATCGGACGGCGCTTCCTCGGAGCGGGAATCGGGTTCGGCGGCGGTTGCCTGCCCAAGGACATACGTGCGTTCGCGGCGAGGGCAGAGGAACTCGGAAAGGGCGAAGCAGTCGGATTCCTCCGTGAAGTTGATGCCATCAACCTCCGTCGACGTGACCGCGCCGTTGAGTTGGTCGTTTCAGCTCTCGAGGGAGACCTCTTCGGTCGTCGCGTCACGGTCCTGGGTGCAGCGTTCAAGCCGCACAGCGATGACATTCGCGACTCACCAGCTCTAGACGTCGCTGTGCGCCTTCACGGTCTGGGCGCCAAGGTCCTTGTCAGTGATCCAGAAGCGATCGAGAACGCTCGACGTGCACACCCACAGCTCGAGTACGAGGTTGACCGCGATGAAGCGCTCAAGGGTGCTGAAGTCGTGGTAGTTGTGACCGAATGGGACGAGTATCGCAAGGACCTCGATCCTGCGCAGGCTCGCGATCTGGTAAGCAAGCCCATCGTCGTTGACGGGCGCAATTGCCTAGATCCAGCTGCCTGGCGCGGTGCGGGCTGGACGTACTACGGGATGGGACGCCCGTAAGACGTGAGGCGGTGCTAGGTGGGAGGTCGACGACGGAAACGTCGCTGGCCTCCCGCAGTCGCCAATCTAACGCGGTCCGCGCGGCTGGCGGTCAGCCGCTCAGCTGCGGATTATCTCTACGCGCATCCAGGTGTGAACGAGAAGGCTTTCAAGAACGCAGCGGTCTGATACGCGTACTCGTAGATTGCATCCGTGGGGGTGAGCTCGCTGCCATCCCCGAGCACTGTTGCCTCGCCGGCGAAGCATCTCTGAGCATAGAGTCGTGCCCGCTGCACATGCGGTTCATCTGTGATGATTATGGCCGAGCTCCAGGAATTCTTCGAGGCTTGCTCCGAAAGCATGCCGATTTCACCTTGAGTCGTGAATGGGTCTGACTGCTTACAGGTGACTCGGTACTGCTGTGGTTCGACACACAAGGCGGTCTCGTACATCGTTTTCCCTGCGCCATAGTGAGGTGCGGAGATGATCAGGCGAGTGCTGTATCCCTCGTCAAGCAGTTGCTCGGCAAGTGCCAAGCGTGGCTCGGTCGCCGGACCGAGAACGAGGATCACATCAGCCACACGAGGGGTGTCCCTTGCAGGAAGAAATATGGGCCCGACCGGGACCAGCAGCAGAAGCACGAACGCGACCACTACGAGATGCGAGACGCGACGTGTCTGCGGCTCGCCGTCGGTCGCGGCTTTCGGCTCTTGCATCGCTGCGCCCCCACAAGTAGTGAGGCGCCCGAGGAGAACCGTGTGGTCGCCTCAGCGTCGAGATAGTGGCGGGAGTTGAAACTAGGCCACCGACGTTCAGGCTACCCGACGCGGATGCGCTTTCGCAGAGGCATAGTTGCGACGAAAATCTTGGGGGAGTCCTGCCCTGGCACTGCGCGTTGACCGACTGTGCCCAATAGTCTGGTCATATGCGCACACCCATCACCAAGGCTGTCATCCCCGCGGCAGGCCTCGGAACTCGCTTCCTGCCTGCCACGAAGGCCATCCCGAAAGAGATGCTCCCCGTCGTCGACCGCCCCGCGATCCAGTACGTCGTGGAAGAAGCCGTTGAAGCCGGCCTCTCCGACGTCCTGATGATCACCGGGCGCCACAAGGCCTCCCTCGAGAACCACTTCGACCGCGTGGCTGAACTCGAGACGCTCCTCGCGGCTCGAGGTGAGCACGAAAAGCTCGCACGCGTTAACGCGGCGACCAACCTCGCCGATGTGCACTACCTCCGCCAGGGCGACCCGCTCGGCCTCGGCCACGCCGTGCTGCGCGCCAAGCAGCACATCGGCCACGAGCCGTTCGCCGTGCTCCTCGGCGACGACATCATGTCCTCCGGCGGGTCCCTGCTCAAGCGCATGATCGAGGTGCACGAGCAGACCGGTGCCAGTGTGGTCGCGCTCCAGGAGATCGATCTCGACCAGATCTCCGCGTACGGAGTCGCCGCCTACGACACGAGCATTCCGCGCGAACAGGGCGTCGTCGGCCCCGACACGATCCAGCTGACCGGGCTCGTCGAGAAGCCCGCCCGTGAAGACGCACCCTCGAACCTCGCCGTCATCGGCCGCTACCTGCTGCGTCCGGAGGTGTTCGATGTCCTCGAGCGAACAGCTCCCGGCCGCGGTGGGGAGATCCAGCTCACCGACGCCCTCGAGGTGCTCGCGGGCGACCCAGAGGCATTCGGCGGAGTCGTGGGCGTCGTCTACGGCGGCCGCCGCTACGACACCGGCAACAAGCTCGAGTACATCAAGGCGACAGTCGAGCTCGCGAGCCAGGACCCGAAGCTTGGACCAGACCTGATTCCCTGGCTCAAGAGCTTCGCTGGTGAACTCGCCGACTGACCGCTCGTCACAAAGGAAACCGCCCCAGCTCCTGAAGGAACTGGGGCGGTTTTCGGTCCATCAGGGCAGATGCGAACCAGTCGGCTCAAGTCTGTGGCAATCGCCGACCCCCTCATTATGCGCATGGTGTTGCCCCACGGCAATCGCCGGCTCGTTCACTAGCCGGTCACCTAGTGGACATCGGCTGATTTCCCCGGGCCTCTACGCTCGCCGGGTTCATCCCCCGACCGTTAGGCCGAACCCCGCATGCGCATCACGACGTCTCGACGACGCCTCGCTTCCACCATTGCTGTGACGACCGGGCTGGGGGTGCTCCTCTCCGGCTTCGGCGCGGGGGCAGCTTCCGCCGCCGAGCCGTTCACCGACGACCAGCTCGCCTACGACTACCCGTCGAACGCCGAGTACGACTACGTGCCGATCATGGACCAGTTCTCCTGGCTCGTCACCGACCGCGCCGACATCATCGCGCTCAACGATAGCCAGACCGTTGACATCAACACCTCGGCCACCCCCGAGCAGGTCGAGCGCGCGATCGTCGACCAGTACGACGACATGTCGGTCTCCATGGCCGACGGCCTCGGCGAGAACCTCGGTGCGATCTACACCGAGGCGCGCCTCGCGGGCGAGCTCCCGAAGATCGACGCGCTCCTCGCGAAGAGCGGCGGCCTCGTCGGCTACTACTCGTCGTCCAACCCCTCGAAGAACTACTTCGACTACGACCGCCCCTACATCCGCTTCCCCGAGCTGCTCCAGTACCGCGACAAGGAGGGCGGCGACGCCTGGGACTCCACGAGCGGCGCCTACCCCAGCGGCCACACCTCGCAGGCGTACTGGCAGGGCACGTCGCTCTCGATGATGCTGCCAGAGCTCGCCCCGCAGATCCTCGCACGCACCTCCGAAGCCGGGAACAACCGCATCGTCATGGCGGCGCACTACCCGCTCGACGTGATGAGCGGGCGCATGATGGGCCAGCACATCGTCGAGCGCCGCATGAGCGACCCGGCGTTCCGTGAGCTCTTCGCCGAGGCCGAGGCTGAACTGCGCGGCGTGCTCGAGGCCGGATGCGGCGCCTCCCTCGCCGACTGCATCGAAGCCGACACCCCGTACCTCTCCGACGGCGACGCACTCGCCCTGTACGAGCAGCGCATGTCCTACGCCTTCCCGCAGATCGCACCCGCCGGGGAAGCCGTGACGATCCCCGCGAACGCCGATTCGCTGCTCATCACGAGCCACCCCGACCTCACGCCCGAGCAGCGGCGTCAGGTGCTCGAGCTCACCGCGCTCGACTCCGGCTACCCGCTCGATGAGGGCGCAGAGGGCAGCTGGCAGCGCCTCAACCTGGCCGCCGCCATGGCGGCTCAGGTCGAGGTCAACGCCGACGGAACCATCAGCCTCGTCGACGCGGGAGCCGAGCAGCCCGAGCCCAGTACACCGGGCACCGCCGAGCCCACCGTGACCCCAGCCCCAACCGTGGCGCCCACCGCGATCACGGAGCCCACCGCGATCACGGAACCGACGGCAACGGCCGAGCCCACCGCATCTGCGACAACGGTCCCTGCGGCTGGCGGGAACAGCGCTGATGGCGGATCCGACGCGCTTGCAACGACCGGTGCTGAGAACATCGGTGTGGGTCTGATGGCCGCACTTGCGTTGATTGTGACCGGCGCGACGGCGCTCGTCCTGCGCAAGCGCTCCGCGAGGTCAGACAGCTAGAGCCGATCGGCACAGAAGGCCCGCAACTCGTCGCGTCACTCTCAGGAGATAATGGAGGCGAAGAGTTGCGGGCCCTCGCTGTCGGCGGTCGCTTGCCTCTGCCTTGGCTCCGATCTCGAGAAGTGCTTGAGCGTGGGCTGAGTCACGTGCCGAGACCCGGTCGCCGCAGTGAGTTTGGTAAGAGGAGCTTTATTGGACGACCCAGGACAGGCGACTCCAGTAGAGCGGCGTCTCTCGCGGCGAACATTTATGTACTCCGTCCTGGGTGCGGGAGGGTTGGCTGTCGGGTCGTATATAGCGTTCGCCCCGGAAGCTGGGGACGGACGGGCGCTTGCGAAGGTGCCTATGTTCGCGGCTCCCAGTCGCAGACTCTTCGACGATCGCGAGCAAGTACTGGCTCCGTACCTCATGACTGTCGCACCCATGGCCAATGATGTTGTTGACGATCCCGACGCCGAGGCCTTCGGCTTCATGGCTGGTGGATGGTGGCGGCCCGTTGACGCCCAAACCAAGACGAACTCCAGAATCATGGAGCAAGTTGCCACCCTCGCGTGGTTCTGCGCCAATCAGCGGGACTGGAATCCTCTCTACCAGAGCACCGCTCTCCTCGCGCGGCTAGAGGCAGCGGTCGGGTACTACACCTCTTTGCAACTCGAAGACGGAAGCTACCCCGAACAGGAGGGGAACTCGTCGTTGGCTGCGACAGCATTTGGCCTCACGGCTCAAGCCGATGCATATGAGGCCTTGGTTGCACTTGGGGTTTCAGGCCCAACTACTCTCCAGCTGCGGGGGAGCATCGAGCGGGCAGTTGCCTGGTTCATGAACAAAGATGCGGATCATTGGGCGCCACCTGTCATCTTGTTCAATCAAGTGGCAGCGGGTCTCGTCGGTGCGCAACGCGCCCTGCAGGTGCTCTCTCAAGCGCCAGTGGACCAAAGTGCGATTAGCGAGCGGATCGCGTTCCTCTGCGCGAACGGGCAGGCGAGTGCGGGCTTCTTCCACGAACCCTACGGGGTTGATTTCGGATACAACTTCACGGTCGCGATGCCGGACATTGCCTGGCTTCTCACTCAAACCAACCACCCAGACCTTGTGCCTCTGGTGACGCGATACATGGACTTCATGCAGTACGCAGTGCTCCCCGAGCCGGGTTCGGGGTCGCTCTGGCATATACCAGCTCTGCACGTGCGGAACGTCACGACGGTGGTTTCTCGGCCCCGGAACGATCTTTCAGACCGAGCGGCCCTGGCGAGAGTGTTGCTCTCGTCGGTCCCGTCCATCGCGCTCTTCCTCTCAACGAGTGAAGAGAAAGCTCAAGCTCGTTCGGACTTTCGATCCGCGTCGGATCCGATTCGGCCGTTGCCGAAGCGGGAAACTTCTCCTCGGACGTGGATGTATGGACGGCTGGCACCTGACGGGCCCTCCAAGAAAGAACGCGATGCGGTCGAAGCCGGGCTGCCAGTCCTTACGGCTGAGCGTTTCTCGAAACTTGAGAATGGGTCAGCCCACGAGCAGTACCTATTCGTCCGTAGGCCGAGCTATTTTGTCGCAAGCGTCTTTGGCTTCTGGATCAAAACCTACAAGTCAACTCGGCAGCTCGGTACACTCTGGAGTCCTACGCTCGGCACCATCTTGGTTGGCACCAACAATCCAACGGCGGCGGAGGGATGGGAGACGCTCGGGCCCGCTGGCGAATTCAGCACACGGCAGTCGAGTTCGACGAGCGAGTACTTCGACAGCCGAACTTCGACTGAGTCGCAGAAGATCGACGCGCTCAAGGTCCGGGAGAAGACGACGCTGTTCGCGCAGCGTGCTCAATCGGATGCTGGATCTTCCGAGTACACGGTTGGTTGGGGGTACTGGGATCAAGGGCTACGTTTCACGTTCCTGACGCAAAGGGAGGGTGAATGTACGCAACGGCTCCCCATCCTCCTCAAAGACGGAGACACGTTGACCATGTCCGACGGGTCAACCTTCTCGTCCGGCGACGACGGACGAGAAGTTCTCACGTCGAGTCTGGTCCTCAACAGGGACGGCGGGCGCGTGCTGTTCGATCTCGGCCTGAAGGATCTGCGGGTCTTCATCACTCCTACCGGGAACGAGATGTCGGGCGGCGAGATTCACCGTGTGGGAGTGCTCTTCGAGACCCAGATCGCTGTCAACACGGTCTTCTTGGAAGAGAATCCCTCTGAGCCGATGCAAGCGGAAGCCCATCGGCACAGCAACGGGGACGTGTCAATTCGAATCACCGTATATCCGCCGGGAGAGAAGTCCATCTCTCAGATACGGATCACCGGCACGGGGTTGGGAACCGAGATCGACCTGCCTGAGCCAGGTTTTCAGGTGCTCGAGCGGACGATCACGCCCAGGCGCGCCGGTGCCACAACAATCACCGTGAACGCGTACTCGCAGGACGGCTCAGGCATCGGCGAGATCACCGCCAAGATCCGCTAGGGCGCCATCGGCGCTCGTCAACCTGCCCGGCTCTCTGCGGCACCCTGTTGTTGCGTGGCGGTCTGCACTCAGGCGCAGCGTGACTCGGTTTCCGCATCCAGCTAGTTACGCGGATAGAGGTCAGGGAGTTCCTCCCGGAGGAGGTTTCAGGCCGCTTGCGCGCTCCCACGTGCGATGAGCTGGTGTACAGCGCCGCCTACCGAAGATAGTGTCGGCACCATGCGGGGGAAATGGATCGCCGGGATTGTCCTTGTGCTTTGCTTGACTGGTTGTTCTGCGGAGGTGGGGGACGAGAGTCCGGTGTCATCTGCGCCGGGGTCGTCGGCGACCTCGACAGGCCTGGCGGAATCGGCACCACCAGAGGAAACCGCCATCGAGGAGGATCAGGAGAGTGCACCGGTCCCAGAGGCACCGGGTGCACCAATCGAAGCGGTCCCGGGCGAGTCGGAGTTTCTTCAAGCTGTGGGTACTTCGTGGAACGGCGACGTGCCGGAGGCTCAGACGCTCCTCTCCCTTGGGAGCGAAGTGTGTACTCTGCTACGTGAGGGCACGCCTATTGCCGAAATTCAGGTTGTCGACGAAGGTCAGGATTTTCGGGACGCTAACAATGATGCGGTTCGGCTTGCAGCGTTGCATATGCTCTGCCCCGACCTCGTCCAATCCTGAGGTGGCGCTCAGGTCATTACGCTATCTCGCGCCAGGAGGCGCCATCCCAAACGACCTGTAACTGGTCGTTCTTACGCAGGGTGCGGGAATTTGTGCCGTAGAGCAGAACTCCAGGTGTCGCATCTCTGCTGATCGTCCACGAACCGGACACGAGGTCTTGAATGTAGAATGTGACGATCTGACCCCGAATGTACCCGTTGACGAATTTTGTTGCCGTATAGTTCTGCGACGTCGGGTTGACCTTGACGATCACGCTTGGATTAGGCGATTGACGAACTCGGGTCATCGGGTCCTGAATGAGCTCCGCATTGCCGAGATAGAAGTATGCCGAGTTCAAATCCTGAGACGGTTGGCCGGGGTCGCTGTTGCAGCGCCACTCGATAAGCGAGCTGTCGTGGCGGTCGCCGGGGAGGACGGTGAAGGTCTCATTGAACTCCACACCTCGCGCATTGATCATGTGCGAGCCTCCAATGAAGGGCCTTGATACGCGGCTCCGGACGGAGGCGGTGGACCTGACACGGACCCCATCGAGCACGGTCTCCTGTCGCCCAGGACTCCAAGAATTGTCCGTGGAGACGGCTAGGAACGGTTGTGGGACACCAGCCGTGTTGCGTGTGTAGTCAAGGAGAATGTTGCGGGCATCAATGAATGAATTCCTGTTCGTGATGCCGTTGTACTCAATTTTGGACTTGCCCACTGGTGGGATGAATTCGGCGTTCGCGAGTCGTACGGTGCCGTTCACGGAATACAGTAAGCGTCTGCAGTCTTCGGCGATCACATCGGCCGCCCGGACTGACATCTGACCGGAGCGCTGACGAGCGTCTGGGTGCTGATCGCCGTTCAAATTGACGAGGATCGCTGCGCTCGTTGCCCGCCGCACGAGCAGATCGCTGACCGTGTGGCCGTATGAGAGCCCGCTTGCCCCCTCCGAGAAGACTGTGACGCCGGATTCCATGTCGATGGAGAGGCAGCCGATCACCCTGTGGTTCTTGCCCCGCAGTCCAAACGCGGCGAATCCTTGGTCACCTTGAGGAATCCCGCCGACCGCAGCGCAGCTGATGAACTGCACCGATTCCGAAGAATGGTGAGTGTCCCATGCGTTGTTGAACGTCATGGTTGCCACAGCGCCGACTACTTGTGTGCCGTAGGTTCTCCCGTAACCACCGGCTGCGCTGTTGGCGGCGATGCGCGGCGAGTCGTCGGTATAAGCGTGACGCACTCGTCGGAAGAGGCCGCCGTTGATGCGCCCGAATGCGGAACCGTTGTCGAGCACGCCATAACCGAGCTGTCCGTTGGGTAGGTTTTCGGTGACTCCGTCGACGAGACAATTCGTGACTGAATACCCGAAGCATGAGCTGAGTTGCAGTGCGATTGAGGAGGCCCGGCGAATACGGACGTTCCGGATGATGGGTTCGCGGAGGCGCATGAGATGGATCGTCACGCCCAGGGAGTTCGAAACTCCCGCATCCGTCGTGTCGAAGGTCATTCCTTCGAGCGCGACGGTTTGTTCCGAGACAGTGACGAGGCGAACATTCGTGCTGTACGACTCGCGGAGCGGTGCGGCAAGAGTGGTGGTCTTTCCGTCCACCGCATGGACGACAGCAAACTCGCCCAGGCGCGACTGGTTGCCGCCGGATCCAGCCCGGGATTCGGGAATGGCGTCGTCGGACACGATTTTCAGGACGTCGCCCGCCCGCCAGCCGGGGTTATTCGTGGTGGTGAACCGTGAGACGGGAGCGCTTGCCCCGCTGCCGAAAGTGACATCCTCTACCCTGAGGTTGCTGAGCCCCACCGGTGCACCATATTCTCCCGACGCCGTAAGAAGAGGGACGTTGCCACTGTGGACAAGTGTTGCGCCGTACCCGATGATCTTCAGCGATCTGCCACTTGGGATACTCAGATTACCGTCTACACGATAGGTGCCACCGGGAATCTGGAGTTGTCCGCCGTCAGGGGTGGCAAGAAGTGCGTCCTGTAGGCCCTTCGTCGAGTCGGATGCCCCCGTTGGGTCGATTCCAGGAAAGCTCGCGGGATCAGCGACGACGCCGGCGGCATCGGCTGTTGCCTTAGCCTGTGCGCCAACGTCTACGGCGGTGAGTTTGACCTCTCCGGTCTGGCCGTTGACGCTGTCCACGAGAGGGAGGTCCTCTGCGTAAGCCCGCTGAGGCGACCCGAGGACCCCGGTCATTGCTGCGGCCGAGGCGGCTACGCCGCCTGCGAGGAACAACTCGCGGCGACTCCGCCGGTGCGATGACTGATCTGGGTTGGTCATGGAATGGCCCCCTGGCATTGGCGTAAACGCCGCTTCGACGTAGCAATGTGCCTCCGTCGGCCTTGGTATCTGACCAGGCCGACGTGCACTCATTCTGCACCACTGAAGTGCGTGCTGTACGTCGGGGCTATTAGAAGCGCCGGGTCTTGGAAGCGAATAGGGGCTCATCGTGGCAATTCGAGGCTTCTGCCGGGCAACGGTGCGTTGGTATTCGCGCATGAGTCAAGCTGCGGTGCTCCGGCGGTTCCGGGCGACTTCAGGGCCCCAAAAGTTGCTGCGCAACGAGTCGTGACGCATTTCGGTGAAGATGCCGGAGGCGGCGACCTGCGGGCTTCGTCTGCCGCTGATCGACCTCGAGGCGGGCCCCGTCCGCCCCACCGAACTTCCTGCGCATCCGCGCCAACCACTGGCATCGTCGCCCACCTCGCGGTGGACTTGACCCATGGCAAAGACAACTCGCGTGCTCAGCGTCTCGGTTCCCGTCTCCGACGTGGATGCGGCGCTCGCCTTCTACACGGACGTGCTCGGCTGCGAGCTCGTCATGGACGTCGAAGCGTGGCCAGGCGCCCGCTACGTCGAGGTGCTCCCGCCTGGCTCGAGCGTCGGCATCGTCCTGCTCCCGCACGACAGCGAGATTCCCATCGCCGTGCGCCTCGGCACCACGGACGCGCAGGAGGCGCACGACCGGATCAAGGCCAGCGGCGTCGAGCTCCACAACGCCGAAGTGCTGCGCTGGGAGAGCGTTGCGCCCATGTTCTCGTTCGAAGACCCGGACGGCAACGGGCTCGTCTACCTGGAGGACCAGCCCGGCCAGACACCGGGGGAGTAGGGGCGCGGATGCGCGAAGACACCCGCACTCGCCACTCGCGCAGCGCCGCGCGCATGCTCGTGCTGGCTGCGGCCGCGATCGGCGTCGTGCACGCCGCCTTCAGCGCCTACTGGGCGCTCGGCGGAACCTGGTTGCTGTCGACCATCGGGGCGATCGCCGTCGAGTTCTCGCGGCGGGAACCCCTGGAGTCTGGCCTCCTGCTCGGAGGCGTCGCGCTGGTCAAGCTGCTCGCCGCGCTCATCCCGGTCGTGCTCGACGCGCAGCGGATGCCCTGGCCGAGAGTCTGGCGCGCCATCTGCTGGGTAGGCGGCCCCGGCATCGTGCTCTACGGGCTCGTCAACATCGTCGCCAGCGGCGCCGTGCTGCTCGGCATTCTCATCCCCGAAGGCGGCTACGACCGGGATGCCATGATCGGGCACGCCCTCCTCTGGGACCCGCTCTTCCTCATCTGGGGGCTCGCCCTCACGGGCTGGCTCTGGCTCACGAGGCCAGTGGCCCGGACCGCGCCACCGCCCGCCGAGGGACGCGTCAAATAAACTCGACCCCATGCGCGTGCTGCTCTGCGAAGACGACGACCAGTTGGCAAGGGGGCTGAGCCGCGCCCTCAAGCACGCCGGACACCGGGTCACGCGGGCCGCCGACGTCGCCGAAGCCCTCGCCTGCATCCGCGACGAAGTGCCCGAGCTGGCACTCGTCGACATGTCCCTCCCCGATGGGCTCGGCACGCAGATCATCGCGAAGCTCCGCCAGCATCCGGCCGTCGGCATCATCGTCGTCAGCGCGCACGGCCGTGAGCAGGACCGCATCGCGGGGCTCCGCGCCGGCGCCGACGACTACGTCACCAAGCCCTTCAGCGTCGCCGAGCTGCTCGTCCGCATCGAGGGCCTCGCCCGGCGCACCCGCGAGATGCGCCGCTACACGAGCACCGCCGGCTCTCCCGTCATCGAGGTCGGGATGCTGCGCCTCGACACCGAGACGCGCACCGCGACGATCACCGCAGACGTCGGTGCCACCCCAACCGCCCAGACGCTCACGCAGAAGGAGTTCGAGATCCTCCGTCTCCTCGCGGCGCGGGCAGGGCAGCCCGTGACGCGCGAGGACCTCCTCGACCGCGTCTGGGAGAGCAGCGTCGAGACCGGAACGCGCTCGCTCGACACCCACATGGCCACCCTGCGCAGCAAGCTCGGCGACACCGTCACCATCACCACCCTCCGCGGCGTCGGCTACAGCCTGACGGTGCCCGCCAACCCGAACGGGCCCACCTGATGCACCGGCGACTCGTGCTGTGCGCCATCCCGCTGCTCGTGCTGCTGCTCATCATGATCGCCGTGCCCACCGCCGTCACGATCGCCGACCGCCACTCGGCGGAACTCACCAACGACCGCCTCAACGATGCCGCCCGCTTCTCGACCGCCGCCTACACGGCCATCGGCACCGACCCCGTCCGCCTTCAGGCCGAGCTCGACGACTACGCCGAGCTCTTCGACACCCCCACCTGGCTCCTCAACCGCGACGGGCAGATCATCCACTCGGCGGGTTTGCCCTACGCGGTCGACGACGCAGACCTCGCGCTCGTCGACGCCGCCCTCTCCGGCCAATCGCCCGACATCACCACCACCGTCTGGCCGTGGGGGCCCGAGCGGCTCACGATCGTCGCCCCCGTCGGCCGCGACTCGCAGGTCGTCGGCGCCCTCGTCTTCGACGTGCCCACCGACACGGCTCGCACCACGATCCTCACCGAATGGCTCATCCTCGCCGCAGGGCTGCTCGTGCCCGGCGCCGTCGCCTTCTGGCTGCTCTGGCCCATGTCTCGGTGGATCCTCCGCCCCGTGCAAGAACTCGAACGCTCCGTCGACGCCGTCGCGCGCGGCGACCTCGACGCGAAGGCCGGCACCGACGCGGGCCCGAGCGAACTGCGGCTCCTCGCCTCCACCTTCAACTCCATGGTCGGCACCGTGTCCGCGACCGTCACGAGGCAGCAGGAGTTCGTGTCGGATGCGTCGCACCAGCTGCGCACGCCCCTCGCCTCGACGCGCATCTCGGTCGAGAACCTCGAGCCGTACCTCCGCGACGACGCCGAAGCCCGAGAGGTGCACGCCGAAGCCATCGAGACCATCGACCGCATGACCGGCACCGTCGCGGGCCTGCTCGACGCCACCCAGTTCCAGAGCCGGCCACCACGCATCTCGGCGATCGGCGACGCCCTCGCCGGGGCGGCGTTCCGGTGGGCAGAAGCGGGCGCGCGCGCTGGCATCACCGTGCAGACCGTGCATCTTCAGGGGGAATCGCTGGAAGTGCAGGAGCCGGCCGGCGGCCTCGACGCCGTCGTGAGCGAGCTCCTCACCAACGCCATCAAGCTCTCCGGCGGCACCGAGGTGCGCGTCGCTGGCCGGCCGGACATCGGGTCGCGCCGCTACGTGGTCACGGTCGACGACAACGGCATCGGGCTCCCACCCGATGACCGTGAGCACGCGACGCAGCGCTTCTGGCGCTCGCCCCGCACCAGCAACCTGCCGGGCACCGGCCTCGGCCTGAGCATCGTCGCGCAAGCGCTCCGCGACATCGGGGGCGAGCTGATGCTCGCGGATGCGCCCGGCGGCGGCCTCCGCGTCGAAGCTGCGGTGCCCCTGGCGGAATCCCAGTCCTAGCTGAGCGGAGCATCTGCTAGCGATAGACCTCGCGACGGTGCGCGGCACGCACGATCGTGATGACGAGTTCCTCGTCGTAGATGTCGTAGATGACGAGGTAGTCGCCGATGCGAACTCTCCACGCGGTCTCCTCGCCCACCAGCTTGCGAGCCCCCTGCGGGCGTGGTGTTTCCGACAGCGACTGGATCACATCCAGCACGCGCAGTTGGACTGGGCGAGCCAGCTTGCGGACCTGTTTCGCGGCGGCCGAGGTGAACTCGACGCGGTAGGTCACGCGCCGAGCTCACCGCGAAGCTCATCGAGGGAAACCCGGTCGCCATCATCTGCCGCTTTCGCATGGCGATAAGACTCAACATCGCGATGCATCTCGAACGACTCCAGAGCTTCGAGGTCCGCGACGCTGACGACGACTGCGGCGAGCTTGCCGTTCCGAGTCACTCCCACGCGTTCACCGGCATACATGGCCCGACCGAGCACGTCGGAGAGCTGCTCGCGAAGTTCTCGGGTGCTGATCTCACGCGTTACAGAGTCCATGTGTCAAGAGTAGACGTTGTGTACACAGTTGTCACTGGTTCCTGGCGAGTGGCCCCTACGGCTTGTTCGCGCGGAACCAGCCGGCGGCCCCGGGATGCAGCGCGATGGGAGTCGTCCCCGCCCCCGTTCGCGGGTTGATCTGTCCAGCCTCAGGGCGCACGTGCGACAGCGCATCCGCGTTCTCGAACAGGCAAGCGGTGAGGAAATCGGCCATCGAATCCGCCATGCCGGGCCTCACCGCGAGCACCGTCGGCACCGCGAGCGTCGTCGCCGCCTGCAAGCCCTCGTACATCGTCGACGGGATCGTGACCGGGAAGTACACCAGCGAGAAGCGGTCGATGAGGCGCTCCGCGTTCGCGCCGAGGTCGATGAAGCGCACCCGCTGCCCAGCACCGATCTCGCTGATCGCCGGAGTCGGCATGCCCGTGAGACTCGCCGCAGCCTCGACCGCGCCGCCCGCGAGCGCCGCCACGGAGTCGGCCTGCGAGAGGCTCACGTAGTTCGCCTCGACGCCCAATTCAGTCAGGATCGCCGACGTCGTGAAGCGGGTGCCAGACAGCTCGAGTCCTCCAGCGATGGTCTTGCCCTGCAGACCGCGCAGATCCGTGATGTCCGAGTCCTCTGGAACCACGAGGTGCAGCACCGAATCGAAGACACGCGCGAGCGCCACGATCTCGCCCTCGAAACCAGCGGCGACGTCGACGTTGATGAGCGCCGCATCCACCTCGCCCGCGCTCAGCAGCTGCGCGTTCTCGAGCGACGAGGCGGTGTCGCGCACCAGCATCTCGCCGGCCGGCCACGAGGAGTTCACCGCGTCGGCGTAGGCCGCCCCGATCTCCCGGAACACCGCCCCCTCTGGCCCGGTCGCGAGCGTCAGCACCTGCCCGGAAGGCTTCGGCGAGGCGCACGCCGCGAGCGCAAGCGAAGACATCGTTGCGGCCGCACCTCCGAGGAAGGCTCGCCGCGTGAAGCCGCCTGCTGGCGGCTCAACCGACGACATCCACGGTGCAAACGCCACGGTTCGAGCCTAACAAGCGGGCATCCGCGCCCGAATGTCAAGAACACCTTAAGGATGCGCAGCGCCCCTGGGCTCACGGCCGCTGGGCGCCCACCCTTGGACGACGAGCCGTCACCGATGACGCACACGCTGGAGTTCAAAGGAGAACACCGTGACACACGACTCGAGCCCCGACAAGGGCAAAGCGGTCAAGACCACCCCGAGCTCACCAGGCCGGGCAGCAGGCAGCACCCCTCCCGTCAAGAAGAAGAAGCCGTTCTGGCACCACCTCTACGTGTGGGTGCTTGTCGGCATCGCGCTCGGTGTCGCCGTCGGCCTGATCTTCCCGGCCTTCGCCTCCGAGCTGCGCTGGCTCGCGACGCTCTTCATCAACCTGGTCAAGGTCGTCATCGCGCCGACCATCTTTGCGACCGTCGTCGTCGGCATCGCTGGCCTCGGCAACCTCGCGAAAGCGGGCGGCCTCGCCCTGCGCACCGCCGTCTACTTCAACATCACCACCGTCGTCGCCCTGGGCCTCGGCCTCATCGCCATCAACGTGTTCCAGCCGGGCGCCGGCCTGAACTACGACGTCGCGAGCTTCGACGGATCGGCCGCCGACGCAACCATTGCCGACGCGGGCGACGCCGGGGGAGAGGGCCTGCCCGGCTTCATCCTCGGCCTCATCCCCACCTCGTTCATGTCGGCGTTCGTCGATGGCCAGCTCCTCCAGGTGCTGCTGCTCGCCATCCTGACCGCCATCGCGATCGCCATGCTTGGCAAACGTGGCGAGAAGGTCGTGCGCGCCATGGACTCGCTCGCGAAGGTCATGTTCGGCATCATCAAGATCGTCATGTGGGTCGCCCCCATCGGGGCCTTCGGCGGCATCGCCTTCACGATCGGCAAGCACGGCGCCGAGATCCTCGGCAACCTCGCCTTCTTCATGGGCTCCTTCTGGCTCACCTGCCTCATCTTCGTCTTCCTGGTGCTCGGCCCCATCTGCCACTGGGCTGGCTTCAGCATCTTCAAGTACCTCCGCTACATCAAGGACGAGCTGCTCATCGTGCTCGGCACCTCCTCCTCCGAGACGGTGCTGCCCCGCATGATGACGAAGCTCGAGGCGGCCGGCGTGCCCAAGCACGTCGTCGGCCTCACCATCCCCACCGGCTACTCGTTCAACCTCGACGGCACCGCCATCTACATGTCCATGGGCGCCATCTTCATCGCGCAGGCGTTCGGAGTGGACGTGCCCATCGGCACCCAGATCGCGCTCCTCGCGTTCATGCTCATCTCCTCGAACGGAGCAGCGGGCGTCTCCGGCGCGGGACTCGTGACCCTCGCCGCATCCATCGCAGCGTTCGACCACATCATCCCCATGGTTGGGCTCGCTCTTATCGTCGGCATCGACCGCTTCATGTCGGAAGGCCGCGCCCTCACGAACCTCACTGGCAACGGCATCGGCACACTCGTCATCGCCCGCTGGACGAAGGCGCTCGACCGCGACCGACTGCAGGAAGTGCTCGACAACCCCAACGACGTCGACGTCGAGCACCTCATGAGCCTCGACGGCGAGGAGGAAGCCGAAGCGCGCGCCGAGGGTGAGAGCAACCTTGAGCTGGCATCCGACAGCATCGACCGCAAGACGGCGTTCGCGGTCGGCGGGCCGGCTGCGGACCCAGCTGAAGGCCCCTCAGAACGCAGGGAATCCTCCAGCGAGTCGAACACCCGCGGCTGACCGGACACCGGCAGGGGCCCGCGGTGTCGATGTGACGCCCCGGGCCCCTTCTGTCGGTGCCTCTCCGCCACCTCCACCGCCCGTCCACCACTGACTCTGACCAACTTCAGTGATGATTCGGACGGTTTCGGCACTGACCGCCACGAGACGGCCAATTGAGCACTGAAGTTGGTCAGGGGTGCCGGATGTCGCCGCCGGAGCGCACACCGACGGCGGAGTGGCGCACGGAGCCGTCGCGGCAAGAACGGTGTCCAGCATCAGTGCAGAAACGGCGACATCAGCTGTGGGAACCGTGTCAGCGACGAAGTTTGCACTGAAGTTGGTCAGGCGCCAGCGGCGGGTGACTTCGAGAATTGGCGGCTTGGCTCTACGCCCCGGGGGCCCCGAGCTCGCGGGAGATGCGGTCGGCTGCCGCGATCGCGGCGGGCGCGAGCGCCTCGATGCTGAGGCCCGGGTACTCGAGCTCGATCGAGGACACCGAGAGGCCGTGCGTCACGGCGCCGGTGTGGTCGCGGATGGGCGCAGAGACGCACACGGTGCCCGTCTCGTTCTCGCCCAGGTCCGTCGAGTAGCCGCGCTCGCGGACGCGGGCGAGCTCCTCGTGCAGCAGGCCGAGATCGGTGATCGTGAGGTCGGTGCGCCGCGGCAGGCCGACGCGCGCGGCAAGCGCATCCACTCGCTCCGGCGCCCAGTCGGCGAGCACGACCTTGCCCATGCCGGAGCTGTGCAGGGGCACGCCGAGGCCGACGCGCGAGCGCATGCGGTACGGCTTCGCCGAGTCGCGACGGATGAGGTAGACCATCTCGCTCTCCGTCGCGACGCCCACGTGGATGGTGCAGTCGACGGAGGCGGCGAGCTCGTCCACGATGGGGCCCGCGACCTGCGAGATGTCGACGCTCGCGAGCGCCCGGCCCGCGAGGGCCAGCAGGTTGGGGCCGGCCCGGTAGCCCTGCTCGGAGTTGCCCCCGAGGTAGTGCTGCGCGACGAGGGTGCCCAGGATGCGGTGGACGGTCGCCTTCGCGAGTCCGGCTTCGGCGACGATGTCCGTGAAGCGCGGATGCGCGAGGGCCGCCGCGAGCACAAGCAGCGTCTTCTCGCTTGCGCCCGCAGGCGGGGCCGGCGACTGGCCTGCGTCGTCCATCCTGACCACCCTCGTTGTTGGAGTCGTCACCGCATCGCGGTGATCGGGACAGAGTCCATGTCGTCGAACGACTGGTTCTCGCCGGCCATCGCCCACACGAACGAGTAGCTGGAAGATCCTACTCCGGAGTGCAGTGACCAGCTCGGGGAGAGCACGACGTCGCCGTTCGCGACCATGAGGTGGCGCGTCTCCTTGGGGTCGCCCATGAGGTGCACGACCCGCTGGTCCTCTTCGAGGTCGAAGTAGTGGTACACCTCGGTGCGACGGTCGTGTGTGTGCGCTGGCATGGTGTTCCACATGCTGCCGGCGTGGAGGCTCGTGACGCCCATGACGATCTGGCAGCTCTTGACGCCGTTCTCGTGGATGCACTGGCGCAGCGTGCGACGGTTCGACGTGACCTGGTCGCCGAGCTCGCGGATCGTGCCCTCTTCGGGGGTGACGAGGGTGTTCGGGTAGGCCGTGTGCGCGGGGGCGCTGAAGCCATAGAACTTGGCGGGGTCTGCGGCGTCGTTGCTCTCGAAGGTGACGTCGACGGTGCCGCGGCCGAGGTAGAGCACGGCGGTCTTCGCGAGCTCGTAGCGCTCGCCGTCGGCGACGACGACGCCGGCGCCGCCCGTGTTGACGATGCCGAGCTCGCGGCGGTCGAGGAAGTTCTCGCTGCGCAGCTCGTCGACGGTCTCGAGCGTGAGGGGGCTGTCGGTGGGGACGGCGCCGACGGTGACGACGCGGTCGAAGTGCGTCGCGACGACACGGATCTCACCTGGCGTGAGGAGCTGCTCGACGAGGTAGCGGTCACGGAGTGCCTGCTGGTCGAGGGTGGGGATGTCTTCCGGGCGACCCGGGCGGTACTGCTGAGACAAGGGAGTTCCTCTCGTGATTCGTTCGTGGCACGTCTATAGTAGGTGAATGAAACCGAGTTCCGCCAGGTGGACCTGGCCTCACGCGAAAGGGTCGCTATGACCAGCTTCGACCTCACTGGAAAGACCGCGGTTGTCACCGGCGCCCGCCGCGGCATCGGCCTCGGCATCGCCACGGCACTCGCCGAGGCAGGGGCGGACATCATCGCCGCGTCCTCCCAGCAGGAAGCCGATGGCGGCGAAGTCGGGGCACGTGTCCGCTCGCTCGGCCGCAGCTTCGAGGGGCACGGCGTCGACTTCACCGACCGTGCCGCCGTAGAGCAGTTCGGTGCATCCGTGAAGCACGCCGACATCCTCGTCAACAACGCCGGCACCATCCGCCGCGCGCCCGCAGCCGAGCACTCTCTCGACTGGTGGGACGAGGTCATCCAGGTGAACCTCTCGAGCCAGTTCGTGCTCAGCCAGATCGTCGGCGCGGCCATGGTCGAGCGCGGCGACGGGCGCATCATCTTCACCGCGAGCCTGCTCAGCTTCCAGGGCGGCATCAACGTGCCCGGGTACACGGCGTCGAAGTCGGCCATCGCGGGCCTCGTCCACGCCCTCAGCAACGAGTGGGCATCCCGAGGCGTGACCGTCAACGCGATCGCCCCCGGCTACATCGCGACTGACAACACCGAGGCGCTGCGCGAAGACAACGACCGCTCGCGGTCCATCCTCGAGCGCATCCCCGCGGGTCGCTGGGGCGAGGCAGAAGACCTCGGCGGTGCCGCCGTGTTCCTCGCGAGCCCGGCCGCCTCCTACGTCACGGGTGTCGTCCTCCCCGTCGACGGCGGATGGCTCGCACGATGAGCGCCCCGTTCGAGGGCCACTCCGTCGTTCCCCTCTCCACGCCGAGCACGCAGGCGCAAGCCGAGGCGCTCGCCGACGGTCTCGTCGCGGGCGGCATCGGCATCGTCGAGATCGCGCTGCGCGGCGACGGGGCACTGGATGCGCTGCGCCACATCGCGGGACGCCCCGACCTCATCGTGGGTGCTGGCACCGTGCTCGACACAGAGCAGGCCAAGCAGGCGCTGGACGCCGGTGCGCAGTTCCTCGTCTCGCCCGGCCTGTCGGCGGAGGTCGTCCGAGTCGCGCAGGACGCAGACGTTCCGATCCTCCCCGGAACGCTCACGCCGAGCGACATCACGGCGGCCCGCGACCTCGGGCTGTCGCAGCTCAAGCTCTTCCCGGCCGGCAACTTCGGCGGGCTGTCCCTGCTCAGCACGTACGCCTCCGTGTTCCGCGGCATCACGTTCATGCCGAGCGGCGGCATCAGCCTCGCCAACCTCGCCGAGCACCTCGAGCATCCGGCGGTCTTCGCGGCGAGCGGAAGCTGGCTCGGCAGCTCGAAGCTGCTCGACGAGGGCGCAGACGCGGTCGCCGAGGCAGCCAGCGCGGCAGCCGACATCGCGACCCGCGTGAGTGCTGCCAAGGTCGGCCGCACGTGAGCGGCATCGTCACGATCGGCGAGGCGCTCGGGCTGGTGATCGCGCGCCGGACCGGTGGCTTCGACCTGCAGTCCGACGCGGAGATGAGCTTCGGCGGCGCAGAGAGCAACGTCGCCATCGCCGCCGCCCGACTCGGCGTCGAGGCCGCGTGGATCGGTCGGGTCGGCGATGACGCCGTCGGCAGACGCATCCTCCGTGCCCTCAGGGCCGAACAGGTACAGCTGCACGAGACGGTCGACGCGGATGCACCCACCGCGATCATGCTCAAGGACCGGCCCCGCCCGGGCCGCAGCCGCGTCACCTACTACCGCGGCGGACTCGCCGGCAGCCGCATCACCCCGGCCGACGTCCCAAGCGAGGCCATCGTGGGCGCCCAGGTCCTGCACGTCACGGGCATCAGTCTCGCCCTCAGCGACAGCGCCGCCGAGACGGTGCTGAGCGCCGTCCG
Source organism: Pseudoclavibacter sp. 8L (assembly GCF_902506465.1). NCBI lineage: Bacteria > Bacillati > Actinomycetota > Actinomycetes > Micrococcales > Microbacteriaceae > Pseudoclavibacter > Pseudoclavibacter sp. 8L. The sequence goes on along the minus strand of NZ_LR733185.1, from coordinate 802,368 downwards.
CCTCGCTCGCGAGCACGGCGTGACCGTGTCGTTCGACGTCAACCACCGCAGCAAGCTGTGGTCGGCCGAGGCCGCGGCTCCCCGCTACCGCGAGCTCGCCGCGCTCAGCGACATCGTCTTCGCCGGAGACGACGAGGCCGCCATGCTCGTCGGCGAGGAGTCCCCGCTCGAGCAGGCCCGCGCCCTGCAGGCCCTCGGACCCCGGCAGGCCGTCATCAAGCGCGGCGAGCACGGCGCGTCCGGCATCGACGGCGACCTCGAGGTCGAGGTGCCGGCCTTCGCGGTCGACGTCGTCGACACGGTCGGCGCCGGCGATGCCTTCGCCGCCGGATACCTCGTCGAGCTCACCCGCGCGGCACCCCTGGAACAACGCATGCTGACGGCCGCCGCGTGCGGAGCGAGCGCCTGCCGCAGCGACGGCGACTGGGAGTCGCTGCCGAGCTGGGGTGAGCTGCGCGAGCTCGTGGACGGCGTCGGCGACGCCGTCCAACGCTGAGCCACCCCGGTTCCCAGAAACACCCCCAATGTCAGCGAAGACAGAAGACTGGAGTCTGCTCACATGACCTTCGAGATCGGCGAAGAGCACTTCCTCCTCGACGGCGAACCCCACCGCGTGCTCTCCGGGGCGCTGCACTACTTCCGCGTGCATCCCGAGCAGTGGGCCGACCGCATCCACAAGGCCAAGCTCATGGGCCTCAACACCATCGAGACCTACGTCGCCTGGAACGCCCACGAGCCCCGCAAGGGGGAGTGGGATGCGACCGGCTGGAACGACCTCGGCCGGTTCCTCGACCTGATCGCGGCCGAAGGGATGCATGCCATCGTGCGCCCTGGCCCCTACATCTGCGCGGAATGGCACAACGGCGGGCTCCCGACCTGGCTCACCGCGCTGCCCGGAGTCGGGCTTCGACGCTCGCAGCCCACGTACCTGCACGAGGTCGAGACCTACCTGCGGCGGGTCTACGACATCGTCGCGCCGCGGCAGATCGACGACGGCGGCCCCGTGGTGCTCGTGCAGATCGAGAACGAGTACGGCGCCTACGGCAACGACACCGCCTACCTCGAGCGGCTCGTCGAGGTCACCCGTGAGGCCGGCATCACGGTGCCGCTCACGACGATCGACCAGCCAACCGACCAGATGCTGAGCGACGGCAGCGTCGACGGCGTGCACCTCACCGGCTCCTTCGGGTCTCGCGCCGACGAGCGCCTCGCCACCCTGCGACGCCACCAGCCGACCGGCCCGCTCATGTGCGCCGAGTTCTGGGATGGCTGGTTCGACTGGTGGGGCGCCTTCCACCACACGACGAGCGTCGAGGATGCGGCGCGCGAGCTCGACGCGCTGCTCGCCGCCGGCGCCTCAGTGAACTTCTACATGGTCCACGGCGGCACCAACTTCGGCCTCACCAACGGGGCGAACCACAAGGGCAGGTACCTGCCCATCGCGACGTCCTACGACTACGACGCCCCGCTCGACGAGGCCGGGAACCCCACTCCGAAGTTCTTCGCGTTCAGGGACGTCATCGCGAAGTACGCCGACGTGCCGGCGGAGACCCCCGCCCTCGCGGTCCCAGCCCCTGAGCTCGAGGTGCCGCTCTCCATCGTGGCTCCTGATGCGTGGCTCCCGCCCGTCAACCGCGAACGCCACACGGTGCCCCCGACCTTCGACGCACTGCAGCACCTGAGCGCACTGGTCGCCTACGAGGCCGAGCTGCCGAGCACATCCGCACCCCGCCTGCTGGAGTTCGAGGAAGTACGCGACTTCGCGTGGCTCTCCATCGACGGCGTCCCCTTCGGCACGCTGTCGCGCACCCTCCACGAGACATCGATCGTCGTGCCCGCCGGGACGCGGCTGCGCGTGCTCGTGGAGGAGCAGGGTCGCGTCAACTACGCCGAGCGCATCGGCGAGGAGAAGGGCATCATCGGCACGCCGCTCCTCGACGGGGCTCCCCTCGAGGGCTGGACGGCGACGCCCATCGACGTCGCAGGGGCCGGAGCCGCGATCGGCTCTGCTGCTGCCGCCGCCGAGTCCGCGGCCGGTGCCGGTGGTGCCCTCGCTGCCGCCGACGCCTCCTCGCCACTGGCTCATCCCGAGACGTCGCTCGGGCTCACCGGGCTCACCGGGCTTCGCGGCGAGTTCGAGCTCGAAGCGCCCAGCGACCTCTACCTCGACACGGCCAAGTGGGGCAAGGGGTACGCCCTGGTCAACGGCTTCCTGCTCGGGCGCTATTGGCGCAGCGGTCCGCAGCAGACGCTCTACGTGCCGGGCTCCGTGCTCCGCGCCGGCGTCAACACGGTCGCGATTGTCGAGCTCGAGGTGACGGCGTCCCCCATCGCTCGCTTCGTCGCGCAGGCCACGCTCGGCCCCCTCGAGGAGTAACCGGGGTCCGCGCCGCGCCCGCACACCCGCCGGCCCCTGCGCCCGCCCCATCTCCGACGCTGCCCGGCGTTTCGCCCTCTGAGAGTGGTCTCAGAGGGCGAAACGCCGGGCAGCGATCAGCGATCAGACCGGTCAGACCAGCGTCGCCGGGAGGCTCTTGCTACTGACCTCGGCGACCGAGTCGTCGAGCACCCAGTACCGCTCCTCCGCCGACAAGCGCGAGGCCGAAGAGGACAGCAGCGAGGGGGAAGTCCGCACCGGTCGACGCCAGCCCCTCCGGAGTCGACGTCCCGGTCTCCGATCCACCCTGAGGCGTGGATGTGGGCATGGATGTGGGTGCAGCTGACGGCCAGGAAGTGGCGCTCGCGGTCGGAGCTGCCGTGGCCGTCGCGGTCGGCGGGGTAACGACGGCTCCGGGCTCCTGCCACATCGTCGGCGTGACCGGAGTGACGGTGATGCTGCGCAGCGTCGCTGCTCCGCCCTCGGACCAGGCGGTGATGGCGTCTGCGCCCTCGTTCGGGAACACCTGATCGGTGATGGTCACCATCCCGTCCGCAGTGAAGAGCTCGACGGATGCGCGATCCAGGTAGAGGGAGAAGGTGACCGAGCCGTCGTCGTCGAGGGCGACCGGTGCATCCTCCACCGATGCGAAGGCGGGGTGGAAGTCGACGTTGCCGGAGTTCGTCCGGTCGACGAACAGGCGTCCCTGCGAGGCGTCGTAGCCGATGTGGGTTCCCGACTCGGCGTCCCCGAAGACCGTGATTCCCGCCCGCTGCGCCTCGCCCGGTTCGAGGGTCACCTCGAGTTTCACGACGTCTCCCGAGAGCCCGAGATCCACCGCGCCATCGAGGGCGATGTCCGTTCGCGTGGTCGAACCTGCCACGTCGAGCTGCTCATCGACCTGGGGGACGACCTGCTGCTCGAGGCGGGGCCCCGCTGGAGTCGAGGTCAGGACGACCTCGCGCGGGAGCGTCATCGAGCTGCGCCACGTCGAGGTGGGGATGTCGTTGGCGTAGTCCCAGTTGTTCATCCAGCCCTGCATGATCCGACTCCCCTCCGGGGTGCCGAAGTACGAGACCGTCGCGTAGTAGTCGCGGCCCCAGTCGAGCCAGTCGTAGCTCTCGAGCGTCGATGGGACGCTCGTGTCGGCGAACATGATCTGGTCCAGCATCAGGTGGCCCCAGTCTGACCTGTTCTGGTCGACCGCCTGAATCGTGGCCTGCTGTCCGCGGAGGTCGGAGACGTCCCAGCTCGACCAGTCGAGCGTCTCGCTGTTCCTGCCGGTCGCCGTGCGCACGACTTCGCCGTCGACGATGAGGTTGACCGCGGTCTCCTCCGAGCGAAGCTGCGAGGGCTCGTCGCCGATCACGAGGTGATCGAAGGTGAGGTGTCCCCAGCCGCCTGTCGCCTCGTCTCGAACGCGGAGCTGCGCATCCTTGCCGGCGAACTCGCTGATGTCCCACGACTGCCAGGTCATCTGCCCGGCGTTGGCGCCGGTCTGCGTGCGCACGACGCTGCCGTCGACGAGCAGCTCGACCTGCAGGGTGCCGTCGCTGCGGTTGCCTCCGCCGATGAGGAAGGAAGCGAAATCGCCATCGAGCGTGAAGGAGGGCGACGTGATCGTGCCCGTGTTGTCGTCTCCGAGCGGTCCGCCCTCCCACGTGTTGACGCGCTTGTCACCGAGCGCGTACTCGCCGCTCGTCTTCGAGGGGCTGCGTGCCGGGTCGAGGGCGAAGTCGCCCGTCGCCTCCCAGCCTGAGCCGAGGAGGTTCTCGCCATCGGTGAGCTCGAAGTCGAAGACGGTGGTGCCCGCCGGCGGTTCGTTCCCGAGCTGCGAGCCGTCCACGTGCGGGTGGTTGCCTCCTCCGACGAGCAGGTTGATGACGTCGGATTCGATCGTGAACTGCGGGGACTCGAGCGAGCCCACCGGCCAGTCTCCGCCGTGGAAGCCGTTCGCGAAGCCGGCTCCGATGGCGCCCTTGACGGGGCCCTGGCCTGGCAATGTTCCGGCCGCCGGCGCAAGTCCCCACGGGCCATCGGCCTCGTTCCCGGACTCGTTGGTGACGGTCCACCCGCTGAAGTCTCCGCCGTCGAAGGTCGCGAACGGGGTTCCTTCTGCCGTGGTGCCTGGCTCGACGGTGGTCTCGCTCGTGAACTCGGTGCCGTCGAAGTCGCCGACGAAGTACTGGCCCCCGCTCCCGCCAGCAACGGCCCCCGGGTTGAGATTGACGACCATGACCCATTTCGTCTCGTCCGGGTTGCCGTCGACGGGCAGCTCGAAGAGCTCCGGGCACTCCCAGATGCCCTCCGTCGAGTTCGCGGGCCCGAACTCCGAGAGGTGCTCCCAGGAGCGCAGGTCGGTGCTCTTCGCGAGGATCACCTTGTGGTCGACCGCCTCGACGGCCGCCATGACCCAGTACGCACCGGCCGGACCGTCGTACCAGAAGACCTTCGGGTCTCGGAAGTTGGCGGAGCCGCGGTCGTAGACGGGGTTGCCCTCGTGCTTCGTCCAGGTGTATCCGCCGTCGCTGCTGTAAGCGAGCGACTGGGCCTGGACCCCGGGGTGAGTCGGATGATCCTGGGTGTACGCGCTCGTGTAGATGGCGACGAGCGGGGGCTTGTCTCCGGTGCCGAAACCGGAGCTGTTGGTCTCGTCGACGACGATGGATCCAGAGAAGATGTCCTCGATCGCGACTCCGGAATCGTCGAAGGTCTGGGGGAGTGCGAGCGGCTGCTCCTCCCAGCGCATGAGGTCGGTGGAGGTCGCGTGGCCCCAGCTCATGTTCCCCCAGCGTGTGCCCTCCGGGTTGTGCTGGTAGTAGAGGTGATAGACGCCGTCGACGTACACCATGCCGTTGGGGTCGTTCATCCAGTTCTTCTCGGGGGAGAAGTGGAACTGCGGGCGGAACTGCTCCTGCCCCGCCTCGGCCGGCTGCTCGGCGGTGGCCGTGGTGGCTGTCCCGGTGAGGACGGCGAACGCGATGCTGGTCGCTGCCAGCGCGGCGAGAGCCTTCCGCGTCCTTCTCGGGTGTCTCGGTGACGTCGATGTCATAGATTCGCTCGATTTCTTCTCAGTGCGTCGAATGCAACGGACTGGACTGACAACGATGTCAGTCCATTCCGAGCGATGCTAGAGACTGTCCACCGGACAAATCAAGAGCTGAGTGGTGTCGACCTCGACGGGAGGGGGTGGGGGTCTCGTCAGGAGGCGGGGGCGAGGATCTCGCCGCTGCCGCGCTCGATGAGGCGGGTTGGGACGGTGACGCGCTGGGCGGGGCCGCGGTCGCCGCCGAGGCGGTCGAAGAGCAGCTCGGCTGCGCGCTGCCCGATCTGCTGCGGGTCCTGGGCGATCACGGTGACGCCGGGAACCAGCAGGTCTGCAAGCGGGATGTCATCGAAGCCGACCAGCGCGATCTCGTTCTGCAGGCCCCGCTCCCGGAGGGCTCGCAGGGCCCCGATGGTGACGAGGTTCTGGGAGCTGAAGACCGCTGTCGGGGGCGTTTCGGAGTCGAGGAGTCGGCCGAGTGCCGCGCGCGAGGTCTCCTCGTCGTGGAGCTCCGTGACGATCGTGGCGAGCCGTGTGGGGATGCCGGCCTCGCCCAGGGCTTCGAGGAAGCCTCGACGGCGCTCTTCGGCCGTCTGGATCGAGAGGCGGTCGGTGAGGAGCGCGATCCGCTGGTGGCCGTGGTTGATCAGGTGTGTCGTCGCCCGTGCTGCTGCGGCCTGGTTGTCGCTCGAGACGGCATCGAGGTCGAGTCCTGGGGGGACGCGGTCGACGAACACGGCCGGGATGTCCCGGTCGCGGAGGGTGGTGAGGTAGGTGGGCTGCTGGGTCGTCGTGAGGATCAGGCCGTCCACGCGCCGTCGCATGAATGCGCTGACGGCGCCCTCCTCGCGAGTGGCGTCGTCGTCGAGCGACGATGCGAACACGGCCACGCTGTGGTGCAGTGCCGCGTCCTCGACAGCCCGGTGGATCGCGGCCGCGAACGGGTTGTCGACGCTGCCGACGAGGAGGCCGATCGTCCGGCTCCGTCCGTCGGCTCTCCTGAGGTTTCCGGCGGCGAGGTCCACGTGATAGTTCAGGGCCCTGACGGCGTTCCACACTCGCTCGGTGGTGGTCGCGGACACGTTCGGCTCGTTGTTCACGACGCGGGAGACGGTCTTCACCCCGACCCCTGCCAGGGAGGCGACCTGCTTCATGGTCGTGCGCGAGCGCCCGCTCGCCGGGTCGTCTCGCCGGGGTGCTGTTGTCACGATCGACCTTTCTTTCGACGGCCCGTTGACTCTACTCGGCGCATGGAGTACAAACGTGGTTGACAACGTTGTCAATCAACACAGACGATCAGGGGAATTCAATGAAGAACCGCAATCCAATCGCTCGGAAGCCATTTCTCGCCGCCTCCTCGGTGTTCGCCATCGCAGCGCTGACGCTGACGGGATGCGCCGGGGCCGACCAGGCCGCGCAGGGTGGGGGAGAGGGCGACATCGGCGTCTCGCTCATCGTCAAGACCAACTCGAACCCGTTCTTCATCGCGATGCAGGACGGCGCGCAGACGGCAGCGGATGCGAACGGGGTGACCCTCACCCTCGCTGCAGGCAAGGAGGACGGCGACGAGGACACGCAGATCCAGGCCATCGAGGCAGCCATCTCCAAGGGCGACGCGGGAATCCTCATCACCCCGAACGGGCCTGCCGTGCTCGACGCGGTCCAGAAGGCTCGCGACGCCGGCCTGTTCGTCATCGCCCTCGACACGGTGCCGGACCCGGCGGACTCCGTCGACATCACCTTCGCGACCGACAACTTCCTCGCCGGGCAGTACGTCGGCGAGTGGGCAGCGGACTCGCTTGCGGGCAAGGAGGCCGTCATCGGCCTCATCGACCTCTTCGACGACAAGGCGGTCTCGGTCGACTACGACCGAAACCAGGGGTTCCTCCAGGGCATGGGCATCGAGCTCGGCAGTGACACGGTGAACGGCGACGAAGCCCCGCAGGGGAACTACTCCGGCGGACAGGGCGGCAAGTACACCATCGTCGGGAACGAGGCATCCCAGGGTGCCGAGGACGGTGGGCGCACGGCGATGGAGAACCTCCTTGCCAAGAACCCGGACATCAACGTCGTCTACACGATCAACGAACCCGCCGCATACGGCGCCTACCAGGCGCTCGAGGCCGCGGGCAAGAGCAAGGACGATGTGACGATCGTCTCGATCGACGGCGGATGCGCCGGTGTCGGCCAGGTCGCCGACGGCATCATCGACGCCACGAGCCAGCAGTACCCGGTGAAGATGGCGGAGCTCGGCGTCGAGGCGATCGCCGAGCTCGTCGGAACGGGCAGCACCCCGGAGACCAGCGAAGGCCTGGACTTCTTCAACACGGGTGTCTCACTGGTGACTGACCAGCCCGCTGACGGCGTCGAATCCATCGACACGACCGAGGGCGCGGAGCTCTGCTGGGGCACGAAGTAGTCCAGCACCCGTCGCGACAGCCGCACGGCACCGCGACGCCTCTCGCCACTGCAAGGAAGTGAACTCGTGACTCAGACCTCTCCTCCCACCTCATCCCTCGATCTCGCCGCCGAATTCCTCGACCGGCGGACCCCGCTCGATCGGGTCCGCGGTGTCCTGCACCGCTATCCGGCCATCAGCCCGGCCGTCGTGCTCGTGATCGCCATCATCGTCTTCGGGACGATCAACCCCAGGTTCTTCGCCCCGGGGAACCTGTCGCTCATCCTCGACCAGGTCTCCGTCGTGGGCACGGTCGCCATCGCGCAGACGCTCATCATCCTGACCGCAGGCATCGACCTGTCGGTCGGGGCGGCCATGATCCTGGCGTCTATGGTCACCGCGCAGACCGCGGTCCACAACGGGTTCCCGGCCCCGCTGGCGCTGCTCGCGGGCCTGCTCGCCGCGCTGGCCGCCGGCACCCTCAACGGGTTCCTGGTCACGAGGATCAAGCTGCCGCCCTTCATCGCGACACTCGGCACGCTGAACGTCTTCGTCGCGCTGACGCTGCTTTACAGCGGCGGGCAGACGATCCGCAAGGCGGAGATGCCAGAGCTGCTCACGTGGACGGCCACCGCGTTCCCGGTCGGCGACGTCATGCTCACCGTCGGCGTCATCATCATGTTCGCGCTCTACGTGCTCGTCGCCTATGTGCTCGGGCGAACCGCGTGGGGGAGGCACGTCTACGCGGTCGGCGACGATGCCGAGGCCGCGCGATTGGCCGGCATCTCCACGACGAAGGTGCTCATGAGCGTCTACGTCGTCGCTGGTGCTGTCCTCGCGGTCGCCGCGTGGATCCAGATCGGACGATCGGGTGCCGCCAGCCCCAATGCCGGCGCCGACCTCAACCTCGACTCGATCACCGCCGTCGTCATCGGCGGAACCTCGCTCTTCGGCGGGCGGGGAATCATCTGGGGAACGCTGCTCGGGGCGATCATCGTGGGCGTCTTCCGAAACGGTCTCTTCCTCGCGGGCGTCGACGGTCTCTATCAGACCCTCGCCATCGGAATTCTCGTCATCGTCGCGGTCTCCGTCGACCAGTGGATCAGGAAGGTACGCAAATGAGCCTCGTAGCAGACGCGGTCGAGCCCACGACAGCACCGAAGGGGGTCCCTGTCCTCGAGGCGAAGCGGCTGGTCAAGACCTTCGGCAAGGTCGTGGGGCTCGATGGGGTGAGCCTTCAGCTGCACGCCGGAGAGGTGCTCGCGATCATCGGCGACAACGGCGCCGGGAAGTCGACGCTCATCAAATGCCTCACCGGCGCCTACGTGCCCGACCAGGGGGAGCTGCTGCTGGACGGCGAGCCGGTCCACTTCAAGCGACCGCAGGATGCACGCGACGCTGGCATCGAGACCGTCTACCAGAACCTCGCGGTGTCGCCTGCGCTCGACGTGGCATCCAACCTCTTCCTCGGCCGCGAACGGCGCAAGCCGGGCATCGCGGGCACAGTGTTCCGTGCCCTCGACACCTCGGGGATGCGCAAGGAAGCCCGCGAGCAGGTCCAGCGCCTCGGCATCTCGACGCTGCAGGACGTCACGGTCGCCGTCGAGAACCTGTCAGGCGGTCAACGGCAGGCGGTTGCGGTCGCCCGGGCGGCGGCGTTCGGATCCAAGGTCGTCGTGCTCGACGAGCCGACGGCGGCGCTGGGCGTCCGGGAGTCGAAGCAGGTGCTCGAGCTCATCGAGCGGCTTCGCGAGCAGGGCGTTCCCGTCATCCTGATCTCACACAACATGCCGCACGTCTTCCAGGTCGCCGACCGGATCCACATCCAACGACTCGGGAAGCGAGCCGCGACCATAACGCCGCAGTCGCACAGCATGACCGACGCCGTCGCGATCATGACGGGCGCCGCTGATGCGTGAGGGCGAGGGCGGCGCATCGGCCGCTGAGCAGACGACGCTCTACGCGGAGTTCACGGCCAGGCCCGGCGCCGAGGCCGCGGTCCTGGAGCTGATCCTCGACTACGCCGAGGTCGTGCGAGCCGAGCCAGGCAATCTGGACTTCCAGGTCTACCGCAGGCAGGAGGCGCCGGCCCGATTCCTGGTCTTCGAGATCTACGAGGACGACGCCGCATTCCAGGCCCACCTGGCGCATCCTGCTGGGCAGGCCTTCAACGAGCGGCTCACCCCGCTCATCGAAGAGGCGCAGAGCGAGCTGAGCTTCCTGCGCTCGACGGGGCGTTGATCGAGATGCGAGGCGCCACAGACACAGCAGACGTGGCGCCCGGGCTATCAACCGCCAGCATCCTCGTCATCGGCGAGGCTCTCGTCGATGTCGTCCACCGGGTGGACGGGAGCATCGATGAGAGCCCAGGGGGCAGCCCCGCGAACGTGGCGCTCGCGCTTGGACGACTCGGCTGCCGTCCCCGCCTGCTGACGCGAATCGGTGACGACCGGCGCGGCGAGAGCGTTCGCGCGTGGCTGCACGCGTCCGGCGTCGAGATTCTGACCGGAGGGGGACCGAGCGTCGGCACCACGTCGACGGCGACCGCATTCCTCGACGAGTCGGGCTCGGCGCACTACGACTTCCAGCTCGACTGGGACGTCCGAGTCGAGGACGCCGTGACTGCCGGCATCGTGCATACCGGGTCCATCGCGGCACTGCTCGAGCCGGGGGCACGCGAGGTGCTGCAGGCGATCCGCCGGCTGCGCGAAGGTGCACTTATCACCTACGACCCGAACATCAGGCCTGCACTCCTCGGCGATCACCGCGAGGTCCGTGGGCGAGTCGAGGAGATCGTGGCGCTCGCGGATGTCGTGAAGGCCAGCGACGAGGACCTCGCCTGGCTCTACCCCGGGGAACGCCTCGTCGACGTCGCCAGCGCCTGGCGAGCGATGGGCCCCTCGGTCGTTGTCGTCACCGCAGGGGGCAGCGGTGCCACCGCAGTGACCGAGGCCGGAACGACGGACATCTCCGCGCCCGCAGTGGCGGTAGCCGACACGGTGGGCGCCGGCGACACGTTCATGTCGGCGATCATCGAGGGCTTGCTCCGGCTCGGCTTCAGGGACGGCGCTGCTCGCGGGGCCCTCCGCCGCCTCGATCGCGGAGACCTGAGCAGCCTGCTGGAGCGAGCGGCCAGGGCGGCGGCGGTCACCGTCTCCCGTCCGGGCGCGGACCCGCCCTCATCCGCGGAGCTGGCTGAAGAGCCCCGGCCGCGTGTGCCGGTCGCGGCCGTGCTGGACTGAGCACGCGGGCGCCTGCGCCTCAGCGGACCTCGAGCTCGATGATCTCGAGGTCCGCGAAGGTCACCTGGCCGCCCGCGGCGAGCAGCCGGATGCCGTCGTCGGCTGGCAGCGGGAACACGCGATGCGAGTGCACCTCGAACCCCTCGCCGACGAAGACCTCGATGCTGGACCGGTCGACGAGGATCCGAAGGGGGAGCGATCCCGCCGACGCGTCGATGCTCGTTGTCGTCGCGCCGCCACTCGGGCTCCACGTCTCACCTCGGTCCACGGAGATCGAGGCATCCGCGAAGGACACTCCCACCCCGATGCGCCGAGCACCCCCGCTCGCGCGACGGAGCTCCAGCCCGGCACCGGTGGGTGGCGAGCTCGGGTCCCAGCGCAGTTCGCAGCGCAGCTCGTACGCCACCGCCCGCACCTCGAGGTCCGAGAATCCGGCGACGGCCACAGTCCCCAGCGAATGGCGGCGAGTGGCGTGCTCCAGGAGCGCGGCCGGTGGCTGAGCGCTCAGCGAGTAGCCGCTGCCGCGTCGGTGCAGGCGAAGCTCTCGCACGATCATGTCGTCGCCGTTGTACCCGTCGGTTACCATCGACGGCGCATTGTGCGGGTAGTCCCAGAAGTTCGCCCAGCCGATGGCGCGGCGCAACGACTCGTCGACGTCTCCGCCCGCGTCGTGCGCGTCGTAGGTGACGGCCCCGTAGAAGTCGAACCCGTGGTCCAGCCACAGCGCCTCCCGCTCGTCGCAGGTGAAGGCCGATCCATCGAACTCGCCGACCCAGTAGGCGTACGTCGCGGGCAGGCCGCTCGCCTTGCCGTTCGCACTCATACCGAGGACCCAGTGGCGCGTGCCGTCGCTCGCGCGCATCCGGAACAGGTCGGGGCATTCGAGGAGGCCGATGCCCTCGATGCGATGCTCGCCGACTCGCCGCCAACCGTGCAGATCAGCCGACACGTAGAAGCCGATCGTGTCACCCTCCGCGTGGAGCATGCACCAGCGCGCACGGTCGTCATCCCAGACGACCTTCGGGTCGCGGAAGTCGACGGCCCCGGGGTTCGGGAGGACGGGCTCGGGCGGGCCTGGCGTGAAGGTGCGCCCGCCATCCGTCGAGACCCAGAGGTAGACCGCCTGCACGCCGGCCGGCGCCTGCGTGACCAGCCCGACAACCGCATCACGTCCGTACCCGGCCGTGTTGTGCGCATCGACGACCACGGAGCCCGACCAGCAGTCCCCGTTCCCGTTCGCGAATTTGGGGATCGCCGTGCCCTGATCGCTGAAGCGAACGTGGTCCCGCGTGGTCGCGAGACGCCACGATGTTCCGATCCCGCCTTCGACGTAGTCGTCGTTCGCGAGGTAGTAGTAGAGGTACTCGTCGCCCACGCGGATGGGGCGCTGCGGATCGTTCTTCCACCCGCGGGGCACGCTCACGTGGAACGCGGGACGGAAGGTGGTCGGTGCGGTGCTTGTCATCAGGTTCCCTCTGGGGTGGGTCGGTGCCGCGTTCAGCGCAGCTGGATCCGGTCGTGCTCCTCGGCGCCCGCCATGTGCCACGCGGTCGCGCGCGTGACCGCGGCGTCCCCCTCGACTCTCGCGCCGAGCGCATCGGTGCGGGTGGGGTAGACACGAGCCGTCAGGGCGATGCCATCGCAGAACACCTCGATCGAGGACCGATCAACGACGATGCGCAGACGCGAGGGGCGCTCGCGGTCGTCGGCGGTGCTCGGCTCCGGCACCGTGCCGGCGAGGCGCGAACGGTCCGCGGTCGTGTCGGCGGAGGACCGGGATCGATCGAGGCTCAGGTGCAGCGCTCCGTCCCGGCGAGCGAGCTCGACGACACACGCCTCCTCACCGTCCGGGGTTGCGAGAACGGTCACGGCCAGTCGCCGCCCGTCGCCAACGAGCGCATCCACCTCGATGTCGAGGGCGTCGCCAGACCAGTCGCCGGCGAGCTCGTGCGTTCGAAGAGCGGCGAACTCCGGAACCGGCTCCTGCCGGACGACCCCGCCACGGTCGAGCCACAGGATCCGGGGGAGAGCCATGGCCCCCGACCAGCCCGAGGCGATCATGGCCTCGTCGGTGCGTCCCTCCTGCATCCACGACCAGAGGATGCGTCGGCCCGCCTCGTCGCGGTAGGTCTGCGGGGCGTAGGCGTGGCGCCTCCCGAGATCGAGCCGCTGGACACGGTCGATCTGGAACCGGTCATCCCGATAGGTCCCGAGGGCGATCAGTGGATGCAGGGTCGCGCCCTCGTGCCAGGCGGAGAAGATGAGCGCATGCGGGTCGCCGCTCGCGGCATCCGGCGCTGCGGTCGCCGCGGTTCCAGCCGATTCGCCGGGAAGCAGCCGGAAGAAGTCGACACACTCCCACATCGTTCCCGTCCAGTCCGGGTCGTCGAGAGCGACCGGGCCCGCGGGGAGCGACGCGAGCGGGCCGATGAGCCGCCACTCGCGGAGGTCCGGGGACTCGTAGAGGAACGCGCACCCACCGTCTCCGCGCACACCCGAGCCGATGAGCTGGCGCCACACGTCGCCCTCGCGCCACACGCAGTGGTCGCGGTACGCAGTGAGGTCACCTTCGGGAGGAGTCGAGATGATCGGTTCCGGCAGCGGCGACCACTCCTCGAAATCCGCCGTGCCGACGGCGAGGCAGGGCAGCTCGCGGAGCCCCTGGCGGCCCGAGTAGACCAGCGTGGGCGTGCCAGCGTCGTCGACGAGCACACCGGACCAGCAGCCGTCGCCGTCGGCGCCCTCTCCGGGGCGGAGCGCGATCGGACGATCGCGCCAGTGCACAAGATCGTCGCTGACGGCGTGACCCCAGTGGATGCGGTGGTGCACCGGAGCTTCCGGGTTGTGCTGGTAGAAGAGGTGGTGGAGCCCATCGACCTGCGCGACTCCGTTCGGGTCGTTGAGCCAGCCGCCGGGCGAGGTGAAGTGGAACGCTGGGCGAAGCCGGTCCGACTGAGCCCTCACGAGCTGCTCGTCGGCGCGGACGGTGGTGTCGGTCATTCGTTCTCCTCGGGTGCGAGCACCCAGTGGTCGTTGTCGGCGTCGACGATGCGGCGCGAGAGTGCCGGCGCGGAGGTCCACGCGGCGATCTCCTCGCGCAGGCGGGCGCGAACGCCGACGTCCGGTGCGGAGCCCCGATTGGGGTCGGGGACGGCGCCGACGAGCAGGCGCGTGTAGGGGTGGCTGGGGTTGGCGAGCAGTGTGGTCGACTCGCCGCCCTCGACGATCCGACCGCGGTGCATGACCAGGATCCGGTCGGCGAGGTACCTCGCCGAGGCGAGGTCGTGCGTCACGTAGAGCATGGCGATGCCCCGTTCGTCCCTGAGCCCGGCGAGCAGATTCAGCACGCCGATGCGCACGGAGACGTCGAGCATCGACGTCGGTTCGTCGGCGAGGATGACATCGGGTTCCACGGCCAGCACGCGCGCGATCGCGATGCGCTGCCGTTGGCCGCCCGAGAGCTCGTGCGGGAATGCGCTCAGGACCTGGCGATCCAGGCCGACCGACTCCACGAGCTCGGCGCAGCGCTCGTGCACGTCGCCCTGGCCCATGCCGTGCAGCTGGAAGGTCCGTTCGAGGACCGCGCCGACGCGGTGGGCCGGGTTGAGCGATCCGAAGGGGTCCTGGAACACCATCTGCACGCGGTTCCGGTATGCGCGGGAGGCCGAGCGGCGCTCGGAGCGCAGGACATCCACTCCGTCGAGCTCGACGGTTCCCGCCGTCGGCTGCTCGAGGCGCGCGACGCACCGCGCCAGCGTCGACTTGCCCGACCCGGACTCGCCGACGAGCGCGACGATCTCACCGCGGCCGATCGAGAGGTCGACGTCGGACAGGGCGTCCACCGCGCCGCGACGGCCGAAGAGGCCAGCGCCGGGGAACCGCTTGGAGAGGCCCCGCACGCGCAGGACGGGTTCGTGCTCGGTGACGACGCTCATCGCGTCTCCTCCTCGATCAGTGCGCCGCTCGGAGCGACGAGGTGGCCTGGGGCGACCTCGACGAGGTCGGGGACATCGGTGAAGCGCACGCCCTCAGCCAAGCCGGAGAGCTTCGTCCTCGGCCCGCTGATGGGTGGGAACGCCCCGAGCAGCGCCCGGGTGTACGGATGCCGCGCGCCGTCTCGGATGACCGCGGCGGGCGCGACCTCCACGATGCGGCCGGCGACCATGATGCCGATGCGATCGGACAGCTCGAGCATGAGCGACATGTCGTGGGTGATGAACAGCACGGCGAAGTCGAGCTCCTGCTGGAGGTCCCGGATCTGCTGCAGGATGTCCTGCTGCACCACGACATCGAGGGCCGTCGTGGGCTCATCGAGGATCAGCAGGCGGGGGCGGAGCGAGCAGGCCATCGCGATGACCACCCGCTGTCGCTGGCCGCCGGAGAGCTGATGCGGGTACGAGCGGAGACGGTCCGCGCCCACCCGGACCATCTCGAGGAGCTCCCCGGCGCGGCGCCAAGCGTCGCGCTTCGAGATCCGCTCGTGAGCCCGCAGCGTGTCGACGAGCTGGTCGCCGATGCGCATCACCGGGTTGAGCGAGCTCATCGCCGATTGGAACACCATCGCCACCTCCCGCCAGCGCCAATCGCGAAGGCGCCCGGCGTCCATGCTCAGCACGTCCTGCCCGTCGAAGAGGATGCTGCCGCCCGTGATCCGGGCCGGCTCCTTCAGCAGTCGCATGATGGCGTTCGCGCACGTCGACTTCCCGCAGCCGGACTCCCCGGCGAGGCCGAGGATCTCACCCTGCGCGATCGAGAAGGAGACGCGGTCGGCGCCGCGGACGGACCGCTCGTCGCTGACGTAGTCGACCGTGAGGTCGCGGACTTCGAGGACGCTCATCGTGCCTGCTCCTTGCGGTCGACGGTCGTGGGCGCCGTTGCGGTCCGCGCGGTGCGCGGCCTCCGGAGCCGTGGGTTGGTGACCTCGTCGACCGCGTAGTTGCAGAGGGCGAGGGCGAAAGCGACGAGCGCGATCGCGAGACCGGAGGGGACGAAGATCCACCACTGGCCGATCATGAGCGCGCCGTCGCTGGACGCCCAGAACAGGTTGGTGCCCCACGAGAGGGTGTTCGGGTCGCCGAGCCCGAGGAACTCGAGGCCGGCCTGCGCGCCGATCGCTCCGATGATGCAGGCGAGGAGCGTGGTCATCACGATCGATGCCACGTTGGGCAGCATCTCCCGCAGGATGATCGACAGCGGTCGCTCTCCGGAGGTGATGGCGGCGCCGATGTAGTCCTTGCCGCGGATCGAGAGGCCCTGAGCGCGGAGCACCCGAGCGCTGCCAGCCCAGCCCGTGATGACGAGCACCGCGATGACCGTGCCGAGTCCCGGCGGGAGGAACGCGGCGAGCAGCACGAGCAGCGGCAGGCCGGGAATCAGGAGGAAGACGTTCGTCACCAGCGAGAGCGCATCGTCGACGCGCTTGCCGAAGAAGGCGCTCGTGAGACCGACGACGATGCCGACGAGTGTCGAGAGCACACCCGCGACGAACCCGACGAGCAGGCTCGAGCGAGCTCCCCAGACGGTGAGCGCGAGCACATCCTGCCCCTTCGCGGTCGTGCCCAGCAGATGGTCCGCACTGGGTGGCGTTGCTCCGCCCGACCCGATCCGGGACGGGTCACCGGGGAAGATCACGGGTGCGGCGAGCGCGAGCACCACGAAGACCAGCAGGATGATGAGCCCGGACAGCGCCTTCTTGTTGCGCAGCAGGGCGCGGAGCAGGCGCGTCAGCTGACGTCCGCGCGAGCGGTTCTGCTCATCCGGCAGACGGGTGGCGATCGAGCTGGTGCTCGGCGGTTGGCTCGCGTCGCGGACGGCTGAGGCGTGCGCGAGCGACTCGGGGCTTTGGATCGACATGGGTACCTCTCAGCGCACGCGAACGCGCGGGTCGAGTCGGACGTAGATGAGGTCGACGAGGAAGTTCGCGAGGAGCACCGCGGCGGTGATCGTGAGGAACAGGCCCTGCATGAGCGGGTAGTCGAGGCCCTGGACGGCGGCGAGCAGCTGGTAGCCGACGCCCGGGTAGGCGAAGACGACCTCGGTGAGCAGGGCGCCGCCGACGATGAAGCCGAGGCTCATCCCGATGGAGGTGACGCTCGGGAGCAGCGCGTTCCTGGCCCCGTACCGGAGCATGACACGCGACGAGCTGAGCCCCTTCGCCTCCGCCATGAGGATGTAGTCCTCTGAGTTCGTGGCGATCATCGTGTTGCGCATGCCGAGCATCCACCCGCCGATCGACACGAGCACGATGGAGAGCGCAGGCAGGACGAGGTGCGCCGCGACGTCGCTGATGAACACCGGATCCCACGACGGGGTGAGGCCGACGCTGAACGCGTGGCGCAGCGGGGCCCACCCGAGCATGACTCCGAAGACGTAGAGCGCGCCCATCGCGAGCCAGAAGTAGGGGAACGAGCCGATGAAGACCAGGAAGGGCGGAACGATCGAGTCGAGCACTCCGCCCCGACGCCACGCGGCCAGGATGCCGAGGAGGTTGCCGATGATCACGGCGATGAACAGCGAGACGGCGCCGAGCAGCAGCGTCCACGGCAGCTGCTGGGCGATGACCTCCGTCACGGGCGTCGGGAACCTCGAGATGGAGACGCCGAAGTCGCCGGTGAGGATCCGGACCAGGTACTCGGGGTACTCCTGCCACCATGGGCCACCGTTCACGCCGAGCATCTCGCGGAGTGAATCGACCTGCTCAGGGTCGAGGCGCTGTTGAGAACGCGAGAGCATGCGCGTCACGGGGTCCCCCGGCATGAGACGCGGTAGGAGAAAATTGAGGGTTATGGAGACCCAGAAGGCCAGCAGGTAGAACCCGAGCCTGCGCAGAATGAAGCTCACGACATCCTCCTCGATGGATGGAGCGGGTGGAGTTGATGGGGCGGCGGCGCGGCCCCTTCAGGGCAGGCGGCGGCTGGGCCGCCGGCCGGGATGTGGCCCGGCCGGCGGCGAGAAAAGGCGGCTGTTACTCGGCGGGCGTCAGCTTCGTGAGCACGAGCACGGTGGTGGAGGAACGGGTCGCGAGGGTCGCATACGGGTCCTCCTCCGTCGGCCAGCCGACGAAGCGCTCGGTCGTGTACGCACCCCATTCGGGGCCGGAGAACAGGGGGACGACCGGGGTCTGCTCCGCGAAGAGCTGCTGCAGGCCCGAGGTCGCGGCGGCCTGCTGCTCCGGCTCGGAGGCGCTGGCCAGCTCGGAGAGCAGCGCATCGGCGTCCGCACTGCCGAAGCGGTGGTAGTTGTCGAAGGTCTGCTCGCCGACGGGAACGACGGTCTCCGTCGACATCGTGTTGCGGTAGTACTGGTACGGAGTCGGCGCGGCGGCGCTCCAGACGATGCCGGTCTCGAAGTCGCCGGTCTCGTATCCGGCGACGACCGAGGCCCAGTCGGGCGAATCGACGGTCGCCTGGATGCCGAGCTCGCCCAGGTTCTGCGAGATGATGTTCGCGACCGAGAGCCAGTCGCTCGAGGTCGAGCCGACGGAGATGGTGAACGAGAACGGCTGGCCGTCCGGGGTGGTCCGCGTCCCGTCTGCGCCCTCCGGGTATCCCGCGGCATCGAGGAGGTCTGCCGCCGCTGCGAGGTCGAGCGAGGCCCAGCCGCAGGAGCTCGCAACCGCCTCGTCGCGCCAGGTGTCGTATGCGCCAGAGAGCCCGGTGCAGTCCGCCGCCGTCGTGTAGCCGGACATCCCGACGTCGACGATCTGCTTGCGGTCGAGCGCCATGGAGAGCGCCTGCCGGACGCGGACGTCGGAGAACATCGGGAGGGTCGTGTTGAGCTGCCAGTTGATCATCGATCCCGTCGGCGGGAACCAGTAGTGCCGCTTCTCGGGGTCACGGTCGACGAACGCGGTCTGGATGTTCGGAATGTACTGCGGCGCCCAGTCGACATCGCCGTTGATAGCCGCCAGGTTGGCCCCGTCGTTTCCGGCGAACGCCAGCATCCGGATGCCTGGGATGTTCTGCGCGCCCTCCTGCCAGTAGTTCGGGTTCGGCAGGAGGTCGAACGACTGCGCTTGGAAGTTCGTGACCTCCGTGTAGGGGCCGGTGCCGACGGGCAGAGGGTTCTCGAAGTTGCCGGGATCTTCCTGGGCCGCCCAGATGTGCTCGGGGACGAGCGTCAGCTGGCCCAGCTCGTAGAGTGCCGGGCTGTACGGCTTCGAGAGTGTGAACTCGACCGTGTCCGCGTCGACGGCCTTGGCGTCGGCGAGATAGTCGAATCCGCCGAGCAGCTCACGCTGCAGGTCGACGGTGAACACGACGTCGTCGGCGGTGAACGCCTCGCCGTCGGACCACAGCACGCCGTCGCGGAGGTCGAAGGTCTGCGTGAGGCCGTCGCCGCTCGTCTCCCAGGACTCGGCGAGCCACGGCACGGTGTCGCCAGCGGCGGGGTTGTAGATGAGCATCGACTCGTAGATCGCCTGCTGCGTCATCGGGGCGGCGGTTGGCGAGAACGGGTTGAAGTTCTGGCTGAACGTTCCCATGTCCTCGCGAGGGATCGTCAGGAGTGCTTCACCGGCGCCGGAAGCGGACGCAGTGCAGCCGGACATGGCGACCGCGGCAACGGCGCCCATGCCGACCACGGTGACGACGCGCTGTCTGATGGATAGGGTCATGGTGTCTCTTTCTTCGCGTGCGTAGGAGTTCGCAGGGGAGGGATTTGCTCGATCATCGGATTCGACCTCCGATGGACGAGCGCGAGCGCAGCGGGCAGGCGATCTCGATCTGTCGATCGGTGATCGCCTCGCCCGCTGCCAGCGAGGTGAGCATGGTCACCCCTGCCGCGCCCATCTCCTCGAAGGGAAGGGCGACGGTGGTCAGGCCGGGTCGCAGGTAGCCGGCCAGGATCTCCTGGTCGTCGAAGCCCACGACGGAGATGTCCTCGGGAATCCGGAGCCCGCGTTCCTTGATGGCGTCGTAGGCGCCCATCGCGACGCGGTCGTTGCCGCAGAAGATCGCTGTCGGGCGCTCGGGGAGATCGAGGAGTCTGGTGGCCGCGGCGTAACCGCCATCCGCTGTCCCGTCGCTCGACTCGATGAGCTCGTCGCCGAGGGGGAGCCCCGCTAGGCGCATCTCGTCGCGGAGGCCTGCGAGGCGGCCGACCGTCGCCGCGATGCCGGGGGCGAGCGTGATGTGGCCGATGCGCTCGTGTCCGGCGTCGAGGAGCGCACGAGCTGCCGTGCGACCACCCTGGCGTTCGTCGGGGACGATGCTCGGCACTCGGTTGTCGAGGTCGTAGCAGTTCACCAGCACGCAGGGCACGTCGTGCGCGTTGTCCGGCACGCGGATGCCGCGGTGCCACGTCGCGGCGATGATGATGCCCTCGACCCGCTGCTCGAGCAGCTTCTCGATCGCGAGCGACTCCATGGTCGGCTCCTCGTCGCTCGGGGCGATGAGGAGGAAGCTGCCGAGCTCCCACGCAGCCGACTGGGCGCCCTTCACGATGTCGACGGCGAACGGGGCCGTCACGATCTCCGTGACGAGTCCGTACCAGCCGGTGCGCTGGACGGCGAGCGCCCTGGCTGCCGCATTCGGGCGGTACCCGAGCTCGGCGGCGGCATCGCGAATGCGACGCCTGGTGCCTTCCGGGATGGCCGCGTCCGTTCCGTTCAGAGCGAAGGAGACCGCCGTCCGGCTGACGCCCGCGTGGCGTGCCACGTCGGCCATGGTGACTGCCTTCGCACGCGCGGGACCCCCGTGTGTCGACGCATTCTGACCGCTCATTGGAATCCTGTCTTCATTGACTAACCCGCGTTAATGCGAGCGATAGGAGCACAGTACGACACTCACTAACGCGCGTCAACTGGAGCGCTGGCCCTGTCCTCGCCGAGGCGTCGCATCGCAGCTTTCGCCCCATCTGCGACGCTGCCCGGCGTTTCGCCCTCTGAGAGTGGTCTCAGAGGGCGAAACGCCGGGCAGCGTCTGCGGTGTCGGGATTCTGCGGCTTGCTAGGCGTCGCGGGAGTCGCCGCCGGAGACGGGGGACCCGCTCGCGGTCACTTCGCTCGCGCTCGCACCGCTCGACCCGGCGCTGGCGGCGCGGGGCGCATCCGCAGTGTCGGCGGCCGTCTCGATGGGCTCGTCCTGCACGGTGGAGCGCTCGGACTTGCTGCGGTCGTTCCGCGTCTTGAGGAGGCTCGCGATCGTGGCGACCGCGATGGTCGCGCCGATGAACGTGAGCGAGAACCAGATCGGGATCTCCGGCACCCACAGCAGCGGCTCGCCGCCGTTGATGAACGGAACCTCGTTGACGTGCAGGGCGTGGAAGACGAGCTTCACGGCGATGAAGCCGAGGATCACGGCGAGGCCCTGGCTGAGGTAGACGAGGCGCTCGAGCAGTCCGCCGATGAGGAAGAACAGCTGGCGCAGGCCCATGAGCGCGAAGGCGTTCGCGGTGAACACGATGTACGCCTCGTTGGTGAGCCCGTAGATCGCGGGGATCGAGTCGAGCGCGAAGACCAGGTCGATGAAGCCGATCGCGACGATCGTGAGGAGCATCGGGGTGACGAAGCGCTTGCCGTCCTTCTTCACGGTCATCTTGTCGCCGTGGTACTCATCCGTGACGGGGAGGATGCGGCGCACGAAGCGCATGAAGGCGTTGTTCGAGGGATCCCCGTGGTCGCCCTTGATCTGCTGGTAGGCGAGCACGAACAGCAGCGCGCCGAACAGGTAGAAGACCCAGGAGAAGTTCTCGATGAGGGCGGCCCCGACGGCGATGAAGCCACCGCGCATGATGAGCGCGATGACGATGCCGATCATCAGCACCTTCTGCTGGTAGATCTTGGGCACCGCGAAGCCGGTCATGATGATGAGGAACAGGAAGAGGTTGTCGAGCGACAGCGCCTTCTCGGTCAGGTAGCCGGCGAAGTACTCGCCGCCGTAGCGCCAGTCGGTGACGAATCCGATGCCGACGCCGAACAGCAGCGCGAGGCCGATGTAGAACGCCGACCAGCGGGCGGATTCGCCGATGGTGGGCTCATGCGGCTTCCGCACGTGGGCGAAGAACTCGTACACGAAGAAGGCGATCGTCACCGCGATCGTGATGAGCCAGACAGTGGTGGTGACCTGCATGGGGGTACTCCAAAGGGGGATTGGTGTTCAACAACGACACCAAGGTCTCCTCCACTCCGGCCGGCTTCCCTCTCGGGTGGTGCTGGCGGAACCGGTGCCCCGGAACGTGGACTCACGCTCGTATTGACGGGCACACCGCAGACGGGAGTACTCCCCTTGCTTCGGAAGAGCTTAGGGGGATGCGCGGGCGGGAAGGCTGGGAGAACGCCCGCAAACGGCTCAGCTGTCGCGAGGCGGCGCCGTGGAGAGTCGCGAGTTGAAGCTGGGGCTGAGCACGGTGCGGTGCACGGGGCGCGTCGGGTCGGCGATGCGCGCGAGGAGGGTCGTCACGGCGGCCCGCCCGAGCGAGGACCGGGGCGGGGTGACCGCGGTGAGCGCCGGCGTGAAGAGGTCGGCGACCTCGTCGTCGTAGGCGACCACCGACAGGTCCTCCGGCACGCTCAGCCCGCGGGCAAGCGCGACGTCGATGATCGCCATCGCCTCCCGGTCGGAGTGCACGAGCAAGGCCGTGACGCCGGCCTCGAGGACGGCATCGAGCACCGCATCCACTGCCCCCGAGAATCGCGGATCGCGGCGGTCGGGCAGGATGCGCTCGACGTGCTCGCCCGGCGTGAGGCCGAGCTCGCGGCACGCGGCGGACCAGCCCGCGATGATCTTGCGCGAGGTGGGGGAGTTCCGCGAGATGAAGAGGCCGACCTTGCGGTGCCCGAGCTGCGCGAGGTGGCGGGCTGCGAGCACTGCGCCCAGCGCGTGGTCGGTGGTGACCGATTCGGCCGGGGTGCGGTCGGGGCCGACGACGGCGTCACGTTCGGCGAGCACAAACGGCAGACCGGATTCGTGCAGCCATTCCATGACCTCGCGCGCGTGGTCGGTGTCGGTATTGGGTGCGACGACAAGGCCGGTGACGCCCTCGTGCTCGACCATGCGCTCGAGCACGGGCCGCTCATCCTGCATCTCGTAGGACGTGCCGCGGAGCAGGAGCTTCGCACCCTGCTCGCGGGCCGCCTGCTCCATGCCGCGGATGACGCGCGGCCAGTAGAAGTCGAGCGACGGCACGAGCACGCCGATGGTCTGCTGCGCGCCGTTGTTCCCCTGGCGCGCCTGCAGGGCCGGTGCCCCGTCGGGTGGGAGCACCGCGCCGCCGTGCACGCGCACGAGCAGCCCCTCCGCTTCGAGCTGCTGCAGGTCGCGTCGCAGCGTGACGGGGGTGACATCCAGAGCATCCGTGAGTTCGGCGACTCGCACCGCGCCGGACGCGAGCAGTCGCTCGAGGATGAGGTCCCGACGCTCGGTCGCGAGTCGTGATCCCTGTTCCATCATTCTGTGACCCCCACAGCTTCTGTCTGCCCGAGGGGCAGTGTCGAGTGCTCTTGTCGCACGGTGACGGTCAGCGTTGACCGGTGTGCGACGTCGAGGTCGAGTCGCACGAGTCTAGGGCCCCACACGTCCGTGAGCATCGGATCCTCGAGCTCGATGGGCGTCAGGCTCGCGTGGACGCCCTCGTCCCACGTGATGCGGATGCGCGGGGCCCCGGCGAGCGGGGTCACCGTCGCGCCGCGTTGAGCGGGGCCGTCGTTGTCACTGTGGTTGTCACCGTTGTTGTTGTTGTCGCTGTCGCTGTCGCTGTCGAGCGCAACCTCCCCGGCGAGCAGCAGCCGCAACTGCGTCGCACCGGCGGCTTCCGCGGCGGAGAGTTGTGGCGGAGTGCGGTTGGTGTCGTGCGCGAGCGCGTTTGGCCACAACTCTGCGGGCGCTGCGGATGCGGCTGGCGTGGGGGCGTGGGTCGCGGGTGTGGGTGTGGCGGCCGGTGCGGGCGCGGCTTCCGCGGCGGAGAGTTGTGGCGGAGTGCGGTTCGTGTCCGGCGCGATGGCGTTTGGCCACAACTCTGCGGGGTCTGCGGGTGCTGCGGGCGCTGCGGGGTCTGCGGGTGCCGCGGGGTCGGCGGGTGCCGGTGCCGGTGCGGGTGCAGGGCCGGGCTGTGCGAACCGCCAGGCGTCGTGGATGCGGACCTCGGCGCGCTCGCGGTCGAGGCGCACTTCGCGGCGCCAGGACTCGAGTTCAGCGACGTCGTAGGCGCCGGCGAGCTCCAGCTCGAGCGAGGGGGCATCCCCCGTCTGCACGTCGATGACGGTGGCGGCATGCTCGCGCCCCGTCGGCTGGCCGCGCCCGGCGACGAACGGCACGTTGTGCCACTCGCTCTGCATCGGCCACAGCTCGTAGCGGCGTTCGCTGAAGGTGCGGGCGTCGTAGCTGGGGCGGCCAGCGTCGACGATGACGGGCACACCGTCGGAGGCGACCAGGAAGTTGCCCACGTCGTTGTGGTTGTGGTGCTCGTTGTTGTGCCCGCCCTTGGTGGCGACGGAGAGCCCGGCGCTCGACCCTTCGCGCTCGCGGGCGACGAGCATCTGTGTGGACGGCAGCCAGGTTGCGGCGGGGGTCGGGGGAGTCGTGGCTCTCGCCTGCAGCCAGGCCGCATCCGTCATGCCGCGCAGCACCCGGCCGAGCCCCTCGGCCTCGACGGCCGCTGGCGAATCCGGGCGCCGATGGGAGGCGGCGAACCGCTGCGCGTCGAGGTCGCCCGCACGCACCGCGGCACGGTGGAGGGAGTGCCAGGGCTGGTCGGTGCTCGGCTTCGCCTGTCCGTCTGCGGCGTTCACGAACCAGCCGGCGCCCAGATGCATGCGGTGAGGGAAGGCCACGGTCTCGCGAAGCGCCGGGATGCTCGGCACGGGGTCGAGCCTGCCGCCGGTCGCGAAGGTGAGCAGGTCGAGGGCCTCGAGCAGGCGGCAGGCGCCGTTCCACCAGTAGGCGTAGCCCTCGTCGATGGCGCCGTCTTCGGGGAGCACGGCGACGTACCGGTCGAGTCCCTCCACGACGAGCGCGAGGATGCGGGCACGCTCGTCGGCCTCCGCCGGGTCGTCGAGGAGGCGCAGCGCGGCGACGAGCACGTTGCCGTGGATCCAC
Source organism: Pseudoclavibacter sp. 8L (assembly GCF_902506465.1). Taxonomy (NCBI): domain Bacteria; kingdom Bacillati; phylum Actinomycetota; class Actinomycetes; order Micrococcales; family Microbacteriaceae; genus Pseudoclavibacter; species Pseudoclavibacter sp. 8L. The sequence continues at coordinate 777,273 of NZ_LR733185.1, read as the reverse complement.
GGGTTCCAATTGTGGGCGTCGCCGTCGAGGCCGAGCCAGTGCCAGTCACGGCGGCGCGTGAACGGCTCGAAGACCCGCACGCGTGCCTCGTGGCGGATGCGGGCTCGCACGCCCGGGTAGCGGGCGTCGAGCTGGTCGCCGAGCAGCTGGTCGACCCAGGCCAGCTGGCCGACGACCTCGCCTGCCCCAAGGTCGAGGTAGGGGTCGGTGACGGTCGCGACGACCGAGCCGTGGCGCTGGAGCGTGTCGTCGTGGGCGGGCCAGCACCAGGAGCTCTGCTCGCAGAGGAGGATGATGCCGTCGACGACGTCACCGAGCATCGCCGGGTCGGCGGTGGCGGCCACAGCGACGCGGGTGAGGCGTTCCTGCCGCGCGAAGGCGGGTGTCTCCCAGGCGAGGCGGTCGCCGTCTCCGTGGTAGCGGGCGGCGTCGCTTGCGAGCGGCTGCGGCCAGGGCGTGCCCCGCTCAGCGTCGGCGCGAGCGCTCAGTGCTGCGAGCGTGATCGGCTCGGGTTCGCCCGGCTCCCAGGCGGATGCGGGTGCTACGGGGAGGGCGTCGTTCGGGGCAGCGATCACCGCGCGGAGGGCGGTCGAGAGATCGAGGTCGCCTCGAAGCCCGAGCTGCGCCGTGAGGGCGTGCGTCAGGGGAGCGCGAAGCGGCGGCCTAGGCCTGGTGTCTGTCATCGTTGACCTCTTTCACAAATCGATCGTAAACGATCATGCACGATCATAACCGCATTGTTGTGATCGAGAATGATTGCTACGCTCGGAAATGTCACCACCCCCGAGGAGACGGTTCATCCTCCCTCGGACGGCAATTCAAAGGAGAATCCGTGTCCACTGCATTCACGCCCGCGTCGCCCGCCACCGCGGCGCAGTCAGCGTCGCAGTCGGCATGGACCCGCGACGACTGGACCGGCTACGCCGACCGCCTCCTCGCCGGAGCCATGGCCTGGGCCTCACCAGGCAAGGGCCGCATCACTCCTCCCGGCGCCGAGGGTGGCTACGGCCACGACATCGACGGCCTCGAGGGCTTCGCACGCACCTTCCTCCTCGCAGGATTCCGCATCGCCGGGGAGCGCGGCCAGGGCGTCGACTCGCTTATCGCCTTCTTCTCCGAGGGCATCCGAACCGGTGTGGACCCCGACGCCGTCGACCGCTGGGTGCGGCTCGAGGAGCATCCCCAGGCGAAGGTCGAGGCGGCGTCGCTCGCCCTCATCCTCGACCTCACGCGTCCCTGGATCTGGGATTCGCTCGACGAGCTCACGCAGCAGCGCGTCATCGACTACTTCGCTCCCGCCGTCGGCGACGACACCTACCCGCGCACCAACTGGCTCTGGTTCCGCCTCGTGGTCCAGACGTTCCTCCGCTCCGTCGGCGGCCCATGGTCGCCCGAGGACGTCACGGCGGACCTCGCGCTGCACGACTCGTTCGTGCGTGCCGACGGGTGGCTGTCCGACGGGGAAGAGCGCTCCTACGACCACTACGTCGGCTGGGCGCTGCACATCTACCCGGTCCTGTGGTCGCGGATGCGCGGAGCCGACGAGCTGGCGGGTAGCCGCCTCGCGGGCGACGTCGCCGCGCTCGACCGCTTCCTGCAGGACGCCGTGCACCTCATCGGCGGCGACGGCTCGCCGCTCCTGCAGGGCCGCAGCCTCATCTACCGCTTCGCCGCGGCGGCCCCGTTCTGGGTCGGCGCGCTCGCGGAGGTCCCCTCCGTGTCGCTCGGCGCCCTGCGGCACGCGGCCGAGAAGGTCGTCACCCACTTCGATCAGCGCGGAGTGCCCGACGAGCGCGGCCTGCTCACTATGGGCTGGCACGGCGAGTGGCGGCAGCTCGCGCAGGCCTACTCCGGGCCGGCGTCCCCGTACTGGGCGTCCAAGGGACTCCTGGGTGTGCTGCTTCCCGCAGACCACCCCGTCTGGGTCGCCGACCCCGAGCTGCTCCCCGTCGAGCGCGGCGACTTCGTGCGCACGATCGCGGCCCCCGGCTGGGTCGTCACCGGCACGAGCAGCGACGGCATCGTGCGCATCGCCAACCACGGCACCGACCACGCGAAGCCGAACACGCTCGTCGGCGACTCGCCCCTCTACGCCCGCCTCGCTTACTCGAGCGCAACGAGCCCGCTGCTCGACGACCTCGCCTGGCACGAGCCCCTCGAGCAGTCGGTGGCGCTCGTCGACGGAACCGGCACGGCCACCCATCGCGCCGCGATGGAGCTCCTCACCGCAAGCGAGGACGGCACCGCCGGCGTGGCCGCATCCACCTGGCTCGCCCACACGCTTGAGCCCGCGCTGAAGCAGCAGCGCCATGGTTCGGGCCTCGACGGCGACGCGACCGTCATCGCGCGGCTCACGGTCGTCTCCGTCGTCCGCGGCGCCGAGGAGGTGCGCCTCGCCCGGGTCACCGACACCGAGGCAGGGGTCGACGCGACCGACTGGCAGCTCCGCTGGGGCGGCTGGCCCGTCACGAGCCGACAGGACGCGCAGGTCACGAGCACGCTCCGCGGTCTGACTGCGGGCACGACGGCCCGAACCGTGACGAGGGCGGATGCAAGTCCGCTCGGCGCATCCACCCGGGTCCCGATCCTCGACGCCCCCGTCGAACCGGACACCTGGGTCGCCGCGCACCTCACCCTCGTGGGCGCAGACCACACCCCGAGCAGCACCACCGGCGTCGAACTCACCGAAGAGCGAGCCGCCATCACCTGGTCAGACGGAGCCCACAGCACCCTCGACCTCACCAACTACCGCCTCTCGTAGCCCGGGCGTCGGTTTTCAGAGATTCGAAGCGGATCTCGTTCATTGCAGCAAAGGAGCAGCACCATGAAGAAGCGCACCATGATCGCCACTGCGGGCCTCGCCGCCGCCGCACTGGCCCTCACCGGATGCAGTGGCGGCGGGAGCGTCGACCCAGACGGCCCCATCACGCTGTCGGTGTCGGGCTGGAGCGTCGCATCCACCCCCGAGTTCCAGCTGCTCGCAGACGGCTTCACGGAGAAGTACCCCGACGTGACCGTCGAGGTCGTCGACTACGACCCCGCCGAGTACAACACCCTCATCACCGCCGACCTCGCAGCGGGCTCCGGGCCGGACATCATCACCCAGAAGGAGATCAAGTTCGTCACGACCTTCCAGGAAGGCGGACAGCTCCTCGACGTCTCCGACGTCGCGCTCCCCGAGGGCATCAGCGGTGCCGAGTCGTACAACATCGACGGCACGACGTGGGCGGTTCCCTACCGCCAGGACTCGTGGGTGCTCTACTACAACAAGGCACTCTTCGACGAGGCAGGCGTCGCCTACCCAGACGGCAGCTGGACCTGGGATGACTACGTCGAGAACGCCGACCTCCTGACCACGAACCTCGCCAGTGCAGGTTCGACCGCCAAGGGCGCTCATCAGCACAGCTGGCAGTCGACCGTGCAGGGCTTCGCCAACGCGCAGGCCGGCGGCGACATCTTCAGCGGCGAGTACGACTACTTCGCGCCCTACTACGACAAGTCCCTCAAGCTCCAGGACGACGGCGCGCAGGCCTCCTTCAACACGGTCACGGCCAACAAGCTCACCTACCAGGGCGAATTCGGCAAGCAGAACGCCGCGATGATCCCCATGGGCTCGTGGTTCGTCGCGACCCTCATCTCGCAGCAGGCCTCCGGCGAAGCGGACGACTTCGAGTGGGGCATCGCACCCGTCCCGCAGATGGATGCATCCACCACCGGCATGGACAACACCCCCGTCACGTTCGGTGACCCGGCAGGGTTCGGCATCAACGCCAACATCGACGAGGGCAAGACGCAGGCCGCGAAGGACTTCCTCGCCTACGCCGCCAGCGAAGAGGCAGCAACCAAGCTCGCGGGCATCGGCATCACCCCGGCGCTCCTGAGCGACCCCGTCGTCGAGGCGTACTTCGCCGTCGAGGGCGCTCCGCAGGACGAGCTCTCCGCATTCGCCGTGCAGACGCACGAGACGCTCCCCGAGAGCCCGACCAACTCGAAGACCGCAGCCGTCCAGAACATCCTGAACGACATGCACTCCTCGATCCTCTCCGGTTCCAAGTCGGTGCAGGACTCCATCACTGAAGCCGAGGGCCGCGTGGCCAACGAAGTCGGCCTCGACTAACCCCCCTTGCCGTCGGTCGGCCGGTGCTCTCTCACCGGCCGACCGGCACCCTCTCTCCAGGAGAATCATGACCACCACCACGGAACCGACGCCGCCGTCGGCAGCCCCGCCGGAGTTGACAGCCGAGGCGCGCAAGCAGCGCAACCGCCTGCGAAGGAAGACAACCCTCGTCGGGTGGAGCTTCATCCTGCCGAACTTCATCGGGTTCGCGACGCTGACGCTCGTGCCCGTCATCGTGATGTTCTACATGTCTCTCACGAACTGGAACATCTTCGGCACGTCCACGTTCATCGGCTTCGACAACTTCACGCGCCTCTTCAACGACGGCAGCTTCCAGGTCGCCTTCGGCAACACCATCTACTACTCGGTGCTGCACATCCCGCTCACGATCGTCGTCTCGCTGGGCCTCGCCCTGCTGCTCAACAACAAGCTCCGCGGCGTCGCGTTCTTCCGCACCGCCGCGTTCTTCCCCTACATCACGTCGATCGTCGCGATCGCGCTCGTCTGGAACCTGCTCTTCAGCCCGGACTTCGGCCCCATCAACGAGGGCCTGCGCCTCATCGGCATCGACAACCCGCCGGGCTGGCTCACCTCAACGGAGTGGGCGATGCCGGCGGTGGTCATCATCAGCACGTGGCGCGACATGGGCTACTACATGGTGCTCTTCCTCGCGGCCCTCCAGACGGTGCCGCCCGAGCTGCACGAGGCCGCCCGAGTCGACGGCGCCAACGCCTGGCAGCGCTTCTGGAACGTCACCCTCCCGTGCCTGCGCCCGACCATGTTCTTCGTCACCGTCATGCTGACGATCAACTCCTTCAAGATCTTCGACCTCATCCTCGTGCTCACCGAGGGCGGGCCGGGACAGTCCACGACTGTCATCTCACAGTTCATCTACCGCAAGGGCTTCGAGGAGAACGAGTTCGGATACGCGTCAGCGGCGTCCGTCGTGCTGTTCTTCCTCTGCATCGTCGTCACGATCATCCAGTTCCTGTGGAACAAGCGGAAGGACAACTGATGTCCCAGACCATGGCAGTCGTCCTCCCAGAAGAGGACTCACGTCGCCTCCTCATCGACCCGCCCGCGCATCCCGCGGCAGCCGGCAAGAAGAAGAAGGCCGGGCTCGCGAAGGCGCTGCTCTACATCGCGCTGATCCTCGCTGCGGCAGCCATGCTCACGCCGTTCTTCTGGATGATCATGAGCTCCCTCAAGGACGCGAACGCCGTCTTCTCGGTGCCGGTGAGATGGATTCCCGAGGTCTTCGTCTGGCAGAACTACATCGACATCTGGACCAAGTCGGACATCATGACCTGGATCGGCAACACGCTGTTCCTCTCGGTCACCGTCACGGCGCTTCAGGTGCTCACCGGCTCGTTCGCCGCCTACGGCTTCTCGCGAGTCAAGTTCCCCGGCCGCGATGCGCTGTTCCTGCTCTACGTCGGAACGATCGCCGTGCCGTGGCAGTCGTACATGATCCCGCAGTTCATCATGCTCTCCAACGCGAACCTCTCGAACACGCTCTGGGCGATCATCCTGCTGCAGGCCTTCGGCGCCTTCGGGGTGTTCCTCATGAAGCAGTTCTACGAGTCCATCCCCATGGAGCTCTCCGAAGCCGCCCGCCTCGACGGCCTCAGCGAGTACGGCATCTGGCGCCGCATCATGCTGCCGCTCTCGATTCCCGCCATCGCCAGCCTCTCGCTGCTCACCTTCGTGAACACCTGGAACGACTACCTCGGACCGCTCATCTACCTGCGCGACCCGAGCCTCTGGACCATGCAGCTCGGTCTGAAGAACTTCGTCTCCAGCCTCTACGACGTCGACTACGGCGTGCTCTTCGCGGGGCTCACGATCTCGGTTGTCCCGATCGCGATCGTCTTCCTCCTCGGCCAGCGGTACTTCGTCGAAGGCGTCGCCACAAGCGGACTGAAGGGCTGATCGTGAAGCGCATCCCGCACAGCATCTACTCGACGGCATTCAACGTCGCGTACCTCGCCCTCGGCGTGAACGCCATGCTCGCCATCATGAGCCTGCCGTTCCTCGTGCTGCTCGTGACGACGGACCCATCGCTGTCGTGGCCGCTGCTCGCGGCGAGCGCGGCGCTCACGGGACCGGGCATCGCCGGCGCCTTCGCGACCTTCCGCGCGCATGCTGAGGGCGACGGCGACGTGATCCGCGCGTTCCTCCGCGGGGTGCGCCGCACCTGGAAGCGCGCCCTCGTGATCTCGGCGGTCACCTCCGCCGTCGTCACGGTCGCGCTTGTGGACATCTTCGTCCTCGTCCCCACCGGCATCGGCGTCCTCCTCGTTCCGCTGCTGGCCGTCGTCGCGATCCTGACGCTCGCGACCGCAGCGGTGTCGCTCGTCGCCATCACGCAGGCCGACGACACGCGCCTGCTCGTGCTGGTGCGCGCATCCCTCTTCCTCGCCGTGCGCCGCTGGCCGATGACCTTCGCGTCCTTCGCGATCGTCGCCGTCCAGGCCGCGGTCCTCACCGCGGCCCCGGCCATCGCCATCGGGCTCTCCGCCGCCGCCTGCCTCTACGTCGTCTGGGCTGGCGGCCGATACACCCTGCAGCAGACCCCGGCACACGCCGCGGCCTGACGGACACCACGAACTCACTCGAAGGAATCCCCATGACTTTCGCGCCCGCATCCACGACCGTGGAGAACGCGCTGGCAGCGGCCACCGAAACCGTCCGACGCAACATCGTCGCGTTCGGCGCCGCCTACCCTGACGACACGACCACCGACGGCCGCTACCTGCTGCGACCCGCGACCGAGGCCTTCGCCGAGGGGGCCAACCGCGGTTGGACCACGAGCTTCTGGCCGGGCATGATGTGGCTCGCCGGTGATGCCACCGGCGACGCGGCCTTCCACGAAGCCGCCCTCGCGCACGCCGCTGACTTCGAACGTCGTCTCTACGGGGACGAGGACCTCGAGACCCACGACCTCGGGTTCCTGTACTCGCTCTCGGTCGTCACCGCGTGGAAGCAGACCGGCGACGAGCGCTGGCGCACCGCCGGGATCAAGGCGGGGGAGCGGCTCATGACGCGCTTCCTCGAGCCGGCCGGCATCCTGCAGGCCTGGGGGGACCTCAGCGACCCAGCGCAGCGTGGCCGCGCCATCATCGACAGCCTCATGAATATGCCGCTGCTCACGTGGGTCGGCGAGCAGACGGGCGACCCCCGATACGCGGATGCGGTCCGCCGCCACACGGAGCAGCTGCGCACGCAGATCTTCCGCGCCGACGACTCCACGTTCCACACGTTCTACTGGGACGCGGAGACCGGCGAGCCCCTGCGCGGGGGCACCGAGCAGGGCGCGTTCGACGAGTCGTGCTGGGCGCGCGGGGAAGCCTGGGGCATCTACGGCTTCGCGCTCAACTCGCAGGCCGTTGGCGACTCGAGGCAGCTCGAGGCTGCCTGGAGGTGCGCCGACTACTACCTCGCGCACCTGCCGAGCGACGGCATCCCCTACTGGGATCTCGTCTACACCGAGGGCAGCGACGCTCCCCGCGACAGCTCGGCCGCCGCGATCGCCGCGTGCGGGTTCTTCGAGCTCGCCGCGGTCGAGCCCGACCCCGAGCGGTCGTCGCGCGCACGCAAAGCCGCATACGCGCAGCTCGACGCGCTCATCGCCGAGGCGACGCCGCGGCCGGCCGAGTCCTCTGACGCGCTCCTCCTGCACGGCGTGTACGACATGCCGAAGCTCGTGGGCGTCGACGAGGGAACGCTCTGGGGCGACTACTTCTTCCTGGAGGCGCTGACGCGCGCGTCACGCCCCGACTGGCAGCGGTACTGGTGAGCGGGGGAGCAGGCGCATGAGAATCGTCACCTGGGATCGTGCAGGGCAGAGCGTGCCCGCGGCCCTCGTCGAGTCGCCCGAGGGTGATCGGCTCCTCGACCTCTCCGGTCTCGTCGCATCGACACTCGAGCTGCTCTCCGACGAGCAGCTGCTCGCGGATGCGCGCGCCGCGGTCGCGTCGGCCGACCCCAGCGGCCTGCCGTGGCGCGACGGGGAGCGTCTGCTCGCGCCCGTGACGCCGCGTGTGCTGCTCTGCGTCGGCTACAACTATCGCGGCCATGTGGTCGCGGGTGGGGAAGGGCAGCCCGACCCCGAACGCCCGGACGTGTTCGTGAAGACCGCGAACACGCTGCTCGGTCCAGACGACGCCGTGCTCCTGCCCCCGCAGAGCAGCGACGTCGACTACGAGGGCGAGATCGGCCTGGTCATCGGACGGACGGCGCACGCCGTATCCGCCGAGGAGGCACTTTCGCACGTCGTCGGCTACACCCTCGTCAACGACGTCTCGGCCCGTGACTGGCAGAACCGCACCAGCCAGTGGACGCTTGGGAAGTGCTTCGACGGCTTCGCGCCGCTCGGGCCCGCCATCGTGACCGCGGACGAGATCGACGACCCCGCTGACCTGCTCGTCGAGGTCATCCGGGACGGGGAGACGACGGTCTCGCAGAGCACGTCGACGCTCATCTTCCCGTTCGCCGAGCTCGTCTCGTACATCTCGCAGTCCATCACGCTCCAGCCGGGGGACGTCATCGCGACGGGCACCCCGCAGAAGCTGCCGGACGCGCTCCGTGACCACCGCGCCGTCGCCGATGGCGACTCGGTGCGCATCCGCGTCGAGGGGATCGGCGAGCTCACGACGGTGTTCGCGGGCTAGCTCGTCTCCGTCGCACGGGAGATCACGCGAAGGTCCCGGCCGCGAGGCTCACGCCGCCGATGACGGCGCTCAGGGCGGCCAGCGCGGCCAGGATCACGCTGAGCACGCGCAGCCTGCGCTTCGAGGGGTTCTGTCGTCGGGATGCGAACGCCGCCGCCACGATCATGAGGGCGAAGAGGGCAGCGCTGCAGGCGAGGAGTGTCCATCCGACGAACTGCAGGACAGTGTCTGGCTGGTGAACCACGCAGCGACCGTTGCCGGGCCCGCCGCCTAGGCCGACGCCGTGAGGTCGGTGGCGCGTGCATCGTGCAAGGGGGCGTGGGGCGTGATGGGGGACACCGGCACTCCTTTGGGATAAGTCGACCAAGCTTAGGCGCAGCCTTCTTCTCAAGAGAAAGGATCTCGGGGTGAAAGGCGAGGTGAAATCGGCGGGAATACACAAAGAACCGTGATGTGCCTTGGAGCATGATGACTCCATGCGCGTCTTTCCAGCAGCTCTGCTTCTCGTCGTGAGTGTGTTCGCCTTGAGCGGCTGCGCGCAAGGCGGGACGAAGGTGTCCGCCGAGTCGACCGTGCCCCTCCCGCCCACGAGCGGCACCTTCGACTACCAGCTCGGCGAGCCGTACGACATCGACGGCGGCCTCGACGTCGTCGCCCGTGACGCCACTGCCGCACCGGACTCCGGGGCGTACAGCATCTGCTACGTGAACGGCTTCCAGACGCAGCCGGGGGAGTCCACGGCCTGGCTCCACGAGCGCAGCGAACTGCTGCTCCACGACGCCGCCGGTCAGCCGATCGTCGACCCGGACTGGCCAGACGAGTACATCCTCGACCCGTCGACGGCCGAGCAGCGCGACGGCATCCTCGACGTGATGGCCCCGATCATCACGGGATGCGCCGAGTCGGGTTTCGACGCCGTCGAGATCGACAACCTCGACACCTTCACGCGCTTCGACGCGTCCACGAGCGGCGGGGGAGCTGGCATCGACGAGAGCGGGGCCCTCGAGCTCGCGGCGGCCTACGTCGACGCCGCCCACGCTGCTGGCCTCGCGATCGGGCAGAAGAACGCGGCCGAGCTCGCCGACCGCGGCCGAGCCGAGCTGGGCTTCGACTTCGCCGTCGCGGAGGAGTGCGGCGCGTACGGGGAGTGCGACGCGTACGCGAGCGCCTACGGTGATCTCGTCCTGCAGATCGAGTACACCGATGACCTCGCAGGATCGCCTGAGCAGGTCTGCGCTGACGATAGCCGGGCTCCGCTCACGGTCATCCGCGACCGTGATCTTGGTGCTCCGGATGCATCGGACTACTTCAGGCTGCAGTGCTGAGCGAGGGCTCCCACGGCGCTGTCCACGGTTTACCGATTAGTTACTTCGCTTAACTAGCGCACTTAGCCGTGTAATCGTAGAATCGTTCTATCCCCTCAGTCGACCGATGCCGGTTGCCTGCCGCGATGAACTCATCGGACTCGGGCACTTTTGTGCGCCCGGAAGTCAGTATTTTGTCGCGCGCTATTCCAAGAATGAAATGGACGTATGAACAACGCCCCCGTATTGCATCTTCGGCGAGCCGCTCAACCCTCATAGTCGCAGCCGGCAGCCTCTCCGCCATCGCGGCTGGGCCGCTGCGCGCATCCGCATCTGCATCCGCGGCCACCTGGTCTCCGGCGCCACCGACGACACCCAGACGTCCTTCACCACCGGCTTCAACGCCGACCGAGGTGCGCGCCTCCGCTGACCCGCTGGTCCGCGGCCCCCAAACCCCCACAACCACGCCGAACTCTCACGTGGACCTTCGGCGTGCAAGAAAGGTCATCTTGACGAAGAATCCAGACGCCAACCCGTCCGAACTCAACCGCCGAAAGCTCCTCGGTGCAGCCGCATGGTCGGCACCCATCATCGCCCTCGCGGCAGCGACACCCCTCGCCGTCGCGTCCAGCTCGGGCGGAACCCGCACGCTCTCGACGCCGGGTTCCACGAGCATCCGGATCACCCCTCAGGTGCGCACCGTCGAGTTCACCGTCATCGGCGGCGGTGGAGGCGCGACCGCCACGTCCGCAAGCCCAGCCCACCAGGGCGGGCGCCTGGTCGGCACGATCACGCTGCCCGCGTCGACCACGAGCCGCAACCTCAACATCATCGTCGGCGGCGGCGCGACTGCCGCAGGAGTCGGTGGCACGGGGTACGGCAGCGGAGGCTCTGGCCCCGTCTACGGCGGCGGTGGCGGGTCTTCGATCGCACTCGAGGGCACCGTGCTCGTCGTTGCCGGTGGCGGCGGCGGTCGTTCCGTGGTCAGCGGAACGCAGAACACCTACACGGTGATCGACCGCTACGCGACGAACACCCAGGTGCCGTCGACCGGATCCAGCGCGGCAGGCTCGAACGGCATGACCCGCCAGGTGACCCAGACCTCCACCAGTCAGGTCTTCGTCGGTGCTCCGGGCTCCGCGGCCTCAGGCGCCACCGGTGGTGCGGGCGGAGTCTCGACGGCCAACTTCCCTGCCACGAACCCGAGCGGTGCAACGATCGTGCGCTCGGCCGGAGCGGCAGGCCAGAACCATGGCGCGGGTGCCAACGGCGGCGGGAACGGCGCGGCCGGCGCCACCGTCGGTGGTGGATCGACCGGTGCTGGTGGCGGAGGCTACGCGGGCGGCGGCTCGGGTGGCGCCATCCAGAAGTCGAACGCCAACCTGGTTGTCGAGGCAGCCGGCGGCGGTGGCGGTGGCTCCAACTTCACAGCGGCGAGCGGCGTGGTCGTCACGACCACGGGCACGAGCAACGTGCTGCCGATCGGCCCTGGCGGCCACAACGGCACGGTCATCGTGACGTGGCGAGCGTGATCTCCGGCTGACGCCCCACTGAGCAACAACGAAAGGCACCCGGCCACGTGCCGGGTGCCTTTCCTGTGCTCATCGGTGACGAAGTAGCCCGTCGTTGCGGACTCAGACCAGGGCGGACCCCGACGCGTTCTCCGAGGTGTTCTCCGCCGTGTTCTCCGAGGGGGATTCTGAGGGCGTTTCTGCGGCCGCGGCTCCAGCCTGAGCCTCGGCCTGCCCTGACTCGTCTGCGCTCGCCCTGCGGAACATCCGGAGGTTCCTGAACCCGCTGTAGGCGGCCGCGGCCTTCAGATCCTGCACCGTCGGGTCGCCCGTCCCGAGGAAGTCCTCCGCCAGCGCGAGACGGGTCTCGCGCAGCAGCCTCGCGGGCGTCGTGCCGGTCTCCCGGAACACTCGGTGGAGGTGCGACTGCGAGATGCCGAGCTGCTGTCCGAGATCGACCACTGAGAAGTTCGCGTCGTGAGCTTGCTCCGCGATGAGCTGGTGGGCGCGCATCAGCAGGGTCTTCGAGGGGCCCGCCACGGTACTCTCGCGAATCGACGAGCGCAGCACCGCGATCACGAGGTTCTCGATCGCGGTCCGCCAGGCGGGGAAGCCAGGGTTGTCCTCGTCGATCGACCCATCGAGGGATGCCATTGCCGCGCTGGTCAGGACCTTGCGGAGGTGCGCGTTCGGCGTGCGCGGTCCCGTGTAGTTGAGGTCGTTGCCGAGTACCGCCTTGATCTTCGACCGTCGGATCCCGAACAGGAGGCGAGTGGAAGCGTCGGTGGATTCGACGCGCATCGGCTCAGCGGACTCGTGGACGTAGAACGGCGACGGTGCGGAGCCCTCGGATTCGTTCTGGCCGTTCAGCCTCGTCGTGCCGCGCATCGCGAAGCTCAGGAAGACCAGGCCGTTGTCGTCTTGGGGGCGCGGCTTGATCTGGACCACCATGGGGGTCACCCAGATGCGGCCGATGACGATCGTGGGGCTCGTCGCGAGGTCGGCGAAGATCTTCACTTCGCCGTCCGCGGTCACGAGTTGCAGGCCTCGTGACTGGAGCCAGTCGACGGCCCTCTCACCACGCAGTGCGACATCGAGCTCCGAGATCACGGCCGTCATCTCCTTTCCGACTCACATCACGGCGGGCTTCGGTGGAACGGGGAGAACCCCTGCTGTGACCGCGGAAGGATCTGCGGGTTGAACGAAGCTGTATTGAGTCTCACTCTTTGCCGCATCACCAGAAAATACGTCGCACTTTTCGGCGGGAGATGCCATGTTCTGGCGATTGTCGTGGACTTCTGCTCGGCCTCGCGACGGAGACGTGCTTCGCTCCCGAGCATGTGCCTCGGACATGTAGGTGTTCGCAGACTCGGGTGGATTCAGCGATACGTGGATACGGAGACGCAAATCGCCCCGCGCATCCAGTCGGATGCACGGGGCGGAGAAGCGGAGCGGTCTGGCTATCTCCCGGTGGGCTGGTACTCGCTGACGGTGTCGGTCACGAGGTGCTTCTTGAGCTCCCCGATGCTGACCGTGTCGAGGAACACGACCGACTGGTCGCCGACCATGCCGGTGCCGTTGGTCGGCAGGGTGAAGCTGCGGACGTTGCTCCCGCGGATATCGCGCATCGAGAGGCCGAGGTTCAGCATGGTCTGCAGGTCGAAGGTGTTGTCGACTGCTACATAGGGGGAGAACTGCGTGATGATCTCCTGCACCTTGCCCGGGTTCGTCAGGGTCTCCGCCGTGAGCATCTTGTCGAGCACCGCCTTGACCCAGGCCTGCTGGTTGCGCACGCGCTGGTAGTCGCCGTCGGTGAAGGCGTAGCGCTCTCGCACGAAGGCGAGCGCTTCATCGCCGGTCAGCGTGATGGGCCCCGCCTCGAAGGTCTTGCCCTGCATGTGCGAGGAGTTGAAGGCGACATCGTTGTTGATGGTCACGCCGCCGAGCGCGTCCGTGATGCCAGCGAAGCCATCGAAGTCGACCACTCCGACGTGGTCGATGCGGAGTCCGAGCAGGCCCTCGACGGTCTGGACGACGAGCGGGACGCCGCCGAAGGAGAGGGCGGCGTTGATCTTCGCCTCGCCGTGGCCGGGGATCGCGAGCCAGCTGTCGCGCATGATGGAGATGACCTGCACGTCGCTGCGATCGGCGGGGATGTGCACGAGCATCATCGTGTCGCTGCGGCTGCCGAGGTCGGTCATGATCGACGTGCTCCCGCTCACACGCGAGTCACTGCCGAGCAGAAGGATGTTCATGGGCGAGCCCGCCTCGGTGACGACCTGCTCTGGGCGTCCCTCGTAGTCATCTGGGAGGGCATTGTCGATCTTCTCGATGCCATCGAAGGCCTGGTTCACATTCCACCAGATGATCCCGGCGCCTGCCACTGCGACGATCAGGACGCCGACAAGCGTCCACAACAGGATCTTCGGCCCGCGACGCTTCTTCTTGCCGTCCTCGCGGGCTCCGCGGCGCGTGCCGCTCGAACCGCCATCGGCTTCGTGCTCGAAGAGATCTGTGAGGGCGTCGTCGTCGCTTCGTGGGCGCGACGAAGCCTGTCCTGGGGTCTGCTCCATGCAGGCGAGTATGACACGACGCAAGTTTCGAGCACGAGTCGGGCCGAGCGGTGTCTCGCTTCCCTGAAATCGAACGTGAATGCACAACAAGTATGTTTCGGTCAGGAAAACACGCCAGAGATGCGGAAAAAATACCTGGGTGACCCTTTCGTTATGCGGGAACGTTGAGATAGTCTCAGCTGGCACCCAGGATCTCTACGATGAGCCCACAGGCCCATACAGAGCGCGGCCAGTGGCCGCGGAGACCCGAAGCGCATTCCCGGAACCGACGCGGTCTGCGCACCAAGAAGTACTCATCTCTTATTGGAGCACACGTGACGCCACCCACCTCAGGGCCCGCTACCTCGCAGATCCCAGTCGCAACCGCGACTGACGATTCGCGAGACAGCGACACGGTGCCCTCGGTCGAACCGCACTTCGCGCAGACCTCCTCAGATCCGAACGCTCGCGTCCAGCGAAACATCAAGCGCCGCGCCAACTGGCGCCAGGGGTACGCGCAGCTCCTCGTCCTGACCGACCTCGCCGTGCTGGCAGTCGTCATGGTCGGAGCCCAGCTCGTCTGGCTCGGTGGCGGCAACGCGGCCGTTCCCGCCGGCGGCAGCGGCTTCATCAGCAGCGAAGTGTCCTACTGGCTCGTCTCGGCTGTCATCGTCGTCGGCTGGGCCTGGATGCTCTCCCTCTTCGATACCCGCGACTACCGCATCCTGGGCTCAGGGTTCGAGGAGTACCGCGGCATCTTCAACGCCTCGCTCATGCTCGCGGGAATCGTCTCGATCTTCGCCTACCTCTCGGCGTTCGAGCTGGCACGTGGCTACGTGCTCATCGCCTTCCCTGTCGGCACCGTCGCACTTCTCCTCTCTCGTTGGATCGGCCGCCAGTGGCTCGTCCGCCAGCGCAAGGGTGGAAACCTGCAGGCACGTGTGCTGC
Source organism: Pseudoclavibacter sp. 8L (assembly GCF_902506465.1). NCBI lineage: Bacteria > Bacillati > Actinomycetota > Actinomycetes > Micrococcales > Microbacteriaceae > Pseudoclavibacter > Pseudoclavibacter sp. 8L. Next base: position 762,168 of record NZ_LR733185.1, on the reverse strand, counting down.
TCGTCGGCTCGCGCTACTCGGTGCTCGACCTCAACCGCGACCTCTCGCGTCGTGAAGCCGCTGGCTACAACGTCGTCGGCGCGTGCCTCATCGACGGGAAGAGCGGCGAGCTCGACCCCAACTCTCCCGACTTCCTGCCGGGAACGGATGTCCCCATCGGCGGCAACCCGGAAGACCTGGCTGGCTCCCTCGACGCCATCGGCGCCGACACCGTCGTCATCGCAGGCAACGACGTCACCTCGACGCAGTGGCTGCGCGAAGTCGGCTGGGACCTCGACCCTGACCGCCACTTCCTCATCGTCGCGCCCGGTCTGCTCGACGTGGGCGGTCCGCGCATCGTCACGCGCCCGGTCGCCGGCCTTCCGCTCTTGCACGTCGACTCCCCGAAGTTCACGCGCATGGGGCTCCTCCTCAAGCGGGCCTTCGACATCCTCGTCTCCGGCCTCCTCATCCTCGTGCTCTCGCCCCTCCTCGTCGGAACGGCGATCGCCGTGGCCGTCACCTCACCTGGTGGCGTGTTCTTCAAGCAGGAACGCGTCGGCTACAGCGGTGGTCGCTTCACGATGTGGAAGTTCCGCAGCATGCGAGCCGACGCCGAAGAGGTGCTCAAGAAGCTGCAGAGCGAGCGCCGCGACGCGGGCAACGACATCCTCTTCAAGATGAAGGACGACCCTCGCATCACGAAGGTCGGCAAGTTCATCCGCCGCTACTCGATCGACGAGCTCCCGCAGCTGTTCAATGTCTTCGGCGGCTCCATGTCGCTGGTCGGCCCCCGCCCGCCGCTGGACCGCGAGGTCAAGCAGTACGAAGACCACGTGCACCGTCGCTTCATGGTCAAGCCCGGCATCACGGGCCTCTGGCAGGTGAGCGGCCGCTCCAACCTGACCTGGGAGGAGACAGTGCGCCTCGACCTCTACTACGTCGAGAACTGGTCAATGGCCGGCGACTTCGTCATCCTCTTCCGCACTGCTCGTGCGGTCGTCGCCAGCGAGGGCGCCTACTAGGAACGAAGCACGCACATCGAGCAGCGGCGACCCATCAGATGGGTCGCCGCTGCTTCTTTGCGTGCGCCGGTCTGTTGCGTGCGACGGATCTCAGCCGAACAGTAGGCTGGCCGGATGGATCAGGGGACAGGTGATCAGCGTCGTGAGAGCGCGCAGCTCTTCGAGGCCGTGATCGCCCCGGTGCCTGAGCTGGCGCTTGTCCGCGACGACGAAAGCGGAGACGTGACCGTGCTGTCGCTCGTCGACACGAGCTGCAAGCCGCTTGTGCTGAGCGGGACCGCGGCCGTCATCTGGGACGAGTTCGACGGCGTCCGCTCGCTGGAGCTCATCGTGCGGGAGCTCGCTGCCGACTACGGCCTCGACGAGCAGGTCATCGGCGAGCAGGTGCTCGGTTTCGTAACGCAGCTGCTGGACGCCCAACTGCTGCAGATCCTCGACTCGCCCACCTCCGCGTAGCAGCTGCGACGCGCGGCGGGCATGGGCTGGACGAACGGCGCCGCTAGCGCTTGTCGAACGCCCTCAGGTCGCGCCTGGCCTGCACAAGACCGTGCAGTCCTCGACTCGCGCGCTTCCACCAGGCTCTGACGACGCTGATCGAGCCGTTGCGCAATTCGGGGTCGATAGCCGCGAGATCCGCGCGAGACGGGAAGAACGCGCGAGCCGCGATGCCCGGCTTCTCGAGGAGAGGAGCCCGCTGCAGCTTGAGCATCCACCCGGTCATCGCATGCTCTGCCTTCGCGTTGAGGCGCCACAGGCGCAGCGCCTCGCTCGCGTTCGAGTTGGGGACAAGCGGGACGTCGTGTCCGAGGTCCGTGAGGAAACGACGCGCGGTCTGCGTGGAGTCCGTTCCGACTGCGTCCTGCAGGATCTGCTCCATGAGGGAGGCGGTCGAGCGCGCGTCCGAGATGAACTCCGTGTCGGAGCTGTCCATCTTCTTCAGGGCGCTGACGAGCTCGCTGTACTCCGTCATCTGACGCGAATCCGCTGAGACCTGGCCCTCCTCGCGGAGGGAATGCAGGGCGAGGACGAGCGCGCTGCCCGCTCGATCGGGGGTGTCGATGGGGTGGCCGGCCACGGTGACCTGGATGCGGTGCACCCACAGGCGATCAAAAGCCTCCTGCGGGCTGCCGAGGAAGCCTGGCCAGTAGTGATGCACATCGATGTCGTTGGGCCAGGACTCGTGGATGAGGGTGCGGGAGTGCTGCTTGAGCAGCTTCGGGAAGTCGGGCCAGGGGCGAGGGCTCCACCCGTACGCCCGGAGTGCTTCTATGAGGTCCTTCGCACGGTCGGGCTCGACGATGATGTCGACATCGGTGGAGTAGCGACGCGTGCGCAGTCCGAGATCTGCTGAGATCGGCCCCTTGATGACGAGCATCCGGATGCCCTGCTCGCGGGCAACATGCTGCGTGAGCGCCGTCGACAGCGCGACCCCATCATTCACCGAGAAGGCGATGGTCGCGGCGTCCGGGGACGCGGCTGCTGCGGTCACTGAGGTCCTTAGATCTGCGTCGCGAGCCGAGAGAACTCGCCAGAGCGAGCATATCGAGGTCTGCGAGTGTGTGGGCGTGCACTTCCAGGGCGCCGGAAGGCGCCTTCCGACCGACTCGAAGGTGCTCTCGAAGCCTCCATGTCGGGTGACAGCTCGAGGCGCAGGAATGGGGAGTGCTCCCCTGAGCCGTCTGGGGCTCAGCCTGCTTGGTACAGTTGCCAGCATGACGAGAACACTGCGCCTGAATCCCCTCGGCGTAGACGTAGAGCTTCGCCTCGATGAGAGCATCTCGGCGGAGTTCGAGGCGGATCTGCGGGAGTCCTGGGCAGACGTGACGGGCCAGCCCGGGGAAGGTGAGCCTGACGAATCACATCGTCTCGCGCTCGCTCCCTTCAGCGAACCCGAAGCGACCGACGTGGTGAGCGGTTCGGCCGCCGATCTGGCCTCGCAGATCTCGACCATGGTGACCCTCGATGCGATCGAGCACAACGGCGGTCGCCTGGTGATGATCCACGCGGCGGGGGTCGCGCTCGACGATGGTCGAGTCATCGCGTTCGTCGGTCCTTCTGGCCGCGGCAAGACAACTCTCGCGAAGACGCTCGGCCGCGAATTCGGCTACGTCACGGACGAGACGCTCGCCGTCGACTTCGACGGCAACGTCCTGCCCTACCGCAAGCCGCTCTCGGTCATCGTGGACTCGGCCCGGCCCAAGGCGCAGCTCTCACCTGCGAAGCTCGGGCTGCGCCCCCTCCCGGAGTCGCCGCTCAAGATCGCGGCGATCGTCCTCCTGCACCGCGTCGACGAGCACGAGCTCGTCGACGGCCCGCAGCTCTCGCCCGTCGCGACGGGCAGCGCGATCGGCTCGATGGTTCCGGAGCTCAGCTACCTGCCGGCCCTGCCGGATCCGCTGGTGCAGCTTGCCGAGCTCATCGACGCCACTGACGGCGTGCGCCGGGTCACGTACTCCGAGGCCTCGCAGGTCGTCGCGCTTGTCCCCGAGATCCTCGCCGCTCAGGGCGACGTCCAACCGTGGACATCTGGTCACAGCGTGGCAGACACGACGACACCCTCGGCCACGGTCCGAGAGGACTCCTACCGGCGTGCTCCTGGCGTCCACTGGCTGCTGTTCGCGAACGAGGCGGTCACGCTCGAGTCGCGCATCGTCCGGCAGCTGGCCGGCATCGCGCCTGGCCTCTGGGAGCTCCTCGGCGACTGGACGACCCTCACGACCCTCACGGCAGCGCTCATCGAGCAGTACGGTGAGGTCCCGGATGCGCGCAACCTGGTGCAGGTGGCCCTCGAAGGTCTCGTGGAGGCGAATCTCGTCGAACGGGTGCAGGCCGCGGTCGTCGGCAATACGGCGGGTCAGTGAGCGACGACGACCTCGCGAACGCCCCTGTCAGAAGGGCACCGCGTTCACGGTTGCGACGCGTGACGTCGCATCCGCTCTTCCATCTTGTCGCCGCGTTCGCGGTCCTCGCGCTCGTGCAGGCGTTCTTCGTGAAGGTGTACGCCATCCCGTCCGCCTCGATGGACGACACGCTCGCCGTCGGCGACCGCATCCTGGTCAATCGCCTCGCCTACCTCGGCGATGCCGAGCCGGTCACGGGTGACATCGTCGTGTTCGCGGCCTCCGACACGTGGGACGAGGCGCCGCCGGAGGCTCCCAGCGATCCGCTGCGATTCGCTGCTCGCGTGGTGGGTGAGGTCTTCGGCATCGGCCAGGGCTTCTCGCACATCCTCGTGAAGCGCGTCATCGCGACCGGAGGACAGACCATGGCGGTCGACCCGGCGACGGGTGGCATCGTCGTGGACGGCGCCGCGCTCGACGAGAGCTCCTACGTCGACCTCGACTTCGAGTTCGTGCCAGGCACGCTCGACTGCTCCACATCGCCGGCTTCTCTGCGTTGCTTCGATGAGTTCACGGTGCCCGAGGGTCAGATCGTGGTCCTCGGCGACAACCGCACCAACTCGTCCGATTCGCTCGCTGCGTGCCGCGGCGGGGGAGTGGACGCATCCTGCCTGCGCACTGTCCGCGATGACGACGTCGTGGGTGAAGTCTTCTCCATCGTGTGGCCGATTCCGCGGTTCGGCGCCGTCTGACCCATCACCGGCACTGCGGTGGCGAGGTGTCGTCGGCCGTTTTGTGCTCCAATCGCGCCAGAAGCTCCCCTTCGCGTGAGCATCATCCGTGTCCGCAGCACAATGGACGTGTTGTCGCGCTGCTGGCGCCTGGGGCACCGGGCCGCCGATTCGCGGCACGGGCCGGTTCTCGTGTCTGGGGAGACGCCCCGGCCCAGACGCTTCCAGCTCGGCCCCCTGTGCTGGAAGCAGAGCGCCCGACCCGCTGCGTGCGGGTCGGGCGCTCCGTCGTCTCGTGGGCTGCCGGACGCTGCCGGGTGCGGCGACCTAGCTGACGCGCTGCTGGATGGGGAAGAGCGCCCCTTCGACCTCCGGACCAGCTGCCGCCTGGCGGACGAGCCAGTCCGAGTGTCGCTGCGAGTAGATGCCGAGGCCGATGCCGATGGCGATGAAGGTCGGGAGGGTGATGAACACCTCTCCCAGGCGGAACGAGCAGAGCAGGATGACGATGGTCGCGGCCTCGACGATGCGCGCTTCGGGTGTCTGCCTGCCCTTCCCCAGGAACTGGAATCCAGCGAACGCGAGGAGCGCGAGGATGGCGAGCAGGAAGGCGTAGCCGCCCTCCGTGATGAGCCCCCAGTAGGAGTTGTGATAGAACCAGACATCTCCGGCGAGTTCGGTGGTCGCTTCTCCCAGTCCGTGGCCGTACCAGGGCGCAGCCAGCGTCTTCTCGAGCGATGCGGCGTCGATTCGCTCCCGCAGCTCGTCTGATCCGGACCGTGCGGCGTAAGCGCCGACCTGCGAGAGGTTGTCCTCCGCGTAGAAGAACCCGCCGAGCAGCACTCCGGCGAGGATGATGCGGAAGAACGGGCCAAGGAAGCGCGCGCAGACCAGCCAGATGAGAGCCGCGGCCAGGGCGGCCATGGAGGTTCGCGAGTCGGTCAGCACGACCGCCCCCAAGCCGAGGCCGGTGAGAACGATCCGGGTCCAGAGGCGCCGGTAGATCAGGAAGAGGAGCACCGTCAGGATCGCGTACGTGAATCCCGCGACGTTCTTGTCATTGAGGAACCCCGTCAGGAGACCGCCGTAGGTATCCGGGGCGAGCCCCGCGTAGAAGAGCGGTATGTTGGCGAGCAGCCCGACCGAGAAACCCTTGAGTCCCGAGACGATGTCGATGCGTCCGCTGGCGATGAAGCCGGCCAGGAAGAGCATGATGAGGATTCGTCCGAGGCGAGTGATGTCTGCTTGAGTCGGGCCCGTCGCGATTGCCACGATGGCGAGGAACGTGACGAGGAGGACGCTGATCGCCGCGAACCAGGTCGTGCCGCTGAGCTGCCTGGTGGGCCGGCGGAAGGCGGCGACGGCGACGAGGAGGAGCCCGGCGATGTCGTTCACGGGCAATCCGATGCCGGGTGTCGCGATGCGGACGACGAAGAACATCATCAGCACGGCATCGATGATGCGGGTGCTGCCGACGGCAAAGATGGAATCTCGAACGAAGTCCGGAGTTTTGCTGCTGGCCCCTGCCAACGGAGAATGCTCTGTCACGTTCCGATGCTACGGTGTTTGCTGGTGCTGGCCAACAGCGTCGCTGCAGAGCGGTTTCAGGGGGGAGTCGTTCTGCGGGATCCCTGCTCCTCGGACACAGGGCTTAGCCTGCCTACATAGAATGTAGGGAGCCGGGTTTCTGGAATTGCAGGACCCGCTTTCGGGGAATCTGCATTTCACCTCCCGTTGGTGGCCCATGAACGAAAACCGAGGTGGTGGAATGCGCGCGACTGGCTCCCCGCGTCCCCGCGTCGCAATCGCCCACGACTACATCACGCAGCGCGGAGGCGCCGAACGTGTTGTGCTCTCCCTCAGTCGAGCGTTTCCCGAGGCGCAGGTCTTCACGACGCTCTACGAGCCGGAGACGACGTTTCCCGAGTTCCGCGATATCGACATCGTCACGTCGCCGCTGAACAGGGTCGGGCCGCTCCGGAGAGACCACCGCAAGGCGCTGCCGCTGCTGGCGGCCGCGAGTTCGGGCATTCACATCGACGCTGATGTCGTGATCGCATCGACGACCGGGTGGGCGCACGGCTTTCGAACTACCGGACGAACGATCGCGTACTGCCATTCCCCGGCCCGCTATCTCTACCTGAGCGACCAGTACCTGGGAGACGCCGGCCGTCTCTCACCCACGCGTATGGGCCTGCGCGTGCTCACGCCGTTCCTCAAGCGCTGGGATCAGAAGGCAGCCGCCAGCGTCGACACCTACATCACGAACTCGTCCATCGTGCAGCAGCGAGTCTCGGATGTGTACGGGCGTTCGTCCGAGCTGCTGTTCCCGCCGCACAGCGTTGATATCAGCGGGCCGCGAAGTGCCATGCCAGAGCTCGCTGACTTCGTCGGCGGCGGTGGACACCTCCTGCTCGTGTCGCGCCTGCTTCCCTACAAGAACGTTGACGCCGCGATTCGAGCCGTGGCTGGCCTGCCGAACGAGCGCCTCGTCATCGTGGGCGACGGTCCCCAGCGGGCTGAGCTGTCGGCGACGCTGCCCGACAACGTCCGCCTCGTCTCTGGCATCAGCGACGAGCACCTTCGCTGGCTCTACGCCAGGAGCCGTGCGCTGATCGCGCCCTCGCATGAAGACTTCGGACTGACCGTGATCGAGGCGGCAGCGTGGGGCAAGCCCAGCATCGCCCTCCGAGCCGGCGGGTACCTCGACACGGTGCGCGAGGGGGCCACAGGACGGTTCTTCGATGTGCCGACCGCCGCCGCGATCGCGGACGCCGTCGCGGCCTCTCGCTTCCAGGTCTGGGACGTCGCGGCCATCAAGACCCACGCCCACGGATTCTCGGAACAGGCGTTCGCGCAGCGTCTGCGCGAGCTCGTCGACGAAGCGGCCACGCGACGCGGGGGGAAGTGACATGCGCGTGTCGCGCGAGGTCGCATCCCTGGACCGCATGAACGGCCAGCGGATGGCGTTCGGTGCATCCAGTTGTTACTGTGAGTTGTCCTCGCGCCCGGGTCTTATTCCCGTGCGCGGAATGTTGTGTCTAGGAGAGGCGTACGCGCTGTGACGGTACTCGATTTCTTGCGTCTCACCGGCAAGAGCTGGAAGATCCTCGCTGTCGGAGTCATCATCGGGCTGCTGGCCGCCTTCGGCTACACGCAGATCCAGCCCAAGGTGTACGAAGCCGACTCCGCCGGATTTGTCATCGCCGGTGGCTCCGCAGAACTCGGATACATCAACGGCTCGGAGGCGGCGATCGCCAAGGCGAACTCGTACCTCCCCCTCATCACGAGCCAGCCCGTCTACAACAAGATCGCTGAGAACCCCAACTCCGGACTCGCCGCGGGCGAAACCCTGAACGGTCGCCTCTCCGCGACGGTTGCCCCAAGCAGCAACCTCATCCAGGTCAGCGCCAGTGCCAGCACGCCCTCATCGGCGGTCGCGCTTGCCAACGGGGCACTGCAGGCGATGGCCGACGTCATCACGGAGATCGAGACGCAGGTCGGCGGCGGAGCCTCCGGAGTCACCGTCGTTCCCCTGCAGAACGCCGTCGAGCCCACGTCACCGGTCAGCCCCAACCTCCGCAACAACCTCATCATCGGCGGTGCCATCGGCCTCGTGCTCGCCTACGCCTTCGCGCTTCTCCGTCGCTCGCTCGACGTGAAGGTCCGCGACTCGAAGGACCTCGCAACGGCCTCCGGCGCGGGAACGCTCGGCCGCATCCCGAAGTCGCCGCAGCTGATGGGAAAGAACCGCGGCACGAACGACGCCGACGCCATCGCCGCCGAGTCCTTCAGGCGACTCCGCACGAACCTCCGCTTCGCCAGCGTCGATGAGGAGATCCGCTCCATCGTCGTGACGAGCGCCAACGCGGGTGAGGGCAAGTCGACCGTCGCGACCTCGCTCGCGCAGGTCCTGGCGCAATCGAACACGCCGACGATCCTCATCGACGCGGACCTTCGCCGTCCGACGGTCGCGACTGTCCTCGGCATCGACGGCAAGATCGGCCTGAGCGAGGTGCTCAGCGGCCAGGTGTCGCTCGAGGATGCGCTCGTCGGCTCCAAGATCCCTGGGCTCTATGTGCTGCCGTCCGGACGCATCCCCCCGAACCCGTCGGAGATGCTCGGCTCGGAGGCCATGAAATCCATCGTGAGCCTGCTCTCCAAGGACTACATCGTCGTCATCGACGCGCCCCCGCTGCTGCCCGTCACCGACGCCGCCGTGCTGTCCACGCGCGTCGACGGCGTTGTGCTGGTCGCCTCCGCGGGTCGGACCCGCCGCGAGGACGTGGCGGCTGCGCGCGACATGCTCAAGCAGGTGCACAGCCGCATGCTCGGAACGGTGCTCAACATGGTGCCCCCGCGCGACAGTGCAGACGGCTACGAGTACCGCCGCAACCGCAGCTACTACGTCACGGCAGACAAGAAGGGCATGCCGAAGTTCAAGGCGGTCAAGGGACACACCGACCCCTCGGAGCACTTCGGCGCCCAGCCTGACGTGGTCGCACCGCAGCGGGAGTCGCTCTCGCCGTCCCGCCCGTCCCAGCCGGCCACCGGGCAGGCTGTTCCCGAGCAGGCGCAGGCAGCCCCCGTCCAGGCCTCGGCTCCGACCGCCGTTGCGACCGAACAGCCTCAGAGCCGTCGATCGCGCAGAGGCGCTTAGTGCCGAGCCTGCTCTTCGTCTGCCACGCGAACATCGCGCGCTCGGCCGCGGCCGAGTTCCTCGCGCGTGCCCAGCTCGGGCCCGAGAGCGACTGGCAGGTGTCGAGCGCGGGCGTCCGCGCTCTCGTCGGCGAAGACATCGACCCGACCATCTCGGCGGCCGTCCGTGATCGGGGCGTCGAGCCGACGCCCCACGTGGCGCGGCAGGTCGACGTCTCCATGCTGAAGGACGCGGACCTGGTGCTCGCATTCGAGGGTGCCCACCGATCGTGGATGCTCAGCGAATCGCCCAAGGCCGTTCGAAACACGTTCACGATCCGCAGCGCGGCACGGCTGCTCGAGACCATCCCGCGGCGCGCGGCGCCGCTGCCCTTCCTCGCGCATGTCAAGACCCCGCCGGGCGGCGACCTCGACTTCGCGGACCCGTACGGCCGCGGCCCCGCGGTGGCCAAGCAGGCAGTTGCCGAGATCGATGCCCTCCTGGCGACCATCCTCCCGGGCATCGACGCGATCGCACGGACCCCCCGTCTGCAGACGACCTGACCTCGAGGGAATGAACGTGGACATGTCACGCATGCGCCGTGCGAGTGCGGGTTGCGGGAGAGCTGGCGCATGCTGAAGCGCCTGCTCATCGTGAGTCCCGACTTCCATGGGTACTGGAAGGCGGTTGCCTCGGCGTTCGAGTCGATCGGCTACTCGGTGAGGGTGCACCGGTACGACAGCCACACGACGTTCGCCGATCGGGTTCAGAACAAGCTGCTCCATGACCTCCCGGAGTCGTTGCGGTCTCGTGCCGCGGCAGAGAAGGCCACCCTGCGCGCCGTGGAGCAGTTGCGCGGAGAGAGCTTCGATGCGGTCCTCGTCATCAAGGGCGACCAGCTCGGAGAAGCCTGGTGGGACGCGCTGAGCGCGGAGTCGGTGCCATCCGTCATCTGGCTGTACGACGAGATCCGCAGGACCAGGTACACCCCGGAGTTCCTGGCGTCGACTGGTCGCATCGCGAGCTACAGCCACGGCGACGTGCGCCTCCTTCGGGAACACGGCGCGGATGCAGTCTTCGTTCCCCTCGGCTTCGACTCGAGCCAGTCGTTCGTGCGCGTCGAGGTGCCGGCTGTGACGTTGGTCGGTGCCCGCTACCCGAATCGCGAGCAGCTGGTGCGAGGCATCCAGGGCTCTGGGGTTCCCGTGCGCGCGTACGGCCGCGACTGGTCACGGAGGCTCTCCGACGTCGTGAGGACGCGACGCTTCCGCGCGGCAGGCGTGCCTGCCAGCGGAGACCTGTCGCGAGGCGCGGCGTACGGCGTGATGGCGGGAAGCCTCGCGACGTTGAACGTGCACGCGAATCAGGACGGCTTCACGATGCGAACTTTCGAGGCCGCCGGTGTCGGCGGGCTCGAACTCGTCGACAGGCCCGAGGTGAGCGAGTTCTACGAGGTCGGCAAGGAGGTGCTGGTGTTCGAGAGCGTCGAGGAGATCGTGGACGCGGCGCGTCGCGCGCAGCGCGAGCCTGCATGGGCCGATCAGGTGCGTGAGGCAGCTCGTAGACGGACGTTGGCCGAGCACACCCTCGAGCACCGCGCTCGAGCCCTGGAGGCGTTGTGGGACTGAACATTCCAGAAGATCTCGAAGCGTGGCAGCGCTGGCAGAATTCGAGGTCCCTCAAACGCCAGATCATGAGCCGTGTGCGGCGCCCCTCTGGGGAGCCGGAGTTCACCCTCCTCGTCAATGGGCCCGAACCGCGTCTGCTTGTCCTCATCGACGTGCCGACCCCGAGCGCGGTCGCGGCGTACGCGGAGCCGTTGCGCTTCCTCGAAGGCGAACAGGTCGCCGTTCTGGCGCCGAAAGACCTCAGTGGGATGCTCGCGGGCAGCTGGACGAGCCGTCGCCTCGACGGGGTGGAGCTTCCTGGTGAGCTCCGCGGAGTTCGCGCCGTCTTCACGGCGGGGCACTTCCTTCCCGCAGGGGCTCTCGGCTACCGGTGGAGCAAGCAGCTCGGCGCACGCTTCGTCGTGGCCCAGCATGGATTGACGACACCGTTCGCACCGCCCTTGGCTCGCGGCAGCCACCTGCTCGCGTTCTCTCAGGAGGACGCCGAGTTCTGGAAGTCGGGACGAGACGATGTGACGCATGAGGTCGTCGGTGCGCAGCTGCTCTGGCATGCCTCGCGGCGCGGCAGCGGTCGTCCCGCAGGGCCCGGAGATGCGACTCCGGTGTTCCTCGGACAGCTGCACGGTGCTGAGCTGTCGCGGTGGACGTCGGCGAAGACCGCTCGGACGTTCTGCACGACAACGGGTGCCGAGTATCGTCCGCACCCAGCGGAGACCGACCGCCTTTCACGCCTGCAGCACCGCGCCTGGCAGCGGCGCGGAGTGCGGTTCGAGAGCTCCGGTCAGTCGCTCGCGACCCTTGACCGGCCGGTCGTCTCGGTCTTCTCCACGGGCGTCCTCGAAGCCGCCGCCGCCGGCCAGGATGCCTGGGTGACGTGCGTCGACCCGCCCGCGTGGGTGCGCGACTTCTGGACACGGTATGGTCTTTCGCAGTGGGGCAGCGATTCGACTCCTGCCCCGCCTGTTCCCCAGACAGAGCCAGCACAGTTGATAGCCGCGAGCATCGCGCGGATTCTGGAGGAAACAGTATGAGGATCTTGTGCGTCATCCCCGTTCGGGGAGGTTCCAAAGGCATCCCCGGCAAGAACAGGCGCCACGTCGCCGGTAAGCCGCTGGTCGCCTGGACCATCGAGCAGGCCCTCTCAGCACGTCCGCAGATGGATGTCCTCGTCTCCACCGACGACGAGGACCTCGCCGCCATCGCGCGAGCAGCCGGCGCGCAGGTGCCGTGGCTGCGTCCCGCGCACCTCGCTGAAGACACGACGGCAACCGAGCCGGTGGTCGAGCACGCCATCGCCGAGTACACGGCTGCCGGGCGACGACCAGATGCCGTCATGCTCCTTCAGGCCACCTCGCCCGTGCGGCTCCCGGGCACCCTCGACCGTGCGATCTCGCAGTTCGCGGCGACCGGCGTCGATTCGATGGTGGGTGCCGTGCCTCAGACGCCGTTCCTCTGGCAGTACGGAGCATCCGAGGAGGACCAGCCGAAGGCGCACTTCACGATCGGCGCGAGGCCTCGCCGGCAGGAGCTGCAGCGCACGCAGATGTTCTACCGCGAGACGGGCTCGCTCTACCTCACGAAGACCGAGATCTACGAGCGGGACCACAACCGGCTCGGCGGCACGATCGGCATTTTCGAGATGGACGACCTCGAGGGCGTCGACATCGACACCGAGCTCGATCTCTCCATCGCAGACCACCAGCTCTCCCAGCTTCACCCTGACGCGGCCGCCGCCCCGTCAGCGCACACCGCAGCATCGACAGACAAGGACTCCGCTCAGTGATCTTCGAGCGCAACCTCACCCCTTACATCGTCTTCGCGGAGGACCCGATCGTCGTTGGTCTGCAGAAGATCAGCGCGAACCAGCAGCGCATCGTCTTCTGCGTCGACGAGCACGGCCGTCTTCGTGGCTCCCTCTCCGACGGTGACTTCCGCCGCTGGATCGTCGCGAACCCGACGGCTTCCCTCGATGTCACGTGCGTCGAAGTCGCCAACACGAGCACCCGCACCGCGCCGGCGACCTCGACGCCGTCCGACCTGGCTCCGCTGCTTGGGCACGGCGGCATCACGCATCTGCCGCTCGTCGATGAGACGGGCCACCTGATCGCCGTCGCCATCGACCGCAATGATGTGCTGCGCATCGGTCGGCACCAGATCGGTGCCGGCCACCCCGCGTTTGTCATCGCGGAGATCGGCAACAACCACAACGGCGATGTCGACCTCGCGAAGCGACTCGTCGACCTCGCGGCCGACGCGGGCGCCGACGCCGTGAAGTTCCAGCTGCGGGACATGGATGCGCTGTATCGCCAGAGCGGTGGGTCGACGGCCGGTGAAGACCTCGGAGCGCAGTACACGCTGGATCTCCTCTCGCGCGTCTCCCTCCCCGCGGAGAAGCTCTTCACGGTCTTCGACCACGCGCGCGACCGCGGTGTCGACCTCATGTGCACGCCGTGGGACGGGCCGAGCGTCCAGGCGCTTGTCGACTACGGCATCGAGGGCCTCAAGATCGCCTCGGCCGATCTCACGAATCACGAGCTGCTCCGCGATGCGGGCTCGCGTGGGCTCCCGCTCATCCTGTCGACCGGAATGTCGCGGGAGTCGGAGATCCTCGAGACCGTCGGGCTCATGCGGTCCCTGGGTTCCAGCTTCGCGCTGCTCCACTGCCAGTCGACGTACCCTGCGCCCTTCAAGGACATCAACCTCGCCTACCTCGACCGACTCGCGGAGATCGGCGACAGCATCGTGGGCTACTCGGGCCACGAGCGCGGCTGGCACGTGCCTGTCGCTGCGGTCGCTCGCGGGGCGCGCATCATCGAGAAGCACTTCACCGTCGATCGCGGCATGGAGGGCAACGACCACACGGTCTCGCTGCTCCCGGACGAGTTCGAGCAGATGGTCGAGCAGATCCGAGACATCGAGCTCTCGCTGGGCGACGCGGCACCGCGCGAGGTGTCCACGGGAGAGCTCATGAACCGCACGACGCTCGCGAAGTCGCTGGTCGCGGCACGAGAGCTCCGCGAGGGCGAGGTGCTCCGAGCTGAGGACATCGCCGTGAAGAGCCCCGGTCGCGGGCTGCAGCCGAATCGTCTCGACGAGCTCGTGGGTCGCACGGTGAATCACGACATGGCGGAAGGCGAGTTCTTCTTCGAGAGCGACCTCACCGATACTGCGTCCGTCGGGCGCGAGTTCGAGTTCCGTCGCCCTTGGGGCCTTCCGGTTCGTTACCACGACTACAAGAAGCTCATCGAGAACTCGACTCCTGACTTCCTGGAGTTCCACTTCTCGTACAAGGACCTCGAGGTCGACATCGACAGCTTCTTCACGGAGCCCCTCGACATGGACTTCACGACGCACCTGCCAGACCTGTTCTCCGGCGACTTCCTCGTCGACCTCGCGTCGACGGACGACGAGCACTGGGAGCGGTCGATCCGCGAGGTGCAGCGGACCATCGACACGACCCGCAGCCTGAAGAAGTGGTTCACGCGCTCGACCGAGCCGATCATGGTCGTCACGATGGGCGGCTTCACGAAGGACAAGCACGTCCCCGCTCAGGCGCGCACCGCCATGTACGCGCGGATCGCGGATGCCGTGCAGCGTCTCGACACGGACGGCGTGCGGATCGCGGCGCAGACGCTTCCGCCGTTCCCGTGGCTCATGGGAGGCCAGCAGTTCCACAACCTCTTCCTCGATCCGCACGACACTGCGGAGTTCTCGGCGACGACGGGGACGAAGCTCTGCTTCGACGTGTCGCACTCGAAGCTCGCGGCGAACTTCCTCGGGATGCAGTTCTCCGATTACACGGAGCTCATCGCGCCCCACAGCATCCACCTGCACCTCGTCGACGCGACGGGGGTCGATGGCGAGGGCGTACAGGTCGGCGACGGCGAGGTCGACTGGCCCCTGCTGGCAGGGCAGCTCGACGAGTTCGCGCCGGGTGCACCGTTCATCCCGGAGATCTGGCAAGGACACATCGACAACGGGCAGGGCTTCTGGACGGCGCTCGATCGGCTCGAGAAGTGGCTCTAGAGGCGCGGGCAGCATCTGACGGAGGCCGCTCCTCGCGGCCGATCGCTCTCTGGGTGATTCCCGTTGCTGACCTGGGCGGGGTCGCGCGTCACGTCCTGGACGTGGCCGAGGAGGGCATTCCCGGCTTCGAGCTCGTCGTGCTCTGCCCGGAGGGGCCTCTCGTCGATCGTCTCCGTGCGGTCGGCGCCCGCCTCGCCGTGGGCAGAATCGGGCCAGACGCCGGCCTGAGCCGGTCGATCCGGACCCTCAGGTCGGCCGCGCGCCGTCTTGGGCCGGCTGTCGTGCACTCGCATCTCGCGTACGCGGACGTCGTCGTGGCCGCCACGCCTCTGCCGGCCGGCACCGCGCGCGTCACGAGTGAGCACGGTATCGCCGGCGAAGACAGCATCTATCACGGGTCCTCCTGGAAGTCGCAGCTCATGGCCCGCGTGCACGGAGCGAGGCTCCGTCGGTTCGAGGGCGTCATCGCCGTCTCCGAGGCGACCAAGCGGGCGATGCTCGCGAAGTGGGGGCCGAAGCAGGAGGTGCACGTCGTTTACAACGGCGTCGACCAGCTACCTGTGCGTCCAGCCCGTGCCTCCGACTCCCTGCGCGTGCTCGCCCTCGCGCGGCTCTCTCCCGAGAAGCGCATCCCGCAGCTCATCGACGCGTTCGCTCGGGTGCACGCGCAGAGAGCGGACGCCCGGCTGACGATCGCCGGCGTCGGCGCGCTGGACGCCGAGCTCCGACGTCGAGTCAGCGACCTCGGCCTCGCCGATGCCGTCGACTTCCCGGGCTTCGTGGATCCAGACGCCGCCATGGCGGAAGCCGACGTGCTGGCGCAGCTGTCCGTGTGGGAGAACTGCTCGTACTCGCTGCTCGACGCCGCCAATCGTGGGATGCGCGTCGTGGCTTCAAGCGTCGGCGGAAACCCGGAGATCGTCGCGGAGGCGGGACTCGTCGACGCCGATGATGTCGCGCAGGTCGCGCGTGTGCTCCTGGATAGCGACGCCGTCACGACGCTCGACGATTGGCCGTCGGTCTCCGACATGACCGCAGCCATCGCCGGTGTCTACGCCAAGGCGGGAGTCGCATCCGATCTGCCGGGCGCCCTCCCGAACCACGTCACCATCGCCACGAACAACGGAGACATCGGCGGAGGAGAGGTGATGCTCCTGAGCATCGCCGCCGTGCTCGAGGAGCTCGGCGTCGACGTGACCATCGTCGGCCCCTCGGAACCGGGCGAGCTCGTCGCCGCCGCGCGGGATGCCGGGCATCGTGTCGTGGAACTCGAGGCGTCCGGGCGGAGAGCGTGGATGCTCGCACTCCGCCGTTGGGACGCCGCGGAGCGACGGGGGATCCTCTGGTGCAACGGGCTCGTGCCCGCCGCAGCCACAGCAGGGCGCCCCGATCGAATCGTGCACCTTCACCAACGCCCGTTGGGTGCGCTGCGCGTGATCGAGCCCTTGGCGCGCTTCAAGGCGCTCACGACGATCGTGCCATCCGCATCGATGGCGGCGGCCGTCGGCAACGCTGAAGTGCTGCCGAACTGGAGCCAGAGCCCAGGGACACGCAACCGGGTGCCGCAAGGACCGCCGATCGTGCTCGGATTCCTGGGCAGGCCATCCATCGACAAGGGTGTGGACGTGCTGGCCGCCGCCGTGCAGGAGCTGGAGGCGCGCGAGCCCGGCCACTATCGGCTGCTGCTCGCCGGTGAGCCACGATTCGTGTCCGCGGAAGCCCAGCTGGCCGTGGAGAAGGCGTTGCAGCCCGTCGCGCACCTCACCGACCGTCCGGGCTGGGTAGCGCCGGCAGACTTCTTCGATCGCATCGACCTGCTTGTGGTCCCTTCGGTGTGGCCCGAGCCGTTCGGACTCGTCGCGACCGAAGCGATGGCCGCGGGAGTCCCGCTGCTCGTCAGCGATGCCGGGGCCTTGCCGGAGATCGTGCCGGAGACCACCGGAGATGTCTTCGCCGCCGGCAGCGCCTCGGCTCTCGCCTCAGCGATCGAGCGGAAGATCGCTCGCGGCCTCGACGCAAATGTGGGGTCGAACCGACGACGGTGGCTGGAGCACTACTCGCCAGACGCGGGCGCCAGCGCAGTCGGTGACCTGCTCCGCAGGATCGCATCCAACTCACCCGCTTGAGAGACCGAGGCAGGTCATGAAGTTCGTCTACCTGAACGACAGCCCACTGAGGGTGAGCCCGCAAGGTGTCCTGGGCATCTTCGCGAAGTCGATGACCGGCCTCGCCGAGTACGCGAAGCGCTGGCCAGGTGAGGTGATCGTCTCCTCCCTGGAGCCTCCGCTGCCGGCCGCCATCGACGACCCGCAGTTCAAGTGGGCCGACGACCCGCTCGCCCGGGAGCTGCGGTTCATCGACCGTGTCGATGTGGGCAGGATCTCCGAGCTCGGGGCTGACCTGGTCATGCACTCCGTCGTCGGACCGCTCAGCGAGACGCTGCTCGGGAACGACTTTCGAGTCATCCTCACCGACGATTGGTCCCCCGAAGTCCGCCTCGAGGTTGGCCTGGTCACGAACCGAGGCCTGGCGGACCGCGTCCGCATCCGTCTCGGCGCGGCGAGGCGGACACGCCGCCTCGACGGGCTTGCGGCGCGCGCCGACGGTTTCCAGTGCAACGGACACTCAGCAGCAGAGCACTACGCGACGGTGAACGAATCGACGCACATGTTCTTCGACCACCGGATGCACGCGGACGACGTGCGTGCAGCGGGTCAGCGGAGCTTCTGGGACGGCACGCGCCCGCTGCGGATCGCCTACTCCGGTCGTTTGACGGAGATCAAGGGGGTGAACCTCATCCCGCCGTTCATGACGGAGCTCGATCGGGCAAACATCGACTACGATTTCACGATCGTCGGGGCGGGCAACCTGGAGCAGCAGCTCAGGCGAGAGGTGCCGTCGAACGTGCAGTTCGCGGGCTACATGGATTTCGAGCAGAGCTGGAAGTCGTTCGCTCGGACCCAGGTCGACCTCATGTTCCTGCCACACATCCAGGGCGATTCGGCGAGCACCTACTTCGAATCGATGGGGTCCGGGGTTCCGGTGCTCGGGTTCCAGAACCGGACCCTGTCACCGCTCCTCGCCGCAGGCGGCGGCGGCTGGGCGGTGGACAACGGCGACGTGGTCGCTGCCGCCGAGGTCGTCACGCGCCTCGCAGCGGACCCAACACAACTCGAGGTTCAGGCCAGACGAGGCCTGACGTTCATGCAGGGGTTCCCGTTCGAGGGCGTTTTCGACGGACGAGTCCGTCATCTCGTCGACGTGGCACGACGCTGATCAGGGCTGCGGCCGCGCAGGCCTCGGATCAGCGTCGAAGGAGCTTGCGGATGCGATCCAGGGCGGCGTAGGAGACGCCCATCTTCGCAAGCCGCACGTATGCCTTGCCGACTCGGAGGCTCTGCGCACCCCGCACGTAGCTCCCCAGATAGGCGACCACGCGGGGCGTTGCTCCCTCGATGCGCCAGAGCCGGAGCGCCAGGCTCCAGAGGCGCGGGAACATGTCGGCGTCGATGGTCGATGAGATGCCCAACTGCTTCGCGAGGATCTGCAGATACGCCACCACGAACCGCGGGTTGTCGGTCTGGAACTGCTGGTGCCCCAGCGACGACCCGAGCTCACGGAAAGCCACGAGCGGCTCGTCCACACACAGGAATTCGTGCCCGACAGCGAGGCGCAGCCACAGGTCGTGGTCCTCGAAGAAGAGCTCCGCGTCGTAGCCGCCCACGTCCCTGACCGCTTGAGTGCGCAGCATCACCGATGGGGCCGGGAGCCAGTTGTAGTCGCTCATCTCCGCGTAGACCTGGCCAGAGCGGTGCGTTGGCCAGTCGTAGGCGCTCTTGAAGTCCTCGTCGAGCTCACGATCTGCCTCGTCGACTCGGATCGCGTTCGAGTAGACGACGGCGGTCGTCGACGGAGCCGCGCTGATGGCGTCGAACTGACGTCGGATGCGGGTCGGGAGCATCCAGTCGTCGGCGGAGATGTAGGCGTAGTACTCGGTGTCGATGCTCGTGAGCGCCGTGTTGAGGCTCGTGCACAGGCCCCGATTGACCTGGTTGCGTGTTACCTCGACCTGTAGGGCGCTCTTCGCGAGGTACCGCTCGGCGACCTCGGCGGTTCCACCCGCGGGGTCGTCGTCGACGAGGAGGATTCGAGCGGGCAGCATCGTCTGCGCCTCGACGGACTCGAGCAAGGTCGTGACGTAGCGTTCGTGTTTGTAGCCGACGATGACGAGCGTCAGCTCCTCGGCGATCACGACGCGGTGCTCCTGTGGAGCGCTGCTATGGAGCCGGCAACCTCAGCGAGTGCCTTCGGCCAGGAGTCCGTGGTCTTCGGAACCGTCTCCGGCTCGCTTCCACCGGCGCTCGCGCAGCGGACGATCGCCTCCGCCATCGCGTCGACCGTGGGCTCGACGAGCGTGATCTTCTCGGAATAGCGATCGAGGTTGGTCTTCGTCTCCCACGAGGTCGTGATCACGGCAGTCCCAAGGCGCGAGAACTCGAGCGTCGGGTAGTTCGGGTGCGGGGCCAGCATCGAGGAGATCGCGAGGTCAGCGGTGAGCGTGAACTGCTGGTAGTCCTCGAACGACATCTTGCCGAGGCGCTGCAGTTCCAGGCCGCTCTTGAGGCGGAGCGGCGGAATGGTCTGAGTTCCACCCAGCCACACGTCCCAGTTGTCGCGCAGCTCCGCACTCTCCTCGAAGGCCTTGTCGATCGCGAGCAGCCCCGTGTAGAAGAGGTTTCGCTCGGTCTCTGGTCGGGCGTAGAAGAACAGGCGCTTCTTCAGGGGTCGCTTGGCGGGCTGGGAGGCCTGGTCGGGAACACGCACTGCCGGTTCGAAGACCAGGGCCTCTTCGGCGACGCGTGCGTGGGTCGTCGTCCGGAAGTAGTCGTGCAGGATCGAGCTGTTGAGCACCGGCACGAACTTCGTCGACTCGTAGGTCGCTGACGCCCAGACCTGCTGATCGCCGTTGCTGTAGAAGATCGGCTCGTAGTCCTGGATGAGGTAGACGTAGGGTCGGTCGTGCTGGAGGCGATCCACGGCGAAGGCATCCCACCAGGCGCTGACCACCAGCAGATCGTCTGCGTGCAGGGGGAGCGATGCGCCCTCGGCCCTGCGGTTCGCCGCGTTCACGAAGCGGATGCGGGCTGCGTCGAAGTCGATGCCCTGGTTCTTGAGGAATCCGGCGACATCGGGGTCTTCTTCGAACGACGTCGTGTGCACCAGGCGCAGGTCGTAGTCGAGATCCTTGGCGATGGTGGCGCTCAGGTTGAGCAGCGTCGCGATCCCGCCGAAGAAGCCGCTGCTGTTGAAGAAGCCGAAGACGGTCACCGAGGGGCGCTGCGCGGGTTCCGGCGGAGCTGCGTGGAGTGGGCGGAAGGCGGCGAAGCGATTCGCCAGCAGCTCGTCCGGCGTGATCGTGGAGTCTCCACTCGCGTCGATGCGCTCGCTGATGCGGGCCTCGATTCCGGCGAATACGTCCCGCGCCCTGCCGAGTGCACCCTTCGCGAGGTGCGCGGCCTTCCTGGTCCCCATCAACGCCACGGTTCGTGGTGTCCTCGACATCATCCTTGCCCCCCTTGGGTGTGCGTCGTCACTCGCGTTGCCTGCTTCGCCTGTTGGCGCGCCGTCCGCAGCAGCCCGAGTTCGTAGCGGAGGACCGCTCGCGCGTCGAGGTCTCGACCGGCGAGCTGGCGCGGCGCATTCGCGGCGAAGTTGACGAGGCTCGCGAGGGTCAGGGAAGCGGTGAAGGCGACGGAGCCGCCCCACTTGTTCGCGTACCGCTGCCTGGCGGTCACGAGCCACTGGCGCCGGTGGGAGGAGTCGGACGAGCCGCCGCCCACGTGCGTGATCTCGACCGCGTTGGCCACGTACGATGGCACTCCGCGAGCGGAGAGCCGCCTCTGCAGGTCCACCTCCTCGGAGGTCATGTAGTACTGCTCGTCGAATCCACCCACTGCGCGGAAGTCGTCCGTGGGAACGAGCATCGCCGCCCCGATGACCCAGTCGACCCGGTCGCTCCCCTCGGGCGAGAGGTCGGTCACGTGCCCGACCGCGCGGTGGAGTGCGGGAAGGTGGCGCCAACGGGCGAGGGGTGACAGCCATTCGACCACGTGGTGCCTGGTCCGAGGGAAGGATCGGGCAGTCCACTCCGGAGCACCGCTCGCTTTCAGCACTTGCGGGCTCACGACGGCGGTCGGGAGCGCCTTCGCGCTCGCGAGCAGATCCCGGATGAAGGTGGTGCCGATGTCGAGGTCGCTGTTGAGGACGAGCATGAGGTCGGTCGACACGAGCGCCGCCCCCGTATTGACGGCCGCCCCGAACCCTCCGTTCGCCTCGCGGCGGACCACTCGGACTCCCACCTGGTCCGGGAACGGGACCGGTGACGCGTCATCGGCGACGATGATCTCTGCGAGGCCCTCTTGAGGGCGCAGCTGCTCGATGAGGTTGAGCGTGTCAGTCGGGTCCCCGTAGTAGGGGATGACGACGGTCACTGCGTCGGTGACGAGTGCGGTGCGCTGCCCGTGCGGTGCGTAGATGCTCTTCACTGTCTCCTGGAACCGTTCTTCGCCGTAGGTGGCTGCGAGCTTCCCGGCGAGGTCCCGAGCCCGGCGGTCAGCAGCGGGCTGATCCCGCAGGATGCCGGTGACGGCCTGCGCGAAGGCGGCCGGGTCGTCGGTGACAGCTTCGAGCTCGTCGCTGTGCGCGACCCCTTCCGCTCCGACGGTGGTGGAGACCGTCGGGGTCCCGTACGTCATCGCCTGGATGGTCTTGAACTTCACGCCGGACCCGGACAGCAGAGGTACTACGACCACCGAGGCATCCGCGTAGACGGGGGACAGGTCGTCGACGAATCCGAGCGCAGCAGCATTGGCGGCGCGCGAGACGAGCGGCGCCAGAGCTGCGTCCGGGTCGAGGCCGACCAGCTTCAGGCGCGCGTCCGGGACCGAGGCGAGGACGCTCGGCCACACGTGGTCGATGAACCAGGCAGCCGCATCGACGTTGACCTGTCGCGCGAAGTACCCGACGAACACGATCTCCGGGCTGCTGCCGAGCGTGTTGCGCTCCGGTAGCGAGACCGGGGCGAGCGGCGGGTCGATGACGCTCACGTCTGCCGCGCCGCGTTGCCTCAGGAGCTCCGCATCCTTCTCGTTGAGCGTGAGGACGCGATCGAGGTGGCGGAACGACCTGCGCTCGGCAGCGATGGCCAGGGCCTCCGCTCGACGCCAGCGGGCCGCATCCCCTTCTTCGGCGCGACGCGCGTACAGCTGCGAGAGCACGTCGTGGAAGGTGCCGAAGATCTTCGCCTTCGGGTTGAGGTGCCGGATGTGCGGGGCCAGGCGAACGAACTCGAACCATTGCAGGTCCACGATGTCGGCGCTCGTGACGGACTCGCGGACCCGCTGATCGAGGTAGAGGCTCGCAAGGATGCCGAGTGGGGGCGCTGCAGGATCGATACGCCTCCAGCCCCTCTCGACGATCCCGACGCCGCGCTGCAGCAGCCGCTGTCGTGCGCTGGAAGATGCCCACCGGCCGACCAGGTGCGCTGAGACGCGCGCGTCCGCATCCTCGAGCGCCTTCTGGTTCGCGAGATGGTCTGGAGCGATCACCTCGACCAGACCGCGTTCCGACAACGACTGCGTGAGGTGGTGGACGTACAGGCCCCCCGCGTGCCGAACACCCGGGTACGGGACGGCGCCGCCCAGCGTGACGACGCGCGTCGAGATGTCGACCACGATGCTACTTCGCAGGCTCGTCTTCGGGGAGCTTGAGCAAGCCGAGCTCGACCTGGCGAGCGAAGTCGGCATTCGTTGATCGAACCTCCTCGAAGGAGCCGTAGCCGGCGAGCTTCCCGTCCTTCATGTACGCGAGCGCATTGGCCTCCTGGACTGTCGACAGGCGGTGAGCGACGATGACCACCGTCACCTCACCCTGGAGCCCCTCGATCGTCTCGATGATCTTGCGCTCCGTCTCGTTGTCGAGCGCGGATGTCGCCTCGTCGAGGACCAGGAGAGAAGGCCGACGGTAGAGCGCACGGGCGATGCCGACCCGCTGCCGCTGCCCGCCCGAGAGCCGAGACCCTCGTTCTCCGACCGAGGATTCGAGGCCCATGTCGAGAGAATCGACGAGGTCGTCCAGCTGAGCGCGGCGCACGACATCGAGGAGGAGTTCCTCATCGATGTCTTCCGGGGCGCTGTCGAAGGCGATGTTCTCGCGCAGGGAAGCGTCGAGCAGGTACACGTCTTGAGGAACCATGGCGACGTTGTGTTGCCAGGCTGCGATGAGCTCGTCCGTGAGGGGGCGCCCGTCGACGAGGAACTGACCACCCGTCGGGCGGTGCAGGCCGAGGATCAGGTCGACCAGGGTGCTCTTGCCGGCTCCGCTGGAGCCCACGAGCGCGAGTGACGTGCCGTAGGGGATCTCCAGCGAGATCTGCGACAGGACATCCTTCGATGCGTCTGTGTATCTGAAGGAGAGATCCTGCATCTTGATCACGTTCTCGAAGTCGACGGCGTGAGCTGCCGTGACAGCGAGCAGCTCGTTGTCTTCGTAGTGCTTCGCGAGCTTGAGCTCAGAGGAGACCTCGGTGAGGGCAGGGCCGCCTACTCGCATGTTGGCGACCGAGACCAGCAGCCGTGACATCGACGGGAGGAGTCGGAACCCGGCTGCGGCGACCAGCCCGATCGAGCTGACCGCGGTGATGCCGCCGCCGGTGCCGAGGAGGAAGAGGATGAGGCCACCGAGGCCCACGATGAAGAGGATCTCCAGCAGGTATTTCGGGATCTCGCCAAGGAACCCGACCATGCGAGTCGCCTGTGCGTGTTCGAGCTCCACATCCTCGAATGCGCCCACGAAGTGCGGCTGGGCGCTGCGGATCTTGATCTCTTTGACTCCGCCGATTGCGTGGAACGCAGCCGTGTAGCCGCGCTTCGCGGCCTCCATCTTCATGCGGCCGGCGGCTTCTGCCCGCGGCCGGATGACTCGGGAGAAGACCAGCATTGCCAAGCCGAAGTACGCGAGGGCCATGAGCGATGGGATGGGCATGATGACCAGCATGGAGATGAGGAGCGCGAGGATCGTGATCGCATCGGTGATCGCGTTGAGGGCGGCGATGACTCCAAGCGAGTAGAGCTGGCCGACCGAGACACCCATGGTGCGCAGCAGGTCAGCCGTGCCGCGGCCGAGATGGAGGCTGTACGGCGCGTAGAGGTAGTAGCGCAGGAGCCGTGTGGCGGTATTGACCTGCTCCCTGGCGATGAAGCCGAGCATCCACCAGCGGAACGCGATGCTGAAGATGTCTTTGGCGACGAAGCCGACGACCACACCGCCGAGCAGGATGAGCACCATGGCTTCCGGCGACGGGTTACCGAGGAAATCGGAGACGACGCCAAGCATGCCGCTGTCGGTCGGTCCGCCGACCAGCAGCGCCAGGAGGGGCCCAACGAGGAGGACTGAGCCTGTCTCTCCAAGAGCGACGATGATCGATCCCACGAGTCCCACTGCGAGCTTGGCGCGGGCGCTTTTGGAAAAAATGAGCAGTAACTTCTCGCGCAAGATCGAGTTCACCTCAGGTCGTCAGAGAGTACGCAGCGACTCAACGTACGTGCGGGATCGAGCGTAGCACCGCGCTTGCCACCGGAGTGGGTTGCAGGAGCAGAATACGGCGACGCTCACGGAGATTCCCGCAGTCGCTTGCGCAAGATCGCGATTCCGACCCTGAACCGGTTCAGGAGCGTCGTGAACGGAGATCGGGGAGCGCGGGCAGTGGCGTCGATGAGGTCCGACCAGGCTGCAGTGAGGCGTTCGGTGCTGAGCTCGTCACGACGCTCCGCGATGTTGGCGAGCAGGCGCTTCCGGAGTTCCGGTTCGTGCTGCAGCCGTTCGACGACAGCGGGGACGTCGCGGGCGGATTCGACTATGAAGCCATCCTCGCCATGACGGATCAAGGACCGATAGGCGAGCTCGTCCCCGGTGATCGGGATGGTCCCTGCCGACCAGGCGTTGACCAGCTTGGTCGGCGGCTTCCTCAAGTCCAGTGCTTCCTCGCCCGAACGGCGGAAGCAGAGCGTGACGTCGGTCTCCGAGAAATCGTGCCAGCGCTGATCTGAGCCGTCGACGTCCGCCGGAGCATCGATGTCGAGCGCGCAGCCGATCTCCCGAAGGCGGTCCGCGAATTCCGGGGCGAGGATCTCGTCTGGAATGTTGCCAGGATTCGCTTTGAGTCCCACGTTTGTGATGCCATCTCGCGCAGTGTTCCTCGCGACGAGACCCCGTTGCGGAAGCGCGGGCAAGTAGATGCTCGCGCTCCCGTAGCGTTCAGTCCAGAATGACGAGGCATTGGGGACCGCGACGGAAGTCGGTGTATACGGACAGTCGATCGCTGGACTCACATCGCTCCTGATCATGAGCAGCCGGAACGGCGCGACAACCCAGGCGAATTTGAGGAATGCGAATTCAGTGGCGAATGCGACGACCACATCGGCATCCCCGGGTATATCCGGGCCAATCGTCACGTTCGCGCCCAGATCCCTGAGGCGCGCGAACAATTCGAAGACATTGTGCCCTGCGCCATGTGCGAATCGCTGCGGGTCGGAATCGGGATCCCAAGCGACGATTTCACGCGCAGTTTCAGGCGAGCGGGCAAAGAAGTGCGTTCGCGTAGTCATGATGTGCTCTCTGCTGGGAAATCGTCAGGCCAATGCGTCCACGTCGACGGTTCGATCCGTGCCAGAGAGCCACGCGCCTTGTATCCGAAATCGAGCTCTGTCTCTACCCCCAGGGCGATCGACGCCCAGATCTCGTCGATCGCGGACTCCTTCGCCTCGGACATCTCGCCCCAGTGCCCGTCGAAACCGACCTCGGCGCCGGTCGCTTCGATAGCGGCCCATCCTTGGGTGACCTTCATGCGCATCTGCTCCTTCGACCGCCAAGGGATGTGCAGCATGTTGATCTCGTTGGACTTTCGGCCGAGGACGTTCACTGTGTGGTTTCCGTTCGCGAGCCTGGCGACTGGGTGGCTGCGAAAACAGCACTGCGTGAAGTCGTGCCGCACCGTGTCGACGCGATACGGCCCGGGCTCGCCGTCGATCGGGTAGGCGTTGAAGATGTTCGCGTCGATGATGCTCGATGGGGATGCGGCCAGGTGGCCCCGCAGAGTGCCGGCGGGTGCGTACCAGAGCTCATCGGCATCGAACGGGACCACCCAGTCGGCGCCCCCGCGCCACGCTGCCCGCGCCAGGAACGACATCTTCTCGCCTTGGTGGTACGCCGTGAGTCGGTCTTCGATGACGATGATCGGCAGCTCCTCGGCGAGTCGCCGCAGCAGCTCCAGGGTCCCGTCTGTCGAACCGTTGTCCGCGACGAGGACTCGCTCGGCCCCCTGGTCCACGAAATGGCGCACCGAGAGCTCGATGATATCGATCTCGTTCTTGACGAGGGTGACAGCCCAGAAGCTGCCCTTTTTCCGCGGGCGCCAGAGCGGGAGTCTCCCCACCATGTGGGCATTCACCTGCCGGTGGATTGCTCTGAGCTTCGGGTTGCGCATCCGCCCCAACTCGCGTCGGTAGATACCGAGTCGCTTTCTTGCTCCTCCGCCATTCAACATCTGCTCTCCCCGATCTGCATTGGTCTATCCCCGTCGTCAACCGGCACCAGAATACTCAGCGAATGCGACCTGGCGAAGTCTTGCCAGAGCGTCGCTCTCGGCCTCATTGCAGGTTGTCCCTTGCTTTATCGCGCAATTGGAGAAGTGTCCGTCGCCACGAGGCGCTCATCCTGGACTCCGCGACAGCGTGCAATCCCCACGCGAGCACTACCGCGACCGCGGTGGCCGCCAACGTCGCGAGGTCGCGTCCGATGAGTGGCCAGAGGAGATCGATCGTCGCGTAGCCGACGACGACGTGCACGATGTAGAGCGAGTAGCTGATTTTTCCGAGCCAGAGCAGGGGACGCAGTCGAAGCGGAGGAGTCGATGTGCGCAGCGCGACGAAGGTGAAGAAGACGCCGATGCCGGCGACGATCGCGGCGTAGCTCGACGAGTGGAGCAGGTAGGCCGACACGACGACCGCCAGGAAGGCCGGGATCGTCAGCCATTCGAACCGCTGGTTCCTGCGGGCCATGAAGAGCAGCATTCCGAGGCAGAAGAGGGGGCCGTACTCCGCGAGGGTGACGTTGACCATCGCACGGACCAGCACTGGCGCGGCCGTGATGTCGACGCCAGGGGCGAAGAGCGCCGCCGTGACAGCCGAGGCGACGGCGATGGCGAGCCAGGCCGCCACCAGCCATCGCAGGAGCACGTCCGTCAGCCTGCACTTGGTGAGGAGGAGCACGAGGAAGACGATGATGTAGAACTGCATCTCCACCGCAAGCGTCCAGAAGGCGCCGTTGACGTCCGGAACCAGCAGCAGTCGCTGGATCATCGTGAAGTTGAGGAGCATCTCGAGCGGGGTCAACTGCGTTCCTGGAACGTTCGCAAGCGCGCCCACGGCGATCGAGATGACAACGGCTATCCAGTAGGCCGGGTAGAGACGGGTGAATCGTGAGATTGCGAAGTCTGATGCCCGCTTGGTTCGATCAGCTGTCATGAGGATGACGAACCCGCTGATGAGGAAGAAGAGCTGAACTCCGAACTGGCCGTACTGCAGCTCGATGGAACTGCCCGGCGCAGTCGGGTAGTGCTCGGAGAACGTGGTCGTGAAGTGCCCGACGACAACTGCAGCGGCTGCAAGGCCGCGCAGGCCATCGAGTTCAACGAAGCGTGTCGATGAGATAGAGCCCCCCCTGAAAAAAGAACCTGCGCCATAAGGGGGGTGAGCGCGTATGCGCACTCAGGGTGAAACCTGGTGCGAAACAGTATGCAATCGAGTATACGGGATGGGAAGAAAAGCCCTCAGTGTCCTTAGGCTGACATCGTGAACGACAACGTCACCATCCTGGGCCTCTTCGACCACGACGGGCTGCCCTCCATCACTTCGGGGACTTCGCCCGGCGATCAGCTGCGAGGACCCTACTGCGCTGAGCTGCTCGGCCAGTACGCCAACTTAGCCACAGTTCGCATGGCGACCTCTCGGGTGCACCGCAAGGTCAAGGCCGTCGTCGAGCACCGAACGGGTGTTCCCGCCGACCTCGCGATCCGGGGCCTGGCCACGGCGCGGCGGGCGGATGCTGTCCTGGCGATCCTCGAAGACAAGTCGGTGCTTCCAGCCGCGCTCAAGCGCCGGGGCCTGAGTGCATACGCCAAGACGCGGCTCGCCGTCGTCTCCTGCTGGTGGGCGGAGGAACTGAAGACCGGCTCGTCTTCGCGGCGCCAGGAGATCGCGCGAACGGTGGCGGGTGTGGATCGGATCTTCGTCTTCTCACGGAACCAAGCCGAGCTCTTCGCTCAGATCGGCGCCGGCGCGAAGGTCGCTCCCATCAACTTCGGGGTCGAGCACACGAAGTACGTGCCGGACGCCTCGGTAGAGCAGCGCTTCCAGGTCTTCAGCGGAGGCCTCGATGCTGGCCGCGACTTCGAGACCCTCGTCGAGGCGGCACGGCTCCTCCCGCACATCGACTTCCACCTCGTCTCGCATCTCGACAGGTTCCAGCACATGGAACTTCCGGACAACGTCACGACGAGCGGACCCTCTGACGGGCCGGCGCACCGGCAGAATCTCCTTGCCGCCCAGCTCGTCGTCATCCCGACCCACGATCTCGCGTACCCCACTGGCCAGAGCGTGCTGCTCGAGGCCATGTCCTCGGGCAAGGCCTGCGTCGTGACCGAGACGGAGGCGATGCGCGAGTACATCGACGAGGGCGTGAGCAACTTCGGCATGCCCCTCCACGACCCGCAAGGGGCTGCCGCGGTGATCGAGAGAGTTCTCGCCCGACCAGCCGAGCTGCTCGAGGTGGGCCGCAGGGCGCGAGCTGCCGTCGAAGACCGGTACACCTTCGATCAGATGTGGCAGTCGATTGCCAAGCAGCTCGAGCGCGATCGGGTGGAGAACTCGTCCGGTGCTGTTTCCGACTCCCCGGAAACGGGCCGGAATACGGCGTAGTCGCCCCGACCGGCTATCTGTCAGGACGATTCCCGGCCAGGGTGTGGCGAGGCCCTGGCCGTCGTCTCGGTGCACCCCGATGCTTGACGAGGATCCCTGCGCCGGGCAGCGCGCAGGCGCACCACCAGGGGGACACATGCGAACTGCACACATCGTCGCCGTCATGCTCACCGTCGTAGCGCTCATCGGAGCCGGGACCGCGACGCCAGCCAGTGCCGCGACCGTGATCAGCGACACGGGGCCGCTGACGTCACTCACGACGACAACGGATCTCAGCTGCGGCGCAACGGTCTCGGGAACGCCAGACGCGCCGCTCTTCGGGCTTGGCGCGAGCTGTCTGACCGCAGTAGCCGCAGGAGGCACGCTCAACGTGCCCGCCGACTTCTGGCTGAGCGGGCTCGCGGGCGAGGAAGCCAGTGCGCACCAACGGGGGTGGTCTCCGCTCTCCCAGACGAGCACCGGCAGCGGCACCCAGGTCGACCCTTTCCAGATCACCACGGTCGTGCACGGCGACCTCCTCCAGCTCACCCAGGTGGACACCTACGTCTCCGGCGGCTCCTCGTCCACCACGTCGATCGAGGTCACCAGTCTCGCGACCGAGCGGCTCACCCCGATCGTCTACCGCATCGCGGACTGCACCCGTCCGGAGACAGGATCCCTCGCCTACTCGGAACCACCGACGGGTGACGGGTCGATCCTCTGCCGAAGCGTCGAGGGCATCCCGACCGGACCTTGGGGGCAGGGCACCACGGCGGGCGACGACTACGCGCAGCTCATCCCGCTCACCGAGGGCAGCCGGTTCGCGATCGACCAGGGCAGGGGAGTCGGCGTCTCCATGGGCCTGCAAGTCGAGTTCATGGACAGCGCGACGTTCGCTGGCCACGCAAGAGACCACGTCATGGGCTTGAGCTGGATGCTCGATCTCGAGCCGGGCGCCTCCTCCACGGTCGCCCTCCAGACGCACTACTCCGCGCAGGGCGAGCGGGCGGTTCCGGTCCATGTGAACTCGGTGCCAGGCGCTCCGGGTGAGAACACGGTGACAGCGACCTTCGGCGCAGCGGATGCGCCGATCGCGATGTCCGGGGCACCGAGCATCCGGATCCCCGCCGGAGCGAGCTACGTCCAGGGCTCATCGACCATCGGCGAGCCGACGAACATCGGAGATCTGCTCGTGTTCACCGTGCCTGTCGAGACGACCGACACGAGCTTCTCGTTCCGTATCCGCGCCGCAGCGGGTGGAGTCAGTGGTGCGGTGACGCTCTCCGGATCCACGATGGGTGGCACCGACTTCATCCGGGCCTCCGCTCTCGTCGAGATCGCTCCGACGGCATCGCCCACTCCCACGGCGCCGGTCCCTGGGGTGCCGATTGCGGCGCCGTCCGCATCGGCCAGCACGTCCACCTCGGTGGGGCCGGAGGCGAACGCCTCCGACTCGGCTCCCGACCCGGCGGTTCCCGCGTCGACACCGAAGGCGAGCGCACTCGCAGCGACCGGCGCCGACGGCGTCTGCGGAGGGGTGGGTTTGGTAGCAGGTCTTCTCCTGCTCGCCCTTGTCGCAGGCGCCGCGCAGGCATGGCCCAAAAGATCTAGAAGAACATCGTGAAGGTCAGGCGCAGCGTTTCCTCCGTGAGGACGGCAGCCGACGAGAGCCCCGCGGAAGCGAGCAGGGCACCGGGGTGCGCGAACCCGACGACGACGTGGCGCAACCTCGGGAACTCGGCCAGGAAGGTACCCGGCACACGCGAGCGCTCCAGGGACGGGTGCTCGCGCCATCCGCGGAGCTTGGCGAGGAACCAGGCGCAGCGAAGCAGGAAGACGAGCCAGATCGCCAGCACGACCGGGAGCATGAGGCCCGCGAAGAGCTGTATGCCCGAGTAGGTGATCTCGTCTTCGCGGTTCTCTGCCATGAGCTGCAGCAGCGTCGAGAGGCTCGCGCTCATCACCACCGAGATGGTCCACGCCGCGAACCCGACGACGAGCGTCACGAAGCGCACGAAGAAGTGCCCGAACACCGAGTCGTGCTCGTCGAGGTGGCTGCGAGGAGTGCGGAGGAGGAGGGCGACCGTCGCCGTCAGCGAGGGCAGTGATCCCACCACGACGACCGCCACCCATACGGGAATCGGCCAATCGGCGACCCACCCCAGGATTGTCGCAGACGCGAGGAGCACGAACCAAGCCCAACTCCAGCGCAATGGATGCTCGACGAGCGAGGCGGGAAGTCGCCGCTCGACAGCTTCGAGGAAGCGTCGCGGAGGCGGCTCCGGCGGGGGATTCATGGGCCCAATGCTATTGCCCGCCACGGGGGACGAAGATGGTGCTCCGCCCTCGGCTCCTGCGGGACGGCACCTGCGGGGCGGTGGCGTTCGAACCGGTCACCCGGTCGCCGGATCCACAGGGGAGCTCCTCCCACCCCTGGACCGAACCAATTCGAGTAGGGTCGGGTATTCGGGAGGTCGGAACTCGACGGGGGTCAGTCGCCGGCCGACCTGGTGCGCGGGAGACACCCCGCGCAGGAAGCAAGGGGGAACGACGATGTCCACTTACGAATCAGATACAGAGCCGGAGAGTGGCGCTGAACGGCGCAGTCTGCTGGGCGCCGTCGCCTGGGCCACTCCGATCATCGCCATCGCCATTGCGGCGCCCGCTCGGGCCGCGTCAGACCATGAGTCGCCGGCCTGAGGGGTACCTGCTCGGACGGGGCGCGGCGCTGAGACGCGGCGCACGGGGAAGTGGTTCTCGCCGCTCACGTAGCCTGTGCTCGTGAGTGGAAGCAGAACAGGGGTGGTGCGACGGGCGGCGCCCATCGCGGGCGTGGTGCTTGCCCTCATCATCGTCGTCATCGCGGCCGGGCTGCCCCTCTTCGTCTTCCCCTCCACGGATGAACCCCGAGACGTCGACGCCATCATCGTCCTCGGCCCGCCGCGCGAGGCGCGCATCCAGGCCGCCCAGCAGCTGGTCGCCGACGGCTACAGCGACACGATCGTCATCGCCGTCGACGACTACGGCATCGACTCCGCCATCAACATCCACGCGTGCGAGGTCGGGGCGGACGACGCGCCCACCGCGCCCGTCACCCGCTGCCTCATCCCGGAGCCCTTCACCACGGCAGGCGAAGCGCTCATGGTCAAGCGGTTGGCCGCAGCGGAAGGATGGGAGTCGGTCATGATCGTCACGAGCACCACCCACATCTCCCGCGCGCGCATGATCTTCACCGACTGCCTGGGCGGGGGAGTGCTCGCCACGGACGACGGCGTCGGTATCGGCGACTCCAACTGGGCCTGGCAGTACCTGTACCAATCGGGGGCATTCATCAAGGCGCTGGTCGCGCCGACCTGCTGACACCGACGGCTCAGTTCAGCTGATGCCAGGCAGGGCGACCCGACATGTCGGTCGTTCTCGATACGGTAGGCGCATGACGACACGTCGCAACGAGGGGGCAGCATGACCGCGCTTGACCACACCACCGTGCAATGGCGCAGGGTTTCCGCGAAGTACATCTGGTCTGAACTCCTCGGCGCGTTCTTCTGGGCGCTGGTTTCGCTCGCGGGAGTCATCGCTCTCCTCGTGATCCCGGACGTGTCGAATTGGATCGCCTTGGCCCCCGGGGCCATCCTCCTGCTGATCCTCATCTCCATCCCCTTCGAATGGCGCCGCGTGCGGGCCATCGGCTACCAGCTGCGCCAGGACGACCTCGTCTTCCGTCGCGGTCTCTTCTGGAGCCGCATGGTCGCCATCCCCTACGGTCGTCTGCAGCTGGTCGACATCCAACGCGGCCCGGTCACCCGCATCTTCGGGCTCTCCTCGCTGAAGGTCGTCACCGCCGCCGCCATCACCAACGTGACCATCCCCGGCCTCGACTGGCGGGATGCCGAGAAGCTCCGGGACGACCTCGTCGCGCTCGCCGAGACTCGTCGAGCAGGTCTCTGATGAGCGCCCACCTCCCACCGCAGTCTCCGGGCGCGCAGTTCGGGGGTCCGCCGCCTGGGCCGCCGCAGGGACAGGCTCCGGGGCCGGCGCTCGGACAGGGCTCCGACCTGATCGACGGCGAGTGGCATCGACTCCACCCGCTCACACCGCTCCTCAAAGTCGGCGTGTTCGTCATCGCGATCGGCGCCTTCCTCATCAACCAGTCCTGGCAGACGATCACGAGCTTCATCTTCCCGCAGCTCGATGAGTACAGCGGCGCCGAGTACGACCCCACTCGCATGGTCTTCGAGAACCAGACCTGGCTGCTCTGGGCCGCGCTCGGGACGCTCCTCGTCATCGTCCTCCTGGGGCTCTTCAGCTACCTCTCCTGGCGCTTCGCGCAGTTCCGGGTCAGCGACACCACGATCGAGCTGCAGAGCGGCGTGCTGTTCCGGAAAAGCCGTCAGGCAAGACTCGATCGAGTGCAGGACATCAACATCCAGCGACCACTCGTCGCGAGAATCGTCGGCGCGTCCAAGATCGAGATCGGCGTCGCCGGCGAGAACGCGAACATCCAGCTCGTCTACGTGCGAACCCGTGACGCCGACGGCATCCGCGCCGGCATCCTGCAGCGCGCATCGGGGGCGAAGCGCAACGAGCGTGCGGCTCACGGCCAGTCGTTCCCCAGCTCCGCGCAGCACGGCGCGGCAGGCGTGAACGGCGGCATGCACATGCCGGCGAGCGCAGGCCAGCCCAACGGTGCAGGCCCAGCCGGTGCGGTCGGGCAGGCTCCGGCGCAACGCCCGCCGACCGCAGAACAGCTTCGCACCAGGGCCTCTGAGTTCTTCGCGCAGCGAGTCGAGGAGCTCACGAGCCCCGAGCTGGCCCCCGGAGAAGCTGCACCGCAGTCGGTGGTGCGCCTCCCTCCCTGGCGCCTCGTCGTCGCCAACCTCGTCAACCCGTGGCTCGTCGTCATCGTCGTCGCGCTCGTCGCAGGGCTCGTCGTCACCTTCACCTTCGGGTTCTGGTGGCTGCTCTTCTCGATCCTGCCCCTTGGTGCGGTGTTCTTCGCCGTCACCGCCGGTCAGATCCTGCCATCCCTCAACTACAGCATCGCCGCGACGCCCGACGGCGTGCGCGTCGGCCGAGGCCTCCTCACCACGAGCAACGACACGGTCCCGCCCGGCCGGATCCACGCCGTGCAGGTCTCCCAGCCTCTCTTCTGGCGCCCCTTCGACTGGTGGATGGTCCGCATCACGCGCGCAGGCACCGAGCAGGTCTCCTCCGACGGCTCGCAGAACCAGGCAGCGCTCACCCGCAACCTCGTGCTGCCTGTCGGCACGCGAGCTGAGACCGAGCGAGTGCTCGCGCTGCTCCTCCCGATGCTCGTCAACGACGAGGTGCGCCGTCTCATCGAGCTCGGCATGTACAGCAAGGGCGACGACGACTACTTCGTGACGGCTCCCAAGCGCGCGGCGTGGATGCGTCCCTTCTCATGGCGGCGACACGGGTTCCGCCTCGATAGTCGCGCCCTCTACCTGCGCTTCGGTGCCTGGTCACGCAAGCTCACCATCGTGCCAGCCGAGCGGATGCAGTCCATCGGACTCGACCGCGGCCCGATCGGCTACTTCGCGAACGTCGTCAACCTCCACGCGCACACCGTGCTCGGCATGGGCGTCACGACTCGCATCGGCATGGTCGACGGCGACATCGGCGTTCGACTCTTCGACGATGTCTCCGCTGTCGCCATCCGCGCCGCGAGCCTCGACACGTCCCACCGCTGGCGCGAGGCCGCGACGCTCAGCGCCATCGCGACCGCCCGCATGCGCGTCGCCGATGCGGAGAGCCGCGGCACCGCCGTCGACAGCCAGACGATCGCCGTGCTGCAGGCCGAACGCGAGTACCAGCAGGCGCTCGCTCAGAGCGGCGTGGACGGCACGTCCACACCACCCGTCGCGGAACCGTCCGCCGCTCAGCGGGCCACGCCCGCGCCCGATCTTTCGAGGATCCCGGCGCAGTTCGGCTCCGCCAGCTCAGCAGGATCCACGCCCTCTGCTGGCGTCAGCCCTTCTGCTCCCCCCGAAAGCGTCGGCCTGCCCGCGACGGCTCCCCAACCTCCCGCGGCTGCGGCACCCATGCCCTCGTCCATCGGTCCCGTGCCAGGAGCGCCGGCAAACGGCGCTTGGGCTCCCGTCTCCTGGGAACCCGTCGCCGCGCCGCCGGCATCGCATGACTCCTCGATCGACACGACCCCGACTCCCATCCAGTCGCCGGCGACGATCGGCCCCGCACCCGCGCACCGCACGCCAGCCGAGCGCGAGGCTGCGCCCACGGCGGCGCCGCAGACCGAGAGCGCCCAGGTCCAAGAGCCGTCGGTTGTTCCCGATCAGCCGCAGCCGCTGACCCGACGTCAGCTGCGGGAACAGCGGGAGAACGGCACCGCCCCGGACCAGCAACCGGGTCACGACAGCAGACAGGCTCCGGAGGGCAACGCATGAGCACACGTGAGGGACGGCTCGGCATAGGACTCGTGGGCGACTCGCCCACAGGTCTCATCGTCGCAACGGCACTCGCCGGAGCCGGGCACGCGCTGGTCGGCGTCGCCACCGAGTCCGCCGAAGCGACCGAGCGCGCATCCGCCATGCTCCCCGGCGCCCCCAACCTCACCCAGCGGCAGGCCATCGAGCGCAGCGAGCTCGTGATCCTCGCCTT
The DNA here is from genome assembly GCF_902506465.1 of Pseudoclavibacter sp. 8L. Lineage (NCBI taxonomy): Bacteria > Bacillati > Actinomycetota > Actinomycetes > Micrococcales > Microbacteriaceae > Pseudoclavibacter > Pseudoclavibacter sp. 8L. The sequence goes on along the minus strand of NZ_LR733185.1, from coordinate 726,649 downwards.
CGACGAGGACGAGCTCGAAGCGCGCGTCCTCGAGCTCTCCAAGAGCAAGGCGTGGGTCGCAGGTCAGCTGGTCCTGCACACCGTCGCCGGGCGAGGGACCGCCGTGCTCGGCACGGCCCTCGACCGAGGCGTGATCCCGCTCGCCGTGCATCCCGCGATCGAGATCACCGGGACGAGCCTCGACCTGCACCGCCTCAAGGAAGCCTGGTGCGCAGTGACCGCGCCGCGGCCGGTGCTGCCCATCGCGCAGGCCCTCGTCGTCGAGATCGGCGCGGAGCCGGTCGTCATCGCCGAGCAGGACCGCCCAACCTATGCGGAAGCGCTCCACACCGCGACGGAGTTCACTCGCTCCATCGTCAAGCAGGCCACAGAGCTGCTCACCGGAATCGGGGTCGAGAACCCGGGCTTCATGCTCTCCAGCCTCGTCCGCTCGGCCGCAGACAACGCCCTCGCCGACGCCACCCCGCAACGCCTCGACCCGCTCGACGGTACGCTTCCTGAGGCGGACCCGCGCTCGTAGCGGCAGCCGCAGGTTCCGAGGAGGGCTCTTGCCACACGTTCTGACCACGATCGCCGAAGCCAAAGCAGTGCTCCGGGAGGTTGGGAAAACCGACACGATCGCGCTGGTGCCCACGATGGGCGCTCTCCACGAAGGCCATCTGTCGCTTGTCGACATCGCCAAGCGAAGCGCCTCGAAGACCGTGGTGTCCGTCTTCGTGAACCCGATGCAGTTCGCGCCCGGCGAGGACTTCGAACGCTACCCCCGCACCTTCGAAGACGACCTCGCGAAGCTCGACGCGGCCGGCGTCGACTACGTCTTCGCGCCAGCGGTCGACGATATGTACCCCAACGGCATCAAGCAGACACGCGTCGTCGGCGGACCGGCCGCTGGCATCCTCGAGGCGGCACACCGTCTTGCGCACTTCGATGGTGTCCTCACGGTCGTCACGAAGCTCTTCAACATCATCCGCCCGAACGTGGCGGTCTTCGGCGAGAAGGACGCGCAGCAGCTCTTCCTCGTGCGGAGCCTCGTCCGCGACCTCGACCTCGATATCGACGTGGTGGGCGCGCCCATCATCCGCGAAGATGACGGCCTCGCGCGCTCCAGTCGCAACGTCTACCTCTCCGACGACGAGCGCAGCGCGGCCCTCAGCCTCGTGCGCGCGCTCTCCGCCGCTGCCGCCAACGGGGACCGTGGCATCCGCGAGATGATCTCGCAGGCCCAGGGGGCCCTCATGGACGAGAAGCTCGTGAAGATGGACTACGTCTCCATCGTCGACCCCGAGACGTTCGTGCTCGTCAACGAGGCGTACCGCGGGACGGCACTCGTGCTGGTCGCCGCCCGCGTCGGCACCACGCGCCTCATCGACAACATGACGGCCTACGTCGGCGAGTACCGCTAGGGCGCTCGCCCGCAGCTCCGGCTTCGGGCGGACGCGCGCGAACAGCGCGAGTGCCGCGCCCCGCTCGTCTCGTTGCTACGCTGAACGTTCCACGACCCCTGGGGGAACACACGCATGAGCTTTCGCATCCTGACGGTCTGCACGGGCAACATCTGCCGTTCGCCACTCGCCGAGCAACTGCTTCGAGACGGGCTCCGGGATCTGCCCGGCGTCACCGTCGAGAGCGCGGGAACAGGTGCACTCGTCGGCAGCGGGATGCCCCAGCAAGCGCTCGCGCTCGCCGCCCAGTACGGGGTGACGGACGCGGAAGCGCACATCTCGAGGCAGCTCACGGAAGACATCGCCCGTGGAGCAGGCCTCGTGCTTGCGCTCTCCCGCGACCACCGCCAGCGCATCGTCGAGCTGGCCCCCTCCGTCGTCCGGCGCACGTTCACGCTGCGCGAGTTCGCGCACATCGCGAGCCAGGTCACCGCGGAAGACCTCGAGGAGTCCTACGAGGCGCCAGGTGCGAGCCACGGCTCGCGTCGCTCGCGCCGCGAAGCGCTCGAAGGAGCCACAGACGGCGCCGGCTCGGGCGCCTCCGAGCAGGACATCGTCGCTGCAGCGCTCGCCGCAGCAGTTGCCGCCGCCGCCCCGCTGCGCGGCCTCGTCGCCCCGCTCGAGAACGCCGCCGACTACGACGTGGTCGACCCGTTCCGCCGCTCAGACGAGACCTATCAGCGCTCGGGCCGCGAGCTCGTGCCAGCGGCCGAGACGATCGTCGCGTACCTCGAGGGCGTCGTCGACTGGGCGAAGGCCCGCACCGCGTAGCGACCCCGAGGGTTGCCGGTTCGCGCGACGGCGCGAAGTGCACCAAACTGGGGGAGTGCGTTTCCGAGCACCATTCGTCGCGCCCGGAACACGCATCCACACCCAGCCGCACGCAACGCAAGGAGCCCGAATGGCCGACGCGCCCATCCAAGACGCACTCTCCGAGGCCGAAGCCTCCGAGCAGAAGCAGGTGCGTCTCGAAAAGCGCGCGCGGATGCTGGACTCGGGCATCGCGCCCTACCCCCTGACGCTCCCCATCACGCACACCATCTCCGAAGTGCGCGCAGCCCACACCGAGCTGGAAGACGGCGCGTCCACCGGCGAACGCGCGGGCGTCGCAGGGCGCATCGTGCACCTCCGCAACACCGGCAAGCTCTGCTTCGCGAGCCTCCAGGCGGGTGACGGGTCGCGCATCCAGATCATGCTCTCGCTCGCCGTCGTCGGCCAGGAGCAGCTCGACCTGTGGAAGGAATACGTCGACCTCGGCGACCACGTCTTCGCTGCCGGTGAGATCATCTCGTCACGCCGCGGCGAGCTCAGCATCATGGCCGACGAATGGCGGATGGCGTCCAAGGCGGTCCGGCCGCTTCCCAACCTCCACGCCGAACTGAGCGACGAGACGCGCGTCCGCCAGCGCTACCTCGATCTCATCCAGCGACCCGCCGCCCGCGAAGTGGTGGTCGCTCGAGCCAAGACCAACGCCTCGCTTCGTCAGACCTTCGCGAACCACGAGTTCCTCGAGGTCGAGACGCCCATGCTGCAGACGATGCACGGCGGCGCCGCGGCCCGCCCGTTCGTGACGCACTCCAACGCGTTCGACACCGAGCTGTTCCTGCGCATCGCACCTGAGCTGTACTTGAAGCGCGCCGTCGTCGGCGGCCTCGACCGGGTCTTCGAGATCAACCGCAACTTCCGCAACGAAGGCGCTGACTCGACCCACAGCCCCGAGTTCGCGATGCTCGAGGCCTACCAGGCCTACGGCGACTACACCTCGATCGCCGACCTCACGCAGGAGCTCGTGCAGAATGCGGCCCACGCCGTCGCAGGCTCGCACGTCGTCACTTGGGCGGATGGCACCGAGTTCGATCTCGGCGGTGATTGGGACCGAGTGTCCATGTACCCGTCACTGTCGGAAGCGGCAGGCGTCGAGATCACGCCGTCGACGCCCCTCGCCGAGCTCGAGGCCCTCGCCGCGAAGGTGGAGGTCGAGGTCGACCACCCCACACACGGCAAGCTCGTCGAAGAGCTCTGGGAGCACTTCGTCAAGGAGGACCTCACCCGTCCGACGTTCGTCATGGACTTCCCCGTCGAGACGTCGCCGCTCACCGCATCCCACCGCTCCATCCCCGGTGTCGTCGAGAAGTGGGACCTGTACGTTCGCGGCTTCGAGCTCGCGACGGGGTACTCGGAGCTCATCGACCCCGTCGAGCAGCGTGCCCGCTTCGTCGAGCAGGCGGCGCTCGGGGCACGCGGAGACGTCGAGGCGATGCGCGTCGACGAGGACTTCCTCGCTGCGCTCGAGCACGCTATGCCTCCTTCCGGCGGCATGGGCATGGGCATCGACCGCCTGCTCATGGCCATCACCGGCCTCGGCATCCGCGAGACGGTGCTGTTCCCCCTCGTCAAGTAAGGGCCCTCGTCGGGTAGCTCCCCGCGCCCTGTCTTCCCATAGATGACTTGTGGTCGTCAAACCTCGAGTTTGACGACCACAAGTCAGCTCTGCGCCTCGGGATGGGATGGAACGGCCTGGGATGGCGCGGGCGGCGCGGGATGGGGCGGTGCGGGCGGCGCCGGCGAGGCGGGCCTGCAGAATCCTCGGGTGTCGAGAGCGTGGTCTCCACAGGTGGGGAGATGAGCCGGACACCGCCGCGCGCATCCATCTACCGTTCGTGGATGCGACATAGAACGCCGCTCCCGCCCGAGTTCACCGACACGACGTTCCGCTACTCCGACGCTCTCGAGAACGGGATCACGCGAGGCCAGGTCAGAGCGTCGACGATCACCGGCCCACACCGCGGAATCCGGACCACCCGTGAGATCACGTCAGCGCGAGACGCCGACCTGGCCTACGCGAGAGCCGCGCCGCGGGACATCGCGCTGGCCAGCGTCTCCGCCTGCCGGGTCTGGGGAATCCCGCTCCCGCTGGCCATCGAATCGCGCAGACACACGTTCGTCGCCGTGCGGAGTCCACGGCACGTCCCAACGGGAGTCGCGATCACGGGTCTCAGGCTGGCGCCGCACCTGTTCAGCGACCGCGAGTTTGAGGGTGTCCGGCTGCTGTCGCCCTGCGTCGCCTGGGCGCAGCTCGCCGCTCAGATCGCCCCGCGCGAAACTCTCGTGCAGGCGGATGCACTCCTCACGAGCGCAGACAACTACCCGGGACGGCGCCACGGCGGCTCGCTGGCGACGCTGGACGAGCTCCGTGCAGTCGCAGACGCCTGGGCGAAACGTGCTGGAGTCGCCCAGCTCCGTGCTGCCGTCGTACTCGCCAGACCGCAGGTCGAATCGCCCGGAGAATCCCGACTTCGCCACGCCCTCGTCTCGGCCCGCTTTCTGGAACCCGTCCTGCAGCACCGCGTCTTCGACGGGCGGCGGTTCGTGGCGCGGATCGACCTCGCCTACCCTTCGCTAAAGATCGCGCTCGAATACGAAGGCGAACACCATTTCACCGTGGCGAAGGCGGTGGAGGACATCGAGCGCCGACGTGAGCTCGAGCGTCTCGGCTGGATCGTCATCCAGATCACCCGACGCGACATCCAGGACCCGAAGCGCCTCTTCGCTCGACTCCGCTCGGCGATGCGTTCACGCTGATGCCTTCGCCCAGAGCTGACTTGTGGTCGTTCTCTCGCGAGAATGACGACCACAAGTCAGCTCTGCGCGATGCGGGCGGGAAGCGCGGGCGGGGATACGGACGGGGAGCGCGGGGAGCGCGGGCAGCGCGCAGTCACGCCTATCCCGTGGACGCCGTGCTCTTCTGGCTCTCCACGCGGTACTCGATCTCGGCGACGATCTTCCTGAGCGCGTAGATCGTGACGGAACGGCGTTGCGCTGGCGGGTCCCATCCCGTGTGGTCCTCGAACTCCAATCGCTGCAGGTCGTCGAGGGCCGAGGAGGCGGCGGTGAGCCGCGCGCGCAGATCGTCGTCGGTCTGGTCCCAGGCACGCAGCAGCTGTCCGAGCTGCTCTCCTGCGGCCTGCAAGGCGCGTCCCGACTCGGACTTCGCCTCGCTCCAGGAGACTTCGAGGAACGGCTCCTGGAGTTCGGCGATGTGGCGAGTGATGCGGCTGAGGCTGTCCAGCTCCGCCTGGACGGAGGAGCTGTCGAACTTGGTGCGCAGGCCCCTGGCGTTGCCTCGGAGGTTCTCCTGCACCTCGGCGACCAGCGTCTTGGCGTCTGCGAGTTCGCCGTCGAGGCGAATGAGTGAGCTTCGCCAGGCCTTGAGGTCGTCCTCCGGGGCGTCGCCGGCCGGTAGCTCCGTTGCTCGCTGGATGGTGTCGGCGATGGTCGCCTTGAGGGCGCTCGTCGCCTGCATGGCCTGCTTCCGGCCGGTCGCGGGAGGCACGATGAGGTTGAGCCCGACACCGATGGCTGCGCCGACAGCCATCTGCACGACGTAGCCGATGGAGAATCCGTCGGGATTCGCGCCACCCACCACGAAGACGAAGAGTGCTGCGATGGGAATGTAGTCGCGGCCCGCTCCGAAGACCGGAATCCCTGCGAGCAGCGTGCCGACGCCGACCGCGACGGGGACTGCCAGCGCCACGGGGGTGCCGAGGGTCACGAGCGCCCCGGAGGCGAGCACTCCGAGGAGCACACCGACCACGACCTGGACGCTCGATCGCACGGAACCGGCAACGGTCGGGACGCTCGCGACCAGCGCGCCGAGGGGCGCGTAGTAGGCGTAGGCGTTCGCCTCTCCCGGGACGAGGTGCCCGGCGTACCAGGCGAGCGTTGCGGCGGCGGCGGTCTTTGCCACGTGGAGGAGTCGGGAGGGCGTGAGCGCGGGGAGGAGGGCGCCGGCGAGTTTCTGCATCCACTCCAGGGTGGGGCTTCGCGGTCAATGCTCGCTGAGGGTTGACATCCGGGGGAGAGGAGGACGGAAGCACCGCGCGTCGCTTGCAGGGGAACAGGCAGGGGCCGGATGCGTGTGCATCCGGCCCCTGCCTGCCTCGAAACCGAGCCGCTCGGCGGTCAGTCGTTCTTGGGCTCCTCAGCCTGCGCCACGACCGCGACCTGGCTCGTCTGCGGGCCCGCGACGGGCACGTTCATGACGTTCGCCTTCCGCAGCCACGGGAACATCTTGCCGGGCGCACGCTCGACGGGCTCGTCCACTTCGAGACCGTAGAAGTCACCGATGTGGCCGACCAGGGCGGCGCGGTTGGCCCGGTCGTATGCACGTTTCTCGCGTGCGAACGCGAGGGCCGTCGCCCAGCAGGAAAGGAGCAGGACGATCGAGAAGGGCAGCGCGATACTGATCGCGGCCGTCTGCAGGGCGTTCAATCCGCCAGCGAGCAGGAGCGCGACCGCGAGCAGCGAGGTGATGACCGCGAAGAATGCGCGCACCCAGTGCTTCGGCTCGGCCTGACCGCCGGTCGCGAGCATGCCCATGACAAGCGCGCCGGAGTCTGCGGACGTGATGAAGAAGATCGCGATGAGGATGATCGCACCGATGGTCAGCACTGCACCACCGGGGAGCTGGGCCAGCATCTGGAAGAGGGCCCCTTCGACGTCGACCGATCCGTCGCCCTGGACGAAGTCGGTGACGCCGTTCAGCTGCATGTAGAGGGCCGTGCCGCCAAGGACCGAGAACCAGAGGAAGGTCACGAGCGTTGGCACGAGCATGACGCCCGTCACGAACTCGCGCACGGTGCGACCGCGGGAGATGCGGGCGATGAAGACACCCACGAACGGCGCCCACGACATCCACCAGCCCCAGTAGAACGTGGTCCACGCCGACTGCCAGTCGACGCCCGCCTCGCCGGAGAAGGCGCTCGTCGAGAAGGTCAGGCTGACGAAGTTCTGCAGGTAGTTGCCGAGCGACTGCACGAAGTCGCGCAGCAGGAACTGCGTCGGGCCGACGATGAGGATGAAGACGAGCAGCGCGCCCGCCAGCATGAGGTTCGTGTTCGAGAGCCACTTCATGCCCTTGCCGACGCCGGAGAGCACCGAGAAGAGCACAAACGCCGTGATGACGGCGATGATGGCGATGGATGAGGTCGTGGAGGACTCGAGGATGCCCGCGGCTTCCAGGCCAGAGCCGATCTGCAGCACACCGAGGCCGAGCGAGGTGGCGACTCCGAAGATGGTGCCGACCAGCGCGACGACGTCGATGAGGTTGCCCCAGCCTCCGCGAACGCGACGGCCGAGGAGCGGCTCCAGCGCCCAGCGCACGCTGACCGGTCGTCCGCGGCGGTGGATGGCGTAGGCGAGCGCGAGGCCGAGGACGATGTAGATGGACCACGCGTGCACGCCCCAGTGCAGGTAGGTCTGTGAGAGGGCCTGCTGAGCGATCTGGCTCTCGGTGCCGGAGACGCCGGGCTTCGGTTCGATGAAGTGGCTGAGCGGCTCGCTCACGCCGTAGAAGACGAGGCCGATTCCCATGCCAGCGGCGAAGAGGAGCGACAGCCAGCTGAGGTTCGAGAACTCGGGCTTGTCGTCGTCCTTGCCGAGCTTGATGTCGCCGTACTTGCCGAAGCCCATCACGAGGCTGAAGACCACGAAGAACGCCGCGATGAGCACGTAGTACCAGTTGAAGTTGCGCACGATCGACGACTGGACGGCGTTGAACGCGGCGTCAGCCGCGGTCGGGGCGAGGATGGAGAAGCCTGCGAAGCCGATGACGATGATCGCGGCGGGCCAGAAGACCCACCGTTTGATCGTCGGCGGGCCCTTCTTCTTCGGCGTATCGGGAGCGGCTGCTGAGCTGGAGGAGCTGGAAGTCACTGCGCCAATGGTACGCGAGCTGCGGAAAATCGCTAGTTGGCCTAGCAATCAAGGTCGAGCGGGCGGATGCAGCTCAGCTCTCGCCAGCAGGCCGGACGAGTTCGTGAACCCCCGAGATGATCTCGTCAGGGCGGAACGGGTAGCGCTCGATCTCGCGCTGATCGCTGATGCCCGTGAGCACCAGCACTGTGTGCAGTCCCGCTTCCATGCCCGCCACGATGTCGGTGTCCATCCGGTCGCCGATCATGGCCGTGTTGTGCGAGTGCGCGCCGATCTTGTTGAGCGCAGACCGGAACATCATGGGGTTCGGCTTGCCGACCACGTAGGGTTCGCGGCCGGTCGCCTTCGTGATGAGGGCCGCGATGGCACCGGTCGCGGGCATGGGGCCGTCGGCGCTCGGACCGGTCGCGTCGGGGTTCGTGACGATGAAGCGCGCACCGTTGCCGATGAGGCGGATGGCCTTCGTGATGGCGTCGAACGAGTAGTTGCGGGTCTCTCCGACGACCACGAAATCGGGGTCGGTCTCCGTCATGATGTAGCCCGCGTCGTGCAGTGCCGTGAGCAGTCCCGCCTCGCCGATGACAAACGCCGACCCGCCCGGCAGCTGTTGGCGCAGGAAGTCCGCCGTCGCGAGCGCTGAGGTCCAGAGCCGGTCTTCCGGCACGTTGATGCCACTCGAGCGGAGGCGGGCCGCGAGATCGCGCGCCGTGAAGATGGAGTTGTTCGTGAGGACGAGGTACGGGGTCTCGTCCCGCTGCCACTGCGCGAGCAGCTCGACCGCGCCTGGGAGCGCGGCCTGCTCGTGCACAAGCACGCCGTCCATGTCAGTGAGCCAGCATTCGACGTTCGAGCGATCGACCATGGGCACAGCCTAGGCGGATGCGCCGACATCGAGACGGATGTGCCGAGACTCGCCGGTGCGCGGAGGGCTTCGCGTAGACTCCCTCCATCATGGACTTCTTCCTCAACGCGCTCTGGTCGCTCATCCCGACCGTGATCATCGGGGCTGCGTTCTTCTGGATCCTCACTTCGATCCTCTCCGGCGATCGTCGCGAGCGTGCCATGGCCGACAAGATCGAACGCGAAGAACGCGCTCGCCTCGGCCTCCCGCAGCTCGACGCGAACAGCTAGCGCGCCGCCTCACCTTCCCGCTCCGTCTCGACCCCCTCAGTGAAGAGGGGGTCAGTTCTCGTCGTCTGGACCCGACCTATGTCACTCCTGCTCAACTGGGCATCCCCGAAGCCACTTGGCACGCCCTTCCGATACCTCCTCTCCTCGTCACTGTTCTCGAACCTCGCCGACGGCATCCTGATCGCGGCGGGCCCCTTGCTCGTCGCGAGCCTCACCCAGGACCCGCTGCTCGTCTCGCTGGCCCTGGTCGTGCAGCAGCTTCCGTGGCTCGTGTTCGGCCTCTTCGCGGGCGTGGTCGCAGACCGCCTGCCCCGTGTCGCGATCATCGTCACGGGGGCGCTCAGCCGCGTCCTGATGCTGGCCGTCATCGGCGCACTCGTGCTCACCGACACCGTCAACCTGCCGATCCTCTACATCGCGCTGTTCCTCGTGGGGTCGGCGGAGGTCTTCACCGACAACGCCTGGACCTCGATCGTGCCCGACCTCGTCCCGTCGAAAGAGCTCGGCATCGCGAACTCGCGACTCATCGCCAGCCAGACCGTCATGAACCAGCTCGCCGGTCCCGCGATCGGCGGTGCCATCTTCGCGGTCGGGCATGCGATCCCGTACGGCGTGACCGTCGTCTCCCTGCTCTTCGCAGTGGTGCTGGTGTCCCGCATCACCTCACCGCCCGTCTCGACGGCGACGACCGGGCCGATCGAGACGGTGCGCTCAGTCGCCCGTGTGCGTCGGGACATCGCGAGGGGCTTCGCCTGGCTGTGGCAGAACCCGCCCGTCCGGACACTCGCGATCATCCTGTTCGCGTTCAACATCACGTACGGCATGACCTACGGGGTGCTCGTGCTCTATGCGAAGCAGCGCCTCGGACTGGACGATGCCGGCTACGGGCTGCTGCTCGCGGTCTCGGCGCTCGGCGGGCTCGTCGGCACAGCCCTCTACGGACGCCTGGAGCGCCGGTTCTCGTACACGAGCCTCATGCGCACCTGTCTCGCGCTCGAGACGGTGCTGCACCTCGTTCTCGCGGCGACGGCGAACGTCATCGTCGCGGGCCTCACGATGTTCGTCTTCGGCATGTACACGGTCATCTGGGCGACGCTCGCGAGCACCATCCGTGGGCGGGCCGTCCCGAGCCGCATGCGCGGGAGGGTCTCGAGCGTCTACTTCCTCGGGATGATCGGCGGCATGGCCGTCGGCACTTTCGTGGGGGGCCTTATCGGCCAGGGCTTCGGCATCGTCACCACGATCTGGGTCGCGTTCGGCGCGAGCATCCTCATCCTCGCGCTCGTCTGGCGTTCCCTGGTGCACGTCGGCAGGGCAGGCGAGGTCAGAGCGGATGGCGAGGCAGCCGGTTCTCCGGCGGCGAGCTGAAGCTCGGCGGAGCGGACTGGCGCTCGCTCTGAGGGAGTCCTCAGATACCTCCGGGGAGCGCCGCGTAACCTGATCGTCGTCGTGCTGGATCGAGGACGCGGAGGAGGGTGCTGACGATGCCGCGTTCTGCCCTGCCCGTCTTCATCGCGGCCGTCATGATGACGATGCTCGCCGGATGCGCTTCCGGGCCGTTCCCGTCCGTGCAGACCGCGCTCGAGTCGTTCAACCAGACCCTTCGCTCGCTTCCCGGCGTCGAGGGGTCCAGCCTCGACCGGCCGCCGGTTGATGGGGCGGTGAAGGTCGACCTCGTCGTCACCCTCGCGGAGGAGGTGACCGAGGAGGAGCTCGCGGATATCGGCGACTACGCCTCGACCTTCCCGACCGTGCAGCTCGACCAGGGCCAGTGGGCGGGAACGGTCGAGCTGAGGCTCGCGGGCTCCGCATACTCCTACTTCGACCTCACCACGCCGGAGTCGCTCCATGCCCAGCTCGGCTACTGGCGTGAGCTGACGGCTGTGGGGTTCGAGTCGATCTCCACGCGCACGTACTCTGCGCCGGTGACCGCTGGCATGTTCGACGTGACCGATCAGGTATCCGCTGAAACAGCGGACGGTCTCGCCTCGCAGGGGACCGAAGCGCAGCCGTCGTTGACGGCGGCTCCTGGCGAACCGGCGCCCGCGACTGTCTCGCCGACGGAGTCCAGCGCGCCCTCCCTTTCTGCGGCCGCTCGTGGGCGGCTTGTCGTGATCGAGCTCTCGAGCGAGGAGCGTGGCGATAGCGAGCGCACGATGCAGCTCCTCGAGACCGCTCGTTCGCTGCATGATCCGGGCGCTGCCACCGGGGAGTGGGATCTCATGGGCTTGGCTCCGTTCACGACCGGTCAGTTCGTGCAGAGCGAGCTGCCGACAGCTGAGCAGATCGAGTTCGTCCGAGAGACGAGCGCCGTGTTCGATGAGTCGGAGCAGCTGGCGAGCGTCCATGTACGCGTAGACGATTCGGCCCTCGGTGGAACCCAGGTCAATGTCACCGCCTTCGACGACACGATGCAGGGAGTCAAGGCTGGGGAGGCCGCCAAGGCGTTCCGGGAGACCGCGGAATGGCAGGAGCTGCTCGCTCTGGTCCCGGAGCTCCAGAACGCGAATCGGGATTTCAGCGTCAACTTCGTGGGGAACAACCTCACGGGCCTCGGCGTCTTCGAGCTGAAGTTCGGGGTTCGTGACTGTGAATTCTGGTCGGGGTCGCAGTGGCCGGATCTCACGCGTGAGCTTCAGCTCGCCTGGGCTTCGAGCCTGCATGGTACCGGCGCCCTCACGATGGCCGAGCAGGTTTGCGCTGATCAGCGATAGGTTCGCAGCGGCAATTTCCTGAGAAAGCGCCCATCTGGTGGTCTCAATCCGCCCGCCTCTCGCCTGCCAGAAAGTGGTAAACCTCTGGTGTGGTATGGCATGATCCCCGGTGAATCCCCGGTCACCCGGATCTCGTCAAACGGCGATTCGCGAGTTAGAGTCATGACCATCCATTTGGTAGGTGAAGAATCATGGACTCGAGCTGGGGTGAATTCAGTGCACGCAACAACGCGGGAACTACTGGTGAGACAGCGTCTCCTCCGGGCGCTCGACGATGATTCGACGCGGATCACCCTGCTCCATGCGCCGAGCGGATACGGGAAGACGACGCTCCTGCGCATGTGGGCCGAATCCGGTCACTACACAGGCCGCCTGCTCTGGGTGACGTTCGGCACCGCGACGACCACCCGCAACGGCGTCTGGGAGCAGATCGCTCGCGCGGCCCTCCGGGAAGGGCTCCTCACGAGCCTCGAATACGACGACCTCGTGACGCTCATCAACAGCGACGACTTCGGGAAGCGCGACCTCGTCGCGGCCATGCGCAGCGAGGTTCCCTTCACGATCATCCTCGACGGCTATGAGCGCCTCGGCGACCTCGTTCCGATCGTCGACCAGGACCTCCTCAGGGGTGCCGAGAGCGTCCCGAACATGCGGGTCATCATCGCCGCGAGGGGACGCACCACGCTCGACCAGTCGAGGCTCCAGCTGCAGGGCCGCGTTCGCGTCGTGACCAACATCGACCTGGAGTTCACAGAGGCTGAGGTCGCAGCGTTCTTCGAGATCGTCGTGGGGGAGACCCACGTCGCGACGCCGACGGAAGTGCACGAGGCGACCGGTGGCTATGCCATCGCCGTCCGCGCGGCCGTCCTCGAGCTCTCCCGGTCCGGCCCGCGCGCATTCCACTGGCGCGAGAACGCACTCAACTCGACGAACCTCTCCGGTCAGCTGCCCAACGACGAGCTCGCCAGGTTCGCGAGGATCACCAGCGTCGTCCCGTACTTCGACGCCTCGCTCGCGCGAATGCTCGTCCCCGACCTGGATCCGGATGCTGCGATCGAGATGCTGGAAGCGGATGGCTTCGGGAGGCACATCTCGTTCACCCGCAGTAGCAAGGCCTTCCAGTACGTCACCGCGCTCCGTGAGGCGCTCCACGAGGAGCTGCGGGCCGGGTCGCCGGCCGAGTATCGACGCGCAGCGTCCCTTGCCGCGGCATGGCTGAGCGCGAACGGCGACCCGGAAGGCGCCCTCGAGCTGGCGCTCGAGGTCGACGATTTCGAGCTCGCATCACGCATCTGCGCTCGACTGCTCCTCACTGTCGTCGAGGCGTACACGACGGATCGCTACGTGTCGCGGCTGCAGCATCTCCCGCAGGACGTGCTCGTGGCGTACCCCGTGCTCGCGTTTGTGCTCGGTCTCGCCCGTCTTGCCAACCCGGTGCTGCGGAGCAGCGCGAAGCCGCTCCTGCAGATCGCCGCAGGGATGCGCATCCCGGGCGACCTTGCCGTCGAGCGTCGCGGCGAGTACCTCTGCTTCAAGGTCTTCGCGCTGCGCACGCTCGGCAGGCACCTGGAGTCGGCTGAGCTCGCGCGCGAAGCGCTTGAGCTCAGCGCTGCTCAGAGCCGGGTGTGCGCATCGGCGACGCTGTCCCCGGTCTTCACTCGTGGGGCAGCGCTCTCGCTCTTCCTCGTTGGTGACGTGACGGGGGCTCACGCCGCGGTCGCCGAGACCTTCGTGGTGCCGCAGTCGAAGAGCTCACGCAACCTGTCGTTCTGGGATGCGGCGGGCTACAAGTCCGTCGACGGAGACATGCCCGCCTCGGCGGCGATGCTCGCGCAGATCGAAGACGGGGCCTGGATGACGACAAGCGCGCGTGGCCACCTCGGCACCTTCGGGCACATCGCGAGGTCCTACGGGCATCTCGAGCGCGGCGAATGGGTGCAGGCGCAGGCGGCCTTGGAGGACATCGAGCGCTTCGCGGTCACGTCCGACCTCTGGCCCTACTTGCAGGAGCCGGTCATGCTTGCTCGGTTGGCTCAGGGTGAGGCGCTCGCGGAGGCCCGACGCGTCGAGGAGATGCTCGACGGTCCTCTCGCCGCCTCTGGGGTCGGCGAGAGCCTCGGTCTCTTCCGTGTGAAGTCCCTCCTCGTCGTCCTCTGGCTCGCCGCCGGCCGCCCGGCACGCGCGCGCAAGTTGCTGGAGGGGTACGCCGTCGACGACTTCCGCACGCTGCCGGCCAGGTCGCTGCTCGCTCTCGTCGACGGTGACACGGATCAGTCGATGCAATGGGTCTCGCGGTCGCTGGACTTCGTGACGACGCCGAGGATGCGCATGGCGATGCACCTCATCGGCGCGGCCGGGGCGCTGCGCGATGGCGACCGTGACGTCGCCCGGAGCATGGTCGGCCTCGCTTCTGGGCTGTCGCTCCAGTACGGGCTCGTCTCGCCGCTCCTGATGCTGCCCGATCGCGACCGCAGCGCGCTGGCTGAGCTCAGCCGAGAATCCGGCGGCGCAGACGACATCGGGATGTTCGACTCGCTCGACGTCGTGACGAACTTCCAGGAAGTGAGTGCCATGCCGCAGTTCACGGAGCGCGAACGAGTCGTGGTTCACGCGCTTGCGAGGCACACCTCGCCGACCCGAATCGCCGAGGAGCTGTTCGTCTCGCCCAATACCGTGAAGACGCAGTTGCGGTCCGCGTACAAGAAGCTGGGCGTCCACACGCGGCCGGAGGCCCTGCGGAGAGCCGAATCTCTGGGCCTTCTCCGGGAGCGAAACGGCGAGTAGTTCGCCGAGCTTCTGTTTCGCAAGCCACTCCGGGGTGAAGCCCGGGGTGGTTTCTTCGTTGGTGCCCGGGGAAATTGGTGGGTCATTTAATTGTAGATACAACTTAGGGTGAAGTCTGGGGTGACTTCGCGAAATCGGACTCGAAACCGGGGTGCTATGGAGCCGCTCGGTACCTCCGATCTGGATGCACCGGCGAACCACGCGCCCACCGGCGCGGAAGCAATTTCCCCGATCTGCTCCGAAGAGGTTCCCCCTTGTCTGAAATCCCCAGCTCCCCATCCACCCCAGTCATCACCGACGCGAAGGGCGGAACCACTCGCCGCTCAGTGCTGCGCGCCGCCGCGTGGACCACGCCCGTCATCGCCCTCGCAACCGCCGCGCCAGCCCAGGCGGCCTCCCGATGCGTCATCAAGACCAACTACAACGCGCTCAAGACGGGCACCAAGCCCACAAGCATTCCCTTCCCCGGCACCGGAGTCACCGCGACACTGAGCTACGTCGGCTACGGAGGGTTCACGGGCTCATCGACCAACGGGACCGTCCAGGACGGACCGCAGGGTGGCAACCCGCAGTCGCTCAAGTGGATCAAGATCGAGAACGCGACCGCCCGCTCCGGCAGCGGCGTCGACGTCAAGATCGTCTTCAGCGAGCCGGTCACGAAGCTCTCGTTCACGCTCTTCGACCTCGACTGGGCGCCGGGCAACCACCGCGACGCCGTCATCGCCACGACCCCACCGACCTCCTTCACGCGGGCATCGGCACTCGAAGGCAGCGGCACCCTCGCAAGCCCGTGGCGCAAGACCACCGAAGGCGAGATCCCCAGCACCTCCCTCAACGGCAACGTGCAGCTCTTCTACACGGGGCCCATCAGCGAGGTCACCTTCCGCTACTACCAGGACCTCAAGAAGCTGGACTCGAACCACAACCAGCTCATTGGGCTGAGCGACCTCTCCTTCGAGAAGTGCCTCTAGCCCTCCGAAACTGAAGGATGGATGCGCCGTCGCGCGGTCGAAGAGACCAGCGGCGGCGCATTCGCGTGCTCGGGCGACGCATCCGCACGCCCAGGGCGAACAGGGGAGGGAAACGGAGGTTGACGCCGTTACTCTCTCTGTACACGGCCCCCGACCCTGTAGCCAGGTGTCGAGGTCAGGGAGTCGAAGGAGAAACGGATGTTCGAGAGATTTACCGACCGCGCCCGTCGCGTGATCGTCCTCGCCCAAGAAGAGGCGAAGATGCTCAACCACAACTACATCGGGACCGAGCACATCCTCCTCGGCCTCATCCACGAGGGTGAAGGGGTCGCCGCCAAGGCGCTCGAATCCCTCGACATCTCGCTGCCTGCCGTACGTGAGCAGGTCCAGGAGATCATCGGCCAGGGCCAGCAGCGTCCGACGGGGCACATCCCGTTCACGCCGCGAGCCAAGAAGGTGCTCGAGCTGTCGCTCCGCGAAGCGCTGCAGCTCGGCCACAACTACATCGGCACGGAGCACATCCTCCTCGGCCTCATCCGCGAGGGCGAGGGTGTCGCAGCTCAGGTGCTCGTGAAGCTCGGAGCCGACCTCAACCGGGTGCGCCAGCAGGTCATCCAGTTGCTGAGCGGATTCCAGGGCAAGGAGCAGGTCGTCGCGGGAGCGGACCAGCCTCAGCAGGCAGCCCAGGGCTCCGCCGTGCTCGACCAGTTCGGCCGCAACCTCACGCAGGCAGCTCGCGAAGGCAAGCTCGACCCCGTCATCGGGCGCGAGAAGCAGATCGAGCGCGTCATGCAGATCCTGTCGCGCCGTTCGAAGAACAACCCCGTCCTCATCGGCGAGCCGGGCGTCGGCAAGACCGCCGTCGTCGAGGGCCTCGCCCAGGCGATCGTCACGGGGCAGGTTCCCGAGACGCTCAAGGACAAGCAGCTCTACTCGCTCGACCTCGGCTCGCTCATCGCCGGATCCCGCTACCGCGGTGACTTCGAAGAGCGCCTCAAGAAGGTCACCAAGGAGATCCGCACACGCGGCGACATCATCGTCTTCATCGACGAGATCCACACCCTCGTGGGTGCGGGTGCCGCCGAGGGCGCGATCGACGCCGCGAGCATCCTGAAGCCGCTCCTCGCACGAGGTGAGCTCCAGACCATCGGCGCCACCACGATCGACGAGTACAAGAAGCACTTCGAGAAGGATGCAGCGCTCGAGCGACGCTTCCAGCCCATCCAGGTGGAAGAGCCGTCGATCGCACACACGATCAACATCCTCAAGGGGCTCCGCGACAAGTACGAGGCGTTCCACAAGGTGTCCATCACCGACGACGCCATCGTCGCCGCGGCCACCCTCGCCGACCGCTACGTCTCCGACCGGTTCCTGCCGGACAAGGCGATCGACCTCCTCGACGAGGCAGGCGCCCGCCTCCGCCTCTCGGTGCTGTCCTCGCCCCCCGAGCTGCGCGAACTCGACGAGAAGATCGCCATCGTCCGCGCCGACAAGGAGCAGGCCATCGAGCTGCAGGACTTCGAAGGCGCCGCGTCACTGCGCGACGACGAGAAGAACCTGCTCGGCGAGCGCCTTCGCCTCGAGAAGCAGTGGAAGTCGGGCGACGTCAAGTCGACCGGCACCGTCGACGAGGGCCTGATCGCCGAAGTCCTCTCGCAGGCCACCGGCATCCCAGTCTTCAAGCTCACCGAGGAAGAGACTGCGCGTCTCGTGTTCATGGAGGATGCCCTGCACCAGCGGGTCATCGGCCAGAACGAGGCGATCGCGGCCCTGTCCAAGACCATCCGCCGCACCCGCGCCGGACTCAAGGACCCGAACCGCCCATCCGGCTCGTTCATCTTCGCTGGCCCTACGGGCGTCGGCAAGACGGAGCTCGCCAAGGCGCTCGCGGAGTTCCTCTTCGACGACGAGTCGGCGCTCATCTCGCTCGACATGTCCGAGTTCGGTGAGAAGCACACGGTTTCGCGGCTCTTCGGTGCCCCTCCAGGATTCGTCGGCTTCGAAGAGGGCGGCCAGCTCACCGAGAAGGTGCGCCGCAAGCCGTTCTCCGTCGTCCTGTTCGACGAGATCGAGAAGGCTCACCCCGACATCTTCAACTCGCTCCTCCAGGTGCTTGAAGAAGGACGTCTCACCGACGGCCAGGGTCGCGTCGTGGACTTCAAGAACACGGTCATCATCATGACGACCAACCTCGGCACGAAGGGCATCTCCGGCGGCCCTGTCGGCTTCCAGCTCGAAGGCGACGCCTCGGTGTCGTACGACAACATGAAGTCGAAGGTCAACGAAGAGCTCAAGAAGCACTTCAAGCCCGAATTCCTGAACCGCGTCGACGACACGATCGTGTTCCCGCAGCTCTCCACCAACGAGCTGCTGCAGATCGTGGATCTCTTCATCGGTCGCCTCAGCGAGCGCATGCTCGACCGCGACATGACCGTGGAGATCACCGAGCTCGCCAAGCGCAAGCTCATCAAGGTCGGCTTCGACCCGACGCTCGGCGCTCGTCCGCTGCGCCGTGCCGTGCAGCACGAGGTGGAAGACCTTCTCTCCGAGAAGATCCTCCGCGGCGAGCTCAAGGCCGGCGACCACGTCGAGGTCGACTACCCGGTAGACGAGTTCGTGTTCAACGTCTCGAAGCGCCTCGTCCCCGAGACGGTCGCGGCAGGCGGAGTGACCTCGCAGGCTGAGGGCATCATCGCCGACGCCGGTGAGGGTGACGCGCCGACCGCGTAACCTCCGAACGCACGTACGGCGAAGCCCCCGCATCCAAGTGATGCGGGGGCTTCGTCGCGCACCCCCGTCCCTGTCCCTGCCCCTGCCTCCTCGCAAAAGTGAGCCAGAAGCATGCTCCCGAGCGCGGGCAGGTGTTTCTGGCTGATTCTTGTGGTGCGTTCGCGACGACGACGACGACGTCGACGTGCGTGAGGCGCTGGATGAGAAGGGGATGGCGGGCTCTCCACAGGCGAGAAGATCGGTGGCCGGGGGAGCGGCTGCTGCTTCTACGCTCGTGCAATGGGAGAACCCAAGGACGCCCGACAGAGGCCAGAGGGAAGCACGCCCTGGCGTCCGCGGCAGCCTCTGCGCGCCGCGCTCGGGGTGAAGGCGCTCAGCGTTGCGGACGCTCGCAAGGCGGGCGTCGGGCGGGGATCGTTGAGCAACACGGGGCTCGAGCGCCCCTTCTACGGTGTTCGTCAGGTTCCGCCGAAGTCGCCTCCCGGTGGAAATCAGGCGCCCGGCGGTCTGCTCGACGAGTTCCAAGGCCTCCGATTTCGGCAGCGGCGACGCATCCTTGCCTATGTCCCTCGGCTCCGGCCAGGACAGGCGTTCGGACCGCGCGCCACGGCACTGCTGCGCGGGCTGCCGTTGCCTCTTCGCCTGCTGCGTGACACGACCGTCGACGTCATCGTGCCGCAAGGGAGCTGCCGTCCGAAGGCGGCTGGGGTGCAGGCGCGTGGAGTGCCAGAACGCCATTTCGATCTGCAGATGGTCAATGGCGTACCGTGCACGCCGCCCGAGCTCCTCTACTGCCTACTCGCGCGGGACCTTTCCGAGGTTGACCTGCTGGCGGTCGGCGACGCACTCGTCACGGAAGCCGACAACTATCCGAACCGCACATGGTTCACTGCGCTCTCGAGTGTTGAGCAGCTCGTCGAGTCCGCGAACCGCTGGTCTCCGGGAACGGGGAGCGCGCGGCTCCGTCGGGTGACCCCCATGATTCGAGCCGGAGTCGAGTCCCCCTACGAAACGTCGATGCGCTTCCACCTGCACGAGTCCGGCTATCCGGAGCTGACTCTGCAGCTCTCCATCGTCCACAACGGCGTCGAGTTGGCGAGAGCGGATGGAGCGGACCTCGAGGCGCGCATCCTCTACGACTTCGACGGCGACGGACACCGCGTCGACAAGCGGCAGTTCCGCAAGGACGTCAAGCGCCCACGTCTGCTTCGCATGCTCGGCTGGCACGACGAACGTCTCACCGTCGACGATCTCGAACCGACCCCTGATGCCTTCGTCGCCTACGCGCACGAGCTCAGGCGCCGACGGCTGGTGGAGCTGGCTGGGCAGGAGCCGCGGGCAGAAGAGTGAGCCAGATACACGCTCGCCGAGGCGAACGGATGCATCTGGCTCACTCTTCGAGACGGGAGGGCGGNGTGTCGTCGCGGCGGTGCTCATGAGGAGGTGTTCCGTCCTCGGATGACGTCGACGAGGGCGCTGGCGTCGAGCTTGCCTTCGAGGATGCGTCCGATGACGCCGCCGATGATCATCGCGATCGCGACGAAGAAGAACGCCCAGAAGCCGAGGATGATCCAGGTGAGCGCGAGGACTGCGCCGATGAGGATGCCGGTTCGGGTGAGGGATGCGGTGTTCACTGGACTCGAGCTTCTTCCGTCTTGTCGTTGGTGTCGTCTTCGGAGGGGAGGTGGACGTCGTTGACGGTCACGTTGACTTCGGTGACCTCGAGGCCGACGATCGTCTCGATGGCGCGGATCACGTCGGCGCGGACGCCGTCGGCGACGTCTTGGAGGGAGACGGGGTACTCGGCGACGATGGTCACGTCGACGGCGACCTGCTTCTCGCCGACCTCGACGCTGATGCCCTGGCTCTGGTCGGTGGCGTTGATGGCGTTGCGGATGGCGCCGATCGCGCGGGCCGCGCCGCCGCCGAGGTCGTAGACGCCGCGAGCGTCACGGGCCGCGATACCGGCAACGCGAGCCACGACGCTGTCGTTGATCGTGGTCTTGCCGTTGGAGGCGTGAGCGGGACGCAGGTCCTTGCGGTCGCTGGACGAGGTGCTGACGTTCGGGGTGGTGTTCGACATGATGCGCTCCTTGTGGTTGCCCGGTGGTGCGGGTGCACCGTTCGCGGGGTTGTGCTGGTGAGACGTGTGCTTTCGATGATTTGTCACGAATGGCTTGAGAAAAGAGATTCGGGAGCCGGATCACTGGCCTGACGGCGCGGTCGAGTCGGCGAGAACGGGCAGAGTCGGGGGAGGGGTCGCAGCTGTGGTCCGCTGTGGCGCGCGAGTGGTATTTCACATTGCGTGCACCCAGCGAAGTGAACTCGCATCTGCCCGGTGAGCATATGCACGACGTACGGAATCGTTGCCGAGAGTTTCGCGCCGCGATGTGGTCGCAATCGGCCTATATATCTCCTATGACCTGGTATTTTTTGCACATTCGGATGTGGGTTCGGCTCGAGTACCACTTTGATTCAGCGCGTCGACGGAAATGATTCTGGGGAATTGAAGCCGTCCGAGTGACTCCGAGTTTGCTGTATCGCAGCTCATTTCCCCGGGTGTTTCTCCCCCGTGAGACGCGCAACCCCGTTCTCCAACCCATCCGACAGAATGGAATGTGTGACGAACAGCGCGCTCGTGTCGTCTCACCAGGGAACGCGCGGTCTGCGCGTTCTCCGAATGACATCGAGCGATTGGAGTGGGTGAGGTGCAGGAGCACACGAGTCAGGCAGACACCGAGGTTGCCGTGAGGGAGTCGAGTGACGGCCAGTGGCCGATGCGGGCGGAACTCCCTCGGGTGGTCTCTCTCACTGTCGACGAGGTGGGGCCGGAGGCCGTCGAGACCGTGCGGGGCTGGGGATGGCATCTCCAGTCGGACGGTCAGGACTTCAGGGTCGTCGGCGATGTGCTCAAGAACGACACCTTCGCCCTCAGCCGCTACCGCCACACGGCAGCGACCTTCCGATACGAAGTCCCGAGCGCCTTTGCCGGGGGCGCCGCCAGGCTGCTCCTCGCCTGCCTGGAAGGCGAGGTCGTGGTCGACATCGCCGGAACGCTGGAGACGCTCACCCCGGGCAGCGTGCTGTTCGCCAACCCGGAGGACCTCGTCAGCAAGACGTCGAACGGTCCGGTCAGTAGCCTCCTGGTGATCTTTCCCCGCCCCCAGTCCTTCACGGAGAACTACGTCGGAACGACCTCGGCGTCGGATGCCTACCTGCAGGTGCTCGTCGACGCCTCCGCGTCCATCCTCAGCGGCGGACTCCGCGCTGAGGACCCCGCCTTCACCCGCGTCGGGCTCGGCGTCGAGGCGCTGGTCTGGGCGCTGGCAACTCAGACCGAGCTCCGCACGCTCAGCACGGCGAGCACTGACCTCGCTCACGTCTACAGCGAGGCCGTCAAGTACGTCTCACGGTTCGCGTCAGACGAGGCGACCACGGTGAACTCGATGGCCGCCGCCCTCGGCGCATCCCGGGCGCACCTGTATCGGGCGTTCGCCGCGACGGGTGACACCGCGTCGGCCTACCTCAGGAGGGCGCGCGTGCGCCTCGCGCAGCGCCTGCTGCTCGAGGGAGCGAATCAGGATGCGGCCGCCAGGGGCGCGGGGTTCGGCACGGCGCGGCGCATGCGCAGTGCTCTGGCCGCGGCCCCGGACGCCGCGGTGTCGCCGCAGAAGGCGATCCTTCCGGCGGTGGAGTGAGCTGACGCTCGCTGCTGGGTGGGTTCAGCCCATGGCAGCTCCTCGTCTTTCGGGGTGCTCATCGGTGTCGGCACGGGAGTCCCACGACGAGCCCCACACGCGACCGACACAATGTCGGAGCCCCGTCCTAGGCTGGTCGCATGACGACGGCGACATCACTCCAGGGCACCTTCAACTTCCGAGACACCGGCGGCATGCCGCTGGCGGCTGGCGGCACGACGACGCCCGGCCTCTTCTACAGGTCAGATGCGCTGAGCTCCCTCACCCAGACCGGCCTCGAGGAGCTCGCCGCGAGCGATATCGGTGTCATCGTCGACTTCCGCACCCCCTCAGAGCGGCAGATGGCGCCGGACCGCCTCCCCGTGAGTCGCCCGTTCCGTGTTGCGGAGCTGCCCCTGCTCGAGGGTGCCTTGTCCGGTCTCGTGCAGCAGGGGCTGCAGTCGACGGCTGGCGGTGGAGACCCGGCCGAGCAGGCGAAGGCGCTCGATGCGGTGCTCGCGCAGATCCCCTCGCTCGGCGAGCTCTACGTCGGCATGCTCGAGCACGGGGCCACGTCGTTCGCCGAGCTCGCACGCCTGGTCGCCAACGCGACGACCGCCCCGCCGACAGCGGTGCTCGTCCACTGCACCGCAGGCAAGGACCGCACCGGAGTGGGCTCGGCACTGCTGCTCGACGCGGTCGGCGTCGAGCGATCGGCGATCGTCGCTGACTACACGTCGTCCGGTGAGCACCTCGCGGGCGAGTGGGCTGAGCGCATGTACGGCATGGTCGCGCAGTACGGCCTGCCGCTCACCGACGAGATCAAGGACCTCGTCGCTGCCACCCCTGCCTCGGCCATCGAGCGTGCCCTCGAATGGGTGGATGCCCACGGCGGCTCGGCCGCGTACCTGCAGTCAGGCGGGCTCACCGGTGCGGAGCTCGCCGCGCTCAAGGGGCGCCTCACGGGCGCCTGAACCGGGATCATCGGGCGTCGGGGCGCTCGGTGGAGCTGCGCGTCCCGCCGAGCGTTCGACGCCGATGCCCGCCACGATGACCAGCGCGAGACCCACAACCGGCAGGATGCCCGGCACCTGGTGCAGGAGCAGCAGCCCGATGACCAGTGCGACGGCGGGCTCAAGGCTCGTGAGGGTTCCGTACGCGGCCGCGGTGATGCGGCGCAGCGCCTGGATCTCGAGCATGAACGGCACGGTCGGCAGGAGCACGGCCAGGCCCAGGCCGGCGAGGGCGGCCTCCCAGGTGAGCAAAGGGATCGTGCTCGGAGCAGCGATGAGGCTCGCGATGACGGCGGCGACTGGAATCGACACGGCCAGGCCGCGCACCCCGCTCAGCTCGTCGCCCACCCGCTGCGTGCAGAGGATGTAGACGGCCCAGCAGGCGGCCGCGGCGAGCGCATACAGGACGCCGAGCGGGTCGATGTTCCCCGTCCACGGCTCCGTGAGCAGCACGACCCCGACGGCGGCGATCAGCGGCCAGAGCAGCGCCCGGCCGCGGCTGCGCAGCACGGCGACGGCGAGCGGACCCAGGAACTCGAGGGCCGCAGCAGTGCCGAGCGGGATGCGGTCGATCGCGAGCGTGAAGAGGAGCGTCATTCCAGAGGTCGCCGCGCCGAGCACAACGCATGCCAGGAAGCTGCTGCGCGTGAACCACGAACGGCGTGGGCGCACGATGACCAGCACGAGCGCTGCCGCGAACACGAGGCGGATCCAACCGGTGCCGAGCGGACCGAGCTGCTCGAACAGGCCCGTGCTGAGCGCGAGCCCGAGCTGCACGAAGAGCATCGCCGAGATGGTCATGAGCGTGCCGGAACGTGCAGTTCCCCGCGGAGCTGGCGCGAGCTTGGACGTGGTCATGGATTCAGGATGTCGCTCGGCGGTGTCCGTGTCCACGCGAGATGAGCGAACACATCGTTCGCGAAACACGCACAATGGTGGAGTGGACGGTGACGACCGCGACCAGGATCATCGGCTGGAGGGCCCATGGAGACACGACGCCTCGAGTACCTCGTCGACCTCGACCGGCTCGGCTCCATGCGCGCGGTCGCCGAGCTGCACCGCACCACGACGTCCGTCGTGTCACAGCAGCTCGCACTCCTGCAGCAGGAGCTGGGTGCCCGACTCCTCGAGCGAATCGGACGCGGGGTTCGGCTGACCGCCGCGGGTGCTCGGCTCGCGACGCGCGCATCCGGAATACTGGCGAGCCTGCATGAAGCGAAGCGCGACTTCGACCCCGACGGTGAGCCGCAAGGCACCCTGCGCGTTGCCGGCTTCGCCACGGCGGCCCGCGCCCTGTTCCCGATCATGCGCGAACTCGCCGCCTCGCACCCGGGGGTGCGGCTCGTGCTCGAGGAGCAGGAACCCGACGAAGCGCTGGCGCTCGTGGATGCCGGCCGAATCGACCTGGCACTCGTCTACGACTACACGCTCGCCCCGCTGCGTATCCCCGCCGGCTACGAGAGCGTACGGCTCTGGCAGGGGGAGTGGGGTATCGGCATGGCGGACCGCCACGCCGACGCGCTCCCGGGCTGCGGGCTGGTGCCGCTGCCGAACCGCGAACTCATGCTGGCGCTGCGCGACCAGGAGTGGATCGGCAACTCCAGGAACAACGCCGACGAGATCGCGATCGGCGTGCTCGCATCGCTCGCCGACTACGAGCCGAACGTCACGCACCAGTCCGACGACCTGGCCCTCGTCGAAGATCTCATCGCCGCCGAGTTCGGGGTCGGGATGCTGCCCCTCACGAGGGAGCAGCGCGACAACGTGCGGATCGTGCGGATGCAGGACCCGCCCATGCTGCGCGCATCCGCCGCGTACCTCCGCGGCACCGCGGAGTGGCCGCTGCTGCGCCATGTGCTCGACCGGCTCACCGCCAGCTGACGAGGCCCTTGGTCGGCGTACCAGACCCGTTCCGTTCGCCGCCGACCGACTCCATGCGAACCTCGGGATGGGTTCCACGCTTCGGGGTGGGTTGCAAGCCATCTGCCTGCGTTGGAGCCATCCCAAAACGTCGGTGTCCTCCTGACCTGAGCCCGCGGTCGTCGAAGGCGTACCGGATGGGCGCGGCCGGTCTCAGACGGCGTCGAGCTCAGCGAGCAGCGCGCGAGCGCGCTCAAGCTGCGGCGTCGCCACCTCCGGCGTACTCGAATCGATGCCTGCCATCAGGGCTGCCAGGTGCTGTCGCGCCACATCCGGCGTTCCCGCGCGGAGCTCCGCTTCCGCGAGTCCGAGCAGCGCCCTGGCACGTTCGTGCGTGTTGGCGGAACCCTCGGCTACCTCGAGGGCGAGCGCATGGTGCCCGGCCGCATCCGCCACCCGGCCGAACTGCAGGTGCAGTTCACCCAGGTTGTTCCTCACCGAAGCGACAAGCGACGAGTTGCCCATGGCCTCGGCAAGCGCGAGCGCGGCCCCGTGCTGTGCCGCCGCTGCGTCACGGTCACCGAGGCCGGCAAGCGCGAGGGCGAGATTCGTGAGTGCGTACGCGTGCGGCAGGCCTGCCTGGTGCTCGGTCAGGCGGACGGCGTCGCGCGCGGAGTTCGCCGCGCTCGAGAAGTCGCCGAGCTCCACCTCGACGTCGCTGAGGTTGACGAGTGCCACACCAGCTGCGACCTCGTCGCCCCGGGTGAGGGCGATTCGGTGGGCTGCTCCATGCCGAGCTCTGGCGCCCTCGAGGTCGCCCAGGCGCCGCAGCACGATCCCGAGGTTGTCGTTGAGCGACGCCGCGAAGTGGTCGAGCCCGCCGTGCTCGGCGGCGGTGACGGCCTGCTCGAACTGCAGGGCCGCTTCGTCGAGATCACCACCCTGTGCGGCGAGGATGGCCAGGGTGTTCGAGGCCTTGAGCACAAGCTCGTCGCTGCCGACGTGCTCGGCGAGCTGCTGCGCACGCAGCAGCTCGGCACGCGCATACGGGCTGCCCATCCGCACCATCGACTGGCCGACGCGGTGCGCTGCCACCGCCATGGCTTCCGGGTTGCCGCGGGCCTCCGCACGACGGAGGGCCTCACGGTGCACCTGTTCGGCGGTGCGGTGCCTGCCGTCGACGTCGAGGTGGTGCGCGGCGAGCTCGCTGACCTCGATCGGCACCTCGGGCCGTCTGTCCGCGACCGCCGCGGACAGCTCGATGAGCACCGGCAGCTGGCCCCGCCAGAACTCCGCCGCGTCGCCGTCGCCAAGCGGTGGTTCGAACCCGCGGTTCCACTCCGAACGCTCCGAATCAGCGGCCCGTCGTGTGCTCGAACGTGCTCGCTCGAACGCGTCGGGGTAGCTGATCTCGAGCGCAGCCCAGCCGCGCCGGAGGTAGAGATCCAGCACCCGGTCGAGTGCGGCCCTGCGCTCCACCGGGGCATCCTCCTCGAGGCTGCGCGACAGCGCGAACGATCGGACAACCGGGTGCAGCAGCGTCGCTCCGGTCGAGCGCTGCACGAGCTGCGCCTCCTGGAGGGCATCAAGGGCCGACGCCTGCGCCTGCGCCGAGGGGACCGCGGATGCGCGCAGTTGGTCACGTGCATCCGCGACGACCCCGACGGCCGCCGTGTCGAGACCATCGCTGGGAACAGAAGCGAGGAGACGCAGCGTGCGCTGGACCTGCGCGTCGAGCGCCGCATAGCTCAGCTCGATCGACGCGCGCAACGGCCCATCCGGCGCGCTTTCGCGCTCGTCGAGTTCGTCGAGGTGGTCAGCGAGCCGCCAGTGCGGTCGCTGCAGGATGCGCGTGCACAGCAGGCGTGCGGCCAGCGGTAATCCGCCGGTCGCGGCGGCGAGACCCTGCAGTGCTTCCGGCTCCGAGTCGGCGCGATCCGTCCCGATGCTGGCGCGCAGGAAGGCGCCGGTCTCCTCGTCGCTCCAGGGGGTGAGCTCGACGAGCCGCAGCCACGGCGCTCGCTCGGCCTCGTTCCGAGATACGACGATGGTCGGGGTCCGCAGCGCACGGATGAGCGGCTCAAGGGGAGCGAGCTCGCTGACGTCATCGACGAAGGCCCCGATCCGGCGCGCGGCGGCGGCGTCGGCGACTGCGGCGATCACCGACGCCTCGGTGTCGCGGGCCTCCGCGGGCACGTCGAGCGCGCGAGCCAGCGCGTCTGCAAGCGAACGAGCATCCGCGGCCCCACCCTTGCTCAGCTGCTCGCGCACGTTGACGACCACGACGTCGCTGATCGCGTCCGTGTCCAGCAGGGCGTGAAGCGCCTGGACCGCGAGCTGCGTCTTGCCGACGCCCGGCATCCCCGTGATGACCGCGGGCCCCTCGCTCGCCGTCAGCATTCGAAGCTCATCCGCCCGCCCGACCAGGGGAGCTGCGGGGCTGGTGGACTCGTCGAGGCCGAGTCTCGCGACCCGGAGCGCCGTGCCGCCGCTCAGCACGCGGCCGCACCAGTCGGACCACAGCTGCGCGCCGCGATCGTCGACGCCGAGCACCCGCACGATGTCGAGCACCAGGGGCACATCGAGACGACGGCGACCGAGCCTGAAGCAGTCGTAGACCGTCATGCGGCCGACCGCTGACTCCCGCGCGTGGGCCCCACGGCTGACTCGAACGTCGCGAACACGCTCCGTGAGTTCCGAGAACGACGGAGAACCGGAGCGCTGGCGCAACTGCCGAAGACGTCCGACGAGCTCGTCGAACGTCGCGGGAGGGAGGTCGGGATCGTCGAGGGTCGAGACCGGCGCGCTCATGCCGATGAAGGTAGCAGAGACGGGGATGGTCGCATCCGCTGGCCCGGCCGGGCGTCCGGAGGGCGTCACGCGTCGACCCGTACGGGTTCGTACGGGGTCGGGGCGCGCCCTTGCCGCGCCAGATGGCACCCCGCGAGGCTGGTGTGGCCGCGCCCTGGGCAAGGAGACGCGGCCGATGCTGCTGCCCGACGAAAGGTGACCTCCCCTATGACAACACGACGACGGACGCGGCGGCGCGCGGCCCTGCTCACGGGAGCTTCGCTCGCACTCGGCGGGTTCCTCGCTGCGGCAGCGGCACTCCCAGCCTCGGCGGCACCAGCCACCGCCGGAAACTACTCGGGCACCACCGACAGCGGTCGCGACGTCGAGTTCGCCATCGACGGCAACGGCACGCTCACCGGCTTCTCAACCACCAGCACCTGCTCGATCTTCGGGATGTTCCCGCAGACGATCTTCATCGTCTGGTCCGGCGACAACCCGCCCGTGGACGTCGAGGTCGGCGTGCCGTTCGAGGTCGAGTGGGAGCTGAGCGGCGGCAGCGGCACGACCACCTACGAGCTCTCCGGGGTACTGGATGCGGATGGCACCTTCACGGGCGAAGGACTGGCGCAGATGGACCTGCCCGTCCTCCCCTGCGTCGCCTCGCCCTTCGAGTGGACCGCAGCGATCGGCGGCGTGACCCCAGAGCCCACGGCTACGGCGACGCCCACGCCGACGGCCACCCCGACGCCGACGGCGACCGCCACGGCGACGCCCACCGCGACCGCGACCGCGACCGCCACACCGACGGCCACGCCGACGGCGACCCCCACTCGCACGCCGACGCCAACTGCGACGCCGACGCCAGCGCCCATCGGTGCTGAGGATCTCGCGGAAGAACGCCGCGGCGGCATCTCGGTGCCCGCATCCGCGGAGATCGGCGGAACGGTCACCCTCGGGGTCGGCGCCGACTACGCAGGTGCGACGGTCAATGTCTGGCTGCAGACCCCGGAGCCGCTCCTGCTCGGCTCCGTGCTGGTCGACGATGCCGGGCGCATCGCCGTGACCCTGCCGGTCGAGCTGGAGGCCGGAGACCGGACCATCGCGGTCTCCGACGCTGCCGACGCCGTGCTCGGCTGGGACGTGATCGAGATCGTGCCGAGCGCGCCCACGCCCACGCCCACGCCCACGGCGACGGCGACGCCGACTTCGACAAGCGGCGAGACTCCGACGGCTAGTGCATCGGCGACGACGACCGCGACCGCCCCTGCGGGCGCGGGCTCGACGAGCACGCCACCGGCGGGTGGAGCGGGCGGATCCCACACCCCTGACGCGCTCGCCAACACGGGCTTCGACGGCACGGCGACCTTCGGCTGGATCGCCGGGGTCGGCGCCCTGCTGCTCGGGCTCGGGGCCTACGGCTTGACGCGCCGTCGCCACCACCAGAGCTGAGCTCGCTGGGGCGAAGACGGAGGCGGGAATCGCACGCAGCGGCTCCCGCCTCCGTCATCGCTCGCTCACCTGACGACGCCCATCCGCCACGCCCAGGCCGCGATCTCGACGCGGTTGCGGGCACCGAGCTTCACGCTGATGTTGCGCGCGTGCGTCTTGACGGTCGAGACGGAGACGAAGAGGTCGGCGGCGATCTCCTCGTTGGTGCCGCCGCGGGCGATTGCGGCCGCGATCTCCACCTCCCGTTCGGAGAGCTCGTGCTCGACGCTGGTCGGGGTCCTTCTCACGGCGGTGCCAGCGAGCTCGCCCAGCAGCCGCACCGTGATCGAGGGCGAGACCAGCGCGTCCCCGCCGGCGGCGGCGCGAACCGCCTCGACGAGCAGCCGCGGTCCGGCATCCTTGAGCATGAAACCGGATGCGCCCGCCTGCAGCGCGGAACGCAGGTACTCGTCGCTGTCGAACGTGGTCACGATGACGACCCGCGGCGCATCAGGCCGAGCGGTGATGATGCGTGTGGCGTCGAGCCCGTTCATCCCGGGCATTCGGATGTCCATGAGCACGACATCCGGGTTCGTCTTCGTCGTCGCGGTGACGGCCTCGTCGCCGGAGCCGGCGACGCCCACCACGCGGATGTCGCCCTCAGCTTCGAGGATCATGCGGAACCCGGCGCGCACCATCTCCTGGTCATCGGCGAGCACGACGGTGATCATCGCTGCGTCTCCAGGGGGAGGGAGACCGCGACGGTCCACGTGTCCGAGGTGCCCGCGCCGGCGCGCATCACCCCGCCGAGGGCGGCGACCCGCTCGGACATGCCCGTGAGCCCGAACCCGGCAGTGGCGTCCTCGCGAGCACCGGCGGGCACCCCGTCGTTCTCGATCTCGAGCACCAACTCGGCGTCGATCACCCGCACCGACACCGCCGTGGTCCCCGCAGGCGCGTGTTTGCGGGCGTTCGTGAGCGCCTCCCTGACCACGCGGTACACGGATTCGCCGACGCCCGGCGGCAGGGGCGCATCCGCGTCCTCGAGGTGCAGCGTCGTGCGCTCGCGGGCTGGGTCGAACCGTTCGACCAGCGTCGGGATGTCCGCGAGACCGTATCCAACGCTCAAGGATGCGGGTTTCCCGTCGCTGTGCTCGTCGCGGATCGCACCGACCATGCGCCGCATCCCGGTGAGTGCCTCAGCGCCGGCCGCCTCGATGGCGGTCAAAGCCTCGGTGGTGCGCTCGGGGTCGTCGCGGGCGACGGCGAGTGCCGCCTGGGCCTGCACGACGATGCCGGTGACCTGGTGCGCGACTACGTCGTGGAGCTCGCGCGCCAGCTCCAAGCGCTCGGTTCGGCGAGCAGTCTCCAAAGCGGATTCACGGCGGAGGCGCACGAACCGAGCTGCGACACCGCCGATCACGGCGCACCCCCAGATGAGGATGGCGAGCAGGATCGCGGCCTCGTCGACGCCGATGCGGAGGAGGGTGATGGCAAGCGCGACCACAAGCGCGCCGCCGCCGACGGCGATCGCGCCTCGGAGAGACGCGGCGCGCACGCCGAACACCGTGAGCGCGGCGAGGGCTGCCGACTCGGTCAGCGAGAACCAGGGGAAGCCGATGGATGCGGCAACACCGGATGCGAGGAGCGAGACCGCGAACGCGGACAGCACGGTGAGGGTGACGGGCAGTCGACCTCGAGCGACCACGAGCGCAGCCACGACGAGAGCAACGAACGCGGTCGCCATGGCGCCAGCGATGAGCGCATCGGCGGCACCGGACTCCGGGACGACCGCGGACCGGGCGGCGAGCTCGAAATCGACCACGAGCAGGAACGCGAGCGCCACGAACTCGGCGACCTTCGGCGCCGCCTTGAGGCGGGCTGGGAGGGAGCCGAGCCGCCCTCGTCCGCCGTCGCTGCTTGTCGTCACCCATCCATCCTCGCGGAACCGGCTTGAGCTCCACTGCGTCTCGCCAGCAAATCGTTCGAAGGGACGAGCGAGCCGGACATGACCGTCCCCTCGGTCGAGGCGGGCAACCCTGCACGCATCGGAGGGTGGATGCATGACTCAAGACCTCGGCGCTGTTCGCTCCCAGCCCTCCGTGCAGCCGCTCCCGCTGGCCGCTCAAGCAATCGACGTCGTGCGCGAATACGGTGCCTCCGGCAACCGAGTGCGCGCCCTCGACGGGCTCAGCCTCGACCTGCCCGCGAGGCGGTTCACGGCCATCATGGGTGCCTCCGGTTCAGGTAAGTCGACCCTGCTGCACTGCCTCGCGGGGCTCGACCAGCCGACCTCCGGCCGTATTCTGCTCGGCGATACCGACCTCGGGCGGCTCGAGGACGCAGCCTTGACGGCAGCACGTCGAGACCGGATCGGGTTCGTTTTCCAGGACGGCAACCTGCTCCCGCATCTCACCGCGGGTGAGAACATCGACCTCGGAGCGTCGCTCGCCAGGCGTCGCCCCGAGCGTGGTTGGC
The DNA here is from genome assembly GCF_902506465.1 of Pseudoclavibacter sp. 8L. Lineage (NCBI taxonomy): Bacteria > Bacillati > Actinomycetota > Actinomycetes > Micrococcales > Microbacteriaceae > Pseudoclavibacter > Pseudoclavibacter sp. 8L. Next base: position 694,914 of record NZ_LR733185.1, on the reverse strand, counting down.
GGGCTGAGCTCGTCGAGCGGCTCGGCATCTCCGACCGACTCCGGCACCTGCCTGCACAGCTCTCCGGCGGTCAGCGTCAGCGGGTCGCCGTCGCGAGGGCCCTGCTCGGACGACCCGACCTCATCGTCGCCGACGAGCCGACCGGTGCCCTCGACAGCGAGTCGGGCAGCTCCCTGCTCGCGCTCTTGCGCGCGTGTGTCGACGAGTACGGGCAGACCGTCGTGATGGTCACCCACGACCCGGTGGCCGCCGCCGTCACCGACGAGGTCGTGCTGCTCAAGGACGGGAGGGCCGCCGGCACGCTGCCCTCGCCGACCCGCGGTCGGGTGCTCGAGAACGTCGCCGCGCTCGCGGCCGGTGCGGGGGTGTCCGCATGATCGTCATCCGCGCGGCGGCCAGAAGCGTGCTCCGGCGGCCGGGCCAGGCGGTCCTCATCGGCATCGCGATCGTCGCGGCGACCGCCTTCGCGGCGGCGTCCCTGCTGATCGCGCTCAACGCCCGGACCGCACTCGTGGCCTTCGGCATGAGCACACCGGCGGCGGCGGATGCAGTTGTCCTCCCGCACGCGGAACTCGCGACGGAGGCGGTCACGGAGATCGCCGAGCGCGCGCGTACGCTCCCCGGCGTGGACGAGGTCGCCGTCGAGTACCTCGGCGACGTCGAAGTGCAACTCGGCGGCTCCACCACCGTCTGGAAGCTGACGAGTGACCCCGGTACCGGCCCGCTGAGCGGCATCGGCGCGCTGACCGCCGGCGCCCCTCCGGAGATCGGCGAGGTGGTCATCGGTTCGAGCACGGCCGAACGCTCCGGTGCCTCGGTCGGCGACGTGTTCGTGGCGGGCGGCCATGAGCTCACGGTCGCCGGCATCGGGCAGGTGCACGAGTTCGGTCAGGATGTCGCCCTCATCCGGGAGCAGGATGCAGTTGCGATCGGCGACGCCATGACCCCCATGCAGATCTTCGTGACGGGCGAGCCCGACCTCGACGTGCTGAGCGCGGTGGCGGGGGAGAGCACTGTCGTGGGCGGCGAGGAGCGGCGCGCGGAGGAGGCGCGCTCGGTGACCGACACGCTCGTGGGCGTCTTCGGCGCGCTCACGGTATTCGTCGGCCTTGCTGTGCTGTCCGCCGTCGTGATCGTGAGCTCGACCTTCCGCATCCTGCTAGCCCGACGAGCCGCCGAGCTCGCCCTGCTGCGTTGTGTCGGGGCGTCACGGGCCCAGGTCCGCCACTCGGTGCTCGTTGAGGCGGCGTTCATCGGACTCGTCGGCGGAGCAGGGGGCGTCGCAGTTGGGCTCGCGGCCGCCGCGGTGCTCGTCGCGGCGGCGAGAGGGGCCGGGCTGGTCGACGCACCATTCGACGCCGCGCCTGCAGGACTCATCGCCTGCCTCGTCCTTGCCGCGGCCTGCTCCATCGTCGCCGCACTCCCGGCTGCACAGGCTGCGGGCAGGACCTCGCCGGTCACCGCGCTCGGGGAGGCACGCTCGTCGGATGCACGTCCGCTGCGTGGAGGGGCCCGCGGTCTGACCGCTGTCACAGCGGCCGCCTTCGCAGCCGCCGCCGCGATCGCAGGGGTGGCTGTCGCGCCCACCGACGAGTTCCTCGGCCTCGCGCTCGCCGCGCTGAGCGGCACGCTCGTCTTCGCGGCACTCGTCGCCGTCGGGCCCTTCCTCATACGCTGGTCGGCCCTGCTGCTGCGGCCCCTCGCATCCAGGTCAGTCGCCCTTCGGCTGACGATGTCCAACGCACGTCGCGCATCCCGCCGCACCGCCGCCATGACCACCGTGCTGACGCTGGGTGTCGGCCTCACAGCGGCGCTCACCGTCGGCGTCGCCGGCGCGACCGCCGACGCCGAGGCAAGCGTCGCCCGCAACTTCCCCACGGCGGCCATCATTCCCGTCGACCTCGTGGACGACCCAGACGCGGTCATCGACCGCCTCTCCGCTGACCCGAACGTGGAGGCGCGCCTCGCCGACGCGGACATCCTCATCGACCCGGCCCCGGGGGTGGCGCCTGAGGCGCTGCGATCAGCCGTGCTCGACCGCCTGGACGCCGGCATCCCCGTGTACTGGGCCGCCGATGTGCAGGCGGGGACCGAGCAGACGATCCTCATCGGGCAGCTCATCGGCGCCGCCATGATCGGGGTGACGCTGCTCGTCGCGATGATCGGGGTCTCCGTCACGCTGGCGCTCTCGGTCGCCGAGCGACGACAGGAGATCGCGCTGCTGCGCGCCCTGGGCGTCAGCCGCGCAGGAACTCGCCGCTCCGTCGCTGCAGAGGCAGCGCTCGCCGCCACGATCGGCGCGGGGATCGGCGTCGCCGTGGGATGCGGATACGGGCTGCTCGCCCTGCACATCCTCGGCATGGCAGGCGGGGTGCCGCCATTCGGGGCACTCGCGGTCCTCGGCGCGGGCGTGGTGGGCGCGTCGGTGCTCTCTGCGCTCGCGCCCATGCGGACCGCGAGTCGCGTGCAGCCAGCGATCGGAGTGGCCGCCCGCTGACGCGCGTCGGCAGCCTGCGCGTCGATCGTCCCGCACGCCCGTCACACCGCGCGCCCATCAACCTCGGGATGGGTTCCGCGCTTCGGGATGGGTTGCAACTCATCTGCGTGCGTGTAGGCCATCCCGAATCGGGGTGGCGTCGCGAGCGGGAGCGGGAGCGGGCGCGGGAGCGGGCGCGGTTCCGCGAATCTGTCTTCGCGCGTGCGCGTGCGCGTGCGCCTGGGTGAGGTTGCTGTTTCGGGATGGGTTCCGCGCTTCGGGACGGGTTGCAAGCCATCTGCATGCGTGTAGGCCATCCCGAGACGGGGTGGCGTCGGGAGCGGGCGCGGGAGCGGTCGCGGTTCCGCGAATCTGCCTTCGCGCGTGCGCGTGCGCCTGGGTGAGGTTGCTGTTTCGGGATGGGTTCCGCGCTTCGGGATGGGGTGCAAGCCATCTGCGTGTGTGTAGGCCATCCCGAGACGGGGTGGTGGGTGGCCGGACCGCCGCGCTGAGCCCGCCGCGCTAGATCCAGCCGCGCTCGCGGGCCACGACGGTCGCCTGCTGCCGGGTCGACACGGCGAGCTTCCCGAGCGCCGATGACACGTGGTTGCGGACGGTGCCGGGGGAGAGGTGCAGGGTGCGGGCGATCTCCGCGATCGTCTCGCCCCGCTGCCCGGCCCGCAGCACGTCGAGCTCTCGGTCGGTGAGGGGGCTGCGTTCGTCGGCGAGCGCATCCGCGGCGATCTCCGGGTCGACGTAGCGTCGGCCAGCGGCGACGCGTCGGATGATGTCGGCCACCTCCTCGGCGCGGCGGGACTTCGGGATGAACCCCTCCACCCCCGCGGAGAGCGCCCGACGCAGCACCCCGGGCCTCGCGTGCCTCGTGACGACGATGCACCGCACCTCGGGCAGCTCCTGCAGGCGCTCGGCGACTTCGACACCGTCGAGGCCGGGCATCTCGAGGTCGAGCAGGCAGATGTCGGGCTTGAGGCGCAGGGCCTCCTCGACGGCGGCCGTGCCGGTGCTGCACTCGGCGATCACCTCGAGGTCGTCCTCGAGGCGTAGCAGCGAGGCGAGCGCCGTGCGGATCATGTCCTCGTCGTCGGCGAGCAGGACCCGGATCATGCGTGTCCCTCCGTGCTCGCCGCAGCGTGCTGGGCGGCGATGGGCAGTCGCACCTGCACGGTGAAGCTCGTGCCGTCGTTCCAGGCTTCGACTTCACCGCCGCTCGACTCGAGGCGCTCGCCCATGCCCGTGAGGCCGCTGCCCCAGGCGATGTCGGCCTCGGCGCTTTCTGTACGGTCGGCGGCGTCGTTCACCATCCGGTAGAGCCACGTGTCGCCGTCGCGGCTGAGCTCGATACGGGCGCGGGCGCCGTCGCCGTGCTTGAGCACGTTGGTGACGCTCTCGCGCACGATCGGTCCGAGTACAGCGACTGGGGCGGATGCGGTGCCCGGTCCCACGTGCATCCGCACGTCGTGGCCGGCGGCGCGCAGCAGGTCGGCCGCGTTCTCGAGCTCGTCGGGCAGGGGCACGCCTCGGAAGCTCGTCGCGAGCGCCCGGGTGCCGGCGCGCGCCTCGTCGACGGCGCCCTGGGCGGCGCGGATCTGCTCTGCCGCCGCCGCCGGGTCCTTCGTGAGGAGCCGCTCGGCGAGCTCGAGCTGCAGCGCGATCACCTGCAGGTGGTGGCCCTGCAGGTCGTGGACGTCGTTGGCGAGACGAAGACGCTCACGGGTCGCGGCGAGCTGGCTCTCGGCGGCGCGGGCCCGGTCGAGTTCGAGGATGATCTCCCACCACCAGAGGGAGAAGGCGGTCATGGTGGGGAGCATCATGATGAAGAACGCGGGTGCCGAGAACGCGTTGGAGGGAATGCCCTGCCTCGTGAAGCTGGACGCCTCCACGAAGACAAGCGCGGTGACGAGCACCGTCGCGCCGACGACGACCCGCCACCGCACGCCGGGTGTCCACGGCCGGACAGCCAGGACGAACCCGAGAACCCCGACTGCAGCGAGCACGGACGACGTGCCGACTCCGAGCAGCAGCGCGCCCAGCGCGGCGAGCGCGAACCCGGTCATGTTGAGCGGCGACCGCGGGTGCCGTTCGCCGTCACGGGTGGCATGCACGCTCGGTCGGTAGTCGAGGAGCAGGAAGACGCTGGACGCGATCCAGGCGGCCCCGCCGGCGATCGCGACGGGGAGCCGCCAGGGCGCGTCGAGCGCCGGCGACGCCCAGGCCCACAAGACCCAGAACATGCCCGTGAACGCGACGAAGGAGACGACCCCCACCACCGTGTACCACCAGGTGGCGGTCACGCCGCGGGCAAGCGCGATCTCGCCGATGCGTGGAGTGCTCATCCCTCCACGGTAGGCCAGCGGGGGACGCGCGACCCGTGACATATGTCACGAACCGGCACGCGCATCCTCACGAGGAGTGGTGACGCGGTGACACTGCCGCTGCGCGAGCATCCCGACTGGAATGGAGTCATCACCGCGGTACTCCGACGCGGTAGCCCAGATCTCAGCTTCGAAAGGCCACACCATGAACCCCATCGCAGAGCTCATCCTCGGCTTCCAGAACCTGATGGCGCAGCTGCCCGAGTGGCTCCAGCCGCTCATCGTGGCGCTGGCTGGCGCGGTTCCCTTCATCGAGGGGGAGGGGGCGGCCACGATCGGCATCATCGGCGGCATCAACCCGGTCATCGCCGCGGTGGCGGGCGCCGTCGGGAACTTCATCGCGGTAGCGCTGGTCGTGTACCTGGGTGCTGCCATCCGGGCACGCTTCGCGAAGTCGCCGGCGGACGCGAAGCCTAAGACCGCGAGCCGCGAGAAGTTCCAGCGTGCCTTCAATCGCTACGGGGTCGCCGGTGTGAGCCTCCTCGGCCCGCTGCTGCTCCCGACGCACTTCACGGCCGCCGCGCTCGCGGGAAGCGGCATCTCGAAGGGGCGCGTGCTGGTGTGGCAGGCGGCCGCGATCATCCTGTGGACGACCCTGCTGACGCTCATCGTCACGGGCGTCATCCAGTTCGCGGTCTGACGGCTCGCTGTCCGAGCCGAACGGTCACCTCAGCTTGAGGATGGCGGCTGGCGCCGGTCAGCTCTGAGGGGTCCACCCGAACGGGGTGGGCCCCTCCAACGTCGCGCGCTCGCGATCGGCTGCCGCTGACCAGCCCTGGGCCGCGTCCACGGCGTCGAACCCGCCGCGCGCGACGCGGAACCCGACATCCTCGTGGTGCATGCGGGGCGCACCGCCGCGGCGAACGGAGGCGCGGACGCTCCACGTGTCGTCGGCGTAGCCGCCGCCCCTGAACACGCGGTAGTCGTCGTAGCGGGCCGGGTCGAGGTGGTCCCAGCACCATTCCCACGTGTTGCCGAGGGTGTCGAAGAGGCCGTTGAGGTTGGGGTGCTTGCCGCCGACGGGCTGCGGGCTGGTGACGCCGTCGAGGCTCGTCCAGGCGACGTCGGCGAGCGGCCCGTATTGGGCTGCGGTCGACCCGGCGCGGCACGCGAACTCCCACTCCGATTCGGTGGGGAGGCGGATGCCGTCCGAGTCGACGTGCCACGTGACCTGCTCTCCGTCGTACGAGTAGGCGGGGTCGAGCCCTTCCCATTCGGAGGCGGCGTTGCAGAAGCGGATGGCGCGCAGCCAGCTGACGTCGGTCGCGGGCCGTTCGGGGTGGCTGGTCCCGTCGTCGGTGGCTTCGCCGAGGAGCTCGCCGAGCTGCGACTGGGTGACGGCGTAGACGCCGATCTCGAACGGCTCCAGCTCGACGCGCCTGCGCAGCTTCCGGCGGGCGTCGTGCAGCTCGACGGTGCCGCCCTCGATGGCCGAAAATTCGATATCCATTGGGGCCATCCTCGCACCGGAGGCTGCCGCCGGTGCCTGGCGAGTGGTTGTCGGAGCGTGAGAGCATGCCGGGATGATCGACTCCGCCGCCTTCGTGACCACCCCCGACGGTCGTCGCCTGCGCACCTTCGCGAGCGGGCCTCTCGATGCTGGCGCGGTGGTCATGCTCGAGGCGGGCCTCGGTGCGAGCGGCCTGTACTGGGGGCTTGTGCACCGGATGCTCGCGGAGCGCGTGCGGGTCGTCGCCTACGAGCGTGCCGGGTATGGGGAGAGCACACCGGATCCCGCCCCGCGCACGTTGGAGCGGCTCGCGGATGACCTCGACGCGGTGGTGAACGCGCAGGAGCCCTCTCGGCTGGTGCTCGTCGGCCACAGTTGGGGTGGGCCCATCGTGCGGCGCTTGGCAGCACGTCGCCTTGCGGCCGGTGCGCCGACGGATGGGGTTGTGCTGGTCGACCAGAGCGACGAGCACGCGGCCCTGTATTTCCGGCCTTCGACGCGGCGCCTCTTCGCGTTCTCGGCCGCGGTGCTGGAGCCGACCGCCCGACTCGGCCTGCTGCGTGTGCAGCTGCGGAGCCTCGTCGATGGGATGGATCCGATCGCGGCGGCACAGGCGCTGGATGCGTCGACGAACCCGGCCGCGGCCCGGGCCGCCGCCGCCGAGCAGCGCCTCGTGGGGAGCGAGCTCGCCGGGTTGCGGTCGCGCCCGCCGCGGCTCGGCGACCTGCCCATGCGGGTGATCTCGGGCATGAAGGAGACGCCGGCGGACCGCACGCGCGGCCCGCTGATCGCGGCGCACCTCGAGACGGTCGCCGCGCATCCGGGGGCGGTGCACGTGCGGGCGGAGCAGTCGGGCCACGTCGTCACGGCATCCGAGCCGGAGCTGGTGGCACGGCAGGTGCTCGAGTTGGCGCTGCAGGCCGGCGATCGCGGGGTCGGCTCGCGTGCATCCGGCGACGATTCATCGATCTGAGGGCCGTTGTCACGAGCGCGCGCTGCCTCGATTCCGGGGGAGACGAGTCTTCGAGGGGCTGGCAGCCACGGACTACGACGAATCTGCAGGGGAGAGGCGCTCTTAGCCGGGATCGTCCGCCGCGGCAGGAGAAGCTCGCTGGGCGGTCTGACGAGGAAGACGGCGTCGAAAGCTCGACCCGAAAGAAACGGCGGTAGGCTCGCCTCGTAACGTGCGTTACACGAGGGGGGTATCCGGTGACAGAAGGCAGTGACGTGTCCGAACCGGCGATCGAGGAGCTCATCCGCGACGCCCTGGATCGGTTCTCGGCGAGCGAGCGCAAGGTCGCCCGCACGCTCCTCGCGAATTACCCGATTGCCGGGCTCGAACGCATGGCGGAGCTGGCGAAGCGAGCAAACGTCTCGCCGCCGACGGTCGTGCGGTTCATCTCTCGGCTTGGGTTCTCGGGGTATCCGGCTTTCCAGCGACGGCTGGCTCGGGAGGTCCACGAGCACCTCGGATCACCGCTCGAGCAGTATGACCGCGCGGATAGGCGGGTCGAGTCCTCGCAGTTCCTCGGCTATGCGGCGAACCTGTACAACCAGGGGATCAACGAATCGTTCGCCGAGCTGCCGGAAAGCGAGTTCTACCGCGCCGTCTCCCTGCTCGCGGATCCGCGACGCCGAGTGCACCTGATGGGTGGCCGCTTCAGCTGGATCCTCGCCAAGTACCTGTGCTCGCACCTGCAGATGATCCGACCAGGAGTCGAGGTGGTTCCCGATGACGAGATCGGCCGGCTCGGGCTCGTCAACGATTCGTCACGCACCGACGTGATCGTGGTCTTCGACTATCGCCGCTACGACATCGAGACGGTGAGGTTCGCCCAGCGCCTGGCAGACCGGGGAGCAGAGGTGGTGCTGCTCACGGATCGGTGGCTCTCACCCGTCGCCGACCTGGCCAGGGTCGTTCTGCCAGTGCGGGTCGAGGCACCGTCACCCTTCGACAGCCTGGTGCCGGCCCTCGCACTCGTGGAGAGCCTCATCGCGGCGGTCACCGACCGGATCGGCGATGAGGGGCGAGCGCGGCTCGAGCAGCTCGAGGCCATGCGCGCCAGGGGTGCCACTCGAGCACCCCTGGCGTAAGCCGCAGCCGCCGTTCGCTCAGGCCACGCCGCAGTACCGCACAGCCGTCAGCGCGTAGGTCTTGGCCGCCGTGATGATCTGGTGGATCGGCACGTACTCGCCTTCGGCGTGGGCGGTGGTGGCGGCCCCCGGCCCGTAGATCACACCGGGGATGCCAGCCTCCTGCAGCCAGGTCGCGTCGCACAGGCCCATGAATCCCTCGCGCAGCGCCGGGCGTGAACCGTCGAACGCGCCGAGAGCGTCGCTGTGCGCAGCGCGCAGCGCCGGCACCACGTCGAGGTCCTCAGGAGCGTTGTATGGCGGCCACAGCAGCGTCCACTCAATCTGGGGAGGGTTGGCCGCGAGCCAAGAGTCGTTTGCACATGCGGCCGTGATCACGGCCTCTACCTCGGCGACCACTTCGGCATTGGTGCGGTCGGGGTGGTGGGCCACGCAGTATTCGACGACCAGCTCGTCCGGGTGGGCGAATGGCACCCGGAAGCCCACCGGGTGCGCCTCGAGGACGCCGGGGAGGAGATTGAAATAGCCGGGGACGAAGTCGGGGTGCCGATCGGTGAGCGCCCAGCGGTTCTCGAGCTCGCGGAGCGCGGAGTAGACGACCCAGTACTTGTCGATGGTGTTGACGCCGAGCGCCTCGCCGCGCAGCGTCGGGTGGACGGTCATGCCCCGCAGGCTCGAATGCGCCGTCTTCCCCTGCAATGTGACGCGGAACACCAGGCCGCCCGGGGTCGACATGGCGTAGTTGGGATCCCCATCATCGAAATGAGACGGCTCCACGACGATCGCCGCATCCGCCGTGTATCCCGCGTTCACTGCCGCGGTGGTGCCCGCCTCGTGATCGCCCACCTCCTCACCGACAACGGCCTGGAGCACGAGGTCGCCCTGCAACGTCACACCGGCCTTGGCAAGTGCGAGGGCTGCATACGCGGCGGCCACGACGCCGGCCTTGTTGTCAGTCGTGCCGCGGCCGTGGACGGCCGTGTCCGTGATCCGTCCGGAAAATGGGTCCTCGCTCCACTTCTCAGCGTTTGCCGGGACCACGTCAACGTGCCCGTTGAGCAGCAGCGAGCGTCCGCCACCGGACCCGACGAGACGGGCGCAGGCGTTGTCCCGCTGCGCTTCGACCGAGATCATCTCCACCTCGGCTCCCGCCTCACGGTAGATCTCGGCGACGAGCGCACTGACCTCGCTCTCGCGTCCCACATGGTCGTCGTAGACCTGCCCTGGGTACTTCGGGTTGATGCTGGGGATGCGCACGGCGGCAGCCACCGATTCGATCATCCGCGGGGTCAGCGCGTCGACGGCAGCGAGCACCCGTTCGCGGAGTGCGAGCGCGGGCTCGGGCATGAGGGGTGCGTCAGATGCGGGCATGGTCGATCCTGCTTCCTGGTGAGGTGACGGTTGGAGCCGATGGGATGGTTTGCGGGGCGGAGGGTGGTCTCCGTCGGCGCACCTGGCGGGCGACTGCGCGGACGGAGGTGTCGACGAGGCCGGCCAGCCCCTTCGGGAGGAAGATCATCACGAGTACGGTTCCCGCACCGATGATGATCAGCTGCCAGGCACCGAGGCCGGTGAGGGAGCGGTCGACGAACGTGACCACGATCGCGCCGAGGACCGGTCCCCAGATGTGTCCGGTACCTCCGAGGAAGATCATGCTCAGGCCGAGGGTCACGAAGCCGAAGCTGAAGAGGGTGGTGTCGGCGACTCGGAAGAACGAGACGTACAGCGCACCGGCGATGCCCGCGATCGACCCGCTCAGCACGAAGGAGAGCAGTTGCTGTCGGATGCGGTTGATGCCGCGGCTGATCGCCAGCTGCTCGTTGTCGCGCAGCGCGATGAGGCTCTGCCCGAAGGGCGATCGGATGACGTGGTGCAGCACGATCACCAGAGCGACGACAGCGAACGCCGTGAGCCACAGATAGCCGAGTCCGCCGGCATCCGAGAGGCGGAAGTCGCCGAGCGCGAGCCCTGGCACACCGGGGAGCCCGTTGGAGCCGCCGGTCAGCCCGGGGACGGCGAGCACCAGGTAGAAGCACAACTGCACGAAGATGAAGGTCACCAGTGCCACGTAGATGCCGCGCATCCGCAGCGCCGGGAGGAAGGCCACGGCGGCGGCGGCCGCTCCCGTGAGCCCGCCGAACAGGAGGCCCCACCACGGATTCCATTCCCACGACACCGTCGAGACTGCCATGGCGTAGCCGCCGAGGCCGAAGAAGCCCACGTGCGCGAAGTTGAAGATGCCACCGAACCCGACCGTCAGGTTCCAGCTGGTCGCCAGCAGAGCGTAGAGCAAGGCAGTGATGGCCAGAAGCCGCGCGGGGCCGGACACGATCACGTACGGCGTGAAGAACGCCGCGGCCAGCAGGGCGGCGTAGACGCCGAAGCGGAAGAGGAGATGTTTCATGCCGTCCGTCCTTTGACCAAGCCCTGGGGTCGGATCAGGAGGACCGCGACCAGCACCACGAACACGATGACCGGACTCCACTGCAGGCCGAGCGCGAACGAGGTGGCCGCCTCGAGCAGGCCGATCACGAACGCGCCGAGGAGCGTTCCCCAGAGTGTCGCGGAGCCGCCGAACACGAGCACCACAAAAGCAGTCAGAAGCGGCTCGAAGCCCTTCGTGGGTGTGAGGGTGGACGTCGTTCCGTAGATGAGCGCTGCAGCGCATGCCAGGACGGCCGCGATGCCGAAGACCGTCGCGTATACCCGAGACGGTTTGATCCCCATCAGCAGCGCCATGTCGCGATTCTGCGCCACGGCGCGGATGCCCGCGCCCCACTCGGTGCGGTTCAGCAGTTGGATGAGCCCGATCACGAGAGCGAGGGCGAGCGCGAGGGCGAGCAGACTTGTCACTGCGACCTGGGTCCCTCCGATGGACACCGTCTCCGTTGAGACTGCGGGAAGCTGGCGGTTCGTCGGGCCCCAGATGAGCTGCATGGCGCCACCCATGGCACTCGCGACGGCGAGCGTCGACACCATCACCAGCAGGGTGCCGTTGGCGCGGTGCACGAGTGGACGGACCGCCACCAGTTCGAGCACGACGCCGAGAAGGGCCACCAGCGGGACGGCGAGGATGAAGGCCAGAAGCACGGGGACCCCAAGCGGACCGGCGAGGGTCCAGATGAGATATCCGGCCGCGATCAGGATCCCGCCCTGGGCGTAGTTGAATACGCCGAGGGTGGACCAGACGATCGACAATCCGCTCGCCAGAAGAGCGTAGAGCGAGCCGAGCACGACGGCGGAGACGAGGATGGCGATGAGTGCGTCAGCCATTGTTGCCTGCCGGAGTCGAGCTGGCTGTGGGATGGGTCCCGCCAACGTACATGTCCATGACCTCCTGTTGTGAGGGGCGCTGGTCTGCGCTGCCACTTCCGACCACGCGGCCGAGTTCGATGAGATACCAACGGTCGGTGAGCTCGAAGAGGAAATCGATGTCTCCGTCTGCGACCAGGAGCGTGAGTCCTGTGCGCTGTACCTGTTTGAGGGCTGCTAGGATCTCGCCCCGCACCTTGGGTGCGAGTCCGAGCGTGGGCTCGTCGAGGACCAGCAATTCCGGCCTCGCCATCAGACCCATTGCGATCGCGACCATCTGCCGTTCACCGCCGGACAGTGTGCCGACGAGCTGGTCGCGGCGCTGCTGCAGTTTCGGGAACAGGGCCTGCACGAGCTCGAGCGTCTCGCTCCGGTGGGCACGGGCCTCGGGGCGACGCGAACCGAGCAGCACATTCTCTTGCACGGTCAGGCGCGGGAACAGCAGGCTGCCCTGAGGGATGTGGACGAGTCCGCGGCGGAAGATCTCCGTCGGGTCGCGGCGCACGATGTCCTCGTCCTGGAATCGGATGGCTCCCGCCATCGGGCGGATGAGCCCGGAGACGGTGTTGAGCATGGTGGTCTTGCCGTGGCCGTTCGGGCCGAGGAGAGCGATCGCCTCTCCTCGTTGCACGGTGACGTCGACGCCCCGGAGCACGGTCGCCCGGCCGTACCCCGCTCGGAGCCCCGAGATCTCGAGCAGTGGATGCTCACTCATGCGCGCCTCCCAGGTAGGCCTCGACGACGGCGGGGTCGCTGAGCGCCTGTTCGGGAGTCCCCTCGCTCAGCGAAGAACCGGCAGCCATCACGACCATCCGACCCGCCAGCTCGCGGAGGAGGCTCAGGACGTGCTCGATGATGAGCAGCGTCAGGCCCTGGCTGTTGAGCGAGCTGAGGAGCTCGACGAGCTCTGCCTGGTCTTCCGCGTCCAGCCCGCCCGCTGGTTCATCGAGCATCAGGAGCCGCGGCTGCGCGACCAGGGCCGAGGCGATCATGAGCTTCTTCTTCACCAACAACGGCACCTCGCCGGATGGCAGGTCACGGTATGCACCGATACCGACGGCGTCGATGGCGATGTCGATGGACTCCTGCCGGGCCGCACGGGTCATACCGGTGCCGAGGTATGCGGCGGAGACTGACACGTTGTCCCCGACTGTGAGCGTCGTGAACAGCTGCTCGCTCTGGAACGTGCGACGCAGGCCGCGTCGCGCGATCTTCGGGGCACGGAGTCGGTCGATCCGCGCCCCGTCGAACCAGATCTCACCCGACGACGGTCCGAACGGTACGCCGGAGATCAGATTGAAGAGCGTCGACTTGCCCGCGCCGTTGGGGCCCGCGATGCCGAGGATCTCGCCCTCGGCTACATCGAAGGAGACGTCGCGCACTGCGGTGAAGCCGCCGAACACCCGGCTGGCGTTGCGCACGGACAGCACGGGGCCGGGCCGGGGGGTCACTGCATCCATGGCGGCACGGTGAAGGAGGTCTCGGCGGCTTCGTCCGGTGCGATGCTGACTCGCTGCTCATCCTGGATCTGGAAGTAGATCATCGGGATTCCGTCGTCGCCCGCCACGGTGAGATGCGTCGCCGGGTCGAAATGCACTCGACCGAGTGAGGTCACGACGTCGAGATCGCCGATCGCGGCGCCGACCGCCTCTCGGTTGGTGGGGTCACCGGCGGCCTCGGCGGCATCCGCCCACAGGCGGACGGATTCGTAGAGCATGATTCCGTAGAGGCCAGGGTCGGTGCCGTAGGCCTCATCGAAAGCCGCGATCGCCGCCTCGCCTTCCGGCGTGGTCTTCAACGGGGAGATCGGCAGGTTGTAGAGCACGCCGTTCGCTGCGGAGCCTGCCAGATCGATGAACTCGGGCACGCTCGGCGCATACTGCGAGAACACCAGGGAGTCGGTCGGGTTGGCGACGAATTGGCTGAGGAAGCTCGCGGCGTTCGCGGTCTGGTAGTCGGTGTTGACGATGACCGAAGGATCGGCTTCTTTGATCTTGGTGATCTGCGTCGTCCAGTCGTTGACTTCGCCGAACGGAACGGTGTCGGGGCCGATGACGTTCCAGCCGTCGCTCTCGAACGTCTCACTCAGCCCGGAGGCGATTCCGTTCGAGTAGGGATTGTCGCTGGAGATGATGTATACGGTCTCGTTGCGAAGTGGGAAGGAGCCGTCTTCGTCCCACGCTGCGACCTTGGCAGGGAAGTCGGTGCCGTACCCGGCGTACGAGGGGGTGAGCGACCACACTGTCGGGTAGGCCTCTGGGTCCGCGGAGATGATCGCCGCTGTCTGGTCGCTGCCTCCGCCGATGATGTAGGGCATGCCCGCTTCGGCCATGAGGTCGATCTCGAAGTTGGTGGTGCTGGCGTACCCGGTCAGGACCGCTGCCACGTCGGGGTTGGCCGTCAGGGAGTTGACCGCTGAGGCCACCGCGTCGGCGCTCTGATCCTTGACGTCGGCGACCTCGAGCGTCACTGTCCGCCCATCGATGCCGCCCGCCGCGTTCAACTCGTCGACGGCGAGACGCGCCCCTTGCTCCATGAGCTCGCCGTCGGCGGCCGAGCCGCCGGTGAGCGGTGCAAGCAGGCCCAGGACAACGTCACCCTCCCCGTCTCCGGAGGACCCACCACTCGGGGGTGCACATGCGGACATGGTCAGGGTCACAGCCGCCACTGCCGCCAGTGCTGCTGCCCGACGAGAAGGCACTTGGACGCGTTTGGAACTCATGGGGGACTCCCTGCAGTTGTGGTCTCGGACACCGTTGCCCGAGCGGTCTGGAATGCGTTGGATTCACGATACTCACATTCCAGAAAGGGTCAATAGATAATGATGTGAAATTCTGGTTACGTTCTGCTTGGATCTGAGATAGTGTGCCTCGAACGGGGTTGTTCGGAACGTGCATACCGGAAATATCGCCTCGATCTCATGTCGGCAACGACGAAACTTCGAAGGGATTCACATGAGCGTGACCGATTCACTGTCGCTGCTGGATCACCATTGCCACGGCTTGGTTCCAACCTCGCTGACGGGCGAAGAGTTCCGCCTCCTCGCGACGGAGTCCGATCACCTGGCCCCCACACCGCAAGAGACACTCGACTCTCCAATCGGCCTCGCGATCCGCTCCCGCTGCGCGCCGCTGCTCGACCTCCCGCGCCACACCGAAATCGACGCCTATCTCGACCGGCGCGCAGAGCTCGGAGCCGACGAGGTGCATCGCCGTCTGATGGGCGCCTCAGGGATCTCACGCCTGCTCATCGACACGGGGTTCGAAGCATCGCCGGTGGCCTCGCCATCGACCATGGCGGAGATCACCGGGCTTCCTGCCCATGAGATCGTGCGACTCGAGCGCATTGCAGAGCACATTGCCCCCGCGAGCACCGCGGCAACGTTCGCCAGCGACTTCCTCACCGCACTCACCGAGGCCGCCGAGCGCGCGATCGGCTTCAAATCGATCATCGTCTACCGGTTCGGATTCGACATCCCGCCCGAGCCGCCGAGCGACGCTGAGGTCGTCGAGGCAGCAGGGCGATGGTTCTCCGCAGCCTCGGCCACGGGGGATTGGCGGCTCACCGAGCCCGTCATCTTGCGCCACCTGCTGTGGGCGGCGATCCCGTTCGGCAAGCCGATCCAGTTGCACACGGGGTACGGAGACAGCGACATACAGCTGTTCCGAGCCGACCCGTCACGGGCGACCAGGTTCTTCGCGGCAACCGTCGAGTCCGGCGCCGCATTCACCCTCCTGCACTGCTACCCGTTCATCCGGGAGGCCGGGATCCTGTCCCAGATCTTCCCGCATGTGTACTGCGACGTCGGAGCCGTCACCCACTACCTCGGACCAAGCGCTGGCGTGGCGATCGGACACATGATGGAGGTCGCTCCATTCACGAAGATCCTGTTCTCTTCGGACGCCTACGGCCTCGCCGAGCAGTACCTCATCAGCAGCCTGTCGTGGCGAACGCAGCTGGGGCGACTCCTCGACAGCTGGATCGCCGACGACTGGACGACCGCCGAGGAAGCGCGCCGCATCGCGGGCCTGATCGCGTCCGGCAACGCCGAGCGCCTCTACGGAATCGAGGACCACGCGTGAGGATCGCGGAACTCGACGCGCTCGAGCGCGAAGCGAGCCGACACCTCGCCGGCCACATCCCGGCGGCGATCGGACTGCGCCACAGTATTCACCGCAGCCCGCGGCTCGGCGGGGAAGAGACGGAGACTCGGTCCCTCATCGAAGCTGCACTCGGTGTCACGGGCGTGCCGGTCGCGGAGGGGATGTACGTCCGGGTCGGCCCCGCGAGCGGGCCCTCCGTGGCGGTCCGTGCGGAGCTCGATGCCCTGCCGATCCAGGAGAAGAGCGGTCGAGCGTGGTCGTCCGAGCGCCCAGGTGCTGCGCACCTGTGCGGCCACGATGTGCATGCGGCCGCGCTCGCGGCGGCAGTGATGACGCTCAGCGAGCTTGAGATCCCGATCGGGTTCGTCGCCGCCTACCAGCCGCGCGAAGAGGTGATGCCGTCTGGCGCCCGTGACTTCGTCGCCAGCGATGAGTTCAGAAGCAACGAGATCCAGGCCATGCTCGGCCTTCACCTTCAGCCGGCGCTCCCGAGCGGGCACATCTCGTCGATTCCTGGCCCGGTGAACGCGTCGGCAGACGACTTCGAGGTCCGGATCACGGGCCGGGCCGCCCACGGCGCCTATCCGCACCGTGGCAACGATCCGATCGTGGCGGCCGCGGCCATCGTCCAAGCGGTCCAGCAGCTGGTTTCCCGGCGAATCGATCCGATGACGCCCGCGGTCGTGACGATCGGCCGTCTCCGCGCCGGCGACTCCAACAATCAGATCCCCGGCGAAGCAACGCTCGGCGGAACGGTGCGCAGCTATCACGAGGGCGACCGGAGGTTCCTCCAAGCCGAGCTCGGCCAAGTCGCGCGTTCAGTCGCGGGGGCGTACGGATGCGAGGCCGAAGTGGTCTTCAGCCAGGGCGAGCCCGTGCTGCACAACGATCCGGAGCTGACGGCAGCCATCGCTGCCGCACTCGAGGACGACGGTGCCGTGCAGGCGGAACCCTTCCGATCGTGTGGGTCAGATGACTTCGCGTTCTACTGCGAGCTCTTCCCCTCGCTCATGATCTTCGTCGGCGTCGGTGATGGCCACGCCGACTCGCCCGGACTGCACAATCCGGCGTTTGCACCAGATGACGACCTCGTCGAGGTGCTGGCGCGGATGATGCTCCGCGCTTACTTCGCCGTCGTGCGAAACAACCCCCAGCTCATGTTCGACCAGAAGGAGCTCCATGCCTGACGCACCGCAGAACGTCGACATCCGGGACATCCGTGCGCTGATGATCTCGCACATCGACAACGCCGGAATCAGCCGGCTCAAGGTCATCCCGCAAGACCGGGTGCCCTCGGCTCTCACGAAGGGATCGACGATCTCCTTGAGCGTGGGCATGCTCCTGGCGGTTGACGATTTCGCTACCTCGACCACGGCGATCGATCCCACCATCGGCGACCTGCGTGGCATTCCCGACTCGAGCGCCCTGGCCTGGATCGACGAAGAGCTCGGCCTCGCGTGGGCGCCAAGCGACCTCTTCGCCCTGGACGGCATGCCCCACCCCACCTGTCAGCGTTCGGCCCTCAATCGCATCGCGAATGACTCCGACTACGAGTTCCTCGTCGGCATGGAGCTGGAGTTCACCCTCTTCCGGGGCACGAAGGATGCGCCCGAACTCGCCCACTCGGGACCGGGGTACGGCACCCTGCCGTTCCTGGAGCTCGAGGCCTGGCACCTTGAGCTGCTCGACGCCCTCCGTGTCGCCGGTGTCCCCGTCGAGCAGCTGCACCCCGAGTACGAGTCCGGGCAGATTGAGCTGTCCCTAGCGCCGCGCGCCCCGGTGCGTGCTGTCGACGACTACGTCCTCGCCCGCATGATCGTGACCCGCGTTGCCCTTCGACACGGGTTCCTGGTCTCCTTCGCCCCCGTTGCCGTGCTTGGCGGCGTATCGAACGGATGCCACATCCACCTGTCGGCGTCGGCCAGCGGGTCGAACATCTTCTTCGATCCCGAGCGCGAGTCAGGCATGGCGGAGGACGCGGAGCACATGGTCGGCGGGATCGTCAGCAACCTCGTCGACGGCCTGGTGCTGCTCGGAGGATCCACGCTGAGCTTCGAGCGACTGAAACCCCACCACTGGGCAGGGGCATACGCCTGCTGGGGGCCGAGCAACCGCGAAGCGGCGGTCCGGTACATGGGTGGCTTCGCGGGGTACGGTGCCGAGCAGTCGAACATCGAAGTGAAGTGCGCTGACCCCGCCGCCAACCACTACCTGGCAGTGGCCGCTTTGATCGGGGCGGCTACTGAGGGCGTCCGGAGGCGCACGCCGCTGCCGCCCGCCGTCCGCGCAGATCCTGCCGAACTCTCTGATGCCGAACGGACGCGCCTGGGGGTGGAGCGCTTCCCCACCGACCTCGGGAACGCACTCGAACGCTACTCCGCGAGCACGTTCTTCCGTGACCTGCTCGGGCCCGAGCTCTTCGACTCCTACCGCGTGGTACGTGCTCGTGACTGGGAGGTCCACCGCGACCTCGACGGCGACGATGTGGCGGCGCGGGTCCGCTGGAGGTACTGAACGATGACCAAAGACTCCGCAGCATCCTCAGATGTGCACAGCCAGGATCGGACCCCGTATGCGGACGCGCTCGACGCGTTCGCGCAGCGAGATCTCGTCCGAGTGATCGTGCCCGGTCACAGCGCTCAGGCCGGTGCCGTGCCAGAGCGCCTCGACCGGTTCATGTCCGATCGCCCGTTCGCGAAAGACTGGACGCCACTCCTCACCGGGCTCGACAAGGGCGATGACAACCCCCTGGATCGCGCGAAAGCACTCGCTGCGGACGCATGGGGAGCCCGCCGGGTCTGGTTCCTCACAAACGGCGCCTCGCAGGGCAACCGCGTTGCCGCGCTCGCCCTCGGCTGCCTGGCATCCGGAATGATCTCCCAGCGCAGCTCGCACAGCTCCTTCGTCGACGGTCTCATCCTCTCGGGCCTCTCGCCGCGCTTCGTGCTCCCAGGGATCGACGTGCAGCGCGGCATCGCGCACGGCGTCTCCCCGGCCGACCTGGAGGACGTGATCGCAGCGAGCGCGGCGGCCGGTGACGACGTGGCCGGGGTCTACATCATCAGCCCGAGCTATTTCGGGGCAGTAGCCGATGTCGAGGGGCTCGCGTCCGTCGCTCACCGGCACGGGCTTCCCCTTGTGGTGGATGCGGCCTGGGGTGCACACTTCGGCTTCAGCCCGCTCGTTCCGGAGAACCCGTTGCGTCAAGGCGCCGATCTGGTTGTCTCCAGCACGCACAAGCTCGGCCAGAGCCTCACACAATCGGCGATGCTGCATTTGGCGGAGGGACCGTTCGCAGACCTGCTCGAACCGCTTGTCGAGCGCACCTTCAACCTCGAGCAGTCCACGAGCGAGAACACGTGGCTGCTGGCGTCCCTCGACATCGCTCGCCACCACCTGAGCACGGGGGCCGAGGCCATCGCCAGGTCGGTGCGCTCGGCGGATGCGCTGCGTGCGGCAGTGCGTGCGAGCAGCGCGCTGACGCTCGTCGAGGACAGCTTCAGCCAGTTCCCCGACATCGTGGCGATGGATCCGCTGCACGTGCCCATCGACGTCTCAGCCCTCGGCATCTCCGGGTACGAGCTCAAGGAGATCTGCGCGAACAGCCTCGGCGTCTACTTCGAAGCCGCGACCTCGCATGCCGTGATCGCCTTGCTCGGGGCGGGGGCCGAACCCGATGTCGAAAGGATCGTGTCGAGTCTCGAGGAGGCGGCCAGGATCGCAGGGGAGGGTCTCACCGACGCGGCCACGCCGCCAAGTGTGCTGCAGCGGACGCTGCCGCCGGCAGGCCGGAGCGTGCTCACGCCCCGAGCCGCATTCCTCGCTCCGAGTGAGCTGGTGCCGGCCGCGCTGGCGGTGGGGCGGGTGTCCTCGGACACGCTCGCGGCCTACCCGCCCGGCATCCCGAACGTCCTGCCGGGCGAGGAGATCACCGAGGAGGTCGTGCACTTCCTCCGCGACACGGCGCGCAGCCACGGAGGGTTCATTCGCGGCGCGGTCACCCGTGACAGCAGTCTGTTCCGGGTCGTACGGTCCGGGTTCGATGGAAACGGCGCCGAGCGCCGGAGACGAGGAGATGCGAGATGACGAGAACTGAGACTGGCCGCACTGATCGGACCCAAGACGCGGACGTGGTCATCATCGGCGCAGGCATGGCCGGGTTGTCTGCGGCTCGGATGCTGCAGGACGCCGGGCGCTCCGTGCTCGTGCTCGAGGCGCGGGATCGTGTCGGCGGGCGGGTGAAGTCGGAGCACCACGGCGAGACGCTCGTCGAGGTCGGCGGGCAGTGGATCGCGCCAGACCAGACGAGGTTGATCGCGGTCATCGAGGAGTTGGGCCTGCAGACGTTCCAGCGCTACAGGACGGGGGAGAACGTCTACATCGGGCCCGATGGCGTCGTGCGCACCTACGTCGGCGAGATGTTCCCGATGCCCCCGGCAACCGTCGCTGAGGCAGAGCGACTCATGGCCGAGCTGCAGACATTGTCGCTCGAGATCGACCCATCGACACCGTGGCTGCATCCTCGGGCTGCCGAACTGGACTCGGTGACCTTGGACGGTTGGCTCCGCGCCCGTTCCACTGATGACGAGGCGGTTGACAACGTCGCGCTCTTCATCGCCGGGGCCATGCTCACCAAACCGGCCGATGCCTTCTCGATGCTCCAGGCCCTCGTCATGTGCGCGAGTGCTGGCGGATTCGATGATCTCGTGGACCCCGACTTCATTCTCGATCGTCGAGTCAGCGGTGGCATGCACCAGGTGCCACTCGCCCTCGCCAAGAGGGTCGGCGAGCATGCGATGCGGCTCAGTACGGATGTTCGCACCATCGCGCACTCCGGCGATCGCATTCTCGTGCGCACGGACGATGCCGATTTCCTGGCCTCGGACGTGATCGTCGCCGTTCCACCGCAGCTCATCTCGCGGATCGACTTCGAGCCTGCCCTCCCGCCGATCAAGCAGCAGGCATATCAGCACCTTTCCAGCGGTCAGGTGATCAAAGTGCAGGCTTGGTACGACGAGCCGTTCTGGCGCAACAACGGTCTTTCCGGCACGGCCTTCAGTCCTTACCAGGACGTGCACGAGGCGTACGACAACACGGTGCCCGGCGACCGTGGTGGCACGCTCGTCGGGTTCGTCTCGGACCGGGTGGCCGATCGTCTCTACGGCCTCTCCGAGGAGGCACGACGCAGTGCCGTTCTCGGGTCGTTCGCTGCGTACTTCGGTGACGCCGCCCTGCATCCACGAACGTATTTCGAGAGCGATTGGGTCAACGAGCGCTACACGCGAGGCGCGTACGGGGCAAGTTTCGACGTCGGTGGCACCGTGCGATACGGCGAGGCGTCCAAGGCCGCAGTCGGGAGGATCCGCTTCGCGAGCTCCGACATCGCCGGACTTGGGTTCACGCATATCGAAGGCGCGATACGCATGGGCGAGGAGGCTGCTCGGTCCATCCTCGCGTGAGCCACCTCTCGAACGTCGATGTGCGAATCGGGAGCTCGTCCGAGGGTCTGAGCGCCACCACGCAGGCGCGACGATGTCCGTCGGTGCAAAAGGACCCCGACAGCCTCACGGTTCCAGAGCATCGAGGATCGCGGCGATGGGGCCCTCTTTCGCCTCTCGCCAGCCCTGTCCTGCCCAGAGGTTGACGAGCGTGCTGTCGCCCGCGGCCGTGGCTTTCGCTCGCATGGTCCGGGTCAGGTGATGCAGCGCTGGGTACCCGACCGGGGCATCCACGTGGCTCGCGACGAAGGCGTTGACGAGCGCACGTGCGGGACGACCCGTGAAGGCCCGCGTGAAGGCCGTCTCGGTGTACTGCTCATCTGCGAGCGCGGCCTTGTGCACTGCAGACGCTCCGCTCTCCTCTGACCGAAGCACCGCGGTGCCGACCGCGACCATGTCAGCGCCTGCGCCGAGGAGCTCGAGCACCTGATCGCGACGCGTGATCCCACCCGACGCGATCAGGGGCAGGTCCGTGACCGTCCGGACGCGCTCGATGAGCGTCGCGAGCGCGATGTTCTCAGGGAAGGTGTCGGGATTCCACACACCGCTGTGTCCGCCGGCGTCGTGCCCCTGAACGGTGAGGGCGTCGGCGCCGGCTGCCGCGGCCTGTCGGGCCTCATCGACGGAGGTCACCGTCTGGATCGTGAGAACCCCTGCCGCCTGCAGCCTCCGAAACGTAACCGCCGAGGGCAGCCCGAACGTGAAGCTCACCACCGGCGTCCGGCTGAGGATGACCGCATCCAGCTTCTCCGACCACTCGTCGTCGTCTTCCAGCCTGGCGGCCATGGTCGCGGCATCATCGTGCGTCGACGCGTGCTCGCGGATGCTCTCCCAGTACGCGACGTATCCCGCCTCGTCGATGGGGTGGGGGTTGGGGACGAAGAGATTGACGCCGAATGCCGACACCCCGGCCTCGGTCACCTCGGCGATCTGCGCGTTCAGCGCCGCCGCGGTCTTGTACCCGCCGGCGAGCTGCGCGAAGTGTCCTGCGCGGGCCGCGGCGATGACGAGGCCAGGGCTGCTCGGGCCGCCGGCCATGGGTGCGACGGCAACGGACCTGAGCGTGTCCAGTGGGGAGGGGAGCGTCATGGTCATGCCTTTCCGCGGGTGCGCGTTGGTTCGGTGATGTGGGTCACAGAGATCCCATGAGGGACCCGTGCGTGTGATGGATGTGCGAGCGGAGCTCGGCGAGGAACGCGCCTCGATCCCCGGTGCGCACGTGCTCGACGAGGCGTCGGTGCTCCGCGATGAACTCCGACCACCGGCCAGCGACGTCGTCGTAGGTTCGGAGCGTCATCGCCGCCTGACGCTGTCGGAGCTTGTCGTAGAACTCCAACAGGATCGGGTTCCCCCCTGCCTCGACGAAGATGCGGTGGAAGTCGATCGTGAGCTGCACGACGCGTTCGTAGCTGCCCTGCTCGAGCTCGGTCAGCTGATCCTGGATGGACTCCTCGAGTCGGATGCACAACCGCTGCCGTGCCTCGACGGACAGGGAATCCAAGGCGGCAGACTCCAGTACCTGCCTCGCGTCCGCGACGGCTCTCGCTTCCTCGGCCGTGAGGGTGCGGACCAGCGCCCCACGCTGCGGGAAGATCGTCACCAGTCCATCTGACTCCAGGCGACGGAGGGCACCTCGCACCGGAGTCCGACTGACCGCCAAGCGCTTCGACAGGTCGTTCTCGCTCAGCATGCTGCCTTGCGGGAATGTGCCGTCGCGCAGCCACGCGAGCAGCTGCTGGTAGGCCACCTCGGTCGCGGTGGGAGGCAGTGGCGTCTTCATGGGCCTAGTGTACAACTGGGATCCCAGTTGTACAGGGGGGGTGCAGCTGGGGCCCATACTCCGAGGCGGCCACCCGGGTCAAGCCGCCACCGGGTTTCGCCGCTCGTTCATGCCTCGCGGGTACTCTGCTTGAAGCGGTTGGGCCTCTCTGCGTGTTGCCGACCTTTCCGCGATTCCCCCATTCGAAGGATGTTCATGAGTTCCCAGCCATCTTCAGGACCGAGTCGTCGGGCCGTCGTCACCACCGCCGCCTGGGTGTTGCCGACTGTCAGTGCAGCACTCGCCGCGCCCCTCGCGGTCGCCTCGACCGCGCCGGCCCCAGAGCCCCTCACGCTGGGTCCTGATGGGGCGGTCGTCTCTGATGGTGAATCCACGATCTCGCTGCGCGGGTTCGCGGCCACGACCGAGGCGGGGTCCCGTCCGCAGACCGTGCAGCTGGCGTACTCCTCGCCGATCACGGGCCCATCGAGCGCCGCCGTCGATTCCGAGACGGGCGAGTTCGAAGTCACGGTCAACGTGAGCGGCTTCTATGCCGGGGCGAGCTCGGGCCAGGAATTCACGGGCACCGTCTCCGCTTCGATCACCGGCGGCACGTCGGTATCGGTGACGGTGGAGGTCATCGCCCCGCGCACCGCACCCGGAGAGACGACCGGCACCATCAACTTCTCCCCCAACCAGTACCGGGGCAGCGAGGTCGACGGGGTCACGATCTTCCCGACGCTCACCGGCGTCGTCACCGTCAATCGCGGTGCGCTCCCGGCCGAGGTCATCCTCAGCTTCTCCGATGTCAGCGAGGGGCGCGTGGATCTGCGCCGCGACGCCGGCCTTCTCGTGCCGATCAACCCGACCACGGGCGCGTTCAGCGTAGACGGCGTGTACAACGCCATCACCGGCGGAGAGAACCCGTTCGGCTTCATCTACGCGGGCGTCAACAACGCCGCGAACGTCACCTACGGCCTCGCGGTTGCGGAGCTCGACGGGTAGTCGATCGCCCAACTCCACGCGCACTGAACTCAGCCCCTGACTGCCAAGTCGGGGGCTGAGTCGTGCGCTGTGGGCACGCCAGGCGGGGCTCAGCTCGACTCATCGGGAGTCAGTAGGAGAGGGGGTATCCGCGTGCCCGAGGGTGTTCAGGCCAGGCGCGACGGTGCGCTTCCGAGGAGCTCGGTGATTCGCGCGAGGTCGGACTCGTCGATGTTGGCGAACGGCGAGCTGGTCGAGGCGAGCTCGACGATCGCGTCGCGAGCTGCACGGCCCTCAGGGGTGAGCTCGATGACGCGCTGTCGGAGGTCGGTGGGGGACGGCTTTCGAGTGACGAGACCCTTGGCCTCGAGCTGGTGGCACATGAAGGTCACGTTCTGCGGGGTGCAGTGCGTTCGTTCGGCGGCCGTGCGCATCGACGGTGCGGGCGCGTCGGGGTCGATCACCCAGAGCAGGTGAGCGGTGACTGCGGTGAGTCCGAACTCTGCAAGTGCCGGCTCGAGCGCGTCGTTGGTGCGCGCGACGACGTCGTATGCGGCGAAGAGGGCCTCAGAGAGCTTCTGTGCGCGTTCGTCTCCCATGCGCACACCCTAGCACTTGCTACAAGACTTGAAGCTTCTGCTACAGTCACTTCAGAACTTGAAGGAAGTGGGCGGTCGACGTGCGGCTGCCGCTTGGCTTCCCCGCGAACGCAACAGCCCCGCGCCCCCGCGCCTGAACGGAAAGCCTGATCAATGGACACACCACGACTCGATGGACAGTCGATCATCGTCACCGGCGCAACCAGCGGCATCGGCTTCTTCGTCGCGGAAGGGCTCGCTCGCCTCGGTGCGCAGATCATCGTCGCGGCCCGCTCCGCGGAGAAAGCGCAGAGCGCCATCGCGCTCCTCGCGGAACCCACCCGCCACCGCCACCTCGAACTCGACCTCGCGGACCTCGAATCCGTTCGCGGGGCCGGGTCGCGCATCGGCGCGGGTCCGCCGGTCCACGGTCTCGTGATGAACGCCGGCGTCATCGCCGCTCACCCCACCTACAGCGAAGGTCCGTTCGGGGTCGAGTCCACGGTCGGAGTCAACGTCCTCGCGCACCTCGAGTTCCTGAGGTTGAGCTTTCCTGCGCTCACGCACGCGACTGAGGCGCGGGTCATCAGCACAGGCAGTTTCCTCACGAAGAAGATCCCGTTCGATGCGGACGGCTGGCTCGCTCCGTCCGCGTATCGTCCTCGCGCCGCCTACGCGATGTCGAAGCATGCCGCGGAGATCGTCGGATTCGAGCTCGACCGACGTCTCGTCGCGAGTGGTTCTCGCGTGAGATCGGTCGTCAGTCACCCCGGTTCCGCGATCGACGCGTTGACGCCGGACCGGCCCCCACTGCATCAGCGCTCCGCGCTCGTCCGCACGCTCGCGGCGGCCGTTGCGCCAGTGTTCTCGAGGGTGGTGCAGGGCAAGGATGCGGCTGCGCAGCCGGCGATCGCCGCGATGACGACACCCATGCTCCCAGCTGCCGCTTACTTCGGCCCCCGGACGGGAGCCACCGGTGCGCCGATCCTCACGACCCCGGTGCCGACAAGCCTCAGCTCTGAACTCGGTCGAAGTGTCTGGCAGCAGGTCGAAGAGCGTCTCGGAGCTCCGATCATCCCTGAGTGATGAACGCGTGTGCCCGTCGCTGTCCGGGTTGTCTGCAGCTCAAGCGCATCGCCGCGTTCTCGGACCTCCGCGCTCTTCCCTGGCGCGCCCGACGCGCGCCCGAGCGCGCAGGTAAGGCTATCCTTAGCGAGCCAGTCGGCAGACTCGACTCGATCCAGGGAGCCCATGTGCGTCAGCGCGCCACCTTCAGCCTCGTCCTCACCGCCGCAGTGGTCCTCGGGCTCTCCGGATGCGGAGCGTCGGAGGCGGTTGAGACCAACTCGGCTGCGAGTGCGGGAGATGGGGCGACGCAGTACCCGCTGACACTCGACAACTGCGGAACGCAGGTGACGATCGACGCGGCCCCGGAAAGGGTCGTCTCGCTCGACCAGAACTCGACGGAGATCCTCCTGTCGCTCGGGCTCCAGGACCGCATGGTCGGCACGGCATCCTGGACCGACCCGGTCCTCGAGTCGCTGGCTGACGCCAACGCCGCCGTCCCGAGGCTGGCCGACAACGCCCCCACCTACGAGGTTGTTCTCGGCGCGGACCCGGACTTCGTGACCGCCTCCTTCGGCCGGCACTTCGCTGAAGGCGGGGTCACCTCGCGCGAACGATTCGCTGAGACGGGCGTCGACAGCTACCTCTCGCCGACGGACTGCGACAACGGGACCAGTATCAACGGCGGAGGGACTCGGACGACGCCGCTCGAGGTCGATGCGCTGTACGCGGAGATCACGGAGCTCGGTGAGATCTTCGACGTCTCGGATCGCGCGGCCGAGCTCGTGAGCGATCTGCAGACGCGCGCGGCAGCGGCAACCGAGGGCGTCGACTTCGACGGCGCGACAGCCGCGTACTGGTTCGCAGACACCAAGACGCCCTACGTCGCGGGTGGCCTGGGTTCTGCCGCCATGCTCGGATCGTCCACGGGGCTCACGAATGTCTTCGCGGACCTCGACGACGACTGGCCCGCGACGACCTGGGAGGACATCGTCGATCGGAACCCGCAGGTGCTCATCCTGGGCGACCTGCAGCGAGACCGTTTCCCTGGCGACCGCCTGGACGAGAAGGTCGCGTTCCTGGAATCCGACCCGCTGACCAAGACGATGGATGCCGTGCAGAACAAGCGCTACATCGACTTGCACGGGGCGGAACTCAACCCGTCCATACGCTTCGTCGACGGCCTCGAGAAGATCAAGGCGTGGTGGGACGAGCACGGGGAGGAACTCTGAGCTCCGCCACGGGCCAGCGTTCCGTTGAACGCGTGAGCCCCGAATCTCCCCGCGCGCCCCGGCCGCGACGCGTGCTGATCGCGTGCGCCCTGGTGCTTGCCGGTCTGCTTCTGCTGCTCGTGTCGGTCGGGGCTGCGATCACGCTCGGGCCGGCGGATATCCTGCCCGTCAACGTCCGTGACATCGTCACGAACCACCTCGGCCTGACCGACATCCCGGTGAAGCTGTCGAAGGACGCGATCGTCTGGGAGGAGCGACTCCCGCGCGCCTTCGTGGCCGCCGCGTGCGGAGTCGGCCTCGGGCTCTGCGGCGTGGTCATGCAGTCGCTCCTGCGCAACCCGCTCGCCGATCCCTTCATCCTCGGCATCTCATCCGGTGCATCGACGGGTGCCGTCGCAATCGGTGTCCTCGGGCTCGGCGGTGCCGCGATCGGGCTCTCCGGTGGCGCCTTCATCGGCGCACTTGTCGCGTTCGGGCTTGTCCTCCTGCTCTCTCAGCTCTCCGGCGGCGGGACCGACAGAGTTGTCCTCGCGGGGGTCGCGAGCACGCAGCTGTTCTCCGCCTTGACGTCGCTGATCATCTTCGCCTTCGCGGATTCCGACGAGACGAGGGGCGTCATGTTCTGGATGCTGGGCTCCCTGGAAGGGGTGAGGTGGGATGACGTCGTGCTCTGCGTCGTCGTCGTCGGCGCCGGGACCGTGCTCTGCGCGAGGTACGCCCACGCCCTCGACGCCTTCGCGTTCGGCCCAGACGTCGCTGCGTCCCTCGGTATCCACGTCGCGCGTACTCGAGCCATCCTCCTCATCGCGACCGCCCTCATCACCGCCACGCTGGTCAGCGTCGCGGGAGCCATCGGTTTCGTCGGCCTCGTGCTGCCGCACGCCGCCCGGCTGCTCGTCGGCCCGCGACACTCACGCCTCATCCCCGCGACCGCGATCATCGGAGCGATCTTCATGGTCTGGGTCGACGCCGGATCGCGAGTCGCGTTCTCGCCCACCCCGCTGCCCGTCGGTGTCGGCACGGCTCTCGTCGGGGTGCCCGTCTTCATCGCACTCCTCGCCCGGAAGAGGAAGCGCACGTGACGATCAACGCGGAGAACGTCTCGTGGAGCCGAGGCGGAGTGCTCGTCGTGGACGGCGTCAGCCTGCACCCCAAGCCGGGCCAGACCGTCGGCCTGCTCGGACCGAACGGGTCCGGCAAATCGTCGTTGCTCCGAGTGCTGCACGGGTTCGTGAAACCAAGCGCTGGCCTCGTGACCCTCGACGGCGTCGACATCAGCACCGTCGGGCGTCGTCATATCGCCCGGTCCGTGGCGTCGGTGACCCAGCATGCGGACACTGACGTGGACATCACCGTGCGCGACATCGCGCGCCTCGGACGGATCCCGCACCGCTCAGGACTCGGAGGAGACACTGCCGCTGACGCCCACGCGGTCGACCGTGCCCTCGCCCATGTCGGGCTGCTCGAGCAGGCCAACCGCTTCTGGCACACCCTCTCGGGCGGAGAGCGCCAGCGCGCCCAGATCGCCCGCGCCCTCGCCCAGGAGCCCCACGAACTGCTCCTCGACGAGCCGACCAACCACCTCGATATCCGGCACCAGCTGGAGCTGCTGGAACTCATACGCGCGCTGCCGGTCACGACCATCATCGCCATCCACGACCTCAACCTCGCGGCCATGTACTGCGACGTCCTCGTCGTTCTGCGCGACGGAGCCGTGGTCGCCGCAGGCACTCCGACCGAGGTGCTCACTCCTGAGCTCATCGAAGACGTCTACGGCGTGACCGCCGAAGTCTCTGTCGACGCCTGCCGGCAGACCCCCGTTGTCACCTTCACGAGGCCAAGCTGACCCAGCGTGTTCGGCGGTGAGCCACAGAACGCTCGGCGCACGAGGCACCTGACTTCACTCCACCCCCGTGCCGCAACGCCACGATCGCTGCCGCCCCGCTACCGCCCGCGGAGCTCGTGCCCCAGGATCACCGCGTGAACCCTGTCGCGCAGGTGCAGCTTGGCGAAGATGCGGTTCACGTGAGATTTCACCGTGGCGGGAGAGAGGTGGAGCGTCTCACCGATCTCGCTGTTGGAGAGTCCGGCGACCATGCACCCGAACACGTCACGCTCGCGCGGGCTGAGCTGGCTGAGCGCGTCGGTGTTCTCGGAACCCCGTGATCGTCCAAGCGGCGACCGGCCAGAGGCGTAGTGATCGATCAATTGTCTCGTGATTCTGGGTTCGACCACGGCCTCGCCAGAATGGACTGTCCTGACCGCCTCACGGAGCCGATCCGGCGGGGTGCTCTTGAGGAGGAAGGCGCTTGCTCCCGCGTCCAGGCCACCGAAGGCGTATTCGTCGATATCGAAGGTGGTGAGCACAAGCACCTTCGTGGTGGGGTGCGCGGTCGTGATGATCCTGGTTGCCTCGATGCCCCCTATGCCTGGCATCCGCACATCCATGATCACGACGTCGGGCTTCAGCTCCCTGGTGCGGCCGATCGCTTCCTCACCCGTGCCTGCGTCTCCGACGACCTCGATGTCGTCGGCAGTGTCCAGGGTCAGCGCGGTGCCCATCCGAACGAGTTCCTGGTCGTCGACCAGCAGGACTCTGATCTTCGGTGAACCGGGCACGGTCATGTTCTGGCTGCCCCGTCGGCCAACAGGGTGGTTCTTGTCATCCAGCCCCCGCCCGGGCGCGGGCCAGCTGTGCTCATTCCGCCATACGTCGCAGCGCGCTCGGCGATACCGAGCAGACCCCGGCCGGCCCCCTGGCTCCGGGCCTGGCCCGCGTGCGGGCCGGCGCGACCGTCGTCGGTGACCTGCACCGTGACCGTGCCATCTGCGACGGCGATGCTGACCTCCACTCGTGTGGCTGCTTCCGCGTATCGAAGCACGTTGGTGAGCGACTCCTGGACGATCCGGTACACCGTCGTCGAGAGTGCCGGATTCTCGGGCATCGTCGCGCCGGAGCGGATGAGGGTGACGGGCATGCCGGTGCCGCGAAAGACCTCGACCACCTCTTCCAGCTCTGGGACGTTGTGTCCCGAACGATGGAGGCTCTCGTCCAAGACCGGGTCTTCCTCGCGAAGCACGTGCAGGACCCTGTTCATGTCAGCCAGGGCGCTTCGCCCGACGTCGCCGAGTCTGCCGAGCGCGAGGGCGGACCGCTCTGGGTGCGATTCCCACCCTTTCGATGCGCCGTCACCGAGGGCGATCATCGTCGAGAGCGAGTGGGCGACGATGTCGTGCATCTCTGCCGAGATGCGCTGCCGCTCCACGACCCGCGCCGTACTGAGCCGTTGGTTCACCAACTCCGTGAGCGCCTCTCGGCGCCGCGCTGCGCTGCGGACGGCGATACCCAGAGCCAGAGCGATCAGCGCCAGGGGGTCGAGGAGTGACGGTGCACGGGGGACGCCCGTCGCCAGGAACATGAGGAGCATGCCTGCTGCGGGCAATCCCACGATGACTGCGTACCCCAGGAGCGCGGTCGCGACGGGAGCCAACGAGGCCAGGGTGTACAGCGCGACTGCCGCGGGCAGTCCGAGGAGCGCGACCGGGGTGGGGAGGAGCAAGCCCGTCGTGCTCACCGAGGCGACTGCCACGAGGATGGTGCGGGGAAATTGTCGCCGCCACAGGAGGAGGCCGCAGGAGAGTGGCACGAGGAGCAGGCCCGGCCAAGGCTCCTGTGCACCTGGGAGCACGAGGACGAGCATCTGGGCTCCCAGGCACAGCAGGGCGACGACCCCGTCGACCGTCCTGGGGTGAGCGCCGAACCAGAGCAGGAGCCGTGTGCTGAGGACGCGGTCGACCTCCGCGGCATCCACCCCTGGCGGTGATGAGCGAGCACTCATACCCCGACCTCCATCCCGAGCTGTGCTCCCATTCTCGCTGCCAGCCCGACCATGAGCGTGCTCAGGCGTCGCGGCGCTTGAGCACGACCGCTGCGCTCACGAACAGCGCCAGCGTCCAGAGCAGCAGGACGGCGGAGCCGCCCCACGGTCCCATTGGGTCAGTGCCGGCGGGCGCCAGGAGCAGCGAGCCAGCTGGGATCGGGAAGAAGCGCATGATCTCAGTGCCGTACTCGGAGAACATCTGCGGGATCACGGGCACGATGATGAGGAACACGATCGTCGCGAGTACCGCGGCGATGACGTTGCGGATGATCGCGCCGAGCGCGATGCCGATGACGCTGATGGCAGCGAGGTAGAAGCCCGAGCCGACGACCAGCCGGAGCAGGTCGGGTGTCTCGAGGACGTAGCTGTACCCACCGCCGGCGAGGATGGGCGGTGCGACCGCGAACCCGATCGCCGAGCTGACGACTCCGATGACGAAGGCGATGCTCACGATGATCGCCGCCTTCGCGAGCAGTGCCGGCGTTCGGCGCGGAACCGAGAGCAGCGTGGTACTGATCTGCCCGGAGCGATACTCGTTCGTGACCATCAGTACCGCGAGCACGGCGAGCACGATGCCGACGTAGCCGGTCTTGTCGACGATCATCTCGGGGTACGCGTCGTAGTTCGCCTGGGCGGAGCCGCGGTCGCGGAAGACGTACGCCCATGGCATCGCGATTCCGTTGGCGACCAGGAGGAGGAACGTGAACCCGGCAAGCACGTTGTTCGAGGCCAGTCCGCGGAACTTGATCCATTCGGAGCGGACTGCGCCACGCAGGCTGACGTTCCGGACGGGGAACTGGCGCACGATGCGGGAAGGAGTGGCGGCGGTGGTGGTGGTGCCCATGAGAATGGTCCTTTCGTGGAGCAAGCGAGATCAGGACGAGGCGTACTCGACGGAGTCGCGGGTGAGGTGGTTGTAGGCCTCTTCGAGGGTTTGCCGTAGGGGCGTCAACTCGGTGATGAGCACCCCCGTCTCGTGGGCGGCGCGGGCGATCTGCTCGGTGGTGAGGCCCTCCACCTCCAGCAGCTCGGGCTCGCTCGAGACGATCCTCACCCCCGTGCTCGTCATTCGGCGAGTGAGCGTGAGCGCATCCGAGGTGCGCACGCGGACGCGGAGGCCCTTCTGCTCGGTAAGTGCGCTGAGCGGTGAGTCCGCGATGATCTCGCCGCGGCCGATGATGATGACGTGGTCCGCGATGAGGGCCAGCTCGCTCAGCAGGTGCGATGAGAGGAAGACCGTTCTCCCCTCGGCCGCCAGCCGAGCCAGGAGCTCGCGGACCCAGGTCACGCCCTCGGGGTCCAGGCCGTTGACCGGCTCGTCGAGGATGAGCGTGCCTGGGTCGCCCAGCAGCGCCGCGGCGATGCCGAGGCGCTGACCCATGCCGAGGGAGAATCCACCGACCTTCTTGCGAGCGACTGCGCTGAGGCCGGTTGCCTCGAGGACCTCGTCGACGCGCGAGCGCGGAATCCGGTGCGTCGCTGCGATCGAGGTGAGGTAGTTCAGTGCCGTGCGGGACTTGTGCGCCGCCTTCGCGTCGAGCAGGGCGCCGACCTCGCGCAGCGGTGCCGCGAAGGCCCGGTACTCGGTGCCGTCGATGCGTGCACGCCCGGAGGTGGGGTGGTCGAGGCCGACGATCGAGCGCATCGTCGTCGACTTTCCTGCTCCATTCGGCCCAAGGAACCCGGTGACCTTGCCCGGCTGGACGGTGAAGCTCACATCCCGCACCGCGTGCTTTCCCTTGTAGGTCTTGGTCAGGGCCTCAACTTCGATCGTCATCTCGTCGCGCTCCTCGTCATAGCGGTTGTCTCGTGCTCACGACGCTACGGACGAGGGGGTGGTGGCGGATGCCAACCAGGGGTTGAACTGCGGCTCCTCGCGACCGGTGGCACGTCACGGTCTCAGCAAACTCGCGGGCACCCCGCCTCTCATTTAGCTA
The DNA here is from genome assembly GCF_902506465.1 of Pseudoclavibacter sp. 8L. NCBI lineage: Bacteria > Bacillati > Actinomycetota > Actinomycetes > Micrococcales > Microbacteriaceae > Pseudoclavibacter > Pseudoclavibacter sp. 8L. The sequence continues at coordinate 662,152 of NZ_LR733185.1, read as the reverse complement.
GGTTAACTAGATAAATATTTGCAGGGCTCGAGGGAGAGCGGCCAGCTCCGACCCCCTCACGGAGAGAGGGTCACCATGACGCACTCAGGTCGGTGCACGTTGAGCCGTGGCCCGATGCGAGGTGGCGCGCGATGAGCACGGTCGTCACAGAACAGCCACGTGCCGACGGGGCATCGGAGCCAGGAGACGACACGCTGAATGCCGACCTCGTGCTCGTGGGATCCGGAGACCGTGCAGCGCTGTCTCGTCTCTACGATGCCCTGAGCCCGACGATGTTCGCGCTGGCGCTCAGACTCCTCAATCGAGAAGATCGAGCGCAAGAAGCCACCACCCATGCCTGGTTGACCATCTGGCAGTGCGCGCCTCGTCTCCCGCAGGGACGTGCGCGGCAGACGATCCTGGCCGCGACGGTTCGGTCGGTCTCGAAGCTGGCAGATGCCGAGTGACCCCGAGCGCGTCATGAGGGTTGTGCGCCCACCGCAGTGCTCAGACGCGTCCCCATTAGCCTGATCGCATGTTCGGACCTGCCCCAGACGCCGCTCAGCTCGACGCGCTGCTCCGTGACTGGGCCGATGCGACGTCCCCAGCGACGAAGATTGCGCTCGGTGTTGGTCTCGCGCAACTCGGCGACTTCACGGTCCGTGCTGAACTGCTCGACACCTACAGCGGCGACACCTCTTCGCTCGAGCGCGAGGAGAAGCTCCAGCTCCTCGACCTGCTCATCGCCACCGCAACAGAACGCGAGGCAACGGACGACCGCCTGTTCGTCTTGCCCGATCACGACGACGGTTCCATCTACCTCCGCCTCGCCGGTTCCGGCCGGAGCCTCCTGGCCCGCGCAGCCACGGTCCGCTACGTCGAGCTCGCACGCGTCTTCGACGAGATCCGCGACATCACCTTCGAGCTCGCCACCGACAGCGGGTTCGACCTGTCCGGTGTCGAGTTCGATCTCTACGACGAGGACTCGACCGTCGACGCGTGGGAACGGGAGATGGCAACGGCGTTGGCCGACGTCGCCGCGAGCTACGTCTTCCGAGGGGCAGCATTCACCCCGCAGCACGTCATCGATGAGCTCCTGGAAGGCGTCGACCGAGCGGCAGCCGGGGGCCCAGTGCTCATCCGACCGGACGCTGAGCTTCTCGCCACCTGGACGGGCCTCGAACACCCCACCATCGGCCCCACGATCGGGCCAGATGACGTCGCGGCGTTCGCCGCGTACGCCGATCGGCTCCTCGCCCTTCCGTGGCGCGCCGGAGTCAAGTACTTCTTCGGTCACGACGTCGACGACGGGCCCGGTCTGCACGGCTGAACACTTCGTTCCTGGCATCGTCGGCGCTAACGTGGAAATGTACGCACTGACCGGAGTCCGTCCACTTCTTCGCGCTCGAAGGAAGCTGTCATGACCTCCCCTGAAGCACCGTCCGCTCCGCAGCACTCGATCCGCCAGCTCGACCAGCCCGGGGACCTCGCCTGGGTACTGCTCGCCCACAAGGTCTTCTCGGATTCCTTCGAGGATGGCCGTACCTACGAACGTCTTGTCGCGCACGCCATCGAGGGCTATGCCGACGGCGAGGAACGCGAGCGTGAAGGGGCGTGGATCGCCGAGCTCGACGGAAGACGCGTGGGAAGCATCTTCTGCATGGCAGGGGAGGACGGCGAAGCCGCGCTCTTGCGGCTGCTGATCGTCACACCCGACGCGCGGCGCCGCGGCATCGGCCGGGCGCTCGTCGACACTGGTATCGACTTCGCCCGGAGACGAAACGCGTCACGTGTCGAGGTCTGGAGCGCCCGTGAGTTCACTGCAGCGGCTGGCTTCCTCCAGAGCGCCGGCTTCTCCCTGCTCTCTCAGGAGCTCGACCCGCGATTCGAACGGGACGTCGTCGGGCAGCGATGGGCTCGCCCGCTCGAGGCCTTCTCCACTCGATGAGCGGCGGAGGTGTGCCGCCACCGAGCGTCGCGGGGTGTCGACGGGTACATATTGGTGTCGGGAGAGGGTGAGACACTGCCGTGATGACTGAGCAGACCCCGCATCTCGTGACTCTCGACCTGACCGACGAAGATCGCCACTCCGTCCTCATCACCGCACTTCAGGAGTACGCCGACGCTGCCCTCGACAAGGTCGAGCGCCCGGAGAGCACCACCGCGGAGCGCGACCACTTCCAGATCGTGGCGACCACCGCCCAGGGCTTCGTCGACGAGATTCTGGCGGCAAGCGGTTATGCAGCTCCGGTCCCGGCACCTGATCTGTCCTCGACCTGACGGTCGCGCTGCTCGCGACCCCGAAGGTCGCTGACTAGCCGCGTGGGCAGGCTCGACTGTTCGCAAGGATGGGGTGCGACGCGATGCGTTTCGTCACGCTGGATACATGGAAACGCAACGAACCGCAGACGCACACCCCACTGATCCGTCAGCCCAGGCCGGGAATGGCAAACCGAAGAAGGTGACCGCAGTCATGGCCGCGGCGGGCGTGCTCGCTGCCGGCGCGATCGGCGTCGGTGCGTGGTCGAACGCCGCCAACGCCGATGCCAGCCCAAACCCCCATGCGGCGACCATGCAGGCGCTCGTCGACGCGGGATACCCCGGCGTGCTGGCATCCGTCACCGACAGCGAGGGCAGGACCTCGAACCTCGCCCTCGGACAGGGGGACATCGCCACGGGAGACACACCGCCCGTGGACGGGGAGGTGCGCATCGGCAGCAACACGAAGATGTTCGTCTCGACGATCGTCCTCCAGCTCGCCGATGAGGACCAGGTTGCCCTCGACGAGCCGATCGACACGTACCTGCCCGGCCTCATCACCGGGGATGGGGTCGACGGCACGAAGATCTCCGTGCGCCAGCTCCTCCAGCACACCGCAGGCCTGCCCGAGTACGCCGACAAGATCGCGGCGGACGCGTTCGGCGCGCAGCAGACGTACATCTCGCCCAGGGCCATGCTCGACGTCGCCTTGGAGAGGCCCGCGGCGTTCGCCCCCGGGGAGCGGTGGGCGTACAGCAACACGAACTACCTCGTGCTCGGGCTCATGATCGAGGCGGTCACGGAACGGGCCCTCGCCACCCAGATCGACGACCGCATCGCCGCGCCGCTCGGCCTTGAGCACACCTATCTGCCCGCGCCGGGGGAACGGCAGCTGCGCGGCCAGCACCCCCGCGGCTACCACGCCGAGACGGCCGGCGACCTTCGCGACATCTCCGACCTGGACCCCGCGTTCGGCTGGGCCGCCGGCGCGCTCGTGTCGACGCCGTCCGAGCTCAACACGTTCATGCGCGCCCTCCTCGACGGCCAGCTCATGAGCGCGGCGGCGCTCGCGGAGATGCAGACGACGGTTTCCGCCAGCAACGAACTGACCCCTGGCGCCGCGTACGGCTTGGGCATGCAGAGCTACCCGCTGTCCTGCGGCGGAGTCGCCTGGGGGCACGGGGGAGACATCCCCGGAACCCAGACCCGCAACGCCGTCGGCCCGGACGGTACTGCCGTGACGATCGCCGTCACCGCGCTGCCCTGGGCGGTCGTGTCGCCCGTCGACAACGAGCAGCTTCTCGCGCAGTACCGGATGATCACTGACGCCCTCGACGAGATGCTCTGCGGGCGGTAGCGAATGACGCGTTCACCGTTGGGTGGTGGCCTCGTCCGTGGCCACCACGCGGCGTGGTTGAATCGGGTCATGCGCTCATCGCCGCGGAACTCGGCCGTGATCGGCGCCCTCTGGTCTGCGACGCCCAGTCTCCTCGTGCTGGCGGGTGCCTTCGGATTCCTCGCGATCGGTACCTGGGATCGCGCGATCTTCGCGTCGGTCCCCGGCACCGGGTCCCCGCTTCCTCTGGCAGCGCTCCTCGCCGTCCAAGCGCTGCTGCTGTGGCCGAGCCGCTTCCGCCCGCTGCCCGTGTTCGGGGCGATCGTCGGCATCGATCTCGCGATCCTCGGCACGACGGCCGGGGAGCTCGGCATCGGCGCACTCGCGGTGGGCATCGCCTCATACCGGGTCGTTCGGCAGCTGCCCCGCAGGACGGCACTCATCGCGCTCGGCGTGGGGGCAGCCGCGACGACCACGGTCGGTGGCGTCGCGATGCTGCTCGGGTCACGCGAGGCGCCGCTCATCCTCACCGCAACGCTCCTCCTGCGCATCCTGCTCCTCTACGTCCTTCCCGCGGGTATCGCCGATTACGTGCTCGGGCGGGAGCGGTTGACGGATGCGCTCCGCGAGCAGGCGCGCATGGCCGAGCAGCGACAGGTGGAGCGGGCGCGCGGTGAACTCAGGGCGGAGCGCACCGCGCTCGCACGGGAACTCCACGACATCGCCGGCCACCACCTGTCGGGCATCATCGTCAGCGCGCAAGCGGCAACCACCCTGACCCGCTCGGACCCCGACCGGGCGAGGGCCATGATGCAGGGCATCCAGGACGACGCACGCACGACGCTCGTCGATCTCCGGCGGACCGTCGGTCTGCTGCGAAGCGACGACGATGAGCGCACAGGCGGCCCTGATCGCCCGAGTCCCACCCCGAACCTGGAGGGGATCGCGACGCTCGTCGATGCCGCGCGGGAGCGGGGCCAGGCTGTCGACTTCTGTGTCACCGGTGCGTCTCGGCCACTTGGCCCGCTGACGGAGGCCACCGCGTACCGCATGGTGCAGGAGTCACTGTCGAACGCGGCACGTCACGCCCGGGGTGCGCGGAGCGAGGTCAGCGTGCGATTCGATGACGGCGGGGTGGAGATCGTCGTCGCGAACGCGCCAACCGGGCGCGTACCGGATGCGGTCGGGCCGCCCGCGCCCGCGCAGCGGGGGTACGGACTCTCCGGCATGGCCGAACGAGCCGAGCTCGTGGGCGCTGCCCTGAGCGCAGGGCCGACGAGCGCCGGCGGGTGGCGGAATGCGCTCACGATCCGCGGCGCGGGCCAAAGCGCGAACCGAGACGGGGAGAACTCATGATCCGGATCCTCATCGCCGACGACCAGGCGGTCGTCCGCGCCGGGCTGTCGGTGATCCTCGGCGCGGAGCCCGACTTCGACGTCGTCGGCGAAGCCGCCGACGGTGCAGAAGCGGCTCGGCTCGCGCGCGAGCTGAGCCCCGACGTGGTCTGCATGGACATCCGCATGCCCGGAACCGACGGCATCGCTGCGACGCGGATGATCGCTGCAGAACCCTCGCTCGGCGCTGCGGTGCTCATCCTCACGACCTTCGACGTCGACGCTGATGTGTTCGCGGCGCTCGAGGCCGGGGCTGCCGGGTTCCTCCTCAAGGGCGCGGATGAGGGGACGCTGCTCGCCGCGGTCCGCTCGGTCGCCGCGGGGCACGGGACGCTCGACCAGCGCCTCACCCGGCGCATCCTCCACGAATTCGCCGAACGGCGGCGGCCCGCGTCCCAGCCCGCCCCGCCGACGGAGGTCGCGCTGACGGAGCGGGAGCTCGACGTGCTCCGGCTCCTCGCGCGCGGCCTGTCCAACGCGGAGATCGCCGGTGAACTGTTCGTCGAACCCACCACGGTGAAGTACCACCTCGCGGGGCTCCTCCAGAAGACCGCGTCAAGGGACCGCCTGCAGGTCGTGCTCTGGGGCATCCGCGGCGGACTCGTCGACGTCCGCTGAGCGAGGTCGCAGCGGAGCGCAGATGACGTGGCCCTGGCGGCTGCCAGGTTGCAACACGGTGACGTCGTCCCGCGCCGGGGAGCCGTGCGGTACCGACTGGGTAGACTGGCGGCAGATCGTGAGGAGCGAACGATGACGATGCAAGTGGGGCCTACAGCAGTCCCGGAACGCCTGTGGATGTCGATGATCGCCCGCGCCGTGCCCGCGCTCATCATCGCCGCCGTCATCACCTTCTCGCAGGATCACTCTGCGGCGTTCGGGTTCATCACGTTCGGAGCATTCGCCCTCGCATCCGGCGTGCTCATCGGCTTCGAAGCCGTCGGCTTCAAGGACCACCCGGCGCGCGCGCTCACGTTCGCGCGTACCGTCGTCTCGGCGCTCGCCGGAGGCTTCGCCCTCTTCATGGGCACCGCAGAGACCGAGCACGCGACCGCCGCCGCCTTCATCGCGACCGTCGCCACCTGGGCCCTCGTCACGGGAGCGCTCGAACTCATCAGCGCCCGCGTCGGACGCGCCACCAAGTTCTTCTCGCGCGAGGTGCTCATCACCGGCGCCGTCACCGTGCTCCTCGGACTCCTCGTCGCGATCATCCCGCCAGACCTCCGCGTCGACTACGGCGGAATCGAGCAGGTCGAGGGCACCCTCACCGCATCCGTGCAGACCGTCGGCTACGTCGGCGCCTACCTCGCAGTGCTCGGCGTGCTGCTGGTCATCGAGGGGATCACCCTCCGCGGCATCCTCGCGGATGCACCAGCCGCCAAGCCAGAACTCACCAAGAAAGCCTGATTCCCCAGTGACACAACCCAAGCGCCGCGCGCTCATGAAGCCCTTCGAGCTGCTCGGCATCTCCGCCGTGATGGCGGGCTTCGTGCTCCTCATCCTGCTGCTCACGACACAGGACTTCCTGCTCGGCATCATCTTCGCCGGTGTCGCCTTCATCGTCTCGATCCTCGTGCTCGCGATGCTCGTGCTCTCCTACTCGCCGAACCCCGAGAACGAGATCTACCTCGACCGCTTCGAGAATGCAGAGCAGGGCGTCTCCCGCAGCGACGAAGGCGAGCAGAGCCGCGCGGCCACGCAGGCGGCGGCCGCAGACGAGACGACACCCGTCGTCGACGAGGCTGCAGCTGGAACGGAGCCCTCAGAGCGCATCGACGCACCTGAGCAGGCAGCGGCGACCGAGGAACCCGCATCCGCGCTCCCCGCAGATGCAGAAGAGGCCCCGCTCGACGAGACGACGTCGAACGAGGCCCCCACCGGCAAGTAGCTGGAGAACCAGCGGGCGTTCTGCCCGCCCGCTCAGCTCAGGTGGTCGACGAGGCGCGACGAGGCGCCCGTGTAGCTGCCGGGCGTGAGGGCGAGGAGCGAATCCTTCGCCTCCTGGCCGATGTCGAGGCCCGTCACGAACTCCACGAGATCGGCCTTGCCGATGCGGCGGCCGCGCGTCAGGTCCTTCAACACGGCGTACGGGTCGGCGATGGATGAACGACCCGCGACGATCTCGGCCCGGATGACGGTCTGGATCGCCTCGCCGAGCACCTCCCAGTTGCCGTCGAGCTCGTTCGCCAGCAGCTCCTCGTCGACGGCGATCTCGCGGAGTCCACGCGTCACGTTGTCGAGCGCGAGCAGCGAGTGGCCGAACGCGACACCGATGTTGCGCTGCGCGCTCGAGTCGGTGAGGTCGCGCTGCAGGCGCGAGGTGACGAGCGTCGAGCCCAGCGAGTCAAGGAGAGCGCTCGAGATCTCGAGGTTCGCCTCCGCGTTCTCGAAGCGGATCGGGTTGATCTTGTGCGGCATCGTGGACGAGCCCGTCGATCCGGCCTGCGGGATCTGACGGAAGACGCCGCGCGAGATGTAGGTCCACACGTCGGTGCAGAAGTTGTGCAGGATGCGGTTGAAACGCGACACGTCGGCGTAGAGCTCCGCCTGCCAGTCGTGCGACTCGATCTGCGTGGTCAGCGGGTTCCAGGTGAGGCCGAGGCCGCTCACGAACTCGTCGGCGAGCGTCTCCCAGTCGGTGTCGGCACTCGCCGCCTGGTGCGCGGCGAAGTTGCCCGTCGCGCCGGCGAACTTCCCGAGGTACGAGGTTCCCTCGACGCGCTTCAGCTGGCGGCGGAGCCGGTGCGTGAACACGGCGAGCTCCTTGCCCAGCGTGGTCGGCGTCGCCGGCTGGCCGTGCGTGAGCGACAGCAGGGGCACATCCCGCAGCTCGACGGCGAGCTCCGCGATGCGGTCCGCGAGCCCGGAGGCCGCGGGGAGCCAGACGTCGGTGACGGCGTCGCGGATGGTGACCGCGTACGAGAGGTTGTTGATGTCCTCGCTCGTGCAGGCGAAGTGGGTGAGCTCGGCGAGCTCGCTCAGCCCGAGCTCCTCGAGGCGGGCGCGCACGTAGTACTCGACGGCCTTCACGTCGTGACGGGTGCGAGCCTCGACCTCGGCCAGCTCGTCGATGTCCTTCTGGCCGAAGTCGGTGACGAGGGCACGCAGAGCTGCGGCCTTGTCTGCATCGATCTTGTGGGAGCCGAACATCTCACGGTCGGTGAGGAACAGCAGCCACTCGACCTCGACGTGCACGCGGGCACGGTTCAGCGCGGCCTCGGAGAGGTGCTCGCCGAGACCTTCGACGCTCTTGCGGTAGCGCGAGTCGAGGGGGCTCAGCATCTGGGGAGGGAGGGGGCTCATTGTGCTCCTTGGGACGAGGACGATCCGGCGCGCGCCGTCAGCGCAGCCCGGACGACCGGCTCGATCTGACGAAGAAGCTCCTCGCACGCGCTCGTGATCATGTCGCGCACGTGGTCGAAGAGCTGATCGTTGCCATAGTACGGGTCTGGGACTTCCGTGATCCCGCCCGGGGGCGCCGGGTGGAAGGTGAGAAGGGGCTGCACGAGCGAGCGCTGCTCGTCGTCGGAGGCCCATGCCTTGAGGATGCGCCGCTGGCCGCGGTCGAAGGTGATGATGAGGTCGAACGTGTCGAACCAGTCGACCTCGAACTGCTTCGCGCGATGGTTCTCGGCCGTGAACCCGGCCCGCTCGAGCGCGGACTGCGTGCGGGGATCCGCCTTCTCGCCCACGTGCCATTCGCCGGTTCCCGCCGAGCTGATGCTCACGGCGCTGCCGAGGCCGATCTGCTCGACCATGTCGCGGAAGATGACCTCCGCCATCGGGGAGCGGCAGATGTTGCCGGTGCAGACGAAGATGATGCGAAAGACCGCGTCCTTGCTGTTTTTCGCCATGACGCCCATTGTCACGCATTCAGCACCGGTTCGCGTGCGTGTTCACCCGCTCTTTCGCTGCCCGTCGGAGCGAAGCCGCACTCTGCAGGCATCTGGCCTGTGGATGCGCGTCCCTCCACACCCGTGGGCGTGCATCCGTCGCTGCTCCTCCTGCCGCCTCAGGATCGGAGCCATCGACGCAGGAGAGGACCACCGCGAATGCCAGAGACCACGTCTTTCGTTCCCATTACGCCGTCGACGATCGGCCAGACGCTGCCGTTCGTCGATGCCGCGAGGGAGCAGATCATCCGGGCCCTGCAGCTCATCGCCCTCGACAACGCTCGCGCCCTGCACGCCTTCGGCTCGGGCACCACCGACATCTGCACGGGCCTCAGGCTGCTCGCGGTCTCCGACGCGTGGAGCTCGCCAGCCCAGCGCTGCCTTGCCATCGAGGCCGAGCTCCTCGCCGACGCGATCGGACTCGTCGCGACCGCTGCCGAGCTCGCCGAGGATGAGTACCGCCGAGCGCATGGGGCATTGACCCTCGAGCTCGAGGCGCTGGGAGCCCGATGAGCGGCGAGGTTGTCGTCGTCGGTCCGAGCGACGTCCGCGCCGTCGCCGCCCGTGCTGGGCTCTTCGCCGTCGACTTCGAAGCGCTCCGCACGATCCTCGCCGGTCAGGAGTGGATGCCGCCGTCGGCATGGCTGAGCGGTTCGGGTCTCACGTTCGCCGCAGCAGCGGCACAGGGCGAGGTCGCGTTCTTCGGAGGGGCGCCGCTCGAAACCCAGCTGTCCTCACTCGGCGAGCGCATCCAGCTTGCCGCCGAACTGTACGAGCGGGCCGAGGCGGTCTCTGCGGCCGTTGTCCAAGCAGCGGGCGCAAGCGCTGCCAACTTCCTCGGCCGCTCGCTGCCGCTGACGGTCGCGCTGCTCGGTCCGGCGGCTGGAATCGCGGCGCTCGCGGCTCTTGCGGGGGAGGCGCCGACTCTGAGCGACCCGCGGGTGCAGGAGCTCATCCGCGTCACCGTCGAGAACGCCGATGACTTCGCGCTCGGGATGCTCGGTCTCCCGCCGGTCCCCGGCGCCGACGGCAGCAACCTCGTGTCGTGGGCGCTCGCCGCGGCTGGTGTGGCCGGGCTGACCCCCAGCGATCGCTTCCGGGTGGGGCGCACCAGTGCTCCGCTCGATGGCCGGGATGCCGCTCCCACGGGACTCCAGCCGCTGGTCGCCGCGATCCCGCCCTCGGTCGACGGAGGGCCGCAGGTCCGCGTCACGAGCTACGTCGACGCGGCCGGAGCCCAGCTCTACGAGGTCGCGATCACGGGCACCTCGAACCAGTCGTACGGCACGACGGGGAACCCCTTCGATCTGGCCGGCAACCTCGCGGCGTATGCGGGGATCGAGTCGCAGTCGGTGTCTGCCGTCCTCGCGGCGATGGCAGAGGCGGGTATCGAGCCGGGCGATGCCGTCGTGTTCGCCGGCTACTCGCAGGGTGCGCTCGTCGCGGCGTCGATCGCCGGGCTGGGGAAGTTCGACACGAAGGGCCTCGTCTCGATCGGGGGTCCCATCGACGCCGAGCGGCTGAGGGCGCAGCTCCAGCACCAGCAAGACGATGGGCGCGGCGAGGGCGGGTCGCCGGGAAGTCGAGCCCCGATCATCGAGATCCAGCACCGGGAAGACCCGATCGTCGGCCTGCAGGGTCTCGCCCCGGACGGTGAGGACTCGACGGTCGTGCTCGCCGATGCCGATGCGGTGACTCCGTTCGACGACGACCCGCTCGCGGCCCACGCGCAGACGCGCTACCTCGAGACTGCCGGCATCGCCGACGCGAGCAGGGTGCCTTCACTCGAGGCGGCGCGCACGGATCTCCTCGACGTCTACGACGGCTTCGAGCTCGACGAGTCGAGGCTCTACACGGTTGACCGGCTCGACCCGCTGCCGGAGCCCAGCGAGGCCATCGACGAGGCGAGTCGGCTCATCGAGGAGAAGTTCGCGCCCATCACGAGCAACCTCAAGCCAGACGACATCAAGATCTGAATGCCTCGATCAGGCTTCGCGACGGCGACGCTCATCGCTCTTGAGCTTCGAGTCGGCACCGCGCACCCAGCCGCCGAGCACCGCGGTGACCACCGACATGATGAGCGCTGCGAGCACCGCCCACCAGAAACCGGAGACCTCGATGCCGAAGCCGATGCTGTCGCTGATGACCCCGACGAGCCAGAACAGGAAGCCGTTGACGATGAACGAGATGAGGCCGAGCGTGAGGATGTAGAGGGGGAACGCGACGACACGCACGACCCCACCGACCACGGCGTTCACGACGCCCCAGATCAGTCCGAACAGTGCGAGCGTGCCGATGACGCCCCAGGTCGACTCCTCGAACGGGATGACCTGGACATGCGCCTGCAGGATGAGGGTCACGACCCAGAGGGCCACGGCGTTGATGAGGATGCTCAGAATGGCTCGCATGCCCCCATTCTCCCCAATCCTGCGGTGAAGCGGCTGGGGCGTTCACCCGCTTCGTGTCGTCGATGCCGTGCAGGCTTGGCCCGAACTGTTGGAGGATTTCTCCTGAACGGCCATGGGGTGGAGAACTAGACTGGCGAAATCTCGGGCAACCGCCTGCGAGATCGGAACAGCAGGAAGGCGCCACACGACGTGACTCCAGGCGACGAGACCGTGCAGATCCTCACTCCAGAGGGAGAGGTGAAGCCGACGAAGGCCGCCGAGCCCTTCCTGGAGCAGCTTGAGCTGCTCACCACCGAGGACTACCTGCGCGCCTACCGCGACATGAGCTACGTGCGGGCATTCGACCGCGAGTCGACCATGCTGCAGCGCCAAGGACAGCTGTCGCTGTACGTCCCGGCCGAGGGGCAGGAGGCCGCCCAGATCGGCTCCGCCTACGCCATGCGCCCGCAAGATGCTGTCTTCCCCTCCTACCGCGAGCACGGCGTCGCCTTCGTGCGCGGCGTCGACCTCGTCGACGTGCTGCGCCTGCTGCGCGGCGTGACCCACAGCGGATGGTCGCCGGAAGGCCACGGCGTGCGCCCCTACACGCTGGTCATCGGCTCGCAGACCCTCCACGCGACGGGCTACGCGCTCGGCCAGAAGTTCGACGGCGCCACCGGCACCGGCGACCTCGACAAGGACGAGGCGAGCGTCGTGTACTTCGGCGACGGCGCGACCAGCCAGGGCGACACCAACGAGGCCTACATCTTCGCGACGAGCTATCAGGTGCCGCTCGTCTTCTTCCTGCAGAACAACCAATGGGCCATCTCCGTGCCCGTCTCGGTGCAGGCGAACAACCCGCTCTACAAGCGCGCGGGCGGCTTCGGCATGCCCTCGACGCACATCGACGGCAACGACGTCATGGCGAGCTTCGCCGTGACACGCGCGCACCTCGAGCGGGCGCGCGCCGGGGGTGGCCCCGGCTTCATCGAGGCCGAGACGTACCGGATGGGCGCCCACACGACGACGGACGACCCCACCAAGTACCGCACGAGAGACGAGGAGGAGTCGTGGCGCCGCCGCGACCCGATCGCCCGCCTCGGCGCCTACCTGCGCGCGCAGGACGTGGGCGAGGACTTCTTCACCGGCGTCGACGAGGCAGCGAAGGACTACGCGGCCGACGTGCGCCGCGGCGTCTTCGAGATCGAAGAGCCCGACAACGACTCCATGTTCGAGAACGTGTACAGCGACCCGCATCCGCAGCTCGAGGAAGAGAAGCAGTGGCTGCGCCGATACGAGGCGTCCTTCGACGACAACGCGAGCCAGGAGGCAGCCCGATGACCGACGTCGCCACGAGCACCACAACGCCCGGGTCGGAGACGGATGCGCCGGAGACGGTCACCATGCCGCTCGCGAAGGCCATCAACGCCGGCCTGCGCCGCGCCATGGAGGACGACGACAAGGTCGTGCAGCTCGGCGAGGACATCGGCACGCTCGGCGGTGTCTTCCGCGTCACCGAGCACCTGAAGCGCGACTTCGGCGAGAACCGCGTGCTCGACACCCCGCTCGCGGAGTCCGGCATCATCGGCACCGCCATCGGCCTCGCCATGCGCGGCTACCGGCCCGTGTGCGAGATCCAGTTCGACGGCTTCATCTTCCCCGGCTTCGACCAGATCACGACGCAGCTCGCGAAGCTCACGAACCGCAACGAGGGCCGCCTGCAGATGCCGGTTGTCATCCGCGTGCCCTACGGCGGGCACATCGGTGCCGTCGAGCACCACCAGGAGAGCCCAGAGGCCTACTTCGCGCACACCGCCGGCCTCCGTCTCATCTCCCCGTCGACGCCGAACGACGCGTACTGGATGATCCAGCAGGCCATCAAGAGCAACGACCCCGTCATGTTCTTCGAGCCCAAAAGCAAGTACTGGCAGAAGGGCGAGGTCAGCCTCGCCGCCCCCGCTGCCGGGATGCACGCGAGCCGAGTTGCCCGCGTCGGCACCGACGTGACGCTCGTCGCGCACGGCGCCATGACCGCGGTAGCGCTGCAGGCGGCAGCGGTCGCCGAGGCCGAGGGCATCAGCCTCGAGGTCATCGACCTCCGCTCGCTGAGCCCCATCGACTACGCGCCGATCGTGGAGTCCGTCCGCAAGACGGGTCGCCTCGTCATCGCGCAGGAAGCCCCCTCGAATGCCAGCATCGGCTCCGAGATCGCCGCGACCGTGCAGGAGCGAGTGTTCTTCTCGCTCGAGGCGCCCGTGCTTCGCGTGTCGGGCTTCAACGTTCCCTTCCCGCCAGCGAAGCTCGAGGCGAGCTACCTGCCGGACGCAGACCGCATCCTCGAAGCCGTCGACCGCTCGCTCGAGTACTGAACCAAGCCCGCACAGATAGAGGCAAGCACACCAATGAGCACCGAGAACTTCGAACTCCCCGACGTCGGGGAGGGACTCACCGAGGCCGAGATCGTCTCCTGGCACGTGAAGGCCGGCGACAGCGTCGAGCTGAACCAGACGCTGTGCGAGATCGAGACGGCCAAGTCGATCGTCGAGCTGCCCAGCCCCTTCGAGGGCCGCGTCGTCGAGCTCTTCGCGAGCGAGGGCCAGACCGTCGACGTGGGCAAGCACATCCTCTCCATCGAGACCGCTGGGGTCTCGAGTAGCTCCGAGGCGCCCGCCGCGGCTCCTGAGGCCCCGGCTGCCGACCTCGAGTTCGATGCGGCACAGGCGGATGCGGCTTCCACCGTCTCCAGCGAGGGCGCCGAGTCTGGCGCCAACTCGGTGCTCGTCGGCTACGGACTCGGTGACGCGCCCACCACGCGGCGGCGTAAGAAGTCGGCCGCACCAGCCCAGCCGACGCGCCCCGCGCAGATCCCCGCACCGGCCCAGCCGTCGCACCGCCCAGCCGCGCAGGCTCCCGCCCCTACATCTGGGGCGGCACGGACGCAGGCACGCCCCGGTTCGGTGCCCGCCGCATCCGCGTCGCCGATCATCGCGAAGCCCCCGATCCGCAAGCTCGCGAAGGACCTGGCCGTCGACCTGTCGCAGGTCGAGCCGACCGGACTCGCCGGCGAAACGACCCGCGACGACGTCATCCGCCACGCGCAGCAGGCGAGCGTCTTCAAGAACCTCGAGACCCCCATCTGGGGCGAGGTCCGCGAGGAGAAGCACCCCGTCAAGGGCGTGCGCAAGGCCACAGCGAACGCAATGGTCTCTTCGATGTTCACGGCACCGCACGTGACGCTCTTCACCGACGTCGACGCGACACGCACGATGGAGTTCGTGAAGCGCCTCAAGGCGTCGCCCGACTTCGCCGGCGTGAAGGTCTCGCCGTTGCTCATCGTGGCGCGCGCCGTGATGTGGGCGATCCGCCGCAACCCGATGGTCAACGCCGCGTGGACCGACGAGGAGTACACGGTCAAGCACTACGTGAACCTCGGCCTCGCCGCCGCGACCCCGCGCGGGCTCATCGTGCCGAACATCAAGGATGCGCACGCCATGACCCTGCACCAGCTGGCGCAGGCCATCGAGCAGCTCACCTACCGCGCCCGCGACGGGAAGACGCCGCCGACGGAGATGCGCGACGGCACGTTCACGATCACCAACATCGGGGTGTTCGGGATGGACACGGGCACGCCCGTCATCAACCCCGGCGAGGTGGGCATCCTCGCGCTCGGCACGATCAAGCTGAAGCCGTGGGTGTTCGAGGACGAGGTCCGCCCCCGCATGGTGACGACGCTCGGCGCATCGTTCGACCACCGCTTGGTCGACGGGGACGTCGCGAGCCGCTTCCTCGCCGACGTCGCGACGATCGTCGAGGAGCCTGCGCTGCTGCTCGACTGAGCCGCGCTCGGCCCCGGTCGTGCGCGTCCGCGCGCCCGTCCCCGCCCCCGCTGCTACCGCGGCCAGAGTTGTGGCTGGACGCAGTTCCGCCTCCGCCAAGGCGCACTTCGTCACAACTCTGGTCAGTGGTTGCGCTGGCTCCTGGGATGCGTGCTCACCGCGTTGCACAGAGTTGTGGCGGGGTGTCGTTGGCGCGGGGTGCAGCAGCGTCTATCCACAACTCTGCACCGGGCTGCCGAGCCACCCAGCCGCCGAGCCTCCGGGCCGCCGGGCCGCCGAGCCGCCGGGCCGCCGAGCCGCCGGGCTGCCGAGCCGCCGAGCCATCGGGGCGCGGGCTGGGCTAGCCGGCCCGTGAGGTGAGGGCGGACCGGGGTCCGCGCACCTCGTGTTGCGCAGGGTTGTGGCGGGATGTTGTTGGCGCGGGGTGCAGCAGCGTCTATCCACAACTCTGCGCCCAGCCACCCAGCCACCGAGTCGCCGGGGCGCGGGCTGGGTTCGCCGGCCCGTGGGCCCGTGAGGTGAGGGCGGACCGGAGTCCGCGCACATCGTGTTGCGCAGGGTTGTGGCGGGATGTTGTTGGCGCGGGGTGCAGCAGCGTCTATCCACAACTCTGCACCGGGACGCCGGCCAGCGAGCCACCGAGCCACCGGGCCACCGGGCCACCGGGCTGCCGAGCCGCCGAGTCGCCGGGGCGCGGGCTGGGCCCGCCGGCCCGTGAGGTGAGGGCGGACCGGGGTCCACGCACATCGAGTTGCGCAGAGTTGTGGCGGGATGTTGTTGGCGCGGGGTGTAGCAGCGTCTATCCACAACTCTGCACCCAGCCACCCAGCCGCCGAGCCGACGGGCAGCTGCCGGGAGTCACCGCACTGCCCGACCACAATTCCCAGCCCGCGCAATTGACATTGATTCTCAGTACGAATTACACTCCACGGGTGAACCTTCGCTCTCCTGCCCTCATCGCCCTCGCCGGCCTGTCCACTCTCGCGCTCGCGGCCTGCTCCGGTCCGACCGCGGCCACCGACAGCACCGCGGCGCCCACCGCGGAGGGCGAGTCGTTCACCGTCGTCGCGACCACCACGCAGGTCGCCGACTTCACTCGCGAGCTCACCGAGGGCCTGAACGTCGAGGTCACGCAGTTGCTGCAGCCCGGCATGAGCGCGCACAGCTTCGAGCCGACCCCTGCCGACCTCGTCGCGCTCGGCTCGGCCGATCTTGTCGTCTCGAGCGGCGCTGGACTCGAGGAGTGGCTCGACGCGGCCGTCTCGTCGAGCGGCTACGCGGGCGAGGTCGTGGATGCCTCGGCCAACGTCATGCTTTCGGGCAGCCACGAGCACGAACACGGTGAGGAAGAGCACGCCGAAGACGAGCACACGCACGCCGAGGGCGAAGAGCACAGCCACGAGGAGGAGGCGCACGCCGAGGGCGAGGCGCACGCCGAGGATGAGCACGCCGAGGGCAACCCGCACACGTGGACCTCGCCGGCGAACGCGAAGCTCATGGCGGCCGAGATCGCCACGCACCTCGAGGAGCTCCCCGGCATCGACGCCGCCACGGTGCAGGCGAACGCAGACGCGTATGACGCCGAGCTGACGGAGCTCGACACGTGGATCGCAGCGAACGTCGACGCCGTCCCCGAGGCCGAGCGAGTCGTCGTCACCAACCACGACGCGCTGCACTACTACCTCGACCAGTACGGCATCACGTTCGTCGGCTCGATCATGCCGAGCTTCGACGACAGTGCAGAGCCGAGTGCCGCGGAGATCGACTCCCTCATTGCCGAGATCAAGGAGCACAACGTGAAGGCCATCTTCACCGAGACGCAGCTCTCCCCGCAGAACGCGGAGACCATCGCGGCGCAGACCGGAGCGAAGGTGTTCTCGGGTGATGAGGCGCTGGCGACGGATGCGCTCGGCGAGCCGGGAACCCCGACGGGCACCTATGTCGGTGCGACGGTGCACAATACTCAGATGATCATCGAATCCTGGGGCGCCACCGCGACCGACGTGCCTGAGGTGCTCGCGCAGCAGTGACGCATCCAACCCCGCTCGTCTCGTACCGCGACGCCTCCATTGCCTATGGCAGGGAGGCGCCTGCGTTGACCGGTGTGTCCTTCGAGTTGGGGGAGGGCGACGCGGTCGCGCTGCTCGGCCCGAACGGCGCAGGCAAGTCGACGCTGCTGCAGTCGCTGCTCGGTCTCCTGTCGACCAGCGGCACCGCGGAGGTGCTTGGCTCGGCTCCGGGGTCTCGTGCGTCGGAGGTCGGCTACCTGCCGCAGTCGACGCACATCGACCCCGACTTCCCCGTCTCGTTGCGCCAGGTCGTGATGATGGGCCGCTACCGGCGCATCGGGCTGCTCCGGTGGCCGCGGGCCGCTGACCGCGAGATCGTGCGTCGCGCCATCGAGACGGTCGGGCTGACCGAGCTCGCCAACACGACCTTCGGTGAGCTGTCGGGTGGCCAGCGGCAGCGCGGCCTGCTCGCTCGGGCGCTCGCCACCGAGCCGAGGCTCATCCTCCTCGACGAGCCGTTCAACGGCCTCGACCGTGCCAACCGGGATGCGCTCATCGCGACCCTGCGCCGCCTCCGCGAGACGGGGGTCGGCATCGTCGTCTCCACGCACGACCTCGAGCTCGCGCATGAGGTGTGCTCCCACGTGCTGCTGCTCAACGGCAGGCAGATCGCGGGCGGGCCCATCTCGGAGGCGCTGACGGACGCGGCGCTCGCGGCGGCGTTCTCCGGCACGTCCGCCGACACCGAGGCGCACGGCGGCGCCCACGGCACGGTCTGCGCGCCGGGCGGCGACGACAGCGACGACCACGAGCGGGCCCGGGTGTGACCGATCTCTCCGTCCTGCTGCAGCTGCCGTTCGTGCAGAGCGCGGCCGTCGCCATCATCGTGCTCGCGGTCGCGAGTGCCATCGTCGGCACGGCCCTGGCACTCCGCGGCCTCGAGTTCCTCAGCGACGGCCTGGTGCATTCGGTGTTCCCCGGCGTCGTGATCGGCTTCATCGCGGCCGGCACCGACGGTGTCTACGTCGGCGCCGGCATCGCGGCCCTGATCGCGACGGTTGCACTGACCATCGCCTCGGCGCGGGGCATCGGCTCCGACGCGACCATCGCGGTGGTCCTCGCCGGTGCGTTCTCGCTCGGCATCGTCATCGTCTCGCGCAGCGTCGACTACGCGTCAGGGCTCGAGCATCTCCTCTTCGGGCAGCTCCTCACGGTCTCGAGCGCCGACATCGTCGCGATCTGCGTGCTCGGCGGCGCCGCCGTGCTGCTGGTCCTCGGCACCTGGAAGGAGCAGCTGCTCGTCTCCTTCGACCGCAAGCAGGCGCAGGCCTCCGGCATGCGGGTGCTCGCCTACGAGCTGGCGCTGAACATCGCGATCGCGCTCGTGGTCGTCGCAGCCGCGCGCGCGGTCGGCAACCTGCTTGTGCTCGCCCTCCTCATCGTGCCGGTCGCCGTCGCTCGCCTCGTCACGCGTCGGGTCTGGGCGATCGCCGTGGTCTCGCTCCTCGTGTCGGTCGGCTGCGGGCTCGTCGGCCTCTGGGCTGGCCTCTGGCTGTCGCTGGATGCGGGCATCCAGGCTTCCCCGAGCGCCGTGCTCGTGCTTGTGCTCGTCGCGCTGTACCTCGTGGTGGTCGTCGTGACCAGGCTCACCGCGTTCGCCGCCGCCGCCCGCCGCCGAGGCACCGCCACCGCTGCTGACCGTGCCCCCGCATCCGCTGCCGGGGTGGTCTCGTAGCCATGGACTACTTCGCTCTCGCGCTGCTCACGGGCACGCTGGTCGGCCTCCTCAGCGGTCTCGTCGGCGTGCTGGTGCTGCTGCGCCAGCGTGCCTTCTACACCGTCGCCCTCACGCACGCGACGTTCCCCGGCGGTGTCTTCGCGGCCGTCGCGGGCATCAACATCGTCGCGGGCGCATCCATCTTCAGCCTGTTGCTCGTGGCGCTCATGGCCGCGCTCTCGCGAGTGCCGCGGCAGGGCAAGCAGGTGGCGGCCGGCATCATCCTGAGCTTCGGCTACGCGCTCGGCATGCTCTTCGCGTCGCTCAACCGCGGCCAGTCGGTGCGGGTCGACTCGTACCTGACAGGGTCGATCCTCGCCATGAACCCCACGAACGTGTGGCTGCTCGGTGGGGCGCTCGTGATTGTCCTCGGTGTGTACGCGCTCTTCGGCAAGCAGCTGCTGTTCTCGAGCTTCGATGCCCGCGGCTTCCGCGCGGCCGGCTTCCGCGAGGGCGCCTGGGATCTCGTGGCGCTGGCGCTCATCACGCTCACGGTGGTCGTCGCGATGCCGGCGATCGGTTCCATCCTCGCGATCGCCATGATCGCTGCGCCCGCGGCGGCGGCCAGGCTCCTCACGAAGCGCATCGGGTGGATGCTCGCCCTGTCCTGCGCGTTCGGCGTCACCGCCGCCGTGGTCGGCCTGCAGGTGTCTCGGTCGCTGTCGTTCGCGGCCGGCGGGTCGATGGCGCTCACCGCGGTCGCGATCTTCGTCATCGCGCTCCTCGCGAAGGGCGTCGTCGACCGGTTCGCGCAGGGCGTCTCGCAACGCGCATCCGCCCCCGGTATGGTCGGCTGATATGAGCGACGAGACGAACGGTGAGGGCGGCGCGACCGCCGGTGCTGCCGCGGCCCCCGTCAAGAGGAACACTCGTCAGCGCGAGGCCGTGCGCCGCGCTCTGGCCGAGTCGTCGGAGTTCGTGAGTGCCCAGGTGCTGCACCAGCGGCTGTCGGCGGCTGGCGAGCGCATCGGGCTGGCCACCGTGTACCGCACGCTTGGCGCGCTGAGCGAGAGCGAGGAAGCCGACTCGCTGCAGAACGCCGAGGGGGAGGTCGTCTACCGCGCCTGCGTCATGGGCGAGCACCACCACCACCTCATCTGCCGCAACTGCGGAGCGGCCGTCGAGATCACGGCCGACCCCGTCGAGCAGTGGGCGTCGAGCGTCGCCGCGAAGCACGGCTACACGCAGGCGAGGCACGTGGTCGACATCTTCGGCCTCTGCCCGAAGTGCACGGCTGCAGCTGCGGCGTCCGCTTAGCCCGCGCGGGGCGGCCCCGCAGTGGAGCCGCCCGCGGGGCGGGTCACCACCGGGCGTGGACCGTCTGGCGGAAGAACCGGTCGTAGATCTCGTGCACGTTCGCGTCGAGATCTGCGGGCAGCTCGAGCGAGGCGGCGGATGCGTTCGACTCCGCCTGCGCTCGGTTGCGTGCGCCGGGGATGACACTCGTCACCCCGTCCTGCGCTGCAACCCAGGCGATGGCCGCCGCGGCGGGGGAGATGCCCTCGGGAAGTGCCGCGGCGAACGCCTGGGCCGCCTCGACGCCGGTGCCGAAGTCGACGCCTGAGAAGGTCTCTCCGACGTCGAACGCGCTGCCGTCGCGGTTGTAGGTGCGGTGGTCGTCGTCCGAGAAGGTCGTGTCCTTCGTGTACTTGCCGCTCAGGAGGCCGGAGGCGAGGGGCACTCGGGCGATGATGCCGACGCCAGCCTCGCGCGCTGCGGGCAGCACGAGGTCGAGCGGCTTCAGGCGGAACGCGTTGAAGATGATCTGCACGGATGCGGTTCCCGGCCTGGCGATCGCGGCGAGGGCCTCATCAGCGGTCTCGACGCTGACACCGTAGGCGGCGATCGCACCCTCGGCGACGAGCGTGTCGAGCGCGTCGTAGACGGCGTCGTTGGAGAACACGGGGGTCGGCGGGCAGTGCAGCTGCACCAGATCGAGGGTGTCGACGCCCAGGTTCTTGCGCGAGCGGTCCGTCCAGTCCCGGAAGTTGGCGAGCGTGAACTCGGCGGGATCCTGCGGGCCCCTGCGTCCCATCTTCGTGGCGACGAAGACGTCGGCGTTCGGGTTCTCGCGTCGGAACGACCCGATCAGCGTCTCGCTCCGACCGTCACCGTAGACGTCGGCGGTGTCGAAGAAGGTGACGCCGCTCTCGACGGCGGCGCTGAGGACGTCGAGCGCTGCGTGCTCGTCGACGTCACCCCAGTCGGCGCCGAGCTGCCAGGTGCCGAGGCCGACGATGGACACGGGGCGGCCGGTACGGCCGAGGGTTCGCTGAAGCATCCCCGATGCTAACGCGCCGCACCTGACCTAGGACCGTATAACCCGTGGCCGCGGTTGACACCCGCGGCCGACACCCGCAGCCGACTCGTCGACGTCGCGTCCAGTTGCCGCTCGTAGGGTTGTGGGCATGAAGCCCCAGCAGGAAGCCGCTCCCCAGCAAGTTGCAGTCTGGTATTTCGTTGCCGCCACCTTCATCTTCGCCGGCCCGGCGCTCATCGCGGATCTTCCCGTCTGGGTGCGCATCGCGTCGCTCGTCGTCGGCCTCGTGCTCGTCGTCTTCGGCGGGCGGCAGCTGGGCCGCGAGACGGCGGTCCGCCGACGGTCGAGGGATGCGGCGCGGCCCGACACCCAGGACGGCTCGGCGTCCGAGCCGATCGGGCCGACGAGCGACCGGTAGGCGTGCAGCTGGCCGAGCAGTGCGGGGCTAGCGAAGGTCGCGGAGGTCTTTCAGGTACGTGTTGACCTCGCGGGCCTTCGCCACCTCAGCGGAGGTGAACTCAGCGCTCAGCAACTCGGCGTCGTCGCGGCCGGCCATGGCGAGGGTGTTGCCGTAGGGGCTCGCGATGCAGCTGAGCCCCGTGAATCCCGGACCCGAGTGGTTCGCGTAGGCGATGTACAGCCCGTTCTCGAGGGCCCGCACGGGCACCATGTGCGTCGAGATGACCTCGGCGTTGTAGGAGTGCCCTGGCTGGCCGCCCGCGACGTCGCCCGTCGACGGGACGGCCGTCGGGATGAGCAGTGCCTCCGCGCCCGCGACCGCGGCACGTCGCGCGATCTCGGGGAACTCGATGTCGTAGCAGATGGCGAGCGCGACCCTGAGGCCCGCGACCTCGACGACCTCGGCGGCGGCATCCCCCAGGTCGAAGACCCGCTGCTCCTCAGCGCCGAAGAGGTTCGACTTGCGGTAGCGGGTGAGTTCGTTGCCGTCGCTCGCGAAGAGCGATGCTGAGATGAAGCGTCGCTCGGTCGTGGCGTTGGCGGCGAACCCGGCTGAGCGCTCGATGGTGTGCTCGACCGTGGATGCGACGATCGCGATGCCGGAGTCGGCGGCGATCCGTGCGATCTGCTCGCGGATGGCCGAGCCGTCCTCGCCGGCGACCCGCTCTGGCGCGTAGCCGGTGGCGAAGAGCTCGGGTGTGACGAGGATCTCGGTGCCTGCCTCGGCCGCTCGCCCGGCGAAGGAGCGGAGGAGCTCGAGGTTCTCTTCGACGGCGCCGACGGCGCCCTGTGCCTGCAGTACGGAAATCAGCGCCATTGCCAGCCTCACATCGTCGTCGTGGTCGCTCGGATCTCGAGCGTGCCGTGTCTCTCGAAAAGTAGTTCTTGACATGGTCGGGGGAGCAGCCTCAGGATAGCCGAAACCGAAAGTAATTCGGTTCTTCTGGATTCGACGACGAAGGCTGGACCCATGGACATGCGCGACCCGGAGATCACGGCAGATCTCGCGAGACGACTCGACTCTATCGCGACCGCCGAAGCCGGCGACATCGCGCACGAACCCCTGAGCGGCCGCGACATCGGCCTCTTCGTGCTCACCTGCGTCGCTCTCGTGGCCGCTGGCGCCCTCGTGGTGATCCTGTGAGCGGCGGCGTCGGGCGAAAGGTCGAGGGTGCATCCGCCGAACTCGACCAGGCGGCGACGTTCGGCTCGCTCCCGCTCCTCAAGAAGGAGCGCATCTGGTCCGGCTGGGACTACAGCTGGGTGAACCTGAGCCTCGCGATCGCGACCTGGGCGTTCCTCGTCGGCGGTTCGACCGCACTGCTCGTCGGCTTCCAGGACGGCATCGCCGCGATGGTCATCGGCAACGCGATCGGCCTCGGCATCATGGTGCCAGCCGCCACGGCGGCGAGCGCACGCTTCGGCGTCGAGCAGTACACGATCCTCCGCCCCGTCTTCGGGCTCATCGGCGTGGGTGTGCTCGTCTTCACGGTCATCCTCGTCACCGAGATGGGCTGGTCCTCGCTCCTCGCCATCATGGTCGGCCGCGCCGTCACGCAGGTCGCCAACGGTGCCGCCGGCACCGACTTCGGCTCGGGCAGCCTCCTCGTCACGGTTGTCGGTCTCGTCGCGATCCTCATCGCGTGGCTCATCCTGTCGCGCGGCCCCGTCACGATCGGCAAGCTCAACCGCTTCGTCGCCCCAGGCCTCGTGCTCGTCACGGTCTTCATGCTGTTCTTCCTCGTCTCGAACACGTCCTGGGAGGCGCTCTTCGCAGCCGAGCCCCTCGCTCCGTTCGAGGAATCGCAGCTGAACTTCATGCTCGCGGTCGAGTTCAACGTCGCCGTCGGCTTCTCCTGGTACCCCGTGATGGGCTCCATGGCGCGTATGACCCGTTCGCCCAAGGCCGCGCTCTGGCCCGCGTTCACCGGCCTCATCGTCGGTACGCTCGTCGCCCAGGTCGTCGGCATGGCCGCGGCGCTCACCCTCGGCGACTCTGACCCGACGGTGTGGATGCTCCCCCTCGGCGGTCCGATCCTCGGCGCGTTCATGCTGCTGTTCATCTCGTTCGCCAACATCACGAGCATGTCCTCCATCGTCTACTCGACGGTGCTCGCGATCAGGCAGGCGAGCGGCAACCTCCTCGGGCGTGTGCCCTGGCCGCTGCTCTGCGGGTCGTTCTTCGTGCTCCCGGCGATCCTCACGTTCTTCCCCGACTTCATGTATCAGCAGTTCATGGTGTTCGTCACGATCTCCGGAGCCTTCCTGGCCGCCATGTGCGGGGCGATCCTCGCCGACTACTTCGTCCTCCGACGCCAGTGGGTTCGCCTCCCCGACCTCTACCGGCTCCGAGGCGAGAGCGCCTACCACTTCACGGGCGGCGTCAACTGGGCCGGCATCGTCTCGGTCGTCGTCGGTGCGGCGTTCTACCTGTGGATCTACAACCCGGTCACGCTCGAGACGCATCCGCTGTTCCTGATCCTCACCGCTTCGGCCCCAGCCACCGTGCTCTCGGGCGGGGTGTACCTGCTGCTCGCCCAGCTGCTCTACCGGCGCCGCGGCGTCGGCGCGTTCTCGGACACGGAAGCCACGTCCACTCACCACACGACCACCCGGAAAGGGGTCTGACCATGCGCGCACAAGCGGCAGTTCACTTCGAGGGAAGCAACCAGCTCGAGATCCGCGAGATCGAGGTCGCTGAGCCGGGGCCGGGCACCGTGCTCGTGAAGATCGGCGCG
This sequence comes from Pseudoclavibacter sp. 8L, assembly GCF_902506465.1. Classification (NCBI taxonomy): domain Bacteria; kingdom Bacillati; phylum Actinomycetota; class Actinomycetes; order Micrococcales; family Microbacteriaceae; genus Pseudoclavibacter; species Pseudoclavibacter sp. 8L. Next base: position 637,828 of record NZ_LR733185.1, on the reverse strand, counting down.
TCAGGCGTCTGCGGCTCCGACCGGCACGTGCTCGACGGCGACTGGCAGCTGCCATCGCCCACCGTCATGGGGCACGAGGGCGCGGGCGAGGTCATCGCCGTCGGCGAGGGCGTCATCGACGTCGAGCCGGGCGACCACGTCATCCTCAGCTGGTTCTACCCCTGCCGCCGGTGCACCGCCTGCCTCAGCGGTCGCGCCTACGTGTGCACGGGCAGCCGCAGCGAGGAGTGCCTCCTCCCCGACGGCACGACGCCCCTGTCGCTCGACGGCGAACCCGTGTACCCGTACCTCACGGCCGGCACGATGAGCGAGTACGCGGTGGTGCCGGAATCGGCGGCCATCAAGGTTCCCCGCGAGGTGCCGTTCGACGTCGCGAGCCTCATCGGCTGCTCGATCGCCACCGGCATCGGCACGGTCGTCAACGACGCCTCCGTCGACGCGGGCGAGTCAGCGGTTGTCATCGGCGCCGGTGGCGTCGGGCAGAGCATCATCATGGGGCTGCACCTCGTGGGAGCGAACCCCATCATCGCCATCGACCTCAACGAGGACAAGCTCGCCGCGGCCCGCGAGCTCGGGGCGACCCACACGATCGTGCCAGGGCCCGACCTCGCCGCCCAGGTGGCTGAGATCACGGGTGGAGGCGCCGAATACGCGTTCGAGGCGATCGGACGCGTGCAGACCATCGAGTCCCTGCCCAGCCTCATCGCTCCGGGCGGCACCGCCGTCATCGTCGGACTCCCGCCGGTCGATGCGCCGGTCTCGATCGACGCCCTGATGCTCGCCGAGACCGGCAAGCGCCTCATCGGCACGAACTACGGCTCAACGGTGCCCGGCCGCGACTTCCCGAAGCTCGCCGCGCTCTACCTCGCCGGACGCCTGCCCGTCGACAAGCTCATCAGCGAACGCATCCAGCTGAGCGACGTCAACGACGCGTTCGATGCGATGCGGAGAGGCGAGCGCGCGCGAAGCGTCATAGTCTTCTAGACCGATCCATCTCCACGCTCTGCCGTGGATCGAGAACTGGGAGTGTGACCATGGCGCGTCCGCGGGTACCGATCCTGTCGCCCGAGAAGATCTGTCTGGCTGCGCTCGACCAGATCGACCGAAAGGGTGACTTCTCCATCCCGGTCCTCGCGAAGGAGCTCGGCGTGAGCGCCTCGTCGATGTATCACCACGTGCACGGGCGGGCTGGCATCGTCAACGGCATCCGCAGCCTCATCAGCACGGAGCTGTCGCTCGCGATCGGGCTCGAGGATGCCACCGACGAGGACCTCGCGGCGCTTGCCGCCATGAGCTGGCAGGACCAGGTCAGGCGATGGTCGAAGGACTACACCTCGGCCCTCGCGAAGCATCCGCTCGCCCTGCCGATCATGGTGCAGGAGCCCGTGAGCGACGAGGAGACGCTCGACGTCTACGAGGCCATCGCGATCACGTTCCGTTCGGTGGGGTTCACCGACGAGCAGGCGCTCGTCGCGATCGCCGTGCTCGAAGGGCTCACGTTCGGGCGGGTCGTGGATGCGGCCTCCCCGGCCATTCCATGGTCGGCCGACCCAGTCGCGCACCCCGTCCTCCACGGCGTGACGACGTCGCTCGAGCCGTCGCGTCGCCTCGAGCTGGCCTTCCAGTTCGGGCTCGAGGCGATCATCACGCGACTCGAGAGCGTCCTGGAGGCGAACGCTCGTGGCTGAGGCGCGCACCGTCGTCATCACGGGCGGCTCGGACGGGATCGGAGCTGCGGCGGCGCGGGCCCTCGCGGCCAAGGGGTGGCGCGTGGTCGTCGTCGGGCGCAACGCGGAGAAGACAGCCGCCGTCGCCGACGCGATCGGGGCCGAGCGCTTCGTCGCCGACTTCTCCCACCTCGACGAGGTGCGGGAGCTCGCGGCGAGACTCATCGAGCAGGTCGGCCCGATCGACGTGCTCGCGAACAACGCCGGCGGCATCTTCGGCGACCGAACGCGCACCGTCGATGGCCACGAGCTGACCCTGCAGGTCAACCATCTGGCGCCGTTCCTGCTCACGAACCTCCTGCTCGACCAGGTCACCGTGGGGGCCGTCGTGAACACGGCGAGCATCGCGGCACGGCTCATGGGCCGCATCGACCTCGACGACCTCAACAACGACGCCCGCTTCAGCGCGAACAAGGCCTACGGCGACGCGAAGCTCGCGAACATCCTCTTCACCAAGGGGCTGCACCGAGGCCTGGCAGGGCGGCCTGTCGCGAGCGTCGCCTTCCACCCCGGGGTCGTCGGCACGAACTTCTCCTCCGACTCGACGAGCCTCATGCGCCTGCTCTATCGCACACCGCTCGCGAAGCTCTTCACGATCAGCGCGGCCAAGGGCGGCGAAACGCTCGAGTGGTTCATCGCCGGGCAGCCCGGCGTGACCTGGCAGGCGGGGGAGTACTACGACGAGCGGCACCACGCGACCAACGTGAATCCGCAGATCTTCGACGAGGACCTCATCGAGGGCCTGTGGAAGCGCAGCGCGGAGCTGGTGGGCCTCGACGCCAGGTGACGAGTAGGGCCGTCGACCTGTGCGCGGTGGTTCTCAGCTCTCGGTCGCCGGGCTCAGCCTGCGGCGAGCTCGACTGCCTGGCGCACGCTTCCCTCGGCCTCGGTGAGCAGGGCGGCGGCCCTCTGCGCGTCGCAGTCGGCCAGCAGCATGACCACGGCGGTCTTCGCGTGATCGCTCGCCGATGCGAGCGCAGCGTCGGAGTCGGCGCGCGACGCCCCCGTCGCCTCGGCGACGATGCGCTGAGCCCGGTCGACCAGCTTGGCGTTGGATGGGCGGACATCGACCATGAGGTTGCCGTAGGCCTTGCCACCGCGGACCATGCTGGCCGTCGAGAGCATGTTGCACACGAGCTTCTGGGCGGTCCCCGCCTTGAGCCTGGTCGACCCCGTGAGGACCTCAGGTCCGGTCACGACCTCGATCGCGATATCGGCTTCCGCGCTGATGGGCGCACCTGCGTTGCAGGCGATGGAGATGGTCGCGGCGCCGCGGCGCCTGGCGGCCCTGAGCCCGCCGATGACGTACGGCGTGCGTCCGCTCGCCGCGAGCCCCACGACGATATCCTCTGCCCGCAGGGCGACCGCATCGAGTTCCCGCTCAGCCAGTTCGGGGTCGTCCTCGGCGCCCTCGACGGCGCGCACGAACGCTTGCGACCCGCCGGCCATGACGCCGAGGACATCCTCGGGGGAGGTGCCGAAGGTCGGTGGGCACTCGACCGCGTCGAGAAGGCCGATACGGCCGCTGGTGCCAGCCCCGAGGTAGATGAGTCGCCCGCCGGCACGCCGCGCCTCGGCGATGCGATCGGCGGCTTGCGCGATGACGGGGAGTGCTGCGCGGACAGCGCCGGCGACGGTCGCGTCCTCGTCGTTCATGAGGCGCAGGATCTGCTCGGTCTCGAGTGTGTCGAGCTCCATGCTGCGCGGATTGCGCCCCTCTGTGGAGAGCGCCGCGAGTGTCGAGATCTCTGTGTCTGGCATGCTCGTCTCCGATCCTTGGCTCGCCACCATGCGACCCTGAGTTATGAAAGTACACGACGCACGATAGGTAAGTAAATAAACTTCCTCGACGGGGTGCGGTCGAGCCTCGCTACGCTGTCCTCGGAAAGCAGGTGGATCGTGAGCACCCAAGGCACTGAAGCGAACTCTCGCACCGTACTGGTCGAGCTCCGGGCGCTGCTGCCCTCGCTCCGGCCATCGGAGCGTCGCATAGCGGAGGCGCTCCTCGCCGACCCCGAAGGGTTCGCGTCGAAGTCGATGGCAGAGATCGCGGAGCTCGCCGACACCTCGACGACCACGGTCGTGCGGTTCACGCGACGTGCCGGATACGCGCGCTTCCGCGATCTGCGCCATGACCTCACCGAGCAGAACCTGCGAGAGCGCCTCGCCTCGAGCGGAGGGGTTGCCCCGGCGGCAGACATCTCACCGAGTGATTCGCTCGCCGACGTCGTGGTCAAGATCGCGATGAACGAGACGCTCTCGATCGCGGACACCGCCGAGGTTCTCGATATCGACTCCCTGGCGGCTGCCGTCGCGGCCATCGCAGGTGCCGCCCGTGTCGACATCCACGGGATCGGGGCGAGCTCCGTGGTCGGTGTCGACCTGCAGCGCAAGCTCTCTCGAATCGGGCGCATCGCCCTCGAGTGGCCGGAAGCCCACGCAGCATGGACTGCCGCGGCTGTGCTCGACGATCGGTCCGTCGCGATCGCCATCTCGCACTCAGGCGAGACCGCGGGGGTGGTGGAGTTCCTCCGCATCGCGAAGTCGACGGGGGCGACGACGATCGCGATCACGAACCATGAGCGGTCATCGCTTGCCGGTCTCGCCGACATCGTCCTGCGCACCGCTGCGCGGGAGACCCCGTTGCGTTCCGCAGCGCTCGGCAGTCGCATCGCGCAGCTCATGGTCGTCGACTGCGTCTTCACCGGGGTCGCGCAGGTCGACTACGAGGGTTCTGTCGCGGCGATCGAGAAGACGCATCGGGCGGTCCCGCGGGGCTGAGGGCCCTCGACGAGAGTGAGCGAGGTCGTAGGGCTCCGTCGCTCCGTGGTGGATCGCGCTGGCTCGCACCGATGGGGAACTTTTTTACCTTTTCCTCGTTCATCCTGGTACTGTTCTTCAAAATTCGAGCAACGTCGCGAGAAGAGGATGCCCATGAGCGCAAACGACGATCTCGCCAGCGAGCTGCTGAAGCTGCTCGGTGGCCCCGGCAACATCGCCGGCGTCGAGAACTGCATGACGAGGATGCGGGTCTCCCTCGTCGACCGCGACCTGGTCGACGACGGCGCGATCACGTCGCTTTCCGGCGTCCTGGGCGTTGTCGATGACGACACCTACCAAGTTGTGCTCGGACCAGGCAAGGTCACCAAGGTGACCGACGGCTTCCGTCGAGCGCTCGGCGCTTCGGGTGCTGACGCCGAGGCCCTCGCCGCGCGTGGCGCGGCGATCAAGGCTGGTCAGAAGCAGCGCAACAACACCCCCTTCAAGAACTTCATCCGCAAGATCGCCAATATCTTCGTGCCGCTCATCCCGGCGCTCATCGGAGCCGGCATCGTCGCCGCCGTCCGCGGGCTCCTCGTCAACTGGGTCACGGTCGGGACGGCCCCGGAGTTCGTCGAAGCGGTGGTTCCGGCCCTTACCGTCATCGGCTCAGCGTTCTTCGCGTTCTTGCCGATCTTCGCCGGCATCAACGCCGCGAAGGAGTTCGGCGGCACACCCGCGCTCGGTGGCGCCGTCGCGGCGATCATCGTCTTCGCCGGCATCAGCGACGTGCAGTACAGCCTCCCCGTCCTGGGCGACATCGTGCTCGCACCCGGGCAGGGCGGCGTCATCGGGGCTATCTTCGCCGCCGGGCTCTGCGCCTGGATCGAGCGCAGTCTGCGCGGGAAGATCCCGGATGCCATCGACATCCTCGTCACGCCGACGCTGGCTCTCCTCATCTCAGGGCTCGCAACGATCTTCGTGTTCATGTTCGTCGCGGGCAACATCGCGACTGCGATCGGCACCGGCGCGATCTGGCTGCTCGACAACTCCGGTCTCCTCGCAGGCTTCGTGCTCGGCGGGCTCTTCCTGCCGCTCGTGATGCTCGGCCTCCACCAGGCGCTCATCCCCATCCACGCGACGCTCATCGAGCAGGTGGGCTTCACACCGCTGCTCACGATCCTCGCCATGGCAGGAGCGGGCCAGGTTGGCGCCGCGCTGGCGATCTACTTCAGGCTGAACCGGAACACGTCCCTGCGGACGACGATCAAGGGTGCCCTCCCAGTCGGCATCCTGGGCGTCGGGGAGCCGCTGATCTACGCGGTCACGCTGCCGCTGGGTCGCCCCTTCCTCACTGCCTGCCTCGGCGGCGCGGTCGGCGGTGCTGTCGCCGGAGCCTTCAACCAGTTCGCGGGTGCCTTCGGCGCGACGGCGATCGGCCCGTCGGGGTGGGCGCTCCTGCCGTTGCTGCAGAGCGACAACGGGCAGGGATACGCGATCCTCGCGTACGTCGTCGGGCTCCTCGCCGGGTACATCTCCGGCTTCCTGATCACCTACTTCTGGGGCTTCACGCCGGCGCTCCTCGCCGAGCACAACGCAGGTCAGGGCGACGAGGAGACTGAGCTGCTCGGCGACGAGGCAGCACGCGCGGGCTCCGCGGCCGCGGCTGGTCAGACCGGTGGGGCAGGGGTGGCAGGCCGGCGCATCGACGTCCTCGCCCCGGTCGAAGGAGCGGTGATTCGCCTCTCCGACGTCGAGGACGAAGCGTTCTCCGCCGGCACGATGGGTGACGGCTTCGCGGTCGAACCGACGTCCGGCGACTTCCGCAGTCCCGTATCCGGAACCATCACGGCACTGTTCCCGACCGGCCACGCGTTCGGCGTGACGACGCCCGAGGGGCTCGAGGTTCTCGTGCACATCGGCCTCGGCACCGTCGACCTGCATGGTGAGGGGTTCGACCTCAAGCGAGCGGAGGGTGACGTGGTCGCGGCTGGCGACGTGATCGTCAAGGTGGATCTCGAGGCCGTGCGTGCCCGGGTCCGCTCGCTCGCCACCCCCGTGGTGGTGCTGAACGGCGCGGCATTCCCGATCGTGGAGCGCCGATCCCAGGGTGGCCCGCCGCTCACCGTCGAAGCGGTTGCCGCCGCCGCATCAGCCCGAAGCTGAAGCGTGAGGTGGCCCGTGCTCAGTGCTGGCCACCCACCTCGACGAGCAGCACCCCGGCACCGATGAGAGCGATGCCGGCCGCCATCATCCACGTGAACGGCTCCTTGAACATGAAGTGACTGAGCACCGCGGTGAGTGCGACGCCGACGGCCGCCCAGATGCCGTAGGCGACGCCGAGCGGTACTCCCTGCGCCAAGGTCAGCGACAGCAGTGTGAAGGCGGTCACGTAGCCGGCGGCGACGGGCAGGTACCAGAGGCGGCTGCCGTCGACGGTCTTCCGCAGGGAGAGTGTGCCGCCGACCTCGGTGAGGATCGCGCCGGCGAGGAAGAGCCAGCCGAGCGTCACGCGGACACCTCATCGGCCCTCTGCGTCTGGACCTTCAGTCGTTCGGCGCGGTCGTGCGCGCGCTGCGATCCCAGCTCGACGAGCAGCACGCCGCCGATGATGAGCACGATGCCGAGGCCCATGAGCGCGGTGAGCGGTTCGGCGAAGAGCGCCGCCGACAGCAGTGCGGTCAGGGCGACCCCGAGGGCGCCCCAGATTCCGTAGGCGACGCCGAGGGGCAAGCCGGCGCGGAGCACGAGTGCGAGGAACGCGAACGAAGCCAGGTACCCGGCGACGACGACCGCGTACAGAGCGGGAGCATCCAGTGCCCCCTTGAGGGAGAGGGATGCGGTGACCTCGCACGAGATCGCCGCGGCCAGGAGCAGCCATGTGCGCATGCGCGGATTCTCGCAGGTTCGGGTGCCGGACAGAAGCGGCAGCTCCCGGGGCTCTCGGACCTGGGCTCGATAGCGTGGGGCGGACGCGGCAAGCGGCGCGGGTGGTGATGGAGCGGAGGCAGCGGCATGGGCAGTGCAGTGAACGGCAGGTTCGAGCGTCTGCCGGAGCGGGTCGACCCGAGTGACTACACGATCGACGTTCCTGCGTCCGACCCGGCGAGTGTGACGGAGCAGCTTCCGCCGGCAGGGTCACCGGAGCTGATAGCCGCGACGCAGCTCGCGCAGACATCGAGCAGCATCGGCTCGCGGCGACGTCCGCAGACGCGCATCGGTGTCACCGTGCTCGTGACAGTCCTGGGCGGAGTCGCGCTGCTCGCCGCCCTGCAGATCTTCTTCTAGCCTCGTCTTCTTCTCCCCACCTCCGTGTTCGGCCCGATCACGTCGACCCGCCTGTATCGACCCGGTGAAGTTGACCCGCCGGTGCTCGGGATGCGGTTTCTCGTCGTTGTCAGCCCGTCACGGCGTCGACGACGGCAGCGGCGAGCTCTGCGGGCTTCGTGAGCTGGGGCCAGTGGCCGGTCGGGAGTTCGACGATGCGCACTGAGCGTGCACGAGCGAGTTCCGCCACGTAGGGGTGTCCGCCCTCCATGAACTGCCGCAGCAACGGTTCTGGCATGGTGCTGGTGATGACGACTGCTGGCACGTCGTAACGGCGCTCGTCGCTCAGCTGCTGCTTCTCGGTCGCGACGCCGGCGGGTTCGGGCACGGCGATGGCCTCGAGCCGCTTCCAGACCTCCTCGCTCATGTCGACCAGCTCGGGTTCTCCGAAGGCGCTGCGGTCGGGCAGCAGGAGGGTGACGCCGGACGCTTCGAGTTCGTCGTTGATGACGCCACCGTCTGCGAGCGGGCCGGAGTCGACGTACACGACCTTCGCGACGCGCTCGGGTCGTGCATCCACAACGCCGTAGGCCACGGCCCCGCCGCCGCTGTGCCCGACGAGCACGACGTCGCCGTCGAGCGAGTCGACGAGCGTGATGACGGCGTCGATGTGGGTGCGAAGGCCGACGCCGGCCGGGTCCTCGCCGGGGCCCTTGCCAGGCAGGGTCAAAGGATGAACGGCGTGGCCAGCCGCTTCGAGGGCCGGTGTGACGGGGGCCCAGGAATCGCCCGTGAGCCAGAAGCCGGGAATGAGGATGATGTTCATGCTGCGACGCTAACGGCGACCACCGACAATGTCAGGCGAGAGCGGATGACGTCGGCCGAGAATCCGGCCGTGGGGCCGGCCCGCTCACTCGCTCTGCACGTACACGTTCTCGGAGAGAGCCGTGCTGCCCTCGGGTGGTGCCTCCCCGTCGGGGACGATGACGTACCAGCGCTGGTCGGGCCCCGAGACGCCGCCGCCGCATCCGCTTGTCCAGTTCTGCGCGTCAGGGAACGCAAGGATGCAGGCGTCGAACTCGCTGCCGTCGACCGGTGCGGCCAGCCACACGTCGGTTCCCTCGTGCTCGCCGACCCACCGAATCGACTCGATGTCTGCCCCGTCGAGCGCGGAGTCGGGAAGGTCTGCCGGGAGATCCTTCGTGTTGGCGGGGCTCGCCGTGAGGTCCGCGAAGGTCGGCGCCGCGGTGTTCGAGGTGCCGGTGTCCGGGGCCGCCTGCGCGTCATCCGCGGGGCCAGAGGTGCACCCGGCGAGCGCCGCGGGGAGGAGAATCGCGGCGGCGACAGCCGACAGCTTCGTCACGTGCTTCATGGTCAGATCCTGGCACAGGCCCGCGCTCATGCGCGAGACCGGGTGCTCGGCAGCAGGATGGTCCATGGGCTAGCGTCGAGCTCAGGCCACGCCCCGGTGGAGGTGGCCTCATTGGGACGCCGCGCGACGCGGCAGCGTCGTGGTCCTGACCCCCCCTGTTCAGGTTGTGCGTGCTGAGGAATCCGCGCCTATGTCCGTCGCATGCGTCACCGCCCAGTTCGACAGCAGCTGCAGGCGCTCGTGGGATGCGCTCCCCGGCTCTGCCGAGAACACGAGCATGAGCAGTCCGCGGTCGGAGGCGAGATCCATGCTCTGGTAGGTGAGGTCGAGGTCGCCCACGACGGGGTGGTGCACGCGCTTCAGCCCGTCGCGGTGCTCGCGTACGTCGTGAGCTCCCCAGAGCCTGCGGAAGAGCTCGCTGCGAGTGCAGAGCTCGCCAACGAGGTTGCTGAGGTTGCGGTCGTGCGGGGAGCGGCCAGCCTCGGAGCGGAGGAGCGCCACGATCTGACGCGTGTTGTTCTCCCAGTCGCGGTAGAAGTCATGCGAACGCCTGTCGAGGAAGAGAAAACGGGCCGCGTTGACAGGCGTGCGGGCATCCTCGAACATCGGGCCGAACAGTGCCCGACCGAGCGTGTTGGTCGCGATCGCGTCGAGTCTGCCGTTCTGGATGAACACGGGCACCGTCGACATCGCGTCGATGGTCTGCTGCATGGCTGCGCTGAGCTGCTGCTTCTTGGTGCGGCGCTGTCGCTGCGGGTGCATGCCCTCATTGGCCGCCCTCACCAGTTCGTGCAGGTGCGCATGCTCGGCCTCGTCGAGGTGCAGGGCACGGCTCACGCTGTCGAGCACGGCCTCGGAGACACCGCCCGCGTTGCCTCGCTCGAGTCGCTTGTAGTACTCGGCGCTCATCCCCGCGAGCAGCGCGACCTCTTCGCGGCGCAGCCCGGGAACGCGGCGTCGACCACCGAAGTCGGGCAGCCCCGCCTGCGACGGCGTGAGCTTCGCTCGCCTGGAGGTGAGGAACGCGCTCAGGTCGTCATGGATGTCCATGCCAGCGACCCTACGCCGCAGCTCGCTGCGCAGAGGGGCCCTGTCAGTGCACCTCACACCAGGGCCGCGCTGCCGTCGATGGATGAGGTTTGACTGCTCTCCATGAAGCACATCACTCTTGGAGGCCTCGAGGTCTCCCGCATCGGACTCGGCGCCATGACCATGGCGGGTACCTACACGAGCGAGGGCGAACTCGACCGCTCCGAATCGATCGCGACCATCAACCGAGCCCTCGAGCTCGGCGTGACCCACATCGACACGGCAGAGATCTACGGCCCCTTCCTCAGCGAGGAGATCGTTGGCGAGGCGATCAAGGGGCGCCGCGACCAGGTCAAGATCGCCACCAAGTTCGGCCTCTACTCGCACGCCGGGCGGCAGCCGGGTGTCGATAGCAGCCCAGCGAACATCCGTGCCGCCGTCGAGGGCTCGCTGCGCCGCCTCGGCACCGACCACATCGACCTCTACTACCAGCACCGCGTCGACCGGAACACGCCCATCGAGGACACGGCGGGGGTCATCTCCGAGCTGGTCGCCGAGGGCAAGGTCCTGCACTTCGGGCTGTCCGAGGCATCCCCGGAGACGATCCGTCGGGCGCACGCCGTGCATCCCGTCTCTGCCCTGCAGACCGAGTACTCGCTGTGGACGCGTGACGTGGAGGCCGAGATCCTTCTGCTGCTCCGCGAGCTCGGCATCGGCTTCGTGCCGTATTCACCGCTCGGCCACGGGCTCCTCACGGGCCAGATCCGTTCGGTCGCCGACTTCGCGGACGACGACTGGCGCACGACGAACCCACGGTTCACGGGCGAGAACTTCGAGCGCAACCTGCGCATCGTCGACGAGGTTCGTGCGATCGGCGAGGAGATCGGCGCGACGCCAGCCCAGACGGCGCTCGCCTGGATCCTCACGCGCGGCGATGACATCGCCCCCATTCCGGGCACACGCCGCGTGAGCCGCGTTGAGGAGAACACCGCCGCCGACGCGATTGTGCTCACGGAGTCGCAGATCGCCCGCCTCGACGCGCTCGAGCCCGCGGCGGGCGCGAGGCACGACGACGCGAACATGGCCTCCATCGACCAGTGAAGCGTTCTCAGTGAGGAGCGGGGGGTCGCGAGAAGCCGGACTTATGTGGCTCGCCGCGGCCCCGCTGTCGTGAATCAACGAGATCGTAGGGTGGATGCATGAGCAGCGTCGCCCGCGGAGGTCAAGGCACGCGAAGTCTGCGCGCCAGCGTCTCGCTTGCCGTGGTTGCTGCACTCGCCGTGGGGCTCTCCGGGTGCTCCGCAGCTCCGGAGCCGACGCCCAGCCCGCCCATGCCAGTGAGCCCCGCCGCGCTCGTCGAAGAGGCCGCACTCATCCTGGAAGAGCACGGCCTCTACTCGGGCCGAGATTGGTCGCTCGAACGGGATGCCCTCATCGCGGCGGGCGCGCAGGCTGCAGACCTCGAGGAGGCGTACGAACTCATCGCGGCAGCTGCCAGCGATGCCGGGGGAAGGCACGCGAGGTTCCTCCCCGCGGACGAACGGGATGCTCTGTATGCGGAAGCACCGAGCGCCCCGCCGCTGGTCGAGGCAACGGACGGGCGCACCGTCACGATCACCGTGTCGGCCATCGGGCATGACGGTGCTCCAGCTGAAGCGTACGCACGGGCCGGTGTCGAGGGGCTGGCCGCGCTCGCGGACGCGGAGACGTGCGGCTTCGTCGTGGACCTGCGCGGCAACATGGGCGGCAGCGCATTCCCGATGCTCGGCGCAGTCTCGCCGCTCTTCGACACGAGTGCCGTCGCGGGGTTCGTGGATCGGGATGGCACGCGCGGCGCGATCACCGTGACTACGGAGAGCGCGACTTCAGATGACGGTTACGAGCTGCGCTTCGACTCAGAAGTGGACGTCGACACAAGCGTCTTCGCCGGCAAGCCGATCGCCGTCCTGCAGGATTTCTACACGGCTTCCGCCGCTGAGATGGTGCTGGCCGCGTTCACCGGGCAGAGCAACGTGATGACCTTCGGGGAGAAGAGCAACGGCCTCGCGACCGGCGTCGACGGCTTCATGCTCGCCGACGGATCGGAGATCCTCCTCACCACCTCCCGCTACACGGACCGAACCGGCGCGGTCATGCCAGAGCCCATCCAGCCGGACGTTTCCGCGCTCACGGGTGAAGCCCCTGCGCTGGCTCAGAACTGGCTTGCGGAGCAGTGCGTGGCGGCGTGACCGCGGCTCGCGCGCGCTCGGCAACCAGCAGCGCCACCGCCACGATCAGCATCAGGTGGACGACGGAGGCCGTGCCGCCCTTGGCCAGCCAGCCCTCGACCCATGGTGCCGGCCCGGTGTTGAGGTCCAGCACCTCGAAGCGCTGCGAGAGCATGACGAACGCCGCAACGATCTGGACCGCCGTTGCGGCCGCGAAGCCAAGTCGCAGCGCGAAGCGAGAGGCAGGGCCCAGATTGCGCACAGCCCGGGTGAGGATGAGGAGCGTGACGCCACTGACCCCGGCGATCAGCGCGAGCTGGAGGAGTCCCGGGCCGGGTTCTGTCACGCCGGTGAGCCGGTTGTCCAGGCCGAACACCGCCCCGCCGGCAAGTCCGCTCACCTGGATCGTCAGGTACCCGACGAGCAGCACGTACGCGACGCTTCCGGCGACGCCGCCGATCGACCAGAGCGCGTTCTTCATCCGGTTCCTCCGTCTCGCTTGTCCGTGAACACGACGAGCCAAGCAGCAGAACCTCCGTGGCCTTTGCGTGACCGGTCGAAGCTATCGGCTATGGGTGGCTGGGGTCTTCGTCGACCCCGCCCGATTCGCTGACCGCCCGTCCCAATGCCAGGTGCCGCTCACGCATCGCGAGGAACAGCGGCAGGGCGAACGCGAAGGCCACGCCGAAGCAGAGAATGTACACCCACAGGCGCCGCATGCCCTGGCGGCGGCCCTCGACGATGATGAAGACGACGCCAACCGTGGCGGCGACAAGCACGTCGATCACGATCGACGTGACGGCGGGCCCGCTGCCGAAGTAGTCGCCGATGAAGGCGCTGCCCTCCATGCCAGCGATGACGTTGAACGTCCACGTCACGGCTCCGCCGACGATGGCGAGCAGGAGGTAGACGATCGCGAGGGGAGTCCAGGTGGATGCGCGCATGCGGCAAGGTTCGCACGCCCGGCCCCGTGCATCCCGACCTCCAACCCGAACCCGTCCCCGCCCCGCGCATCCCGACCTCATCCCGGCCCTCGATGCGAACGCCGCGGCCGGGAGCTGAGTTGTGGTCGTCAAGACCCGCGGGAAACGACCACAAGTCCGCTCTCGGCGGCACGGGATGGCCCGGCCCCGCGCATCCCGGCTCCGCCCCGAAC